>JAYWLB010000087.1:0-2581 GCA_035967665.1 Verrucomicrobiales bacterium BCK34
AATCTCGAATTTACGGTGACGCTCGATAACCCGGTCGATGTTGATACGATTGTGACCTACAGCACCGCAGACGGAACCGCGACGACAGCGGATTCGGATTACACGGGGCAAGCCTCTCAGATGATCACGATTCTGGCCGGCGATACGACGGGAACGATCACGATTGCGACGACGGCTGACAACAAAGTCGAACTCGATGAGACGATGACGGTGACGCTGACAGGCGTTGCTGCTGGAGGACGCGATGTCACCATTGATGGAACAGCGAATACCGGAACCGGCACGATCACTAACGATGATGCCGCGACGATTTCGATCAGCGACGCCACCATCGACGAAGGCGGGAATCTTGTCTTCACCGTGACAATGACGAATGAGTCCGATGCAGCGGTATCGTTTGATTACGCGACAGTTGTCGGTAGCGCCGGAGCCGGGGACTTCACGGAAGTTGCCAGCACGACCCTGACATTCGCACCGGGTGAGACGAGCAAAACAATCACGATTGCAACGACAGAAGATCTTATCGTCGAAAACGACGAGACCATGACGGTGGTGCTCAGTGCGCTTGCGCCGAACGGACGCGCCGTGACGATAGCGGATGATACCGGTGAGGGGACGATCACGAATGATGACAAAGCACTCCTCTCCATTAGCGATGTGACGCAGCTGGAAGGAAGCGGCGGGTTCTCAACCTTCGTCTTCACCGTATCGACTGACAAGGTTGCGAGCAAGGACATGACCGTTGTCGTGAACAGCGCGGCTTTGACGGCTGCTGCGGGAAGCGATTTTCAGAGTGTTGTGAACCAACCCGTGACGATTTTGGCCGGTGAGAGCAGCGCAACGGTGACGGTGAGTATCGATACCGATGCTATCGTCGAGGACGACGAGACTTTTGAAATGAATCTCACGAATGCTCGTTTCGACGGCGCAACTGATGCAACGCGGGTCGAGATTGATGACGCGCAGGGCATCGGAACAATTCTCAACGACGACCTCGCGACGATCACGATCAGTGATCCGGTTGCTGTGACCGAAGGGGACAGTGGAACCGTAACTCTGGTTTACACTGTGACGCTCGACAACGTTGCGCAGGAACCAATTACAGTAGATTTCGCAACTGCGGATGGAACTGCGACGGCTGGTAGCGATTACGTTACTCAGAGTGGCACACTGACCTTTGCCGCAGGCGAGACCACCAAGACCATCAGCGTCGTCGTAAACGGCGACGAAGTGGTTGAGGGGAACGAAACCGTTCTTGTTAATCTAACCGATCCTAAATTCGACGGTGCCACCGATGCGACGCGAGTCGTGATCGGCGACGCTCAGGGCGTTGGCACGATCAACGATGATGATGCGGCGGCACTGACAATCAATGATGTCACGGTCACCGAGGGCAACGCCCCGGGAACGGTCAACGCGACCTTCACTGTGACGCTCGATAATGCCGTGCAAAGCGGAGTGAATGTCAATTTTGCAACCGCCGACGGAACTGCGACAACCGCGAATTCGGATTACGATGCCAAGAGTGGCACGTTGAATTTCACCGGGTCAGCTGGAGAAATGAAGACGATCACGGTCGTGGTTAACGGCGATGAGACGGTGGAGTTGGATGAGAATTTCCTCGTCAACCTGAGCAGCCTCGTCGCAGTGGGTAACGTAACGATCGCCGACAGCCAGGGTGAAGGCACGATCACCAATGACGACAAGGCCATCATCACGATCAGTGATCCGGTCGCTGCAGTGACGGAAGGTAATACCGGAACCGTGGGTCTGGTTTACACGGTGACACTTGATAAGGCAGCGCAGGAACCAATCACAGTTGATTTCACGACCGCTGACGGCACCGCGAATGCCGGAAGTGACTACGTTGCTCAAAGCGGCACGCTGACGTTTGCTGCCGGGGTAACCACTCAGACCATCACCGTATTGGTGAATGGCGATGTCATTGTAGAGGGCAGCGAAACTGTTCTCGTGAATTTGAGTAATGCTGAATACAACGGTATCACTGACACGAGCCGGGTTGAGATCGGAACCGGCACGGCGACCGGGACGATCACGGACGACGATGTTGCTGCACTGACGATCAATGATGTCACGGTCACAGAGGGTGACGGTGGATCACAGGTCGCGACTTTCACGGTGACCCTTGATGTTGCGGTTCAGAGCGGCGTCTCAGTTGAATATGCGACAGCCGACGGCACCGCGACAACGGCTGACTCGGATTACGTTTCGACGAGCGGAACATTGAACTTCGTCGGCAACGCAGGCGAAACCAAAATGATCAGCGTGACAGTTAACGGCGATCAAGTTGTGGAACTCGACGAGAACTTCCTCGTAAACCTCAGCAACCTGATTGCGGTTGGTAATGTGAGTATCGCCGATAATCAGGGCGAAGGAACGATTACGAATAATGACGCGGCACTCGTCTCAATCGGAAACGCGACGGTTGCTGAAGGAGGCAATCTCGAATTTACGGTGACGCTCGATAACCCGGTCGATGTTGATACGATTGTGACCTACAGCACCGCAGACGGAACCGCGACGACAGCGGATTCGGATTACACGGGGCAAGCCTCTCAGA
>JAYWLB010000093.1:0-43857 GCA_035967665.1 Verrucomicrobiales bacterium BCK34
GAATACGATCTGGCGTGGCGATGGCAACAGTTACCATTACAAAACTCTCCGCGTGGTACACAAAACCTACACTCCGCAAACGTTTCCGGAGTTTCAGAAGGTGATAGGGGACGAAGCCACTTCGACGTGGGAACCCGTTCAGAAAGTGCAGGACGGCATCGGAGCGGATGAGAAGCGCTTGCACAAACTGAAGGTGAATCGATGAGGGGACCTGATCGCTCAGAACTCCTACTACCGGGGGGATTATCAGGGTAGGGAGAGGCGTCCCTGCCGATCCGGGTGGTCCTCTGGAATGCCCGGGTCATCGCCCGGCTTCGCAGCGAAGCAGAGAGGGCTTGTCATTGCATCGCATCGGAGCAAGCTGTTCAACGGGACGATTCGCCCCACCCGGGATCATCTTTGCTCTCGGGGATTTACCCAATTCCTGCCCGTTGATTTGGACCTGTAAAGGCAGCCTCCAGATGAAAAAGTCGATTCCCGTTTTCTACCCGTAGTCGAATCTATGTTCTTTTGGCCGTAGAGCCTTCTCGTCATGTGAGTCAGCGTTCCGTCTGTTGCGGCTTTACCGCGAGTCCATACATCGCAACGGGGCCTTCCGAGTCCTCGTCCCGCGGCGGTCCTAGCTTCACGATGCCGGCAGGCACTTCGCGTTTCCAGATTCCGGCGGTGAGATAGGGGCTGTCCTCTTTCATGACGACGCCGGGTTCGTCGGCGACGGCGGGGTTCCACGGACCGACGCGGATGCGGGTTCCGGTGTCGGAAAAATCGCGGGTCAGCCAGGCGGGGGCTTCCTCGCGGATATCCTGGAAGACGTAGACGACGGCGGGTTCGGCGAGGTCCAGCTCCAGCTTGTAGCGGAGGCGATTACGGAATTGATGATAGGTACGGATCTGATCAGCCCCGATGAGCCATTCGGGAAACGCCTCACCTTCGAGTGCCCGCCAGGCTGGATTTGGTTTGTCGGTGTGGGCTAGCGCGCCCTCGCGCATCCCTTCGCTGACGACGCCGTAAAAGGGATGGAGCTCCTTGTCGCCAAGATTGTCGCGCACTGACCTGACAATCCCGGAATACTGGCTGTCAGAGATGCCGGCCGCCTTCGCTGCGATAGCGACGCGGTCCCAGCGGCGCAAACCGGCAAGAGCGGAAAAGCGCGCTGCCTGTCCCTCGTTCAGAGTGATTTTCTCTTTTCGTTTGCTTATACCTTTCTCTCGCGGATGCACCTCGACCTGGCCGGAGAAAACCGCAACCCGGCTTTCTCCGTCCGAATCGACCTCGATGCCGAACTCAGTTCCCAGATCAATGATGTCACCTGCTTCGGTGTAAACGGTGAAGCCCTTGCCCCGCTCACCGACGTCGGCGTTGAGTCGGCCTGCCTCGAGCCGCAGGTGCATGTCGTCGATCAGTCTCGCTTTGAGCGGAGCGATCATTTCAAGCCGGACGCCCGAAGCGAGGTCGAGTACGAGGCGGCCACTTTCGAGAAAGACCGGCCCGAGAGAAAGCTTCGATCCTGAGACGAGCTCTTCGACACGGTTCTCGAGACGGGCGTTGTCTGCGGATACGATCTCGACTTCGACGAGTTTGTCCCTGGCCGACGAAAACCACAGCGTGGCACCGACTCCCAGAACGACAAGCGCTGCCGCAGCCAGCGACGGGATAAACCTGTTTCTCCTTTCGGCAAAGGGGCGGATCTTCCCGGTCGATCTCGCTCTTTCGGATAGCTGAACCGCTTCGCGAAGTTGCTGGTCGCGGATTGAAGCCTCGACGAGTTGATCGAGATGCGCCGGATTTTCTTCGAGCCAGACTTTGAGACGTTTCTCCTCGCCGGGATCGAGATCACCGTCGAGCCAGCCTGCGATGAGTAGATCTTTATCCTTCATGCGCGACCTCCTTCGGTGCCGAGGGATTGCTCGACGCATTGGCGGAGCTGCTCGCGGGTTCGTTGCAGGGTGACGCGAACGTTGCCGGCGGTGAGATCGAGCGCTTTCGAAATTTCTTTGGAATTCTGCTCTTCGTAGTAGCGCAGGCGAACGAGGTGCCGAAGTCGCTCCGGCAATTTCTTCAGGCAATCCTGCAGGGCCGTCGTCTCATCGGATTGCTCCGTTGCCATTTCCGACCACCGCCCGGTGTAGCGGTCGAGCATTTCGGAATCGAAAATCACCCGGCTCCGTGCAGTGTCCCGGCGATGACCGAGTACTTCGAATTTCGCCACTCCCATGGCCCAGGGGAGAAACGGCTCATCGCGGTCGTAATCGTCAAACTTGCGAAGGAGCACCAGCGCAGTCGATTGGAGTAGGTCCTTGGCGATCGTTGAGTCACGTACGAGCGACAGCAGGTAGTGCGAAACCGTCGGCTGGGCTTCGGTCCACAAACGGGTAAAGGTTTCCTGATCTTCTTTCGACAACATGGGTTTGCTCTTTCTTTCACCTCCCGGAATAAGGGGCGCGTATCATTTGGGAAGGTATCCCGGTATTTCCGAAAATTCTCCAAAAGGACGGTCCAGTTTCGAGACTTCTCTTTTCATCAACTCTTTCATTTCGGCCAACTTCTCCGCGTATTCGGGATTGTCGGCGAGGTTGTGTTGTTCGTTGGGATCATTCTCCAGGTCGTAGAGTTGATCGAGGTCAAACATGAAGGGAAAAGTCCCCGCTCTTTTGACATGGTTCATGTCGTGCGGACTCCAATAGCGATGGATGTTCATTGCCATCGGTAACTGGCTTTCGACGAGATCGGGCTTCGTGAATTTCTCCCACTTCTTTTTCCGGTTGGGGTTACCCCCGAAATCCGGTGCCGTGGGGTTGCGGGCATCTTCCGCGACGATTTTCTTCCACTGCTCTTCGGGATAGCGGACCGCGATGTATTTCCAGCGAGGCGTCACGACCGCCTTGGCGCAGTTGTATTCGGCAAAGGTCACGTTGTCCCACTTGGCGTTTTCGTCGCCTTTGAGTATCGGCAGAAAACTCGTCCCGTCGGCTTTCATCGCTTCCGGAGGCGTCGTCCCCGCGACATCGATCAAGGTGGCGGCGATATCGACAGTCGATACGATTTCGGACACCTTCGTGCCGGTAGGAATGACGCGCGGCCATCGGATCGCGGAAGGCACGTGAATACCGCCTTCGTAAACGGTGGACTTACCGACCTGGGCGTTGTCGGACACAAAAATAACGATAGTGTTTTCCTCGACTCCCATGGCTTGCAAACGATCAAGGATTGCCTTGATCCCGAAGTCCAGGACACGCAGTGCGATGGCGTTGCGGTCGAGCCCTTTGTCCTCGATAGCAGCTTCACCCACTTCCCGACGGGCGATGTCGACGATCTCCTTCCGCGGGGGCATGGGAACGTTCGGCGCTTCCTTCAGGGTACCGCGTTCGGTGTAGCGTCCGACCTTGTCGTAGTCGGAAAGGAAATCCTCCTCGGTATTGACGGGCAGGTGGAAGAGCTTCGTCGCGAGATAGAGGAAGAAGGGCTTATCTTTGTCTTTCTGTTGATCGAGGAAGGTCAGAGCGTTGTCGACTTCCCACTCAAGATTGTGATGAACGCCGTCGGTATCGATGCCGCTCGCCGCGCTGACGAGCCCGTTTCCGAATGCTGCTCCGCCGACCCAGTCGAATCCGCAGGACTGGATGTGTCGATTGAGCCCGTCGTTGAGTTTCTCGAGTATTGGCGTGACTTCCGGATCGGTGATATGGGTGCCGTCCCATTTCTTCCGGGAGGTCAATCCATCTTTCCCGTGGGCGTTGTGGAACTTCCCGACAAACCCCGTGGTATATCCGGCGGACTGCAAGGTCTTCGGCAGATTGGGAAGGTCCGGCTCCAGTTCTACTCCGCTGTCCCAGGCTTCCTCGCCGGCGGGATACTTTTTCAGGTATTCCTTCGCACTGCATCGTTCCGGATATCGACCGGACAGGATGCTGTAGCGGCTCGGGACGCACAGGGGATTCGGTACATACATGCGTTGCATCAAGGCACCTTCTTCCGCAATGCTGTCCATCGTCGGCGTGCTGGTCGGGCCGCCGTAGGCTTTTCCCATGTGCTCGAATCCGATATTATCGGCGACGATGTAAACGATGTTCGGCTGGTCATCGGCAAAGAGCGCCGTTTGCAGTCCCAGCAGGCAGATCAGTGCGACCAGAACAGAGACCGGGCGATGTAAGGTTGGGGATTTCATGTTTGAGGTTGGCTTGAGATCTCTATGTTGGAGTTGGCCACCTTTTCTCTCCGCAAAACGGGAAAAGTGTAACAGTTTTCAGTTGAAAAAATTCCGGCTAATCCGCGTGCGGATACTTTTTGAGCAGCTCGGGGGCCTGGAGGAGATCCGGTCGGCCTTCGTGTGCGTCGCGTATTTTCTTTACTTGCCCGGGTTGGATGACGCTGGCTTTGTTGCCAAAGGAGTTTCGCACGTAGGTGAGCACGGCCGCCACTTCCTTGTCGTCGAGAAGGCCCTCGAAAGGAGTCATGGCCCCCATGTATTTTTTGCCACTGACCTCGATCTCACCCACGAGGCCTTTCAGAGTGAGCAGAATCAAGCGATCGGCGTCTCCGTTCACCCACCTCGTTCGTGAGATGGGTGGGAAGCCGGCATCAGGGAGTCCCTTTGCATTGGCCTGGTGGCAGGTGACGCAGTGAGCATCGCGATGATAGACCTCCTTGCCCAGAAGATAGAGTTGCTTGTCATTTTTGCTCTTCAGCCACCTCGGGATCTTAGTGACCTCTTTGGGTTTTACGACGGGTGTATTCGTCAGGGCGGCACGCGCGTGCTTCATTGATCCTTCAATCCAATCATCGAGCCCGGCTTTCTCTGCGACGTCAAGAATGGCAAGCCCCTCGCTCTCGCCCAGCCAGGAAGCGGCGGTGATGGCCTCCATACGAACGCGGCCATGCTGGTCCGCGGCAGCGGTCGCGAGCAGCTCGGCGTAGTCTCCGACCTGATGGGTATTGTAGCGCACGGCACGAACCGCAGCGGCGCGGACGCGGTGGTCATCGGACTTGAGCAACTGGCGCAGCAGCTCCTGATCGATGGCATCGTGGCCCCAGGTCACCCAGAGGGCTTCGAGCAGGTGATGCTCGTAGTTCTCGTCCGATTGATCGAGCCCGGCGACCCATTTTTCCATCGCGGCAAGCACTTCGTCGGTGTCACGTCCACGAAGTTCGCGGCGAGTGCGGTAGCGGGTCCGGTCTTCGTGCAGCTTCAGGTTTTCGAGTAATTCGGGAATGCCGGCACCATCAATTTTGGCTGGCTCGACCAGGGGGCGCGACGGATAGGTGATGCGGTAGACACGACCGTGGGCGTGGTCGCGGAGCGGGTCACGCGCGCTGTGCTGCATGTGGCCAATGAGCACGTTCGACCAGTCGATGACATAGAGCGAGCCATCGGGGGCGAACTCCAGATCGACGGGGCGGAAGTTCCCTTCTTCGGACATGAGCATATCCTGGCGGTAGTCGACATTGTATCCGGTGCCATCTTCACTCACGGGATGCTGCTTGGTGCCGAGGAAACTGATGTTGTTATTGAGGAGTAGATCTCCCTGAACTTCGTCGGGGAAGTGACGGCTCGAGACAATTTCGAGACCGGAGTTCGGCCGGACCCGATTCGACCGGAGCAAATTGCGGGAGGCCTCCATGTTGTGTCCGTAGAGCGGCTTTACGGTTCCCGGTGCCATCCAGTTCATGAAGGAGCCGGAGGTGAAGAGGAAAAATTGCTGGCCCCACCGGTCAAAGGCGGTTCCCCAGGGGTTGGGGATTTCCAATTGAGCGGTTCGCTCGAGATGGCGACGCTTCGGATTGTAGCGGTAAAATCCGCCATTGGTTCCACGGTGCGTGCCGTAAACGGACTCGACGTTGCTGTGGAGGAAGACACCCTCGCCCATGTAGATCGCGCCACTCGGATCGACGCAGAAGGCGGAAATCGCGTGATGCGTGTCGTGGTCGTCGAAGCCGCTCAGCAGATACTCTTTCGTGTCGTATTGGTCATCGCCGTCGGTATCGGTGAGGAGAATCAGCGAATCCGCCTGGGAAACGTAGACGCCTTCGGCTGCCAGTTCGAAACCGATGCAGAGGTGAAGATCATCGGCAAAGACGGTGCGTTTGTCGGCCTTACCGTCGTTGTCGGTGTCCTCGAGGATGAGCAGAGAATCCTGCGGTTTCGGGTCGCCGGGACGCCAGTGCGGATAAGAGGGCATGCAGCCGACCCAAAGTCGCCCTTTGTTGTCGAAGGACATCTGGCAGGGATTGGCGAGCTCGGGGAACATTTTCTCATCGGCGAAAAGCTCGATCTGGTAACCTTCCGGCACCTTGAGATGTTCGAGGGTTTCTTCGCCGGAGAGATAGCGGGTCTCCCCGTTTTTGTCGGACGGGGTATAGTTCGTCTGTATCTCCGGTAGTTTGTGGGTTTGGGCGTCCGCTTCGGCAAGGTCGAATGTTTCGCCCTCGAGAGCCCGCCAGATGGCACGGTCCCGCGCCGCCGCCATTTCGGTGAGTTTTTTCAGTTCGTCAGGATAGTTCTCCGGCCCGTAGGGTTTGTAACGGGCGCCGAAGACGTGCACTCCGTTGGGTATTTTGAAGAGATTGTGCCAGACCCAGTTTTTCTCAGCGACCGCATCGTAAACGAGATCGTGATGCTGAGTAGCTGCCTCCGTTTTGCCGAAAAGCTCATCGGCGAGAAGAGGGGCGAGCCATTGGTAGCCCTTGTCGGTGAGTAAGGCCCCGTCCACCGTGAGTGGCTCCCCGGTGTCTTCGAAGTGCGCTTTCGAGGGGCCAAAGACGTCGATGAAGAGCACCCCGTTGGCATCGCAGACCTCACGCATCGCTTCAGTGTAAAGAGCGATATTTTCGTTCTGCGTTTCTCCGGTCGGAGTGTGATGAATTGCGGAGAGATCCTGAACCGCAGTCGGAGAAACGAACGCAAGTTGGGGGGCGGATTCGCCGTTGTATTGCTGGCTCTGGAGGTGCTCGATATAGGCCGCGAGTTCCTTCTTGAAACGCTCCACATCTGACGGCCCGCCGAAGGAGGAGTTATAACCGAAGAACGCAAGGATGGTGTCTGTCTCGAGACGCGTAAGCCATTCGTCGGGCGTCTCAAAGTGCCCTCGCGAGCCGGAATTCACCTGGAACTCCGGGCGCACGAGTTCTTTGGCATCGGGAAATGCGAATTGATTTTCGAACTCACGGCCGGCATGGGGCCGGAAGCCGGGAGTGTTGCCTTCGTCGGCGATGTTTCGGATGACGAGTTCTTTGTCAGGATGGCGCAATTGAAGTTCAGTCTCGAAGCGACTGTACTTCATCATGCGGGAGGCCAGGCCTGCCCCGACGATGGTGATCCGTTCGCCCTGACTCAATACCAACTTTTCGAGGGTAGTTGACCCCGCTTTCTCCCCGGCAACGGGTTCGGCCGGGGCCGATGTTTCCACGGGACGGCTTCGATTTTCGGTTTTGTATTTCTTCAGCAATCCGCTCAGGCGCGAGACGACCTCAGGGTGCTGCTCGTGAACATCTTCCTTCTCACCGATGTCATTGTTGAGATTGTAGAGCTGCACTTCCGTCGGGTTTTCCGAGTCGGACGGTTTGGTTCCCAGCCCGCCGGTTCCGGGACCGAGGATTAATTTCCAATCGCCCTGCCGAATCGAAAACATGCCCCGGAAGGAATGATGCACTGTCGCCTCGCGAATGGGGTCGGAACCCTCGTCGCCGCGCATCGCCGACAGCATATTGTAACTGTCTTCGCCAGCGTCATCCGGTAGCGGGGCTCCCACGATGGCAGCACAAGTGGCGAGAAGGTCCGTCAGACACATCGTCTCATCGGATTGGCTTCCGGGTTTCACCACACCGGACCAACGCAGCAGGTAGGGCACGCGGTGTCCGCCCTCGTGGATATCGCCTTTCTTGCCACGAAAAATGTGGCTCGATTGATGGCCCTTTCTCTGATGTGGTTGGTAGCTGGTCGGCAGGAGGCTCCCGTTGTCGGAGGTGTAAATGACGAGGGTATTTTCCGTGAAACCCTTTGCTTCCAGCGCCTCGCAAATTTCACCAACGACGGCATCGGTCTGAAGGCAGAAGTCGGCGTAGTCGCTCAGATCACTTTTTCCCTGGAACTCCGCGGACGGCAGGATGGGACGGTGCGGAGAGGTCAGCGGGATATACATGAAAAAAGGCGTCCCGGAATCCTGCTCACCGATATACTCAACTGATTTTCGGGAAATTTCTGTCAGTACTTCGACGCCCTCAAAGTCTTCGTGAGCCGGCCCCGGTTTATCGCTGCTGTCATCAGGAATAATGGTTTTACGGGTGGTGCATTCGCCAACAAATCGATCATTTTCGATGTAGATGTAGGGATCCATATTCAGCGAAGCTGAGATGCCGTAGAAATAGTCAAAACCATTGGCAACCGGACCATTCTCGATCACTCCGTTCCAGTCCGTATTCTCAGGGCCGGCGGGTTTCTTATTGGTGGTCGGAAAATCCATTCCGATATGCCACTTGCCGATACAGGCGGTGCGATAGCCGTTTTCTTTCAGCAGCGAAGCGACTGTGATGCGATCCGGTTCGATCAGGTGCGGATCATATCCCCTCAGAACATTTGACTTCAAACGGGTGCGCCAGCAGTAACGTCCCGTGAGGATCCCGTATCGAGTGGGGGTGCAGACGGAGGAACCCGAATGCGCGTCCGTGAAGACCATGCCCTCCTTCGCAAGCCGATCGATATGCGGCGTATGGATCTTCGAATCCGGATTCAGTGCACTGACATCGCCATAGCCCATGTCGTCGGCGAGAATGTAGACGATGTTTGGCAGGCCTTCGTCTGCAGACAGTGGGCCGCACAGGGAGAATAAGACGCTCAGCGCACTGAAAAATGTTACGGGGATCTTCATACAATCACTTCTCTCCGCGGGAGTGATAAAGTGTAACAAATTTATCTTTTTGTGGATGGGGCCCGCCTTTGACTGCTTCGTTTAGCTCTGTGAGCTGAGTTTGTTGAAAAGAGGTCGTCTCGGTGATGCAGAAAAAATGGTAGCCGCGTTCCACGAGAGTGGGGCCGTCACCCATCATCCACCTATTTTTCCCGGCAGCGTGGAGTCAGAGCCGATTTTCTCGCGTAGTATTTTCGCAGATTTCATGGTCGAAGAAGAAGAGGAGTGAAGAACGAAAGGATTCGAGAAGGCCTGGCTTTCGGCCCGGGGGCTTTGCCGGGTGAATCGTATCAATTAGGGATATCGGGTTGGGTTCCGTTCTGCAATTTCGGCCGGTTAGCATGCTGTGTATGAAGGGATTGTGTCGAGCCGCGAATCGCAACATGTGCGCTATTGTCAGTCGAAGTCCGATTGTTGAGTATCCTCCGAGATTCTCTTATGAAATATTCCCTGTGCATCATTGCTCTTTTCATTCTCTCTCTGTCGACTTCTTTAATGGGAGGTGTATCCGTCGATGGAGGTCCCGACACAGACGAGGCGGTGTTCTTTTCCTTCGATGACCACGCGATCCCGTGGCGGAACAATCTCTATGTCACTCCGGTGACGGCGACGAAACATCCAGGGAATCCGGTTCTGAAGCGTGGACCGGAGGGCGCGCCGGATCATGGTCATGCCATTCTCTACGGGACTGTTATGAAGCAGGGGGACAAGTTCCGCATGTGGTATCTCGGAATGGTCGAGAAGAATATAGAGTCCGGTCAGGCTCCGGGTTGGTGGCGTCCAATGTGCTATGCGGAAAGTGATGACGGGATTACCTGGACGAAGCCCGAGCTGGGGCTCGTCGAGTTCAATGGCAATAAGAAGAACAATATCTGCCTGATCGAATCCGAAATGCCTTCGTTGGCTAAGGTGAATGACTTCCTCAGTATTCTGCACGAGCCCGAAGATCCGGACCCGAGTCGTCGCTACAAGGCTGCCTATATTGCGCATCCTGAATTCAAAGACGTTAAAGGTGGGCGAAGCGGCGTGGGACCGGACGAGCGGCGCTGGGGGGCTTTTATCGCGGCGACCAGTGCAGACGGGCTGAGTTGGAACGTAGTCGGCGACCGTCCCATGAACGCCGGGAACGAGCGCTTTGAAGTGTCTGGACTCTATAAATGGAAAAACTTTTACTATGCGCCCGGTCAACTCATGGAGCCGTGGTCGTCCGCGATGGACGGAGGCGACACGGGGCGGGTTACCCTAACGTATCGCTCACCTGATTTTGATCATTGGTCAGATTCCAAGGTGCTTTCGCTGGCCCGTGTCGGTCAGTTGACATCGGCTCGAGTCAAAGGACAGCAGGGACATATGGGAATGGGTATCTGGAATCGCGGCAATGTTATTGTTGGACTCAACGGTTTGTGGCAGGACGCTCCGAAGAAGCCGGAGGACGGTAAATACTGGAACCAGGGCGTGCGCGTGGATCTCGGACTGGTCGTGAGCAACAACGGGATCCATTTTCGAGAGCCGATTTCTGACCATAAAGTGATTCCCCGTGGCGAGCCCGGAGAGTGGGATGACATCGCCATTTTGCAGGGGCATGCTTTTGTCAACGAGGGCGACAAGACGATGATGTGGTATTCGCATTGGGACACCGGCGGCAAGCTCAAGAATATGGAGATCGGACTGGCAACGCTGCGGCGCGATGGTTTTGGTTATCTTTCGAGGAAAGTTCCCGATTCGGCAGCGCATTTTGAAACGGCCCATTTTGAGACAAGTTCTCCTGCAATGGTAGTGGTCAATGCAGAAGGTCTTTCAGCAGATGCGCCTCTCACGATTCAGTTGCTCGACGAGCTGGCCCGTCCTCTTGAAGGTGCCGTTGCAAAAGTGACTGAATCGGGGACCCGGGTGAAAGTCACTCTGCCGGACGGGATTCCCGCAGGACAACCACACGCGCTACGGGTGAATCTTCCGGAGGACGGCGATGCAAAGGTTTACGCGGTGTATGTGACGACGAAATAGAAATCGATGAGTAGTGAAACAGAGAGCAATCCATACGTCTGGGCGGAGGTTGATGAGTTTGATCGCGACCTTTGGGATCGTTATCTCAAAGATTTCGTTCCTTCGGATTCATTTGATGCTCATGCGCATCTCTGGCGGAATGTTGACCTCGGATCGCCCACGCCGCCTCTGGCCGCGGCCGGTCCTGAAGTGGTGACGCGTGCTGTTTACGATGAACGGCTCTCGCTCTGGATGCCGGATCGCTGCCCGGGCGGTGGCCTGTTCTTTCCGTTTCCGACGAGGGCGCTTGATGTCGAGGCTGCGAATCGTCATCTCGCGGACGAGATAAAAGGGGACAACGGTTCCCGTGGTTTGATGATCCTGACACCCCGTCAGGCCCCCGTCGAAGTGGAACGTCAGTTGGATGAGGATGGCTTCGCAGGGTTTAAAGTGTATCATCTTTTTGCGGAGCGTCAGGATAGCTTCAACGCTTCTGCTTCAGAGTTCATTCCGGAGTGGGGATGGGAGTTGGCCCAGCAACGGGGACTTGTCATCATGCTGCACATGGTGTTGCCGCGAGCGCTCGCCGAGCCGGAGAACCAGCGATACATCCGCGAGCACTGTCTTCGCTACCCGAATGCGAAGCTGATTCTCGCTCATGCCGCACGCGGGTTTTGCGGGAAGCACACCGTCGAGGGGATCGGTTCGATTCGAGGCCTCGACAATGTTTACTTCGATACCTCTGCGGTTTGTGAAGCCTCGGCTTTTGAAGCCATTTTGAGAGTCTTCGGTCCCGCGCGTCTCTTTTTCGGAGCCGATTTTTGTGTCACTGAAATGCGGAGCCGGTGTGTTGACCTCTCAGACGGTTTTCTCTGGCTCGACGAGATTCGTGCCGACTTTACCAGGGCGCGATCCGCGAAACCCACCCTTCTGGGAATTGAGTCTCTCCTCGCTCTGAGGCAGGCCTGTGAAAATCAAAACCTCGATGCGACAGATTTGGAGGAGATTTTCTGTAACGGGGCGAGACGAATTCTCGACATTCCGCTACCGCGTGAAATGCCGGATGTGCAAAGAGCCTATCAGAAAGCTAAAACCCTTATTCCCGGTGGAACCCAATTGCTCAGCAAGCGGCCCGAGATGTTCGCTCCTGAGCAGTGGCCTGCCTACTACCGCGAAGCGCACGGCTGCGAAGTGATCGACATTTCCGGGCGTCGTTTCATCGACATGGGACCGAACGGAATTCTTTCAACGATTCTGGGTGCTTCCGATCCTGATGTGAACCGCGCCGTGCTGCGTCGGGTCAGTCTCGGTTCGATGTCGAGTTTGCAGACTCACGACGAAGTCGAGCTGGCCGGGCTGCTTCTCAGGATTCATCCCTGGGCGGACAAGGCACGATTCACCCGGGGCGGAGGAGAGTCCATGGCGGTTGCTGTGCGGATTGCACGGGCTAAAACGGGGAAGGATAAGGTCGCGATCTGTGGCTACCATGGTTGGCACGACTGGTATCTCGCCGCGAACCTCGCGAAGGCCGACTCATCGGCTCTCGACGGGCATCTCCTCCCAGGGCTCGATCCTGCGGGAGTCCCTTCCGCTCTCGCGGGGAATACTCTCACATTTCACTACAATTCCCTCGAGGAACTCGATGTGGTTCTTCAAGAGCAGGGTGAAGCGCTCGGTGCCATCGTCATGGAGCCGACCCGTTTCATCGATCCTGATCCCGGTTTTCTCGAGGGCGTTCGCGAGCGATGTGACCGGTTCGGGATTCCTCTGATTTTTGATGAGATCTCGATTGGATGGCGCCTGTGCCCGGGAGGGGCGCATTTGAAATTCGGAGTGAATCCTGACATTGCCGTTTTTGCGAAGTCACTCGGGAATGGATTTCCGATCGGGGCGATCATCGGAACGGGGGATGTGATGGAGGCGGCACAGGGCTCTTTTATCTCGAGTACCTTCTGGACCGAGGGCGTTGGACCGGCTGCGGCACTGGCCTGCGTTCGGAAGATGATGACGAATGACATTCCCGGGCACCTCAGCGCGATCGGTTCGCTGGTTATGGAGGGGTGGACTCGCCTGGGTCAGAAGCACGGGCTTTCCATGAACATCGGAGGTCGCCCCGAGATGGCGATTCTCGGCTTCGAGCACCCCGAGGCTGCTGCGCTCACCACTTTGATGACAGCGGAAATGCTGAAGCGCGGGTATCTCGTCGGCGCAGCCTTCAACGCGACCTTTTCGCATGAGAAACGACACGTTGAGGCCTATCTGGAATCCCTCGACGAGGTCTTTGCTATCCTCGCAGAGGCAATTGCCACGGAGAGTATCGAAGCGGGGATCGGCGGACCCGTGAAGCACACAGGATTTGCCCGTCTCACCTAGCGCCCGATTGAGAAAATGGTGAAATTGCTTCTGTTTGAGCGGTCTCTATGACATTTTCAGCGCTTGATGAAACGTGCGGGACCATATCATTTAGCCGGATTATCACTCGTCGTTTCGCTCTCGCTATTCTTTTCTCTCTCCCTTCGTGCTCTCGACAATGAGAAGCCCGGGTTCACTGATTACTGTGAACGGCTCGAGCAGGAAATTCAGGGACGGAAACATGGCTTCCTCGCCGGCAACGTTACCTACTACGTCGGAGGTTTTCACGCGAGCTGGAAAGTGATCGAGGACGAGACGATCGGGCTGACTCACCCCTTTCACCACGATCTCCGCAGCCGCGGGGTGGGGGTGCTCGAGAGTAAGCTCACTGGAACGGAACACACCGGAACCGGAAACGACTACAGCGGATGGGAGTTTTACAAGGACACCCGGGTTCTATACGGAAGCGTGCTTGTCGACGGCATTGCCTACGCCCACCCAAAACCGAAGAGTATGCGGTGGCGTCCAGACCGGATCATCTGCGAATACGAGCTTGGTGGTGTTACGATCAGGGAGGTGAAATTCATCGCAGCCAATGATGCGGCCGCCTCGATCATTACTTCGTCGAGGCCGGTTGTGATCGAGTTTTCGGGGAACAGTTTTTATCATCGAAACAGTGTCTCTTCGACCGCAACGATTGCCTTTGATTCGGCAAATTCAGCGATCGTGATCTCGGAAGGCGGAACCGTGAAATCCCGACCGGATCCCGACGGTGCCGAGCGGATCGGCCCATCTGTCTATTCGGGAATGACCACCGTCTTGAGCACATCCCGCATCGTCGCGGACTCCCTGATCACCGAAGAGGATGGGAGAGGCGTCCAGTATTACACCTTCTCCGTTCCCTGCGACAGTGAGGGCACCACGGTCTCCTGGGCAATGCACGATGAGAGGGAAAAGGCCATCGCCGGCGCTCGCGGGATCATCTCAAACGATACCACCTGGCTCGCTGCCAGGAGCACAGAGATGAACCGGCTCCTCAACGATGAGATTCCATGGTTTCGCTGCCCTGACGAAAAGTTCGTCGATATCTACTACTACCTTTGGTCGCTCTATTTGATGTATTACATCGATGTCGGAAAAGGCTGGGAGATGGAGAATCATACCCAGACAGCGGTGAATAATTTCCTCGGAATTCACCGCTACGATGCCGCATTTCAAATCAAGGTTGGTGCGTGGACTGCTGACAAATCCCGCTTTGCCTACGGGAACGTTCTTACTTGGAAGCATCTCACGGAGAATGACCGTTTTCGGGAGTTGCCCGACGGGCTTCGGCTGCTCTCTGACAACAAGGGGATTTCATGGCACAGCGGGGCCTACGGTGCGGAAACTTCGGAGCATGTCCTCGGGGCCTGGCAGATCTACGAGCACACCGGAGATCTAGGGTTTTTGAAAGATTGCTACGAAGGCCATTTCAAAAAGCTCTATCAAAAGCGTCTCGCCAGCTTTTCGATGAACGAATTTGAGGTCGCCGCGACACTTGAGAAGATGGCCGCTCTCACCGGGAATGAGTCCGATGCCGGGCATTGGCGGAAGATGGTTCGTCGCGACCCGGAGCACATACGGATGATGTTTGACCAGCGCTGGGAGATGAACGGTGTCCCTGACTTTTTCCTCGCTCCCGCGAACGGTATGTTGATGACGAATGGATTCTGGGCGATGCGATCGCCGCATTTTCCGAAAGAGTATGCGAAGCGCATGGTCGATACCTGGGCCCTTGACCGTGAGAAGGGATTCTATGGAGAGTTCTTTCCTCTCGCGATGTCGAAGCAGTCGATGAAGTCTTTTGCCTCAGAGGTGGACCACTCGTTCGGCTACACGCCTGACACCGCCTACTTCACCCTCGACGGAATGTTCCGGCAGGGGCTCGTCGAAGAGGCGACAAGTCTAACATTGAACCATCTGAAGCATTACAATTTTAGCGGGGAATGGCAGATCCCCGTTGCTCCTGAAGCCTACCGGCGCGATCTGACTCTCTTTGGCGATCAGTATTCGAACTTCAACGCAGGCAAGATACTGCTCTACCTCGAAGGTCTTGCCGGTTTGAGCTATTCCATTCCCGGGCAGCGCCTCTCGGTCGCTCCTGCTTTGCCACGGGAATGGGAGTGGATGGAGGTCCGTTTACCGATAGCAGGGAGGTGGACGAAAATTCGCTATACCGGAGAGGGATTCGAGGTCACAGGCTCCCCGTTCCCTGTGAATCCCTGATTTTGGATCTCAGTCAGGGAAAGATTGAACTCATTTCTCCCATTCCATACTCTATTCGTGAGCGATTCGCCAAAACTATGAGTCAGATTGAGAATACCAACGCGGGGACCGTCACGGTGGGCTGTCCCAAAGAGATCAAAAAGCAGGAGAACCGTGTCGCGCTTACGCCGGGGGGAACCCTTCAGCTGGTTCGGAACGGAGTGAAAGTCGTCGTCCAGTCCGGTGCGGGGGAAGGTGCCGCCTATTCCGATGCCGAATATGCAAAAGCGGGCGCTCAGATGGTCGCCAGTGCGCGGGAGGTTTTCGAGGGTGCTGACCTGATTGTGAAAGTGAAAGAGCCGCAACCCGTCGAGATTGAAATGCTGCGGGAAGGGCAGACCCTCTTCACCTACCTGCATCTCGCCGCAGACAAAGAACTGACCGAGTCGCTTGTGAAAACCGGGGTTACCGGAATCGCTTATGAAACAGTGCAGGTCGGGAGTCGACTTCCGTTGTTGGAACCGATGAGCGAAGTGGCAGGCCGCATGAGTGTTATGGTGGGAGCCTACTTTCTTGCCAAGCACGCCGGTGGTCGTGGCACTCTGTTAGGCGGTGTCCCCGGAGTTCTCCCGGGGCGGGTCACGATTCTCGGAGGCGGAACCTGCGGCACGAACGCGGCGAAGGTTGCGACCGGAATCGGTGCGGACACCACGGTGATGGAGATCAGCAGTGAACGCATGACCTGGCTCGACACGGCGGTTCCGTCGGCCCGCACCCGTTACAGCAGCGAGTCGGCTTTGATTGAAGAGTTGCCGCGAACCGATCTGCTCGTAGGAGCCGTGCTGGTGCCGGGACGAAAGGCCCCGAAGCTGGTGACCCGTGAAATGCTGGGGCTCATGCGGGAGGGCACCGTGCTCGTGGATATTGCGGTGGATCAGGGAGGTTGCATCGAAACGACCCGGCCGACCACTCACCAGGACCCGGTCTACACCGAGGAAGGCGTCATCCACTACTGCGTCGCGAATATGCCGGGTGCCTATGCCCGCACCTCAACGCAGGCGCTAACGAGCGTAACTTTGCCGTATTTGCAGCTTCTCGCCACGAACAAGCTGGAGTTTGCCTGTGAAATTGCTCCGGAAATGACAGGTGGGATCAATTGCCATGAGGGCAGGCTGACCTCACGTGAAGTGGCGGAGGCTCACGACCTCGAATGGACGAATCCGTTTTAAAGAGGGGGATGCCCACAGCTCCTGCATTTGCCGGACCTGCGGGCAAAGATTGATCAGTTAACTTTCTCAATCGCGTCGCCAACTTCGTCGGCGACTTCTTCAACCGCATCGCCGATGTCGTCTGCTGCTTTCTCGGCAGGAGTTTGCTTTTCGCAACTGGAGAAAAGAAAGGACGAAGCGATTCCGAAAGCAGCGAGTGCGAGATAGAGTGGTGTTTTTTTCATAATGAGATCGGCCATGTGGCCTCCACTCGATTATGCGCAAAAACGCGGCGGAATTGCACTAACTATTTTCGGGCTGAGTTAACTTCTCTTTGTTCTTGTCAGTTGAATTCGCATGCGCTGTGAGGATTCGCTGCAACTGATTGAACCCTGTTTGGTCAGTCACCCAACCCTCTTGAGTTAGGCAGATTTCCGGGAAAGCTGACTCGTTGCTGCTCTCTAACATACCGCCTCTGACCTCGCGACGAGATTATCGAGGATCGCGGTTCGATCGAAGTTCAGAGCAAATTCGCGGGCGCGATCGGAAAGTTCGCGGCGTTCCTCTTCGGTCATGAACCAGGCACGATTGAGGCATTCGCGAAGCTCATCGACGTTTCCGGCCTCGTGCTCGAGGCAGTGACCACCACTCGCCTCAGGGATTCCCCCGGTGCGGGTCGTGATGACAGGGCCGAGTCCGCCGGCGAGCATCTTCTCTGCAACGGCGATGCCGAAGGTTTCGATGAATTCGGGGCGCGGTTTGCTGGGAAGGCAGTAGGCAAAGGCAGCGTGCATGATGATGCCTTTTTCCTCATCGCTGACATCGTCGAGGACGCGAATGTTCTTATCCTCGGCGGCCATCGCTTTGATTTCGTCTTTCATGGGGCCGTTGCCACAGATGACGAGCTTTTTCACGCCGTAGAGTTCACTGGTCTTGTAAGCTGTAATGAGATCGTCGACGCCCTTGGCGGGAGCAATGCGGGAAAGAAACATGACGTAGCCGTCATTGGTGAGTTCACGGGATTCGAGGACCTGCTCAATTTTCTCCGGATCGTTCTCGATTTCGGTGTAGGCGCTCGTGTCGATTGAGGGAAAGCTGATTTCCACCTGTTCCTTCAACCGCGTCGCAAAGTCAGTTCCGAGCTCGGCGTCGACCATCGCACCGGCGTCGACGATCATGTCTTTGGTGAATTCGCTCACGGCGACAGGGATATCGTGTTGAAGGTAGTTGGAGAGCACCATTTGTGCTGCCCCGACTTGACCTGAGGCGAGGGCGTTCGTGACCACATTCGTGATATCGGAGCCGACCGCTTCACCGATCGTGACAACGTTCGCATCTTTTACCAGTCCGCGGAAACTCTCGACGGCATTCATCACCATCTGGCCGTGTGGCACGAGGTAGAGGTCCATGAGAATCGTTTTACCCGGAAGGGAGTGGAGAAGATCGACGAGCTTGCCGCTGATGGCATAGCCGAGCCTGCCGTCGAGGACTTTGTAGTCTCCAATCGGCTCGGGACGATGGACGTGAATGCCTTCGCTGTATTCGGAAATTGTATCGAGCGCTTTGAGCGGGAGATCGCTTTCGAGAAGCGTCTTGATCGGGTAGCTGACAATATGAGCGGAATTAAAGCCGCGTTCGATCGCTGCTTCGGCGAGGTTTCGCGCTTCAGTGGAGTGACCGCAAATAATGGGGTCTGCGCGAACGACGAGAATGAGGTTGAGGGGCGTCTCTCCCGGTTCGGTGTCAGTGGGAGGGGAGTCAATTACGTTGGTTGGGTCAAACATAGTCTTGGGTGCGTTTAGAACTGCCTCAAAGACGATGCAGCTTGCGTGCCAAGTCCGGTTTATTTAACCCTTGTTAAGTAACGATTTCGTCGCGTAAGTGAGGTAACTTGTTGACGATGAGTCATGAGTGGGTAGCCAGTTTAAAGGTGGGGCGAGACGTCCCCGTCGAGCCGCGTGGTCCGATTTGATGTGATCCACACCCGGCCTGCTTGGCTGCGAAGTGGTGCGGTGGTTCGGCACTCGCATAGGACGTCGCGGATCGGCAGGGACGCCTCTCCCTACCTGTTGCTGAAATCGATCCGTGGTTGGTGCTATATTATGGTTCTCCCGGGTTCCCTGTTGAAAGCTCAGGAAATAAACGAAGGTGGTCGGGTTTCGTTTGCCCAGCCGTTCGGCGTCGGGCCCATTTCGAGAGTCAGCTCCGCTTCTGCGGCAAATTCGCTGAGCTTGAGATAGCAGCGATTGAGCGGCTTTCCATTGAGCCAGGCTCTTTGAATGTAGTAATTGTCGGGTCCTTGATTAAGCGCTTTGATCGTGAATGGCCCGCCGAGTAGATTCATGGTCGTCTTCTCAAAAACCGGACTACCGATCAGCATGATGGGGATGCCGGTGACAGGGAACAGGCCCACCGCGCTCCAGACATACCAGGAGGATAGGCCGCCTGAATCATCATTGCCGGGCAGTCCGCCTTTTCCGGTCGTGAACTGATATTTCATGACGTTGCGCACGATCTCTGCGGTTCGATCGTGTCTCCCCGCGAAGAGGTAGGCGTAGGGAGATTCCATGTCGGGCTCGTTGTTGAGTCCCTCGAAGTTGTGGACTGTCTGCCCGGGAGCAGGTTCAGTGAATCCGAAGAAGAGATCGAGGAGCTCGACGAACTTCTCCTCTCCGCCCGCGAGATTGATTCGCCCGACCATGTCGTGGAGGAAGCGGAAGGAGTAGTTCCAATACTCGCCCTCGTAGTAGTCGGAATCTTCGCTGAGGAGGCCGGTCGATTCGTCGAAGGCGTTTCTCCAGTGAAAGGAGAGAGGAATGCTCTTATCGTAGATGATTTGATCCCCGAGACGTTTCGCCAGCTGGGAAATACACCAGTTCGCAAAGGCGAGATCGAGGGTGTGTGAGAGTGGCTGAACGACGTGGTTTCTCGCGAATTCAGCGAATTTTCCACCGCGCCCTTTACCGCTCAGGCTGGTCTTCCATAGCAATGAGAGAACGCCCTCCCAGTCGCCATCGATTCCGCGCATGTGGGCGTCGTTCAGAATCATGTGGCAGAGACCGGTGGCCTGCTTGGCAAAGCGTTCCGGTCCGTTGTCCATCAGGTAGCTGATAGGAAAGGAACCTTCACGCGTTGCGACTTCTTTGAGAAAGGTGACAAAGTCCGCTCCCAGCTCAGGCCATAGCGTCATGAGGAGGGGGAGCTGGGTTTTGTAGAGATCCCACAGGGTCGAGAGGTCGAAGAAGAAAGGTCCCGGTTCGCCGGAGAACGGGTTCTCGTCCATGAAATCCCCCGGCTTCAGAGTGGCGTGGTAGAGCGCGGTGTAGAAGATTTCACGTTCCGTGTCCGAACCGCCTTCGACTTCGATCTTGGAAAGAATCTTCTCCCAGGCGCCGGATGCTTTGGCGGCAATCTCGGGTGCGCTGCGACTGCGGTTGAGTTCTATCGCCTGCGTGGGGCGCTCTTTGTCGTGGAGGGAAAAGCCGAGCCTTATCTCCATCGCTTCGTCGGGAGACTCCGCTTCGAACCAGATTCCGAACGGTGTCTCTTTGGTCCTGGTATCCGAATCGAGCTTGAGACCTTCGGGAGCGTCGATCGCTTCCCCGTCTTTCCAGAATCCTGAACCGGAAATCGGGGTGATGCATTCGATGTGGGCGTGATAGAGAATCCCCTCGATGTCGACGAGGGCGTGGCAGGTGCTTCCATTCGCAAAGGCAGCCTCAGCTGCGTTCGGGTAGGTTCCCATTTCCTCGATGAGAAGGCCACCTGATGTGAAATCGATCGCGACTTTTCCCTTTTGCCCGGGGGCAAAGCGGTAGGTGTGAATCGCGGTGCGTTTCGTGCAGGTAACCTCGAAATCACATTCGATCTCCGGAAAGGAACCTGCGTAAAATCCCGGTGTCGCTGATTCATTTTCAAGTAGATAGCGGGTTCCCAGACCTGCGAGGCCTTCCGGTCCCAGCGGCGTTGTCAGGAAGTAGTTATAATACATCCGAATTCGACCGGTTCCGGATTGCTGGAAGTGAGCGAGGCCGAGAGCTTCGTGTCGGTCGAAGAGAATTTCCGGAGGATCACCGGAGAGGGAGACTGCGTATTGCCCGTATCCGGTCACGTAGGCTCCGGAGTAGGCACATACTGAAACCATGCCGAAGGGAAGTGTTGCCCCCGGATGAGTGTTTCCGACGGGGGGCTTTGCGCACCACCAGCGTTCTGCGATGCCTTGAGGCGTGGGGAGATCGGCGGCTGCGTTTCCAAGAAAAGGATCGACCCAGCTCGTTTTTGTTTTTCCGCGAAGGGGGCTAGTCATAGGGAGGCGTTCTCAAGCTCATTGATTAGAACAGGTTAAGCAGGTTCAGGGCCAATTCTGTTGGATTGGCAGGGAAACCCGAAGAATGGGAGCTCCCAATCCGGTCGCCACCTGTAGTTATTGGCTGACATTGTCGCTTTTTTGTGAAGCGATATCAGCTTGCACAGAAACCGTAAAATTTTCGGAGTGATGTTCTCCGATAGGAGGTTTTTTGTTAAGAGAAACCTTGCTAAAAAGCGGGCTGGAGGACATTCTCGGTTCCGAATACCTCCAGTGATATCGATTCGTGAGGTGATACTAATAAATACTGTTATCTTTGAAATCATGAGCATCTTTAGCGATATCGAAAAGCTTATCACCGAACACGGATCGGCATCCATTTTGAAGGAGCGCCTTGCGTTGGCGGCGGACAAGTATTCTACGCTTGAGTCTGAGAATGAAACCCTTAAAGCGGAGAATGAGGCACTTCGACTCAAGCTTGAAAAGCATGAGAAGGTCAGTAAACCACTCAAAGATGTTGCTGTCGTTCCAGCGCCCATTCTCGGAGCTCTTTTTGATCACGGGCCATCGCTCACGATTGAACAGATTCATGATCACACGGGCATGGATATTAATGAAATCGAACATATTTACTTGGACCAGTTGGCTAAGGATGATTTCCTCCAGGTTCTTCCTGATAGCGATGGAGATTCGAGCCTAGTTGAGATATTACCTGCCGGGAAAGCAGCGTGGGTGAAATACAAACGGGATGTCGCGATGTTTGGCGGGGGAAGGCGCTAACAGAGAACAAGACGCGGCTGGCAAGGGCTCACTATTGGTTGTTTGATCGTCGTTTACTTTGTTTATAGTTTAATTTGATTTAAAGCTTTATGGCGTAGACCGCCCTTCCAGCGCTCAATCGTTCGGTTGAAAATGAAAAGCAGCTTCCAGAAAGAACGAGCCATCCCGGCAGCCGCAACGCTTTTCCTCTTGATTTACGCGGTCGGATTCTCGTTGGACCAAGGACCGCCCCCGAAGTTCACCAATATCACGAAGCTGACGATAATCGATGCTCACACTCCTAATCAGGATTCGTTTGAAGTCACAGATCCCACCCACGTTAATTGGTTGATCGAAAAGATTCAGTTGCGGCCAGCGAGACCCTGCATGTGCGAACATCGGTGGGTGATCGTATTTCACCCTGCGAAGGGCGATCCGATCAGAGCAGGATTGAGTGATCATTCTTTTGAGGTCAAGAACCGGTTCGGGCAGCAGCATTTCGGCATGCCCGCAGAGCTTTACCGCCGATTCAACTCGCTCGTGAAGCACTACTCATCCGAGATCTAACGGACCGAACAAGCCGACGCTAGCAAGCCCGACCCCGCCGCGAGTTGATTGACTTCCTTGATTCGAATCCTTATCCTCCAATCGAGATCGCGCCCTCAGATCGGGCTGAGATTCCTCTAACGTTCAAAAATGCCATACGATATCGACGTTGTCCGCGGCCATGAGGTCACCCCTGAACAACAGGATTTCATCAATTATTGGACTCACGCCTACTTCGGAGATGTCGCTCTCTGCAAAGATAATAAGGCCGCTCCAGTTCATTGGCGTTTGATGCTCCGCAATGATGGCGAGATTCTCAGCCAGGTGGCGATTACGGAATTGGACATCGAGATTGATGGCCGGAAGGTTACCGCAGGATCGATTGGCGGTTTGTTGACACCAACCCATCTTCAAGGGAATGGGCACGCGAATTCGTTGATGGACAGAGCCGAGGAATTCATCTTTACGGACTTGAACCTGCCGATGGGGATTTTGTTTTGCCTGTCGGAATTGGTTACGTTTTATGCAAGGCGGGGATGGATGCCAGTGACACGCCCGGTAACGCTTCAGCAGAAACGTGGACCCATCGAATGGGAAGCCGAAGTGATGGTATTGGGGCACCGGGAGCTGCTGAATGGAAATCTTTCAATCCATGTGCCAAATCAAACGAAAACGAAAAGCGAACAAGAGGCCGCGCGGGGCAACCCGTAAAGCGCTGTGAAGTTGTATGACTTCCGTGGAGAGCTTGCTCGGAATAGCAGGCGGTAGTGAGAACAAGATTCCCGCAAGCCAACGTCCTTGAGCGAGACCCCATCTTCACCAAAAAGCGGCGTGAAACAGATCGGAAGATCCATCCCGCGCCGTTATCAAATCGAATGGAGTCTATGCGACTAGGCCTTGTCCTGTTTGATCTGTCCGATTGGCGTTACCTCACCGAGTTTCCAGTCACCACGATAGGGCAGCGCCATGAGCTGCTTCTGCGCCTCGTCGTTTCCAACTACGATTTCTTTGGCGGGATCCCATTGAATCGGCGTCTTCAGTGCTTCGGAGAGATAGGCAAGATGCCCCGGTGTGATCGAGCGGTGCGCTGTCTCCGCGTTGGCAATGGTGTCCTCGCGGGAGATGACGCAGTCGATGAAGTTCCGCTGATGCCCTGGATTCTTGTAGGTCTTCCAGTCTCCGGCGACGAAGCCGTCCTTAACCCATTCGGGATTTGATGCGGTGAGCTTGCCGCGTGTCACGTGAACCCAGCCGTTTTCCCCAATCCACTTGGGTCCCATCGCAAAATTCGATGAGATCACGACATCGAGGTCATTGGCGTATTTGGAATGCACCTCGTAGTCGACCGGAGAGTCGTAGACTTCGGTTTCAGGATAGACCCAGTTCTTCGCTTCCACTGAAATGGGGCCGCTTTTGTCCATGTCGAGTCCCCAGTGGGCGATGTCATTGTGGTGGCCGATCCAGTCCATGAGCTGACCGCCGCCATATGCCGTCGTCCAGCGCCAAGACCAGTGATGGCGGGCTTCCATGTAGGGAAGCTTTTCCGAGGGGCCGCACCAGAAATCGTAGTTGAGATCCGAGGGTGGTGTTTTGATAGTGGCATCTCCTTCGGGAACGTTGTGTCCCTTTGGCAGTCCCACTTCGACTCGCGAGACTTTGCCAATGAGTCCGTTTCTGACGATCTCAACAGCCTGCTGAAACAACTTGTCCGAGCGCTGTTGAGAGCCGACCTGGAAGACGGCTTTGCGGGCTGCCACCTCGCGATGAATCGCGTGGCCCTCGGCGTAGAGGTGAGTCACCGGCTTCTCGCAGTATACGTCCTTTCCATTCTGGATCGCGTCCATCGTGATGAGTCCGTGCCAGTGATCGGGAGTCGCCACCATGACGCAGTCGATGTCGTCGCGCCGGGTGATTTCGCGGAAATCTTCGTAGGCTTTGCAGCCACTCCAGTTGCCGGATTCCGATGCTTTCGAGTAGTGCTTCTCGACGGCCGCTTTTCCGGGACCGCGACCGTAGGCGCGACTCGTTTTACCGTTGCGAGTCAGTTGATGATGTTCTTCGACATCTGCAACGGCAACGCCCTGGACGGTTTCATTTTTCAGAAAGGCTTCCATGACACCGATGCCACGGTTGCCCATCCCGATGAAGCCCATCGTGACACGGTTGCTTGGGGCGTTCTTACCGAGGACGGAGGCGGGGATGATGGTCGGAGCGCCGATTGCAGCGGCGCCGGTTGCGAGGAAAGATCTACGAGAGGGGTTTTTGTTCATAGTCAGGGTGAGCGGGGGATTTCCAGTGAGAAGGGGGATCTCTAGATGTCGCAGAGCTGTGCGGCGTGTTGCAGGGCGAGGCGCGGGTCGTCCCATTCGGGGATGAACTCCTGAGCGACGAATCCCTTGTAGCCGGTGTCGAGAATCGCCTCGAGGATCGGCGGGTAATTGATCTCCTGGGTATTGTCGAGTTCGGCGCGTCCGGGATTCCCTGCGGTGTGATAGTGCCCGATGATGTCTTTATACTGCCTGATGCGGCGGATGATGTCACCGTTCATGATGGAGACGTGATAGATGTCGAAGAGCAGCTTGAAATTCGGCGACCCGATCCGGTTGATGAGATCGGCGCAAAAATCGACATCATCACCGAAGTAGCCCGGGTGGCCTTTCATCGGATGGGTGTCGTCGCGGGAGTTGAGGTGTTCGAGGACAATCGTGACTCCGGCCTTTTCTGCTTTCGGCAGAACTTCCTTCCAGGTGTCGATACAGTTCTGAGCCGCTTTCTCGTCATCCATTCCATCGAAACGCATTCCGGTGAAGGTGATGATGTTTTTGCAGCCCACATCTTTAGCGACGTCGATCGCTTCATTCAGCTTTGTGACGACTTCATCATGATTTTCAGGATTGCAGGGACCGTTGGCGAATCCGTGAGTGGAGACCAGTGAAATATCGAGTCCGAGCTTCCTGACTGCCGGATAGGCCTCTCTCGGAATGCCTTCCATCGCGACGAGACCGAGTTCCTTACAAACCTGTGCGAGCTCGACCGCATTGTAGTGTTTGTTGAAACACCATCCCATGATCGACTGTCTGATTCGTCCGTTTTTGATGACAAATTCGGGATCGACCTGAGACCTCAGGAGCTGGGCTTTTAGCGATGGGTTTGTCAGTGAAAGTCCGGCAAGCGTGAGGCTTCCACCTGTGAGCAATTTTCTGCGATTCAACATAACCTGAAGTTACCCGGTTGTGGATCGCTCTGGCAAGTCTCTTCGTGGCACGCGGTCAGGGAAGGGCGGGGGCGTCTTTGATTTTCGGCAAAACAAGGTAAAAACGTCCCAAATGCCCCGTTTTAGCCATAATGAGCAATTAAACTGAGGAAAATTTGGGTTTCCAACGCTTTGATATTCGTTACCATTTATGATCGTGAACCACCGCCCCTCAAAAAGCCTGCATTTGGCCGAGAAAATTAACCCGTTCGGGGCGGTTTGTTCGACGCCTTTCCGGTCGATTTACGCTTCGATTCAAGCAGGTGCCGTTGCCTGCGTCCTATCGCTCGCGGCAGTGCCAATCGCGAAGGGTCAGGATGCCGCCCCGAAGAAGATCGTCGATATTCCGGACAGCCTCTTTCAGGTTCAGGATCAGGACGGATTTTTCTGGCAACTCACCGGAAACGGAGCGCTCACTTCCGGTGAGACGCAGTATCTCCAGTCGGGGATGAACCTCCTCGTTGATAACGTGGTCTTCGCGCCGGGCGAGGCTCTGGTCCGTGCTCCGGGGGAGGGCGTCTCGAAGATCGATGCGGTTTTCACTGAGAATCGCAAGGAGCTTGTCATATCCAGGGATGTCTGGATCGACACGAAACGGTCCGGAGTTCGCTTTTTTGATTCGATCAAAAACACAGGGGCAAACCCCGTCGATGTTGTCGTGGTCCTGCGCACGACTTACCCGTTCGGATGGCAGAGTCTTCATGATACCGGAGGGGATCTCCTTTCGAGTGATCCCGTCCTGCGACTGGACGAGAATGACAACGGCCTCACCGTTCATTTCAGTCCTGCGGAAGGTCGTCACGATACTCTCTTTCTGACCGGGACGGACGCAGATGGTGTTGAGCCCGTCCTGCAGGCTTCGACGAATTCACGTGAACTCACTTTCCAATACAATCTCTCGATCAACGCCGGCGAGACGGCGTCACTCTATCACTGGATGATGCAGCGGAATCTTCAGTCTCCGGCCTCGGCGGCCGAAGTGCTCCCTCAGTTCTCGCAGCGCAATCAGCTCATCAACCCCGGAGTATCGAGTCGGCAGGCCGTCTCTGTAGTGAATTTTCCCCGGTCGGCCTTTCCGGATGAGACTGCGGCTCCTTCGCGGTTGCGTGAGCTCCTCGCCCTGAACGAGCTTATGGATCAGATCGGATGGCATCGTCGTCGCACTGATGCGCACTGGCTTGGGCAAACCAATCAGATTTCCGGCGAGCTGTCGCGGACCGGGAGCCTCACCATTTCCGGCAATGAATTCGGAGAGCGGGTTGTGCCTTTAGCGCAGATCGCAGCGATCCGCGGAAGCTCAGGAAGCGGAATGAAGCCTTTTCTTTATTTGCGAAACGGGGAAGTCCTTACCGGTGATCTCGCCGGGGCCGGATTCGATTGGAAAGTCGGCGAATCGACCAAATCGCTGAGTATTGATGAGATTCATCTTCTCCTCCTCGGGACCGAAGTGTCTGACGGGGCGCCTCCGGCAAAAGCGACTCATTTCGTGAAGTTCAGCAGCGGCGTGATATTGGCGGTGGACGGCAGCAGCAGTGAGGCTCTCGACTACACCGCTTCGTGGGGAGAGGGGCAGATCAGTCTCAACGAACTCGTGGAGTTGGGGTATGTCTCCAGCCCGAATCCGGGATTCGTCATTCGAACGGATGCAGGATCGTTTTTTAATGCCTTTTTGCCGATGGAAAGCGGCTCCCTCAAGGGACTCGACGGGAAAACGATCGAGTTTCCGATGGTGATGCTGGATGCGATTTGGAAAGTCGGCGCGACGAGCCTCGAGGTTTCCGACCGGTCCGGCCAGTGGATCGATTTTGCCGAGATCCCGAAATCGATGGCACCGGCGGGCGGGTTTCTGCTTTCGGGAAATACCGTTCTCGCGGGACATTTTGAGGATGATGTGATTGCCTTTAATGACGGAAGAGCCGGCCTTTCAATCGCGACCGACAACATCGTTTCGCTCACGAGACTGGCAAGGGAGGCGGGGAGCGACCCGCTGAGATTTGAGGTTATTTTGAAAAGCGGAGATCGCATTTCCGGTTCCCCTGTATCGCCTCTCTTCGGGATCTCGCTCGACGGCAAAGCTATCGAGGTTCCCGTGGCCTACCTGCAATCCTACAGAGCCGCGCCCGGCGAAGCGAAAGCAAAATGATTTTGACCCTATCCAGTTGTAAGAAACAAAACCTCCTCGCAGCCGTGTTCGCTGCGCTGGTGTGTGGGGGCGTGGCGTTTGGTCAGGAAAAAACGACTCGCGATGACGCTGCTCCCGGAGTGGTTCCTGCGGCGATGGGGATACGGACCGATAAGCAGGGCAACTCCTGGAATATCGAGTCCAACGGGACAATCGGGCGAATCGGCAGCACGATGGTCAACAGCGGTCTCGTCCTCACGGTCAACGACGAAACCTTTACCAGCTTTCAGCCGATGATGACCCGCGATGGGAATGAGTTCATTCTCCGTGGACGCCCCGTCGAATCGATCCCTGGCTTGAAGATGCAGCGGAGGATCAAGTTGATTACTTCGCAGGGTGCCGGTGGGGTGAATCTCTCCGGTGATGATACGGGAGGGGGACTTCGTTTTGCGGAGATTTTCTACAACGGCTCGACCGATCCGATTACCTTCACTGCGGGACTGACCACCAACTTCTCAGGGAACTACAAGCATTTTATCAGTGACAGGGGAACGAGCGAGCCTGTCATTCTCGGAGAGGGCGAAGGCGGAATTCTCGTTTTGCCGGGCGCTTCGCAGTCGACCAAGGCGTTTCTCTTTTCGCTCGCCGATGCCGGAAGCGCGATCAAACCGACTGTTTCAGCGCAGAATCGCTACGGCCTCACATTTCGCTATCAGGTGAACCTCGCTCCGGGCGAAACCGGGGTGATTTTGCATCGGGTCGCTCAGGTTATGATCCCGGGCAATTTCGACCGGAGAACTCTGCACCGGCTTTTCAGCCCTTATGCCCTCACTCAGTCAGACGCGGTTCTCGATTCCCAGTGGGAACGGTTTGTCCTCAATGTGAGCAGCGACCGGCTCGGGCTGAATGAGCATTTTCCTATGGCTGGATTCGAAGCGCTCGAGATGGAGCCGGCAGAGTCGGATACGCTTGCTGTGGGCGGTATGACCCGACTGCCCGGCGCGGCCTCAAGCCCGGGAATCGTCGTCACGACACCGTTTGGTGAAGCCGAAGTGGCGCTGGAGGATATTGCAGCCATTACCGGTGGAAAATTCCAGGGCGGCGGCAAAGAGCGACTTTATCTTCGCGACGGGCAGATCCTCTCAGGTGCGATTTCCGCTCCGGATTTCGTATTCAAGCAAAAGAGCGGCACGAAGATGGTCATCGAGATTGATAAACTCGACCGCCTCGTCCTCGCGAAGAAACCGGTCGTCGAAATGAAGGCCGCGCGGACTTTGCTGGAGACTTTCGGAGGCGATCGTCTCCTTCTCAAGAAGCTCGAAGGCGTTTCCCTGGAGGGGATCACTCCCTGGGGTGTCGTGCCGGTCCCGCTGGATCAGGTCACGCGCCTCTATCCGGATGCGACCTCTCCCGGCTATCGGGTCCAGCTCGTAGACGGCAGCGAGTTGCGAATTTTTCCCGGCGAAGAGGAACTGCAGTTGGAGATTGATCGACTGGGAACGGTCGCGGTTCCTCACTCGGTTGTGCGAAGCTTTGTAACCGAGAACCGGAATGAGAATGCCTTTCCCTTTGAACCTGAAGCGGGAAAGTCAGCGGTCCAGCTCTCCGGTTTTCAGAAAGTGATTGGCACGGTCGGGAATTCGGAAATCGTGCTCCTGAGCGACGAGGTGCCGATTGCGACGCCTGCCAGAGAGATCCGGCGCCTCATTCAAACGCCGCGGAGCGCTCTCGCCGCCAACGTGCTCTCCTCGCAAAAGCCGGCTTTCCGTCTTGAGCGATGGGATGGGGGAATCGTTGAGGGAACCTTCACCAGTGGCATTGTTTCAGTTTCTGTAGAGGATGCCTCGATGAGTATTCCGGCTCAGGATGTCGAAAGGATCGAGATGCCTCTTCCTTCGTTAAATGCCGAGAATACCGCGAGGATCAAAGAGCTTGTTGCGTTGCTCGGCAATTCCTCATGGGCTGAACGCGAACGCGCCACGTTGGAACTAGGCGCATTTGGCTACCTTGCCGGCTCAGTTCTCCGGCGTGAACGTCAGGCAACGGACGACGTCGAAGTCGCCCGCCGGATCGACCGGGTTCTCAAAAACCTCGACTGAGCCACCTCATCCGGACAAACGTGAGACCGCGCCGGAAATTTCTCTATTTCTTCTACCTTGAACGAATCCCTACAGATTAGCGACTACGAGGCTGCTTCCGAAGTGGTTCGCCGTCGCGTCGGGGCCCTGCGCTTTCTTCGCTGGTTGAAAAGGGGGCACTGGATTGCCGCCGCAGCTGCATTGCTCATCGTTGTCGCTTTGCGCCGGTTCGGGGAATGGCGCGAGGGGGAATGGGCTTTTGTCCTCGCCATCCTCGCGTTGTGGGCGGTGATTGGATTGATTCTTTCCCGGGTTGGTCGTCCCGGCGTGATGGATTCGCTTCTTCTCCTCGATCGAAAAGGGGGATGGAAAGACCGCTTTTCCTCGGCGTGGGCGTTTCTGAGCGGCGGCGAGATGAACGAGGCGCAAACCCTGCACGTGAAGAAGTCGGGCGGGGTGCTTCCTGAGGCACTTTCGAACTTACCGGGGGTGCTTCCTTTTCCAAGCCTGCGTTGGATTTGGGTGGCACCGGTGATGGCTCTGCTCTTTTCCCTCAGTCCTCTGGGACGGCTTCCAATCGATTCCGCTGATGTGAAATTGTCAGACGGGATGAAAGAGGTCGCTGCGCTCGAGGCTGATGAACTCAAAAAGGAAGCAGCCCGTTTCGAAAATTTGAATGCCCTCACTGAAGAGGAGAAAGCGGAACTCGAAAAGCTGCGAGCCGAGGTGGATTCGGTGGCGGAAGACCTCGCCGAGTCCGATGACCTCACTGCCGGTGAAATGCTCGAAGCGCTCGAGTCCCGCGCCCGTGCTGCGGAGCGACTTGCTGAAAAGCTGGGGCTCACCGATGACGGATGGGCCTCCGACGAAATGCTGACCGAGATGCGAAGACATCCCGATACCGCCGATTTGGGACTCGCAATCAAGGACAAGTCCGCAGCCGGTGCCGCCGATGAAGCGATGGCCCTTCACGGAATTCTGAACGGCGACGAGATTCAGATCGAAACGCAGGAACGCCTCACACGGGTCATGGAAAGCGTCATGACAGCGGCGACGGACGGGGACAGGACTAAGCCGGTCGGAGAGCGGGTCGGCAACGCCTCGATCAAGTTGCTCAATGCGCAGACGAAAACGGCCGCCCGTGAATTTGAAGAGCTCGCCAAGTACTTTCGCCTTATCGACAGTCGCGAGGAAGCGCAGGAAAAGCTCGAACAGATGGCGAACTCCCTCCGTGAGGCCGGAAGTGAAATCAGCGGTTCCGACCTCGATCGAATGGAGCAGATCGCCGATGAATCCAGTTCCGGTGAAGCCGGGCAGCAGGGCGGTAAAGGTGGTTTGCAGTCACTCGATTCTGATCCGGTTTCCAACGATATCAAGAATATGACCGCTCCCCACATGGCTCAAAGTGGACAGTCTCCGGAAGCGGGTAATCCGTCACAGGGGCAGCCGAAACCGGGGGAGCAATCCGGTGAAGGGGCGAAACAGGTTCCCGTTCCCGGTCAGGCTCCGGGGCAGGGCGACGAAACGGGCGAAGACAATCCCAATTCCCAGCAGGCCTTTGGTGCACCGATCCCGGGAGAGTCGCCTCCTCAGGGACAGTCCGGCTCGGGCATGCAGATGAGCGAAAACGCCCGTGATGGAAAAGGCAAAGGCGGCATGCTCAGTGCGCCGGTTCCGGGGATGGATGCAAAGGCGCCAACACCCGGCCAGGGAGTGACCGCGTCTCAGGCGGGAATGAGTCAGGCCGGGCAGGGGGGCAACGAAGCCGGTTCCGGCACCGCCGAAATGATCGACGATCAAAGCGAAGCCACGAAGGCTGCCCGAGGCTCGGAAGTGGTCGCGCAAATCAATGACAACGGCGATTCGACCTTCCGCGCGGTTGATGGAAAAGTGCGCAACGAATCGGTTGAGCGCACCAGACAGGAAATCGTCACCGATTACCTCGCCGCCGAAGAACAGGCCCTCGACGGGCAAACCCTGCCACTTTCACGACGTAAACATGTTTTGCGGTATTTTTCCGCAATCCGTAAACAATTTGAAGAGGCTGAACCTGCTGAATAACTTTGCTCTCAAGGAGACCTGACCCTATTTGACCCTATCGGGGCAATGACCTAACCCTCTCAAGTGCCGGACCCAACCCTGTTAAGTCAGTGACTTAACCCTATTAAATTTGATGACAGACAGTAACGAACTCGAAAAAGATCTGGAGCGCTTCCAGGCGAAATTTAAGGATCTGAAAGACGAGATCCAGAAGGCAATCGTGGGGTATGACGAACTCCTCACCGACACGCTCGTGGCCGTTTTTGCGAGAGGGCACATTCTTCTCGAAGGGGTTCCCGGTCTTGGGAAAACGTTTCTCGTTCAGACTTTGTCGAAAGTGATGGGGCTGGAATCGGGACGTATCCAGTGTACTCCGGATCTGATGCCGGCGGACATTCTCGGGACGCACATCGTAAACGAGAATGAGGAAGGACGTCGCGTCATGCATTTCGAAAAAGGCCCTGTCTTTGCGAATCTCATTCTCGTCGATGAGGTGAACCGCGCCACGCCGAAGACGCAGGCGGCGCTCCTCGAAGTGATGCAGGAAGGTTCGGTCACTGCCGGCGGCGAAACGCTCGTTCTTCCGAAACCTTTCTTCGTCATGGCAACGCAGAACCCCATGGAAATGGAGGGTACTTATCCGCTTCCCGAGGCGCAGGCGGACCGTTTCCTTTTCAAATTGCGGGTCCCGTTTCCCGACCGCGAAACGCTCGTGGAGATTTCGAAGCGGACTTCCGGATTCGACGCTCCTGAGCTGAAGAAGATCATCACCTCAGACGAGATTAAGGAATTTCAGGAGATCGTTTCGCGGGTTCCGATTGCGGATCACATCACGCACTATGCGGCGCAGATTATTCTGGGAACGCATCCGGAAATGCGGGAGCACCCCGGCGAGGTTGAGAAATATGTCAGTTACGGCGCTAGTCCGCGGGGAATGCAGGCGCTCGTGCGCGGTGCCCGTGTCATCTGCGCCCTCGATGGCCGAACCACGGTTTCGATTGAAGACATCAAGCGAGTTGCCCTTTCCTCACTGCGTCACCGCGTCATTCTCAATTTCCAGGGGGAAGCCGAGTCGAAAAATATCGATGCTCTCATCAACGCGGTGATCGAATCGATCTCCACGAACGTGTCCGCGTAGAGTGCGGAAAGCACGGCACTTTTCCAACCAACTGTTTTAGCTGACGCTTATCAAAATCAACTTACAGCTGTTGCCGGTCCGGCTTCGAGGGGGAACGGGTTTCGTTCCTCTCCTCGCGGGGGCGGTGCTTCGTAGAGGAACGAAACTCGTTCCAGCTTCAGCTCGTGCCTGGTCTTCGCGTGCGATCGCAGTTTTTGTCTGTTGCTTTTGCTTTGCCTTTTCTGCCTCGGCTCAGGATCTCACGGAGGAGGAGTTCACTCAGCTTTCGTTGAAATACAGGACCGCGATTCACTACGATCCGCTACTTCAGCAGCCGATCGACTCACTGGTGAAATTGTATCGGGATGCGAAGCGGGTCGACGAGCTGATCGGCCTCTATCGTTCCCATGTCGAGCAGTATCCCGATGACGGCGGGGCAAAGACGGCCCTGATCCGGATTCTCAGAAAAGTGGACCGTCCCGGCGCGGACGAGCTGATTGCCTCTGCGGTGCCCCTGCACCCGGAATACGCTCCCTTGCAGTATTTACTCTACCTTTTCCTCAGTGAGCGTGGTGATGAGCGGGCCGCCGAGACGCTTTCCCGTGCTATCGATCTGGAAGTGAATCCGGCGAAGCGGCGTGACTGGATTGAGGAATTGCTTCAGATCGCGGAAAGCGACACGACACGTCAACTCGCCCGGGTTCAGCTGGAGAAACTCCTCCTCGCTGACGGGAAGAGCGTTGATGCGCTCCTTGGGCTCGCCCGCTTGATGCAGCGATATGAATACCACGAGCTGAGCATCGTTGCCTTGACCAAGGCGATCGAGCTGAAACCGGCCCCTGACGCCGCGCTCGATATCGAGATACTGCTAGCGAATGCTGAATACAAACTGGGGAACAGTGCCGCCGCCGGAAAGCGACTCGATGCTGTTTTGGCGAAGCTGGCACCGGATCACTGGCGGCGCCGTGAGATCATGAGCCAGCGGGTTAATGTTCTTGCTTCGCCGGAGGAACGCGAGGCCATGCTGGCGACGGCGGCAGCGCGTTACCAGGAGAATCCGGAGAGTGAGGCGCTGATTTTCGATTACGCTGAGCTGCTTGTCGCGAGCGAAAAGCAGGCCGAGGCGGCGAAGTTGCTCGTGGACCGTTCTGCTGTTTTGTCAGAGTCGAGTGCGATTGAGATTCGCGCGCTCGAACTGCTTGAGGAGGTGAACGACACCTCTCTTTACAAAAAGTATCTGGAGACACGTTTGGAGCAGCAGCCCGATCGTGCCGACCTCCGTTTTCGCCTCGTCAAAATTCACTACGCCATTGGAGAGGACGCCGATGCGCAGCAGGATTTCAAATCAGTCGTCGCCGGGTTGGAGCCGGATGAAATTTCGGAAAAGATTCTCGAACTGCAGCGCTATCTCCGCCGGATTGACCGTATCGACGCGGCCGGCACTTATCTGGAACGTTACCTCCGGAATCACCCGGCCCGGCTCGATGTCGCGCGGGAGTTGGCGGAAGTCTATGTGAAGCTGAAGAAGCCGAATGAGGTCAATTCGCTCGTGGGAAGGGTCGACGCGGCGGCTGCCGAGATGGAGAATTTGATCGATTTTGTCGAGTTTCTCCTCGCTCAGGGATTCCCCATCGGGGCAAAGCAGATCCTCGGGGAGAAGATCGCGATCGATGCCTCGCAGTTCGAGTTGGGGCTGCTCCTCATTCAGGCCGAAAGTGAGATCGGGGATCGCGGCGCGGCGCAGATTCAGATCGACCGTGTCAGGGAGCTTGCCGACAGCTCGGCCCGCTATTCGAAATGGCTGGAAACGGCGATGCGTGCGAGCGCGAAGTTTGAAGTGGTTGAGAGTTTTTTCGATCAGGAACAGGCACGCTACAGTTTTTCAAACGGTGCCTGGTCACCGGAGAAAGTAGAGAGGTTCATGTTGTTGAGTGAGTTCGGGAAGCAGCGGCTTTTTACCGAGCGCGTCGCCGCCGGCATTCGGGAGCAGCTCGCTCAGTCGACTCTCGCCGCTGATCTGCGATTGCGGCTCAAACGGTTTCTCGTCAGCGTTCTCGAAGAGGAGGTCACCGCGGTGGATGAAGTGATTCACCTGCTCACTGAGTTGAAATCCGAGGATCCTGCGAACGAGCTCGAGTATCAGCTGCGGACCGGCATGGCCTATCACCGCAGCCTGCGACTCGACTTCTCCGAGAAGATTCTCGCCGAGGTCGATTACACCGAAGTGGAGTCGGCGGATTTGCTCCGCGAGACGGTTCCGGTGCTGATCGAGTATGGGTTTCACGAAGAGGCCGAACGCGCCCTCGAAACGATCAACCGCCTTCAGCCCTCTGATGTGTTCAGCTGGGAGAAGAGACTCGGCCTGCTCGCCGCGAACGGGAGAGAAAAGATTTTCCGATCCGTGATTCGCTCACTGAGGGGAGGCGATGCGGGGATGAAGCTTCGCGCTTCCACCGATGTCATTTTGCGGGATCATCTTCTCGCTTCCTACTACCGGTCCATGGGGGAGCTTTTGCATGATGGCGATGCGAAGAAGATGGAAGAGATGCTGCCTTATCTCTCTTTGATTGACCGTGAGGATATGGAGGCCGGTGCGAAGTTGTGGTCGTTCTGGAGTCGGGCATTCATTCTCGGGGAGCTGGGAAGGACAGCTGATGCCGCCGGTGCCCGTCTTCAATTCGAAGGAGAGTTGAAGCAAACCGGTTTGAAGTCAGTCCGCTTCCCGGATGGTCTCACCCTGGATGGAAAAGCGGCCTTTGATCTTCTTGAACAAAGTAAGGTGGTCGACCTCGCCAGCTCGGGCGGCGATGCTTCGTTTCTGCTGCAACAGCCGGAGCTCGGATGGGCTTTCGAGTTGGAGGAAAGACAACGCATCGTTCGCTTTGCCCAGTCGGGTGATGTGGTTCTCATCGTCGACGACATCTCGACGGTTCACGCCGTTGACCGAATCAGCGGAAAGTTGCTCTGGGAGAAATCGTTTTCCTCAGGCAAGCCGGTCGAAGTGGCGGACGATTCGCTCTGGGCGGTCTCCGGTGAAAATCCGGTCATAGCGGCGGGTGAGGGCACTTCCGGAGCGCTTCAGGTGAGGGATGTGCCATCCTTCCACGCGAGTGCTGACAGCTTTCTCATGATGCGCGGGGACTCTCTGCAATGTTTCGAGTCGCTCAGTGGTGATTTGAAATGGTCTGCGATAATGCCCTTCGCGGCGCCGAAGCATACCGGAGTTCCAAGAAAGGGGAGTCTGCCGGGGACGGTGTTTGAGTCGAACGATTTGCTTACTGTGGTATTCAGGCCGGAAACCCGCGAAGCGGCGGGGTATGATAGGAATACCGGCAAACTGCACTGGTATCGGAAGCTCGGCGAGGTGCCTGACAAGCCCGACTACGAACCCGTTTCCCTGAATTCGGGGATCGCCCTCGATGGGGGGATGGCTTTCCTCTATGGATACGGGTCTGAGATTATTGATGTGGAAACCGGGGAGTTGATCTGGAGTTTTCAGGGGGATTCGGAGGCCCGGTTCCCGATCACGGTCCGGGAGGAGAAATTCAAGGACGAGTCGATTCCCGAAGCCGGGGTGCCGGTTAAGGTTGCCTCGATCAGCGATGAAGTGGTGGCGGAGGCGGCCGCGATGTTGCCGTTTCCGATGTTTGAAGAGGAGGAGCTGGTTCCACTGGACCTGCTTGAAAAAGGAACCTCGATGGTGAGTCCCTCCGTTTACTGGTCCGGGGTTCGTTTGCAAAACGGGAAGGGATCCTTCGCCGCTCTCAGTGGCGGTGATCTCTGGCTCACACAGGATGGGTCCGTCAGGAGAGTGTCGACATCACTGCCTCTCATCTCTCAGGAGCTTCCCTCCGCGGGAGCCTTTCTCGGAGTGATCGGAAACCACGCGTGGTTTTTGAGAAAGAATGAACTGATTCATGCGGATTTTCTGAGAAAGAAATCGACCCGACTCGCATTCGAAGACCTCGGAAAAGCAATGCCGCTCCGCGCTGTCGTCGTTGGCAATCAGATCGTGGTGCGTGGCGGAATTGGAATCAAAGTGGTGAACGGACTTACCGCTCAGGTGATCGGACAGACCTTGTGGGAGGATTCGCTGCAGGCCTACCTCAAGCATGTTAAAGCGGAAAATACGCCTCTCGTTTCCGAAGAGAGTTGGCGCGGTCGCATCACCCAGCGGAAGCGGAATGATCTCGCGATTCTGACTTCCGTTGAGGATCTCGTTTCGAATGGCAATTACTACACGGTGTTCTCGCAGCGATCGCTGATCTGCCTTCGCGTTCCGGCCCCGCCCGCAGCCGAACCCGCACCCGTCACCACTCCCGGTAATTGATCCCGGGATCTCCGCCTCTTATGCCATCCAGCGACTCCAACTCCGATAACGAAGAACTTTTTGACGCCGATTTTCTGGATCGGCTCAGAGCGCTGTTTCTCCGGCTCCGGAAACGGAAACAGCTGCGTCGGAAAGGGATTCAATCAACCCCGGCGACCGGCTACACGAGGGAGTTCAAAGACTTTCGGCAATACACGCCACGCGACGACTACCGCTCGATCGACTGGCGTCTCTACGCGCGATTAGACAAGCTCTTCATCCGTCTCTACGAGGAAATTCAGGAGTTTCACGTCCATGTCGTCATCGATACGAGCGCCTCGATGAAGGAGCCGTTTGCGGAGAAGCGAAGCACGGCCTTGAAACTGGCGGTCGCGCTTGCCTACATGGGATTGGTGGGACATCACCGCGTCAACCTCTACGAGATCGGCGATGATGTCGGCGATACCACTCCGCCGTTGAAAGGGCAGGGCAGTTTCCAGCGGGTCCTCGATTTTGCGAGCGAGTTGAAATTCGAAGGCCTTACCAATCTCGAAAAATGCTTCGAGCACTTTCAGCCGAGTCGACGTCGCTACGGGGTCATCTTCGTGATCTCTGATCTTTACGGTAAGGACATCAACGAAGCGCGTGAGGCGATTCGTCATGCGAGCAAGTGGCCGGGAGAGGTGCACTTTATTCAGGTCTATCACCCCTGGGAGGAGAAGCCGGATCTCGACGGTGAGATCGAACTGTTCGATGTCGAAACCAGGGAGGAGCGACGTCTCTGGTTTACGCCGCGTGACCGCGCCCGCTACGAAGAGCGTTATCAGGAATTCCTTACCGATATCGAAACTTCTTGTCAGGAACGTCAGATTGATTACCAACGATGGAGGACGGATTACCCGTTCGATGAACTCTTTCTCGAATTGCTTTCGCGCGGATCGGCGCTCGCCGGAAACGGTGCCTGATAATATTTTCTATGCAGTTTTTGCAACCAGCATCGCTATGGCTTCTGCTTCTCGGGATCATCCCGGTGATGCTGTATCTTTTCAGGCGCCGCTCGAAAAAGGTCAGTGTCTCGACGCTGGTTTTCTTCAAGACCCTTGCGCGTGAACATCAGGAGTCGGCCTGGTTGCGTCGTCTCAAGAAGCTGCTCTCTTTCGTTCTCACGATTCTCGTTTTCCTTTTTGCCGTCTTTGTGCTTTCCCGCATCGTCGCCTCTTCCAATGACGCTGATGAGTATCGATCTATTGTCGTGTTGTTAGACCGATCCGCTTCCATGGCGGTGGCGGATGAGGACGGTGAGACGAGACTGGATGCCGGAAAGCGCATTCTCAAGGAGCGGCTCAAGCTGGTCCCGGAGGAGATTTCGGTTTCTCTTGTCGCCTACGATATTCGCCCCGAGGTGGTGCAGCCCGGGACAACGAAACGACGTGAGCTGATTTCCCGCCTCGATGGTGTCGCGATTCGGCCCATTCCCGACCGTGCCGATCTCGCGCAGGAGACTGCGAAGCTGCTCGCCGGTCTCGAGCCGCCCACCGCGATCTGGCATGTCAGCGACAAGGTTTTGGACGCGGCCGCGTTCGAAGATTCCAACGTATCGGTTCGCGAATTGAACCTCGCCCTCGATTCGGTCAGTAATGCGGGAATCACAGCGTTTGAGATCCGTCCGGTTCCGCTCGAATACGCACGATACGACGCCTACGTCCAGGTCGCGCTCAATGAGGCTGCGCCGGAGGCGGATGAAGTGCGGCTCAATGTCAGTGTCGGGGGGATTCCCAGTCAGTTCCGGGAGATCGACCTCGAGCCGGGTGGGAAAAAGGGAGTCACTTTCCGTATCAATGGCTCACGGGATCAGATTTTAAAACTGGAACTGAAATCGGATGGCGACGAGTTCGCCCTCGATAACGTCGTAGCCGTTCCGCTCCCGGATCCGAAGCCGGTTCTTGCTGCGTGGATACGTCCCGATGATGCGGAAGATCCCTACACGCGTTTTGCTTTGTCATCGATTCAGGAGTCGGGGAGTTTTGAATTGCTGAAAGGCGGCCCGGATTCGTGGCCGCTGAGTGAAGAGGTTGATGCGGTGATTTTTGATGGCTGGCTTCCGGAGCAGTGGCCGACAGAGATTCCCGTTATCGTGATCAATCCGCCCGGGGCTCTCGGACCTGTGTTTGCGCGAAGACTCGACGCGGCGATCCCCTATGATCAGGTGCGGGTGGGGAATGAGGAACACCCGGTTCTCTTTCGAATCAGCAGCAGCCGGCTTGCCTTGACTCAGACTGCGCTGCTTCAGGCGAACGGGTCACTGGAACCGCTCTGGTTTGCAGGGAAAGATCCCATTCTCGCGGCCGGTGAAGTAGAGGGGCAGCGCCTAGTCGTCATGGGATTTTCCCCGGGGCTCTCCGAGCGTCTTCCGTTGACGGCGTCGTTTCCTCTTCTCATGGGGAATGCTCTTTTCTGGGCGGTGGATCGTCAGAATGAAGGGCGTGAGCTCGGGGCGCATTTTCTTTCCACAGGCGAACTCGCCGAGGTCGAGGGAAGTGAGATCCGCTGGACCTCGGCGGAAGAGGGGCAGGGCGGCAGTCGACGACTTGAGTTGGAATCTGATGTCGTGGAGATGAGTCAGATCGGGATTTGGGAAACTGACAGCGGAATGAAAGGGGCCGCTCATCTCCTTTCGGCGCGGGAAAGCAATATCGCTGCCCGCCCTGAGATCGACCCTAATGACTCGGAATACTTTGCGGTGGCATCACGGTTCACGGGGAATCTCAAGTGGTGGTTTCTTTCCTTCATCATTCTCTTCCTCGTCGTCGAGAGTTGGCTCTTTCACCGTCACGCCGTCTACTAGAAGATTGTTTTAATGGATTGGCTTTACCCACAGATTCTTTTTCTGATCGTTCCCGCGCTCGCTTTCCTGATTTGGTTCGATGCCAGGTCAACGCATCCCATGCACGGGAAGCGGAAGCGTTTTCTTCTCATTGTTCGCTGTTTGTTAGTGATCCTCGCCCTCGTCGCTTTTGCTTCTCCCGCCAAATTGCTGCCCAGCAAAGATCAGTCGGCCATTTTTGTGCTCGACCACAGTCGCAGCCAGGGCACCGGTGGGCTCAAGATGGTTTACGAGACAGCCCGACTCGTTCGCGAGTCGCTCTCCGGTGATTCCGAAGTGGGCTATGTCGCCGCAGGGCGCGAGGCCCGTTTACTGGGGAATCCCTCGAGCGATTCCTTTTCCGGTAAGGCTGAAGCCGGTGTTGAACTGATGGAGGAGATCGGCTCCGGTTCCAATTTCGAACAGGCAGCCCGGCTCGCGAAGGGGATTTTTCCGGGAGGTTCTTCGCGTCATCTCGTTCTCGTCGGTGACGGTGTCGAAACGTCCGGTTCGCTCCTGGCTATGGCGCGGGAAGCCGTTGTTGCGGGTATCAAGATTCACGCGGTTGGTGTTACCGGCGAAGTCCAACCGGATGTTCGGGTGACGCGTCTCGTCAGTTCCCAGTCGCGTTTGAATGAGGGGGCGAGCCTTGAACTGGAGGCGACGATCGAGAGTTCTTTGTCAGGGCCGGGCCGGGTGAGACTTTTTGAGAACGGGATCGAGGTCGAGTCCAACGATGTCGAACTGGTCGCCGGGGAATTGACAACTCTGCGATTCAAACGGGTTCCTGAGAAGCGAAATATCTACAACTACCGCGTTGTCATTGAAGGATTCGAGGAGGAAGACGCCATCCCCGAGAACAACGAGGCGCTCAGTATCGTCGATGTTCGCGGAAAGCCGCTTCTGCTTTACGTCGAAGGCGAAGAAGGCGAGTCGCGCTACCTCGTCGACGCGATGAGCCGTGAAGGGATTCGTCTCGATGTGCGATCACCGGACGGTTTGCCGAACAGTCTTCAGGAGCTGGCCGGTTATGACGGGATCGTTCTGTCAGATATTCCGGCACATCGAATCGGGGAGGGACGCATGGTCGCGATTCGTGACTATGTCGAAAAGCTCGGTGGTGGCTTTGTCATGATCGGCGGGATGAATTCTTTCGGAGTGGGGGGCTACTACCGGACTCCGATCGAGGAGATCCTTCCAGTGAAGCTGAAAGCACCCGATCAGGAGGAGTTCCAGTCATCGGCCCTCGCGCTCGTGATCGACCGGTCCGGTTCCATGGCGGGGCAGAAGATCGAGATTTGTAAGTCGGCTGCGATCGCCAGTGCCGAACTCCTTTCCCCGAAAGATTCGATCGGTATTTACGCTTTCGATTCCCAGGTTCACGAGATTGTTCCGATGACAAAGGTGACTTCGACGAGCACGATCGCGAGTCAGATCTCATTACTGGGTTCCGGCGGTGGCACAAATATTTACCCGGGAATGGTGATGGCCCGTGAGGAACTCAATCAGGTCAAAGCGAGGATCAAACACATGATCGTTCTCACCGACGGTCAGACTTCGGGGCAGGGGTATCAGGCGCTTGCGTCGCAGTGTCAGGCCGAGGGAATCACGATCTCGACGGTCGCGGTGGGATCCGGTGCCCAGGTGGGCTTGCTTCAGGCTATTGCCGCTGCGGGTGGGGGGCAGAGCTACGTGACGATGGACCCGGGATCGATTGTTCGGATTTTCACTCAGGATACGATGACTCACACCGGTCGCATGATTCGCGAGGATGCCTTCGAACCGATGATTGTTGAGAAGCACCCCATGATTCGCGATTGGGAGGACGGGGTCGCTCCGCCTCTCCTCGGTTATGTGAAAACGAATCGCAAGGCGACTTCGCAGATCCCGCTCGTGACCGACACGGGAGATCCGTTGCTCGCACATTGGCGCTTCGGATTGGGGAAGGTGACTGCGTTCACTTCGGATTGTAAGTCCCGCTGGGCCGCACTCTGGGTTTCCGACTGGGAGGGCTACAGCCAGCTCTGGTCTCAGATTTTGCGTGAAACGGCACGACCTCCGCAGGGCCTGAACATGGACCTGCGACTGGAACAGGACGGTGAGGATGTTCACATCGAAGTCGATCTCGCTGAGGATGCGGGAACCCGGAAAGATGGTGCCACCGTCGAGGCGGATATTTTCCACGTCCCCGCAAATGCCCTCGGATCGGGAATGAAGGAGTTCGCAACGCTGCCGCTCGATCAGGAAGGTCCCGGTTGGTATGAGGCCTATTTCAGGCCCGTCGACCCGGGCGTGTATCTCGTTCGAGCGCGATCGGGATCTCAGCTCGTTTCCGCCGGCTATGTCCACAATCCGTCGAGCGAGGTCGCGACCGGTCGGGTCGATGAAGAGTTACTGCGCAAAGTCTGTGAAATGACCGGAGGGACCTTTCTCGATTCACCCTATGCAAAACTCGAGCTCACGGGCACGAACGTGGCGAGATACTACGAGCTGTGGCCGCTCCTCATGAAACTGTTTCTCGCCCTCTTTCTTGTCGATCTCTGCGTGAGACGATGGGAAAACGTCATGGGTGTCTCTGATCAGTTCAAACGCCTCCTCGGTTGGCGGTAATTCCTAAATAACAATACGCTTCGCATACGGCGCAGGCGAAAGTTCATTCGGCTTGACCCTGTATGGGTTGCAGCGTCCACTCGAGCACGATCTACGACTCTATTTCCCCAGTGAGATGTCGAGCGGAGCGTGGGGTATTGGACTTGTCCGAAAGGGCCGCTCTATCCGCTTCGGGCAATCGAAATAGACGGGCTCACATCGCCGTGATATCAGGCGCATCAACTCGGTTCATCGGGACTTTCTCAGTTCAGCCTGATATACGCATGGACCTCAACTAAAGCCTTGCTAAATCAAGGGTTGCAGGGCATTCTCGATCCCGAAGGCCTCGGGTGATATCATTGCGTGAGGTGATACTAATAATACTGTTCGATTTAAAAGATGGCAGCAGAGAAGCGCTACCTAGCCAGCCACTTCGGACCAATCTCGGAGCAAGACGTTTGTGCGCTTGAATCTGCGATCGGTAGATCGTTACCGGCATCCTATCGGAACTTCCTTCTGAAGGAGAACGGTGGCCACGCGCATCCCAAGTCTGAGGATTTCGCATCTCTCTTGTTCTTCGGCATTTACGATGGCCCAAACGATCTCGAGACGCATTGGGGCGAGTCGCGGGATCGTTATAAGGAGTCGATTTTGCCGATTGGAGAGGATCTCAACCAAGATCACATCCTCCTCGATCTGGGAAGTGGCAAGCTTCATCTAGAGGGTGAGGTTCACGACTTCGACCATTTCCTCCAGACACAATTAGTTCAGATCGAGCAAACAGATTCCATCGCGGAGCTTATTGCCGATTGTGGCGTGGACCGCATTGGCGAGCTGTTGGATAGTGGTGCGATTGATCTCAACGAGGAAGCAAAATTTGGATATACGCTTATTCAGTATGCGACTTTCCGAGGTAAGCATAACGTGGTCGAGTTTTTCGCGGATCGAGGCGCGAACCCTTTTGGGTGCCTCTTTATCATGTTGGACACAGGATTTTGCTCCCTCCACACCATTAAGTGCCTTTTGCGCAATGGAGCTGATCCCAACGAACGCATGAAAGACGGGAGGACGGTTTTCGATTTGGACTCACCGTGGATCAAACACATAATCGAATCGGGTAGGAACGGGGATTGAACCCGCTCCCCCCACACCACCCGGCATGCGGGTCCGCACCGGGCGGTTCCCATC
>JAYWLB010000094.1:0-358 GCA_035967665.1 Verrucomicrobiales bacterium BCK34
GTAGGACCTGAGGGCGGCCTGGTCCTCCCGGGTCAGGTCCCCCAGGGGCTTGTGGGCCACCTGGAGGCGGGGGTCTTCCAGGAGGGTGGCGTAGAGGGCCTTACGGGCCTCGGGGGTGTCCTCCAGGGTCTCCTCGGGGTAGGCGTCCCGCCCCGCCACCTCCCGGGCCAGGGCCCGGAGGCGCTCGTGGAGCTCGGGGTGCTTGGTCTCCAAGTGGGCGTAGTCCACGGGCACCTTCACCCGGTAGACCTCTCCCTGGCGGTTCTTCCGCTCCACCTCCCCGGCGTAGGCGGGCAGGACCTCCTCCAGGGCCTGCAGGTAGGCCCCCTCCTGCCCCTGGGGCACCCAGTCCGCCATG
>JAYWLB010000101.1:0-73769 GCA_035967665.1 Verrucomicrobiales bacterium BCK34
TCTGACTCAATCTCTGACTCAATCTCTGACTCAATCTCTGACTCAATCTCTGACTCAATCTCTGACTCAATCTCTGACTCAATCTCTGACTCAACCTCTGACTCAACCTCTGACTCAATCCCGGACTCAACCTCTGACTCAATCCCGGACTCAACCTCTGACTCAACCTCTGACTCAACCTCGGACTCAACCTCGGACTCAACCTCGGACTCAATCTCTGACTCAATCTCTGACTCAATCTCAAACTCGACTTCGGACTCCGGGCGCATTTTCACGCCGGAGGGATCATCAAACAATGCGCTGAGATCAAAAATCTCATCTTCGACTTCGGTTTCGATCTCACTCTCGTCAGAGTGAGCCTGCGCTTCTATGACCAATTCAGGAAAGCTCACTCCTGAAAGTTGCGAATCAGAGTCATCATCCAATTCAATGGGAGTATCCGATTGCGCGATGGCATTCGAATCCAACGACTCTTCGGTCAGAGAATCTTCAGATTCGGACTCGACCGAAGTTTCACCCTCTTGCACATCACCCTCAGGCTCCTTGGCCCGGTCCAGTGCCGCACGAGTACGCTTCAGGGAGCGATCCGCGCCGTGGTGGCGATTCTTCCGCTTTTTTGGAGAAAAAGCCCCCAGCAGCTCGTCGAACTCCTCCTTATCAATCCACGAGTCTGGCATAATTTCCCTGGGTTTCTGAAAATGTATCATCCTCCTCGAGCAGGCTCAAACGAGGCTCTAATTCCGCAGCGAGCTGATCAAAAATCAGACTCGAAGCACTTGGCCTGTCCCGCAACATTGCCACGGGAACTCCGATCCGGCTGGCCTCGAGAAAGTCACGCTGAATGGGGATGACTGTTTCCAATACCATTTCAACCGGAAGAAGATCCCGAAACTCTCTTTGATCATCGAGATTGGACGGATCGTCCGGATCGGCCATCGACAGAACAAAACCTGCAAGGTTGGGAACTCGTTCGGAATCAGCTCTCTCTGCCGACCGCGCTCCGGCAACCATTCTTAAAATTTGAGGAAGGCTGCGCAAGCATAATGGGCTGGGCTGTTGCGGCACCAGTAGCGAGTCGGAAACCACTGACAAAGCCATCGAGACAGGATTGATACCACAAGGGCCGTCGAAAAGAATCAGATCGAAATCCAGTTCCGCCAATTGCTTCTCCAAACCACTGACTCTATCCCCCAGCGAGGCATGATCCAAATCCCCGGAGACAAACCGATCCGCCACTCCACGGGTTCCCTTGGTTATAAGCGACAAACCGGGCAGCTTCGTTTCGATAATCGTGTTCTCGATAGAGAGGTTGCCGTCATTAAACAGTAAATCATAAAAACCTTCCGCATCCTTTGACTTCTCAGTTAATGAAAAGCCAACTCCTCCCTGCAAATCAGCATCGATGAGAAGGACGCGCCACCCCCTCCGGGCCAGCGAGTAACTGAGGTTCACCGCAATGGTAGACTTTCCGACGCCACCCTTTTGACTGATTAATGTTAACGTTGCCAAAACAATAATTTTAAAATTTCTTAAACATACTCCAAAATACAAGGACAAACGACTAATTTTCGATCCGTTAGGATGGAAAATTGAGCAAAAACGTTGTCTTGAGGGTCTGAATCCTGTAACTTTCCGGCCCCGGTCCGGGGACAACACTAATTTTTTTGGGAAACAATACTCCAATCATGTCAAAGAACACCTTCCTCTCTCTTTCCGTAATCCTGCTTTTCAGCGGAATCACAGCCACCAGCGTGCCCGCCGACGAGATAAAAATGAAGGACGGCACTGTTCATGAAGGGCGCATCACTTACGAAGGAGACGACATAGTTAAAATTGAAGTAGCAGTCTCAGCGTCAATTAAAGAGACAAAAATTCTCGGTCGCGGAGACGTCGCTGAGATCAAAAAAGACGCTCCGGATGACGTCGAATTCGCAAAACTTGAGAAGCTGCTTCCGACCCAGTCACTGATGTCAGCAGGGGCCTATCAAACCGCGATCGACACCGGTCCAAAAGCATTTCTGAGATCTTTCCCTGACAGCAAGCATGCCGAAACCGTAAAGGCAATGGAGAAGACTCTTCTTGAGGAGCTCGACAAAGTGGAACGGGGATTTATCAAAATAGAGGACGAATGGATCTCACCGATTGATCAAAAGAAATTCGCCTCACAGGTGGAGTCACGGGTTCGACTCTACAAAATGAAAACGCTTGCCAATTCAGGCAACTACAACGGATTCATCGCGGCGATGAGAGAATTCGAGGCGCTGGAGCAGGGCTACTATGGCACCCCCGCATTTGCCACCGCCGTTGAACTCAGCCTGAAGGTTGTTCCGGCGCTTGGTAGACAACTTCAATCAATGCAACGCGATGCAGACTACCGGCAATCGCAGTATGAGCAAAACAAAGCCAATCTGGACGAAATTGCGAGAGAACAGGTTGAACAGGCACGTGCGAGAGAGGAACAAGCCTACAAAGCAGGGCTTGAGATCGACAAAAAAGCAGGACTCCAATGGGTGAGACTGAACCCGAACTCTAAAGCCTCTATCACCTCCTACCTGGAATTTGCGGGCAAAGAGCTAAAACGCCTGCAGGAGTACGACCCTAAGGCTCTCGCCTCTCAGGCCGAGAAATTGGTCAAGGTTGATCAACTGGTTGAAGATGGAAATGTCGAGCGGGCTGAATTTCTCATGAAAGAGGCACTCGCAGTCACGGGGCAGAACGTGAAAAAATCTTCCTCCAAATCGAAAAAGGCCGGTTCATACATCGCTGTCCTGAGCGACAAGATTAAAACGAAAAAATCAGAAATCGCCGCTGCGGCAAAAGCGAAAGAAGAGGCTGCCAAATCCGAGGCAATCACTAAAAGAATGGAGGAAACAAAAGAGTCACCTGACTTAAATGTTCCAAAATCAGGAGAAGGAGAAAAAGGAGAAAGCACTACGAGTAAAAATGTTGCTTCCGACTTCGCGGCACTATCCGGAGCAAATAAGAAAAAGGATTCCGATGAAGAGAAAGCAAAGGAGCCAAAGAAAAAGGCTTCATCAAAGTCAGAAAGCAAAGAAAAGCGTGAGCCGGTCGTCACCGCTCCGGTTGAAGAGGGCGGCGGTTTCCCAACCGGATTGATCATCCCCCTCATCAGCATCCTCGTGCTTATCGGAGCAGTTGTCTGGAAAGTACTCAGCGACAAGAAAAACGCGGCAAAAGAAGATGCCGAAGAAGAGGAAGTCGAAGAAGATCAGGAATAGCAGGCGAACGACCCGCCGGCGCGGAAGCCTACCTTTCCCGCCAATCTTTACGAGCCGCTTCCGGTAAATCCGGAGCGGCTTTTTTTAAGGCCACTTTTACCCCCCTTTTACTCTACCGCGCCCTTAGAGACCGAAAGCCTTGTCCATTCCTTCGGAAACCCCTTTCAGATAAGCTAAATCGCCCCCCGCAACCTCAGCAGCGCACCATCCATGGTATGAAATTTCGTCGAGGGCTTTCCTGACATCCCCAAAATCGATATCCCCCTCCCCGATCGCCGTGAATTTATTTTCCGCCCGGGAGAAACCTTTCACATCGAGTTTGATGATTCGCTTTCCGAGGTGGCGGATCCAATCCCCCATTGCCCCATACTTCCAGTGATTACCGATATCAAATTGCATCCCCACCCAGGGTGACTCAAACGCATCGACGTAATCAGCATAGGCCCCGGCAGTTTGGTCGGCATCACCATCATGATCGTAGCCGAAGTGATTCCACACATTCTCAATTGCAATCGCCACCCCCAGCTTCGCGGCGAGAGGAATCGCTTTTCGTATGTTCTCGATCGTTCGCTTGTTCACCTCTTCGACCGTTCCGTCCTTTCCGTGCCCGACTACCAGCAAAACAGTATGGCCACCAACCGCATGAGTGTCTCGAAGCGCCCCCAGTAAATTCTCAAGCGCCTGAGCCCTCACGGATTCATCCGGATCGGAATGCTTGATTTTCCAGTGCTCAGCACAAACGGTCCCATCAACCGGAAACCCGGTGTCGGCAATCGCCGCCCTCACTTCGGCAACGTCAAATCCCGGAGCTCCTAGCTCAATCCCTTCAAACCCGGCAGCCTTTGCTATCGCAAACTTCTCGGCAAATGTCTCCCCCTCTTTCACCATTCCGATCTTCAGAGTTTTGTAGACCCGCCCCTCGAGACGAACACTCTCTTCAGCTTTGACAAAGCTTTGAATCCCAAGCACCGACGCGCCGGTACTCAATTTGATAAAATGGCGACGGGATGAATTTTGCATATCCGCCAAGATGACGAAATTTGCCCTCAAGCGTCAAGAATGAGACTTCCGCATTCGTGTAGAATCAGTCAAAACAATCCCAAATCGTCCCGCGCTGGAGAGGACCGGGCGGATCGAGTGGATGAAACGGCACGCAATTTCCCATCCGTGCCTTGGCGGTGGAGCCTGGACTTTCCGCGCGGGCATAAAAAAACCACCCCAATTGCTTGGGGTGGTAATTTAATAACCTGGCAGCGACCTACTCTCGCATAGCCTTTCGCTATACTACCATCGGCGCTACAGCGTTTCACTTCCGGGTTCGGAATGGGACCGGGTGGTTCCGCCGTGCTAAGGCCACCAGAATCTTGAGCTGAGACGTTTTTCAACGGGGCTCAGCGCAAACTTCTGACGGTATTTGCCTCTCTATGAGGACTGAAACAGAGATTGAATCTCTGACAACTGTATAAAAGAAATCTTTAATTATTACAAAAACAAGCAAGTTGCTGGAACAAGCCAAACGGATGATTAGTACTACTCAGCTGAATACATTACTGCACTTATACCTGTAGCCTATCGACGTCGTAGTCTTCGACGATCCTTCAGGGAAAATTAATCTTGGGAATAGCTTGACGCTTAGATGCTTTCAGCGCTTATCTAGTCCGCACTTAGCTACCCAGCCGTGCCCTTGACAGAACAACTGGAACACCAGAGGTGCGTCAAACCCGGTCCTCTCGTACTAGGGTTTGAACCCCTCAATTTTCCTACGCCCACAGAGGATAGAGGACCGAACTGTCTCGCGACGTTCTGAACCCAGCTCGCGTGCCGCTTTAATTGGCGAACAGCCAAACCCTTGGGACCTTCTCCAGCCCCAGGATGCGACGAGCCGACATCGAGGTGCCAAACCGCGCCGTCGATATGAACTCTTGGGCGCGATCAGCCTGTTATCCCTAGAGTACCTTTTATCCGTTGAGCGATAGCAATTCCACATTCAACTACCGGATCACTTAGGCCTGCTTTCGCATCTGCTCGACTTGTTGGTCTCACAGTTAGTCTGGCTTATGCCTATACACTCGAAACGTGATTGCCAACCACGCTGAGCCAAACTTCGCGCTCCTCCGTTACTTTTTGGGAGGATACCGCCCCAGTAAAACTGACCGGCTGCCATTGTCCTTCCGCCTGATATAAGGCTGGATGTTAGATTTTCCAAATTCAAAGGGTGGTATCTCACTGACGACTCCGCCAACCCCTAAAGGTTGGCTTCAAAGTCTCCCACTTACTCTGAGCATTGAAACCGAAAAACCAGTGACAGCGTACAGTTAAGGTTCATAGGGTCTTTCCGTCCTTCTGCGGGTAGCCGGCATCTTCACCGGCATTACAATTTCACTGAGCTCCTGGTTGAGACAGCGGACAACTCGTTGCACGATTCGTGCAGGTCGGAACTTACCCGACAAGGAATTTCGCTACCTTAGGACCGTTATAGTTACGGCCGACATTCACCGGGACTTGGGTTCAAAGCTTCGCCACGAGGGCTAACATCTTGCCTTAATCTTTCGGCATTGGTCACGTGTCACATCCTATACTTCGATTTTCATCTTGGCAGAATGCTGTGTTTTTGCTAAACAGTCGGTTGTCCCCTTTCACTGCGGCCCACATAAAGTGGGCACCCCTTATTCCGAAGTTACGGGGCTATTTTGCCGAGTTCCTTAACCAGGTTTCACTCTTTCGCCTTGGTATATTCTACCCACCCACCTGTGTTGGTTTACGGTACGGGCTCCTTTAGCACGACACACTGGCTTTTCTTGACAGTCTTTCCAGATATACGGATCGGCCGTAGCCTCACCTCGGAATTCAATTACCTAGTATCTTTCCAGCCTGTGTCCCCAGTGCTTTGGGTTCAGGAGGTGCAGGAATATTAACCTGCTAACCATCGCCTACGCCTATCGGCCTCGGCTTAGGTCCCGACTAACCCTGGGATGACGAACATTGCCCAGGAAACCTCGGGTTTACGGCGGGGAGGAATTTCACCTCCCTCTCGTTACTCATGTCTGCATTCTCACTTCTCAGAACTCCACCTTCAATCACCATCAGGCTTCAAGGCTCTGAGAACGCTCCTCTACCACACATACAATAATGTATGCATCCAGAGCTTCGGTATAACGCTTATCGCCAATCATTTTAGGCGCAGGATCACTCGATGAGTAAGCTATTACGCACTTTTTAAATGGTGGCTGCTTCTAAGCCAACATCCTCACTGTCTAAGTAATCCCACCTCCTTTCCACTTAGCGTTATTTTGGCACCTTAGCTGCTGATCTGGGCTGTTTCCCTCTCGAGCGTGAAGTTTATCCCCCACGTTCTCACTGCCATACTTCACCCAAGGGTATTCGGAGTTTGATTGAAGTCGGTACCCGGGTGTGGGCCCTAGTTCATTCAGTGCTCTACCCCCCTTGGTCAGCATATGACGCTGTACCTAAATACATTTCGAGGAGAACCAGCTATCACGGGGTTTGATTAGCCTTTCACTCCTACCCACAGCTCATCCGAGCGTTTTTCAACACACATCGGTTCGGTCCTCCACGTCGTATTACCGACGCTTCAACCTGGCCATAGGTAGGTCACCTCCGCTTCGGGTCTAGCACCTGCAACTATGTTCGCCCTATTCGGACTCGCTTTCGCTACGCCTGCATCCCAGAAGGACTTAAGCTTGCTACAAACACTAACTCGCAGACTCATTAAGCAAAAGGCACGCCATCACCCCCGAAGGGGCTTTGACACCTTGTAAGCATATGGTTTCAGGTTCTATTTCACTCCGCTCACAGCGGTACTTTTCACCTTTCCCTCACGGTACTGGTTCACTATCGGTCGCTAATTAGTATTTAGCCTTACGCGGTGGTCCGCGCAGATTCATGCCACGTTTCACGTGTGCGGCACTACTCAGGAACATCCTAGAGCTGTCTCAATTTTCGGTCACAGGCCTTTCACCTTCTCTGGAGTGCTTTTCCACACACTTAACCTAATATCGACAGTCTCACATTGGAGTCCTACAACCCCGGGACCAAAGGCCCCGGTTTGGGCTCTTCCGCTTTCGCTCGCCACTACTTACGGAATCGATTCTCTTTCTTTTCCTCCGGTTACTGAGATGTTTCACTTCACCGGGTATTGCGTTCTCACTCCTATGTATTCAGAGTGAGACGACTGAGTATTACCCCAGTCAGGTTACCCCATTCGGAAATCTCCGGGTCAAAGCGTATTTGCCGCTATCCGAAGCTTATCGCAGCTTATCACGTCCTTCATCGCCTTTTAGCACCAAGGCATCCACCATATGCTCTTAACAGCTTGTTCCAGCTTTTCTTAAATTGTTTAAACGCCACCGAAGCAGCGCTCCCACCAAATAAGTCAATAACTTTCAGGAGGTTTTGCTTATTTCCTCCCGCTGTTAAAAGTAACTTGTCTTGATTTATCTAACTTCACTTAAAGTGAGTCAGTTAAAATTGTAATAATATAAAAATTTCTATATACAGTTGTCAAAGATCCGATCAAAAAGAATTGAGAGCAGAGAAATAAGGAAGCCAGCGGTAAGTGGGTCTGACAGGATTTGAACCTGTGACCCCGCGCTTATCAAGCGCGTGCTCTAACCAACTGAGCTACAGACCCTTTAAGCCTTAAAAGACTTTTCTGCGCTCTTAAACAGCGCGTCCCGCTTTCCAGCTTCAAAAAATAAAGTGGAGGCAAGGAGATTCGAACTCCTGACATCCTGCTTGCAAAGCAGGCGCTCTACCAACTGAGCTATGCCCCCAAAATTCTTATCTCGCGCTGCTCTTTCAGTCATCGAGAAAGGAAAATGCTAAATTGTGCACTGCACTAAAAAGTAACGTGTCGTAATAATATTTGGTTGAGACGTTTCCGTTACTCTTGCCATCCAGTCAGTTAATCCGACTGCTTAGGCATCGACCTATTCGCCTTACATGGACACACTTGAGATTGTGCCCCAGCGAAATTGCTCCATAGAAAGGAGGTGATCCAGCCGCAGGTTCCCCTACGGCTACCTTGTTACGACTTCATCCCAGTTACCACCTACACCTTAGGACCTCCTAATTGTAGGTACTTCGGGTGCGAGCGGCTTCCATGATGTGACGGGCGGTGTGTACAAGACCCGGGAACGTATTCACGGTACCGTAGCTGATGTACCATTACTAGCGATTCCAACTTCATGTAGGCGAGTTGCAGCCTACAATCCGAACTGAGCCCAGTTTTGTTGATTTCCTCCACCTCGCGGTCTCGGTTCACATTGTACTGGACATTGTAGCACGTGTGCAGCCCTGGGCGTAAGGGCCATACTGACTTGACGTCATCCCCTCCTTCCTCCCAGTTAATCTGGGCAGTCTGAACAGAGTCCCCGGCATTACCCGCTGGCAACAGTTCATAGGGGTTGCGCTCGTTACGGGACTTAACCCAACATCTCACGACACGAGCTGACGACAGCCATGCAGCACCTGTGATAGTCCACCCGAAGTGACGATAAGCTTTCACAAATCTACGACTAACATGTCAAGCCCAGGTAAGGTTCTTCGCGTTGCATCGAATTAAGCCACATGCTCCACCGCTTGTGCGGGTCCCCGTCAATTTCTTTGAGTTTTAATCTTGCGACCGTACTCCCCAGGCGGCACGCTTAACGCGTTAGCTCCGGCACGGAAAGGGTCGAACCTTCCCACACCAAGCGTGCACCGTTTACTGCCAGGACTACAAGGGTATCTAATCCTTTTCGCTACCCTGGCCTTCGTCTCTCAGCGTCAGTTATTGTCCAGAGTCTCGCCTTCGCCACTAGTGTTCCTCTCGATATCTACGCATTTCACTGCTACACCGAGAATTCCAGACTCCCCTCCAATACTCTAGTATGGCAGTATCGGATGCAGTTCCGGGGTTGAGCCCCGGGATTTCACATCTGACTTACCATACCGCCTACAGACTCTTTACGCCCAGTAAATCCGAACAACGCTTGGGACCTTCGTATTACCGCGGCTGCTGGCACGAAGTTTGCCGTCCCTTCCTCTTCAGGTACTATCAAGACCTACGTCAGTTACTACGTAAGTTTTTACTCCCTGATGACAGGAGTTTACGACCCTAGGGCCTTCATCCTCCACGCGGCGTCGCACCGTCAGACTTTCGTCCATTGCGAATGATTCTCGACTGCTGCCACCCGTAGGTGTCTGGACCGTGTCTCAGTTCCAGTGTGACTGGTCGTCCTCTCAGACCAGCTACCCGTCATCGCCTTGGTGGGCCTTTACCCCGCCAACTAGCTGATAGGCCGCGAGCCCATCCTGAAGCGACAGCTAAATAAATAGCCGCCTTTAATCTTGCGATCACATAGGGTATTAATCCGAGTTTCCCCGGGCTATCCCCCGCTTCAGGGCAGGTAACTCACGTGTTACTCACCCGTTCGCCACTAGGAACTTTTAAAGCAAGCTAAAAAAGCTCCCCGTTCGACTTGCATGTCTTATCCACGCCGCCAGCGTTCGTTCTGAGCCAGAATCAAACTCTCCGAATAGAAAATTGATCCCGATCTTAGAAACGCATGGCATCCATTGCTGGATTGCTATTGTTCTACTAAAAACGGAAAATTGACATTGAGCAGATTTTACTCTGCTCGGCACGTTACTCTTTGTTAACGTGCAGCACACAATTTAGCCTTTTCCTTTTCACCGAAATATTACTTTGATTTAGCGAGGAAAACCTCACTGAAATCCGAACTATAATATCCGGCCTGATTTTACTAAAAGATCCTAATCACCAACTCCTTAGACAAGGAAATCCGCATGGTGCGGATCGTGGCGCCTGCCCTCTTTCGGGCGGGAGGTGATTATAATCCCGTTTCTGAGAAGCGCAAGGGCTTTTGTGAATGTTTTTTCACTTCTTTCAAAAACACCCCAAAAACGCTCTAACATTAGTTCAAACGCACAGGTATTTCGGCGATAATCGGGCTATCTGTGCCCCTGCGGAATGGGAAGGTCATCGAATCGTTGAGGATGGCGGTCAGCGCCTCAGTGTATCACCTTAATAAAGCAACCCGGTAACCGGGGGACGGTATGGTGCAGCCGGCCGTCCCCGCAGTGGCACTTTGGGCCTTTGATGTGCATGAGCAGTACCGTTCGGCCCCGCCTTCTCCCGCAATTGAATCATTCTTCTATTGAAAGGCCCGGGCCTCCCCGTCGTCTCAACCGGAGGAAAGAAGGAGTCTCCCATGTCTCAAGGCCCTGGAAGATCACCCCCCCCGTTCCCCGTATTTACGTCACTTTGCCCTTTAAGGCAAATCGGCGTATGTTTGCTACCCCTCCTATGATTCAACGTCCTATCCCCATCACCTTTCAGCATCGCGTCGCATTCACGCACGGTGCATTCGACGTGAAAAACCACACCCTTCGCGATTTGGTCGCCGACGCCTGCGAGCTGGGCGGTGCCTCGAAGGTGCTCGTGTTGCTTGATGAAGGTGTCGCGGAATCAAACCCCGACCTCGAAGGCCAGATCTCAAACTATTTTGAGAAGCACGCTGATACTCTCACACTCGTGGGGCCACCACTGAAGCTTCCGGGAGGAGAGCCCTGCAAAAACAACTGGAGTCTCGTCGAGAGAATCTGGCAGGCGGTCGAATTTCACAAAGTCTGCCGCCACTCTTATATAGTGGCAATCGGCGGAGGGGCGTTCCTCGATCTCGCCGGTTTCGGAGCATCCACCGCACATCGTGGAATCCGCCTCATCAGAATGCCGACAACAACCCTGAGTCAGGGGGACGGAGGCGTCGGCGTGAAAAACGGCGTGAATTTCTTTAATAAGAAGAACTGGGTCGGTAACTTCTCGGTTCCTTTCGCGATCGTGAATGATCTCGACTTCATTTCAAGCCTCCCCCCCCGCGCCTGCCGTGACGGTATTATAGAGGCAATCAAGGTTTCCCTGATTCGTGACCGCAGTTTCTACGAGTTCATCCTCGAGCACGCCGCCTCCCTCGGTCGTCTTGAAAAGCACCCGCTCGAAATGACGATCCGCCGGAGCGCTGAGAACCACGTCGATCATATCGCGACCAGCGGCGATCCTTTTGAATACGGATCGGCGAGACCACTCGATTTCGGCCACTGGGTCGCCCACAAACTCGAGCAGATTTCAAATTTTGAGGTGAGCCACGGTGAAGCCGTCGCCATTGGAATGGCTGTCGATATCCTTTACTCGGTTGAGACAGGGCTTCTCGACGAGAAGACAGCGGAGGAAATTTTAACACTGATTGAAACCGTGGGCTTCTCAATCTGGTCTTCTTTTCTCGAAGAAAAGGAACGCGGTCGCCCCGTCGTACTGGCCGGTCTGGAAGAGTTTCGGGAACATCTCGGTGGAAAACTCACGATCACACTCGTTCCCGCTATCGGGGAGAAGGTCGAAGTCAACGAGATGGACGAAGCAGCCATCCTCCGGGCAATGAGAGCTCTTCAAAAGCGGGTCGGCATTCCTGTCAGCCAGGCCTGATCACACCAAGGCCGCGCCTTCCCTTCCCCTCCGGCAAACAAACCGGCACAAAAAAAGCCCTCCGGCAGGACCGGAAGGCTTTTCAGGGAAGTGAATCTTTTTCCGTATTACGGAATCCGGAGAGTCTGGCCCGGATGAATCGTGTCGCTGGTAAGCCCGTTGGCGCTCTTGATCGCAGCGACCGAGGTGTTGTGCTTCAAACTGATGCGATAGAGGTTCTCCCCCCCCGCAACAGTGTGCGAAGAACCTGAAGAACTCGCTGAACCGCTGCTGGTCGTATACGGATTGGGTGCCGCCGGACCGCTGTAGGCAGGAGCTGCCGGAACCGTTGGAAGACTCGGAGTCGTCACCGCAGGCGGCGTGTAGGTGCTCTCACTGTAGGTCGGATAAGCGGATGAAGATGCCGTGCTGGAATAATCAGAAGTGCTGCTTCCATAAGTGGAACCGCTTGGTCCGTAATATGGATTGCTCTGATAAGGATTGTTTTTAGCGACTGTATTCTTACCTGCGCCATTTGTTTTGCAGGAAGTGGTAAGAAGCGCCAGTCCGAGAGGCAAGAGTATAAAATATTTCATAGTTCGAGAGTGAATAATCAGTAACAACTCCGGAATATAAGGAAAAGTTAACTAAATAACAAGAACTTTTTTAAAAAGTTGCAGGTTTTTTTTAAATCCGGCCGGATTTCACATTCAAATGTTTCATTGAATTTCTCTTTCGTTGATTTCACCTTGCGTCGGTTCCCGTAGGTGATAATGCTGCGAGAACGAATAATTATGAGCATTTCCCGCGCACTCATCTCTGTCTCGGATAAGGCAGGACTCGAAGACTTTGCAAAAGGTCTCAATAAGCACAATATCGAAATCCTTTCGACTGGTGGAACCGCCAGGTTCATCGCTGAACTTGGGATTCCTGTAACCGAAGTATCCGATTTCACCGGCTTCCCCGAACTCTTCGACGGTCGGGTCAAGACGCTTCACCCCAAAATCCACGGAGGTCTCCTTCACCGCCGCGATATTGACGAGCACGTTGAGCAGGCCAAGAAGAACGGAATTCTCCCTATCGACCTCGTTGTCGTGAACCTCTACCCTTTCGAGGAAACGGTTGCCAAAGAAGGCGTGACCCGGTCCGAAGCGATCGAACAGATCGACATCGGCGGACCAAGCATGCTTCGCTCTGCCGCCAAGAATCACGATGCCGTGACTGTCGTGGTCGACCCCGAAGACTATCAGGTTGTCCTCAACGAACTCGATGAGCACGATGGAAAAACGACCCTGAAGAATCGCGAAAGGCTCGCTATCAAAGTTTTCCAGCGCACCGCTGCCTACGACGCTGCGATTGCATCGCATTTGAACGATATCCAGGAAACGGAAAGTTCTTTCTCGATCAGCCTGCCACTCTCACAGGAGCTCCGCTACGGGGAAAACCCCCACCAGGAAGCGTCCCTGTTCGGAAACTTCGCTGATTACTTCAAACAGCTGCAGGGCAAAGGCCTCAGTTACACAAACGTGATCGACATTGGAGGCGCTGCGGAACTCATCCTCGAATTCCGCCGTCCCGCTGTTGCGATTCTCAAGCACACCAACCCGTGTGGCGTCGGTGCCGATGAAAATGATCTTCGGGCCGCCTGGGAGAAAGCTTTCGAAACCGACCGACAAGCGCCCTTCGGTGGAGTTATCGTCTGCAACCGTCCTCTTGGAATCGGACTCGCCCGCGTCATCTCAGAGATTTTCACGGATGTTATCATCGCTCCTGAATTCGAAACTGACGCACGCGCCCTTCTCCAGAAAAAGAAAAACCTTCGTCTCATCCAGATGAACGAAGCGTTCAAAGAAACGCTCGACGATCCCATCGTTAGATCGGCTCCCGGTGGCCTGCTCGTCATGGATCATGATAAAAAGGCGCTCGGACTCGATGATATCGAGCAAAAGGTCGTTACACAGCGTCCTCCCACGGCAGAGGAAATCGAGGCGATGCGCTTTGGCTGGAGAGTCGTGAAGCACGTCAAATCGAACGCCATCGTCTTCGCTTCCAGCGACCGGACCCTCGCAATCGGTGCCGGGCAGATGTCCCGCGTTGACTCCTGCCGTCTCGCGACCTGGAAAGCCGAGCAGGCCGGACTGAGCCTCAAAGGTTCTGTCGTCGCCAGTGACGCGATGTTCCCTTTCCCTGACGGTCTTGTGAATGCCCTCGAAGCAGGCGCAACCGCAGCGATCCAACCGGGCGGCTCGATCCGCGATGAGGAAGTCATCAAAGCGGCGAATGAGCACGACGCAGCGATGGTCTTCACCGGCCACCGTCACTTCCTCCATTGATCCCCTTCCGGCCGAGCTGCGCTTCCCAAAACGCAGCTCGAAGCCGATCCACTCAGTGGCAAAGCCTTTATCATAGTCTTTTTCAGCCTTCTGAAAATCGACGACATTTTATCTCCGCCCCGGCTTTAGACCGGGCAGAGCAGGAACTTTGCACCGACCTCTCAGAGGTCACGGCAGCAACAATCCTGAAATAGTCGGGAACTCCAGGTGACGGACGCTCCCGCCCTTGCTACCTTCTCCCCATGTCGATCCACTGGGAGATTCTAGGAAAGCGGGGCGAGGACAACGCACTGCTCGTTACGGTTGATACCGGGCAGTCACAGGAGCGCCTCCTCTTCGATTGCGGAGAAGGCTGCCTTTCCGGGGTGCGGATCTCCACGATCCAATCGATCGAGCACCTCTTTTTTTCCCATTTCCACATGGATCACATCTCGGGGTTCGACACGTTCTTCCGACACAATTACAACCGCCCCAACGGCAGTGTAAACGTCTGGGGACCTCCCGGCACCATCGACGTGATGAGCCATCGCTTTCGCGGCTTTTCCTGGAACCTTCATCACGAGCAGTCCGGTGAGTGGCTCGTGCACGAGATCTCAGAGAAAGACCTCGCGAAAAGCCGCTTTCTCACTCGCGAAGCCTTTGCCAACGGCGAAGAGCTCCCCACTCAACCAAGGGCTGAAGATAAGCCGGAACTCAACGCTGACGCCTACGTATTGAAAAGCATCCTGCTACCGCACGGAAGTATTCCCTCGGTTGGTTATCACCTGAAGGAAAAAGATAAACAGAACATCGACCCCGCAGCGCTACAGGAGATCAACCTCCGCCCCGGCGTGTGGCTCCAAGCCCTCACCGATGCCTCACAGAGTGACGACTCGCCCCTGACTATTGATGAGAGAGAATGCGTTCTCGGCGACCTGAGAGAAAAGCTACTCGAAACACGCCCCGGTGAATCGCTCGCCTACCTCACCGATTTTCGAGTCGAGCCGGAAACGCCGGAATGGAACGAGTTGGTCGAGTGGCTCCGGGGAACCGGAACACTGGTGTCTGAGTGCCAGTATCGAAATGCTGACCGGACTCTGGCCGCGCGCAACGGCCACATGACAACAGGACTGGTTGGCCGACTGGCAAGAGAATCCGGAGTCAAACGTCTCGTTCTCCAGCATCTATCCCGTCGCTACGAGGAAGCCGAGTGGGACGAAATGCTACTCGAAGTGCGCAAAGAATTCCCACGCACCACGCTCCCCTCGAATTGATTCAGGCTCAATACCAGAGCCGTCCTTCAGTTGATTGCGATAAGGAACGAGCCAGCTGAATCGCGGCAAAAATCTTAAAATCAACGTCCTTCCCTTCAGCGATCCGGTCGCGACACCAATTGTTCACATCACCCTGGTGGACATAGTGAACCGTGATATTCTCGCCGGCAACGCCGCCGCCTTCGGTCATTTTGGTAAGACCTGTCGCGTAGAAAATCGTCGATTTTTCATCGGTCAAACCAGCCGAAGAAACCCCGGCCATCAAGGAAGTCCAGTTTTTCGCCACGTAGCCGGTTTCCTCCTTCAGCTCACGCTTTGCGGCGACGACGAGCGGCTCCTCTTCCTGCAGCGGAATATCACCCGCCAATCCTGCCGGCAACTCGATTACATTTCGTCCCACCGGGGGACGAAACTGCTCCACCAGGATGAAACGCTTGTCATCAGTGAGCGCGAGAACCGCGACACACGCCTTCGCATTGGAACGACTTACATACTCCCAACCACCTTCAGTGCGACGATAGCTGAGAAATTTCCCCTCATGAATTATCTCGTCGGAATCTGACATAGAGCCTGGTTCGAAGTCGTGAACCTACTGGCGGGACGCGGAAATCGTCACCTTATCCTCTTCAAAGCTGACATTGGCCATGGTCTGGAGAACCTGGTATTCATCGAGAAACGCCCCCCGCATCCGAATAAACATCTCGATGACAGGCTTCACGTTGCGCGAGCTGAGATCGATCTTCCCAAGGGTCCATCCATTTGGACGGAAACTGAGACTTCCACGGAAAGCCTCCGCCTTGATCTTGCTCGACATCGTAACGGGAAAACCGAAAATCTCCCGCTCGATCAGGAACTCAGCCTGCTCATTGGAAAAATCGGCGTAGATCCCTTTGAACTGCACGAGCGCTCCGAGCGGACCACCCTGCGAACCTTCAATCCGCTGATTCAAATACTGATTCACTTCAGCCTCCGTAAAGGTGACCTTTCCATCCATCCCCGTCATCAGTGCCTGAGCTTCCGAGAGAAGATTGCGCGGCTCCGCATTTTCCATCGGGGTGACGGGATAACCTTTAACCTGCCCCATTTCTTTAGGGAGAACGATCATTGCGACAACACCGAGCATTCCTAAAGCGACCAAGGTCATGAACACGGTCATCATCGAAATGCCGCCGCCACTTGGCTTGTAATTGGTAGGGCGTTTGTAAGCCGGACGCCCACGCCCACTCGCGGTAACAGGACGCCTGCCCTGAACTCGATGACCCACTGCCGGCTTTCTCACAGGCGCAGCCGGTGTTCCCGGAACGGGAGCCGGTGCTGGCACCGGGCTTGAATCATAAACCCCGGCAGCCGGCGTGATCGCAGGCGGTGGCGGAACGGCTTCTTCCTGAGCCTGATTCGGATCGACGTAAGCCTGATTAGGGTCGACGTAAGCCTGGTTCGGATCGACGTAGGCCTGATTCGGATCAACGTAAGCCTGGTTCGGATCGACGTAAGCCTGATTCGGATCGACGTAAGCTTGATTCGGATCGACGTAGGCCTGGTTCGGATCGACGTATGGCTGATTCTCCTCAGCCAGCGCCTGACCCGGGTCATAAGGTACCTCAGGTGCTTCGTATGGAACCTCTTCGGCCGGTAGCTCGTCTGGAGCGGGAGCGGCCTCATGGGTCGGCTCAGCCGGCGCGCCCCCTTCCTGATCCCTCCTCGGAGAGGTTTTTTTTCTGCGATGAGGTTTCATAAGCTAGTGTGTTCCGTATTAGGAGGTCGACTTGTCGGCCTTTTTGGTCGATTCCGATTTACTCTTCTTCGGCTCAGAAGACTTCGATGCCGCAGTATCGGCCTTCTTTGCCTTGTTGTATGAGTCACTTCGGTAATCGGTTTCGTAAAATCCAGAGCCCTTAAAAATGATACCGGCTCCCGTCCCCAACAGTCGCTTAACTTCCCCGTCACACTCATCAAGCGGACAATCAGTGAGCCGTTCAGCCGTCATGCGCTGAAACACCTCAAATTCATGTCCACATTTTTTGCACTGGTAATCGTAGTTCGGCATAGATATCTAAAGCGGGTCTCGCTTGAAACAATATGAAGGAGGGAATCGATCCTTCAATTTGATTTTTCCGTATTTCGAGCCACCCAGGAAACCCCTGAACACGCCATGTTCCCAACTCCAGAAGAAACCGAAATCACTCCCGCTGAACTCCAATCGTTACTTTCCGATGATGAAAGCCCTCCTTTTCGCCTCATTGACTGCCGCGAAGAGGACGAATACGCCTTCTGCCGGATAGAAAAAGGCGAACTGATTCCCCTCTCCCGCTTCGCAGAGGAAGCAGCGACCAGGCTGCTTGCAAACGACGATCCTGTTCCCGTCATCGTCTATTGTCATCACGGAATCCGCTCGATGAGCGCGACCATGTATCTGCGGGGACAGGGGCTCCCCAACACCTGGAGCCTCGCCGGGGGAATCGATCTCTGGTCGGCTCAGATCGACCCCGAGGTCCCCCGCTACTAGCGAGGCAAATCCAACAGGGTCAGGTCGGGGCGTCAACAGGGTTAAGTCAGCTCTGTTCTTCCTCGCGATCTCAGATAAAATTCTCTCATCTCGCGTAAAAACTGATGAAGCCCGTAGTTCAAATATCACTCGACCTCACGAATATTGACGAAGCGCTTGAGACCGCTGCCCTCGCAATGCGGGCAGGCGTCGACTGGCTCGAAGCGGGAACGCCACTCATTCTGGCGGAAGGATTGCACGGGGTTCGCGCATTGCGTGAAGCGTTTCCCGAAATCCCCATCGTCGCTGATCTCAAGACAATGGACGGCGGCTACCTCGAAGCCGAAATGATGGCAAAAGCCGGAGCGACTCATGTCGTCGTCATGGCAAGAGCGCACGCCGAAACGATCAAATGCGTCGTGCAGGCGGGAAAAGATTTCGGCTGCAAGGTCATGGGTGACAACCTCGGCTGCCCTGACATGGTCGATGGCGCCCGCTTCCTCGAAGACCACGGCTGCGACTATGTCATTCACCACATCGGCTACGATGAACGACGAGGCATCGCCGCCGCCGGCAACCGAATGCCCAACCCGCTCGACGAACTCAAAGAAGTCGTCAACGCCGTCAGTATTCCCGTCCAGGCGGTTGGAGGTCTCACTCTCGAACAGGCAGTCCAGTGCCCCCAGTTCGGCGCACCACTTGTTGTCCTCGGAGCCCCCCTCACGATCGATGCCGATGCTTTCAAAACTGCCGACGGAGATCTCGAAGGGTCGCTCCGCATGATTTGCGAAGCAGTTCACGCCCAGGATGTCCCCGACTTTTAAAAATCATGAAATCCCCTGCTGTCGTTAACTTTGCCCCCGAAAAAGGCTCCGTCGAAATCCGCGAAATCGACCGCCCTGAGATCGGGCCCTGTGATGTTCTCCTCGAGGTTGCCAATGTCGGCGTTTGCGGGAGCGATCTGCACCAATGGACCGCCGATCACTCCTGGCCGGTGAACTACCCCGTCGTGCTCGGCCACGAGTTCGGGGGACACATCGTCGAACTGGGAAATGAAGTCGAAGGATGGAAAGAAGGTCAGCGTGTCGTCTCCGAGACAGCTGCGATCATCAGTGAAAACAATCCAATGACGAAACGGGGGCTCTACAACCTCGACCCGACCCGGAAGGGATTCGGATACGGCGTCAACGGAGCAATGACCAAATACGTTCGCGTCCCGTCCCGCATTCTGCACCATGTCCCCGACGCTCTTCCCTTCGAGCAAGCCTGCCTCACCGAGCCCTGCTGCGTCGCCTACAGCGCCGTCGTTAAAAACGCCCGCATCGAACCGGGTGATCGCATTGTCGTGTTAGGCCCCGGAACGATCGGCATCCTCTGCGCGGCAATGGCCCGCCTCTGCGGAGCCGAAGTCGCCATCGTAGGACTCGAACAGGATGCCCATCGACTCGAAATAGCGAAAAGCTACGGCTGCGACGTCATCATCGGCGACGCCACCGAATGGGCCAAATCCCGTGACGGCCTCGGTTGTGACGGAGTGATCGATGCCGCCGGAGCGAGCGTCACTTTGAAAATCGCGCTCGACATCGTCCGCCCTGCCGGCTGGATCAGCAAAGTCGGCTGGGGTCCGCAACCGCTCAATTTCAATCTCGATCCACTCGTTCAAAAAAACGTCACCCTCCAGGGAAGCTTCAGTCACAACTGGCCCATCTGGGAACGGGTCATCGCCCTGCTTTCGAGCGGTCAACTCGACGTCAAACCCATCATCGGCGGCGTCTGGTCGATCAGCGACTGGCATGACGCCTTTGAAAAAATGCATTCCGGAGAAGTCGTGAAGTCCGTTCTTAAACCCTAACTTGATTAGAAAATGCGTCTCGCAGATAAAGTCATCATCGTCACCGGAAGCTGCACCGGGATCGGCAAAGCCATCGCGAACCAATGCGTCACGGAGGGCGCCAAGGTCATCATTCACGGTCTCGAAGAGGATCTCGGGGAACAGGTCGTCGCCGAACTTGGCGAAGAAAACGCCGCTCTCCACATTCAGGATCTCACCGAAGAAACCTGCCCGCAGCAACTCGTTGATCTCGCCCTCGCCCGCTTCGGGAAGCTCGACGCGATCGTCAACAACGCCGCGATGGTTTTCTCGGGCAACATCAACACCACCGACGAGACCATTTTCGAAAAAATCCTTTCGGTGAATACGATTGCTCCTTTCCGCCTCATCAAAGCCGCGCTTCCCCAACTCAGCGAAACGCGCGGAAGCGTCCTCAATATTGGCAGCGTCAACGCGTGGAGCGGGGAACCGGACCTGTTACCTTACAGTGTTTCAAAAGGGGCTCTCATGACAATGACCCGCAACCTCGGCGACACGCTCATGAGAGAGAACGGCGTTCGCGTCAATCAGATCAACCCCGGCTGGGTCCTCACCGAAAACGAAGCGCAACGAAAACGCGAGCACGGGCTCAGCGACGACTGGCCCTCACACTTACCGAAAGTTTACGCCCCCTCCGGTCGCATCCTGAAACCGGAGGAAATTGCGATGGCCGCGATCTATTGGCTCGCCGAAGAGAGCGGTCCCGTCAGCGGACAGGTTGTGGATCTCGAGCAGCATCCTTTCATCGGACGAAACCCGCCAAAGGACAGCACTACCATTCCCACCTGATTTCAAATTACGATGCCAAAACTTGCCGCCTTTCCCAAAGCCTACATGCAGGCACTCTGCAAAGACGGAACCATGACCGTTTCCGAGTGGATCGCCCTCGCCGACACACTCGAAGTCGAAGGACTCGAATGGTATGCCGGCTTTCTCGAAATGGAGGAGAGAGGCAACTGGTCCCGCTTTCGAAAAGAAGTCGAAGCCACTGGACGCGTCGTTCCGATGATGTGCTGCTCCCCCGACTTCACCCACCCTGACAAAACCTTTCGGGACAACGAGATCGCGAAGCAGAAAAACTGGATCGACATGACCGAAACCCTCGGCGGATCCTACTGCCGGGTGCTCAGCGGACAGCGCCGCCCGGAGTTAAGCATTGCCGATGGGATCCGCCTCGCCGCCGAATCGATCGAGACCTGCCTCCCCTACGCAGAGGAACGGGGCATCACACTCATCATCGAAAACCACTACAAAGACGACTTCTGGGAGTATCCCGAGTTTGCGCAAAGAATGGACATTTTCTGCGAACTTGTGGAATCCATTCAACACCCGCATTTCGGCGTGAACTACGATCCCAGCAACACCTACCTCGCGGGAGAAGACCCGCTCGAGTTACTCCGCCGGGTGTCCTCACGGGTCGTGACGATGCACGCGAGCGACCGCTACCTTGCCGAAGGAACAATCGAAGATTTACGCCGCGAAGAAGACGGTGCCGAAGGCTACGCGAAACGACTCCGTCACGGCGAGATCGGCAAAGGCCTCAACGACTATGACGCGATCTTTTCGGAGCTGCGCAGCAAAGGTTTCGACGGCTGGATCAGCATTGAAGACGGCGTCGACGGTATCGATCAGCTCGACCGCAGCGTTAAATTCCTGCAACGGAAAATCGCGCAGCACTGGGGGTGATACGGAAGCCCCGCGGCAGGTTTTCCGGCTTCCGGAAGTAGGCTCACTGACGGCTTCAAAATGCAAACTCGACAGGGTTATATCAGTGACGATACCCTCTTACGTCTCACCCCACTTAATGATGAAACATTTCCTGCTCTTCTGGTTTTCTCTGACACTCCCCCTGTTCGCTGACGCTAAAGGACCCAACTTTATTTTCTTTCTCGTGGATGACCTGGGCTGGGCGGACGTGGGTTTCAACGGCAGCACTTTTCACAAAACACCTAACATCGATGCCCTCGCACAATCGGGCGTTCAGTTCACCAACGGCTACGCCGCCGCCTCGGTCTGTTCGCCGACCCGGGCGAGCATCCTCACAGGCCGACATCCCGTGAGCGTTAACATCACAGACTGGATTCCCGGCAACAGCGATACCGGAAAATTTCAGAAACTGGAAGACCGCGACAACCTCGCCCTCGAGGAAGTCACGATCGCTGAAGCGCTGAAAAAAAACGGCTACAAAACTTTCTTCGCCGGTAAATGGCACCTCGGAGATGAAGGCCACTACCCCGAAGATCAGGGGTTCGATATCAACATCGGAGGCCACAACAGTGGCAGCCCGAGAGGTGGCTATTACGCCCCGTGGAAGAATCCCAGGCTGGATCCGAAACCGGACGATGACTATCTGACGGAAAGACTCACTGCAGAGACCAATGCCTACATCGAGCAGCACAGCCAGGGGGACGAACCGTTTCTGGTCTACCTCTCCTACTACAATGTGCACACGCCGATTCAACCTTACAAAAAGCACATCGAAACCTTTGAGGCTGCCGCTAAAGCCCTCGAAGGAGAGACCCCGACGATCACAACCCGGGACGGCGTCTCGCGGGGAAGACAGGACAATCCTGAACTCGCTTCGATGGTGGCAGCGGTGGACGACAGCGTTGGTTCGATTTTGAAAAAACTCGACGACTTGAGTATTGCCGACAACACCGTGATCATTTTCTTCTCCGACAACGGTGGACTCTGCACTCGTCCGCCATCCTACGGCGCGAAGCAAAAATCAAGCGATCCCGGAAGCAAGGTCGGGCCGGGATGCAATCTTCCACTCCGCTCCGGAAAAGGGTGGCTTTACGAAGGCGGCATTCGCGAAGCCACGATCGTGCGTGCCCCGGGAATCACCACTCCGGGCACAAAATGCGATTCACCGGTTATGAGCACCGATTTTTTCCCGACCATCCTCGAACTCGCCGGAATCGCCCCCTCGCCTAAACTTCAGATCGACGGAGAGAGCATCGTCGACCTTCTTAAGTCTCCTGATCAAGTGAAAACGCGCTCACTTTACTGGCACTACCCGCACTATCACGGTTCCGGCTGGACGCCGGGCGGCGCGATCCGCAAAGGTGACTGGAAACTGATCGAGTTCTGGGAACACGGTGATGCTCAACTTTTCAATCTCAAATCCGACCTCAAAGAACAGCACGATCTCAGCTCGAAAAATCCTGACAAGAAAGCCGAGCTCGCCAAAGATCTCTCCGAATGGCGCAGGGAGATTGGCGCAAAGATGCCGGAACCGGCCCGATAGAACCGGCGCCGAGGTTGCGAACGTGCCAGATAGGCGCGCCCTCTGATTATGCCGCGATGCGAGTTCCCCGGCTCAGGGATTGCAGAAGCCGGGGAAAATCGCTTCAATACCGGCAGGTTTCGCCGGCAGCGGGAATAGGACGTGGGAACGGGTCCCACAACGGAGCTACCCGCGGCCGGTTTACGCCTCAATTATGAAATCCCTCACCATTCTTTTATCAGTCCTTCTTGGCATCGCAGCACCGGCAATCGCTGACGATCGACCTAACATTCTCTGGATTACAATCGAGGATTGGTCGCCTGATCTTTCCTGCTACGGCACGAAGGGCATTGCGACCCCGCACGTCGACCAGCTCGCCTCCGAAGGAATCCGCTACGAACACGCCTTCACCACCTCGCCGGTTTGCTCCACTTCAAGGTCGGCAATGATGACCGGCTTCCATCAGAACTACATCGAGGGCAATCAGCACCGCGAGCACAACAAGAAGCCACTCCCGCACGGGATAAAACCACTTCCTCATCTTTTCGCTGAAGCGGGCTACTACACCGCTCTCATGAGTTGGAAAACAGACTGCAACTTTCTGCCGGACGGAAAAGGTGAGCTTTTCATGGGCGAAGACTGGGCAGAGCGGAAAGAGGGCCAACCGTTCTTTGCGCGCATCACCTTCGGAGGAACCCATCGCGCCTGGAACCGCGACCCGCAGCGCCCCATCGCGATCGAAGATGTTGAGATCCCCCCCTACTACCCTGACACCGAATTCGTTCGTCGCGACTGGGCAAACGGCCTCGAACAGATGCAGCTCGTCGATCGCGAGGTCGGGGAAATTCTGAAGCGCCTCGATGATGAAGGTCTTCGCGAGAACACCATCGTCTTCTTCATCGGTGACCACGGTCGCTGTCACATTCGCGGGAAACAGTTTCTCTACGATGGCGGCATCCGCATTCCCATGATCATGCGTTGGCCCGGAAAAGTCGCGCCCGCTCAGGTGAGCAACGATCTCGTCATGTCGATCGACATTGGTGCGACGATTCTCGAAGCAGCCGGAATCGAAGCTCCTGTCCCCCTGCACGGAAAGAATCTTCTCAGCGACGCGATCACCAATCGTAAATATGTCTTCGCAGCCCGCGACAAAATGGACGAAACCCACGACGCGATGCGGTCGATTCGATCTCAGGATCACAAGCTGATTCTCAACCTGATGCCGGAGCGGGCCTGGTGCCAATACAACCACTACAAGGAAGGCGCCTACCCCGTTCTCGCAGAGATGAACGTGATGAACCTCAAAGGGGAACTCACCCCTGCACAAGCGGCGTTCTTCGCCCCGACGAAACCTGAGATCGAACTCTTCGACCTCAGGAAAGATCCACACGAAGTCAATAACGTTGCCGACGACCCCGCCTACGCAGAGATCAGGACCGGGCTCCTTGCCGAACTCGAAAAATGGCGGACCGAAGTCATTCTCGACAAGGGCGTCACGGATGAGTTCCGGGCCCTCAACGTCTTTCCCGAAACCCTGACCGAACCGACCGTGGAAAAATGGGTCGCCGCCAACCAGGCAAACTATGACTTCAACACCGTGGGTTGGCCCGGCTGGTATCCGACCCGTTCTCTTGAGGAATGGGAAAAAGCCAGAAAACTGTGGGAGCCCTACGTTTTCCGCGGCCCCGACGAAAAAGTCGCCCGCCCCAATATCACCACCCCGAAAAAGAAAGCGCCGAAGACCAAAAAAAAATTAGCAGGCCAGCCGATGCGAATTCGTTCATCGGTAACTGGGCTCTCACGCTTGACGACGGCAAAGCCGGATGGATGCCGATTAGCAAAAATCCAGACGGTTGGAATGCACAGATTTGGATGGTAGGTCAAAACAAAGCCGTCACCGATATCAACCTGACTGAGGGAAAACTGACCTTTATTCGTCAATGCAAAGTGGGCGAACCCGACTTCCCCGGCGGCCCCCCGACGGGGGAACGCGTCCCCTGCCGATGCGTAGCCACAACCGAAGGTGACACGATCGAGATCACCCTCACGGCTCCGGATAAAGCCCCTGTCATTTACACAGGTAAACGGATGCCGCCGATGCCGGACGCTCCTGATCTCTCAAAAATCGAATTCGGCGCACCCGTCGAACTCTTCAATGGAGAAGATCTCTCCGGTTGGACCCTCAGCAACCCCGACCAAATCAACGGGTGGAAAGCGGTCGACGGAGTCCTTGAAAACAAAACGCCGAAAAAGACTTTTGACCCATTCTCCCGCTACGGCAACCTCCACACCAAAGAGCGATTCGGCGACGGAAATCTGACCATCGAATTCAAAGTGCCACCGGGAGGCAACAGCGGGATTTATGTGAGAGGTGCCTATGAAGCACAGGTCGTCGATCGCGACAGCAGGATGCAGGGTATTCAGGGAGTCGGAGCCATCTTTGGTCGCATCGAGCCCACAAAAAACGCCGGAAAGGAGGGCTATGTCTGGCAAAGCTATGACATTACGATCGTCGATCGTCACGCCACCGTAATCCTCAACGGGGAAAAAGTAATCGACAATGAGCCGGTCATTGGAAATACCAACGGTGCCTTTCAATCCGATATCACCAAACCGGGGCCGCTCTACCTGCAGGGAGATCACACCGCGGTGAGCTTTCGGAATATCGTTTTTCGCCCTGTCGTAAAGTAACCCTCACCGATCACCCGAATGCACACCCGCCGATCAACCATCCAGCTGCTTGCCGCCTCCGCCGTCTCGACCTGCCTCCCCATCCGGGCTGAAGAACAAACCGCATTTCCCATTGGAGCCTGCGACTGGTCGATCAAAAAACAGCAGGATATCGCCGCGTTCGACACCGCAGTCGAGATCGGCCTCGAAGGCTTGCAAGTAAGTTTCAGCACACCGGGTTCCAAGTTTGATCTTCGGGATCAGAGAGTCCGCGAACAGTATTACCGCAAAGTCGACGAGACCGGGGTTCAGATTGCCTCCCTTGGAATGGGAATCTTGAACCAAACCCCACTCGCGACGCATCCCGACGCTATCACGTGGGTGAGTGAGGCCATCGACGTCATGGCGTCCATGCAGGAAGAGCAGCCTGACAAAGCCCCAGACATCTGCCTCCTCGCCTTTTTCGGAAAGGGCGATATCAACGGCACCCCTGAACTGATCGATGCCGTCATACAGAAGCTTAAAACCGTTTCAAAAAAAGCAGAGGATGCCGGAGTCGTTCTCGGGATCGAATCCTACCTTTCCGCCGATGACCATCTCAAGATCATCGACGGCATTGGCTCGAAGGCGATCCAGCTCTACTACGATTCCGCGAACTCTCTCAAAATGGGATACAACATCTATGACGAAGTCATCCAGCTCGGTGCGGATCGAATCTGTCAGGTTCATTGCAAAGAGAACAACGGCCTCATCAACGAAGGCGACGTCGATTTTGAAACGTTTCAGCAATCCCTTGTCAAAGCGGGATACCGGGACTGGCTGATCATCGAAGGCTCCACCCCGAAAGGATCCGATCTCGTCGAATCCTATCAAACCAACTTCGCCACTCTCGATACTATCTTTCGGAAATGAAAAATCTCACAATCAAGCTCGTCACGCTGCTGGCGGCACTCAGTCCCTTTCTCATTGCGGCGGCTGAACACCCTAACATTATCCTTATCCTCGTCGACGATCTCGGCCATGCCGATGTAGGCTTCAACCGAATCCAACAATCTCGCGGAGTCAGAACCGGAAGTCACCGGGCGGCTCCTCAATGAACTCGTCCAGTGGCGAAAATCCAACGACGTGCCACTGCCTCCAAACTCCATCCTTTCCCACTGATTGCCTCTAACATGAAAAAGTATCTCCCGGCCCTTTACGCCCTCACTCTTGCCGCCTTCCCTGCCATCGGGGAAGAAGCTCCCTTCGTGCCCGCTGCGGACCTCCGGGTTCCCGACGGTCTCGAAGTCACCGTCTGGGCCAAATCGCCCCTGCTCCTGAACCCCACTAACATGGACACCGACGCGGCGGGTCGCATCTGGGTCGCTGAGGGAGTCAACTACCGCAGGGCCGTCCACCGTCCCGAAGGCGATCGCATCGTCGTAATCGCTGACACGGACAACGACGGCACTGCAGACTCGACGCACACTTTCATCCAGGATCCGGAACTTGTTTCCCCGCTCGGAGTGAGTGTCTTTGACAATAAAATTGTGGTTGCTCAGCCGCCTCACATTATCATCTACACCGATGTCGACCGTGACCTGAAGTTTGATCCGGAGATCGACACCCGGGAGGAATTCCTTTCGGGTTTCAACGCGAGAAATCACGACCACTCGCTCCATGCCACGGTGGCGGGCCCCGATGGAAACTGGTATTTCAATCAGGGAAACTGCGGCGCGAGAATTGAAGACAAAGACGGCCGCGTTTTTCAATCGGGCGGCCCCTACTACAACAGCGGAGCCGGTTCTCACAAGTGGTTCAACAATCCCAATGACTACGCCGGCAAACCATCCGACGACGGAAATATCTACAGCGCGGGCTTCGCAGGAAGAATCGCCCCGGATGGATCCGGCCTTCAGATTATCGGCGACGGATTTCGCAACAGCTACGAACTCTGTGTGAATTCATTCGGCGATATTTTTCAAAATGACAACGACGACCCTCCCGCCTGCCGAAACACCTGGCTGATGGAAGGAGGCAGTCTCGGCTTCTTTTCAAAAGATGGAACCCGTCTCTGGCAGACCGACCGCCGCCCCGGCCAGTCAATGCAGCGGGCTCACTGGCGACAGGACGATCCCGGTATCATTCCCGCAGGCGACATTCACGGCCCCGGCTCTCCCACCGGCGTGACCTTTTACGAGAACGGAGCGCTCCCCGAAGAATACGAAGGCATGTTCCTCAGTTGCGAAGCTCGCGCGCGCATCATTCAAAGCTACCATCCCGAACTGTCGGAGACAGGCTCAGAAGTGGCCCTCGGAAAACGAAGCGATTTCCTCACCTGCGAAGAAAACATCATGTTCCGTCCGTCCGACATCATGGTCGGAGCCGACGGGGCACTCTACGTGGCCGACTGGTATGACTCCGGTGTCGGAGGACACAAATCCGAAGACCCTGCGTTCGCGGGCGCGATCTATCGAATTGCCCCGAAAGATTTCGCCCCCGCGATTCCGGCCGCGAGCGGAGACAAAATCGAAGATGCGGTCGCACTCCTGAAAAGCCCGGCCACCAACGTGCGTCTCACCGGATTCGAAATCTTGAAAGCATCAGGCAGCGCCGCCCTCCCCGCAGTGGAGAAGTTGCTCGAAAGTGACAACCGGTGGTTCTCGGCCCGCGCCGTTTGGTTGCTTCCCTATCTCGGCGAGTCAGGCGTCAGTGCGTGTCGGGAACGTCTCAGCGACGAATCGCCGGAACAACGAATCCTCGCCTTTCGTGCCCTGCGCGCAGCGGGACATGACGTTATCGAAATGGCACAATCTCTCGTGAAGGATCCCGCCGCGACGGTTCGGCGCGAAGTGGCCGTTTCGCTCCGCGACCTCGATCCCGCAGCCAAACTTCCGCTCGTGATCGAACTGTTTGCAACCTCGGACGGAACCGACCGGCACTACCTCGAGGCCTGCGGGCTTGCCGCCGAAGATATCGAGGACGGAGTATGGACCGCGCTCAGAGATCAAAATCAGGGAGACCCCTTGAAATGGTCGGACGCTTTTGCCTGGAACACCTGGCGACTCATGACAGAACTGGCGGTCCCCTCGTTGACGATACGGGCATCGGCAGAAGCCCTGACACCGGAGCAACGGAAATTCGCGATGGAATCAATGGCATTCATCGGCTCAAAAGAAGCCGTCGACGCCATTGCTGATCTCGCCTCGGGGGAAAGCGAACTCGCAAAAGATGCCTCGTGGTGGCTCGTCAACCGCGGCCTCACCAAGTGGGCGGAATACGGAACGCGCGAGCTTCTCAAGGAGCGCGGCATTTATGATCCCGAAAACATCGTCGTTCAAGCCGTCTCGGTTCCTGACAGTCCGAACACCACCCTTCCCTCTCCGCAGGAACTGGCCAAAGAAACCGGAGATCCCTCCGTCGGAAAAATGCATGCCGCGAGATGTGTCATGTGTCACAAAATCGACGGATCCGGTGTCGAATACGGCCCCGACCTGAGAGACTGGGTCGCAAATCAGGGCAGAGAGGCATTTTTTGAGGCAGTCATCAATCCCTCCTCCGGCCTCGCTCACGGCTATCAGGGATATGCCATCAATCTGAAAGACGGGACCGTCGTCGAAGGCCTCGTTTTCAGCAAACTGGATCCAGTCGTAGTCGTTTCAACCGGTGGTCTTGAACAGCTCATTCCCAAAGATCGAATCAAGAACATGAAACGGATGTGGAACAAATCACTCATGCTTTCAGCCGACCAGCTCGGCTTCACTGCTGAGCAACTGGTCGACCTCGCCGCGTTTATGGAAACTTATCAGAGCGCCCCTTAGCAGATTAGAACCAGCATCATGACCAGACTCATCCTCTCAGTTGCCACGCTTGTCGCGATTCAAGTGTGCCATGCCGATCCGTCAGAAACGGGGACGAAGCCCAATGTCATCCTCATTTACGCGGACGATCTCGGGCCCGGATTGTTGGGATGTTATGGTCAGAAACTGATCAAGACACCCAACATCGACCGTCTCGCTGAAGAAGGCATGAAGTTCAGCAACTACTACGGCGGCGTGTTTTGCGCTCCGGCTCGCTGGACCTTGTTGACAGGACTTCACGACGGTCGACGCGGCGGATGGGAACAGAGCCAGGCGGGGCTACCCATCCTCAGAGATTCAGGAAAAATTTCCGAGGAGGAGTATCAGAGGAGATTGGAGAAAGTGAAAGCAAACGCCCACCCCATCGCTCCGGGCGAAGTTTTTCTGGGGCAGGTTGCGCAGGAAGCCGGCTACGTCACCGCTCAGTTCGGCAAGCTGGACCGGGGCTTTCTGACCTGGGCGGAGCGCGTCGAACGATTCGGGTGGGATTACCACCTGGGTTACTACGACCATCAGCGAGCCCACGGCTTCTACCCTCCCTACCTCTGGCGCAACGGCGAAAAGATCACACTCGAGGGAAACACCGATCCCTATTGCGGAAAGATGAGCGAAAAGGGCAACGAACCGGTCGGTGCCGGCGGGAAGACCTATTCACAAAACGTTTTCATAGAAGACATTCTTCGCTTTCTGAAAGAGAACCGTGACAACCCTTTCTTTCTTTATCACTCCACCCAACTGCCTCACGGCCCCGTCGCAATTCCGGAGCTCCACCCCGATTTTGCCGATCATCCCACCCTCTCTCTCGCCGAGAAGAAATACGCCTCAATGGTCAAAATGCTGGACGACCATGTCGGGCTTATCATGAAGGAACTGAAAGCGCTCGGGATCGACAACAACACCCTCGTCGCCTTCACCTCTGACAACGGCCACGAACTCTACTACGGTCCGAAACCGGCCTATCAGCAGCAGAAATTCCCGAATGGCGTGAAGGCAAATCTGACCGACAAAAAGTGGCGCACCTCGGAGGCCGGGGACGTTTTCAACGGAGCAGGTGGCCGCGCCGGAATCAAACGCTCCGGCTATCAGGGGGGAATCCAATGTCCGATGATTGTTCGCTGGCCCGGCAAAATCGCTCCCGGAACCGAAACGGATCTCCTCAGCGCTCACTACGATTTCATGGCAACCCTCGCCGATATCACCGGAGCGAAATCTCCCCCGGGCAAGGACAGCCTCTCCTACCTCCCGACCCTGCTTTCGAAGCCGCAAACAGCGAACCACGATTTCATCATCGTAAACAATCGCTTCAATAAAATGGGAAGCTCTACGATTGTCACCCGCGAGGGCTGGAAGCTCGTTGAAATCGACCGGGAGAACGATCATTTTCAACTCTACAACATCAAAGAAGACAACGAGGAGCGCCACGAACTCTCCGGAAAATTCCCCGACCACGTGAGTCGACTGAAAGCGATTTTGCTGTCCGGGTTAGACTCGGACCGCCCCGATCTCAATTGACTCAATCAAACTCATGCCAAAATCAATCCTCCTACTCACGCTCCTGTCCCTGTTAACACCCGGCTTCGTTGTGGCGGAGCCAAAACCGAATGTGATCTACATTCTCGCCGATGACCTCGGCTACGGAGATCTTTCCTGCTACGGTCAGGATAAATTCGAGACACCTAACATTGATCGACTGGCAACGGAGGGACTCAAGTTCACCGCCCACTATTCCGGCAACACGGTCTGCAGTCCCTCCCGTGCCGTTCTCATGACAGGTCAACATTCCGGCCACAGCTACATCCGCGGCAACCTCAAAGGCGAAATCGGTGCCCCCCTCCCCACGGAGATGACGGTCCTTCCAGAAGTGTTCAAGGCGGCCGGCTACCGCACCGGGGGATTCGGGAAATGGGGACTCGGCGTCACCACGGAAGAGGGTCGGGCCAACCCTCTCACGCACGGGTTCGACGAATTCTGCGGGTGGAAAAGCCAAACCATCGCGCACACCTACTACCCTTCAACCTACGTCGACAACGGCGAGGAAATCGCACTCGAGTCAGGAACCTACCTGCACGACATCATCATGGATCGCGCTCTCGGTTTCATTGAAGAGAACGGCAAGTCAGGCACGCCCTTCTTCTGTTACATTCCCACAGCCGTCCCGCACGCAGCGATGCACGCCCCGGAAGCACTTCACGAAAAATGGCGTAAAAAATTTCCGCAGTTCGATAACAAGATTGGAAAATACGGCGCCGGCGCTGAACCCTGCCCCGATGTCGTCAACCCGATCGCCGGCTTCGCTGCGATGATGGAGAATCTCGACAATCAAATCGGAACCATCCTCGACCGGCTTGAGTCTCTCGGCATTTCCGACAACACCATCGTCATGTTCACGAGCGACAACGGACCGCACAAAGAGGGAGGTCACGATCCACGCTTCTGGAATTCCTCAGGCAACCTTCGCGGACACAAACGCGATATGCACGAAGGAGGAATCCGCACTCCTATGCTCGTCCGCTGGCCTGCCGTTGTCGCAAAGAACAAAACCACCGATCACCTCAGTGCCTTCTGGGATGTGCTTCCTACGATGTGCGAGATTTTGGACCAACCCGTTCCCGATCAGAACGACGGCATTTCTTTTCTGCCCACATTGAAAGGAAACGAAGACCAGCCCCGACACGACTACCTTTACTGGGAGTTTTGCAAAGGAACGAACCAGGAGATTTATTCTCAGGCCGTCAGAATGGGACAATGGAAAGCCTACCTTCAAAAGAAGCAGAAAATGGAGATCTACGATCTGGAAAACGATCCCTACGAAGAAAACAATCTCGCTTCCCAACGGCCCGAGCTGGTCTCTAAAATGGAGGAGATCATCAAGGAGGCCCACACACCGCTGTCGTCTCAGGATTGACTCTTCGCGAACGGCAGGGATCCGTTCCCTTGAAAGAGCGGTTCGTTTAGAGGATTTTTCGAATGAATTCGGTGACGAATTCGTCGGACAGCGGTGTTGGTTCTCATCTCGGTTTTCACCTTCACTGGCTACACCCAAACCTCCCATTCTTATCAACGTATTTCGCGTCATTTTCGGCATCAGCCTCCTAGCGCTGCCATTCTACCTTGGCTACCGTATAAGTAGTCCGCTGATCATATGGCCCGTCGGGTTAATTTTCCTTTCTGGCTACATCGGAGGAAAATGGAGGCAATGGAAACCGCTCTTCAGTGATTTTTCTCCAGGCCCTTTCATCTCCAACCTCACCATATCCTACCTCGTTCAATGCATCCTGGTCTCGGTTTTCTACTTCGCCGGACTTGGGCTCGGGAAAGGTCTCACAGACAACCCCATGAAAACAGGAATCACCAGCGGCCAATGGACCCTCATCGCCTGCGCGGGGATCATCACAATTGTGGTGAACGTCGTCATCATTCGATTCGGAAAACAGGATTCTCTGAATACCCTCAAAACGAAACTGGAAGAAACAGCCCCGGGTTTCCCCGCCTCCACCAGCGAAGACGACTCCGAGATTGAACTGCTCGACAAAGCAGTCACGGAAGAAGGATTCTTCAAAGGCCGACACTTCAGCGTTTCAGACCACAGCCGAAAAGCGCTCAAGGATTGGCCATTGGAAGATGGCAGTTTGGTGCCCCGGGCTCCTGTTGGCGCGAGCGAGACGATGATCGAATGCACGGAGAAACGGATCGGTTTCCCGCTCCCCGACAAACTGAAAAACCTCTACAAAATTCGCGACGGAGGGTCTCTGCCCACCTACTGGGTTCCGGCAGTCGAGAATCCCGAAGGAAAGTATCATGACTGGATCGACGCCTTTTCGAACGACTACAACGACCTCCGCCCCCTCGACTCCCTCACCCTGCTTCATGACGGTTACCTCGAATACTTTGATCCCGAATATGATGACCCGGCCGTGAAAGAGAGCTGGTTCCCGGGCTCGGAAAAGCTTCTCGTCCTGACACAACGCTACGGCATTGCGACATTACTCGACTACCGCACGAACGAAACCACCCCCGGAGTTCTCCTCGTTGATTTGGATCAGGACCCGGGGCAGCAAATCCGCACTCAATTTGAAAGCTTTGAAGCCTTTTTCAAAGCGCTTCGAGAGGAGCATGATTTCCTCTCCCGCACAACAGATTCGGAACTTCCTGATCGCAAACAGCTGCGCGAATCAGGATACGATCCGCAGGCTCCCCACCAGTTCTGGGCAAGCTCCAGCGCAAACGCATCTCACGGAGTCTCCGATGAAAACTGGCAAAATGCGCAAAGCCGCCTCAAGCTTCCTCTTCCGGAACCCTTCAAGCCCCTCTATGAGGCTCTCGACGGGGGAATTGTCGCCTATCCGTTTCATCCAGGTCTGGGAGTCGACGAAGACGGAGAGCCGCAATCTCCTTTCAGCGGACATCTCTACAGCGTCGGCGGCTTGCTTCCCCTCGAATCGTGGATCACACTCGACGAATTTTCTTCGCGCCTCGATTTCAAGGGAGAGAAACCTTACAAGGAAATACACTCCTCCCCGGAGAGACTCATTGTGATCGCAGCAAGCTACGACACCGCCCTGCTCCTCGATTACCGCGAACGGATGAATCCGACTGTCGTTTATCACCACGATTTGAATGATCCCGACAATGGAATAATGCTCGGAACCACCTCCGGGTTTCTTTCCTCCCTGAGACGTCGACAATCCCCCTACTACAACGATCCCTCACCAATGACTGACGTGCGCCTCTCACCGAGGGTGGCGAATCCTGATAGCTTTTGGCACCCCAATCCCGGCACAGAAGGAGCATCCGAGGAAACGCTCAAACAAGCCAACGGGCGCATTGGAAAAGCGATCCCCGATCAAATCGCCGGGCTCCTCAAAAAACAAAATGGAGGCACCCCGGTATTTCGGTTCCTCCCCCCTGTTGGTGAACGAAAGGACCCGATGGGGAAACCCCTCGCGGATTCCAGCCAAAACCGATGGGCGGACCTTTTCCCGGGAGGCATCCTTCCCGTCGGGAAATGGATGACGTTTCACGATTTCAGAAAGGTCCGGAACATTGCGCTGGAACAGGACATCCGTGAAACGCTCATGCCGGAAATGATGACTGAACCAAACGTCGAAGAACGACTCCTTGTTATCGGACACCGAGGCAAACAAGCGATCACCCTCCTCGACCTATCGGAAGGTTCGTTTAGTAGAACGCCTTATCTATCCCGCGCTGACTACAGTGAAGAGAACGACGAATACCGACTCACCATCGCGCCTCTTTCGACGAATCATTACACTCATGGAGCGATTCAATTGCTCAGAGCAAAGATCGATGAGTTGGAGTGAAGGAGATGGCAGCGCATTTCATTCGCTGCCAAGATTGCTCGAATGAAGCAGCCCGACACAACCGGGTATGGTACATGACCTTACCCTGTTAAGTCGAACGAATCACTCGCCTTCGACGCCGAGCTCTTTGATCCACCAATCCAGATACTCGCGATCTGAAACTTCAGCGCTCAGGCCGCGCTTTTTCATGGTGCGCTCATAGGTCGCCCATTTTTCAGCCATGACTTTTTCGAGGTCAACGGTGAGGCTCTCATCGACGGCACCCTGATCATTGGTATCTACGATCCACTGATCAACATCACTCCGAAGCCCGGCCAGCGTTTCCGCATACTTCGGATCTTCCGCGAGATTGTTCATCTCATTGGGATCTGCCTTGAGATCGTAGAGTTCCTCTTCAGGCCGCGTTTTTGCCATGAAAGGTGAAGTCCACTTTCCTTCCTCGTGAAGCACTCTCATGAGAGTATCAACAGGATAGACGGATCGCTTGTAACCGCTGTGCTGCATGTAGGGAATCTCAGGATGAAAATTCCGGATGTATTTGAAATCCAGCGTTCTCACGGAACGAATTCGATCCGGCGCATCACCGCAACGATCCCGCGCTGCGAACAACTTTTCATGACCGGCAAAGGCAGGATCAAAAAGATCCGCCCCCACGAGATTCCCCGGTGCCTCTACGCCGGCAGCGGCAAGTGTCGTCGGCATCATGTCGATGAGTGAAACGAGTCGCTCATCCACTTTCCCTGCCTCGATTTTCCCGGGCCAGCGGGCGATCAGAGGAACGAGCAGGCCGCCGTCGTAAAGCCACTGTTTCCCGCGCACGTGAGGACGCCCGTGATCCCCGAAAAAGAGCACTAGCGTGTTATCAGCGAATCCCTCGGCATCGAGTCGATCGAGAACCGCTCCGACTTTCTCATCGAGCACCTCGATGCTCGCGAGATAATTGGCCCAGTCCGCTGTCGTGACTGGATGCTCCGGATAATACGGAGGAATCGGCGCATTCGGATACTTTTTGGTCGCGGTGACAAAAGCCCGGTGTGGCTCCTTGATCTGAATCTGAGCAAAGAACGGCTGGCCGTCTTTCCGCTGAGTCCAGTCATTCCCGTCGAAAAATTCTCTCGCGTCGTAGACCCAGTTTAAATGGGATTTTGCGAGTTTCTTCTCAGGTTCTTTCGTGCCCCGTCCGTTGCTCACGAAGTAACCGGCATCGTGCATGACATCGGTTACCGTTGTGGCAAAGTCAGGGAGTGGTTTCTTGTCGCGGGTATCATGATGATGCCCGCCCACCGTGGTCTGATAGAGCCCGGTTTGGAAAGCCGTCCGCGAGGCGGAACACACCGGAGCGGTCGAGAAGGCATTCGTGAAACGAGCCCCCTCTTTCGCGAGACGATCCAGATTCGGTGTCTCCACATCGGGATAACCGTAGCACCCCAACTCGGGCCCAAGATCGTCCGATACGATCCAGACCACGTTCGGCCTGTCATCGGCCGCAACCAGCGCCGGAGAAACCAGCGCCAGTAGCAGAAACAGTTTTTTGATCAATGTCATGGTAATCTATCGCCGGTCACCTGACTTATTCAGCCTTCAACAACTGCACCGCATCGATCGCGACATTGCCGTCAGCGCCTTCGGTGAGAACCACGACGGAGCCCTTCTGACCTTTGGCGAGATCCTCTTTGTAAAGAGAGTGGAATCCGAATTTCAAGTCGCCCGCCTTCTGCTGATTTACGACCGTTTCCTCAACCACTTCGCCATCGATGATCACCTGAACTTTCGTTTTTGAAGAACGATTCTCGTGTGGCTGCCAAACCATTCTCACGTCCCAGTTTCCGGGACCGGGAATCTCAAAGTCGAACTGAGCTTTACCGCTCCGGCCGTATTGATACTGCGTTCCGATAAAGCCTTTGAGACCGGAACCGCCGGTCCAATTGCCCGTCAATTTCGCCTGATCATCATCGATCACGATTCCGTCAACGCGGTTCAACCCGATTCCCCCGGCCATTTCCGCAGGAGTCAATTCCTCGAACTCGGGAAGGTTGGGATCCTTTTTGAATTCATCACCGAGAGTCTCGCGACGCATGTTGCCGGGGAGTTTCAACAACTCAATCAACTCAGGCAGGTAGCTTTCATAAACGTTGCGCGGAGTGGTGTTGTGCTCTTTCGCAACCGCAGCCGCTTTGCCGACGACAACACCCATCATGCCGCCGGTCTTCATGACGCGAACGGTTCCGAGGGCCTCGTGAGTCACGCTGACGTTACGTCCCGCCATAAACAGGTTTTCAATATTGCGGCTGTAGAAACAACGGTAAGGAACCGGATAGCCCACGTTGCGATCGACGGCACGATCGTGATGCGCGTAGGAAATGAATGGATTGTCAGCATACTTTCCGATGTATTGCTCTTTCGGATAGTGAAGGTCAATCGACCAGGTCGTGAGAACACAGGCGTCGTCGAACTCGCGACCGGAAGTGATGTCTTCCGCAGTTAAAACCACGTCACCCAACAGCTGGAGGGTCTCCCGAGTGCCGCCAATGTAGGCCATCCATTCGAGCGATGCATTCTTGTGATTGGCACCGGTGAGATCGTAACGCCCATAGGCATCTCCGTTTTTGATCGCGTTCCATGCACCGAAATTGGCGCGAAGGTTCCAGTCACGAATCAGCTCAAGATCATCGAGCGGGTGCTTGTCGTATCCACTTTCCCAGAACCACTCGGCGTGGCCTTTTCGGGGATAGGGAAATCCTTTCTCGTCGAGATCGAGGGCCCATGGCGTTTCAGGAAAACTCGTCGTTTCCCCCTGATCGTGCCAGGTCCACATGTTGCTCATTCCCATGCGACCGCCGTCGATCATGGTGTTGTCGGCACCGGCTTTGATTCCGATGTAGCCGTGTCCTGTCGAGTCGCAAAAATAGGGTGCTTTGAACTCGCGAATCATGCCGGAGCTCGTCTCAAGCGCGAGCACTGACTTGATTTTGTTTCCGTCCATGACGACATCAAACGCGTGATGCCCGAGAAAGAGCGAGAGATTCTCCTCAGCTCGGACAATCTCGTCTTTATGAGCGTCACCATACTCTTCGTAGGTGCCCGGAGAGGCTTTGGCGTGATCTTCGAGTTCACGAATGATGTCTCCAACCGGATACAGTCCACCGGGAGTGTTTCCTTTTGCCCACACCCGGATTTCGGAACTGCCATTGCCACCGAGCACTTCGCGGTTCTGAATCAAAGCCGTTTTGATTCCCATGCGTGCAGCGGAAACCGCTCCGCACATTCCGGCGTATCCACCACCGATGAAGACGACGTCATACTCGCCGGCGTCTTCCGGTTCCTCCGGCAGCCCGAGAGCGGTGCGGCGCCATGCGGGAAGAATTTCGCTCGTATTATCAGGAGCCTCATCGCCCTGCGAAAGAACGATCGCGTCGCAACGCCCGTTGAAACCGGTGAGGTCTTTGAGGCGGATCTCCGTTTCACCGGCAGCGAGTTCGATTTCACCACCATCCTGCCAATGCCACTCAGCACCTTCAGTTCCGAACTCGGTCTCGAGGGTCTTGCCGCCGATCGCAATTTGAAAACGACCCGGCGTTCCCGGGGCTTCCCAATGCGCAACCCAGTCCTTGGTTCGCGCCCAAACGCGATACTTTCCGGCTTCGGCCACTTTCACTGTCGTGACCGCATCATCGACCGGTTTTCCCAGACCGTGCGCCATGAGGTAGGGGGAACCCATGATTTCAATGAACTGGGTATCCAGCTTCCAGCCTCCGTGGGTTTCAAAAGCTTCCGCTTCAATGAGAATAGGGTCCGCGGCCGTGACGGATCCACCAACAATGGCAGTCGCGGCAGCAAGACAGGACAATAGGGCTTTATTCAGTGTCATGATCTGGTTTGGGTTTTTGATAAAATTCTAATACGGGTCCCGACGATGCGGGGTGTGAGTCACTTGCGAAAGTATGAACCAACCCTCCGCGCTCGAGTTCGAGCGTTTCGCGGATGAGAAGAAAGCTGACTTTTCCATTCGGATTCGCTTTCAAAAACGCCAATAACTCGGGTGTCTCAATTCCGAAGGTTCCGCGCTTCTGACTGCGCGGGATTTCAAAAGTCCCGAGCAGTTCGCACTCTTCAGGTTTCGCCACCGTTTTCCATTGGGGAAGAGAGCCGTCGACCGGGATGGCATCCCCTGCTTTCCCGTATATCTGAAATCGATTCACGACCGGCAAATGCGCGGCGTAACCGATTCCGGTGGGCACAAGGTTCAGGAGAATTCCCGCTGAGGCATACCTGCCAGGATTGAATCCGGTAAGGTCAAAAGTAAAGAGTGAGCGCCGGTCAAACGCGTCATTGGGGAGCGACTTTTTCGCCATCAGAAAATCAGAATGAAGATACTCGACCTCGTCATTACCCACGACAGAGAAGGCACCCGGCAAAGCATCAATCCTCACTCTCCCTTTCGTCGACTCCAGCGTCTTTTCCGGAAGCGGTCCGTCAATTTTCACCATTCCGGATCCGGTTACGGTGGATGATTGACGTCCTGACAAACGCACTTCTTCCCCCGTAACGGGATGATGAACCGAAATTTCCCCTTCGAGGACTTCGAACGCGGAATGACTCTCCTTTTCATCCACCGACACAGCGAACCGGGTTCCGTGATCGACCGCATAACTGTCGGGCGTTTCCATGATGAAACCGATGGCCTCATCAGGCACGTCAATCACCGCTGCCCCGGCGAGCAGCTTCCCGCGCATCGGCGTTTCAAGAACAAGATTGGCGGGCGCCTCGAGGACCACTTCCGCTCCGGAACGAAACCGTATCGTAGCCATTCCCGAAGTAAGATTCAAATACCCTGCTGTGAGCTCCGATCCCGGCGCAGTCGGCAACGAGCTTTCCCACGAAGCATCCTCACTCGAAACGAGAGTGGCGACCACTTCCGGCTTCGATGACAGCGTCCACAATAACGCGCCAAAAAAGGCGACGACCCCGGCAGCTATCGCAAGCAGTGAAGCGGGGCTTAAAAATGACACCGGAACCGCTACCGCCTTTTCCGCCCTCTCATCGGAAGCTCTCTCCAACGCTATTTCGCGCAAGCCGGCATCCGTCCCCGCTTCGAAAATCAATTTCCGTCGCAAAGCGGGATCTTTGGCAAGCAGCCCGTCAAGCGTCGCGACTTCTTCCGCAGTTGCCTCCCCGATCAGGTAGCGGTGAATCAGTTGATCAGATTCCATTGGCAAGGCCCTCCTTCCCGATGGATTCGTGCACGCATCCGCTGAGTTTTTCCCGGAGACGACCGAGCAACTTGTAGAGAGCGTTCGCTGACTTGCCGCTTTCGATGGCGAGATTTTTCACTCTTCCCTCTCCGGAATACGGGGCGAGAAGCAATTCCTGATGTGGCTTACTGAACTTAGCGAGGCAGACACGCAACGCCCGCATCGCCTGTGCGTGATCGTCGGCATCCATTTCAGCCGCTTCATCCGCGAGCAATTCGAGAACGCCCTCGCTGAATACATGACGGTCGCGACCCAAATCGCGAATCGCGGAAAGGCACTTAAACCGGACCACCACTTTCGCCCAGGGCAGAAAACCCGACTCGCTCTCGAGCTGTCCGAATTTCTCCCACAGCGTGAGACTCGCCTCCTGGATCACCTCGTCGACAAGGTTCCAGTCAGGGAGAAGCGACCGCGAAAAAGCCCGCAGCGCAGGCTCGTGCTTCATGAGAAGACGCATAAAGTCGCCTTCACTGAGCTGATTTCGGGGCTGTCCAGAGTCCTCCATTCACCTACCTATTCCGGTTCAGAAGACCACCTGCCGACTTTTCCGCCAGTTTTTTCCTTTTTCTAAAAAAGGCGGAAATCACTTCTTCTTTTTCTTCGGCTTCGGGGGCGCAACGTCGTTGTTCGCCGGAACGGGGCTTTCAAATCCGTTGTAGGCCTCCGGCTTCACTCCCTGGGCGTAACCGCCGCCGCGAAAGGTGTTGGGCTTATAAGGTCCCACGAAATCAATTGCTGAATCAGCGGTGATTTGATCTTCCAATCCAAGCATCCAGTAGGTCGCGTTCACGAGCATGCGGCGATACCCGTCATTGAGGAGATCTTCGGATGCCCCGTAAAGCGAGGTAAAAACACGGCCTTTCGCACCGTTCTCCCCACTGTATTCCCGGGTCCATTCGGAAGCCATTGGCGGCTTCTCCGCGTCGGGTTCGCCATCGACTTCCATGCTCATGAGAGGCTGCGCCATCGTCAGGATATTCCAGTCGTCGGCCGGTTCGGCGTTGTAGCCGCCCGCCTGGACATGAATGTCTTTCACCCCTGTCAGAATCGGGTGCTCCGCTTTCTCCGGAATGATTGAGATTCGCGTACTTTGCTTGTGATTCTGTCCGTAATGCCCCACCCAGGTCTGTCCGAGCACCTGATGCCCGAAGCCGAGTTCGTAACCTTCCACCTTTGACTGGAAATCATACTTCGCGAAATCGCTCTCCTGATTCCCATACTTGAAGCCATGAGTTGAGGTCCGCAGGCCCATGACCGGTCCACCGCGCTTCAAGTAGGCATCGATGTGCTGCATCTGCTCATCCGGGAGCGCCTGGAAACGGGTAAAGATAATCATCCCGTCAGCGGTATCGAGCGCTTCGAGACCGGGAATATTCGACTCACCCGCTTTGATTTCACCATTTTCATCCAATCCGAAAAGAACCGTGCAATCGAAGCCATGGTGCTTCGTGAGGATGCGGGCGAGGGCCGGCAAAGTTTCCTCGCTACGGTATTCGTGATCACTGGCAATGAGAACGAGATGCTTTCCCTTAGCGTCAGCCCCGGCCGCTTTGTATTTCACCGGATTCGCAAAAACCGACGTTGCCGCCCCGATAAGGATCGAAAAGAGAATGAGAACACTGAGATGCGCTTTTTTCATATCCTGAAAATCTCTCAGAGAATCGCTGTGAGGTAAAGCTAAGCTTCCCCCTGAAAACGGGATTCGTCTTTCGAAAGCATGCTGACGAGGAGCACGAAGAAACAGAGCACGAGGTTAAAAAGCGGAATCTGCAAGCCAAGCGGCAGCGAATAAACGATTGCCGCAGCGGGGATCCAGACGATCCAGATGGAAAGCAGAACACCGGGAATATCCATCACGAAAAATTCCCGATCCAGCTTCGGACGGAGTCGTCTCCAGGAAAAACCCGCGTTCTTCCATCCATAGCAAATTGCAGTGAGAGGTGCAGACCAGAGAGGACAATAGACGAACTGATCGGCAGAGACCTTCAGCACAATCGTCTTCCAGTCGGTTCCCTCACCGAAGAGCCAGGCCTGGAGGCGATAGAGCGCGTCCACCTCAATCCCCCTGAGAGACCAGTAGATGATGAAAAACACACCCCACGAGAAAACTTTCCCGGGAGGAACCTTCCCTTTCCAACGAAGGTAGGCGAAGGGGATAATCCCTCCGAAAACGGCCGTCGAAATCCCCGAATACAAGAAACCGTATCGCTCTTTCTTCGCGATGACCCACTCAAACGAATCGCGAGCCGCCGGCACAAAGTAGTACACGAGAACGACCGCTAATCCTGCTCCCCAGAGAAAAAAACCGGGAATCAAATTCGCCCGCACGCCTTCGAGGCTGGTCCGGGACAAGCGACTGAGATAGGGAGTTTTGAGAGAGGCCGACATCACAAAAAAGAGAGAACCTCAACCACCGGACTGGCGGTCCGCACCGCGAATGCAGCAGGAAATGAAGGCCATGCGATAAAAGGTCCCACCAAAGCCGCTTTGTCTATCATGATTTTACCCCCGTATCAGAATGAGCTAATCTCCAACCGCCCCCGTCCCGGCACTCCACAAAGACGCTCATTGCTCATTTCAATGTCGCATTTTCTGTGAGAATAGGATTAACTTTCCCCAGAAATTCATGAAATCCCCCAGAGCCCTCATTCCCTTATTTGCCCTCCTTTTTGCATCCTTCAGCGCGGACGCCACAACAGATCCGCGAGGTTCCAAGCCCAACATCGTCTTTATTCTCTCTGATGACATGGGATGGGCCCAGCCGGGATTCAACGGAGGCAAAGCATCACTGACACCGAATATGGATGAGCTCGCCGCTGAGGGAATGCGGCTCAACGACTACTACACCCACAGCGTCTGTGCGCCGACCCGGGCCGCCTTCCTGACTGGTCGCTACGCATTTCGCACCTGGGGCGACTGGCGTTCAGAGGATTTCGGAAAGCCAAGCTACCTCGCCAAACTCGGACTGAAACTCCCCCACACTGCATCCGGCGAGGAAACCCGCACGATTCACGGGATAGATACCGAAGAAAGAACCGTCGCGGAAGCATTGCAGGAGGAAGGCTATTTCACCTCCATCATTGGAAAATGGCACCTCGGTGAATGGCTCCCCGAGCACCTCCCGATGGGACAGGGATTCGAGCACCAATACGGCCACTACGCCTGGGGGATCGACTACTACAACAAAACGATCGTCCACAATGCACCCGCCCGCTTCGCCGTCTACGACTGGCATCGCAATCAGAAGCCGCTTCAAGAGGAAGGCTACGCAACGGATCTCATCGCCGCCGAAACCGAGCGGATCATTAAAGGGCGGAAAGACGACGACCGCCCCTTTTTCATCTATGTCGCCTTCAACGCCGTCCATGGACCGCTCAACCCGCCCCCGGGATTTGACGGCGATGCCGACGACCCGCTCGCAATTCGCGATGCGATGTTAAAAAGCCTCGACGGTGCCCTCGGTCGCATCAAGAAAGCAGTCGACGACAACGGATTCAAAGAAGACACCCTCTTCGTTTTTTCCAATGACAACGGTCCTGTTCTCGAAGAGATGAGCGCACCCTATCGAGGCACGAAAAACACCACTTACGAAGGAGGCGTCCGTCAGCCCGCAATCGTTCGATGGCCCGGCCACGTCAATCCCGGGACGACGAAAGACGGGCTCATGTTCATCGCTGACTTTTTCCCCACCTTCATCTCACTGGCAGGAGGAAGCCATGAACAGGAGCGCCCCGTCGACGGTCTCGACATGACCGCGATGCTCTTCGAAGGCGCAGACAGCCCGCGAAAAGAGATCATTTACGATGTTTCCGGCAGTGTCAGGCTCCCCACGATTCGCCGTGGCGATTTCAAACTCATGGGCGACGTGCTTTACAACATCGTCGATGATCCCGGTGAACAAACCGACATCGCCGCCGACCATCCGATGCTGGTAAAAGAGCTCGCGGCGAGGCTCAAAAAAGCCGGAGATGAGCGCCCTCCCCTCGGCGACAAGCCCCTGATTATGGATCCGCCGCTTCCCTACGTCTACGGACTTGAAGAGCAGGCCGAAACGCCTCAATGGTTGATCGACGCCGTCAACGAAGTCCGCAAAACACAGCCAACCGAGTGGGCACCCGGAGAAACGCCATGGCCGAAAGCACCGCAGGGCGCCGACGCCAGTAAGATGGACGGGCTCAAAGACGAGGCGGCGAAGTAGCGGGTTCGATTTAAAACCTTAGTCGTCGGGAAGGTGGGGCGAGGCGTCCCCGTCGAGCCGTCGCATGCCTCGTTCATAAGCGAATCTACATCCCATCCCCGCTCATCAGCATTTCCCTATCCGACAGGCTAACAACGGATCAGCGGAACGCTTCTCCCTACCATAAGCAGAAACGTCCGTAAGACCGTCGCCCCCTACTTAAAAATCCGCTCGAAGAATGCTTTCATTGCCGCCCACGATTCGGCGTCGGCTTTCGCGTTGTATGCCGCACCCTTCGAGGGATCATTGCCGGCAAATTCCTGGGTGAAAGCATGCACCGCATCCGGGTAGGCCGTGAAGGTGTAGGGAACATTTGCAGCCAGCATCTCCCTGTGAAAGTCAGCAACTTCTTCAGCTGGCACGACGGGGTCAACCGCTCCGTGCAAGACCAGCACTTCGCAGGAAATGTTCTTCGCATCCTCCGGTGCAGGCGTGCTGAGGTTCCCGTGAAAACTGACAACTCCGTCAATCGCCGCCCCGCTCCTCGCGAGTTCGAGAACGCCGGTCCCGCCGAAACAGTACCCGATCGCAGCGATGTTATCGGAATCCGTCTGCGGGAGCCCTTTCAAAATATTCAAACCGTCTCTGAGTCGGGTCCGGTAGAGTGCGCGATCCCCTTTATACTTGCCCGCCATTTTCGCCGACTCCGGCGGCTTGGGCCGGATCCCTTTTCCGTAAATATCGAGAGCAAAAACATTGTAGCCAAGTTCAGCGAGCATCTCAGCACGCATCTTTTCGTAGTCGGTCAGGCCTGTCCATTGATGTGAAATCAAAATAGAGGGGCGCGCTCCCTCAACACTGTCATCATAGGCATGCCAGCCCTCGCAAGTCGCACCTGCCGATTCATACTCGATGGCTTTCGCGACGATCCCGGCCCTGAGTAGACCACCGGGTAAAAAGCAGAGAGCACCGACCAGAGCAGGATAGAGGAATCTTTTCATAATCTAAGTTACGCCTCTAATATCGTAAGCGGGAAAACTTATTCAAGCGTTTCCAGATAGTTCGGAATCGCAACATCGAGGTTGGATTCCCCGTGGAAAACTTCGTCAACACTGCGGGGAACTTCGTTTCTTTCGGCCTCAGATGCGGTTTCGAGGTAGCGTTGGAAGGGAGTCCTGTTGTCATCCAGATTCACCTCCCGCCCTGTCTTTTCCCCGAACCAGACTTCAAGCGCATCGAGAAACTGAAACCCGTTCTCCAAAGTGGGCTCGATAACAGTGCCTTCGTTGAAATCGTTCCACGTCACCAGCTGAATCATCTCCGGACCGTTTTTCCAGGCCCGGTCGAAGGTGTCCTTGAAAAGAGAAAGACCGGCTCCCGGTGTAATTCTCGCGCCATCCCCCCACCCGTTCACGCCGCTGTCATTAAACCCGGGCGAAGCCATTCCGACAAAGAATTCCAACCGCCCCTCCTCAATCTGCTGCCGCGCCTGCGCCCCGAATGATTCAATGTGATGTTCGTCTTTTGTGAACCATAAGTAGCGTCCTCCGATCGGAGGATGAAACGCTGCCTCCTGATTCTGACGGACGTAGCAAAGAGGTCTCGCAAGTCCATCAAAAATCTGCCGCCACTCGTGAGGTGAGATGTTCCGCCTTCCCATTTCATCTTCCCCCCAGTAGTTGAACTGAAAAACAACCGGCTTTCCAGCACGCGTCAGATAGGCCGGATGAGAGGCATATTTCTCCAACAAGCAGGCAAGATCCCCCTGCGCAGAGTTCACCAGATCCTCCCGCGAGGCAGGGGCCCGAAACGGAGACCAGTTGATCTTTTCCTCATAACAAAGCGAAACCTTCAGCCCAGTCGCCCCGGCCATCTCAAGCAATTTCGGAATGACCGCATCCGTTTCACTGCCCGGCCCATACCAGATCACGATCATCGCATCGATTCCGGCTGCACGGGCTGTCTCAAAATGATAGCGAACCACTGCATCATTGTTAGAACTGTAGGGGCCAATGAGCGGATACTTCGTCGCGGCGATATCGCGGAGCCCGTTTTCCCCGCGACGATCAGGAGCATGCTGGATATGTGCGCCCTCCCACCCCCAGTGCTTCCAGCCCGCTTCCGCGTTGAGACTGGTCTCAGGATTACTGAACCACGGCATGTAATGCGCTGCGATTACCGGCCCCTCCCCTCCGCAATTCCAAAGGCCGCCCGATTGCTCCGCTTCCTCCTTGCCACAGGAGACTCCCGCGAAAAGAAACGATCCGCAAATCAGCCAACGAAACCGTTTCTCCAAATTCTGAATTCTCATAAAATAGTGACCACCCAACCTGCCCCGGCTGCCCCGCATCTCTATCACCTCAGCTCATTTTCGAAAAGCCTATCCTATGAAAACTACCTTCTTTGCCATTCTTTCAATCACCCTGTTTCCGTTCGGGACATCTCTGTATGGCCAGAAAGCAGCCGGTAAAGTTCCGCCGCCCGCCTACGACAAATCGGTCCCAAAACCAACTCAATCCGAAGTCCGCTACGGCGACCATGAGCGCCATGTTCTCGATTTCTGGAAAGCGGAATCCGATACTCCGACGCCTCTCGCCTTCGTCATCCACGGCGGCGGCTGGTCGGGTGGAAGCAAAGAACGACTGAGCCGCTTTGCGGATCCCAACGCCCTGCTGGAAGCGGGTATCTCAGTGGTTGCGATAAACTATCGCTACGTGAAGCAGGCCGGAGAGATCACCCCGCCGGTAAAGGCGCCCTTGCACGACGCCGCGAGAGCCCTGCAGTTCGTTCGCAGCAAGTCAGCGGAGTGGAATTTGGACAAAACACGAATCGGAGCAGCCGGAGGGTCTGCCGGTGCCTGCACATCGCTGTGGCTGGCTTTCCACGATGATCTTGCCGATCCGGAAAGCAGCGATCCCGTCGCCAGAGAATCCACCCGCCTCTGGTGTGCCGCAGTGAAGGGAGCGCAAACTTCACTCGACCCCGCACAGATGAAAAAGTGGACTCCGAACAGTCGCTACGGCGGACATGCTTTCGGTCTCGGCCGCTTCGATGAGTTTCTGGCGAAGCGTGATACGATCCTCCCGTGGATTGCCGAATACTCGCCCTACGCTCTTGTATCGAAAGACGATCCACCTGTGTTTCTGTCCTACTCGACGCCCCCGGCGATCGGCGAGAAGCAGAAAGATCCCACTCATACCTCCAACTTCGGACTCAAGCTTCAGGAGCACTGCAAAGAAAACGGAGTCCCCTGCAAGCTGGTCTATCCGGGAGCGCCGGATGGAGATCGGCAAACCGAGACGGATTTTCTGATCGAAACATTGAAAAAGTAGCGCACTAATTCGCGACGCCCCACAGCTTCTTCACAAGATTATGCATGTGCGGGTCGTGCTCCTTCAGCTCCTCCCGGTTGAAGGGGTAAAAATCATTTTTACCGAAAAAGGCTTCGCTTGATTCCGCGAAGTATTCTTTCGCATCGTTCATTCCGTAGGCTTTGTCTGTTACAGTCTTATTACCATCAAACCGGGCCACGGAATCATAGGAACCTGAATCCCGCGCCCGCTCATAGGCTGTCTTCAATTCCGCATTCCCGAATCCCCCTTTCACCACCTGATCATGGTAGGCGTGAGCCAGTTCATGCAGGAGCAGAAAAGGCATCCTTCGATTCTCGAAAGGGAAGTTTTTAACGTTGGTAATTTCCACCGCTTTCGCCATTTTCGGATTTCGACCGTTGTTCCGAAGCCAATCAATGTTGGGATGATAGGCCGCCCCTCCGCGTTTTCCCTCATACTCCGGATTGATCCAGAGCGGCACGGTACGCAACGGCCGCAAAGCCTCCGGCGGAACGACCTCAACGACTCGCTGCAGCTGACCACTCAACAGCTCGAGAGCGCGACGCGTCACACCGGATTCGTCGTCGAGGAACTGATTGTGCAAATGAATCGTCCATCCGCGCAGCTCAAAAGTAATATGATCAGGCTCGACCGAACGGGGATTCCCAACCAGTTCAGTGAGTGAATCCGAATGCAAATCCTGCCCTGTCGCGAAACCACCTGACAGTGGCATAACAGCGGCAATCAAACAGGGTTGAGTCCATGACCCAACCCTCTTGAGTCTTCTGAAAAAGCGGGTACCGGCTCCGGTGAATGCTGAGTATTTGGTTTGCATGACAGAGAATTCCCAAAAGGTTCCGGGCGCCGCGTCGGAATACAAAAATGCCTCCGGTAAATCTCTTCACCGGAGGCATCAGAAAGGGTTTCTATTTCTTGTCGACTTTCAACTCTTCAAGAGTCGCTGCGACTTGCTCACCGTGAGTGCCTGTTTTCACTGACTTCTCGATGAGAAGGATTTTTCCGTCTTTACCGACATAGACAGTAGCGCGGGAAGCGTTCTTCTTGTCGCCTTTTATCAAGCCGTAAGCCTTCGCTGTCTCGCGGGTAGGGTCGCTCAAAATCGGATAGTCGAGATCGAGGGATTCTGCGAATTTTTCGTTCAGCTCAGCCTCGTCGCAACTGGCGGCGAAGTGAGCGACATCAAATTTACGGAGCGTTTCGCCATGCTCGCGAAGTGACTTACACTCCGCAGTGCACCCACCGGTAAAAGCTTTCGGGAACCACGCGACAACCACTGCCTGCTTTCCTTTGAAATCAGAGAGCTTGTAGGTCTCGCCATCACTTCCTTTGAGTGAAAAATCAGGTGCGTCATCACCAACCTCAAGGTCGGCTTGCACGTTGCTTGCGAAGAGAGCCATCCCCAAAAGGAGGCCGGCGGAAAGGAGTGTCTTTTTCATAGTGTAATTCAAATAGTTAAATCAATCGGGTTGATTGCTGAAAAGTTTACGATTCTGAGTCACCCTTGTCGATCCCGTCTTCTTAGCCGATCCGCGTCTATCGCCCGGAAGCAGTCCGGTTCTCGCGCTTCGCCGCTTCCATCAAAAGAACGAATTCACTGTTTTTTAAAAGCCCGTCGACGATCTGCCTCGCGAGGAGCTGTCCCGCCTCGCTGTCACCGGGATAATGCACCCCTGCGATCTCCCGGTTCTTCGCAATCGCAGCGGCATCCTCAACCAGCCGTTCAGCCTGATCAGGGGCAAGCTCCATCAGCAAATAGGCGAGCAAATGGGCCTGAGTTGCGTGCCCGCTCGGGTAGGCAGGATGCCCCGGAACGGGAATCGACAGGGTGATCGCATCCGTGAGGTGCGTGGGACGGGCCCGGTCGAAGAAGCTCTTTAACTGAAAGACAATCATTTCCATATCGCGCTGCGCGGCATCGAGCATTCGCTTCGTCGCGGGCCGATTCCCCGCCGCTGCCTGAATATCCCCCATTTCAAAGGTGCCCAGGATCATCCCCGCGACTTTGATCTGCTTTTGAACGGCAGACTCCTGATCCTTTGTGCGGAGGGATTGCAGCCCGAGAAGATACCGAAGCTCGGCTTTCGTCCTCGGCGAGCTGTTCTCAGGAGGATCAGGCAGGCGTATCCGGTCACGCCACTGTGGAAGGTAAACCGGCGTCCCCGTGAGATACTTTTCGAGGCGCGGCTCAAACCCGGATCGATCCGAAAAGCGAATCGCATCGTGACCGGGGTCGTCACCTTTTCCCGACAAGTGGCGAATCAGGGCAACGGAGGCAGGCTCGGAACGCCCCTCGTTTTGAGCGACCGTCGGTATCGTGGTGAGAAGGCCGGGGATGGAGACAGAGATTATCCAGACACTGATTCTCAAATTTCGTAAAAGGGGCTCCATCGACTCAGTTTTGGCAAAATCAGAGTTTCGATCAACGTCATTTTTCAGGAAGAATTTGACCCTTTTGAAGTTCTCGATTACGGGCCACATCCCATGCACAAATCCGCTAAAATTGACTTCTTCAACGTCGAGATCTCCGACTCAACCGATCTCGAAACCATCCTCGGGAAACTCCACGCCCTCCCCGCTGACAGCGAGAAGCGAAATGAGGAATTGAATGACGACTGGGTTCGCCTCGTTCGTGGCAAAATGAGCGAAACCGGCTATCTCGGCGACATCATGCGCATCTCAATGGCACCGGCCGGCTTCCGCGCCAATCTTGCCGGGGCGATCACCGCGGTGAATCTCAACAAAGACGAAGGAATGGCTGAATGTTCCGCCTTCTACTACGATTTCGAAACTTCCGTCCTCGTTCTGCAACGAAACGGAAAAGGCGTCAGCGCTTCTCAGCTTTCCCGCTATTTCAAGCGTATCGCCGACGTCGACGGCGAAGTCGAGCTCAAGCCGGTCCTCCGCCCCACTGACATCATGAAGGTGAAAGTCCTGCCTGTGATCCGGAAAATCCATATCGCCTCATCGGTCGTTGATATGATGACGACGATGGAAAACCTCGACGAACGCACCAGACACACCATTCAGGCGGCGGCTCAGGCCGAGTCCCCCTCCATTGAGATCATTCTGAAATCGGCTCGCGAGAAAGACGCCACGCTCAATCAGGCAATTGCGATTGAGACGATCGAATCCTGGCTGCGCATTCACGATGAGCTTTCCGACGAAGAGAACGAAGTCGTAAAAAAAGTGCTCGTTTCCGGCAAGGACGATTCCGGTGCTACCGTCGAATTCGACATGCTCAAGGACAAGATGTTCACGGTGATGAACTACCAGTGGGTCCCCGACGACATCGAACTCTGGCAGACCCGGTCCGGTCACATCCAGAAGGCATGGGATCTCAACAAAGCCAACCTCGAACGGATTCGACTCAACAAAGAGTCAAGAGAGTCCGAAGGGCAGGAGGAGAAATAGCAACCCGGTCGACTCGCTCCGGCGTGCTCCGGCGTGCTCCGGCGTGCTCCGGATACTGCGATCTAGCGGCTGAAAGCCACGCAGTATACCGGAGGAAGGTGCGAGGTGAGCTTGCTCCACGAATCCCCCTGATCCTCGCTCACCCACACAGAACCGGTTGTTGATCCCATGACGAGACAATTGCCGGTATCGTCGACGCTCAAAGCGTGACGATAGACAAGGTCATAGGCCGGACCTGACGGCAATCCTGCATCGAGAGTTTCGAATGTTTCCCCGCCGTCCCTGGTTCGCGTCACGACAAACTTTCCGTCAACAGGGTAGCGGTGTTCGTCTTTTTTCGCAGGCACAAACCAGGCCGTATCAGGTTCCTGCGGATGAACCGCCACGGCAAACCCGAAAGCGGAAGGTGAGACTTCGCTGAATTCCTTCCACGATTTTCCCTCATCATCAGACCGGTAGATGAAACAATGATGCTGCGACCAGAAGCGCTTCGGGTCGCCCTGACATTGAACAATTCGGTGAGGGTCCTGTGATTCTGGATCGGCTCCGCCCTGCTCCTCGGGGACAAAATCGTATCTCATTCCATGAGCGCTTTGCTCCCAGCTGAGCCCGCCGTCACACGTCCTCCAAACACCTCCGCAGGAAACGCCTACCGAGATAATATCTGAATTCTCCGGATGCACACAAATGGAATGAATCCCCGGAAAGTCGTAGCCTCCTCCCGACCATCTCGCGCGCTCTGAGCGGTCCCAGAGCGAACGCACCAACTCCCAGCTCGCGCCATGGTCCGTTGACTTGAAGAGCCCTCCGGGAATCGTTCCGCACCAGAGCACACCGGGCCTGTCGTCCCCTCCCGATTCGAGGCTCCACACCTTTTTCAATGACCAGGGGACTTCCACCTTCCGCCAGGGATCGAGTATCACCGGAGCATCGTCCGGCTTTTCGGGATAGACCGGCGGATCAAGTTCAACCCATTCGCTTTCCCCCTCGCGCAGGAGGTGCAGCTTGGTCCCGAAATGCTCATGCTCAGCCGCGACATAGAGCGCGCCATCCCGCTTATCCTGATGAAACATCGGAACCGGGACTCCGGGAAAATCCGGGGAAGCCTGCCTCCATCCGGAACCTTCCCGCTCAAAGGTGAAAAATCCCTTTCTGGTTCCCACGCGTATCTTATCACTCATTAATTCCGGCAAGGTTAGACTTCAGCCTCCCGATAAGGCCTGCATCACAAAAATTTCATCGCTTTCAGAAACAGGATCGGAGAGACAGTCACGATCCTCAACCGGCTCACGGTTCACGATCACTGCGATGTGTTTGCGCGTCATCCCATTGTCATCAAGCAGGTAACCGCGAAGGCGGGGCGACAACAGAAAGACTGAATCCAGAACCGAACGAACCGTATCTCCTTCAACATCACATACCTCCACATCGACGTGGCTTCTGATGTTCGGGGAGAAAGCAATCTTTGGCATGACTTGACTTCAGTTTTACTCGAAACGCTCAAGAGATCCAAGCCCTCGCTCGCGGCAAACGATCCCCGGAGCGCCGCCTATTTCCTTTTAATTACCGCGAGCCAATCATCGTTCGAATCCGGAGCCGAAAGAGTTGCCTTTCCCTTACCACCTTTCAGGGAGGCACTCCCGGATCCCATTGTGCCATCACGGGGATTGAACCAACGCAATTCAAATTCGCCCGAAGCGTCGGAGAGATCGAGAGACCTCTCCCCGCCCTCAGGCAGATAGACGAGATAAACCTGCCCCGCATCGGCGAAGCAATATCCGGAATTGTCGTGGTTGGTATTTCCAATCAATTCGTCAGCATTTTGCATCTCACCGACGGGAATGGCTTCCTCTTCAAAAAAGCGGAGGGCGATATTGCAATACCCCCAACTGATATCACGTGAGCGCCAGTCCTCACAAACGAGATCATTCTGAGGGAGCTTATAGCCAAAGTAATATTCGACGCCGCCGCCCCCTCCGAGCAGCGATCCCCAGAGGACGAATTTCCTCGTATCGTCGACGCTCGGATTGTCGAAGTTATCCGGCATCCCCGGGTAACCGGGATCGGCGGGCATGCCTTCCGATGCTGTGCCCGGCTCATCGAACGAGACAACCCAGGGAACGCCCGCTTCCGCTGAGGCTCGTGTCCATTTCACGATCTGTTTGTGACAGTCCCTGATGTTGCTGTTCTGCAGGGATGCACCGCGAAGCATGGATGCCTTTCCAAGCAAAGGCCGGTAGACTTTATCCTGCTGATCCGGATAGGTATGCACCACGATGAGATGATCGTAGGGGTCGACTTCAGCGATGTAATCAGCCATCGCGATTTGTTGCTCAGTCGATTGCGTGTTCTCCTCCCCGAGATTCCAATTCAGCGCGAGATGATGGCCGAAACGCGCGATCATTTCGCGACAGTAGAGCTTCCGCTCATCGCCGAGATCACCGCCATCCAGCGAAGTGGGAACCTCTCCCCCGGCGGGTTTCTTATGCCCTTTCCGGTTATCGTCATTCTCGGTTTCCTGCAGTTTAAAGTGCAGATACATCCCTTTCACGGTCGCATGATCGAATACGAGATTCCACTGATCGAGCTTGGAACAGTCGTAGTGAAACTTGAGGTCCCGCTCAACAAACGGCCAGACATTATCGCCATCGCCGCCGGCGTTGTAGGTGAGAAAAGAGAAGACGTTACAGCCTTTGCCCGAGAGGTAATTAATCGCGCCGATCATCCCTTTCCCCTTGCCGCCCTGCCAGACCGGGTCGCCCTCGTTCCAGTCCTGCACGTGAGCGCTCCACGTTTTCAGGGGAACCTTTCCCGCCTTGTTTGCCACGGTGCCATCGAAGTCAGCGTAGCCGAGAAACGTCTCGGGCGCATCGGCTCCGGCCTTCAGGAAATACTCACCCGTGCCGAGGTGCTGAAGCTGATGTTTACCCACATATCCAAGGCGCCCCTTCCCCCGGAAATCACGACCGGTCTTATCCGATGCGAGGACGGTAAAAGAACCCTTTTTGCCATGGAACGGTGAGAGCGTTTTCGACTCCACATCCGCATCAATCGCGACGCGATCACCTCCACGAAAACTCACCGCGTAAGTCCATTCCCCCATGAGATCCGGGGCAAAATGCACACGCCATAGACTGCCCGATTCGGCGGATGACTCACCGGCCTTTCCATCCGCCGCAAAATAACCGGGAACGAGATAGGTCGTGCCCGACTCATGCGTGAAGGTCACATCGAGCCGGTAGTCGAGGAAAGGGTTGGGGCTCGTGTCCCTTTCATTAGCAAAAGGCCCATCCAAATTCAGAGTGATATCATGCCACTGCTGCAGCTCGCCGGAAATCGCAACATCACCGGAACCGTCCTGACCTCTCCTGCTATGAAGCGATTTTTCTTTCTCCTGTTTCGCCGCTGAAAACGCAGACGGAATTTCACCGGATTTCGCCTCACTAAGTTTAGCAGCCCCTGCCGGAGCCACAAAATCCGGGTCCAATGTCATGAGCCATTGATCGAACTCAAATCCGTCCTCCCGCATGGAAAACTGAATTGTGTGCTCGCCGGCTTCTTCGATATCGAGAAATAAAATCCCCGGAACACCCGTGTGAACTTCCCCGGTTCGCTGCTTACTCCCCCACACCCACTTATTCTTTCCGGTCCACTGCATCCTCTGACCGGACGGCGGCCAGGTTCCGTCGACACCAACATGAAGTCCGTTGTCCTCCGTTCCCGTGGAATGCGTGCGCGCCCAAACGTAGTATTTCCCCGGGGTGCTGAAATGAACCCGGTAACTGAGAACCGCCATCTTTCCCGGTTCATTCATAAAGTTTTCTCCGGCGATCAGTTTCTCACTGTGGTTCCTCCGGGTATCAGGAAGAACCTCCAGATAACCACCGCCACTGGCACCTGCCACATGGGGCGGATCAGCGTCAGGATGCAATTCCGGAGTCAGCTCACCGGTCGTCAGGTACCAGGCGCGCACATCGGCTTTCTCCTGCTTCAGGAAGTGCTCAGCCTCAACGGCGACATAACCGTCCGCCTCTTGAATCACCAGGTCAGGGCGGGCAATGGGTTCACTTTGAGGAGCCGCTACGAGAGAGTAATTTCCACTGAAAAGCGCGGATAGAAAAATGAGAAACTGGACGTGATTCATGATGCAAAGACCGGATTTCCAAATCCTTGCAAAGCCCCCTCTCAATGAGAAGAAAATTATTCTAAACAGCGCCGTTTTCTGTGACTCTCCTGCCGTCAACAACTTGGAAACACTTCGACCAAGGCACAATCGCTACCATTTTGCCTTTTTCAGGAGTTTCTCCACTGCTTCGATGACGTCCTCAACGGTTTCAACCCCCTCCATGGATACTCGATAGAAATCCTCTTTCTCCGGAATATTCAGGGCAAGAGACAAACTATCAGTGACACCATACAGTTCAGCGACTCTACGATTCTCTGCCACCACACTGGTAATCGCCATCCTTGATTGAGGCGGCTCAACGGGGATCGCGCAAAGGACAAGGTTCTGCCCCGCCCATTCGCGGAACGCTCTCGAAAAGAGCAGCTCTTTTTCAAGGGCTTTGCTTCGTGGATCACCAGCGATGAAAAAGGCTGTCAGTCTGGGCAAACCCAGCTTATCAGCCTCACGTTCTGCTCTTTCAAAGTCACGATTCCAAACCGCCTCCCGATCCCCCAATCGAGCCGCTCGCGCAATTACCTTTGAAACCGATTGGAAATCGCCACCGTCATAGATTCCCTTAAAGAAGGCCTGATCTTCCTCGCTGAGGCGATCCAGAGGGAGAATGAATTTTTGAGTTCCATTGACTTTTTCAAATCCGATTTCGGAATCGAGCTTCGCCAGAATTGTCGCCTCAATGCTCCGGCCGCTCAGATCTTTGATGACCCTTTCAAATGGGTATCGCACTGCTTGAGTCGCCGCTGCAGCGGGTTTCTCAGACGCCATCTCCTCCGGGGTCGCCGGATCAAGCGGGTCCTTTTCATCATCTTTTTCCAACTTGCTGAGATCAGTGCAGCCGGCAAACACAAGCGCAAGACCAATGATTAGGAGAGGGGAGTTTTTCATCAATAGTTTCTAGAATCTAAATGTAGGAATGATCGACCGGTTCCGCAATCGTTTTGCAACAGGGCTCATCCTTCGAATTCAGCACCCCGGTTCCGGCTTCACGGTCGTTTCGGAATTGAACCGTTCGCTGAAAATGACATGCTCGTCCCATGCGCATACTTCAACTCCTCGCGGGCATTGTCATCGCAACCGTCAGCACAGGAATGACGATTGCCGATGACGTGCCGGCTTCGATTGGCTCACGTCTTGAACTGTTTCTGGATCACTCACTGGTTCAGTCCACCAGTGGGGTGAACTTTCGCCTCCACCATCCGGTAAAAGCCCCGCGCCCCAAGTCCCCTCTTCCGGTCCGTCACTACATCACCGTGATCAAAGATGGAGATCTCTTCCGCGCCTACTGGAAAGATCACAATCCTGACTTCACTCCAACAGGTGACAGCGAAGGAGGCGAGATGGTAGCTTACGCCGAAAGCAGGGACGGACATGAATGGAGCTTTCCGAAACTTGGAATCCACGAAATCGCCGGCTCAAAAGAAAACAATGCAATCCTGATCAATCAACCGGGCCTGCTGCACAACTTCGTTCCCTTTCTCGACAATCGCCCCGGTGTCGCCCCTGCAGAAAAATTCAAAGCTCTCTCCGGCCATCCCGGCCCCGGCGACAAACGCACCATGGATGTGACCGGGAAAGGACTCTACGCCTTCACTTCCCCCGATGGGATTCACTGGACAAAAGGTTCCGAGGTGATCCCCTACGAACCGGAATGGCGCCACGCCTTTGATTCCGCCAACGTCTCATTCTGGTCAGAAGCGGAGCAACAATACGTCTGCTACTTCCGAACCTGGTCGGATCCGGATCGCCTCCGCAGCGTCAGTCGCACCACCTCGAAGGACTTCAAAACGTGGACGAAGCCGGTTGCGATGAACCCGAACTTACCGGGCGAACATCTCTACACGACTCAGACTCATCCCTATTTCCGCGCACCCCACCTCTACATCGCCCTGCCGACCCGCTACGTGCCGGGGCGGGGCGACGATGGGCACGGAACTGCCTCTGAACGAAATGCCACGGACATCCTTCTCATGTCGACACGGGCAGGGTCAGCTCACTACGACCGCCCCTTTACGGAAGCCTTTATCCGCCCCGGGCTCGATCCGAAGCGCTGGGAAAACCGCGCCAATTACGTCGCACTCGGCATCCACCCGACCGGCCCCGCCGAGATCTCGATCTATCACCGGAGCGGTGACCGTTACCTGTTGAGGACCGATGGATTTGTTTCAGCCCGCGCCGGGTCGAAGCAGGGCGAACTACTGACGAAACCCTTCACCTTTTCCGGCGACACACTCGAACTCAACGTCAGCACCAGCGCAGCAGGATTCGTAAAAACCGAAATACAGAACGCTGCCGGTGAACCGGTTCCCGGCTTCGAACTGGAAAGCAGTGTTCCCCTTTTCGACGACGGAATAGCCTTGAAAGCCTCCTGGAAAAGCGGAAGCGATCTTTCCTCACTCACAGGAAAGACAGTGCAGTTGAAATTCCACCTCCTGGAATGTGATCTATACTCCTATCGCTTCACCAACACGACAGGCAATGCCGCGCCCTAGCAGAAATACTCGCGGTTCCACTTGTAACCGTAGTAATAGCCAACAAGGCTGGCAACGGTACTGAGCGCGAGACCGGCGGCCATACCGAAAAAGTTTCCAATCCAGAGACCGATCATCCCGAAGACAGTCGACACAATTATCGTAAAAATAAATCCCATTAAGCTACCTCCATTTGTGTTTAATTATGGTAATTATAACACAAAAACAGGATGAGGGAACCGGTTTTTAAGCGCTCGCAAAGGGACTGAATCGATCCGGTAAGCTCGCTGACACCTCGATTTCAAGTCCTTCCACGGGATGAAAAAACGATAAACGGTGCGCGTGAAGCATCAAACGGGGCTGACCGATCAAGGCCGCAATTCGCTCCATTTCAGCGACATCGCCGTAGAGATAATCACCCACAATTGGAAAACCCGCTCCGTGCAAGTGCTTCCGGATCTGATGGTAACGACCGGTCTGCGGTGCCACCGAGAGCACCGAAAATGGTTCTCCCCCGATCGCGACAACCCGCTCGCGGGCGAACCCGGTTTTGGCTTCCCGGTAGGGTTCGCCCTCGTCTTTCTGCAATTTTTCATCCGCGATCCATGACTCCGGAGTCTCCCCCGATACGACCGCGACGTATTTCTTGCTCACGATTTGATCTTCAAACTGCTGCCGCAATTCAGCCTCGATCACCGTATCCAGCGCAAAAAGGAGCACACCCGAAGTCGGGCGATCGAGCCGGTGCACCGTCCCGACACGCTGCCCGATCTGATCGCGAACCACCTTCATCGCGATCTGATCATCCGGCTCCGGATCACGCCCCGCATGAACCAGCATTCCGGCCGGTTTATTGACCACGACGAGCCATTGATCCTGATACAAAATTTCGAGAGACATCGTCGGCGACCTTAGTGCGAAATTCAAAAAAGGGTCTTAATAAATCCCGTTTGCCGGAATTTCACACAGGATTCACGCCAATACACGGTCCTTGCGAGCGCCCCTCTTAACATGGTATCGAATGGACCGCTGAAAATCACCCCGTCTCTCAATGATCCGAAAATCCTCCCTTCTGAACCTGCTTCTCGCAGTGAGCTGTTTCTCTCTCGGCCGTGCTGCCGAGACCGATGAATCGCTCCCGAAGTTCGACCCGATTCCGATGCTCTCTTTTGAAGAAAGCGTGAAAACCTTTCAACTTCCCGAAGGCTACCATCTTGAGCTCGTCGTCGGAGATCCTGTCATTCAGGAACCGGTTGTGTGTGCCTTTGACGGGAACGGGCGCATGTTCGTCGCGGAGATGCGCACCTACATGCAGGACGCGGATGCCACCGGTGAGCAGGAGCCGACCAGCTGCGTCTCCATGCACGAAGACACCAATGGCGACGGAAAAATGGACAAGCACTCCATCTTTATCGACAAGCTTCTCCTCCCCCGCCAGATCCTCCCGCTCGATGACCGGCTCCTCGTGCAGGAAACCAACACCCTCGACATTTTCTCCTATCGCGATACCGACGGGGACGGCGTCGCCGATGAGAAAACACTCTTCTACAAAGGCGGCGATCGCGGCGGGAATATGGAGCACCAGCCCAGCGGCCTCATCTGGTCGATGGACAACTGGCTCTACACGACCTACAACGCCTACCGGCTTCGTTACAATCCGGACGGCCTTGCCCTGAAGGAGCCCACCGCTCCCAACGGCGGGCAATGGGGACTCACTCAGGACAACCATGGAAAGCCCTGGTTTGTGAACGCCGGCGGCGAACTTGGTCCTCTCAACTTTCAGCAGCCAATCGTTTACGGTCAGTTCAATGTCAGCGACCAGTATACGATCGCCTATCGGGAAGTGTTTCCGCTCGTGGGAATTCCTGATGTTCAGGGAGGAGAGATACGGTTTCGCCCCGAAGAGAAAACGCTCAACCATTTCACCGCAACCTGCGGAGAGGAAATCTTCCGTGGAGACCGGCTCCCCGAAGATTTGAGAGGTGACCTCCTCTTTTCCGAGCCGGTTGGTCGATTGATCCGCCGCAGCAAAGTAGAGGTAAAAGAAGGCGTCACCTATCTCAAAAACGCCTACGACAAAGACGAGTTCATTCGCTCAACCGACCCCAATTTCCGCGCTGTGAATATGGTAACAGCTCCTGACGGATGTCTCTATATCGTCGATATGTATCGCGGCATCATTCAACAGGGGAACTGGACCAAGCCCGGCTCCTATTTGAGAGGCGTTATCGACCAGTATCAGTTCGAGAAAAACATCGGACACGGACGCATCTACCGTCTCGTGCACGACGACTTCGAGCGCGGCCCCAGGCCGAACATGCTCAACGAATCGCCCGCCGAATGGGTCGCCCACCTCGAACACCCCAACGGCTGGTGGAGAGACACCGCTCAAAAACTGCTCATCCTTAAAGGCGATCAGTCGGTCGCCCCCGCTCTCGCCTCCCTCGCAGGCAGCAGCGAAAACTACCTCACAAGAATGCACGCTCTCTGGACCCTCGAAGGTCTCGGCGCAGCCACGCCTGAGATCATCGAAGCGGCCGGAAAAGACCCTCACCCGCAAGTGAGACGCGCTGCGATTCGAGTGAGCGAGACTCTGCTGAAAAGCGGTGACGACTCCCTTACTGAAATGGTTAGAACTCTCGCGAAGGACGCGGACGCGGATGTTGCCGTTCAAGCGCTCCTCACCGCTAAGCTCCTCAAATGGAAAGACCACAAAGAGCTCATTGAAACAACGATGGCTTCAAACCGGACGCGCGGCGTTCAGGAGTTCGGAAAACAGATGCTCACCGGCGGACAGGCAACTCAGAAGAAACTCACCCCGCATCAACTGAGCCAGTATAAAAAAGGAGAGGCGATCTACGGTGCCCTTTGTTTCGCCTGCCACGGGGCCGACGGCAAAGGCACTCCCCTGCCCGGAACAGGAACGACACTCGCACCTTCCTTTGTCGATTCCCCCATCCTCTCCGGTCATCGGGACATGGCGATCAAAGTGGTTATGCACGGCCTCACCGGCCCAATCAACGGCAAAACCTACCCCGGTGAAATGATCTCAATGGAATCAAACGGAGACGAGTGGGTGGCTGATGTTCTTTCCTACATTCGCAACAGCTTCGGAAACAGTCTCGGCTTTCTCTCCACCGAAGAAGTCTCCCGGGTGCGGGCCGCAAACCCGTCACGCAAAGCGCCCTGGACAGAGGAAGAGTTACTAGCCTCCGTTCCCCAAACCCTTGGAGGAAAAAGTAAATGGAAACTCACCGCGAGCCATGGTTCCAGAGACCTCAAGAACTGCGTTGATGGCGATTTGAAAACGCGTTGGACAACTGGAAAGAGCATGAGCAACGGCATGTGGCTCCAAGTCGAATTGCCCGAAGAGGCGCTCGTGAGCGGCCTGAAACTGGACGCGGCCTCATCCAGAAATGACTACCCTCGCGGCTACAAAATCGAGACATCCGAAGACGGAGAAAACTGGAGTATCAAAATCAAAAACGCCAATGGCACGAGCGCAATCACAGAGATCGATTTTGAAGAGAGCCCTGCCAAATTTATTAAGATCACCCAAACCGGGAAACACTCGCTCTACTGGTCTATACACGATCTCGAGATACTGGGGAAAACAGCTGCCCCTTAGATATCTATAGAATCTATAGATAATACACAATAGAGTATGCCCACTGCCTTTGGGTGTTCTCCGGCTCCTCCCGCGCTCCAGAGCGCCCGGGAGTCACTGAGCAAACATTGAATTTTAATAAATTACGAATACCTTAATTTTCCATTTGCAGGAGCGCTGTATTTGCGCGAACCAAGTGCATGGTAATTCAGCGTGCTCTCCTCTTTTTGCCTTTTTTCCTTCTCGTCAGTTGCGAAACGACAGAGCCTGACAAACGCCATTACCTCAGTTCCTACCGCGGTCTCGAAACCCAAACCGGCCCCCTCGGCAATCCTTCTCTCGTTCGTTCCGCCGATCCTGAACGTCTCAAGCGATACACGAAAGTGATCATTGAAGACGTCAAAGTGATCCCAACCAAAAATCAGGATCCGAAGCTCAAGTATGCCACGAGGGAAGAGAGCGAGCAGCTCGCGGAACAATTCGAAGACATCCTCGAAAAGGAACTTGGAAAAAGCTACGAGATCACAAAGAGACGCGGCTACAACACACTCGCGGTAAGAGCGGCACTGACGGAACTGCGCCCCAGCAATCCCGCGCTTTTTGCAGTTAACTATATGCCATACGTCGGCGTTGCAGCGACTGCAGTTCAGGTCCTCAGCGAAAAGAAAGAAGCTCTCGGTGCCGGCAGCGCGTCGATCGAAGCGGAAGTGGTGGACTCCCGCTCACGCCGACAGCTCTACGCCATGGTCGATCAACTGAAAGGCGGCAAGCTCCAACCCGGCAGTCTTGAAAAATGGGGACAGGCCCAGGGCGCGATGCGTGGCTGGAGCCGGAAAATCCACCGTGGCATTAAGGCCAACGCGCCTGCGACTTCGACCACAAAAAAACCTGCGGCTCAAAAACCTGCCACGAAAAAGCCTGAGAAAAAGAAACCGGCTCCGGCTTCCAAAAAGAAAGATTCGGAAACGAAAACTCCTTTCTGGAAGAAAGCGGAAGCTTAGGTCTTTTTCCGCAAAAGCTACTCAGCCTTAGCCGCGGACTTCTTTTTCTTATTGTTCTTCTTCTCACCTTTCTTCGGCTGAGATTTTTTCGCCTCCTCCGGAGGCGTGAGCCCGTCATCCGGCTGATTCCAAAGGCGATAGGGATCGTCGAGCCGGCGCATTTCTGACAGCAGAAGCGCTTCCATTTCCGCGAGCTTCTCCGCGTATTCAGGATTCTCAGCGAGATCCGTCAGGGTCGCACTGCCCTTCCCGTGCTCTTCAAGAAACTCGTTGGGATTCTCAGCGAGATTAAAGAGTTGAGTCTCACGAACCTTCCCGTCGAGAACATCATACTTGATCAACTTCCAGTCGCCCTGCTTCACCGATCGCATTCCCGGCTTGGTTCCGCCGCAATACACTCCGAAAAGCGTATCCCGCACCGTATCCTTCTCCCCTGTCAAAACAGGCTTGAGACTTTCGCCCTCAACTGAATCCGGAATCTCGACACCGGCGAGATCACACATCGTCGGAAGAACATCCAGCAAATAGGAATTCGCCTGAGCGCGCGTCCCCGGCTTGATCCCCGGCCCCTTGACGATAAAAGGAACACGCCAGGTGTGCTCATACAGATTTTGCTTCCCCTGGAGGCCATGACGCCCGATCGCCATGCCGTGGTCAGCGGTGTAGATAATGTAGGTGTTATCGAGTTCGCCCATCGCTTCGAGCTTTTTAAATACCCGATCCATCTGCTGATCGATGTATTCATTGCAGGCGAATTCCCGACCGAGCTCGTTTCGAATCGTGAGTTCATCCCGTCTTTCCCAGACACCCGAAACGGCGACTTCATCCCGCAGACGGGGATGCCCGTGGTGAAAAGGATGCTCACCAAGGTAGTTCACAGGCAGAGCGGGCTGCTTCGAATTGGCAGGGGGAAAAGTCGATCGATCCGCGTGATTCGTAGCACCGTACTTAGCGAGCAGTTCAGGAGTCCCGTCACGGGTGTCATGAGGATGAGAAAATCCGAAATAGATCAAAAACGGATCCTCGTCTTTCGCACTCTCCCGCTCCTCGAGATACTCGATAACGCGGTCGCCGTGCCAGGCGCTTCCCGTCTCAGCCGTTCCGCCCCGTTTCGTTGCATCGTGGACAACTTGAAATTTACTGTTCGCGGCGGCGTAGCTGTTTCCCTGTTTACAGGTCCTCATCGTGTCATAACCGGCGCGGTTAAAAACTTCAGCCATGACATTGGCCTCGATGTCGTCAGGACAATGCATTCCACCCTGCGTGTTGGGAAGGTGCCAGACGGTTCGCCCCGTCATGATCATGTGCCGGGAAGGCGTGCAAACCGCCCCGCTGAATGAACCCATATGATAGGCCCCGTCAAAAACCATTCCCCCGGCGGCCAGCTTGTCGATCGTCGGCGAGTCCTGCGACGAGTCCGGATTGTAGACCTTCAAATCAAAAGGAGACTGATCGTCGACAAGAACAAAGAGAATATTGGGCCTGTCGCCCGCTTTCAGAAAACAGGGAACGAGCATCGCCAGAGCGAGCCCGAAAAAGAGAGATCGTGTCATATCGATAAATGGGAATTTCAATTGATGAGCCGGGAAAGAGTCGCCTCCCCCGCTGCCTCACATCATAAACCGCCGCATCCCGATTCAAAGAACACCATTCCGGAAAAAAACCCCGTGAGATCGCAATTCATTGAAACATCGCCCCCCGCGGCTGCCCCGGGAACCGGCGATTCAGAAACCCGCTCTTTTCACGCAATCCCCTTCAACCCAACGGGCTCCTGAAATTCTCTCTGCTCGTAGCTTTGTTGGAAAATACGGATAATTATAAAAACCCTTGATAGGGACTTGCAATACCAAAGATGAGATTGATAATTTATATAATTATCAGTAATGATAACCCTGAAAATTTCAGCGAAATGCACTTCCTTGAACCCATAACTGACAAACCTCGCAATGAGGCAGAGATCCCTGATTTCAGGCAAATCCGGGAAAACATTGAAGGGCACGTTCAGGAACTGTCCGCAGAGGCGGTGCTGGCGGTCTTTCTTTCACGGTACTGCGGGCAGGAGGAGGTTTCTTTCGGGGTCCGCGCGAGAGATGAAGCCCACTTTACCGGCAAATCCATCGTCGTGGAGAAAGGAGACACCCTTCCCGTTCTTAAAAAGAAAGTCAGGGAGGCTCCCGATGAAGATGCCGGCGCCGCCCGGTTCCTCCTCGACCTCAGTGGCTCAACTTTACCGACCGGGAATTACGAGGTCGCCGTTTCACTCTCCGGCAACTCCCTCATTCTTTCCTTCGATGCTAATCTCTACGAGGCCTCGACGATAGCCCGCTGGGCGAAAGGATTGCGTCGCCTATTTGAAGCCTTTGCCGGGTCAGCTGAACTGGTGATCGATCGCATTGATCTGCTCGACGAGGCGGAGCGTTTCCAAATGCTTGAAACGTGGAACGAACACAGCCCGGAGTCCGGGCATTTCTACAGCGACGAACCATCGAAAGAATTTTGTCTTCACCGTGTGTTTGAGAAGCAGGTGGAGCGAACCCCGGACCGGCCCGCAGCGGAATCGCACGGCAGAATCTGGACCTATCGCGAGCTCGACGATTATGCGAATCAGATCGCGCACTTTCTTCTGTCGAAGGGAGTAAAGCCCGACGAACGGATCGGGATTTACCTCGATCGCAGCGTCGAGATGTTAGCGGCATTGTTCGGGATCATGAAATCGGGCGGTGCCTATGTCCCGCTCGACACCGCACTTCCCCGCGAGCGGCTCGAATACATGGCTTCGGATTCCGGGGCTCGCCTCATCCTCACTTCGCTCGATCTCAAAGATGAGGCACCTGTGCCCGAAGCCTCTGAAGCGGTTGTTCTCGGCGGCAGTGAATTTAAATCATTCCTCACCGATCATCCCGATGCAAAATCCACTCCCGATACCGAAGTCGACTCTTCGCATTTGATCTATGTGATCTACACCTCCGGGTCTACCGGTATGCCGAAAGGCGTAATGCTGGGTCACAATTCGGTCGTCAACTATCTGTGGTCCATCATCGAAGGGAACAAGCTCACCGCGGACGATGTCTGGTTTGCCTACACCACGACTGCTTTCGACCCGTCGGTAAAAGAACTTTTCTCCCTCCTGTTCATCGGCGGCAAAGTCGTCGTCGGCCCCAAAGGAGCCGGCGCAGACGGAGAGACACTTGCCCGCCTCATTTCAGAGTCCGGAGCAACGAGGCTCTTTGCGACACCGACGACTCTCCGCATTCTGCTTGCGTCAGGATGGAAAGGAGATCAGGGGCTCGACATTCTCTCGGGAGGCGAGGCGATCTCACGTGATCTTGCAAACGAGATCGTGCCGCTCTGCCGGACCCTCTACAACGTCTACGGCCCCACTGAAGCGACCATTTTCAATACGAACAAAACGATGACGGTTTCCGACGAACCCGTCACGATCGGCCGCGCTCTCGCGGGATGTCGCCTCTATGTGCTCGATGATGCCGGCAACCTCTGCCCGCCTCAAGTGCGGGGCAATCTTTTCATCGGCGGGGTCTGCCTTGCCCATGGCTACATCAACAAGCCGGAACTCACCGCCGAGAAATTTGTCCCCGATCCCTTCTCCCGAAAAGACGGGGCAAAAATGTATGACACCGGAGACGTCGCCTACTGGACGCCTCAAGGCGAAATCGTTTTTCTGGGCCGCAGCGATCACCAGGTGAAGATTCGCGGCTACCGTATTGAGCTCGGTGAAATCGAGAAAGTCCTCGAGGATCATCCCGGCGTTCAGGACTCGGTCGTCGTCGTTCGGGAAGACACCCCGGGCCAACCGAGAATCGTCGCCTATGTGATTCCCTCCGGCGATGAGATGCCTGACGAATTTGAGCTGCGCGATTTCATGGCTGTGCCGCTCCCCTCCTACATGATTCCGGGGTGGTTTGTTCCCATCGCGGAATTCCCGCTCACCGCTTCACGCAAGACGGATCGCAAGGCACTGCCCAAACCGGAAGATGTCGCTCCCGTGTCCGATGAAATCTTCGATCCCGAAACCGAGAATCCCGCGGAGCAAATCGCAGCCGTTTGGGCACAGATCCTGGGCCGTCGTGGCATTCGTGTTACGGATGAAGTCTATGCCATCGGAGCCGATTCCCTGAACTCCGTGCAATTCCAGAAGCGAATCGAAGAACAATTCGGCCTGCGCTTGCCTATTGCGGAGATTTTTGAAAGCCGCACTCCGGAAATGCTCGCGGCGCGCATCGAAGCCTTGAACGGGAATTCAAAAACAGCGATTCGAACCTTTCAAAGGAGTGAATCAAGCGGGTCCCGTGACATCGCAATTATCGGCATGTCAGGACGATTCCCCGGCGCCGGAAATCTCGAAGAGTTCTGGGAGAACCTGATCAATGAAGTCGAATCGATCCGCGACCTGAGCGAAGAGGAATTACTCGCTGCGGGAGTTTCACCGGAGGAGTATCTGCGGGAAGGCTACGTGGCGCGCAGTGGAGGTCTCAAAGGCGCCTACGATTTCGACAACGAATTTTTCAATCTCTCGCCACTGGATGCAGAGCTGCTTTCGCCCCAGATCCGACTGTTCTTGAAAACCGTTTGGGAAGCGATGGAAGACGCCGGCTATCCGGCGGCGCCCGAAGGATCCCGGATCGGTGTCTTCGCGGGGAGCGGCTACCCGAACTACCTTTTCGGACACGAGGAGATTTCAGACACCGAGCGAATTCGCCTCGTCGCCGCCAACGGGATGGATTACCTCCCGACGAAAGCATCCTACCTTTTCGGCCTGACCGGTCCCTCGCTCGCGATTCAAACCGCCTGCTCGACATCACTGGTGGCGATCAACGAAGCCTGCGAAGCGCTTTACGCAGGACGGTGCGAATTGGCGATCGCAGGTGCCTCCACTTTCTCATGGCCCCACGAGCGGGGTCACTTGCACGAGAAAGGAATGATTTACTCGAGCGACGGGAGCAACCGAAGCTTTGACGCAGACGCCTCCGGTACCCTTTTCACACAGGGCACAGGCGCCGTGATGCTGAAGCCCCTCGACGCCGCGCTTGCCGACGGCGACCCTATCCACGCCGTGATTCGAGGCGTAGCAGTCAACAACGACGGCAATCGCAAAAACGGTTACAACTCACCCAGCATCGAAGGCCAATCCGAGGTCATCGCTCAGGCTCTCGCTCACGCCGGGGTGGCTCCTGAGGAAATCTCCTACGTGGAAGCCCACGCCACCGCCACTCGCATCGGCGATCCGATTGAGGTCGCCAGTCTTACCCGCGCGTGGCGCCAATCCACCGCAGCAAAACAGTTCTGCGCCCTCGGCTCAGTGAAGTCGAACATCGGGCACTGCGATGCCGCCTCCGGAATTGCCGGACTTTTCAAAGTGGTTCTTTCGCTCAAGAACCACTGCATTCCAGCGACCCTGCATTTTAAGAATGCCAATCCCGAACTGGATATCGGGAACTCCCCCTTCTACATCGCTGATCGAAAAACTCCCTGGGACCGCCAGTCTCCGGATAAACCCCGAATCGGCGCTGTGAGCAATTTCGGGATCGGAGGGACTAACGCCCACCTGATTCTCGAGGAAGCACCTCTTCCTGTTTCTGACAACACGAGTGGAGTGGAGCCGGACAAATGGCATCTTTTCCCCTTCTCGGCTCATTCCGAATACTCTCTGAATGCTCAACTGGCAGCGTGGCCCGCCTTTCTGACAAACCACCCTGACCTTAAGCCGGCAGACATCGCCTTTACTTTGCAAACCGGAAGGAAGCCCTTCAGGAAACGCGCTTTCGCAGTCGCGAAAACCTCCGCCGGCCTGAGTGAAGCCATTGCCCATGAGGCACTGACACATCAGACCGGAAACGCCCCCGTCGTGAACCGCGAACCGGTATTTCTCTTCACCGGCCAGGGATCACAATATCTGAATATGGCTCGCGAGAGCTACGAGAATGATCCTGTCTTTCGGGAGACCATAGACCTCTGCGCCTCTATCCTTAATCATCATCTCGAGAAACCTCTCCTTGAGTTACTCTTCGGGGAGGACACGGAGGAACACCGCCAACTACTGACCCGGACTCAAAATGCCCAACCCGCACTTTTTGCCGTCTCCTACGCACAGGCAACTCGCTGGATAGAGTGGGGAATCAAGCCAACCGCAATGGTTGGCCACAGTATAGGGGAATATGTCGCCGCAACACTTGCCGGTGTGATGCGCCTCGAGGACGCACTGCCACTGGTCGCCCTGCGGGGACGGCTCATGCAATCGGTCGCCCCCGGAAAAATGGTTGCGATCATGTCAACGCTGGAGGAAACGGCTTCGCTCCTCAGCGAGTTTCCGGAGCTCGATCCGGCCGCCTCCAACAGCCATTCTCTAACCATTGTTTCCGGAAGCAATGCTGCGGTGGATTCGTTTACCGGGGAGATGGAAGCACGCAAAATCTGGTGCAAACCTCTGCATACCTCTCATGCCTTCCACTCGCGCTCGATGGAACCGATCCTCGCCGGGTTCGAAGCCGCCGTTGCCGACCTCAGGTTGTCCGCGCCGGAAATCCCCTACCCGTCGAACCTGACAGGGAACTGGATCAGTGACGACGAAGCCACCTCCCCCGCCTACTACGCGGCTCAGCTTCGATCCACGGTGCTGTTCGCCGACGGAATCAATACGGTCACGAGCGCCTTTGAGGAAAAGTCCGAACACGCACTCTTTCTTGAAATGGGCCCCGGAAAAGCGCTCACCACTTCGGTTAGTGAGATAATCGCCGGCACCGCCCACGAAGTGCTCTCGACCCTCCCCGGTGCGAAGGAGATAATTGCCTCCGACCGCTTCGCCCTCTCCGCCCTCGGACAGGCCTGGACAAAAGGACAACGCATCGACTGGAAAGCACTCACTCCGGTCGCGGGAAGAAAACGAGTTTCACTACCGAAGTATCAGTTCGACGAGAAGCACTTCCGATCACCTCGTGAAAACAGCAAAGGGCTTCGATCAGCAAACGCGCGGGAAGCGAACGCCCTTCTCCACGTCCCGGTGTGGAAACAGGTTCACCTCCGCCCGACACTTCCTCAGGATACCGGCGAAAGTGGCGTCTGGCTCTGTTTCGGGCACGGGAGACGGATCACATCGTGGGAGCGCCAACTCTTACCTGCATCAGCCAAAGCGATCCGCATTCAATCAGGGAGCGACTACCGGCAACCCGGCGGCAGCGGCTACATCGTTCGCCCCGGAAAGCAGGAAGATTTTGATAGACTGATCGGGGACATTCTCTCGAACGGCGGGACGATAGGAGGCATACTTCACTCGTGGACTGCAAATCAACTCACAGCCGGAAACGAAAGCGAATTCTGGAGAGGCAACGAAAATGGATCTGTTAGTCTATTCTGGCTCGCGAAATCTCTCGGTGGGCTCCCTCTCGAAAATGCAATCCCCCTGAACGTGATTACGACAGGCCTGACCGGCGAAGCGCTCTCTCCGGCGAGCCACGGTTTACCCGGTGCGATCTCGGTGATTCAGCGCGAGTTTCCGAAACTGGTAACGAAGGTAATCGATCTCCCCGCAGGAGAAAAATGGAGCAGCGAAACGCTTGCCTCTGCAGCTGAACGGGTCACTGAAATCGAACACTTCCCCGCTCTCGCGAGACGCGATGGGAATTGGTGGGCAACCGTCTTCGAGCCACTTGAAGAGGGGAATACGCATCACGGGCCGATTCGCGATATCGAAAACGGAGGTGCCTATGTATTCACAGGCGGCCTCGGGGGACTCGCCCTGACAATCGCAAAAGACATCGCAGGCCGGGCAGAGAACCTCGAAATCGTTTTGATCAATCGCTCGTCGCTTCCGCCCCGCGACAAATGGGATCAAGTTGAATCGCCTAAAGATCGCCAACGCATCGAACACCTTCGCGCTATCGAATACCTCGGGGCACAGGTCCATCTCTACACCGCAGATGTTTCAGACACGAAGGCCTTCACAGCAACACTCGAAACGGTGGTGGCGCACCACGGAGCGAATCTGAAAGGATTTTTCCACACCGCAGGAGTCAATCGTGACAGCATCCTTGCGCTTAAAACTGAAGACGGACTTCGCGAGGTTTTTGCGGGCAAAGCACTCGCAGCACTGACTCTCGTCGAGTTTATCAGAAAACAAAAATTGCCGCTCGATTTCGTCGCTCTTTTCTCTTCGGTTTCCGCGGAGCTCGGCTATTACGGCGGCAGTGATTACGCAGCCGCCAACGGCTATCTGGATGGACTGGCAGCCAGCTACACACAACAGGGTGTTCCCGTCCTCGCTATCAACTGGGCACTCTGGAGAAACATCGGAATGGGAGCGGAACTGGACTCTGCCGAAGCGAAAACCAGCGGCCTCGGTATCGATGCGATGGCCCATTCACTGCTTCCCGCTCAAGGTGCCTCAGCCTTGCTCGAGGTGCTTCAGCGAAGTCCCTCACCGAGAACGGCTGCGTTTCGCGGCGATTTTCAGAAACGGCGCGAGGATTCCATTGAAGAACGGAGAACTTCGAGCCGGAATACGAAAGAGAAAAAATCAGCTTCATCCTCCGGTAACCGCTTAAGCCACGCAGAGATTACCGGAACCATGCTGAGTCTGTGGAAGAGCAGCCTGAAATGCGAAGACCTCGGAGTCGATGACAACTACTTCGAAAAGGGCGGAGACTCCCTAGCTGCGATCAGTCTCATCGCCGGAATCGAAGAGGCCTTCGGTGAATCCATTCCCATGTCCTACCTCATTGGCGGCCCGACCGTATCCGCGCTTGTAGGAAAGATGGGACTGTCCTCCACCCCGGAAGACGATCTCCCCGACACAGACAGCTTTACACTGGATCATATTGTTCCCCTCGGTTGCGGCGGTGAAGAACGCCAGAACGCTCCCCGGCTGTTTTGCGTCCACGGTGCTGACGGATCGGTGCTTTTCTACAAGCCCTTCGCAGATTTACTAACATGCGACTATTCCGTCTATGCCATTGAGGCACCCATGCTGAGCGATCCTGCCAAAACACCGGGCAGGACAATTACCGAAGTGGCACAACAGTATCTCTCCGATGTCAGAAAAATTCAGCCGCAGGGCCCTTACCATTTTTCCGGCTATTCTTACGGGGCTTTGGTCGCCTGGGAAATGGCACGGCTCGCTCAGGAAGCCGGAGAGAAAGTCGAAAGTGTCATCATCTTCGACATGTTCAACCCCGCACGGGTTCGCAAGTATCCCCTCCTCGAACGACTTGGCGTGATCTGGAAGCGATGCGGCGCAGAGAGACACCTCGCGAAACGCCTTTGGAAATTTGCTGCCCGCATCGTCGATCTCGCGGGGTGGGCCGTGAAGCACGCCGTTGATCGGATCGCCCCGGGAAGTCGATTGAAGGAGGGGGAATTCGAACATCATCTCGACTCACGCCTCAAACACGACGCCCAGATTCCTCATTACATTCCCGTCCCGCTCGACGTGTCAGCTGCAATCATTCAAACAGAAGATCCCGGTGACAAATACGAGTTCGGCGAAATGGTCGGATGGAAAGGAATCATCCCAGATGACGTGGAGATCACATCCGTGGGCGGGAATCATCTCGAAATCTTCCAGGAGCCCTCGCTGACAATTGTTGCTGAAGCAACGAGCCGCTTTCTGAATCGCGAGTGCTCCAGTGCGGCGAAACTTTTCGAAGAGTCCCCCGCAAATGAGGAGCAACCCTCCCGCGCCGGAATGAACAGCCGGAACTGAACGGCGAAACCGGCGCGATTAGAGGCGCGCCCGGAAGATTTTGCTTCCTCCGCTAGAGAGGTTTCACGTAGCGGAGTTGGAAAAAAGTTCCGCCAAGTTCATCACACCATCAGGCCTGAACAGGTAACGAGGATTCGGCCGGGAATTCAGGCCACGCGAAGTGAGCAGATGCGGTCTTAACTTACCAACCAGGCCCATCCCGACTTGCGAAGGACCGTCCGGAGAATCCATCACTGATGAGACCCGACCGGCGCGATCGACGAAGGAGACGGATGCCACCGGGAACCGCGAAGCGGCAAGGGAGGAACGACCGACGTCAAACCCGCATGCCGGATGGTGCGGGGGAGCGGGTTCAATCCCTGTGCCTATCCGATTGTGCCTTCGTTAGTCTAGCGCCCGCATCGTAAGGTCTCCGAGCTGTTCCGATCATGAGGGAACCCAGAACAATCATGATCTCGTGACCCACCAGACAACGGCGGTCAAGATCGAGAAAACAATCGCTCCAGTAAAGAATCGAGGCAGAACGATCGCACCTACCCCGTAGCCTCCGCCGCCAGAAACTTTCCAAAGAAATATGCCGATAAGAACACTTGCCACGCCGAAAATGAACCCGTAGCCCGCAAGCGCATGCATTGATGGTTCGGTTGCTTCCATTTTCCTGGCACGACGTTTAAGCGCACTCAGCCCTGACGTAGAGCGCGGGTTGATAATGCAATAAACTGATGGATCAGAAAAGTCATTTCGACTCGGCGCGGTCAGGGCTTGAGTGCCTCGTGTTGTTCTGCCTCTGGTTCTGCGTTGAGTCGCCAAGAGGTCATCAGGGTGTGATCAGCGTAATCGAAGTCGTCACTCCGAGTAATAAAGGTGAAAGATGTCGAGTCATTGCCACGCACTAGCCCCACAACCAATCGCTTTACTCGACCGCTATTTTCGTTCAGCTCGAGCACGGCATATCGTGAGGGATAGCCTTGATTAAATTGGCGGCCTACAAGCTTCCGGCCCCAAAGCTTTTCGATTCTAATGCACGTGTCTTCGTAAAGTCGTTCCAAAACCTTTCGATCGATCGAACCATTTACAGCTGAAACACTAAGATTCCACTCGCTGAGCAATCCCATCTTCGGTGCAGCTGAACCGTTGTCGGGGTGTCCGCTTTCTAGCCTTTGGATTAGTTGAATTGCTTCCTCTACGCCTGGATCCTCTTCGCCAGCTACACCCGATTGCATCCAAATCGTCAACGAAAGCATCAGCACTAAGAACTTCATTTTCGGGCAAAACGTTCAAGGCCACTCGCTCGATACTGGGAGCGCGGCCACGAAACGAGGGTAAGGAACCGAGCCACGAAAGTCAATCGACTCCAAGCGAGTATCGAGTTGGCGTGCCGCGGCTTGTTGTGCCCGTTTGTTCACGCCGCCCTTTCGCGTTGGTTGGAACGGATATCTCGAAGTCGTGCTACGAGCGAGTAAATCACCAAAATAGCAATCGAACCAACGATCAGAAACACCGCCGAGTTTAGGATCCCAGCGTAGGGGTTCGGATAATCAGTCGGATACTCAGCATCACCAAGATAATCCCAGTAGACTCCAGCAAAAGGCATCCCTATTCCGTGAAATCCTTCGGGATCCCCCCATGGGACTTGCGTCGCGGCAACTCCTAGAGGGATCGATATGAACGCCCAGGCTACAATGAAATTTCGGAGCCGAATCATTTTTCAGCACAACGTCCGAAGATAGCCAGCCTCACCCGAGAGCGCCACTCCGAATCGGGGTTGATGGTTGAATATCCATAAGGCTTTCGGCTCGCTGCGTGGTGAGGCTTGGCTACTCTGCCTTGTGTACGCCCAGCATGGGCTGAAACCAAAAGGGGTTCAAGTCCCCTGTTTATAGA
>JAYWLB010000102.1:0-897 GCA_035967665.1 Verrucomicrobiales bacterium BCK34
GGTGGCAGCGTTGAAAGCAGCGGGTCAATCACCGCGACGGCTCCCAGCGCGGGAAGTTCTGCGAGTGTTTTGATTCAGGCCGCCTATGCAAAAGTGGATGGCGCTATCCGTGCAGAAGGCGGTTCGGTCAAGGTTTCCGGCAGCGATTCGGTGGAGCTTGGCGGTGCGATTGATGTGTCATCTGAAGTTGGAAACGGCGGATCCGCGATGGTCGAAGGCGCGAATGTGAGTTTGGCCTCATCGGCGGCAATTGATGCAAGCGGTGCTACCGGCGGTGGTTCGGTTAAGGTGGGCGGAGGCTTTCAGGGTAAAGATGCGACGATAGGAAACGCAACGACGACGACGGTAGCGGAGGGTGCTGCGATTTCTGTCGATGCTCTCGAAAGCGGCGATGCGGGAACGGCAATCGTCTGGGCGGATGACTCGACGTTGTTCCGGGGAGATGTCTCCGCCCGCGCGAAAGGGGCGGTTGGGAACGGCGGTTTTGTTGAGGTGTCGGGGAAAAAGGAACTCACCTTTGACGGGACTGTTTCGACTCTGGCTGAAAATGGCGAGAACGGAACCCTCCTCCTCGATCCGGGCGATCTTTCGATCAGCAATGCGGGAGCTGCGGCGAATAACATCAACGTGGGAGTTCTTACGACCGCTCTCGGGGGTGGTAATGTAGTGATTTCCACGGACCCGGGCATTGCGGGCGATGGGACCATCTCGGTGTTGGACGCGGTTTCCTACAGCACGACGAACAGTCTTGCTCTGCTGGCTCACGGGAATGTTGAGTTCAGTGCGGGGATTCAGAACAGCAGCAGTGGAGATGTCACTGTGATTGCGGGTTGGAATGGGTCTCAATATACCGCAGGCGCTCCGGGAACGGCTGAGACCGGCAACGTCACCTTCAGT
>JAYWLB010000103.1:0-7632 GCA_035967665.1 Verrucomicrobiales bacterium BCK34
AACGTGGCCCGAAGCCCATCCGTCCCCCGTCCCCCGTCCCCCGTCCCCGCCTTTCCCCCAATCCGCCAGTCGACAAGACCCGCTCCCCGCACAAACTTCTCCCCCAATAGGTTCCCCGCCGGATTCCACCTGACTTTAAATCATGAAAAAACTTAGCGATCATTTCCAACAAGGTTGCCGCATCGCTGCAGCCCTCACTCTCGCCCTGACTGTCTCGGGCCTTATCGCGGAGGAACCGGAACCTTCCCCTCCATTCCAACGCGTCCTCTTTCTCGGAAACAGCATCACGAAACACGGACCGAAAGAGAAAATCGGCTGGTCAGGCAACTGGGGAATGGCGGCAACCTCGGAAGAAAACGACTTCGTTCACCTCGTCGCCGACGCGCTCTCGAAAAAAGCAGGCACTCCCTGCGAGACAATGATCACCAACATCGCCGGATTCGAAAGCAAGTATGCGACCTACGACCTCAAATCGGTTCTCGAAGAAGCACTCGCGTTCGCTCCCGACCTCATCATACTCGCGATCGGCGAGAACGTGCCGAAACTGGATTCAGAAGAAGCCGGCAAACTGTTCACAAAGCGCACCGCCGAATTCTTGAAAAAGCTCAAGAGCGACGACGGCCCTGTCATTCTCGTGCGCAGCTGTTTCTGGTCCAACGAAGCGAAAGATCAGGCTCTCCGCGAGGTCTGCGACGAGGTCGGAGGCATCTTCGTCAACATCGCCTCTCTCGGTGCAGATGAATCCAACTACGCGAGGTCAGAACGTGAAATCCCCCACAAAGGCGTCGCGGCCCATCCCGGCGACAAAGGCATGCAATCAATCGCCGACGCGATCCTCAAAGCCCTCAAGTAAAGGCAGACAAGAAGGCCTTTTTATTTTTCAAATCCCCTAATCCCCTAATCCCCTAATCCCCAAACCGCATGACACCACGCCACCTGACACTCGCCACAGCACTTACCCTCATCGCCAGCCCACTCTTCTCCGGGGAAGTCATTTCTCTTTACCCTGACACCATCCCGAACAGCCTCCCTCACACCGTCGAAGAAACCGTCGAGAAAAAGGACGGGAAGGTCACCGTCTTTCGAGGCTCAGTCGATCCGACCCTTGAGATCTTTCTTCCGGAGAATGCGGGTAAGGCGACCCCGGCAGTGGTGATCTGCCCGGGAGGTGGCTACGCCATACAGGTCTATCACAAAGAAGGGACCGATATCGCAAAGGCATTCAACGCGCAGGGAATCGCCGCTTTTGTCCTGAAATACCGGATCCCCAACGACGCAATCATGAAGGACAAATCCATCGGCGCACTGCAGGATGCACAACAAGCAATCAAACAGGTCCGGGACCACTCATCCGAGTGGAAGGTCGACCCTGAAAAGGTTGGAATCATGGGCTTCTCCGCTGGCGGCCACCTCGCCTCGACAGCGGGAACCCACTTCACCAAATCCCACATTCCCAATCCCGAAGGCACCAGCCTCCGCCCCGATTTCATGATCCTCGTCTACCCGGTTATCAGCATGTTAGATGAAATCACCCACGCCGGAAGCAGGAAGAATCTTCTCGGCGAAAACCCGGATGACTCACAGATAAAATTGTTCTCGAACGAATTGCAAATCACCGCGGAAACCCCTCCGACCTGGCTGACGCACTCCGGAGATGACAAAGCCGTCCCCGTCGCGAACAGCATCCGCTTCTACAACGCCCTCATCGAACACAACGTCCCCGCAGAAATGCATCTCTACCCTGCCGGAGGCCACGGTTTCGTCCTCAAAAGACCCGCAAACGTCTGGATGCAGCAAGTCTTCGACTGGATCGAGAGCGGGATTTAGGAGAGAGTAGATCGGAACTCCCCCCAAAAGCCGATGACCGACCACCTCACCCCTGAACGCCGCTCGTGGAACATGAGCCGGATTCGGAACCGGGACACGAAGCCGGAAATCCTCGTCCGCTCGATTCTCCACCGGCTCGGCTTCCGATTCACCGTGAGCGGCCCGAAGAACAAAACGCTGCCGGGCCTTTAAACTGTTCTAGCTGCTTCGTAGAGCTCTGCTGGCATGGGATGTTCAAGCTCCCAAACCATCTTGATAGGACGATCTTGCTCATATGACTGCAGCGATCTTGCAGGGCCTAGGAAAAGAAAGGGTGCCGTCTCACCTCCTATCGACTTTTCGAGGCGCGCAAAAAACAGGATTGTGTATTCACGCTCTTGAAAGTGAATGTAATTCTGCCCCGTTACACTTTTCCTTGTAGCTCCCGCCTGCGATTCCCAGTGCAATAAAGTGCGACTAATAGGATAATCCTTATAGCGGGTTGTGGGCGAAAAGTCGCGCTCCTCTTTTCGGAAAGTCACCAGGTGCAAATAAGTACGAGTTTCTTTTACGTGAATTACACCAACACCGGCCGGCCCGGTAGTTTCAAGATCGGCCTTGCCGAATGCAGCGCAAACCTCCCTCAAGCCGTAGGCTGCATGTAAGCGGAGATAACAAGAAAATGGCAGAGCGAGGGCCGACGTAGCATAAGGTTGCGTAGACAAGCGCCAATCGATGATCTCTGAAAGATCAGCGGCAGAACTCGGATTCGCGAGCCAACGGTCGAACGAATCCTTGTACGAAGCCACACCCAATTTAGCTCCATTTTCGGTCCACATCAGATAATGCAGACAAGCAGCGGCACGATCGCTAAGCCCGTATGCGGCGGGTTCTTCCGCTACAAGTGAAGTAGTAAGCTGGTTGGCTTTGGCCAGCAATTCCGGGTCAGTTCGCAATGCAAAACGGCGGAGGGCCTGGCGAGTTTTCTTCAAGTCGGGGTCATCAATTGTCTGAGTCCTATCCGCCAAATCCTTCCACTCGGACCATGTTCGACTTTTTAATAACTCAACTGGAGAGAGATCGGTCTCGCGGATAAAGTTACCGAAAGTGAGTGGCAACTTTGTCTCCGATTTAAAAGTCCGGATCGCCTCAGGCACGAAAGAACGAAGGTTGCCGAGCGAGTTTCGAATATTATCAAGCACATGCTCCCTCGCAACCCGCTCTAGCTGAATGCTGCAGCCAGGGGGCAAATTCGGAAAATCCTGCTCAATTTCGCGATCAATCCTGCGCCTGGTATGGCGGAGCAATGCTGTGAACTTGCGATCAATGCGATAGCGGCGGTGGCTCTGCCCAACGAAATCGAGAACCGTGAGACACTCTTTCTCAGGCGACAGACGCAACCCACGCCCTAGTTGCTGCAAAAAGACCGTAAGGCTTTCAGTTGGTCGTAGAAACATCACTAGATTGATTTCAGGAAGATCGAAACCTTCACTGAGTACATCGACGGCGAAGAGAAAATTCAAACTCCCCTTCCTAAAATCCTGAATCCTTTTGTCACGGATCTCGGGTGGCGTCTCGCCAAGGATTGTCTCAGCTCGATATCCATTCTCTCGAAATTTTCGGGCCATGAATTCCGCATGACGAACACCAGCGCAGAAGCCGATTGCTCGCAGATTTTCCATATCTGGATGATAGCGATGGAGGGCCCCGACGATAGCATCAAGACGGCTTTGGGCCCTCAGGTCGTCTCCGGTATAAACGTTCTCAAGTTCTGTTCGATCATACTTTCCGTTCTTCCAAAATTGATCGTCAGCTGTGGAAATGGGATCACTGACTCCAAAATAATGAAAGGGGCAGAGCAATTTTTCTTCAAGCGCTTCCGGCAGACGAATTTCGGCAGCAAACCGATTATCGAAATCCGGCAATATGGAGGATCCGTCCATCCGCTCAGGCGTTGCACTCAATCCTAGCAAAACACGCGGGGCAAGATGTTCAAAAAGCGGACGGTAGCTACATGCTGCGCCATGGTGTGCTTCATCGATGATTACGTAATCAAAATGCTTTTCTCCAAGCGAGTCCCACGGGCGATTATTACTAAGGCTCTGCACGGACGCAAAGACAGCCTGCCAGTCGCTCGGTTTCTCACCATTTACTAGCAGATCCCCAAAATTGAAGTCTCGAAGCACCGCACGAAAACAATCTCTTGCCTGACGCAGGATCTCCTTTCGATGCACAACGAAAAGCAGTCGTGAGGAATCAGGGAATTGTTTTCGAAAACGTAAATAGTCAAAGGCCGCCATTACTGTTTTGCCAGTTCCTGTCGCGGCAACGACTAGATTGCGATAGGAGCCACCCTCACGAGCTGCAGAGAGCGCTTCGAGAACTCTCTCCTGAAAAGGGTGCGGTGTAAGGTCAGCGAAAAAGCGAGGCCCATCTTCTCTGCCTCCACTGGGATTGCGCCCCCGCTGAATTGCTAGACGGAAGCGATCTACCTCGTCGTGGGTGAAAGTTATAAACTCTTCGTGATGCCAGTATGTTTCAAACTCGGCTGAAAATCGCTCCAAAACGTGAGGCATGTCTTGCTCCGTCACTTTGACAGTCCACTCAAGACCACTGGTCATCGCTGGACGGCTCATGTTAGCTGAGCCGATGTATGCTGTGGAAAACCCAGAATCGCGATGAAAGTAATAAGCCTTGGCGTGGAGGCGAGTTCTTTCTGTGTCATAGGAAACTTTAATCTGCACATTGCGACGCTTGGCAAGCCACTCTATCGCAGCGGGATCGGAGGCCCCCATGTAAGAGGTCGTAATAATGCGGACCGGAATACCGCGAGTTTCAATCTCTTCGAAGGCTGACAATAAAAGAGACAATCCAGACCACTTTATGAAGGATACAAGAATATCGATCCGGTTGCTGCTTACTAATTCGGTTCGCAATTCGCGGTCAAGCGACGGATCCTCAGCGGCACCGGTCAAAAGGCTACTGATGGAAAGCGGTGTCGCTGGATGAGGCCACTGATTCTTCGATGCCACTGGCTGAATCTGCTTTAGAAGAGCCTTGGGATTGTCAAGGAGAATCCTTCTCTTTAGATAATCTTGTCCGTCCTCTGCGCTTAGAAGTTCGATAAGGCGGTTTATTAACGTTAGGTAATCTTCTGACTTTTGTTGAGGCAGTACTTTCCTTACGACTTGAGCTATAAACTGACTGTATATGACTGGTGCTCTCTCGCTGTCGAGCTTCTCGAAAGTAGGGCGTAATTCTTCATGACTGGCAAGAAGCGCTGCCAATTCCTCATCGAGGATCCGCTCGTATAATCCAATTTTTAGTGAGTCTTCGCTCATATAATAATAAACTTTAAAGAATTTCTGAAAGCTGAGCCAAAATAGGAATGTCAGCAGGCGCCCAATCCAAGGAAGCGCTCTCGGTAAGGTCGGTCCAAGTATAATCAGTATGCTCAACCAACTTTAGGAGAGGTGGCTGTTCGCAACGGCTCAGAAACGGCAATAGCCGAATGGTTCCGAAAGAATAAGAGTGAATTACTGGGGAAAGAGCCCTCATATCATTCACTTCAATGCAGAGTTCTTCCTGTATCTCACGGCGTAGCGCCGTCTCATGGTCCTCGCCAACTTCAACTTTTCCTCCTGGGAATTCCCATTTCCCAGCAAGGTGTCCACCCGAAGGCCGCTGTGTGGCAAGTATATAGCTTCTCGGATCAACCAATACCAAGCAGACTACATCAATCAGATTGTCGCAGGATTTTTGGTTTTTCATGGCGGGACCCTATACCATGGCAAAATACTGTCCAGCAGAAGCCCCTTCTATAAAAACTGCGCCTAACCTCCTCGAAAGGAATATTTCTACCAGCGCTCTATGCTCATTGCTCTAAAAGCCACTTAGGATTTTCAAAATAAAAACCGTCATCCTCGTCCTCCATCAAGCGTCATCTCACTCCCTCCCCTCCTCCTCCCGCAGAATCACATCCATGGACGCGCTGAGGTCTTCCGACGTTGCGTCCATTTCCCGCATCGCGCGGACTTTACGGCTCATGGCGCGCTGGGAACCGGCGACGCCGACTTCTCCATCGGAGGCGGTTGCAGCGTTGTGGGCGTAGATGTTCATTTGTGAGGCGGTCGCGATCGCATCCTGCCCTGCCGCGAGGAAGAGAAATTCCCAGCCGTCTTTTTCCTGACGTTTCTGAATTTTTTCGGCGATGTCCTGCCAGTGGTATTTCTGTGAGGAATTCTCCATCCCGTCGGTGAAGATCGCGAAAATGACCTGATCGGGCCGGTCTTTTGCAGGGAGCGCTTTGATGCGCTTGCGGAAACGTTTCATGGTCTTCCCGACAGCATCGAGGAGAGCGGTCGATCCCCGCGGCATATAGGTTTTCGTGTCGATTCCGCAGACTTCACTCACGGGAAGGTTGTCGATCGGGACTTCGACGAGATTGTCGAAGAGGACCAGGGAAATCCTCGCTTTGCCTTCGACGGCCTGCTGCTCCCGTAGGAATTCATTGAACCCCGCAATGGCGGCTTCGGTGTGATCGTGCATCGACCCTGACATATCGAGAAGGTAGGCGATCTCGGTGACGGGTTGTTTGGTCTTCGGTGTCTTTTTCGTGCTCATGTAAAAGACTATCGACCGGGGTGTGGGACAATCGCAGGGGGATGGGGTTTTGTTCGTTCTTGGTTCTTGGTTCTTGGTTCTTCGTTGGCCTGCTCTCCGCAGCCTCCGGCGAAAGATGGATTCTGAGATCAATCAGAGCATTCTTTACTACTCTACTCCTTTACTACTCTACTTCTTGCCTCCCCCCTATTCGCCCCCGCCGAAGATCCCCTTAAGAAACCCACCTTTCCCGCCTCCTCCAAACAGGGATTTCCCATTCCGTTTACCTACAAAGCCTTTCTCCTTCGACTGGGCCAGCGCTTTGACGAGGCCCTTTGCAATCATCTCCTGATACCATCCCTGCTTTACGAGTTGTTCCTCTTCCCGGTGGACGATGACGCCGCACTCAAGGAGGATCGCCGGCATCAGTGATGACTTCAGGACGACGAGATTCGTGAACTCGTAGACTCCGGTCTCCTGATCGATGAACTGTTTATTCTCCCCCTCAATCGGCTCGTTGTGGTGAAGTGTCGGGCGCATATTGGTCTCGTAGAGAGCAGCTCCGACCTCGAGAGCGAGGCCCCGGCTTGCTTCTGCATGATTATTCAGTGAGGAGGCAAAGACACTGTAGCCGCGAAAATCATCGGCATACTCCTGCTCCCTGCCGCCCACTACCCACTTCTTCTTGTACTTCCGGTTCACGGAGTCATGGTGAATCGAGATGAAGCAATCGGCTTTGCTTTTCATGGCCTTCACGGCCCGTTCCGGAAGCCCTGCGATCTGACCGTCTTCGTTAATAAGAATCACCGTGGCACCGGCGCTCTCCAGAACCCGGGCAATCGTTCCCGCAGTGACCGCGTTGAAATAGAACTCCCCCACTCCGGTCGCGCTCAAGGCACCCGGAGCCGCGAGGCTGTGTCCGACATCGAGGGCGACTCGCACCCCTTTCAAAGGCTTACCCTTCACCTCAGGCGACTGATAGCTGGACGGTTGAGTCCATGCCCCGGGAGCCTGTGTGAATCCCGGAGATTGAAATAACAAAGCCACGAGAGCCATGACCGTAAAGTGTTTCATATAGTGGAGATGATAAGCGATCCCCCCGAAATCGGAAACCTGATTTCGGGGGGAGGATGCGACAGATTGACGTCAAGAATGCGAGCCGCAGGAATTCCCGAGGGTGGGGAGAGGTCCCTGCCCGGTCGAGCGGAGATTATGAGTAGGATT
>JAYWLB010000107.1:0-136200 GCA_035967665.1 Verrucomicrobiales bacterium BCK34
TTTCTTTTTCTTAATCCTAATCTTAATCCTCCCCGCAAAGCCCGAAGCCCGAAGCCCGAAGCCCGAAGCCCGCGCCCCCAAAGCCCACGCCCGCACTAAGCCCCCTTCGCGGAAACGCGCCAAACCGCGACGAGAATCAAAATCGCGCCGACCAGCTGCACGAGCGCGAAACGCTCGTCAAAGAGAAGCATCCCGCCCACCGTCGTCGCGACCGGCCAAAGCATCTGCATCGACGCTCCCGTGGAAACACTGAGGCATCGATAGCCCTCGTTCATCGCGAGCTGCCCGTATCCCGCCGCGGTTCCCGCCAGCAAAACCAATCCCAGATGGACAGGATCCAATCCCACCACCTGCGGTCCCGCCACCACCAGGAGCGGCACAAAGATCCACACGCACTGTGACAGATAGATCGTCCCGATCGAATAGTCCGCGACAAGACGGCGCACCAGGATCACCGACCACGCCGCCATGATCGCCCCCAACAGCGCCACCATTTCGACGAAGCCGAAAGTCATCTTCCCTATCGAGCCATCCGGCCCTACCAAAAGCACAATCCCGACAAACGAAAGCGCGAGCCAGAGAAATCGTTTCGCGGTGAGCTTTTCACCCAGCGCCAGCACCGCAATGACAGACGCAAAGATCACGTAGGTATTGCAGATGATCGTCGCCGGTCCCGCTCCCATTTTCGGAACTGTCCAGTAGTAGGCAGCCGTTCCGAGAAGGCCGGTCATTCCCCGGAGCACGAGGAGACGGTTCGTGAAGACCGGCTTCACCTGTGTGGGACGCCGCCCACGGAAAAAGACGAGGACAATCACGATCCCGACCGCGGCCCGGAAAAGGAGCGGAACCTCCGGCGCAATGCCTCCGACCTCGCCGCTGAGATAGCGGAGCAACAAGGTATTCACCGTGAAACACGTCACCGACAGCAGCATCACAATAATGCCGCGACGCGATGAAGCCTCGGGTATTGCGGGAAGAAAAGTGTCGTTTGTTTTTTTCATGAGAGATCAATCCCGGAGAGGTCGATCAATCAAAAACGCGCAGAAAAAAACAGGGATCAAAAGCGAGAACTAAACAACCAAACCTCAACCGGAGACTAGCGAATACAAATCCACCAGGCCGCGCCGGCGATCTTGCCGACGAAGTGAATTCGTTTCAGGTTGAGAGTGAGGTTCATATGATCCGTTGGATTACAGATACAGGAAAGAGGGAAATGCGCAACTTCGAGTTCACCAGGAACCGGAAACCTAATAATCCCCGCCGTTCAGGCTGTTCAACACCGACGCCATCCACGCATCCAGCTTCGTCTTCATCGATGCAACCCGATCACGATTCGCCTTCAGAACATCCGCTTCCTCATACGGATCTTCGCTCAAATCATACAGCTCATGCTTTACCTTGCCGGTCTTCTTATTCGCGATCCGGTGCAGTTTCCAATCCCCCTCAACCCATGCGGCATGACCTGAAACACTCTCGACTGTCTCCGGTGGATCCGGCAGTTTCTGCGCCTCAACCACAGCCGCCTCCGGTGGCAGATCCTCCCCCTTCGCCTGGGCAGCCTTCAGCTCCAGCATCCACTCCTCACTCGGGGTTCCGATTCCCTTTTTAGCTGAATGCCAGAACCCCATCGCCTGCGAACGATCCGATTTTTTCCCGGCAATCAAGGGCATCAAACTCTCCCCGTCGAGCGGAGGACCCTTCGGAAGATCCAGACCGGCCGCCTCAAGCACCGTCGGGAAAATATCAAACGTGTTGCCGCGCCCCGTCACGACGCGATGATCGGGAAAGCGCCCTTTCCACTCGATGATCGACGGCACTAACAAACCGCCATCATAAACATCCCCTTTCTTTCCGCGAAACGGACCCGCGCTGCCGATCCCCTTCAACGCCCCGTTGTCGCTGCAATACCAGAGCAGGGTGTTGTCGCGAATCCCGAGTACATCGAGCTGCTCACGCAACTTCCCGTAGGCGCGATCCATTCCCGTAATCTCCCCGAGGAACTGCTTCTTCTTTTCATCTTCATTCGCATAGAGCGCCCCGTCCTCATCCGCCGCAATGTGAGGATGATGCGGAGACCCGAACCAGATCACCGCGAAGATCGGCTTCTCCTCTTTCAGACATTCGCCCATCCACTCCAGCGCCGAGTCCACCGCGATAAAAGAACTCTCTTTTCCCTCAAAGGTGACCGCCTTTCCCTCGTCCGAGAGCGTCGCCCCGTTGTCGTAAAAATTCGGAGCACTGACCCAGCGGTCGAAGCCGTGGAGGCCCGGCTTGGAGCGGCTTTCATTGCGCACCGAACCGAGATGCCATTTCCCGAAGTGCCCCGTCGCATAGCCCGCTTCCTTCATCACTTCGGGCAAAGTCACCTCCTGCTCACGAATCGGATACCCCCACTGATAGACCCCGAGCCGGTTCGGATTGCGCCCTGTCAAAACACTCGCGCGCGTCGGGGAGCACACCGGAGCGGCCGCGTAGAAACGATCAAAACGAATTCCGTTCGCGGCCGCCTCATCAAAGTTCGGCGTCTTCACCGTGGGATGCCCGTTGTAGGCCATGTCCCCCCAGCCCTGATCATCCGCCATCACGAGAACCACATGAGGCCGCTCCCCCGCCGAAGCGACAAAGCAGGAAAACAAGACCAGGAGCGTGAGAAAAAAGCGATTCATGAGGAAAACTTCTCAAATCGCGACGCCCCCGGCAACCCCGCGTAGTGGCGGATTAACGCGCCGGAAGAGGAAGCGGAAACACCCTCCCGACGCAAAGCATCAGCCGCCCTTTCCCCTCCAGCTTCCCCGCGAACTTCCGGAACTCCACGATCCCTGACCGGAAATCCCGCCCTGTTTCCCTTTCGTAATGGTCCCCTGCCAGCTGCCTTTACCCGCCTTGCCGCCCCCTGAACTGACATTGAGCTGTCCGGAGGAGGAAACCCGGCCCGAGAGACTCCCACTATCATCACCCGAATAGGACCCCGAAATTTTCCCATCGGAATCGATCCGAAGTCGAAACGACCCGCCGACACTGATCGTGCTGTATTTCCCTGACCACGATCCCGTGAGAGTTCCCGAGGGAATGCCGGTGGGCCGGGGAGTCACCCCGCCTCTGATTTCCCTGATCCTTGTAAAGTCTTCGAGCGCTTTTTTGAACTCGGGGGAATTGGGACCGTGGACGAGCTGATTGGCAAAAAGACGACCCATCAATTTGAGATCGTTCGTATTATCCGGATCGAAGAAGGGATCTTCCGCCGCCTTGCGCCGAACCAGTTCGAGGAATTTCATCGGAACGCCGGAGTTTTCAGCGGTCCAGTCGCTCCGTCCCTCGCCCCGCGCAGTCGACTCAAGAATTTCGAGAATTTCCTCGGCCTGCTTTTGCGCCTCCTCAGCAGTGACCTTATCCTCAGCAGCCTGAACCTCTTTTTTGGCACGCGCTTCGAACCCGGCGAGGAGACGTCTTTTAAACTCCTCTTCATCGACCCTCGTCAAATGCTCCCGAAGTGCCGGGTTCACATCAACACGCCCGAGGTCGGCATTTTTAGATGCCTTCTCAGCAATGATCTTATCCCGTATCGCAAAATGACTCCCCGCCAGATCCATCTGCATGGGATCGAAATTGCCCTTCTTGTATTGTTGGTAGAAGTCCTCAATCTGAGAGTCGACAAAGGCGTCTTTCGCAAACTTCATGACCCCGTATGCATTTCGATAGAACCCGACCACACCAGCACCACCGGCCGCCTGAATCACGAGATCACCTGCATATTCCATCAGCGGTTGAGGGTCCCCACCGGCAAGCGAACCGAGATGACTGCTTACATCTTTCACCGTCCCCGCATTCCCCAGCAATGCCTCCATTTGCCTCCGCGTCTCCGGCCCTGTCTTCAACATCGTAGTCAACTTCTTCCCGAGATCGACAGCCAGTTCCTCCGACGCTCCCTGAACCTTTTTCGGATCGCCGCTCGCCAAATCTGATGCGAGGCTGTTCAGTCGCGAGGCATTCATCCCCAGCTCTCCCAGTTGGCGGAACGCCTCACGATCGCTCTTATTCTTCAGCTTGGGGTACATCTTCTTATAAATCTCAAGAATCGCCTTCTTGCTGGATTCCTGAACGAGCTCATTCTTTTTCTTCTCAGCGTATTCCAGAGAGGTCTTTTTGATCTTATCAGCCCAGTCATCCGCAGATGAGCAAAGTGGCAGGACAGCGAAAAGCACGGCAAATGTGAGGGGTAATCTTTTCATGATACGGTTTTCGGAGAGGAATTTTACTGAGCAAAAAAAGCATCCATATCCACATCGGAAAACGGGTTGTAGGGCGCGCCGCTTTCCCCACCCCCGGCCGGTGCAGAGCCTGACGAATGCACCATGGGCGGCTCCCCCTCTTCTGAAGCCAACTTGCAATAATAGGTCAGAGCCCGCCCCTGAATCTCCGAAGTCACCCAATCAACGGCGCCTTCCGGAGAGTAAGCCTCGAGAAGCAAATTCTCGTCGGCCTCTTCGCTGCGGAGGATCATTACCGTGAGTTTGTAGGTTTTATCCGGATTGACGCGGTACCCCGGTTGAGAGAAGGGAATCCCGGAAACGTTCAAGGTCTCTCCGAGAGCGATCGTGGTATTAAGCACGGCAACCGATTCCTCCTCCACATACTGCGGTCCGTATTGATCGACAATGAGACTGGCCCGCAGCTTCCCCCCACTCGCCTGAATCGCATTGAAGGCCCTGTCGCTGTATTCAATCAAAATGGAACAAGCCAGGGGAAAACCACTCAGCTTATCCGCTCCTGATGTCTCGGGAGCAGGCGTCGCATCATTGGCCATCGTGATCTGAGGCGGATTCGCACTCAGGGGATGAACCCACTCCGCCACCGTAGCGCCTTCCGGCGTAAATCGCAGCAAAGCCGCACCACCTTTCCACTCCCCGTCTTCCGTGTAACGCGTCACTCTCGCCTGCACGAGTCCCTCCGGAGTCACTCCGCCAAATTGCGAAACCCATGTCCCCAGAGAAAGATCTTCCTCCCTCCAGATAAAGGTATCGGAATCCGGCTCAACCGGCACCAGCCCGGCAGAGGAAAGCGGACGGAAAGAACCATCTTTCCATCGAAGTCGCCGAAAGAAGGTAACCGAAACATCGCTCTGTGGCTCGGGGGCGAGGAGCTCCCCTCTGCCATCACCATCCACATCAAAAAGAAGCTGAGGAACCGAGGATCCAATATGAGAATCAAAGAAAATGTAGGCATTCTCCATGCTCCGCTCCTGGGGTCCCGTCCAGAGAACCGCGCCGGCTTCGTCAATCACCTCAAGGTAGAAGAACTTATCCGACCCGAAAAAATCCAGCGGCTTCCAGAGGACGCGCTCCGGCTTTCCATCGCCATCGAGATCCCCCGCCAGCTCGCGTTCCTTTGTCGACGACGGGACGGCACCTGCGTCTTTCCCCGGTCCGGCCATTTCCTTAGCTGCATTTGTTGCACCGGCTACTTGCGGCATCGCAGCCCTGCGGGATCGCAGAAAAGCAGACAACGACTCCCACTCTCCCGAAACGGGATCCATCCATTCCACCATCTCGCGATTTTCAGAAACGCGGAAGAAACCCACGGTGGGAGAAACCGACTCATCAGCCCCGGATTCAGCGGAATGAACCTCCCGGATCTGCACCGATTCCCAACCCGGCTCATCCTCCCCTCCGGAAGAAATTGAGAGACTCACACCGACCGGGAACGAAGCCTCCAGATTGGCAAACCAGTTCTGTCTTTCCACCCAGTCAGCCACCGCAAACTCCTCCGCCTGCAGGTTCGCAAACAGAAAAAGAACCATCGCGAGGCACCCGGCCGTGAGCATTGAACTGCGGGATTCCTTAAGTCCTGAAGACTCCTCAATTATTATTTTGTTAGTATCCATATTCATGTCATTTCTGCGTTGCTTCCACTGAACGGAAAAGGGCACAGGCCGACCGGGAGAGAGAGGTCGAACCCGGAAAATTCGGCTGGCTTTTGCATCTGCCCCTCAAAGAACTGAGAGAGGGACTGGCAGCCCGGAGGTTGTCGAGGAGTGGTGTTAAAAGTGCCTTCCTCATTTCACTTTAAAGATACAACATACCACCCCGAAAGTCGATGCGATTCCGTCCCTCAAGCGGCCATTTCAGCCCCTGTCTTTCCCCCGCGAAAAGAGATCTGGAATAGAGAAGATTTCTCTCGGCAAATAGCAATCGACTCGCTACACTCCTGCCAGTTCTCTTCGGTGGCCGATCATGCCGGCGCCCAAAAAAGGTCACTCAGTCCGACCCGAAACGCAGTCTTTCGTTTTAATTTTCCGGTCCCCTTCCCGGTTGGCAGGGGGCTTTCATTCCCAAGTCCAGCCGCTACCTCAAACACTCCAAATTATCATGGGCGACAAGTCACCAAAATCACAGCAGAAGGACAAAAAACAGAAGCAGACGAAAACGAATGCCGCCAACAAAAAGAAGGCCCGCGAAATCGCGAACAAACAGGCCGGCCCCTCAGGAATGAAAGGCAAATAAGCCTCACAATTTCGATACAAAGCGTCCTCTCGCTGAAAGGCGTGAGGACGTTTTCGTTTCAGTCCCCGGCTTCAACCCCGCAAGTAGCCGTCCTTCCCGTGCACGCAGACCGATCACTCTGTGTCGCCCCGTGAGCCGGAGAGCAAAGTCGAAGCCTTCACCTGTAGCAAAGGCAGCGAAGCGCTACCTCGACAAATCTTCATAAGTCAGCTTGTTGTCATTCCCGATCGAAATCTTTCCGGCAGAACACAGTTGGTTGATCAGATCCTGTGCCTCCTGCTTCGTGAGATCCAATCCAATACTTGACCGGAAAAACTTCGCGAGTGTCTTCCTCTTCGCAGGGCGGTTGCGCGCACATTTGCGTAGACTTTTCACCGCGGCAGTCAGGTGATTGTCCGGAACCTTTCGCTCCCCCTTGGCAGACTCACTGAACTCAATGGAGGAACCCCGCCCCCAATGACGAAACGCCTCAAAGCTGTCATGACGATGTATCCTAACCTTTTCTTCCCTAAGGTGCTTAACCAACGCATCATACCCCTTGTCTGCCGAAATGATGTGAAAGCAGCTTGATGGATGCGCCTCAACGGCGCGCCCCAAATAGTGAGCGAGGACAAAGTCGAGAGCATTTTTCCCAACCGTAGTGACATTGATAATTGTGGGCTCATTCTGATTGGTTTGAACCACCTTTTTGTGAACAGGCTTCAGCTCCGGTTGTTTGGCACCACAGAAAACGGTCAGCAAAATATTCCGCCGCCCAACGACATCAGGGCAAAGAGTGGGTTTATTCTCAAAATCCACAAAAACTCGATTCACACGAGTGAGAACAAAATGATGATCAGACATAGGTAAATATGGCAGTGACCGTATATAGGTTCGTTCCCGTCTCGATTTGGAATACCCGGGGCCCCGGCCCTGTTCTTCTCCCGCTTCCCACCGATCCCTATCTTTCGATACCCGATGCCACGCTACCCAACAGAGCGGAACCTTCCGCAGCAGCGGCTTCCGGTGATCGAAGAGCGGGTTGATAGTGATGATCGGTTTGAATGATCTGAGACGTCCCCTCTTCCATCGCCACCCGGGACCTGCGGTCCAGATTTGATTTGAGAATTTTAAAGGTAGGTGGGTAAATCATCTCACCCCGTAAAGGCAGCAGTTGGCCCAGCTTGTCGTGACCGACAACATAGACATCACCATTCGCGGTGCGCTCGATCTTCCACCCCGGGTAGACAAGAACCGGGAATACCGGAACCGACATTCCCCCGGTCCAGGTGTGAATTTCACCTAACAAAGACGTGACATTCGATTTGACCTGCTGAAGAGCCTGAGTCTCATACTGTCCGTTCGGATACGTAATTTGCCTCCCGTCGTAGACGAGCTTGTCGGGGAATTCACGACCGACACGCCTCTTTCTTCTCGCCTTGGTTTCTATGACGAGAATCCCCCGAACCGTGAGAAGAACATGGTCGACGTTCCAGGTGCGCCCGTCTTTCACGAAAACAAGATCGTGATAAGCGCGGACGTCATTAGTTTGCAGAGCATCCAGCTCCGCACCCGTAATCTGCTCCCCGATGAGACCAAGTTTATTATCCTGATAGGGCGCCCAGGCTTTGAGAAGACGGCGTGTGAAATAAGCGCACGGAATAAAGCCGGCAATGATCCCCACGGGCAACGCGGAGCCCATACTATAAGCAATTCCCGGGAACATCGCCGTGAAGACGAATCCCAAAATAGAGAGGGAGAGCTCTTCCGACTTTTCGTCCACCTTTTCCTGCAGGCTGTATCCAGCAGGACGACGGAAGTCCTTAAAAGGCCGCGCCAGGTGAGCCCGCTTCGCAAGAGCACGTCGGTGAAGGCAATAAAGAACCAGCAGCGGAACCCCCGGAAAGAGAAGATAAATCCAAATACGTTCGATCATGACGATTGGCTGAAAACCTAATCGCAAAACTGGTTCGAATCTATAATTATTATGGAAATTATAAAAATACAGCTAACCCTTACTATATCCGGCGATTCCTGAATTCCGATACCCGGGGCCTGTCCCTCGGTGATTCGGTCACAACGGCACTCGACTAAAGCAGAGCCCACCAGCCGGAGCCTCTGCTCTGATAGGCAGAGAACACAGGTTGAAAACCTGTGCTACGGGCGGAGGGGGAGACGCCGCGCTCGAATCCCCTCTCCACGCGAAGCCACACGAAAAAGAAAGTAGCATGGGTTTTCAACCCGTGACCGAAGCCCATCCGACCAGAATTCCCGAGGCCTGTCCCTTGGTGAATTCTGTCCCTTGGTGAATTCGCTCAGTAATTCCCGGGAGCGTTGACGTCCCCGTTGGCATTCTTATGACTGCATAAGGTAACGGCAAATTCCTCAACCCCGGCAATCTTTTCGAGAACAGTCCCTCGTCAGTCTCTCGACCCCACCTGCTACCTGAAAGAGCCGTTGGCGGGCTTCGCTAAGTTCTTCAAAAGTCATGTGCCACGTTTCTGAATCGAAAGGCCGATCCAAATCCTTCGGTAGAGATAAGGTCATCCTTGAGGGCTTCAGTCCCTTCGCCATGTCGGCATCCTGAATAATCGTCATGTGCGCATGAGCAAGATGATTCCGAATCTTGCGGAGCGACTCGATCGCTTCCGCGAGACGGACAAAATCATTCTGCACCTCTTTTGAAAATCCCCCCGTTTTCACAAAGGCCAGGATTCGATTCATCCGATCTTTAAAGTGCAAGTCCCGCACATTTTCAAAATCGTCATCCGAAAGATGCCTGCTTAAAAATGCAAGTAAGTCCAGTTCCATCGCACCGAACCCAAGGATAAAATTCCCGACAGAGGAATCCCAAGTCGATTGAGCGGGAAAGATTCTCGCATCCTCGATCCGGAGGTTTGAGCCCGGTGGCTCTGCGGGATTTTCGTCGGAAGGCATTCGTTTTCGATGAAGTTATTGACTCGAAGAATCGGGGGCTGTCTCGCTAGATTTAGAGGTCAGCGACTCCAAATAGGCTGCCAAGCCCTCCCCTTTTTCCGTTTTCCAGGCCGTCGTCCCTGCCGTAGCGCCTGCAGCTACAATACTCGCGGCAGGCGACGGTGCACTGAACGCATAATCCTGAGCGAAGACCAATCGATTTTCCGCAGATGGGTCCGAAACAAGAACGCCCTGCTCAATCAGTTGCTTTCGCAGCTTGCGATACCCCTCACTCAATCCTTTCAGAACATCTACTCGCGCATGAGATCCTGCCAAAACAACAAACCCTTCATCCGCTGGCCGCCCTTTCGCTTCAATCGACTGAGTCGGAATATGAAAGTAGAAAAGCGGAAAAGCCTCGGCCAGGGGGCTTTGGCTCACGGTTTTTGGTTTCTCAAAATAATCAAATCCAGCGGTCTGAGCAATCAGCTTCACGTCTTCAAAAAACTCAGATACGGTTGCCAATTCCGCTTTGGAAATCGAAGGGATCTTCGGACAGTTTGCATTATTCAGTGTGATTCGTTTCGCAGTATTCACCGCCTGAATCATACTCGACTCCAACCATCCCACTTGGCTCGCGTTGAGATTCTCATCCTTACTCGTAAAAAGAAGCAGTCGAGTCACCTCAAAGGGTTGCTTTTCCGGGTGCACCTGAACCCGATAGGCAACATCTTCCCCCCGACCGATATAAAGCCGGTCTTCGCCGTCCTCGGTCAATCCGAAGACCATGTAAACACCCGGCCGCTGGAATTCCGGCCAGTCCGGAGAATTCGCTTCTTTGATCCGCACCGCGGGAATGCCGAGGGCCTGAATCGTGCGGTTTACGATTTCGTAGAATCGGGGACCTGATCCGGTTCCGTCCGAGAGAAAAAGGCGTAGTTGTCGTCCGTGAGTCATGATGATCGTACAAAAGGGCAATTGCTTCTCTGTCTCACTCTATTTGCTTATTCGCAGAGCAATCGTCTTACAAATCGTAGAGTGTGTATTCTTTGCTGAGTTTTCCAATGCAAGCTGCCTCCAGAAATTCATCGAACAGTGCTCTGAGATTGCAAAATATGTCATCGCCGAGCTGTTCAGCCAACTCCGATACAGCGCTGTCATCGTGAATAGCAAGGATCGCTTCCAGGTTTACGGAAATCTCTTCTTTCATCCCAACGGACAACCGATCGACCATTGCAGGAACGAGGAACAGTCCGGTTTGAATCGCTTCCAGACTGCCTGCATCATCCTCATCGAACTCGAAAGTTTCTACAAACTGAGCAACGAAAACTGTTTCTGCGAGGGCCTGCTCCGATATCGTTTCATAGCAATCTGACGGTCCCGGGCGTCGGAGACCGGCGCAGTGATCCCGAATTAATTCCAGCATTCTCCTGAGCGAGGATTGTATATCACTCTCCTCGCCGTCCCAAAATCGGTAAATTTTCACTAACTGGTGTCTCCGGACTTCTTTGTGCTTTTCTTCGAGAGAACCCAGTGCCTCTTTGCCTGCCGAGGTCAATTGAAACATCTCGTCTGACACTCTTCCTGAAAATACGCCTTCCGGATCCTCAACATCGTTCAGCAATCTTGCGATCAACTCGCTCTTCGTCCCGCTCACAGGCAATCCCCGCTCCTTAAGAAACGTTTTGAGGTCTGCTCCCGTAAATGCCTTATCGAACTTCAACTCCGGGTCAGTTTTTTCGATCAGGGTCAAGCGTTCGAAACGTGCGGCCGCCTCCAAATACGATTCACCGAGCACTTTTTCTCCGTCCGATAGTGGATCATCACCGGGATTGTTGAAATACCCGCGAGTGAGATACGCGATCCGCTTCAGTGACTGCGGTCCGAGTCTCAAACATCTGAGCATGTCGATGTGCCTGAAGGACGCTTCCCACCCCATCGGGCGAAAGGGCTTTGCCGGTTGGCTATTGATACCGGAAAGCGTCTCTCTGTCCTCCGCCTCCAGGTCGGGAACCGCATTAAGTAGTGCTTCGCAGTAATCAGCAGTATCAACAATGAGAAAGGGGCCATCCTTCCCTAACTCTTCCAGCAACCTTTGATACTCCTCCTCTTCTTCGGGAGTAAACTCGTCCCCCTCGTCTGACCGGTCTCCCGCCCCTGGTACCGGTTCCATGCTACTTCCCGCCATCCAAGTTTGACGCCTCATGACTATACTTCTCCGCCAGCCCCACCAGTGACATATTGCTTTGAATCACGGTGTCAGGAATGAGCAGGTAAGCCCACGGCGTCGCGCCAACAGTCGCAGCATGAGCGGTCGCCTGTTCGCAGAAGGCGGCTCCCGCTTCGGCTTTTGCGAGAACTTCTTCGTTGTTGGTCTGATCCTCCCGCTTCACTTCGACGAGATACTTGCACTCGCTCGTCTCGACGACGAAGTCGGGTTCGTAGGAACGCTCGGACTGCGAACCGATCCGGTAGTAGACGGAAAACTGACCGCTCGCGGGTTTGAACCATTTCTCCGCTCCGTGGCTTCCTTCAAGGATTTCCGCAAAGCGACGCTCCGCATCGGAATCGAATTTCTGAAACGGATAGAGGCACTTGGAGAACCCTGTGTAAACGTAGCGTCGAATGTTTGATTTCTGTGCGGGAGAAACTCGAAAGTCGAGCGCCTCGCTTCCTTCCTCAGCGTTGAAGGGGCAATCTTTCAGCGCCATCCAGCCTTTGAGCACTTTCGTTTCGCTCCCGGCTGACTTCTCCCAGAAATGCGGCTGCATCTGCGAATGGATGTTCTTCGCAATGGCCCGTTCGTGGTAGCGGAGCACGTTGAGCAAGTCATCGTCAGACAGCTTCTTTTTGAAATGCTCGACAACCTGCCCTGCTAGATCGTAAAGAAAATCAGCTTGCTCGTCGTAACTGACATCGTCGAAATCGATGAGCTGGCGCACGATGTAATCTTCGGGTCGACGCTCGATCAATTGCATCTGCGTGTCGCTTGCAACGGTCGATTGGCGGTTGTCATTGAGATACTGCAGGAGCAGATCACGTTCGACTGGCTGAAAATCCAGTCCTGAAGTATCCACCTCGAACGGGTGGAACCCGGTGCTCGTATCTCCTTTTGGAATCACGGTGATCCGCGGAATCTCGATCGTGTTCTCCTGGAGCGCTTTTGCAGCCTGTTTCAAAATTTTGGTGTAGTCGACTTTTTCCTTCACCCCTTCGAGTTCGAGTTGCATCGGCGTGAGGGACTCCTCCAGCTTTTTGGCGAGATCCTTCGTCACCTCCGGTTTGTCGAGATAGTTGACGGAGGGGAGATGCTCCTGCTTTCGCAGCAATTCGAGCGCTTTCTGACCGGCGCGCTTTTCGGAATTGGTTTTGAAAATCGGTTCTGAAGTCTTCGGTGTTCCCGATTTTGTGGACGTTCCTTCAGCCTCTCCGAAGAGTTTTGCTTCCAGTCCGGGTTTGGAGATGACTTGAACCGGCTTCTTGTATTCCCTGGGCTTCTCGATGATCCGGGTTTTGATCCTCACCGGGGAGTCGGGCTTGTTGGCCTCTTCGATGATCTCCTGAAATTTGTCGTGTGCGACGATGGTGAGCCGGTCGACGGCTTCCACGCCGGTGCGATGGCCATAGGGAAGCCGCAGGCCGCGCCCCACAGTTTGCTCGATGAGTGTCCGTGCGTTGGCGGCACGGAGGGGAACAATCGTGAACAGGTTGTTCACGTCCCATCCTTCCTTGAGCATGTTCACGTGGATGACAATCTCGGTAGGTTCGTCAGGGCTTTCGACCTGGAGAAGCCGCTCCACCGTGTCCTCCTCCTTTTTCTTGGTCGAAGAGTCCACCTGAAGGACCTTACCGGCGTAGGCGCCCTGAAAGAAGGGCTCTGACTCGATAAGTGCCTTCAAAGCCGCCGCGTGGGTCGTGTCACGGGCGATCACGAGCATGAACGGCTTCACCCGTTTTCTGCCGGTCTGGCGGGCGTAGGTGTCGAGTTCGATTTTCGTTTCCTCGTGGAGGCGAATCCCGTCCTCCAGTTTGATTCGCTCCAGTTCGTCGTCGCTGAAGTCTTTCGCGTTGAAATCAACCTGGGTCGCTACGGCGGGGTCTTTGACAAAACCGTCTTCAATCGCCGAGGCGAGTGGGTAATCGTAGATCACGTTTTTGAACCAGACCGGACCGGTCGCACGATCAAGAAAGGGAGTCGCGGTGAGCTCCAGCCCGATGAGGGGATCGAGTTCGTTGAGCGCCCGGGCACCGGCATCGGCGCGGTAGCGATGGGATTCGTCCATGAGAAGGACGAGATCGGGCAGCGATTTCAGGTAGTCGAAATAGCTTTCCCCCAGCGTTTCGCGAAGTCGCCGGATGCGGGGTGCGCCCGCCGTGATCTCCTTGGTGTCTTTGGTGATTTCTTTCGTCTCGCGATTCAGTTTTGCGATGTTGAAAATATTGATCTCGACCCGTCCGTAGAGATCGCCCTGACCCCGGTATTCCTCGTAATTGTCCCCCGTGATGAGCCAGGGCGTGTCCGTCGCGAACTCGGCGATTCCTTTGAAGACGTACTTCGGCGTATTCGGCGTGAAGTCCGTGATCAGTTTTTCGTAAATCGTCAGATTCGGAGCGAGGACAAAGAAATTGCGAATCCCGTGGGCGATGTGCAGGTAGGTGATGAACGCCCCCATGAGCCGGGTCTTGCCGACGCCGGTGGCGAGGGAAAAACAGAGCGAGGGAAAACCGCGCTCGAAATCCTCGACGGTTGGATAGTGCTCACGAATCACGTCGAGTGCTTTCGCAAGCGACGGGGATTCTTTGGGCAGTCCCGTCGAGGAAAAAACCGTGTCGAGAATCTCGAGCGATTCCCGTTGCGGAGAACGGAGACTGAGCCGTTGGCTGATGGTGCGGACGGATGGGTGCATCGGAAAATGGAAAGGGACGAATCAGATCCAAACCGGCGCAAAAAACCCGCCGGAATTAAGCGTCAGGAACTTCCACGAAGTTCCGAGAGGCTCGGCGGGTATGCTTCGAATAGGGTAGATCATGCTCTTTTGTCTTCAAGTGGTATCGCTTCTTAATCGAGGTCGAGTTCCTGCTGGCCGGCCGGTTTCGGGGCTTCGGGGAGATTTTCGATCTCGAGGGAATAGTCGTCGTGATCCCACTCGCAGCGATGGAGAACGGCTTTGGGAATCTTTTTCAGGGTGAGATTGGGAAAGATGTCGGGCTTGACGCGAAAGGCGGCACAACAGACGAGGAGGGAGCGATCCGCACCGACCGCTTCGGAAATTTCTTCTAGCTTGGGTCGGCTCAGGCTTTGGGTGGTGACGTAGATAAAATCTGTCTCGCTCGCCTGTCCGTGAAGCCAGTAGTGCTCTTCGCTCGGGGCGTAGGTGAAGCCTTCAATTTTGCAGACCGCTTCGGCGAGACGCTCGGGCTCGAACTCGGGATTGATGACCGGGTTTCCCCATTGGTCATCCTTGATGAGGGAGGGAGCGAGGCGGTAGTAGCGGAAGCCGCCCCCGCCTTTCCAGTTGGCTGCTTTGGTGATGCCGCCCGGATCGTCGCCGTCAATGACTTTTTGGAGACGGGGAATGCAGTGGGTGTGGCAATGTTCGCCCAGTTCGATGCCGATCCAGCGTCGTCCCATCTTGTGAGCGACCGCGGCGGTGGTGCCGGAGCCGAGGAAGGAGTCGAGGACGAGGTCGCCGGGGTTGGTGGCGAGTTCTAAAACTTTCTGAATAAGTGCTTCTGGCTTTTTGCCATTAGGAAACTTCACGCCCCCTTCTTTGGTTAAATTATTTAGCGGAAATCCATCCCAGTAAGTTCCCGCCTTCTCCAGCCGAACGATTCGTCTACCGCTTTTTGAAGCAATATCCTTGAGCCACGCAAACAAGTCACAATTGCGCCCCTTATAGTAAAGAGTTGTCTGCTTTCCCTTATTTTTTCCCGATATCGGTTTATAAGATATGCTAAAAAAATCTCCTTTCCCTTCGGTCGCCTCCATCACCCGAGTGCGAATCGAACTTTGAGCATTCGTGTCGCGAAATATCCGGTCATAGTATTTAAAGTAGACCTCTTTTTCACTAAGCCCCTCCTCCTTCATTACCTTAGAAATCGGCTCAAATACACTGCCCTCGTGCACAAATATTTCTATGTCATTCCCGCCTCCGTCCTGAACCGTCCCTAACTGCTTCTTAACGCCAAACTCCTTTACGATTCGCGTATACTTCCAGCTTTTCCCAGCTGATCGCATCTCTTCGATATATTCAAATAAATCCTCTTCGTCGTAAAGGTCATTAAATTTTTCAAATCCGCCTTCACCTGTACGATCCTTAGCATATACGAGTAAGTATTCGATATTTTTCTTTAGCCTCTTATCCTCTCCTCCCCCAGAAGCTCCAGCGGTCTGTTTCATTTTAACGCTCACTTGATTCACGAAATTTTTTCTACTAAAAATTTCATCTAAAATCACTTTACCGTAAGCCATCTCATCATCATTTAGCTGACAAAACAGCACACCATCTTTGCTCAAGAGTTTCTCCAGTATTTCAAACCGAGAGTACATTTGTGTAAGCCAGACTGAATGCTCCAAACCATCATCATAGTGATCAAACATCTGCCCCGTATTATACGGCGGGTCAATAAACACACATTTTATCTTCCCCGCATACTCCTGCTCAAGCGCTTTCAGTGCGAGCAAGTTATCTCCGAAGATGAGCTTGTTATCAAAGAGGTCGTCCTCACTGACCCGATGCTCCGCATGATAGCTTTTCTCCGGCTCCTCGATGAGGACACGAGGTTCCAGCTTGGGACGATTCTCTTTCCCAATCCAGGTCAGTTCCAGTTTCTGTTTATTGCGGGGCATGGGGATTCTTAAGGGGAAGCGTGACCTGAAAACGATTGGCGTCGAGGTCGTTGTGAAATTGAATGGTCGGATATAGTTTTGCGGCTCGACGAAGTCCTGTTCCGTGGCCTTTGTATTGCATTAAGGTCAATCCAATTCGCTCCAGTATGGGATTGCGGCTGCGGCTAATTCCCTGCTGCGCCTCTTCGATCGTGAGGCTGTTGGGCAGTGTTCCGGGGCTAATGATTTCAATCCGGTCGTCGAAGATAAGAACACGGACTTTGTCTTTCAGAAAATAGTCCCGATGCACGAGAGCATTGGTCAGGATTTCTTCAAAAACGGCAGGCGGCACGAGCGGTTCACCCGAATCGTTGAACGAATCGCCTTCCGATTGCTTTCTCTGATTCCAAGCCTTGAGAAAGGTAAGCAATTCCTCATACATTTCGGGAAGCGTTCCTTCAATATGGCGATCATCGTGAAAGCGGGAACCGGTCGGATCGGTCCCTTCATACCAGATTGCCTTGGCCGCGAACTCGGGGAGCAGATCCTGTGGCTGCTTTGCGAAGAGCAAACAACCGGCAAGGGTAAGCCGATCCTCCTGAACCAAGTGGATCGTCCGCATTTGTTCGATCAACTCGTCATCGGGCTCGTCAGCGTCTTCGCGGAACCGCTCCTCCAGATAGTTTCGGTAGCTCTTCAGATTCAAATTGGAAAGACTCGAACCCGGAATCGACTGTTTCTCTGCGTAGACATGCGATCCCACTTGAAACAATCGGCGAAGTTCATCCCGGTTCGTGACATGCCGGATGTCCGCGCCGGTGCGAACGTAGAAACCGCCCTTGTTGGTTTGATAGGGTTTATCAATACCTTCCGGGATTGTGACAACAATGACAACCCCATCCGATGTGACGACGTTCTCAGTATCAACAGTGATTTTCGGCACGACACTGTGTTCGGTGCAGTTTCCGATCATTTCGTTGGCTTTACTGATCTGCTCAGGTGTCAGCCCGGTGACTTTTGGGTCGTCCGATACACCGATCAAAATACGACCACCGCGCTTGTTGAGAAATGCGACAATTTGTTTGGCAAGCTTGTCCTGGGTATCCAGCAATTCTTTGAGCTGCAGGCCACTGTCTTCCCCTTTCAGAATCAGTTTTCTCAGTTCGATCTCTTCCATACGTCGTAGATATCACTTCGTTTATTGAAGGCTTTCTTGCCACCCTCCATGATTTTGATAATCGCTTTCTTCGTCCCGGAATGGTCAAGCGAGCCTGTCTTGCGATCAAGGTCCCGTCTCTTACGCTCGTAGCAGGCAAAAACCTGCTCAGCATCTCCCAGAACTGGAATATTGGGATTGTGAGTCGCAACGATAAATTGGATGGATTCCTTTCGCTCAAGGAGAGGCCCCACCAACAGCCGATGCACCGTCTCGTTGTCGAGATCATCCTCGGGCTGATCGAGTATGATTATCGGATGATTATCGAGAGAGAGAAGCAGTAGGAGCAATGCCATAGCCCGCTTGCCGAGTGAGAGTTCCGTCAGAGAGGTATCGCCATAGGATACGGTTTTTAGATCCCGTGGTGAATAGAGAAGAAATGTTTCCAAATTCTCAAAGAGAACCGTCTTCAGCTTTTCAGCCATCTGCGGACTCAATTCGGTCTCAGTAAGTTGTGTCCTCCGTTTGAAAATCTCCAATCCGTTGCTACAACCGAGCAACCGTTCATAGGAACCTTCGTTAAACCGCGTTCCTCGAAACAGGCCTTCGAGGAATCCTCGGAAATCGGCTTCGTCCCCCTGAAACTTCAAGCCAAGGCGCAACTCGGAGGGTAACGAGGAATTCACAGATTCGATTTTCCCAGTCAGAACTTTGTTAATCTCCTCCTTCGCCGCAATCCACTTCTCACCGGCACCTAAAAGCGCTTTTTCAAACTCCTGAAGTTTACCGCCCTGCTCAGCGGTGAGTCGGCGTATTTCCGCGATCTGCTCCCTCCGCGAAACCATTTTTCGATACGCATCGATATCGAGGTCTTCGATGTCCACTTCCTGCAGTATCTGGGCAAATTCGGCCTGCAGTTCCTGTCGCTTCAATTCGAGGGTCTTCTGGAAGGTACTTAGCTTATCCTCAATGGCTTCAAGTTCTTCGTTTCGTTTTCGAATCGATTGATAAATAGCCGTAAACTCACCGCGAAGAGCTTCAGCATCGTCGTGAAGTTCCTTGGTGGAATCTGATTTGAGGATCGCTCCGTCCAGTAACTCTTCCCCTTGAACTATCGAGGTTGATTCGAGCTCTTCTCCAAACTCAATCGCCCTCTCTTGAAAACGCGTGAATCTCCGGAGATCCTGATCGAATTCTGTAATCCGCTTTAAGTGATCCTCGACTCCATGTTCCTGAAATGCCGCCAATTGTTTGGTCAGGCCTTCCTCCTCGAACTTCAATTCGTCGTCATTAGACTTCGCGTTCAGCGCAGTCTCGTAATCAGCGATAGATTTCTGAAAGGCTTTTTTCGCCATCGCCTCCGCATCGTCGAGCTCGGGAGAGTAGGAACCAAGCACTTGAGTGAAAAGCTGGTCGTAAAACCCTTCCTGCCGCTCACCAAGATCTTTTTGGCCGAAGTAGAGCAAGCCGGAAAACACCCGGAGAGGAGAGATCGACGTTGCCTCGCCATTCACCGTCACCGTTGGCGGTGCCGGGTTTGTCTTTTCGGTGTAGGCCCGTTCAACAACTATCTCATCGCCGTGCTCGTTCCGCCCGCAGATCCGCACGACCGCGCCACGGTCCAGAAAGTTATGAATCAGATCCGCTTTGTATTTCTTGTCGCTTTCCCCGCTTTCGATTCCCAAGCCCCAACGCAAAGATTCGATAATGAGCGATTTCCCGCTGCCACGTGATCCGATCAGAGTATTGAGCTCCGGTGAAAATTTGCAGGCTGAAAAACCAAGTGGCCCGCCCTCGATTTCCAAGGTCTCGATCACCGCGTGTGGATCACCTTCAGGCAATTCCGCGGCAACCCGAAGCGGGTGATCGCGTAAAGCGAACTTTACCGAAGCAAAGGATAACTCGCTCAATTTGAGAAAACAGACTCCGTTCTCCTTTCGACCCACCTGCTGGATCGAATCTCGAGGGTCGGAGCCTTCGACGAATGCCGGGATTGGCATTCCAGCAGGTAATTTCTGTTTCACCCAATCCCCGCCGTTTTTCACCTTTTGAAAGCCGAGAACACGCTGATCCCAGGTATCTCGACACTTTTTGTAATCAGGCTCAAGATTGGTTTTTGTGAGATCATTGAGAAGTCCGTTATCCGAACACACATGAGCAAACACGATAAAATAATCGACGTTCAGTGCTTCCAACTTCTGAAGGACCGTGCAGAATTCGTCCTGCGTCGCATCACCCTCGTCCGGGTTTCCCTGGGGAAACTGCTGAAGCAGAATCTCCTGGATACAATTCCGCTTACCGTCCAATCCAACCGGATCAAATACGACAAGCGTGTGGATCGTTGAATTCCCTCCCTTGATACCCAGTTCAAGCCCGGGAAGCAGAAGGATGCTTTCGTTTTCAGCTTTCTTCGCAAGCCGGTTGTACTCTGCTTTATCAAAAGCATTGTGATTCGTAATTACACCAACCCGGATTTCCTCGTCGACGAGTCGCGCGATAAATTCCGAATCGAAGTCTCGATCACTGTCGCGAAATTCAGCTCGATAGGCCTTTCGAGAAGCTCCCGGTTCTTGAATCGTGTGCAGATGAAAATCCGCGCGAACCCATTCGGCTCCGTGGGAAAACTGGGGATTCTCATCACTACTCATCGTCATTTTTCAGGATAGCACGGGTTTTTTGAATTTCTGATAATTTAAAAAATTGCCTCATGATGTTAGCGCTCCTCACACAACCTCCCACCGAATCGAAAAGAGCGGGTACTCATCCAAATGTTTCGTGAGCCGGGTCTCGGCGTCCTCGAGCAACTCATCCCGCTTGTCCTCGACGGCATCCTGCGCTTCAAAAATATCGCGCCGACGCTCCGCCCGCTGCCGTTCCAACTTGCGGACGGTTTGTTGCCACTTCACTTTTTCATCGAGGGCACTGACCACTTTGGATTCCTTTTTCGCTTCGCGGATTTTCGTATCCAGTTCTTTGAGTTCGAGTTCGAGCGAGGCTTTCCGGTCCTCGGCCCAGTGTTCGAGCTTGTCGATTTCCTGTTCGAATGCGGCGGCGTGACGAGCCGCGATCTCCTCCAGGGTTCGCGCCCGGGAGGTTTCAACGGCGTGTTTGGCGTGATTCTCCTGCGTGGAATCAGGGCCACCTGCCGTAGCAAGTCGCCCCGGGAGGTCGAGAATGCGGTGACACTGGTCTTCGTTGAGGCTTTCCCCGCCATCGGTGAATCCGGCGAGCAAGAGATGATCCTCACCGTCACCGCCGGTTTGAACAGAAAGCCAGGCGGCCCGCAATGTCCCCGACTGCCCCACGAGCGGGGCGAGGTCAACGGACTGTCCGGGAGTGGAGGAATAATCAAAACGAATCGTAGCGGGGCCACACTCGAACTGACGCGCTTCGTCGATCACGGCCCGCGCCAGAGGATGATGAAGTCGGTAGCGATGGGCGTGTTCCTCTTCGCGAGTGAGCTCGTAGCGACCCAGCGGAATCCTGTTTTCATTGGCACTCTGATAAGGCGGATTCGCGAGGACAAAAGCATGCTCGTCCCCCGGAAAGAAGGCGCGATCATCGAGGATGTGACGGGTCAATCGCCAGAGAATTTGTTCCACCCGCGAGAGAAACTCGCGGCTTTTCGTCTGGTTGGTCCGGAGTTTGTCGGCGACTGCCGCGTCGAAATTTTCCAACAGTTTCGAACGTGTTTCGTTCATCTTCGCGTTGATGCTGTCCTCCAGTTCAGACTGGAGGGCGTCGAAACTCGCTTTGATCTCTTCGGCATTTCGGCACCGCTGATAGATCGAGACGATGCGTTTTTCGAAATCCACTCCGGATTCAATGGAGCCAATCACTTCGTCGGAGGCTCCGAACACGCCGGAGAACAGATTGAACTTTTCAGAGAGGAGTTCGAAGACCCTTTGATCGGCTTCATTTTTCCGGTTCAGGAAGTTGATCACGACAACATCGTGTTTCTGTCCATAACGATGGCAGCGCCCGATTCGCTGTTCGATCCGCTGGGGATTCCACGGCAGGTCGTAGTTCACGACGAGGGAACAAAACTGCAGGTTGATCCCTTCGGCGGCGGCCTCGGTGGCGATCATGATCTTTGCCTCGTTCTTAAAGTAGTCGACGAGCGCCAGACGAATATCAGCGGTGCGGGATCCGGTGACGCGGTCGGTTCCTGCATTCTTTTCCTTCCACTCGGAGTATATCTCCTTTGATTTGGCGTCGGAATTCGAACCGTTAAAAAGCACAATCTTGTCAGCGTAAGGCGTTGAGGCAAGTCGTCTCAGCAGGTAATCCTGCGTGCGCCGTGACTCGGTGAAAATGATCGCCTTCTTCTCCGCGCCGTTCTCCTGCATCGAGACGAACCCTTTCTCAAGAGCAATGAGGAGAGCTTCACCTTTCGCATTTTCCGAAATTCCGACGGCGAGATCCCTGAACTGCTCGAGTTCGGCAATCTCGTCCTCGATTGAGAGTCTTTCACCGGCTGTCAGTGCCACGGTCTCCTCCTCGCCCCATTCATCGGAAAGCTCGTCAAATCCGCAGTCGAGGTCATTTTCAAGATCTTCTTCCGCGTTTTCCCGGAGCTTTTCGTCGTCCCTCAACGACGCGTTCAGCTTCCGAACCAACGAATCAAGCGCCCCGGCAATCGCGTAGGTGGAGGAAGCGAGTAGCTTCCGATAAATCAACGTCATGAGAGTTCGCTGTGCCTTCGGAAGGGCATGCAACTGGTCCCGCTGTAGATACTCGGAGACTAGTTCGTAGAGCTTCTCCTCTTCCGCGCCGGGGTCAAAAGGTTGCGTCAATGATATTCTATTCGTGTATTGAACAAACTCGGTGACCTGGTGGCGCAAGGTTCGATGACAAAGGGGACGTAACCGCTCCTTCAATTCTGCGAAACCTCTCGTAGCATCCAAACGTGAGAATTGAGCCGAAAACGATTTGGGGTCTCCGAACGCATATTCGTCGATTAGCGAAACGAGGCCATACAGCTCCATCAATGAATTCTGCAAAGGCGTAGCGGTTAGGAGAACCTTCCGCATTCCATGAAGTGCGCTTTTTAACTTGTTCGCTGTTTTACTGGCGGGTTTGTAAACATTCCGCAGACGATGAGCTTCATCGATGACGACGAGATCCCACGGAACACCGACGAGATAATCTTCCTTGTTGGCGGCAAATTGAAACGAGCAGATCACAATCTCCGGCTCCGATCTCTCAAAAGGGTTTTTCTCACCCGCTTTGATCGCTTGATTAAAATTCCGAGCTTCCAGAATCACAGACGGGAGATAGAATTTCTCAGCCAACTCAATACTCCACTGCTTTCGAAGCGAGGCCGGCATAATCAACAGAATCCGCTGCCGCTTCTCAGCCCAGAACTGGGACAACAGTATTCCGGCCTCAATCGTTTTCCCAAGGCCCACTTCATCGGCAAGTATCGCGCCTCGGGAAAGTGGCGACTTAAACGCAAAGAGAGCAGCCTCCACCTGATGAGGATTCAGGTCAACTTTAGCATCGGCGAGGGCACCGGCGATCTTTTCAACACTGCCGGACGGGCCTCGCCGGGAAAGCTCGTGAGCAAAGTAGTTCGCCTGATGAGGAGTCATGACACGCTTGAATTAATCTTGTCGTAACGCCAGCGCACGTTCAAGAAGGCTCTTAATCACGCCCTCATGTCTGGTAAGATCAGCTTCTGACAACCTGACACGATATCTCCGGGAGCGATTATCGTATTCTAGAAGATCCAGATCGTGCTGAGACAGCTCCTCATCAATTTCATCACTTTTTCGAAGAGCTATTTCAACAATTAAATGCGATTTACGAGGGCGCACGGTAACGAAATTGCAAGCTTTCCCATCTACTTGCATTCCGATGTAGTGGCGATTGAAATTGAGCTGTATATCCCCTGCAAACTCTCGACAAAACTCGGGAATTTTCTCAGCTAGTTTTACAGTCTTAGGAGTTGCCCTATTTTCCCAATAGGCGCGATCTGCAGGATCATTAATTTCCTCGTCTTCATCGACGAGCCCGAGCTGTAAAGTGTCGAGGACTCGCGTAAAAAACAGCCCTGCTCCATCCCCCATTTCCACAGCTGTCATCTGAATTGCAATAATGGGAATAGCCCCGTTAAAAAGGCTGATCACACTGAGAAATCGACTGGTGATGTCTTCAGCAATGATTACGGCTGTATGATCATACTGGGGATATCTCTTTCTTTCCATCTCCCAATACTCAATCGTACGAATAATATGCGAAGGATCAGTCGCTCCGAGTTGAATCTCCACTTCGTAGCGCCCGTGCCCTTCCGCATCCTGAAGAAGCAAATCGAGCCTCCCGGCTCCTTTTTGCATTCGCTCCCGATCTTTGAGAACAACGTCACCAAGCCCAAGTAGGGTTGGATCATCCGCAATAACATCCTGAACCCAGCGCTCATCCAGTTGTGGATGCGAACGAAGAACAATCGGCTTCAGTTTTACATGTTTCATATATCGGCGATCGGAAAGAGATCCGTAGGGAAGCAGATTCAGTGGAAGGTATCAATCCTCTTTCGCATCAAAATTAGGTGATTTGTTAGATACATCTCGATCATCTCTATCTATCGAACCAAATAAGCGCAATCAAAACACGGATCGCTGCTAATTCGACAGCCATTTCGCGTGTCAAAACCCGATCTCGCAACCAAACAGTTACACAGGGGATAGGACAATCGCGGGGGGATCCTCAAAAAAATGAACGGTCCCGCCGGCATGCTGGCGGTGCAAAAAGTATCAATCATCGATCTTCTCGCGATCCAAGCTACTTTGACAACTTCTCAACACCAGTCAATTTCACCACGGGATAAAGCGGGAAAACCACTTTCCGATCACCTTGGGTATGCGGTAAAAATGTTTTTCCCGAAAACATGAAAGTCATCGCCTGGAACATTGCCCACCAAGTCAGGAAACGCCCCATTCCCGACTACATGGTCGACGTGATCGAGGATCTCGAGGCCGACACGGTGTTCTTCAATGAGTATATCGATCACGAGATTCGCGAACCTTTCAAAGAGGCGATGCGTGAGGCGGGATATGAATGGCAGGCGGTCTCCCCCACCCCGGCGGTCCACAACCAGATCTTTGCGGCTTCGCGCATACCCTTCAAGGTGGGCGACCTCGAGCCGCCTCAGTTCGACGGCTCCGCGATCTCGAATTTCCTCCATCTCCAGTTCGATGACTTCCCCGTGGAAATGGTCGGGATCCGAGCGCCCGCCTACTCCAAAGCGGCCGATAAGCATGCCTACTGGGCGGAGCTGGCGGCGATCATGAATTCAGCGAAAGAGAGAAAGATCCTTTTCGCCGGTGATGTGAATTACGATCCTTTCAAGAAGGCCAAACAACCCGAAGCGGAGACGGTCCCCTTCCATCTCTGCGAAGCCTATCAAATCCCCCATCCGAAGGGCGACTGGAGCTTTCTCGCCCACAGCGGAAATGGCTTTAAGATCGATCACGTGATGCACACTTCCAACGTCGCGATCTCCGAAGTCGAATACCTTGATTGGATCCGCGGGCGCTATCTCGCCGGAGAGAAGATCAAGAAGCCAATCTCAGATCACGCCGTGCTGCGCTTCGAGGTCGACTAGCATTTTTCGCGAGCCGCGAACCAGCGCCTCTACCCTCCGCGACGTCCTTCCGCCGAACATCGCAAAGCGAAACCGTAGCACAGGTTTTCAACCTGTGAGCAGAGCCGACCCGCCGGAGTCTCCGCCCCGATAGGCAGAGAACACAGGTTGCAAACCTGTGCTACTTCAGGTCCGGCGATTTAAGAGAAGCAATGCCGCGGCAATGACGGATCGAGAGCAGGATCCGAACGACCGAAGAGCGAGGTCACAAACTTCGCCTACAGAAAAAGCGCAAGCCCCCCACAGCCCATCCGATTCTTTACTTCTCTACTCCTTCACTCCTTCACTTCTCTAATTCTCCTCCCCCAGCCCCTCGACATTATCCTCAATCTCGCTGATCGCCTCGTCGGTGGAGACGATTCTCGAATACCGGTTCCTCAGTGTTTTGAGGCTGGCTTCGTGGAGCTCAGGGGTCTGGGTGGCGCAGCAGTCGTCGACCATGGTGACGAGATACCCGAGATCGCAGGCGGCGCGGACGGTGGTCTCGACACACTCGTTGGTATAGACACCGACGATGTAGAGAGAACTGATCCCGAGGTTGTTAAGTACATAGTGAATGTTCGTGGAGGAAAAGACGCCGCTCGCGGTTTTGTTGATAATGATCTCATCTCCGACGGGGGCGACTTCTTCAACAAAGCAGGCATCTCCCGAATCCGGGGCGGCGTGCAGCTCGAGCCTTTTGTGGCCTTTGGAACGATCCCTCCCGTCCTTAGTCAGCGACTGGATCCGCACGTGAATGACCTCGAGCCCGTGAGCGCGAAAGCAGTTCTGCAGATTGTGCACGTTGGGAAAGACGGTGTCGGTGAGCCGGTCAAAGTAGTAGCGCATTTCCTCAAGCGGGACCGGTGAGCTCTCGTAATCTTTGAAGAGACCGTAGCCCTCGGCGGCATCGAGATACTGCATATCAATACACAGCAGGGCGGTGTCGCGATTGCTGAGATCTACCTGGTGCTTGGGGTTTTCGACAAAGGAATCCCGGTAAATCTTTTTGAGGGGATCTTCTTTTGGGGTTTTAGCCATGAAAGTATAATGATGAATAAGAGATCAGCAGGCCAGCTTACTCAGCGCTGCCAGCATAAGGTTGGCCCCGGCCTCGATGTCCTCCCAGGGGGTCCATTCCTCGGGGGAATGACTGAGCCCTTTCCGGCTCGGGACAAAGATCATCGCCATCGGTGCAATTCGACCGACGAGCTGGGCATCGTGCGCCGCTCCGCTCAGCATTGTGATGTGGCGGAGCTTGAGACGTTCCGCTTCCTCCTTGAGGATTCCGGTGAGGCGCTTGTCGGAATCCACCGGCAGAATCTCGCCCTGCACGTGGGTTTCGAATTTGAGTCCGCGTCGTCGTGAGATCGCGGCGAGTGCCTTCTGAAAGGCCTGCGAAAGCGCTTCAAGGGTTTCGGTGGAGGGGTCGCGAAAATCGAGTGAGAACTCAACCGCACCGGGAACGGAGTTCGGCGCTCCGGGCAGGATCTCGGCATTCCCTATCGTGGCGCAACTGTTTTCACCTCCGTTCTCTTCGAGAATACGCGGGACCTCGTGGGCAAAATCCGCAAGCCCCATGAAGGCATCTTTCCGGTAATTCATCGGCGTGGTTCCGGCGTGATTGGCTTCACCGTCAAAGCGGAGTGACCAGGATTGCAGGCCGGTGATGGATTCGACAATTCCCACCTGAAGATGTTGTTCGTCGAGGACGGGACCCTGCTCGATGTGAAGCTCGAGATAGGAATCAATCTGATCGGGCTGCCGCCGCGCCTCGAGCGCCTTCATGGGGTCGAGGCCGTGTTCGAGCATCGCGTCGTGCAGGGGAATTCCGTTGAGATCGGCAGCGCTTCTGACTTTTTCCAGAGAGAGAAAGCCGGTAAAAGCCTCCGATCCGAAAGTCCCGCCGAAGCGCCCCTCTTCATCGGAAAAGGCGATCAGCTCGATCGTCTTCGCGAGTTTCGATCCCGATTCTTTCAAGACCCGAAGGCATTCCAGCCCGACGATAACGCCGAGGGTGCCGTCGAGCATTCCGGCACAGGGAACGGTGTCGATGTGCGATCCGACATACACTCGCGGCGAGTCCTCCTCCCCCTCGAGAATGCCGGAAATGTTTGCTGCGCCGTCACTGGCGGGCGTGAGATTGCACTCCTCGATGCGGTGAAGGAGCCATTGTTTCGCCTCCATGTCCTTTTCGGAAAAGGCCATGCGGTAGATTCCGCGGTCGCGTTCATCGAAGCCGATTTTCGCGAGCTCGAGAATATCTTTCTTGATGCGTTCGATGTCGACCGAGAGATCTTTCATGAGGAGATGAACTGCCGGTGGAGAATGTGAAGAGTGAGGAGGTGATTCAACAAGGTGTCTTTCCTCACCAGTGAGGTCGAATCCGTATCGTTGCGGTAGTCGGTGAGAAACTGACTGACGCGCTCCGGCGAACAGATCCCCGCTTCGCCGACGGTGTTCTCGTCGAGATAGGTGCTGATCAGTTCCTCGACTTTCGCCATTTTGGCTTTGTCAGTGTGCGCGGGCGGCGCCATGAAGGCGAACTTTTCACGTTTGTAGAGCACTTCAGGGAGAACGCCTTTCACCGCTTCGCGGAGGACGTGCTTCTCGATGTTCCCTTTGATTCGGAGGCTCGGCGGCACATTCACCGCCGCAGCGGCGAGGTGATGATCGAGGAAGGCGGGACGCGACTCCATTGAGTTGGCCATGTCGACGCGGTCGCCGCCCCAGTTCAGAATCTGCCCTTCGAGCTGGCATTTGCTCCAGGTGTATTGGGCGATGTCGAGCGGGTGACGCCCTTCTAACATGGACCCGTCAAGACGGTTCGCGATTTCCTCGATCGGATCGTAGTCCTTGAGGTCGCGCTGGAGTTCATCGGAAAGAAGCGGTCGAGCGAGATCGAGGGTGTCCATCCACGGCTGAATCCAGGACGGGGTGAATCCGCAAAGGGCTTCCCACTTGGCATGGTGGCGCTGGTTCTCGGCGAGAATTGCCCCTTTGAAAAGCTTGTTGGTCTTCTCGAGCGCAGCCTGATACTCGGCCCGCACGCTGTCGGGCTCGTGGCTGAGACCGTGGAGAAACATGTCGCGCTTCAAGGCGGGGTATCCGGCGAACAGCTCATCCGCCCCTTCCCCGGTGATGACGCAGCGGTATCCGGAATCCCAAACCCGCTTCGACATGAGGTTCTTTGCCACACCGAGGGTATTGTAAAAAGTTCTCTCACAATGCCACACGGTGTTGACGTAATTTTCCCCGTAGAGATCCGCCGCTTTGAGATTGATCACTTCCTGATCAGCTCCCATCGATTCGGCCATCTCTTTGGCAATGGGGGCTTCGTCGTAGGCATCGTCATCGAAGGAGATCGTGTAGGCCTTGGTCGGAGACTGCATCGCTCCCGTCGCGAGCCCGAGAATACAACAGGAATCAATTCCACCGGAGAGGTAGCACCCCACAGGCACATCGGCCTCGAGGCGGAGAACGATTGCTTTGATGAGCTCCTCGCGAATGCGCTCGACGTGCTCCTGCTCGTCCACTTTTGCGGGGCGGGATTCTTCGTGCGGGAAATCGAAATCCCAGTAACGCTGCTCGTGAATATCGAGTTTACCGCCGCGCTTCCGGATTCTCAGAAAGTGCCCCGGAGCGAGGGAAACGATATTTTCAAAAGCGCTCATTCCCGGTGCGATCGTCTGCATGAGCTGATGCAGGGCCGCCTTTGAATCGAGCTTCGCGGGAACATCGGGATGCGCGAGAACCGCCTTGGCCTCGGAACCGTAGACGATTTTGGTCTGATCGGGAGAGAGCCAGTAAAAGAGCGGTCGCACTCCGAAGCGGTCGCGGAGAAGAATCAGTTCGTCCTCCTGCCGGTCGTAGAGAGCGAAGGCGAATTCACCGCGAAGATGTTCCGTGAAATCGAGTCCGAACTTCCGGTAGAGACCAATCGCGATTTCGGAATCTGACTTCGTGATAAAACGATCGCCCTCCGCCATGAGCGTGGCGCGGTGTTGTTTAAAGTCATAGAACTCGCCGTTCGTGGTGAGAATAAAACGATCGTCAACAGCGTGGAGTGGCTGACAGCCGCCCGCGAGGTCATTGATCGCGAGACGGGTATGGCCGAGAGCGACGCCGCGGTCGCGGAGCACGAACTGCCCGTTCCCGTCGGGGCCCCGGTGAACGATGGTTTCGAGTTGTCCCTCGAGAATGTCAGGGGTGGTTTCTGGTAGAGGAGTGGCCGAAAAGTGGCCGGCTATGCCGCACATAATAAGTCTAGGAGTTCTTGTTGGATTCGAGGTTGATCATATTTTCGAGCGGCCCCAAACGGTCTAACACTGCGAGAAGCAATGCCTGTCGGATAAACACGGCTCCATGTGCCTGCGAGAAATAGAGATTGTGTGGTGTTTTATCGAGCGAGGTATCGAGCTCGCCCAGTCGCGCCATCGGATGCAAAATCACGGCGCTTTCCTTGATCGGACTTTCAGAATTCAACTTGAACCGGCTGTCCATGTTTTTGTAGGAGTCCCCGAGAAAGGCGATCGAATTCATGTAAATCACATCGAGGGCGGGAAGGTGCTCACGCACATCATTCGAGACTTCGTAGTCAATGTTCGCATCGGTGAGGCACTGGATGACATCCTCACCAAAGGGATCGGCCATTTCTGAAATCACGGTCACCTTCCGAATGTGATCCTGAAAAAGGAGAGACATGAGAAGAAAGGATTTCACCGCCCGCATCGAACCGGGCGTCCCGAGAATGCCGAGATTCATTTTCTCGGAATCATTCACGCAGGGCGCAGCGAGGGCCGGCTTCCACTTCAAGAGAGCGAACCAGTCGGCGAGAGCCTGAGTGGGGTGCTCGCCGGAACCGTTACCTGCGTTGATGAGAGGGATACGCAGATTTTGCAGCATCTCCTCCGGCGCCGTCGTCTCCGTATGACGCATGATGACGCAGTCGGCGTAGGCATTGAACATCTCGCCGATATCCGCGAGCGACTCCCCTTTCGCCTGCCCCGTCGTGCTCCCGTCGGCGATTGAAATGACTTTTCCATCCAGCCTAAGAATCGCGCTTTCGAAACTCGTCCGGGTTCGCGTCGATGCTTCGAAGAAGGCGGTTACGGCGATTTTCCCATCGAGCGGATGGTAGGGCCAGATCTCCAGCTTCTCTAAAACGGCGGCGAGCTTACATAGCTCTGTGACCTGCTCAAAAGTGAACTGACCAGCCTCAAGAATGTTTTGATTCTTGAGCTCGCCAAGAACCTCAAGGCTGACCGGATTGCTTTCGAAGAGGGTTCCGGGTTCCGGAAGAATCGCCTCGGATCCCTCGGGAGGTTTGATACTGGGACGCTCCGCTTCTTCCGGCGGATCGTCCCGCAATGGAGACTCTTTCATTACGATGGAAAATTGACGTTACAGGTTGGTTTTCAAGGCTACCAGAGGGTCCCTCTGATCCAGTCAACGATAAGAAGCACGATGAGGGCCAAAGCACCCAGCGCAGTCCAGCCGAGCGCGCCGTAGATAAAGATGTGGAGGAATGATTCGCTGAACATCATCTCAGTGGTTTTGAACCGGCAGATCGGCCTCCCGGAAGGTTTCAGGTGAAATAAAACGGGCAAGGATCGTCGCTACCATGGACACACCCGCGCCGACGAGTGATGCCGTGAACCAGCCCAGGGAAAAGTAGGCCCAGACCCCGAGCGCACTTCCGGCAATGATCCCCGCAAGGACGATTCTGCGATTGATCTTCCGCCAGAACAATCCTGCAATGACCGGCCAGATCAGACTTCCCACGAGCGGACCGGAGATGAAAAGCGCGTTGATAATCGGCCAGTGCGGCGCTGCGAGAAGCCAGACGAGAACACCCAGTCCGACAATGACGATTCCGGCAGAGCGACGGAACTTCTCTTCGTTGACCTTCGCTTTGAAAAGCCCTTTCTGAACATCTTCGATGAGCAGGTCGGAAGTTGCCGCGAGAAGCGAATCAATCGAAGAGGCCATCGAACAGAAAAGAACGATCAGGATGAGGATCCCCGAGGCCGCCCCAAGTCCTGACATATTCATAACCGCAGAGGCAACAACGGGTCCCGTCTGATTCTCATCCGGAATATTGATTCCCAACGGTCCCGCCGCGAGAGCGATGAACCCGGCCGCGATCGGGATCGGAAACCAGAGAAGCCCGGAAAGGAAAAAAGCTTTCGGAGCAACATCCTTACGCATCGCAAAAGCCCGCGACCACCAGACGTTGTTGTGAAAGACCTCCCCGAATCCGAAAAGCATATTGTTAAACACCGCGAGCAAAGCAGCCGGCATCGCGATTTTCAAAAGCGACGGCTGATAGGTCGAGATGTGCTCGTAAGCCGTTGAAAAATCCAGCTTCGCGACGACGAGACCGCCAATGAAGACAATCCCGACAAGAATAATGAGACTCTGGATAAAGTCCGTTCCAATCACCGCATAGAGCCCGCCGAAAAGGGTGTAGAGAATACAGACCACGAGGATCAGGCTCATTCCCTGGAGGTAGGGAATCCCCGCGAGCGCCTCAAGAAGATCACCGCCTGCTATCGCCATACTGACTAGCCACGAGAGCGAATAGAGCATCGTGATAATCAGGAAAAGAGACCACCCGGCACGACCGTATCTCAGTCGAAAGAAATCACCCGCGGTGACGCCGGCGGGAAGAAGCGTACGTATCCGGCCGACAAACAGTGCAAAGAGCAGCAGGCCGAAGCTCGCGGTCGAGTAGGCAAGCATCCCCCAGATCCCGAGAGTGAGCGCAAAGACCGGCGCCAGCATCGTCGTGTTGGAAGTTACCCAGGTCGCCATCGCGGTGGCGGAACCGAGTGACAAACCCACATTTCTTCCCGCGAGCATAAAGCCCTCCGAATTCTTTGCCCGCTTTCCCCAGAAAATACCGAGAGCCACCCAGAGGACACCTAACAGAATCACAACAATCCAGCCGGTGGATCGGGAAATGGAAAACACATCCTCTGTCATCCCGCCTCCTTTTCACGGTTCTGAGCGGCCCCTGCAATGATCGCTCCGATCGTTAAAACGACAACAACTCCGCCGATCCCCAGCAACCAGGCGAGCTGGTCACGCGGGAAGAACTTCACCTCAATCGCAAGCGGTTCGGAACGGGGCTCTTCCCCTGACGCGCCGACCCGGAAATAGTGGGTGCCCTCGGCGAGGCCACTGAGGACGGAGCTGGCGTCATTCCCCTCATAGCGCACCACGAAAGGTTCAAATGACTCATTCGCCGACTGTTCGAGTGCGACCACTTCATTGCGGGGATTGCTCCATTTCAGAGTCACCGCCCCGTTGTCAGAGGGCTTCGCGATGAACGCCTCCCGCTCGAGGAAGTCGATCTCATCAGTGCCCCAACAAAGCCCGCCACATAGAAGCGCGATAGCAATAACAGTATGATGGGGGCGAAAAAAAAGGATCGGTTACGGTCCGTTGCGGGTGAATCTTCAGGGCAACTCCATACCCAACCACACCCTGCTTTTCGTGCAAGTGAATCCTGTAACACATTCGGAACGCTCTCTGCCCCGCCCCGGAAAGTAGATCGATTTACAACCTGACACCGGAGCCCGCGCGCCGATGCAATCCGCGCGGACAGACAGAGAACACGGGGGAAAACCGGTGCTGCGACAGAGCGCCTTACCCGGGCTCCGTGATCGGCTACCCTTTAATCGCCGCCTCGATCGCTTCCGTCACTGAGGAATCATCGGGCTGAACCCGGGTCGCGAATCGACGAAGCAGTTTGCCGTCTTTTCCGATGAGAAATTTTTCAAAGTTCCAGCCGATGTCGCCCTGCTTATCAGGGTTGTCCGCGCTCGTGAGATACTGAAAAAGCGGTGCCTGATCGTCACCTTTCACCGAAACTTTGGACATCATCGGAAAGGTCACGTCGTAGTTATCTGAACAGAATTCCGCGATCTCCTCGTTGCTGCCCGGCTCCTGACCGCCATAGTTGTTCGCGGGAAAACCGATCACCGCAAAACCGTCTTTCCCGTATTTCAGATCCAGCATCTGAAGCGGCGCATACTGAGGTGTCGCCCCGCATTTTGAAGCGACGTTAACGATGAGAAGGACCTTCCCCTTGTATTCGGAAAGATCGACATCCTTCCCTTCGATATCCTTAACCTTGTAGTCGTGAACGGATTCTTTGACGTCGTCAGCGAGGGTAAAAGAGGTCATTGCAGCAAGAGCGAGAGTGGCGAGCAGTGTTTTCATAGTTCGAGTGACTATATTACGATTCGTGGAGAAAAGTAGAACAGGTTTTCAGCCTGTTAGTATAGCCTATCCGCGCTGTCCTGTAGAAAGCCGGCAACACCGCAAACCGTCACAGCGCACCAATCACGTATTATTTCCCGCTTTACCAAACATTGCCAATTTCGAGAATGGCGGCATGAAATTCCCGCTCGCTCTTTTCATTATCGCCGTCACGGCATTCGCCCCCATATCTCAATCCCGTGCCGCACTCGAAGCGGGGACGGCGATGGTGGAGATCACTCCCGACGAATGGCCGGTGACGCTTCGGGGTTCCTTCAGCCCGAAAGGAGCGACGAGTGCTCATGACCCACTCAATGCCCGCTCGCTCGCGCTGCGCAACGGTGAGGGACGGGTTGTTATCACGGTGGTGGACATTCTCTACCTCGCTCAGGATGTCGTCGACGAGATCAAAAAGGACGCGGCGGCGGCGACCGGCTGGGATACTTCCGAAATGCTGATCTCGGGGACCCACACACACAGCGCCCCTAATATTTCGGAGGGAAACGATGCCCCCGCGGAGGTCGCGTTTCGTAAAAAAGCGCGGAAGAATATTTCGCTCGCAATCCAGACGGCGATCAAAAACCTGCAACCGGCTCAGGCGGGATTCACGAAAGGCGAACTGAAAGAGGAAGTCTTCAACCGCCGCTGGTATCTCGAGGAGGGAAAAATGCCGGAGAATCCGTTCGGGGAAATCGACACGGTGAAGATGAATCCCTCACGCAGCACGATCGTGAGCCCGGCAGGCCCGACCGATCCCAATATCGAGGTGATCAATGTTCAGAAAACAAACGGGAAACCGCTCGGGCTCCTCGCGAATTACGCTCTGCACTACGTTGGTGGAACCGACGGCTCGGTTTCGGCTGACTATTACGGTGAATTCTCCCGTCTCATCGCCAATCGCATCGGGGGAAGCTCACCGGGAGATTTCCTCGGGATCATGTCCAACGGCACGAGCGGCGACATCAACAACATCGACTTCAGCGGAACGCGTCCTCCCCGCGCCAAATTTGAGCAAATCGGACTGGTCGCGACCAAGGCGGCCGACGAAGTCTGGCGGGCCACGAAAGATCTGAAATATGAAAAGGACCTCCCAATCGGCATCAGGGAACGACGCGTCACTTTGAAATACCGCAAGCCGGACGAAGCCCTCGTGAAACGCGCTCACGAAATTCTCGCAATGAATGAGGAAGAACGGAAGACCCTCCCCCGCCTCGCCGACCACTACGCCGTGCGAACCCTTGCCACGCTCGAAATGCCCGACACGGTTGACGTCGTGATCCAGGCAATCCGAATCGGCGATCAGGCCATCTTTGCATTGCCCTTCGAAGTGCTCGTGGAAATCGGAATGGACCTGAAGAAGCAGAGCCCTCTCAAGCACACAATGATCATCGAACTCGCAAACGGCGCCTTCGGGTATCTTCCGCCACCGCACCAGCACGAGCTCGGCGGGTATGAAACCTGGCTCGGCACTAACAGAGTCCAAAAGGACGCCTCAGTGATTTTGACGAAGCATCTATTGGAGATGATGGGTGAGTTGAAGGGTGCTGAGTAGAGAGCAGACTGAGCGGGACGGGGTCGCCGCACCTCTCTCCGTGGTGCCCCTGAGCGGGAGAAGAAGTACAGGACGGACGCTCCACTCAGAGCCGGAGGCTCGACAGAGATTAGCGCGGTGTGAAGCGCAGCGGAACGCCGGGAACGATTCTGTGCTCCCGTGAGAGGATCCTGAAGCGTCCGGCACAATTCCTGCTTTTCCGGAATATTTGCCGGTAGCACCACCGGTGATCCGCATTGAGCAATTCAATCCCCGAACACCTTTCGAGAGACGAGCTTCGCAAAACCGAATTTGATCTCTCGTCCTTTATTGAAATTCTTCAGCACCTTGTTCGCGAACCATCAGTGGTCGGGACCGAGGATTCATTTTTCCGGGTCCTCCGGCGGGAACTGGAGGAAGTCGACGTCCACGTGGAACGACATCTCGGGGTTCTTGTGGCACAGGGCAGCGAGCCCGATTCACTGATTCTCTCTGCTCACATCGATAGGCACGGCCTCCTCTGCACGGGCCCCAACGAATTCGAATACGCCGCCTTCATCGCCGGAAACCGCGGCGAGCTGACGGGCGATTCGGTCTCCGAGCAGATGATGGCATCAATCGCCGACCGTTTCACGGGGCAACGGGTCCAGGCCCACCTTCCCTACACCGGCACCTACCTCGGGCAGGGGGTCATTTCGCGGGGCTACCACTGCCCGAAACGGCACAACCTCATCTTCGAAATCGAGGGGCTCGAATACCTCCAACCGGGCACTCCGGTCTCTTTTCTCGACAGGCTCAAAGTTGGCGATACTCATCTCTCGGCCCAGCTCGACAACGTGCTCAGCGTCGCGATGATCGTTTACCTTTTCCGCAACGGATTCCAGGGAACCGCACTTCTCACCGCCCAGGAGGAGGCGGGCCGCAGCTGGCGCTATGCTCTGAGCTGGTTCCAGCGACATTCGATCACGACCCGCCGCCTCCTCGTTCTCGACACGAGCCCCTACCCCTCTCCCGAAGCGGCTGCCGAACAGGATCTCGTCCTTCGAAAAAAGGATGCCACGTCTCCGTTTGATCCCGGGTTCACCAGCGAAATCGCTTCGATTTGCGACCGCCTCTCGATCCGCCACACCTACAAGGACGAGTGGATTGAAGCTCAAAACAGGGATCGACCCACGCCGATGTCTCTGGGCCGGACCGAGCTGGGCCGGCTCGCTGCAGCGACCAACGGTTTAATCAACGGCACCACGCTCCAGATTCCCACGACGGGCTACCACACCGCTGAGGAAACCGCCTTCCTCACCTCGGTACGGGCGGCGATCCGACTGCTGCGCTGCTACATTCCCCGCCCCTAGAATCGCACCCTCCACCCTCGCGGGCACAAAAAAAAGCCTCCCTGAAACAGGGAGGCTTCTCGAAATCCAATTCCGGATTAAGAGCAACTGAATTACTCAGCCGCTACGCCGGTCACGCTGATGGTGTGACCCATAAAAGTCTTGTCGTGAAGAAATTCGACGGCTTTCTGAGCCTCGGCGACGTCGGTCAATTCGACCGTGTAGTCACGAGTAACAGCACCCTCAGCCGCTTCACCAATGGCGTCACGCTTCTGAAGTGTTCCGATACCGTTGAAAAGATCGTTGATGTCTTCATCCGTTGCCGTGGCATTGATTTGGCCCAGCTTCAACTGAGGCGAAGTCACGACTTCGATCTCGAGCGGTTTCACGGTGCGGGTCGGCTTTTCGACGCGATCCCCGGAACCTTTGCGGCCTCCACCGTCACGTCCGCCTGAACGACCGTCGCGACCACGACCACCGGAACGGCCCTCACGGCCACCTTCACGGCGTCCTCCCGAAGACCGCTCTCCTCTATCCTGGCGCGGACCACGATCATCGTCGCGCTTCCGCTCGGGCTTGGCACCGGTCACCAGCATCTTGCGACCTTTGAACTCTTTATCGTTGAGATTGAAAGAGGCATTTTTTGCCTCCTCGAGGCTGCTCATTTCGATGAAACCGAAGCCTTTCGAGCGATCCGATCCCGGCTGTCTGATGATGGTGGCACTCTGCACCTCACCGACGCTGGAGAAATATTCTTTCAGCTCGTCTTCGGTGGCGTCGTAATTGAGATTACCGACATAGAGACGGGGAGAAGTTGGCTCAATCAGTCTCGGGGCGCGTTTTTCGCCGGACTTGGCCGACTTGCCTGCTCCGCCTTTTTTCCCCTTGCCGCGCTTGGGAGTGAGATCAACGAGACCGAAGGTGATCGCCTTGATGAATTTCTGGAAACCGGTTGGCTTCGGTGCGGGGCGACGGACGCGCTCGGCATTGGTCCGCCCACCACTGCGGCTTTCACCCTGGCTGCGGTTCCGGTTGCGATTACGATTTCCGCCCTGCCTGCGATTGCTGGAGCCCTGATTGCGATCCCCTTGATTTCCGGAGGAAGATGATTCTGACATAGTAATTTTAGTTTCTGATTTTTCCGGACGGTTGCGGCGCGCGTCCGCCTCTGGCGAAATCGCGCATTTCGATAAATACCGCAGTTAACGTATCCTGATGTCCGGAAGCGCCCCATCCTAAGGCAGGCCGCCTAATGAGCAAGCGATTAGGCCTGCCCTGCTATTTCGATAAACAGCGCCTTAGATCGGGATATTAGAACGGAATATCGTCGTCTGAAGGAGCGCCCTGAGCACTACCGTAATCAGCCGGCGGCTCGCTCAGGTGTGAAGGAGGCGCGCCCTGATCAGCGTAGCCATCATTCGCAGGAGCACCGCCACCGCCCGGTTTCTCGAGCTTCCAGGCGTTCAAATTCACAAAATAACGACCGTTGTATTCGTTTCCGCGAATATCAAAATGCACTTTAACCATTTCCCCGATCGAGTAGTCATCGATCAGTGTCGTCTTCTCTTTGAGGCACTCAAACTTCACCATCTGGGGAAATTTGCCGTCCTCCACTTCAATCACGAATTCCCGCTTCGAGAAGCCGCTCGCGAATGTTTGGACTTCATTTATCACCTTTACGGTGCCTTCCATTTCAAAACCTTTAGCCATGTCTTCTTTGTAATGTGAACGATGTAGCTATCACCCGATTTCCCAAGATGAAAAGGCAAAATTCATCCCGGGTGAAGGACTTAGCCTTCGATCAGGCCCACTTCAGCCTTCTTGAAAGGAGGTGCTTTCGCTCCGTTCCGCTCGCTGATCTGCCCGTTGAGGGTGAAATAATCGTAGATGTAACCGATTCCGAAGAGCCCGGCCGTGCAGAGGTAGATAATCCCTGTGACCCATTTCCCCATGTACATCCGGTGAACCCCGAAATACCCGAGAAAGGTCTGAAGAATCCAGGCCGTCGAATAATCGATCGGACCGCTTTTGTAACGCTGCTCCGCTTTCCGCTCCATCCCCGGGATGAGGAAAAGGTCAATGAGCCAGCCGACCCCCAGAAGTCCGAGGGTGCAGAGCCAGATCGTTCCCGAAATTGGCTTACCGAAATAGAACCGGTGAGCCCCGGTGAATCCGAAAATCCAGAGGATATAACCAATTGTTTTGCTGTGTGTGGGTTGCATGATTCCTACTATCAGGAGAGTCTGTGAAAAGACCAATTACAATTCTCACACATTTTTTGAATGGAGCCCACTTTCATCGTCATCATTGCCGCTGTTTTCCTCGCTGATTTCGCTATCTTCGGAGCGCTTTTCTTTCTCGGAGCCTGGTCCCGGGCGAACCGTCCTGAAACGGTCGACAATGGCAAAATCGGCGACGTTACCGGAAAACCGAACTGCGTTTCCAGTCTTTCCGAAGATCACAAATACCGGATCGCCCCGATCACCTACAAAACACCCGAACGCGAAGTCTGGAGCGAACTCATCAAGGCGGTCGAAAGCATCCCCAAAACACGGATTGTGACCAATGAGCCGCCCTATCTCTATGCGGAAACTTTTTCCAAAGTCTTCGGATTCGTCGACGACCTCGAGATCGTGCAGGACGAGGAGAATAAGATTTTCCACGTCCGATCCGCCTCCCGCGTCGGCTACTCTGATATGGGAGCGAACCGGAAACGGGTCGAGGAGCTGAGGAAAAAGTTCTGAGCTGTTTGCCGGGTCGGTCACGCTTCTGCAGACGCGGCCACCTTCGCCCCAACCCTACGCAATCGGGCCGAATTCGCCCCACTCAAGAACGGCCTTTTCTTTCCCGTCGCTCTCATCGAGGTCCACTTTCACAATGAGCCTCCAGTCGTTGAAGTCTTCCTGATCGACGATGATTTGCTCGACCTTCCAGGTCCGTTTTTCGTCGCCGGCACTGATTCGGGTATGCTTCCGGTTTCGTGCTTCGGGATCGAATCGAAACCCGCGATGGGTTGAGAAAAACGCCTCCACCGTCGCCCGCAAGTCGCCCGGCAACGGAGGCGCAATTTCCTCCGCACGGTCAAAATCCCCCTGCTCAATTGCTTTGAGCAAATCGAACACCGCCGTCCTGACATGACGCTCAAACGCGCCCTTGTCGCGGGTGAACGAAGGAGGAGGCAAGGGCTCAGTCTCTTCGCCCGGAGCCGGCACCGCGTCGGGATTGCTAAGCCGCTCCCATTCGTCGAGGAGACTCGAATCAATCCCCCGTAGCATCGTCCCGAAGAAGGTTCTCGCCTCCTCCAGTTCCTCCGTCATCAGCGCGGGCGGAACGGTGCGATCGAGCACCTTATAGACTTCGGAGAGGTGGCGCAGGAGGACCGCTTCACTCCGTTCGAGCCCATACAGTTTCACGTAATCCTCAAATGATTTCCATTCCTCGAACATCTCGCGGGCGACGGACTTCGGCTTCACCGAAGCCTCTTTCGCCCACGGATTCGTGAGCACAAATTCGTTGTAGGTGTTGTAGATGAAATCCTTCCCCGGCTTGGGATGCTCGACCTCATCGAGTCGCTCGAGACGGTCATCGAACTCGACGCCCTGATCTTTCATCTCCGCCATGAGAGCGGTTTTCAGCTTATCAACCTGACGCCGTATCACCGCAGTCGGGTCCTCCAGAATCGCCTCGATGATCGAGATGACGTTCAGGGCGTATTCGGGATCGGCCTCGTCGAGCTTGGGAATCGCTTCGAGCAAGTAAAGTCCTAGGGCCTGATTGAGTGAAAAGTCCTCCTGCAGATCAATGTTCAGCGCGACTTTCGAGGGACCGGTTCGCTCTCTCGGCGGGATGATCTTCAGAACGTTCCCTTCGACAAGACCGCGAAAGAGAGCAAAGGCACGACGCCCGAGTTTGCGCTTTGTCGCCGGCGTCTCATGACTGCGCCTCAGCACATCACGGAGCGCTTCACAGCCGTCCTCATGGGAACGACTGAGGACATTGAGAAGCATTCCATGGTTCACTGTAAAACTGGTCGAAAGCTTCTCCGGCGGGGAATCGATCAACTTCTGAAAGGTCGTTTCGTCCCAGTTCACGAATCCTTTTTCGGGCGGCTTTTTCTTCACCGCGCGACTCTTTTTCCCTTTCGCTTCCGCTTTTTCCTCTGCCTTGATATTGGCAATAACGTGCTCAGGCGCCTGCGCCACAACATAGCCGACATTATCAAAACCACGACGACCCGCCCGTCCGCTGATTTGCTTGAAGTCACGCACCGCAAGCGTCTTCGTCTTCTGGCCTCCGTATTTAAAAAGCTGCGTAAAAAGCACCGTTCGGATCGGCACGTTCACCCCGACCCCGAGTGTGTCGGTCCCGCAGATGACTTTCAACAAGCCCTTCTGAGCCAACTTCTCAACGAGAACCCGATACTTCGGAAGGAGCCCCGCATGGTGAATCCCGAGCCCATGCCGAAGCAGCTTTTTAATTTCCTTTCCGTAAGGGCTGCGAAAATCCGCATCGACGAGAAGATCGTTGATTTCGTTCTTTTCCTCCTTCGTGCAGAAGTTCCGGCTCATCAGATTCTGAGCGGTCTTCGCGCAGGACATCTGAGTGAAATGAACGAGGTAGATCGGGGCCCGCTCCGCGAGGACGAGCTCCTCGACCTTTTCCTCCAGCGCCGTGGTGCTGAACTCAAATTCCAGGGGAACGGGACGGTCTTCGGATTTCACGAGCGCGGTAGGCCGCCCCGTCAGGCTCGTGAGCTCATCTTCGAAAAACGCCGTGTCTCCCAACGTCGCCGACATCAGCAAAAATTGCGCCTTTGGCAGGGTCAACAAAGGCACCTGCCACGCGACCCCGCGTTCGTGATCCGAGTAGTAGTGAAACTCGTCCATGATGACATCATCAACCGGAGCCTCCGCCCCGTCCCGCAATGCGAGATTCGACAAAATCTCGGCGGTGCAGCAGATCACAGGCGCCTCCGAATTGACCGTCGCGTCACCGGTGATCATCCCGACATGCTCGGGCCCGAAAATCGAACAGAGCGAGAGAAACTTCTCATTCGCAAGCGCTTTCACCGGCACGGTGTAATAGCTCCGCCGCCCCTGACAAACCGCCCGAAACTGCATTGCCAGGGCCACGAGGGTCTTCCCCGAACCGGTTGGGGTATTGAGAATCACATTGCTCCCGCCGAAAAGTTCGAGAATCGCCTCCTCCTGATGATCATAGGGGTCGATCCCCGATTCGATCAGGTAGTTGAGGAATTGGTCAAAAATCGCATCATTGGATTGGCGATCGGTGACCTGATCTGGAGTCAGAGTAGCCATGGGGATTTCGTCGTCCGACTGTAACCGCATCCCCCGCGATGAAAAGCAACCGTGTCACCTATTAAAGGGAATCTTCCAAAATTCCCGATTCCGGAAGACCGGCCGGAGATGAACCCCTAACGAATAAACGCCATCGAAATACGTAGCCGCACCCCGCAAATCGAATCAGGATAAGAAAACACCGCTTCACCGGAAGCCTTATCCTTGCGGGATTCTGAGCCACTTTCTAAAAAAGATCAGAAAATTTCATAAGAGATTTAAGGAACCGGCAGTCATTGTCACCTTCATGTCGGAAACCCCAACAGATTCCAACTTCCATGAGCCCTTTGTGAGGGCGCTGACGAAGTATGAACGCATCGTCCGCGCCTACATTCGCGGGAGTGGTATTTCGCGACCGGAAGATGTCGACGAGATCATGCAGGAGGTCTCACTCGTCGCCTGGAAGAAGTTCGACCAGCTTGAGAACCTCGAGGAATTCCCGCGCTGGGCCTGCGTCATCGCCCGCTACCAGATTCTCACCTTCCGGCGCTCGCATGCGAGAAACCGCCTCGTCTTAAATGAAAAGGTGTTCGATCTCCTGCTTGAGGAATCACTCGCGGAAACGGAAACAAACGAGAAGCGGCTCACCCTTCTCCAACAATGCCTCAACCTGCTTCCCGAAGCGAGCCGTCAGCTTGTCCTCGCCGCCTACGAACCCGGTTCGACGATCGACCGACTCGCGACCGAGACGGGAAAAAAAGCGAACAACCTCTACCAGCAACTCTGGCGGCTTCGCCGTGCCCTCGAACAGTGCGTTGAGGAAAAACTGAACAACGGGACCACCCCGGAAATCTCATGACCGACCGCGATCTCGAACTCATCCGCGACTACCTCGACGACCGGATCTCACCGGCGAATCTTGCCGGGCTGAATCACCTTCTCGAAAATGATTCCGAAGCCCGCACGAGATTTCGCGCCCTCGCGACGATGGAGGAAGGCCTTCGGGATCTCGCCGAGCTCCCCACGATCTCACAATCCAACCCTCTTGAGCCATCGACCCAACCCTCTTCAGTCGAAGCCCCAACCCTGTCTAAGCGGAAAGTGACACCCATCGTTCCCGGCCTTTTCGCCCGTCCCCTCTTCGCCGCTGCCGCGGGGTTGATCATAGGCGTCTTCTGCACCTCCGCAGTCTGGGCAGCCTCCGAATCAGGGCGCCGGACAATCCTGACATTGCTTCACGAAAGCTTTGAATCAGGGCCTGCCCCTCTCGTGACGGGGGTTCCCCGGGAGCTGGAACTGTGGAGCGGCGATTTCACTTCGGTTGTCGGCGAAGCGGACGGTTTGCTTCCGGTTCACGGGGAAAAGATGCTTCAGTTCCAGCGCGCCGATCACGCGAACAAAGAGAAGCCGGTCGGCTACGTCAGCGACCTCTACCGGATACTGGACATGCGATCTTTTGAATCCGCCGTGATCGAAGATGACGCCGTCGTTTCGGTGGAGGCAGGGTTTCGCTCGATCCCGTTTCAGGATCCGAACCGCTATCAGTGCGGCATCTCGATCTACGCATTGCGGGAAATCCCCACGGATCCCGCCGACTGGAAAGACCTTTTCGAAACCAGTGATAAACTGATGGAGGACAGCCTCGCGACGGCGCAGCGATGGATTTTCCTCAATGGCAATAGTGCCGATTGGCAGAGGGGCCGGACCGAACTCCGCGTTCCCTCTGAAACCCGTTTCCTCGTCCTCGGAATTCGCGTCAGCGATCGCAACGCGATTCAGGCAAACGGAGAGGAACCTCCCGCAGTCGAATTTTCCGGTCAGTTCGTCGACGACATTCGGGTCACGCTCCGCCGCGCCGCTTCCGATCTTTAATCTCTCTTTTCTGTTTTTTCTGCATGACTTCACTCGCTTCCAAATGCCTCCCCGGCCTCGTCTTCATCAGCACCCTTGTCTCCGCATCCGCTTCTGAGATGCTCACGGAAATGCCGGAGAAGCACCGCGCTCTCTTCAAAGAGCATTGCCACCAGTGCCACAACGCCGACAAAAAGAAGGGCAAGTTCCGCGTCGATGACCTCCCTTTCTCGATCACCGATATCGAGTCGGCGGAACGCTGGCAAAAAGTGCTCGATGCCCTCAACTCCGGCGAAATGCCCCCCGAGGACGAAGAGCCGCTCCCGAACGACGCGAAGACCGATTTCCTCGATGATCTGTCGAATCTGATGGTTTCGACGCGGAAGAAACTGAGCGATCAAAAAGGAGTCATCACGATGCGGCGACTCAATCGCCGCGAATACAGCAACACCCTCCGTGAACTCCTCGGGGTCGAAATCAATGTGAGCGAGCTGCCGTCCGATACCGGTTCAGGCAATTTTGACACGGTGGGATCGAATCTCTTTATTTCGGCAAATCAATTTCAACAGTATCTCGATCTCGGACGTAAAGCTCTCGACGAAGCCTTCGAATGGCACCTCGCCGCGGCTGCGGAAGAGGCCGCAACAGAAAAGCGGATTGAGCGTTTCGAGGGCGAAGTCATTTCCAAAGAGGTCGCTGAACGCGTGGAATTTCAGGTGGATGCGCAGAAACGCGCTCAGAAATGGGCCGACGCCGTCGAAGCGGCCGCGGCGAAACCGGAGAACGCAGAGATCGTTGCAGAGATCCGGAAGAAGTCGAAAGACGACAGGATTTTCCGCAGGTTCTGGGCTGAGATCCCGGGGGCGCCGTCGCCGGATTCGTTCGGATTTGAATCCTTTGAGAATGTTGCAGACAAAGCCAACGAACTTCTGCGGTCCTATCACCTGCCCTATCACCAGTACTACATGGAACAGCCCGCCATCGATACCGGGATGTATCTCGCGATGCAGAACGAGCATCCCTCGGTGCTCAACAACGCGACCTTCGATTTTATTTTTCCGTGGAGCTGGCCCATCGGCGACTACGTCATCCGCGTTCGTGCTGCGGTGACCGGCGATGGAAGTCCGGACCGGCGCTTTATCGAGTTCGGGGTGAACCCGCGAAACTCTCAGGCCGAAAAATCCTATGAGGTGACCGGAACAATGGAGGCGCCGCAAATCATCGAGATTCCCTTCACCTTCACAAGCGGTCACAAAGAGCGTCTTGATCGCACCCTGTTTGTCCGGGAAAAAGGAGTCTTTGATCACTACCTCCAAACCCGCGTGCTCGCGAACAAGGGCCGTGAGGAGAACAACGGCATTGGACGGAAGTTCGCCCTCTGGATCGACTACATCGAGATCGAACGCCTTCCCGAATCCGATGCCCCCATGCCGGCGGGAATGGCCGCGATTGATGTGCCGCTGGATGACAAAGCGCAAGCGCCCGAACTGGAAAAAGTGCGCGGAACTTTGACGCGTTTCGCCACGGAGGCATTCCGCGGACGTGAACCCTCGGAGAAATACCTCGACGGCCTCGTTCGGAAGTACAAAACCCGGATCGAGAGCGGCGAAAAGCCGGCCACTGCTCTCAAAGGGACTCTCGCAGTCGTCCTTTCCTCACCCATGTTTCTCTACCTCGCAGAACCAAACCCCGAATCGAAACCCCGGCCCCTCAGTCAGCAGGAACTGGCGACGCGTCTTTCCTATTTCATCTGGGGATCGCCGCCGGATCAGGCCCTCCTCAAACTGGCGGCGAGTGGTGATTTGGCAAAACCGGAAGTGCTCCGCGAAGAGACAACGCGATTGCTGAACGACTCGCGCTCAGAAGATTTGGTGAATTCATTCACCTACCAGTGGCTCGGACTCGACCGGCTCGATTTCTTTCAGGTCGACGTCGTCAAACATCCGCGTTTTCACAACACGACCAAGGCAGCGGCACGGGATGAGATCTACGAAACGATGAAGCATTTGATGCGCGAAAATGACAGCATCACGAATCTGTTGAAATCGGACTACGCGATCCTCGACGCGACCCTGGCCGAATACTACAGAATTGAAGGCGTGACCGGCAGCGAGTTCCGTAAAGTTTCACTTCCGGAAAATTCGCCCCGTGGCGGTTTGCTGGGAATGGCCGCCGTCAGTTTAATGGGAGGCAACGGCGACGAAACGAACCCGGTCGAACGCGGCACCTGGGTCCTGCGGAAGTTACTCAACGATCCGCCGCCACCGGCCCCGGCTAACATTCCGCAAATCGCGCGCCTCGCCGGTCAGGTTCTCACGACGGAGGAACGGCTCCTGGCGCATCAGGAGGAAGCCCAATGCGCAAGCTGTCACCGGAAGATCGATCCGATTGGACTGGGACTGGAAAACTTCGACGCGGTCGGCGCATGGCGAACTGAAGACATCTTCATCGTCAAAGACGACAGCGGAAAACCGGTGAAGGACAAACAAAAGACCTGGCAGATCGATCCCGCCGGAGCGCTTTACAAAGGACCTGAATTTAAAGACTATCTGGAACTGCGCGACATCATCGCGGGGAGGAAGGCGGATTTTGCCCACGGCTTCACCGAAGCGATGAGCGAATATGCCCTCGGGCGCCCCATTGGCTTCAGTGACGAATTCCTCATCGAGGAGATCGTTGCCAAAGCTGAGACCGAAGATTTCGCGATGCGATCATTTGTCCACGCCATCGTTCATTCCAAAGAATTTCAATCCAAGTAATCAGAACCCGTTTTCCTCATGAAATCACGCCGTCACTTTCTACAATCCAGCACTGCTCTGATCGCATTGCCCGCGCTGGAATCACTCGGATTCAAACGCTACGCTTCCGCCGCGAAAGCCGCTACTCCGCCGAAGCGCATCATCTTTCTCGGCTTTGGCTGGGGTGTCACCGACGAGACCTGGTATCCTGACATTAAAACACCGGGACCGGACTACGAACTTCCCTCCGGCTTGAAACCGCTCGAGCGACACAAGAAAGATTTCTCTATCGTCCAGGGATTGTGGAACCAGTATTCCAGCGAAGGCCACGCCGGCAGCACCTGGTGGCTGTCCGGCGCGAACCGCTACGCACAGGCAGGCCAGAGCATGCACAACAGCATCACCGCCGATCAGGTCGCAGCGGCGGAGTTTGGAATTCACACCCGCTTTTCCTCGCTGGAACTCAATGACGTCAAGGGACGGAGCAACTCAGGGCATGGCGAGGGACTTTCGCTGGCCTGGGATGTCAGCGGAAAACCCATGGCCGGTCTCGACGGACCGCTCGCGGCCTATCACCGGCTTTTCTCCAAAGACACCACACCCATCGAAGAGCAGAAAGCGCGACTCGCCGAGCGTCGCAGTGTCCTCGATACGGTTCTGGAAAATGCCCGCGAAATGCAACGCGGCCTGAGCAAAAACGACACGTCAAAACTCGATGAATATTTTCAGAGCATTCGCGACATCGAAACTCAAATCAGCAAAGACGAGCAGTGGATGGGCGTGCCGCGCCCGGAGACGACGATGCCGCAGCCGGGCGAAGGCCTCTCGGGGAAGAAGGAAATCGAGATCATGTATGACCTCATGATCGCGGCGATGAAGACCGACAGCACCCGCGTCTTAACCTATCGCCAACCCGTCGAAACGCTCCTGACGAGTATCGGCATCAAAGTGCATCCGCACGACATGAGCCACTACATTACCACCAAAGGGGAAAAGCTCGCCGCATCCGAGAAGCGCGACCAAACCCAGAGTGCCCTTCTCGCCGGTCTCATTGACAGCCTCAAGGAAACCAAAGAAGCCGACGGCTCCAGCCTCTTCGATCATGTCGCCCTTGCCTACGGCAGTAACATCCGCACCGGTCACGAGCTGAACAACTGCCCCACCATTCTGACCGGCCGCGGGGCCGGCCTCAAACTCGGAGAAAACATCGTCGCGCCGAAGGATACCCCTCTCTGCAACGCCTGGCTTTCGATGCTCCACGGGGTCGGCGTCAAAGCGGAACGCCACGGAGACAGCAGCGGTTTGCTCAAAGAAATCATTGCTTAAACAGATCCCGTCACAATGAGAACACTGACTGTCCTGATCGCCATACTGACATTGGCGGGAACACCGGCTACTGCCGCCGAAAGCGATCCCATCAAACCACTCGATGGCGGCGAAACAGGAGAGGTTTCTCCCGGCGCTGCTGTCTGGTCGGATCGGGAATACACCTTCACGGAATGGCCGGAGGACTTTGCCAACCATCGCGTTTTCCACCGTTCCCCGATCGGTAAAACCAAACTCGAAGTGCTCCGCCCCGGCTACGTCGTGGTTCTCACTCCCGAAAATCAAAAATTCGATCAGGAACACAAACTGACTTTCTTTCATGGGTTTGAAAGAGTCGATTTACCGTCTTTCCATCCCTACCGAATCAACGCGGAGAGAGAAGGAAATCTCTGCCACATTCTGCAAAAGAAGGTCTTCGCCGGAGATGTCGTCGACTTTGGCTATTACGGCATTGCTCTATGGAGCGACACAACACTGCCTATCGTCAAAGAGGACCCTGACAATCCCTTTTTGCCTATACCTACAATCGACATCTCAGGAGAAACAGAGCGACACTCCATCGTCGCCCGCGGAACCAAAGATATCTATCAGGGCCACGTCGACACCGTCCTCATGCCGGACGGCAAAACAATCTGGGCGACCTGGGTGATCAATCACGCCGGACATCTCGGCCCCCTCGCCAAAAGCGAAGACGGAGGCAAAACCTGGTCCGGCCTGCTTCCCTCTCATCCCAGTTGGGAGGAGCAAACCCAAACGACGCCCACGATTCACCACCTCGTCGATCCGAACGGCGTCGCCCGGCTCTTCGTTTTTGCAGGGCGTGATTTTCCGGGACGGCTCCGCCAGAGCTACTCCGAAGACGGGGGCAAAACCTGGACGCCGATGGCGGAAACCGGCCTGAAAGCCGAGTGCGCTCCCAAAACCATCATGAGCTTTGACGAAGGCAAACGCCTCGTGATGTGGTGCGATCGACGCGGCCCGGATTCCAAGGCGAACGAGAGCAAAGGCGCCTGCGTCTGGGAGAGCGAATCCCTCGACGGAGGTCTCACCTGGGGCCCCGAGCGCGTCGTCGTCAAAACCCTCTCGCATTGGGCACAGCCCGCCGTGATCGCTTCGGATAAAGACGACACCCTGATCATGCTGCTGCGGGTCAACCAGAACGACTACGGCCAGTTTGCGGTCAGCCCCGATCGCGGCAAAACCTGGTCGGAAGCGAAGCAACTCCCCGCCGCCCTGACAGGTCATCGCCCCGCAGTGAAGCGGGCACCCGACGGCCGCATCGTGGTCGTGATGCGCGACACCGCGACCGATTTCGAGAACGGAAAAATCCGCAACCCCACCGCCGGTCATTTCGTGGCCTGGGTCGGCACCTTTGATGACATTCTGAACGGACGTGACGGCCAGTACCGGATCAAACTCCTCCACAGCTACGCAGGACGTGACACCGGTTATTCCGGATTCGAACTCCTCCCCGACGGAACGTTCGTCGCAACCACCTATATTAAATACAGAGGAGGGCCCGAGAAACACTCCGTCGTTTCGACCCGCTTCAAGCTCGACGAACTGGATGCGCGACTGCCGTAGCATTCGATCAATTGTCCGGCGCGCTCGAAGGCTCGCCCCAACGTGATATCAGCCACATCAGGTCAGCCGCGAGGAGCCCCTCTAATTCACCCGGATATACGCATGCATCTCAAATAAAACCTTGGCAACGCGGGAGCTGCAGGACATTCTCAAAAGTGACTGCCTCACGTGATATCACGTTGTGAGGTGATACTAATAAATACTGTTCGATGAAGAAAATATCGCTAGATGAGCTTTTCTGGCATGATTCTTTGATCGACTCAGTGAGTTCGGATCCCGAGGAAACAACCTTTGATTATCGAGTCGAGTATCCCGTCGACTGGGAGGCGAACCGATTTGAAATGAGAACGATTCGTTTCTGCAATACCACAAGCCACGAGATCGACGAAATTGAGCTCGCTGGGCGGATCACCATTCTTGATGCGACCGAGTTTTCATGCGACGGCCTCGGCGTGGAACTGAAGACGAATGCTGGAACAAGACGAATCCAATGTTCCCACCTGGAATCAGATGCGGAAGCCTAACCTGAAAACGCATCGAATCGGGTAGGAACGGGGATTGAACCCGCTCCCCCAACACACCACCGGCCATACGGGTTTGACGGCGGTCGTTCCTCCCTTGCCACCTCGTGGTGCCTATAGGCATCTATCTCCTTCGTCGATTGTAGCACGGCGGTTCCGGCCGTCACAAGTCACCCCGAAGAGTGACGAACGTGCGCTGCCTCTCCTTTCGGAACAGCAACGCTGTCGCATGCTATCTCTTTGATTCGCTTCGCTCTCCCTGCGGCGTACTTTGAGCGTCCCCTCCCCCGCACTGGAAACCACCCCGCATCTCCTTGACTTCGTGGCCTTCGGCGATTCCGTTGAGCCGGTATGCGGTTTCTCAAAAACTACTGGCCTGAAATGGCCGCAATTCTCAGCGGAGTGCTTCTCGCGCTCTGCTACCCGCATTGGGACATCGGGAGCCTTGTCTGGATCTGGCAGGCCCCGCTTCTCACCGCACTCTGGTTTTCCAAGCCCCGCCCGACACAGAAAGCGGAATGGAAACGCGGATTCCATCTCGCCTATCTTTCGGGCCTGAGCTTTTTCGTACTCAACCTCAACTGGTTCACCGAAATCTCACGGGTCGCAGAATCGATCTGGGCGGGCGTTCTCGCGCTCTTCGCGATTACGATCTACCTCGCGCTCTATTTCGGCGTCTTCGGGATCTTCGCGATCACGGTGGGAAAATGGGAAATCAAAGAACCTGACAAGGACAAAAAAGATCTCTTCGAGCAATCCTTCACCGTTCTCAAAATCGCCTTTCTCAATGGTGCCTGCTGGTGCGGACTCGAGTGGCTCAGGGGAATTCTCTTCACCGGCTTCGGCTGGAACGGCCTCGGCGTCGCACTGAAGGAACAGCTCCTCCTCGTGCAGTTCGCCGACACCATCGGCATCACCGGCTACGGATTCATCATGATGTTTTCCGGGATCATTCTTTACTGCACCCTTATCCGCTTCGGTCACGAAGCGAAGGAGCACAAACGCCTCCGCCCCCATTTCGATTTTGCGGTCGGTGTCGCGATCATCATCGGACTCTTTCTCTACGGCTCGAATCAGATGCGGGCGATGCCTGAAGAATCCGTGACGCTTCGTTCCCGCATCATGCAGCTGAACATTCCCCTGGAGGAGAAATGGTCCGAGGACATCCGCCTGCGGCAAAAGGTCATTTTTGACTACCGGGATCTCACCCGCACCTTCACTGAGAGTTCCCCGCACGACCTCGTGCTCTGGCCGGAAACGGCGTTACCGGGACATTTTGCTTTTCCCTGGGTCCAGAAATATTTCAACGAACACGTCCTCAAAGGGGAGGATTTCTATCTCCTCACCGGTCTCGAAGACAGCACCCTCGAAGGTGACGAAATTTACAACACCATCACGCTGATGAAGGGCTCAACGGAGTCTTATCAAATGCACAGAAAGGTGCACCTGATCCCCTTCGGTGAATACATCCCCTTCCGCAAAGTGATCCCGCTTTTCGAGTGGATCGCCGGGGGAATTATCTCGGCGGATTTTACTCCGGGTGAATCCTACGAAACACTCACGATTGAAAAAGACGGACATGAAATCGGAGTGATCCCGCTGATTTGTTTCGAGGACACAGTGACGCGTCATGCCAGAAAGTTCATCAAGCCGGCTCCGCAGATCATGGTGAACGTGACCAACGACGGCTGGTTCTACGACAGCGCCGAGCCGACCCAGCATTTCAACAACGCGATCTTCCGCTGTATCGAGCTGCGCCGTCCTCTCATCCGCGCCGCCAACACCGGAGTGAGCGCCTTCATCGACGACAGAGGCAGCGTTTACGACCGCACTTCCATGTCACCCTACGCCCGCATTCTCCGTGATGAGGAAACCGGATCGACCTACATTCGGGGGAGCCTCCCCGGAGACGTCCTCGTCAATCTCAAGCCTCCCGTGACTTTCTACGCCCGCTATGGCGACGTCTTTTCGATCACGCTCGGACTCATCGCGCTGCTCGCAGCCGGACGCTCTCTCTTCCGGTCGCGAAAGAAAGCTGCTACTTCACAATAACGCGCCCGTCCTCTCCCGCTGCGGCGACCCAACCGAGATCCTCGCCGCTTTCGCCGACGAGGACCCAGAGGTGATTGCTGAAGGTCGATTGATCATGATTCCTCCCCGGATCGACGAATCCGTATGGCTTTCTTTCGCCTGAAAAGTCGACCCAGAAAATGCGAACCGTTTCCATCGACTGGTTATCAAAACGCAAGCGCACTTCGAGATCACCTTTACCTGAAACCCGCCCCTCCGGCACTTCACCGACACTCAGCTCAAGCGACTTTCGATCCTCACCACTTTGCAGGGCATCGTAGGCGGCCACGAGATCCGGCGGCCACGCGAAAACCGGAGCGGTTTTCCGATTGAGTGTCGCGAGATGGCCCGCGTCCCTGCGGCCGCGCGGATTCACGTAGCGCCATTCCGCATCACCGAAAATGGATTCAACCAGCGCCGCAAGAGCAGGGTCGTGGGCACGCAGCTCCTCCCGCGTATTCACATGATTGTGCTCGAAGTCGTTTTCGCGATTCGTGTCGAACCAGGATTGAACCCCCTCGGCCCAGTATTCCGCGGGATTGGTTCCCGCGTATTTGCTTTTCCAAAGCCCTTTCAGTGAAGCCCGGTTAAAAGTCTTCTCCAACCTGCCCTGAAACGAATCGTCGATCGAATTCACCCCCATGAGATGAATCGCATGGGCAAATTCATGAATCATAATACTCTCGGTGCCGTAGGGATCCCCTTCGAGCGCGAGCAAATTCTCCTCGCCGACCGAGACGGATGGTCTCTCCTCTGACGCGCCCAAACCGCGGGCTCGCTTATCCCAGTATACCTTTGGTTTGAGGGTGGCGTGCTCGGGAATATCCGTCGTCAGTTCGTCCGTCGCCATAATAGAGAGGCGGACTTTGTTGTTGCGAAGGGCTTTCAAAATATCCGGCCGATGCCCGATCATTTTCTCAATGAGATAGCCCGCTTCGAGGAGCGCTTCATCCTCGACCTTCGCGGAAGCGACGATGGGAAAACCACCTACGCTGAGGTATTTCTCATACTGTGCATCGAGCCCGAGACGCGCCACCTCTTCTCCGGGCGGGGCGATCACACCCGCGAACGCCACGTCAACGAGACCTCCGAGCACGAGAGTCAACAGGTTCAGGCGGAGGATCAAACAGGGTTTCATGAGGGGTTCAACAGGGTTTACTCATCGACTATACCCTGTTCGGTCACCTTATTTGCGCAGGAAAGACGGGACTTGTCACCGCGAAATTCCATACCAGATTATTCGCCATGAAATCAACCCTCTGTCTTCTTCTTGCCGTTTCCTTTTTCGCTCTGCCACATTTCGCGCAGGCGGAAGAGCCCGACACCCTCGCGGTTAGTGAATTCACTTTCAAATATGGCAAACCCTGGATTCGCCAGCAGGTTACCAGCTCGATGCGGGCCGGCCAGCTCACCTACGATCACGAAGATGAGAAGCTCGCCGATGTTGATCTCGTTCTCTACTTTTTCGGACAAGGTCAGGGTGGCGGCATCCAGGCGAACCTCGATCGCTGGATCGGTCAGTTCCAGGGAACCCCTGAGTCCAAGATCGAAGAGAAAGAAATGGGAGACCGCAAAGTCAGTTTCCTCACCGCGAAAGGAACCTTTATGGAGTCCATGGGCGGACCGTTTTCCGGAGACAAGACTCCAAAGGAAAACTACATGATGCTCGCCGCGATTCTCCCAAGCGATCAGGGCGCTGTCTTCCTCAAGCTGACCGGACCGGAAGCTTCCGTCGAGGCGATGAAAGCCGAATTCGAGAAGTTCGCAGCAAGTCCTTTCTCCGAGTAAAAAAGCGCTCAAGCCAACCACCGAAAAAGCCTACCTGATCTGTGTTTATCGGTGATTAATCCGTTCTCATCTGTGTAAAAAATCCTTATGATTTGAGCACAGACTGAGCACCGATTTTACGGATTCACACAGATGCAAAGGCGCTAATGCCAGGAGAAACCGCTCACTTCTTCTCCTGCAGTATCTGAATCATCTCACGCATCGCGGGGGTCACGGCACGGGCACGACGGCGGACGATTCCGAGGGGGCGCCAGATGAATTTCCCCTCGATCGGAATCTGAACGAGAGTTCCGCCTTCAATCTCGGACTTCACACTTTCGCTCGGGACAATTGAAATGGCGTTCTCAATGAGGACGCCCCGTTTCACGGTCTCAATGTTGTCGAATTCGACGACCTCTTTCACGCGGATTCCAGCGTGAGTGAACATGCCGTCGATCGCCTTTCGCGTCGGCAAATCGGGCTCGAAAGAAATGAATCGCTGCCCGTCAATATCACTGAGTGCGAGCGATTTCTTTTTCGCCAGCTCATGCGTTGGCGGACAAATCACAACGAGTTTATCCTTCCACGCCGGATCGATCTCGACGCCTTTTCTTTCCTGCGGGTAGGCGACCAGCCCGAGGTCGGTGAGATTCTCGGAAACATCGGCGTAGACCTGATTCGCGCGGCGATACTGAACCTGCAAATCCACATCGGGATAGAGTTCTCTAAACCGTTCGAGATAGGGAGGCAGCTCGTGAAACCCGATGCTGTATACCGTCGCGATGGTGAGCTTTCCCGCAACGATGTCGCGCATTGCCCCGAGATCATTTCCGATCCCGTAGTAGGAATCGAGAATACGACGGGCCGCCTTCAAAAAGACATCCCCCTCGGGCGTCACCGCAAAGTTCTTCCGCCCCCGCTCGATGAGAACGACACCGTATTGCTTTTCGAGTGCGCCAATCTGCTGACTGACCGCACTCTGGCTGATCCCGTTCCGCTCCCCCGCTTCAGAAAAGCTGGTCGTTTCAACAAGATCGCAAAAAATCTGGAAGGTCCCGATGTTCATCCTCGCGAAGACTCATGAATACCCACGGCGGGATGTTTTGGCAAGTGGGCTTTCCCGATATGAAGCGGGGAAACACAATGCGAACGACAGTGAGCGGTCCTGTACAATCCAACAATTTCATATAGGCGGACCGCTACCAAACTTGAAATAAAATCGCAAACGAATGGCGCACGGCAGATCCCTATCTCCTGCAAAGGAGATAGCACCACACGGCCTCTGAAGCTTTGGCTACGGCCTCTGATAAAAAATTCCAAATGCCCCCATCCCCTATTCCCGCTGGTTGCGCCCCGGGGAATCAGATGAAGATTCGTTTTCGCTTCAGAACTCGGCAGAAGGTTAAAACCGGGGAAATCCAAAGGAACTTCTCCGGACATTCTTTTCGAAAATTCAAGGTTAACCACTCATCGAACAAAAAATGAACCCTGACTTCTGTTGATCGAGCCTACACGCTTTTATGAAATTTCTTTATATCGCTTTTGCTTCCCTGCTTCTCACCATACTGCCTGTAGCGGCAGAAACGGATGTTCTCGTATACGGGGCCACTCCGGGCGGTATCTCCGCCGCTCTTGCCGCCGCGAAGAACGGGAACAGCGTCGAACTGATCACTCCCGAAACCGAGATCGGCGGTCTCCTCACAAGTGGCCTCAGTCATCCTGACTTCCATTCTTTCGAAAGCCTCAGCGGCACCTTCCTCGATTTCTCCAACCGGGTGGTGCAGTACTACGCTGAAGAGTACGGACCGGATTCGGATCAGGTGGAATCCAGCTTCAAAGGGACATCCGGCGAGCCTAAAGTGAACCTTCTCGTACTCAAAGCAATGCTGGCCGAATTCCCCAAAATCAGGATCCGGACTGAGACCCGTCTGCGTGAGGTTTCTCTTCAAAACGACCGCATCATCGCTGTTTCGTTGCAGAAAGAAGGCGGCGCTCCGGAAGAGTTGGCGGCTGGAATTTTCATCGACGGCAGCTATGAGGGCGATCTCATGGCCGCTGCCGGGGTCCCCCGGGCGGTTGGCAGGGAGGGCAGGGATGCCTTCGGCGAGTCGCTCGCACCGGAAAAAGCTGACAACGAGCTCCAGGCATACAACTTTCGCCTCACCATGACGCAAGATCCGGAAAATCGCGTTTTAGCGACGGCTCCGGAGGGCTATGATCGCGCCCACTTCGAAGGGGTCCTGCCAGTTTTGGAAGCTGGCAAAATCGACAAAGTCTTCGGCTACCCTCCGGTGAAATCGATCTTCAAAGCCCAAACGCCCCCCTTGCCGAACGGCAAATACGACATCAACGATGTTTCGAGAGGAATCATCCGGCTCTCACTTCCCGGCGAAAACCTCGGCTGGTCTGACGGCGATGAAGCAACCCGTCAGGAGATCTTTGATCATCATGTCATGGATCAGATCGGCCTTCTCTACTTTCTCCAGAATGACAAAGCCGTTCCGGAGAAATTCCGGGAAGAAGCGCGCTCATGGGGATTCCCCAAAGATGAGTTCATCAACAACGACCACCTCCCCCGCGAGCTGTATGTGCGCGAGGCGAGGCGCATGAAGGGGGTCCACATTTTCGTGCAGGCGGATGTGGAGCGCGCCCCGGGCGACGTGCGCGCTAAGCTCTTCCCGGACGCCATCGCGATGGCCGACTATGGAAATAACTGCCACGGCACCGGGCACGAGGGTGGCCGCTGGAAAGGAAAGCACACCGGCGAATTCTACAACAAAGTAGCGCCCTACCAAATTCCCTACGGCGTATTGCTTCCGGAGAAGGTGAAAAATCTTCTCGTCCCTGTAGCCGCTTCCTCCTCTCACGTGGGCTTTTGCGCACTCCGGCTGGAGCCGGTCTGGATGTCGCTCGGTCAGGCCTCTGGTCATGCCGCCAGCCTCGCGATCAAAGAGGAAAAACCGGTTCAGGAAATCTCCCTCCCCCAACTCCAGTCCGCTATTCTCAACGACGGTTCGGCTACCATCTACACGAGCGATGTTCTCCCCGGTCACCCCGATTTCGTTGCCGTTCAGTGGTGGGGCACTCAGGGAGGATTTCATGGCCTCGTAGCCGGCAGCGAAGAGATCGATACTCGCGGAGAAAAGATTCACGGGCAGTACTCCGAAGCCGCTCCAGCCCACGAAGTGAAACTTTCCGAAAAGCTGGCCCCAGCCTTGCAAGCTCGTTGGCTGACTCTCGCGGAGAAAGCAGGCGCTTCCGAAGAAAAACTCGCTGCCGCAGAACAGGCTGTCACCCGCGGTGATTTCATCCGCGCCATCGCCCCTGAATAGATCCCATTCTCCCGGGTGGAATGAACCGGGGCCGGCAAAAGGGGCGATGGAATGTGCGACTGCAATTGACAAAGAGAACGCTGCCCCATTGATTAACGAAAACAAACAGCCAACCGAGTCGATGAAAAAGCCGACAGAAAATCAGTTGAGTGAGATCAAGCGCAAACTGGCAAACGGTGAGCGCATCGATGCGATCCGCTTGTATCGGGAATACAGTGGCACAGGTCTCGCCGAAGCGGAGGAAGCCGTTTCAGCGATGGCGGCAAACGAGGTCGGCAATGCGGCTTCCGTTGGAATGCTGACGGAATCTCAAGAAGCTAAGCTGAGAGAGATTTTAGAATCGGGGCGGAAGATCGAAGCGGTGAAGCAATACCGCGAATACACCGGAGCGGGATTGAAGGAGTCGAAAGAGTTTGTCGAAGCTTTGGAGGCAAGATCCTCAAAGACGCAAACAAAGAAGAAGATCTCGGACCGGCCGAATGTCACGACAAGCGGATGCGGCTCATCTGTTTTTCTTCTGACGATTGCAGGGGCGATTCTCTACCTGCTCTTTTGAGTTTCGAAAACAACGCAGCGCTGAGTTGATACAGGCCCAATTATCAGGCTGCCCCCGTGGAATTTTTTTCAGTGATTGAGGCAGGGACACCCTCCTCGAACTTGCCACCGCTTTCCTCGCCGGAATCTTCATCCACGATAATATTGGCCATTGAGGACGGCACCTGGAAGAACTCTTCCGGTGGAGGAGCCTTGAAGACTTCTATTGAAGATTCGTCCACCTCAATCGTGAATGAAGCACGATGAAAACGACCATCATCGGTATGTGTGCAATTGGAAGTGATCCTCGATGGTATTTCAATACTGCTGCCATCTGCTTTTTCCACCTTCGCAGATTCAATGACATCCCAGTGCTCGTCGATGCCATTTGGACCGGGGCCGGTAAAAAGGCGGTAATGATGGGGGAATCCTCTGCCTGGAGTCCATTGATAATCGTAGTCGAACTTCAAATCCATCTGGCGAAAGCCAAACACTAGTGAATCCTTCTCAACTCGGGCTGAGGTTAACTGGGTATTCTGAAAGGCACCCTGCCATGTGGATGACTGTAACAGGTCGGGAAGATTAAAATGACCAATCTCAGCGAGATACAGTCTATAGAACGGATTAAACACTGGTGTGATGTACAAGTGATTCGCAATACGCTCTGCACAGTTGAATATCCGGGAGGTTAGAAAGAGACTCTTGTCATGGTCAAGGTAGGAGTAGATTTTGCCGTCATAAGTGGTAATCCGAATAACGCTGTCATCCTCCCCCAACAGCTTCAGGATAAAACGAGCACCGGAGTGCGCAAAAATGTAATGATTGGTCACCGCCTTGCCCTTGAGGTCAAACATTCGGTGGGAAAATCGATACTCACAGTCCGGGAGACTACTGAGGAAAGCGGTGGCACTGGTGGCGACTTTCAGAGCAATTCCGTCCCGGGAAAGATCATCGCTGTTCGCATTCAGTGTGTGCTGTGAAACCTTCATCTTGTCGAGTGGCTACATTGACGTATTTAAAAGGTCTCTGAAAGAATAAACGAGTTTCCGCGATCAGTTAAAAAGTCGTCGTTCTCGCAACGCGATCATTGGCGAGATCAAATGGCTCTCGCCGCCCGGGGAGCCACCTCCCGTGGTTACTTGACTGCGCTTAGGTTAGGCCTTGCCAAATGCATTTTAGTATCCAAGCGTTAAGCAGAAAATATTTGTGTATGGTGCCAAAATCTCCCAAACCGGCTTTGTATTCGATCCTGCTGCTCGCGACCCTAAGCGCAACCGGTCAGGAATGGCCCAGATTCAGAGGCCCGAACGGAAGCGGACACGGAACAATTTCCAACTTCCCCGCCGAGTTCTCCCCTGCTGACTACGACTGGACAATCAAGCTCAACGGCGTTGGCCATTCCTCCCCCGCTGTGGGCACGGACGAACTTTTCCTGACCCTTTACAACGAAGAGAAAAAGCTCAGACAGGTGCTTTGCTTCCACGCTCAGGAAGGGACCCGCAAATGGGCGTGGAACCATCCCGTCGAAGAACACAATCTGCACAAGTACAACAACTTTGCCTCATCGACTCCTGCGGTCGACAGCGATCATGTCTACGTGGTCTGGGGATCGGGAACGGACACGGAAGCCGTCGCGCTGACCCACGAAGGCAAACTCGCCTGGCAGAGGAAATGGTCGGGATTCATTTCCGACCACGGATTCGGCGCCTCACCCATCATCGTCGATGGCGTTCTCATCCTTCACACTGACAACGTCGAAAAGAGAACGAGCTACGTGATGGGATTGAATCCCAAAACAGGCGAATCTCTCTGGGAACTGGAACGGGTCACGACAGATCCGGCCGCGAAACATGTCACCGCTTACAACACACCTACGTCCGTCGAGGTCGGAGGTAAAACGGTTCTCGTGGTCCTGCAGACGAACGACGGCTGGAAAGGGATCGATCCCAAAACGGGTGAAGTGCTCTGGAGCTATCAGGGTGACTACGATCAGCGCAGCGTCGGCTCAATCGCTTCCTACGAAGACGTCGTATTCGCGACCTTCGGATCCGGTGGAAAAGGAAAAATGGCGACCGCTTTGAAAGTGAAAGCCAAGGGAGATCCTGAAGTTCTTTACTCCCTCGGGATCACCGATGGATTGGAATACGTTCCCACTCCGCTTTTCTACAAGGGGCTTCTCTATCTCTGGGGCGACGGCGGCATTCTCACCTGTCGCGATGCCGTGACCGGGGAGGAAGTTTACCAGCAGCGCATCGGGGGAAATTTTTTCAGCTCGCCTGTGGTGATTGATGACAAAATTTTCTGCGCGAGCAGGGACGGCAGTTTCATCGCTGTGGCAGCCGGCCCCAAATTCGAGATTCTCGGTCGAAGCCAGCTCATGAGCGGGGTGAATGCGACGCCTGCGATCACGGGCAATCGCGTCATCATTAGGACCGATACCCATCTCATTTCGATCAAAGGGAACGGCAAATAGTCCGCTTTATGGAAGTCCTCCAGTCTCCAGAGGAGCTCGAACGTTACCTCGCGGATTCGACACGATCCCGCGTCCTCGTTCCCACAATGGGAGCGCTCCACGAAGGTCACTGCAGCCTCCTCGATCTCGCCCGCGCCTCCCGTCCTGATTTCGATCTCGTCGCGACGATCTTTGTCAATCCAACCCAGTTCGGACCCAACGAGGATTTTGACGCCTACCCCCGCCCGATGGAGGCGGATCTGGAAAAGTGCCGGGCCCGTGGAGTCGACGCGGTCTTCACTCCCGTCGCCCCGGAGATGTATCACGAAGATGCCTCGATCAAGATCCACGAAGCGAGCCTTTCCCACCGCCTCTGCGGCGCGAGCCGACCCGGCCATTTTGACGGCGTCTGCACGGTTGTTGCCAAACTTTTCAACCTCACCCGGGCGAGCGCAGCCGCTTTCGGAGAGAAAGATTTTCAGCAACTCGCGGTGATTCGCCGCATGGTCCGCGATCTTAATTTCCCGATCGAGATCATTCCCGGTCCCACCGTCCGCGAGAGCGACGGTCTCGCAATGAGCTCGAGAAACACTTACCTGACAGAGCAACAACGATCCGAAGCACCAATTCTGTTCAAAGCACTTACAGAGGCCGCCACCGACATTGCCGGCGGAAAGCTGAAATCCCCTCACGAAGCGAAAAAGCAAATCACTGAAGCGATCTCTTCGTGCCCTGAAGCGAGAATCGATTACGTCGATATTGTCGATGCTTCCAGCCTCATCAGTCTCGAGGAATTCACTGATGAAAATGTCAGGTTGCTAACTGCGACGTATTTCGGTAAAACTCGTCTAATCGATAACGTGGGCCTACCAACTCCGGAGAACGGCAGTTAGGCTGAATCGATAGCCGAAGCCATGCCGGAAAACTCCACCATTGAAGCTGCCGCCGCTGCGGAAGTTCCAGCTCAACCCGAAGTGACCTCGGCCTCGGAGGTGGACCTCCCCGTTCCCGATACGGAAACCGAGGCCATTTTAGACATCGCCTCAGCGGCCTGGAAGTCGCAGGATTTTTCGCAGCTTAAAACGGCGGTGGTGAACCTTCTCAGTTCCTATGAGTTCTGGATCGATATTGGACTGATTGTCCTCACCGTGATCATTGCCCGGATCATTTTCGGGATGTTCAACGCGGGCAGGATCCCGACGATTCAGAAACTCTTTAACCGTATCCCCTCGAAACAGAAGCTGCGCCCTTTCCGGGTCAGCCTCGTTATCGTGACCTGGCTCACACTTCTCGTCGCCAATGTCAGCGGTCTTTCCTGCCCCTTTCTCCGAACCTACTCACTGATCCTAACATGGTTCTTTTTCATCAATCTTCCTTCGAAGTTCATTCACTGGAAGTCCTGGATGAGCATGGTCTCGACGATCCTCTTCGTCGCGGTCGTCCTTCATGTTCTCGGTCTCCTCGATGACACCGTCATCTTTCTCGACAAGCACTCACTCGACCTGGGAAGTGCCAGCATCAGTGCCCTCGATGTGATCAAGGGTATGGGAGTCTTTTTAATTCTCTTCTGGATTGCCGGAGTGGTTTCAAAAATCATTTCCAACCGGATCAGCAATGTTCAGGATCTGGAACCGAACGTGAAGGTGCTCTTCACCAAAGGAATTCGAATCGGGCTTTTCATCCTTTCGGTTCTCATCGCCATGGGAGTGATGGGATTGAAGATCACTACACTGACAGTCTTCGGCGGAGCCCTCGGACTCGGACTCGGATTCGGTCTCCAGAAAGTAATCTCCAACCTCGTCAGCGGAATTATTCTGTTGCTGGACCGGTCGATCAAGCCCGGTGATGTCATCGAGATCGAGCAGACCTACGGCTGGATCAACTCGCTCAACCTGCGCTATGCCTCCGTGATCACGCGCGATAACAAGGAACACCTCATCCCGAACGAAGACCTCATCACCCTCCCGGTGATCAACTGGTCCTACAGCAGTAAGCTGGTCCGGATCCGGGCGCCCTTTGGCATCTCCTACGACTCCGATGTCCGGCTCGCGATGAAACTGGCAGAAGAGTGCGCAAACGGAACTGATCGCGTCGTCTCCAGCCCTGTTCCCCGGTGCAACCTGATGGGCTTCGGAGACAGCAGCGTGGACTTTGAGCTGCGCTTCTGGATTGAAGATCCGCATAACGGGATTGGCGCAGTGAGGAGCAATGTGCTACTCAAGGTCTGGGACGCGTTTCACGAACATGGAATCCAATTTCCATTCCCTCAGCGCGATGTTAACCTGCGCATCCTCGACAAAGAGATCCCGGCGTCTCTGACCGATCTTCAAAATCAACCTGACAAAGACACGTGAAAAAATACGATTTCCTCGTTATCGGCAGTGGCATCTCCGGCCTGAGCTTTGCAATACGTGCCGCAAAGCACGGCAGCGTCGCAGTGGTAACGAAAAGAGATGCCGCGATGACGAATACCTCGTGGGCTCAAGGAGGAATCGCCTGTGTGCAAAGTGAAGAGGACTCTTTTGACCAGCACGTCGCCGACACACTCGACGCAGGTGCGGGACTTTGCCCCGAACCGGTTGTCCGGAAAATCGTAAGCGACGGGCCCGCAGCGATTCAGGAGCTCATCGACTGGGGGGTGGAGTTTGATCTCAAGAAAGCAGACGACGGGGATTTGGAACCGGCACTCGGACGCGAAGGCGGTCACACGCAACGCCGGGTCCTTCATCACAAAGACACCACGGGAAGAGAGATCGAAGACAAGCTTCTCGAAGAGGCCCGCGAAACCGAAGGAATTGATCTTCTCGAACATCACTTCGCGATTGATCTGATCACGACAACAAAGCTCGGACTCGCATCCGAGAGCCGCTGTGTCGGCATTTACGCACTGAACGAATCTACAGGAGACGTTCTCACCCTGCGCTCCGACAGGGTGCTTCTCTGCACCGGCGGGGCGGGACGAGTCTACCTTTACACCACCAATCCGATGGTGGCTTCCGGAGACGGCGTAGCGATGGCATGGCGTGCCGGATGCGAAGTGGCGAACATGGAGTTTGTGCAGTTTCATCCCACCTGCCTTTACCATCACGAACTGAAATCATTTCTCATCACCGAGGCGATGCGCGGCGAAGGCGCTGAGCTGATCGACAAACACGGTCGTCATTTCATGAAGGAATACGACCCGCGCGGTTCGCTCGCCCCCAGGGACATTGTCGCAAGAGCGATTGACCGGGAAATCAAGAAAACAGGAGGCCCATGCGTTTTTCTCGATATCACCCACAAGCCGGCTGAGTTTATCAAAGACCGCTTTCCCAATATTTACGAAACCTGCCTCTCGGTCGATATCGACATCACGAAGCAACCCATCCCCGTGGTCCCCGCTGCGCACTATCAGTGCGGCGGTGTGAAAACAGACGTGAATGGAACGACTTCCCTGGAGGGGCTCTGGGCCGTGGGTGAAGTCGCCTGCACGGGACTGCACGGGGCAAACCGTCTCGCGAGCAACTCACTTCTAGAAGGCGTTGTCGTCTCGAAACTGGCACTCGAAAGCTGCCTCGAAACCTTTCCCGTAAACCATTCCAGCGAAGCGATCGATCTCCCGGAATGGGAGTCGGGAGACGTCTCCGATGTCGATGAGCTCGTCGTGATCTATCACAACTGGGACGAAATCCGCCGACTCATGTGGGACTACGTTTCCATCGTGAGAACAACGAAACGCCTCCAGCGCGCTGCGACCCGGCTCCAGAATCTGCGCAACGAAGTGCAGGAGTTCTACTGGAATTTCAAAATCACCTCCGAGCTGCTCGAACTGCGAAACCTCGTTGATGTCGCCAGCCTCGTCGTCGAATCGGCAACGGGCCGGAAGGAGAGCAGAGGTCTTCACTACACTCTGGATTACCCGGAAAAGGATGATGCGTGGAAACACGACACGGTTCTGAAGCGGTAGTATCGGCTTTTTTCCCCGGGCAACGGCTCAAGCGGACAGGGAGATATTCTCGAAAAATACGACCAAGTGAAAATTAGCAAAGCTATGTTAATTAAACATTTTTCTAGTATTTTTCACAAATACCGCCGATTATCTGATATACTGCCGTTCAATAGCGCAAAATTTGCAAACATTTGCACGCTTCAACCGTTATTATATCAGTGTTCCCCTCCCTTAACATCACTGCTGCCGCGATTGCCATAGCAGCGCTGTCGACCGGTTTCGCCTGTGAAAGCAAAGCGCAATTCGATGCTTCTGCGTCACCGGGGATTCAACACCATGTTGCCATGATTGGTGACAGCGGCCTTTCCGCCGATCCCCGCACCGCGATTCTTCCTCTCAACACCGGAGGTTCCGATCATTTGATTCCGGGAGCCCTTCCGGGGCTGAAACCTGAGAATTCACTTCCGAAAGTATTTGCTCCGACGAAGCCGCGCGACACCTACACCCGCTATCCGTGGAAGCGGAACATCGTGACGACCGTTTTCTGGATCGGTGAAACCCCGACTCGCAATAATCCCACTCCGAATACCGTGAGTGCCTGGGACCGGCGCTGGACTTCGAATTACGGCGGATTCGACAACCCCGCCCCGTCGGCCCGCGACGGCTACATTCCGAAAGAATTCACGCCGACGCAGAACCCGTTCTACTACGCGCTGCCCTACAACGACATCACTCGAAGCGGCACAAAAGCCTCCGCGAGGGCGATGATCCCATGGTTCAAAAAACGCTACTACCGGAGCGGGCGCACCGTTCTCAAAGGTCAATGGATGGCGATACGGCGCGGCGATCAGGTTTGCTATGCGCAGTGGGAGGATGTCGGCCCCTTCGAAACCGACGACTACAATTACATTTTCGGAGACGCGCGTCCCAAGACGAAGAAAAACCGGGGCGCAGGACTCGACGTTTCACCGGCGATTCGGGATTACCTCGGATTCGGCGGCGGTTACGGAACGGTCGACTGGAGATTTGTCGATCTCGACGAAGTGCCGGACGGCCCCTGGAAAAAATGGGGCACCAACAATCCATTTGCGAATTCCAGCATGACCGAAAATTCGGCGGGCAGTGCTTCCGAAAGCATTCTCAAGGTCCGCGAATTGCGCGACCGGCTCGTCATGGCGGCGAAGGAAGTGCCCGGGGCAACCGAGTCAATCGAATAGGCGGATCAGCTCAGGGACGAACCGTTTCCCCGTTTTTCTGATCGAGCTTCAAGGTCGCCGGTGCTGCCGTGAGAGCCTTGCCTTCCTCACCTTCGAAAACGACCACGATTTCCGTAAACTTCTGATCTCCCCAGGCCTCCTTTTCGAGGAGCCAGGATTTCACAAATTTGGCCACGGCGATTCTGCCCTCACCTCTGATTTTTCCGATCACCTCGGGCTGGCCGGATCGCTCCTCCAGCTTTGAAGTGATGGTCCTTTCCAATTCCTCCAGATTGTCCCCGCCGTCCCAGCGGGCCCAACCGGACTGCGTCTTTTTCTCGACGCCGCCGGTATCAAAAGCAACCGGCAGCGAAGGCCGGACCCGGGGGGCAAGAACGATCAGCTTGGATCCGTCTGCAGTGAGAAACCAGTCATCGTTGAGATCAATGTGGAAACGGTAGGTCGCCGGCACCGTGATTTCGGAAACGGTTGTTCCGAGCGGAAGCGTTTTCCCGAACATCTCGAGGTTCGTCTTTCTGGAAAATTTCTCGGTCGCTTCCGCCGTCGCTATTTCAAGAATATTCCCGTCTGTCGCGGTGGCGCTCATTTCACGCCACTCCTCAAATGTCTCGACGACTTCATCCGGCGTGAAGACCGCAACGACTTCTTTTATCGTCTCCTTCGCAGTTTCCTTCGCGGTATTGATTCCATTCTTGGTCATCCAGACGACCCCGAAGAATCCACCCAGACCTAACACCGCAAGGATGCAGATAAAAACCAACAGCTTCACGAAGAATCCTGTTTTCGCAGGCTTCACAGCCGATGCCTTCTCGAGTTCGTCAGCCATTGAAATGTCCCTACTTGAAATACCCGCGCTGCTTCTCCGAAATATCCAATCCGGCGAACTCCATCACTTTCAACATGTCCTCCCAGACAAGCCGCTTCTTTTCTTTCACCTTGTCCGGAGAAAGGTCACGCTCGTCGCGCAACAAACTCGCGGGCTCTTCGGTGACAACCACGGGAACGCCGGCGAAAAAATGCGATTCCTGACGAAACCCGCTCACGGTTCCGCCTTTTTCGAGAAGCCCCTCAGCGGCGGTTTGTCCCAATGCCAAAATCACTTTCGGAGCAACGGCTTCAATTTCCCTTCTGAGAAACGGAAGACAAACCCGCATTTCGTCGCCGGTGCAGTCGCGGTCACTGGGACCTTGAAGACGCCCGTCCCCTTTCCTGGGGCGAAATTTCACGACGTTGGAAAAATAGACCTCTTCAATGGGGAGACCCATCGCTTTCAGCATCTGCCCCAGTTTATCGCGGGCAGGACCAACGAGGGGCTTTTTCGCCTCCTCCTCCTCAAAACCCGGAGCATCGCCCACGACGACAAGATCAGCGGTGGGATTGCCCGTCGCGAAGACCACTTTCTCATAGAGAGTGCCGAGAGCACGGCACTCTTCACTCGATTTCAAATCTCTGAAAATCTGGTTGAGGCACGCTCTCACTTCTTTCTCCGATTTCGGAGTCGTCGCCGCTGGCAGATCAGAGGCAGAAGGCGCCACTGCCGGCACCCCCGCTGTTGCTCCAACCGGTTGAACAGCAGGCAAGGTGGAAGGCAAAACACTCGCTGCCGGAGGAGTCGCCACCACCGCTGGACGACGACCCGCATCCATAAATTTCCGCGGCATCCCGCCGAGCAGAGCCTCTGCCTCGGGTGAAATATTCACCGTCTCATGCCCGCGTTGTTTCTGCGTCTCAAGGATTCCGGCGAGAACCTTAAGGCCTGCCGCTACTGGATGATCACTTCCCATTTTCGAATCTTATACCGTGTTCCCCCGGCAATCTACCCCCAATCAAACGGAGAAAGGTAGAAATCACCGTCCCCTTTGTAATGGCAAATTGCCACTTTTACGCTTTTGATTTCGAGTCAGGAAATGTAAGACTGACATTAATCTTCTCATCTAACCTACTAGGAACATGTTTAAGCGCATTGGCAATCTCATCCGCGGCTTCTTCGGCCTCTTCGTCTCCGGTCTCGAAAAGCAGAATCCTCAAGCTCTCCTTGAAGTGGAGAAAGAGAATCTCAGAAAACAGATCTCGGAATACAACAAAGGTCTCGCCGCACACGCCGGTCTTTGCGAGCGACTCATGTCCCAGGTGAATCGCGAGGAAAAGGAAACCCGTGAACTGACCGCCAAGGCAACCGCACATCTCAAGGCAGGCAATCGCAAGCTCGCCGGTGAATACGCCCTGCGCCTTCAAAAGGTGAAAGAAGAGCACACTGCCAATGTCGAGCAGTTGCAGGATGCCGAGAAAACTTACGAGGAGCTGAAAAATGCGCGCGATATCGCCGTAACCTCAGCACGGGAGAAAATCGAGTCACTGAAACGCGACATCAGCGAGACGCAGATTGCCAAGGCGACTGCGGAACTGAACGAGATGGCCGCGGGAATGATCAATGAAATCGGTGGCGCCGGAGACACCCTGAACCGCCTCGAACAAATGGTCGCTGAAGAGAAAGAAGTCGCCAAAGGTCGCGCCCGCGTTGCCAAAGACAGCATCGACACCAGCGACCTCGAACTGATGGAGACAGAACGCGACGCGCTCGAAGAACTTGCTCTCGCGGATTTTGCAGCCGATGCGGGCATCGTTATAGACGAAGGCCCTGAAAACGATTCCGAAGCACCTGCTTCCGAGTCGGAGAAGAAAACGATGTAAAGGAACGGGCAACATCGCCCGCCTTTTCCCTTACCTGGCCATCCCTCCCGCAAGCGCGATCAACTTTTCGAGTCGCGCGGGAGAGGCTCGGTATTTTCCATACGACTTCACGTGGATGATCTCCAACGCGAGCGTGATGAGCGCCTGAGCCTGACGATCGGTGCAGGAAAGCCGCTTTCTCAATCCCGCCGCTGTCTCCGCCCGAACCGCAGCAGCACTGTCGCTCACGAGGTAGCGGCGAATTAAAACACCGGCGATCTCCTGACACAGCTCAAGGAGGTCCTTCCCCGCCTTTTCCGCCGGGAACCCCGGAGCGGACGATTCCTGCCGTGAACCCTCACAGTGACGGAGGTGGCTGGACTGCCGGTCTGCGGTTTCAGTGGCGAATGAGATGGAGGTGAAAGACTGAGTTCTATTTTTCATGCACACAGTCTACGCGGGAGGGTGGGACATCCACGGCCCACCTCCGGATAAATCTACGATTTTACGAAAATTTCGCAGATCTTAACTTTTTCCTAAAGGCGAAAGATCAACCCCACGCCACCTAGCGATATCGCTCCGAGGCAGCGGCCAATTCGCTCCGAACCCGCTCGCGCAGTTCCCGGGGCTCGATCGCTTCGGCCTGTGCTCCGAACCCGAGAACCCACCTCACGACATCTTCGAGCGCCGTCAGTTGCATTGTGATATCGATGACGCTGCCATCCTCCTCAATTTTCTCGATCTCCTGACTGGGGTGCCAGCGTCGCTCAGCAACCACCCTCGCGGCAAACCCGCTGAATCGAATCCGAACCGCCAGTGGATGATTCCCCGAACTATCCCCCGACCAGACCCCGAAACTTCCCGCGAAATGGTCTTCGAGTTTGAAATCACGCGACCGGACAAAGCGCTTCGAAGTGAGATGAACACTCGTCATTCGCTGGACCGCAAAAGTCCGCCTCGCACCGCGTTTCAAATCATGCCCGATGATGTACCACCCTCCGTCGATTTCAACGAGGTGGTAGGGCTGCAGCTGGCGGGTCATCGATTCCGAATCCTGCAGTTTCTGATATTCAAAATGGAGTTCCCGACTCTCCAACACCGCCTTGGCGAGACGGTTAAAGACGAAGACATCGTGTTCAGTCATCCCCATCGATTTGACGGAAAAGGCCTGATCCACATCGGACCAGGGAATCGTAACCTGCTCACTCATGCCCGCCTGCAGACGCTGAAAGCTGCTCCGCAAATTGGCCTCGAGAGCTGAGCCCTTCAGCGGGTTCAGCGCGTTGCGAGCGAGAATCAATGCAACGAGATCATCCGCAGTCGTTTCCAAAAATGGAAACTCGTTCACCGGTCTCGTGTAGGCATACCCGTGAGACTCATCAATGTACGCGATCGGCATATCGAGCTCATCACGCATGAAATTGATATCCCGTTGAATCGTCTTCCGATTCACTTCGAGCTCCCGGGCGATCGTGCTGCAATTGGGATAATCGCCGCGACTCACCATTTCATGGATGCGCAGAACCCGCTCGAGTGGACGCCGCGTGCCCTCCGCTTTTCTCTTCGTGCTTTCTGCCATCGCCTTACTTAAGGAATCTTAAATAAGACAGCGCGTCAACCGGTAACGCCTCGTTGCGACCTACCGGTTGAACATGAACTCCTTCGTATTCAGAAGCACCCAGATAATGTCTTCGAAAGCTTCCTGCTCAGCCTGAACCGGTGGCAGCACTTTGGGATCGGCGGCAGCCTGTTCGCGCTTCTTTTTCAAGTGAGCCAGGGCAATCCCCATCTCTTTGTCATCCGGGGCTCGCGACATCGCCTGAAGATACAGCTCCCTGACGCGTGCTTCATCACTTTGGCCTTCAGCCTTCGCGAGCGTCGCAGCCCGTCCGTTCGGAGCCGTGAGTTTCTTCTGAATCGTGTCTGAATTCAAAAGGTGGAGACTCTGGCCCAGATTCGCCTCGCCGGTTCGCTCACATTCGCAGGCGGTGTCCATCGTCGGCCGCCCGAACATCATCAGAAATTCCGATTCCTGAGTCCCCTTCTCATTGGGAAGCGCAACCGCTTTGACCGCCTGGGGCTGACGTGAAAAAGTGTTCACCGCACCGGTGATGTCGTTGACCGAATCGAGCAACACCTCAGCGGGCAAACGCTTCGGATAATAGCGGGCATAATTCTGAACGTCGTCTGCATTGCCTCCGTTGGGATCGGAGCTCAGCTGATAGGTGCGGCTGTTGCAGATTGTTCGAATCAATTCCTTGAGATCAAAGTCGCTTTCACGAAACGAGTCGGCGAGCGCTTCAAGCAGCTCGGGATGGGTCGCCGGATTGGTGGGGCGAATGTCATCTTCCGGCTCGACGAGCCCACGGCTGAAAAAGTGCTTCCAATAGCGATTCACGAGAACGCGGGCGAGATAGGGATTCTCTTTTGAGCGCATCCAGTTCGCGAGATCAAAACGGGGATCTTTCATCGCCGGAATCTCAAGCGGCTCAGCGTCGCCGAGAAGTTTCGGTTTCATGTTTTCACCTGAAGCGGGATTTTTCATCAGAGCCGGTTTGCGACCATGAAAATAAATATCCTCCTCGGGAAGTTTCCTGATGTTCTTCGTCTCAATCGTTGAGAAAAAAGCCGTGAACGAAAAGTAGTCATCCATACTCCACTGCTCGTAGGGATGATGATGACATTGCGCACACTGCATCCGGATCCCGAGGAAAATCTGCGCGACATTTTCCATCCGCTCCTTTTGATCCTTCACGACGCGATACCAGCTCACCGCCGGATTTTCGATCGCTTTGCCACTGGCAACGACGAGTTCGCCGGCAAACTGATCAAAGGGTTTGTTCTCATTGAGACTGGTCCGAACCCAGGCGTGGAAAGCATGCGAATCCCGCGCGACCCAGTCGCGACCACGATCCACTTTGTTCCGTAAAATCGCGGTCCACTTACCCGCGAAATAATCGGCGTAGTCGGGACTGGCGAGAAGAGCATCGATCTTCGCAGCGCGCTTCTCCGGATCCACTGAAAGCAGAAAAGCCTCCGTCTCCTCCACCGTGGGAAGACGCCCTGCGATATCGAGGGTCACTCTCCGCAGGAAAGCACCGTCATCCACTTCCTTCGACGGAGGCAGACCCATGAGGCTGAGTTGTTTAAAAATCTGTTCGTCGATAAAATTGCGCGGCTGAGGCATTTCCCCGATTGGATTTCCCAACGGGATCGTGGCGACGAAGGTATCGATGTGTTCCCGAAAACGCACCAGAACTGCAGTGCTCCCCGTCTTCTCCTGAATCGCAACGAGACCGCGTTCATCGGCCTCCGCCAGCTCCGGATGATTCGCCTCATACTGAGCAAGCCGGGTGATGTCGCGCTTCGTCCCGTCGCTGAAGCTGGCGGTCACGACGAGCTGTTGCTTCAAGTTCGGCTTCGTGACGATGGACCTGGGAAACACTTCAATTCGTTCAATGTCAGGATCATTCTCCGGCTGGTAATTGAGCCCTTCATCGATCCAGCGCAGAATCGTCGCGTAGTCAGCCGAATCTTTATTGAGACGGGCACCGCCTTCGTGAGGGAGATCACCGGTCGCCTTCTGCAGCAGCAAACTGTGACCTGCCGCCGACGGGGTGACCCGACGCCCGCGTGAATGAGTCGTGATCTGCTCGAAATCATTCTGCGGCTCGTATCCGAGAAGGGAAAGCTGAAACCCGTTCTGTCCCGACGCCTTCGCATGGCACGCCCCGGCGTTGCAATGATTCCGCGTGATCACGGGAATGACATCATTCGGAAAACTGACGGGACGCTGCCTTTCGAAATTCGTGACCGAGATCGGCGCCTTTACCTCCACGGGATTTTCACCCGCCGCACTCGCGATGATGAAGCCCTTTCCGTTTTTCAGGGGAGTGACATAACCGGTCGAGTCGATCGCAGCGAACCCGGGAGGTTCAATTCGAAAGGCGACTTCGCGGGTCAAATCACGATCCTCTTTCGACATTGCAATGACCTGAGCCCTGTCATCCGGCCCTGCGATTGCAACCGAACCGCCTCCGGTTCCAGAGTGCAGGGAAAACTCCACCGCTCCCGCCGGGATTGCGGAGGCAAGGAAGGCGACGACAAAAACTGAAGTTCGGAAAATCATGATATCAGGCCATTGGAGCGAGCTCGGCAATGGGCTTACCAAACGGAAGAATCTGCATCGGCAGGCCATCGAGATTTTGCAGGTAATCGTTGTAATCAATTCCGAGATGCTGATAAACCGTGGCCCAGAGATCGTTCGGCGTCATGACCCGTTCGATCGGATGCTCGCCTTTTGAATCAGTCGCCCCGATGACCTGCCCCATGGGAGCGTTGCCTCCTGAAACAAGCACCGACATCGCCTTCGGCCAGTGATCACGCCCCGGCTGCATCACCTTCGACTTATTGCCGCGCGCCGGATTGATCTTCGGAGTGTGCCCGAAATCACTCGCCACCACGACCATGACTTTCTCATCGAGCCCTCTATCATAAATATCCTCGATCAAGGCTGAGAGCGCCTGATCATATCTCGGCATCCGCCACTTACAGTCTTCAAAAATGTGACAGTTCACCGAATGCGAATCCCAGTTCGATGCGCAGTTTTTCGGAATCGCTTTTCCCGGAGTCGGATTCTCCCACACCGCGGTGACAAAACGGCTCCCCGCTTCGACGAGTCGACGCGCAAGCAACCCGCGTTGCCCGTAGGCGTGATGGCCGTATCGCTCGCGGGTTTTCATATCTTCCATCGTGAGGTCAAAGGCATCGCGGACCTGCTCGCTGGTGAGCATTTCCATGGCCTGGTTGTTGAACGAATCCATCGCCTCCATGATTCCGCTCTCGTCGACTTCACGGCGCAAACGGTCCATTCCCCTGAGCATCGCGAGCCGGTCCTCGAGACGTGTCTCCATGCTCTGTTTCACCCCGATGTTCTGGACCTTGAAAGCCGGATCGCTCGGATCACCCGCAACGATGAACGGGGTCTTCGCCGCGCCGAGATAGGCGGAGCCCAATGCAAAGGTATCGACCGCGTGTCGATTCGTATCCACCGCCGCAACGCATGTCGGCATCCCGGTTTCAGCAACAGTCCCTCCGAGAATTTCTTTGACGATGTTGGTCACCGCCGGCGCATCATTCACCGTTCCCGTCGGGACCTTGGGAGGGCGCCCTGTCATCATGCGTTTGTGCGCTCCGCCGTGATCGGAAAACTCGTGATGGAGCGAACGGACAATCGTAAACTTGTCCGCGATTTTCGCGTGGAGGGGAAGCAACTCGCACACATCGATCCCGGGGACGTTCGTTTTAATAGGGCCAAACTCCCCCCGGTATTCCATCGGCGCGTCAGGCTTCATGTCGTAAGTCTCCATGTGCGGCATTCCTCCGGGCAGCCAGATGAAGATCACCGAGTTGTCATTGGAAACATGATTCGCATCGTGCGCCGCCGCATTGGCTTCGTAACGAAGGAAATCACTCAATCCCAAACCGGCGGCACTGAGTCCTCCTATTTCGAGAAAACTACGACGGGAAACGGGACCTGAGCAGAAGCGGTTGGCACTCATAACACCTTCATAGTGCCAGAGTGAGCCGCAAATATCCCTGACGAGATCGCGTTAGCGGGACTCCCTCATTCCAACCTCTTTTTCTTTTTCTAAATCCAAATCTTAATCCCCTGACAGAACCGCACTGAAATCTCCACCCCTCCCCGAAGCAGATATGCGACTACGGCAACACCAGCCACTCATCGCCCTGTTCGGCATTGGCAAAGCGAAGTGGTTTTCCACCCGCCATCGGATTCGGGACCCGCAGCCGATATTCGACTCCCTCAGAAGCCACCTTTGCAATCCAGGTTTTCACATCGCCCGGAAGAATCCCGCGCAGGTCGAAACTTGCGATGCTTTCGCCCCCCGCTTCCAGTTCAACCGGCCAGTCATGATAAAAAGGAGCAACACCTCGGTTCTCGACCGTGATCCGGATTTCATCGGCGACAACCTGCCATTCCGACACGAAAAATTCATACCCCAGCAACTGCGCCGCTTTAATCGCGTTACGCTTCCGGCTCTCCGGCAAAGGAATGCGCTTCTCGAACAAGCCCGAGTCCATCAACCAGGTCGCATGCGTTTTACGGACACAGGCTTCGAACCCCTGAGAGCGCCGGTGTGGCGTTTCGGTGAAACTCGTTTTCCAAAGCTCCGGCCTCAGCTCTCCTCCGATTGGTTGCGTCTTCCACTTTTCTGTCGCTCCCGCCGCCTTCAAAAGCGGAATAAAATACCAGGTGTCCTCCTCCCTTCCCGTATCGAGGGTCGCCCAGTTGAAAGAATCATCGTGATATCCAAAAGGCCGGAGCTGATTCGCGGCATGCGCGTAATGATTGTCCCCCGCAGGATAACGCAATAGAACCGGCGTTTTTAAAAATGCCTTTTCATAGGCATCGAGAACAAGCGCCTCCGTTTCTTTTGACGCACCGAGTTCCTCCCTCGGGTAATTATGCCACTCACCCCACAACCCCAGGAGCCCCGCTGTGAGATAACCGACGCGGGGATCACCGTCATACTTTTTGCCTAACGCTGCAACAAACGCCACAAGGGCGCGCCGCAGCCGCGGGTCTTCGTAATCCGGGGTATGACACTTTCCACTGTCACTCTCCTTCGACTCCCACTCCGTAATTTTCACTCCTTCGTCGATCAGAAATTGAGGAACGAGAACCCCGCGATTCGGATACTCCATCATCACCCGGAAAATAAGCTGGCAGCCACGCTCCTGCGTCGTCATGAGAATCGTTTCAATCGGAGACCAGTCGAACGACTCGTATCCCTGCATCAAATCATTGAGCGCAAAATAGTGAAACTCCATGCTGTGAGGAAACCGCTCCCACTGATCCGTTTTCACATAGGGCACGAATCCCCTGAGCGGATTATCCGCGGGTGCCGGCGCATACTTCAAGGCCGTTTGAGAAAGACCAGCGACCGGCAGCGACAAAAGGACGAAACAGAATTGAGCAAATTTAGTCATGTTTGTATATCAGACCGCCGGCAGAGTAGCCGCATGACGCCCTTTCCCCCGCCATCATATTCAAGAACCTTTCCCCATACCATGAGAAACCACCTTTTTGCCCTCCTGAGTTCGCTCGCGCTCGTCACCACCTCTTTTGCCGAAGAGGCGAAACCGAACATCATTCTCATTATGGCCGACGACCTCGGCTGGAGTGACCTCGGTTGCTACGGAAACGACTTCATCGACACCCCGAACATCGACAGCCTCGCGAAAGACGGAATGCGCTTCACCGATTTCTACGCCGCCGGCGCGGTCTGCTCACCAACACGGTGCGCGGTTCAGTCAGGACAAAACCAGGCCCGCATCGGCATCACCGCCCACATCCCCGGGCACTGGCGTCCCTTTGAAACCGTGCAAACACCACTGACAACGATGGCCCTGCCACTCGACACCGTCACCATCGCCGAGTCTCTAAAAGGTGTCGGCTACACCACCGGATACGTCGGGAAATGGCACCTCGGAACCGACGCCGCGTTTCAACCCGAACATCAGGGCTACGACTGGTCCGCCGTCGTTGGCGGGGCTTTTCTCCCCGGGAAATTTCGCGTCCAACACGGCGACAAGTCCGTGCAGCCGGAAGCGGATCAGTTCCGCACCGAATTCGAAGCCGGACTCGCTGAGACCTTCGTAACGAAGAATTCCGAAAAGCCGTTCTTTCTCATGGTCTCACCCTTCGCAGTTCACATCCCCCTCGCTTCGAAGTCAGCACTCGTTGATAAATACAAAAAGAAAGCCGCTGAAATGGGGCGTGATCTCCCGCACCCCGTTTATGCCGGAATGACCGAAGAGCTCGACGACCTCGTCGGTCGCGTTATCGCCGCAGTCGACGCCGCGGGTGTCACCGAAAAGACAATGATCATTTTCACCTCCGACAACGGCGGACTCTACCGACGCTACGACTACACTCCCGAAGCGGATGACAACGTGACTGACAATGCCCCGCTGCGCGGTGAAAAAGGTCAACTTTACGAAGGTGGGATCCGGGTTCCCCTCATCGTGAAGTATCCTCCCCTCGTGAAGCCTGCGACAGAAACCGCCACCGTCGCAATCAGCTATGATTTCTACCCCACCGTTGTTGAATTGACCGGAGCAAAACTTCCCGCCAACCAAACCATCGACGGGAAAAGCCTCCTGCCGGTCCTCAGCGACAGCAGCGCGAAAGTGGGACGTTCCGCAGTCCACTTTCACTACCCGCATTTTCACCACCACCGTCCCGCTTCCGCGATCATCGAAGGTGAATGGAAACTGATCCAGTATCTCGACAACTCGAACAAAGTGGAGCTATACAACCTCAAATCGGACCTCGGCGAGACCAACGATCTTTCGAAAGAGAAAGCCGGCCGCGTCGCCGACTTGAAGAAAAAGCTAAAGCGCTGGCAAACCGAAGTGTCTGCAAGAATGCCCATTCCGAATCCCCACTACGACGCCGAACGCGCCCCCGAATGGTGGACGATGCACAACGGACAACCTCTCGACAGCGCGGCACGGAAACGCTTCCCGCCGACGGAAAAAGATCTCTAATCTTTCCGCGAGCAGGCTCGGCCCACGCTGCGACTTCGCCCTTCGAGTGAGCTTATCGCCGCGACCCGTCCGTCCGCGCCCGCGGGGCGCGATTGGGGCGCGGCTGCAATCTCGTGTTACTTCGCGGCGAGCAGCGAATGGCCCGTCATCTCTGCGGGCTGATCAACCCCTAAGAGTCCGAGAATCGTCGGAGCGACATCGGCGAGTTTTCCACTGCTCAGGGTGACATCATCGCCGTCGTCGCCGACGTAGATGAGATGAACCAGGTTGGTGGTGTGAGCGGTCTGAGGTGATCCGTCTGCGTTGATCATTTCCTCGCAGTTCCCGTGGTCAGCGGTGATGAGCAGCTTTCCACCCAGTGAAAGCACTTTCTCGACGACGCGACGAACACAATCATCAATGCACTCAACCGCTTTGATCGCAGCGGGAACACTTCCGGTGTGCCCCACCATATCGGGGTTCGCAAAGTTGATGATCGCCATGTCGTAATTCTCGATGCGATCCAGAATCGTCTGAGTGACCCCTTCGGCGGACATCTCCGGCTTCTCATCATAAGTCGCAACATCCTGGGGCGACTGAAGCATCTGCCGGTCTTCACCGGCATTCTCCACCTCGACACCACCGTTGAAAAAGAACGAGACGTGAGGGTATTTTTCCGTTTCCGCAATTCGAAGCTGAGTCAGGCCCGCTCTCGAAACCACTTCGCCGAGTGTGTTGGTGAGCTCTTCCGGAGGAAAAACCGCAGGGCAACCGTAGGTCTCGTCATACTCGGTCATGGTGAAATACCCCACTTGAGGAACCGCTCCGCGCTCAAATCCGTCGAAATCCTCCTTGAGAAAGGCGATACTCAACTCACGGGCCCGGTCGGCACGGAAGTTGAAAAACAGAACCACATCGCCATCGCGAACACGCTGCTCGTCAACCGCATCAAAAACCATCGGCTTCATGAATTCGTCGGTGACGTCTTCCGCGTATTTCTCAGCAACAGCCTCGGAAGCGAGGATCTCCTTCGCCTCACCTTTACCATACACAATCGCATCCCAGGCCAGTTTGATCCGGTCCCAGCGCTTGTCGCGATCCATCGCAAAGTAGCGGCCAATCACGGTAACAATTTTGGCACCTGACTCCGCGAGTTTGTCCTCACAATAGCTCAAATACTTTTTACCTCCAGTCGGTGAAGTGTCGCGCCCGTCAGTGATGGCGTGCACCATAATGTCGTTCACTCCGGCCTCTTTCGCCGCTGAAGCAAGCGCACAGAGATGATCCTGATGACTGTGAACCCCCCCGTCAGATACCAGCCCGAGAAGGTGAAGCCTCGATCCAGCTGCCTTCGCGAAAGCTTCTTTGAGAATCGCATTCGAAGAAAGCTCGCCGTCATCAATCGTCTTGTTGATACGGGTAAAGTCCTGATAAACAACGCGTCCGGCACCCAAATTGAGGTGACCGACTTCGGAATTACCCATCTGACCTTCAGGCAGACCAACGTCCAGTCCGCTGCAGCTCAAGTGAGCCACCGGATACTTCGCGTGCATCTCGTCGGTAAACGGCGTGTTGGCGAGGCGCGGGCAATCCCCCACTTTCTCCGCCATTTCAGCACCTGCAGGGTTGTCACCCCACCCATCACGAATAATCAGAACGACTGGTTTTTTGGCCATAATGAGGCAGTAATCGGGCCAAAACAGCAGTTTCGCAACTCTTTCGAGGGGACAATCCAGTCGCTGGATTTCCGTTTTATTCATTGCCAACTCCCCTTGTGCATTGTTTCATACTTTTCAGGAACCCGACCCATGCCGGACTCTTCAGCCGACGAAGCACCCAACCAATCGCCCCCCGCTGAAAAAGGCGCGATTTCCAAGCGACGCACCTTTGTGAATCGTCTTATCAGTACCGTCTGCCTGCTCGTAATTGTCTCGGCGGCATTCTGGTCCTCGCAGGACTGGCTCTACGCGGTGCTCTTTGCGATCCTCATGCTCGGGGCACTCATTGAATACTTCCGGCTCTTCCCCATCCGCGGCTTCCGGCGCTTCCGCTGGCAGACCTACGGAGTCACCGTCGCCTACATTATTCTCCTTTTTGCCCCGTTCTGGGGATTTGAACCCGCCTGGCTCACGGAACTGGACGGGCTCGCAATCTCTCTACTCGTCACCCTCGTTGTCCTCGAACGAATGCGCTACCCGCTCGAAGGATTTCGCACCCTCGATGAGATCGCCGCGACCATCTTCGGATTCATCTACTGCGTGATTCTCTTCAGCTTTGTTCCCAAGCTGCTCATGCTGCCGCTCACCGATATCAACGGCAACCCGTCAGCCCATTTCTATGTCGCCTTTCTCATTGCCGTAACCAAGCTCACGGACATGGGTGCCTACCTCGTCGGCTCGATGATCGGTCGGGATAAAATGGCGCCGCACGTCAGCCCCGGTAAGACCTGGCAGGGATTCGGTGGCGCGATCCTTTTCGCCCTCATCGGGAGCTTTTCTTTCTACTTTCTCGCAGGGGACTACGTCCCTATCATCACCCCCGTTCACGCGGCCATTCTCGCGATAATTCTCGGGTTGGTTGCCGTTCTCGGTGATCTCGCCGAATCGATTCTCAAACGCAGTCTTGAAGCCAAAGACAGCGGGCAGCTCATGCCGGGAATCGGCGGCTTTCTGGATTTGATAGACTCCGTCATTTTCACCGCGCCCCTGCTCTACATTTACCTGCTTATTTTCGGCTGAACTGATATGCCTGAAGGCCCGCCTCGAAAGAAAGTCGTCGTCCTCGGCTCTACCGGCTCGATCGGTGAAAGCAGCCTCAAAGTGGCACGGGACCTCCCTGACCGGATCGAACTGATCGGACTCGCCGCGAATCGCAGTGTTGATTCGCTCGCCGATCAACTCAACGAATTCGGGATCAAACAGGGTTGCCTCTTCGACCCGACAGGGTTGAGCCACCTCAAAACGAAGGTCGCCGACTCCGTGAACCTCCACGCCGGCGAGGAGGGGCTCATCGAGCTCGCAACCCTGCCCGAAGCCGACATCGTCCTCATCGCCATTGTCGGCGTGGCAGGACTCAGACCCGCCCTCGCTGCAATTGAAGCGGGCAAAGACATCGCGGTGGCGAGCAAAGAGATTCTGGTCATGGCAGGCGAACAGGTCATGACTGCAGCAAGGGAGAAGGGCGTCAAGATCCTGCCGGTCGATTCGGAACACAATGCGATCTTTCAATGCCTCGAAGGCAAGCCTGCAAGCGACGTATCGCGGCTCATTCTCACGGCCTCGGGAGGCCCTTTCCGCGAACTCCCTTCCGCTGAACTCGCCGATGTCACCGTCGCGCGCGCCCTCAAGCATCCCACCTGGGAGATGGGGCAGAAGATCTCGATCGACTCGGCAACGCTCTTTAACAAAGGCCTTGAGATGATCGAAGCCCGCTGGCTCTTCGACATCGAGATGGCCCGGGTCGACGTCATCGTCCATCCTCAGAGCATCGTTCACAGCATGGTCGAATTCATCGACGGCTCGATTCTCGCCCAACTCAGCACGACCGACATGTGCTTCCCGATTCAGTACGCGATCACCTGGCCGGAACGGGTTCCGAACACCTTAACCCCGCTCGATTTTGCCGAACTCGCAAAACTCGATTTCGAACGACCGCGCTACGAGGACTTTCCCGCGCTCAACCTCGCCAAAGAGGCCGGAACCACCGGCGGCACCCTTCCTGCTGTTCTCAACGCGGCCAACGAAGTGGCCGTAAGCACTTTTCTTTCAGGTAAGCTCAGCTTCCCCGGCATTTGGAAAACGGTCGAAACCGTAATGTCGAATCACGACGTCAGCGAACACCCCACACTTGAAACTCTTATCGACGCCGACCTCTGGGCGCGCGAAGAAGCAAAACGATTCATTTCATGAGCAAGAAAAAGGTAAAAACTTACTCCGGCCGGGTATGGGTCGGATTCGATCTCGGCGGAACCAAAATGCTCGCCAAAGTTTTCAACGACGACTACCAGACCCTCGGCAAATCCAAACAGAAAACTCAGGGTGCGAAAGGCTCCGAGGCCGGACTCTCGCGGATGGAGTCAGTGATCGAGGAAGCCCTTGAGGACGCCGGAGCCAAACCATCTCAAATTGCCGGAATCGGCGTAGGCTGCCCCGGGCCCATCAATCCGGAAACGGGAACTCTCGTCGAAGCCCCCAACCTCGGCTGGCGAAACGTACCCATCGAAGACACCATCGGAGAAGCCTTCGATTGCCGCGCCGTGATCTGCAACGATGTCGACGCCGGGGTCTACGCAGAATACGAAGAAGGCGCGGCCCGTGAGTCCCGCTGTGCTGTCGGCATCTTTCCGGGAACCGGAATCGGTGCCGGTGCGGTCATCAACGGGAAGATGCTTCAGGGGGCCTCTCTTTCCTGCATGGAGCTCGGTCATATCCCGCTCTTTCCGGAAACCTCAGGCCACGGGGAAGACGGCACCACTCTGGAAATGGAATGCTCCCGTCTCAAGATCGCAACCGATGCCGCCAGAGCCGCCTACCGTGGTCTTGCACCCAATCTGCTCAGCAGCTGCGGCACGAACATTTCAAAAATCACGAGCGGAAAACTCGCCGCTGCCATTGAAGCCGGCGACGAAGAGATCGAGCACATCGTAAGGCGTTCCGCGAGCCTCCTTGGTTGCGGGGTCGCGACAATCGTCCATCTCATGGCACCCGATGTGATCGTGTTAGGAGGCGGACTCGTCGAAGCGATGCCACACATCTACCTCGATACGGTCCGTCAGGCGACACAGGATCGGGTTCTCAATACCTACAAGGACAGCTTTAGAATCGTAGCCGCCGAACTCGAAGACGACGCCGGCGTTCTCGGAGCCGCCGCCTGGGCGCGAAAGGTGATCGAAGGGTAGCCAAACCGGGAGCACCCGGGCAATTTTTCAGCCCCGCGCTTCAACAGACCACATCGCCCTCCCCGCAGGCTGCGAAAAATCTACGGCATTGCATCGCAGCGCCCTACGTGCGAAAACGTAATCATGTCGATTTACAAGACTTCCGCTCTTCGCACCGAAAAGATGCCACCCGGCATCCCCTACATCATCGGGAACGAAGCGGCGGAACGTTTCAGTTTCTACGGGATGCGGACCATTCTCACCATTTTTATGGTGAACTACCTCTGGCTCATGGGAGATAAAGCCGGTATCCAAATGGCCGACGCGGAGGCGACGGAGCGCTTTCACCACTTCGTTTCGCTCGTCTACCTGACGCCTGTCCTCGGCGCACTCCTCGCCGATCTCTTTTTCGGAAAATACCGGATTATTATGACTCTGTCAGTGGTCTACTGCCTCGGGCACGGAGCCCTCGCATTGATGGGCATGGCCGGCGAAGCGGGAACCTGGCTCATGGCCGGCCTCTGGCTCATCGCAGTCGGATCCGGAGGAATTAAGCCCTGCGTCTCCGCCCATGTCGGCGATCAGTTCGGAACTCAGAACCGCCATCTCCTCCCCCGTGTCTTCAACTGGTTTTACTGGTCGATCAATCTCGGAGCCTTTTTCTCGACCCTTCTCACCCCGTGGCTTCTCGAATGGTATGGACCGCACCTCGCTTTCGGTGTCCCCGGAGTTCTTATGGCGCTTGCCACGCTCGTTTTCTGGATCGGACGTCACAAGTTCGTTCACATCCCTCCGGGCGGGAAACAGTTTCATCGCGAACTCTTCAGCAAAGAAGGCATCGGGGCGATTCTCAAACTCTCCACCATCTACATCTTCGTCGCGATCTTCTGGGCCCTCTATGATCAAAGCGGCTCATCCTGGGTGCTCCAGGCCCGGAACATGGACCTCAACTGGCTCGGCGTGGAATGGCTCCCCAGTCAGATCCAGGCTCTCAACCCCATCCTCATACTCACTTTCATCCCTCTCTTTTCCTACGTTCTCTACCCACTGATCGATCGGGTATTTCCCCTCACCCCACTTCGCAAAATCGGCATCGGGCTCTTCATCATGGTGATCTCGTTCGCGCTCGTTTCCATTGCGCAGATGAAGATTGATGCCGGGGAAGCCCCCTCCATTTCCTGGCAAATCTTTGCCTATGTCGCCCTCACGGCGTCCGAAGTGATGGTATCGATCGTCTGCCTTGAATTCAGTTACACCCAGGCACCCAAAGCGATGAAGTCGGTGATTATGGCGCTATTCCTTTTTGCCGTTTCCCTGGGTAATCAAGTCACTGCTCAGATCAATCATTTCATTCAGGTCAAAGATCCCACGGCAGAGCTTTCCGGTGCCGGAACGGAAATTTCGCACGGCGGCTTTGACGGGAAGACAGGAACCGATGACGACATTGTTATTACCTTCGACAAAGACGGAAGCCGGACCGGGCTCGGATTTCACGGAAAGGAAGACCTCGCTACGATTGTCTCAAAAATATCAGACGCCACCGCCGCCCAAAACCATACCGCGCTGTCAGTCGAACAGGGCAATACGATCCTCGCCGGAGCAGAGGATCCGTGGGGCAATCCCTATCAATTCACCTTGCTGGACCAATCCCAAATGCGGGTCATGAGCAACGGGGCCGACGGGAAGGAACTCACCCCCTGGGATCAGGGAGCGATTATTTCGATTTCGATTCCCTCAGTGAATAAACCATCCGGCTTCGCAGCCTTCATGAACAAGTTCCGCCCCGAAGAAGCCTGGTTGGAAAAGAAGAAAAAGGAACTCGGTGTGACCACAAAAGCGGAAGCGGCGAAAGAAGGTCCTTCTATCGCCACGAGCTACTTTGTCGGCGGCAGAGTCCGACTGGAAGGAGCTCACTACTTCTGGTTCTTTACGGGGCTCATGCTCGCCGCAGCGCTGACATTCCTGATCGTCGCCAAGCTCTATCGTCCACGCGAATACTATCACGATGACGAGGAGGAAGCCGAAGCGACCAGCGAGGCGACGGCGCACTAAGCACCACCGGAGATTTTCCAATGCGCCTGGCGCAGCACCGCGAGGGACGATCCTTTCATCTTCTCATACCAGACCGTGAGAAGACTCCCGTCATCGAGCTCCACCGTGCTCGGATAGCCGAGATCTCCCCCCGCCCCGTCTCCGGAAATAATCATGGGTTCGCCCCAGGTTTTGCCATTGTCAGAACTGATGCGCGCCTGATTGCCAAAGGGCGCACGGCGATGGCCATAAGTCATGAGGAGACGATCATCCCGCAACTTCAAAAGGTGCGAAGGAAGACCGAATGTGATGGGGTGCGGGATTGACCAGGTCTTTCCCCCGTCACTCGATTCAGTTTGGAGGGTCCAGCTTTTATTCTCAGCGCTGTGATTTCGAATCTGCGCGATGATCGTCCCGTCTGCCGCTTCAACCGCATGCAGCTCGTGATATTGCGTCTCGGGATTATCCCCCTCGCGGGCGGGAATATCGGCAAGCCACTGCCAGGTTTTGCCATCATCTTTAGACTCACAAACCCCTATCTTTTTGCCTTCACTCCAGAGCATCTTCCCCGCATAGAGCAAACGACCGTCCTTCAATTGTGTCGGTCCATGAGGACTGTTTACCACCGTGGGAAGTCGCCCGCCCCAGGTCTTTCCACCATCTTCCGAACGAATCGCCCAGACCCCGAGCTCCGCCTTCCGCTCTTCGGGGGTGAGCCGGTCATTGCACGCCATCCACTGCTTCAGCTCCTTTTCACCGAAGTCCTTTGTCTGCCAACCACCCTCTCCCAACTCACTCATCCGCTTACCTTTTTCGATATACGGCTCATAGGCGAGCGAAGTGAAGGTCGTCGCAATGAGAGTACCCTTCGCTGTCTCGAGAACCCCTGAATCACGATCGTCAATTGCTCCATCGAGCAGAACACGAGGCCAGGTCCAGGTCCTGCCATCGTCTTTCGAAGTCATCGCGTGGACCTGCCCGAAGGGGCAAACGTGGGCAACCCGGCCACCTGACCAGGTCAACCAGAGTTCACCGTTCTTCCGCCGCGCCAAAGTCGACCACCCGTGATAATACTCTGATTGCTGAGAGATGACTTTTGTTTCAAGGACAGTCGCTCCGTCTCCCGCACGGCTTGCACCGGGGGCGGAGGCAATGACACCGGCAGTTGCGGCGCCTGCTGTTTTGAGAAAATGACGCCGGTTCGTTGAATGATTCGATTGGGATTTCATGTGGATTTCAGGGGGTTAAAGTTTTTCCAAAAGCGAAATGGCGAGGTCTTCGAAAATTGACTGCCATTCCGGCGCGAAAAGACAATCGCTGTCCTCCTGGGCTCCGCCCCGGTTCTCAAGCTGGATTGCGGTAGGTGCGTAGTAGAGATACCCGTTGGTGTAGCCCGCGACGAATGTGTGTTGGTGAGGAGATCGCTTCTTGATATTCAGCCCGATCGGCACGGTGAGCTCAGCCGGAAAAGTGATCATTTTAAAATCCCCGACCCCGACAGCAACGACCTCGGCTTCGACCGTCTTACCCGCTTTCTCATTGCGGGCCTGATGCTTTCGTATCAGGGCGAGATTAATCTGCTTCCGGGTCAGCTCCTCCATCGAACGAATATTCGCGAGGTAGGCATCCATCGCCTTCCGGTTATCAGAATCGAGCTTCTTCCAGTCATCGCGTTTCAGGAGTTCATCCTGGAGATAGCGGTAGGAAGTGGCCGATGGATATTCCCCTGACATTTGGTATTTCACGAAGAGCGGGAGGAAGGTTTCGAAATTCAGCGTCGTCCCTTTCAGTGAAATGAGGAGTTCGTCGATTTCCTCTTCCATCTCCACAATACGCGCCGCGAGATTGGCTCTCGGCAGCGCCACCTTCCGGGAATACAGAGACAAGCTGTTTCCGGATTGCGTTTCGATTTGCCGCGCCGCTTCGAGAACACTCAAGCCCAAACGTGTTCCCAGCGGTTTTCCGTCGTGCGGCTGAGTGACCGACTTGTAGAGGACCGGATTGATGTCTCCCCCGCACCCCTGAACAAACAAAGCCATCGCATTCCCATCACCCCAATGGCTCTCGATGACATTGGAGGCAAAGCCTGACAGATCAGCCGTATTGCCACCGCCCGGAATCCCCATGATGGGATGGCAGGCAAAATTGTAGACTAGCGCGAGCGGATCGCCATCCTCAATCTTGTCGACGCGGAGAATTCCGATCTCCGGATCAATTGGCCCTACAGCCGCGACTTCGTCGTCATTCGGCAATGAGTAGGCATGACGCACATCGCCCTGCTTTCCGCTCTTGAGCTGAAGTCTCCGGTTAATGGAGATGCCGGCTTCAGTTCCTGATCCAACGCCCGTATTCACCGGCACCCTGCTGTTCCATGCCTTCGTAACCGCTTCCACCGTTCTTGCCTCAACATCCAACGCAACGATTCCGTGGCAATGACTGGCATTGATGACGATGGATTCCGGCGGAACTCCAATCGACTTTTGCAACGACGCCCTAACATTCGCTAAATACGGATCGCGAATTGACCCTATCTCAGCAATTGCAACCGCGTCGACCGACACAATCACGACATGGGTATCCCCCTTACTCAAAACGAGAGCTTTCGCCCAGAGAGGGTTTTCTCCGGCGTCTTCGCCGGGACGCGTGATATCGACTTTGGCGACACCTCCAAGAATTTCCTCCGCCGGCAAGAGCATCGTAAAGACGCTGAGAATGATGACGACAAGCAGTGGTTTCATATATCAAAAGCACCGTGAGAGTAGAAAGATCAAACCGGTAAGACAAGGCAACCTTGTGGCGCAGATAGGGTTACCGGGGATTTCGAATTCGGAACCCCGCTCCCGGGACCGCGTCTCTTTGCCCGCTGACGGCTTCCGGAAAAGCCCCTGACACGCCCCTATTTCCGGGGAGAATTGAGTCAATCAACCCGCTGATTTGCAAACCGGATGGACCGGCACTGATTTCACCGAGCGGTAGAATCGAAACTGATGCCGGTTCGCTGCTCCGGAATTGAAGTGATCGGATTTGATGGGAGGTAATACAAATCGCTCAAACCCTTCCACATCCGTTTTTTCAAAACCTTCCGGTCGATGATCGTCGTTATCATTCCAGCCAATGACGAGGTAACCACCGGGGCGAAGCACCCTTAGAAACTGAAAAACAGCGGTTTCGATGTCGGCACGGTCATTCACTCCCCACCCGAAAACGCCATTACAAATAATGAGATCAAACCGGTTTTCCTCAAAATGTTGATCCAACTCGAGGATCGAACCGACCACATGATTGGGAGGGGCGAATTTCGCTTTCGCAGCATCGAAGTCGATTGATTGATATTCCATACCCGGAAAAAGCGTGTCGTATTTCCAGGTATACCAGTCGGTGCCCACATCCAAAACGGAATGAACCTCCTCCTGCTCCGCAAACCATGGAATGGACACCTCTTCCAGAAAAATCCGATCGGGAAGATTCAACCCAATGCGTCCACCGGGGCGCAGGCGCGCTTTCGAAGCGAGCTTCACAAATTCAGGCACACAGCGTTTAACAATCGTCATCAGGGATGACACGCCGAACTTTTCAGCGGAGGCCGGTGAATGAGTTTTTTCCATACGCCTAGGTGGTGACTGGATTAGAAATTTCGCCGGTATCACCTTCCTCTGATCGCTCAGAGACAGATCGGATCGCCTTCCAGAAAATCATCGGGAATGCCCATCCGGTTGCGGCAGTGATCGAGAGAGCGACGCCCAGCCACAGCCCTGTCAAACCTCCATAGTACATTCCGATAATGGCAGCCAGAATCGTAAGGCCGATTTCAAAAAGAGTGTATTTCACGGAACCAATGACCTTACCGACACTGACCACAAGCGGCTGATTACACCGACGCCACGCATTCGCCAGAAAGTAAAAAGAGAAAGCGACAAAGAGCGACGCGGGTGGGGCGAAAGCTTCGCCATACCATTTTGGCAACACCCATGGACCTGCAAAAATAGCACCAAGTCCGGCGAGCAATGCAAAGGCCAGCGTGTATGTGTAGATCTTTGATACCGCCGAGAGAATCCAGGCGCGATCCCCCTTTGCCCAGGCATCGATCACGGCAGGACGCATCGGGCTCATGATCATGAGAATAAACCCGTTCAGCGCAATTGTGATGGAGACAAAAACCTGAAACATTGCCACGTCATCCGGACCTGCCATTCGCCCGACAATGAGAGCACAGAGGTTGAACTCGACCATGACGGTGAGCGCGTATGAGACCGAAAGGGCAAGGCCATCCTTGAGAATCCTCCCCGCAATTTTCCGCTCGAAGTTCTTCACCTTCGGCAGCAAATAGGCGCGCTTTCGAAGAAGGAATACGGTGTTGGCCACTCTCACAAGGACATGAGGCCCAAATACGGCAATGAGAAGAAGCTGAACCGTGGCCACTCCTGTTACGGCTATGTATCCCACACAGGCTGCAGACAGAACATTCCCAACCGCACCCCAGGCATTGGAATGATTTGATTCCATATAGCCCTCGCGTGATTGATCGGTGTGGCTCAATATCAGCTCGCAGGTGTAAAGGCAAAGTCCGACGACGAGCCCCGGTATCATGACGCTTTCCAATCCGGCGTAGTTGGCTCCGAAGAGCACCTCAATCGGAACCAGCGAAATCACCACGCCCATGATGGCCGCGCCGAGGAGTGCAAATCCGGCAATGAGAACCAGCGCCGTCGTGTAATATTTGCGCTCCGTATCCCGGTCCAGCCGCGCATTGGCATTCGAGATCCCCAGGGCAAGTGCGGGCCCGACTCCCAGCTCCAGAAGGACAATCAGAGTGATGGTCATTGAGATCGTCGCATAAATCCCGAACTCCGTTTTCCCGAGCACCTTTGCCGCGAGTGGCAGCGAGACCAGCTGCAATAAAGCAGACCCCATTTTGGACGCCAAAGAGGTCAACACAGCCGACTTGATGGATCGGTTGCGTATCGCTTTGCAGTCATGACTGGAGGTTGACGTACTCAAAACCACTTAATAAACCATACTTTAATATAATTTCCATAAAATTAAGTGGGCATGAATCCTCGAAAGCCACTCCACACCTTGAATTTCAAGCCGGAGAAAAATTCATCGACAGCTCCATACAGGAGCGCCCCGTGTCGAGGGCCGGGCTATGGATGCCGGAGATTACCCGCTTTCAGCAAAAAGTTCCCCTGTTCCTCCCCGTCAATGTCGATGGCCCTGAAACGCACCTCCGGATCCCCCTTTGTGGTGTCGAACTCCATGAGCCCGAAGGAGCATTTCTCGTTGTATCCCCAGACGAGACCATCCGTTTTCACGACCTCGTGGACGTGCTTGTTGGTCAGCCTCGAACTTTCGAACTCATACAGAGTGTAGCCGTTGGGGCGCTCCGTTTTCCTCAGGTCGGTTCGATGGCGATCAGCGCAGACCAGAAAAACCCCATCGATCCGGTTCGTCTCAATGTGGGAAAAGATCTTCTCCCGCTCTTTAGGAAATCCGTCCCAGGGATCGCGGCTGCCGGGCTTGATATTCGGAGTGAAGGGAACCGGGGAGACGACCACTTTGAAGGTTGCTTCAGAATTCGAAAGACCGGCGAGGAGCCACTGCCGCTGAACCGGCCCGAGCATGCTGCCGCCCTCAAGGTCGCGGTAGTAACGGCCGTCGAGCATGAAAAACTGGACATCACCGATCGAAAAATCATACCAGCACCCGGGTCGCTTTTCTCCCCCGCCGTATCCCGGATTCGCCCAGTTCTCGCGAAAGGTGTTCCATACCTGCCGCTTCCAGACAGGCTTCTCGATCTCAGGGCCGGGAACGCAGTCATTCACACCAAAATCATGATCATCGTAGATGGAATACATCGGGACCTCACGAATGAAACGCCGCCACTCGGGTCGGCTCTGACGACGACTGTAGCAGTAATCGTGAGTTTGGATGTGCTCCGGCTGATCGATGTAGACATTGTCACCCAACATGAGCATCGCGTCGGGCTTGAATCCACGAATCGTGTCCCACATGTATTCCCATTCCGGGACAAACCCGGCACCTCCGCCAAAGGCAACTTTAAATGAAGAAGCCGCTCCCTCTACCGGCCGGGTCCGAAAGGTGATTGCCTCTTCCCCCGGAAAAAAAGCGACATCATCACTGCGGATGAAACAGGTCACCTCCGTATCCGGTTTCAGATTTTCAATTTGAAAAACCCCGGTGAAATTATTCTCCGGGGAAAAGGTAATCCGCTCTGTTTCCACCGCCTCCTTCGAATTCTCCCCGACGATGAGATGATAGGTTTCAGGCCCCTTTGTGCGCACCCAGACCTTGGCACTGGTAGCGGTGATGTCTCCCAGCATCGGCCCGTGAATGATGGGCCCGACTCCGGCGACACCGGGCAAACTCCCGAAATCCTCATGATCCCGCAATTTCGAAGTCAGATTGAAGGGGCCGGCAAAGAAGCGCCCCGGCGGAACGCCCTGCTCCAGCGCTTTTCGCGCGACAACGATCGCATCGTCGATCTGGTCCTCTGCCAGCAACTTGAGCATTCCCACGAATAGAGTTTCCGCCTCGCCCGAATCGACCTTTGGATTGAGAAAAGCTTTAGAGAATCCTTTTTCACTTTTCTTCGCAAGCGCCTGCATTGCATCACGTTGCGCGTCGTGCTGCGAATACCCGTTTGATGCCCAGAACAGGGCGAAGAAAAGCATTAGAACGGAACGATTTTTGACCGTGTGAATCAGCATAAAGAAACTCTGATTGGGAGTTAAACCATTGCCAATTAAATAATTCTCCTATCTCCTCCGGAAACTCAGTGAAAAATTATCATTCTGGCTACTTGATTCCCTCAAATTTCCACGTAATAGTCCCCTCCCGTGTAACTCCATGGTGTAACGGTAGCACAACAGATTTTGGTTCTGTTTGTCAAGGTTCGAATCCTTGTGGAGTTGCCACTTCCCGGCCACGTCGGTCGAGTTACGCTGGTCGATTTTCATCCCAGCTCTCGCAAATGAAGGAATCCAGCATTCTACGAACCCTCCTCATTCTCGGTCGAATCTCCAACCTCCCCACGATTTGGACCAATGTCGCGGTCGGTTGGTTTCTCTCAGGCGGTGTCTGGAACCTCGAATTCCTCTGGATTCTCGCAGGCATGAGCCTTCTCTACCTCGCCGGCATGACCCTGAATGATGCCTTCGACGCAGGCTGGGACAGGAAAAACGCACCGGATCGCCCCATCGCGGCAGGTCATATTTCAGTCACCGCGGTCTGGGCGGTAGGTTCCATCCAGATGATTGCGGGGGCCGCGCTGCTCTTTCTTTTCACGGGCGTGCACCCCTTCCTCATCGGTGGGTTGATCTTTGCAATCCTTCTCTATAACTGGCTCCACAAACGCTGGGCGGGTTCAGTCATCATCATGGGAATCTGCCGCTCCCTCGTCTACCTCGGGGCCGGCAGTGCGGTGGTATCCAACACAGCGGGGATCGAATTGCCCGAGCCGGTCTACATCGTCGCCTTCGGAGTCATTCTCTACATCGCCGGGCTGACTCTGGCGGCTCGATCCGAGCATCTTAAAACGCCACGGGGACTTCCTTTCGGGACCCGTATCATGCTGATGCTCCCGGTTTTATTCCCTCTTTTCGGCTCCCGCCTCCCCGCCCCCGAGACAAATCCCGTCAAGATCGCGCTCATCGTGGTCGGGGTTTTCGGTGTCTGGTCCTGGCTCGTCATCATGCTGAAAGCACTCCACGAGAAAGTGCCCAAAGGAATCGCCTACGCGATCGCCGGAATTGCTTTCTACGATGCCGCCATTGTCGCGTTCGCGAACTGGCAGGCTGCCGTTGCCTCTCTCGCCTGCTTCGGACTCACTCTGATTGCTCAGCGTTTTATTCCGGCAACCTAACCTGACCTCAATTCCGACCACGAAAATCTGGACGGAATTTCGGGGCTCCGTTAAGCTGCCTCTATGCACGTCATCGTCTCTATCATTGGTCCTGATCGAAAAGGACTCGTCGAAAACCTTGCCTCAGTGATTCGCCATGCGTCGGGAAACTGGGAAGGCAGCCGGATGATTCGACTGGCAGGACAGTTTTCAGGAATGGTCCAGGTTTCGCTCCCGCCCGAATCACTCGGTGAACTGGAGTCAGCCCTTTCCACGCTCGAGGAAGTCGGTTTAAAAACATCCGTGGTGCGGGCCAATGAAACGGCGGACCTGATGAATGAGCCCATGAGGACGATTCTCCTCGAAGTCGTGGGCAGTGATCGACAGGGCATTGTCAGCGAAATTTCAAAAACACTCGCCGCTCAGGGAGCCAGCATCGTGGAACTCGCTACCGACTGCACCGATGCCCCCATGTCAGGTGAACGCCTTTTCAAAACACACGCCCGTATCGAAATTCCAGAGGACGCCGATGTGGAAGCCCTCTGCAATCTCGTGGAATCGATTTCCGACGACCTCATGGTCGATCTGAACGTCGAATGACCTACCCGGGCCGGCTAAAAAGGATCGGGCCTCTCCCCGTCATCTTCAACCGGCAGCGGGATGGGTAAACCGTCACCGGCAACCGAAAGCGATTCAGGCGCTTCTTCAGGAATCTCCGGAACCGGTTCAGAAGCAGGTTCCGACTCGGCTTTGACCTCCTCAACCGGTGGCTCGACAGGCGCGGGCGCGAGCTCAGGCTCAGGCGCCGGTGAAACAGGTGCCACCACCTTGGCAAGCGGAGCAATAAGCCGTCCCGGCAACGGCCGCACGCGGTCATAGACGTTCTTCCCGAGCTCTCCTGCGACCTGATAGCCACGCTCAAACATTTCCATTTTCGCGTCGAGATTATCAATGTAGTGCAGCGCCTGCGCTTCCGGCGTTTTCGGCACCACCGGAGAACCGAATTCAAGCTCTCCATGATGCGAGACAATGAGGTGGAGCAAGTGGAGACGCACGCGATCTGAATCCGGCTCGAGGGTTTCCCAGCTCGCGCTATCAGGGCTGTTCCCCACGAATTCCCGCCAGAGTTTGTTCACAATCTCCATCCCGAGCGGGATATGACCGATCAATTCACTCACCTCCGTGTATGGCATCGAAAACCCTTTAGCGGTGTAGGCATTTTCCCAGAGCTTACCAACGTCATGGAAAAGCACCCCCGTCACGAGAAGATCCCGGTTCAGCATCGGATAAGCCTCACAGATCTGGACGGCACTGCGCATCATTTGAGAAACGTGTTCAACGAGCCCGCCACGTCTTGCATGATGATAATTCCGCGCCGCTGCGGTGCGCTTGAACCGCTCTGCATAGCGGTTCAGAAAAGAACGACACAAGAGGCCGAGCCGGGGATCTGCGATATTTGCGACCGCCTCCTCGATGAAGGCAAAATCTGCGGCCTGTTTCTCCCGAAGTTCCGCGGAACCCGCGAGAACGCCGGCCGTTTCCTCCTCACTGAGAGCTCGGGCGGTCCAGGTTTTCCCATCAACGGAACGGCCATCATTGGCGAGTCCGAATTCTCCTGACACCTCGTAAAACATACGCGCCTGCAACTGAGGGCAGGTTTCAAACATCGGCGCGTTGTTCCAGACGCGAAGGACGAGGCTCTCCTCGGCATCCGAGAAAGTCAGCTCGTAAAAGGGATTTCCCGTCTTCGTCGTTTTCTTCAGAGAACGCTCGAGCTGAGCGTGATACCGCACCATTTCGGCGACAGGCCCGGCCTGCTGTTTCAGCTCGCGAATCGTGATGATTTCCATGTCACCACGCTAGCGCGATGGCCTCTTCGTCGCGAGAAAAAGTTAGAGCAGTTTCAACTCCAGGAGCGAAGTCCCAGATACTGCCAGAGTTCGTCACTCTTGATGAAGAGGTAGACGAGGTAGTTGGAAAGCACCAGCGATCCTGAGATTGCGGCGGGAGAAAGCGAACCTTCAACCGCAAAAACCCACGCCAACATCGAACTGACACAAAAAGCGCCCGAGAGGAAAAGGCCTCTTTTCCGCCTCGAATCATTCGGCAGAAAAGAAAGACGACCGGAAAGCAGAAACCCCAGTCCGGCACAAAGCGCTACGACCACAAAAGGCAGTGACGACCACCCCGCGAAAAGGGACAAAGCCCCCACGAAAAGCGGAATGGCCATGAAATCCGCGACTGAGGCAAAACGCCCCGCTCTGACCCACTCACGCCGCAGTCGAAGCAACCCGAGACTGATCACCGCGCCGCAGGCAATGCTCGCAAGTGGCAACATCAACGACTGATGACTGAATCCGCGATAGACATACTGATGAGCCCCTACCATGAGCACCATGAGGGCGAGGAAGATCATATTAAAACCGAGCGTGACCCGGAATGATTTTTCGCGGCTGAGACGCCTCCAGGAAAAATTTCGGCGGCGGAGGAGGCGATTTCCTCCACTCGCAGTTCGCTGCGAAGTCGAATCGACCCGCTTGCTGAAAAAAATGGCGCTTCCGGCATACAATTCACTGAGCCGCTCACGATCCACCATTGATTCGCGGGAGTCGGGAAACTGAACACGAACCTGATCGACCTCACAGGATTCCTTGAGTATCACAAATCTCTTACCTCCTTCGAGCTCCAGAATCGCGGGAAGTCCTCCCTTGGGAATGTCGTCGAATTTGACACGACGCCGCGTCGCCCGGAGATGATTGGCAGTGGCACCTTTCCCCCAGGGAATCTTCGTGCCACTCTTCTCCATTCCCTCAAATTCAGCGACCCCGCTTCGACTGACGACACCATGATGGCGGCCAATCAGGGAAAGGGCGCGAGCAGACTCAGGGGTTACAGGTTCAAGGAAAGCATTCATATTCAAGGCTTGGATATAAATATAATAACTATAATTTTTATAATTAAAAGGAGAATTTTAAGATTTCCTTACTAAAATCCTCATTTTTGATCATTTTGTGTTTACTCAGTCCCGTCGCATCGTGAGTTTCTTTGCTCTCTGAAGATGGTATAAGTTCCCCGTCTCTCTGTGCAGCGTCATTCCACCCGGTATGTCAAAACCATCCACCACCACACGCGAATCCCTCTCCGATCGAGCCGGCCGGAGCGCCAAGTCCCGTGCCGATTCGGGCCTCACCCGCGGACGCAACCATTTCTGGAACCGGTTTCACCGCTCTTTTTTCAAGAGCGAAACCCCTCGCACCGAGGAATCGATGCTGCCAATGCTCATCGAAGTGTTCGCCGGATTCACCAAGCTCGACGGGCAGGTCATGGAGGCGGAGATCGACTCCATTCTCGGATTCCTTCGCTACGACTTTCCCGAAACTGTCTACACCGAGCTGAAGCAACTTTTCATGAAGTCGCTGAGGCGGCGCCAGGACCTCGAAGCGATCGCCGGCGATCTCGCGGGCACCCTGCCGCTGGAGGATAAAATTTTACTCGGCGTGCAGCTTTACGTGCTTATCAGCCGGGCCGGACTGCCGAAGGAAAACCTCATCACTTTCTACCAGTTCATGACGACGCTCGGCGTCGCATCCGAGGCGATCAACATTGTCTACCAGCTCAACACCAGCGAGCTCTCCCAACTGGAAAAAACAGGCTCAACCCTCGCCACCGAAAATACCGGCAACGACGACTCGCACCGACTCGAGTCACTGGTCCTCTCGACCGAGGAGCCGGCCGACGTTTCTATCATCGCGGACGACGGCGAGCATTCGGTCGTCGCGTTCCGGTTTCAGAATCTGGTTCTCATCAAAAACCTCGGGCCCGACCCTATTCTGGCACGGGGAAGACAGGTCAACGCCGGTGATTTCTGCCGCATCTACGAAGGGCAGCGCATCGTTGTCGGCGAGGAAAACCTCAGCTTCGAGAATCTCGTCTTTTACTTCAACAGCAAGAAAAACGTCTCCACCGTTCAGCTCTATCTCTCCAAGGACAACAACGGCACCCAGTTCATTGAGAAGACGAAAACGAAGCAGAGCTACATGCGGGTCACCTTCGGTCTACGAATCAAGGTGGAAGTGATCAATCACTCCGACGCCGTGATCGGCGATCGCGCCCTCGCAAAGGGCGATGAATTCGAAGTTTCCGCCCGCGACCGCCTCGATTTCCCCGATCACACCGAGATTTCCTTCGACGACCTGAGGCGCAAAGCCCGCGAACTGGGAGGCCGTTTCACCCTGCCGCCCAACCGGACCGCCTACCTCGTTTCCAACGATCCCGCGCAGCTTTCACCGGGAGATATCCTCCTCACCCCGGGCAACCCCGGAAACATCCTCCTGAGCATTAAGTGCGATTACACTACCAAAACGGGCACCCTCGAGATTCTCGAATCCGAACGCCCCGTGGCGGTGGAAGGCGAACGCGTCCGCGGAACCGCCCCGCTCAAAGACGGCAGTGTCATCTCACTCGGAGGCGGCCAGTTCCTGCGCTGCCACTTCTCCGAAGGCATCATCGAAGAGGAACGCAACGTCATCAACACGCTCAAACTGCGTGACGTAAGCCACTCCTACGACCGGAAGATCTCCGCTCTCGACGGCATTTCGTTCTCGATCCAGCGGGGCGAAATGGTCTGCGTGATGGGCCCCAGCGGCTGCGGAAAAAGCACCCTCCTCAAAGCCGTCGGCGGACAGCTCAAACCGCGCAGCGGACGCATCGACCTGAACGGCGTCGACCTCTACACCGCGCACGACGATCTCAAATCCTACATCGCCCTGATTCCCCAGGACGAAACCTTCGATCCCCTCCTCACCGTTGAGGAAAACCTCGATACCGCCGCAGCGATCCGTGCCCCGCACTTCCCCATCGCGGAGCGCCGGCGCCGCGTTGACTCCAAACTCATCGAACTGGGACTCAACGAAATCCGCCACCGCCTCGCCGGAGATCACGAAACGAAAAGTCTCAGCGGTGGTCAGCGCCGTCGCCTCAACGCCGGGATGGATATGATCGGTATCGCCGACATCTACCTTTTCGACGAGCCGACCTCAGGCCTTTCCTCGAAAGACTCCGAGCACGTGCTCGAAACGATTCGCGGGCTGACACACAACAAAATCACCCTCGTTTCGATCCACCAGCCGAGCAGTCGACTTTTCCAAATGTTCGACAAGGCGATCCTGCTCGACAACGGAGGCAAGCTCGCCTTCTTCGGGACGCCGACCCAGATGCTGGAGTATTTCCAGGAAGCCCAGGCTCAGGAAGGTATTTTCACGAACCCCATCTCACCGGACGCCGACCTCGAAAGCAATCTGGCGATGACGCCCGACTTCATCTTCGACGTTCTCGAGACCCCGCTCCGCGACCTCGGGGGTGACGTCATTTTCGAACGCGATGCACGGGACAATTTGATCCCCGCACGGCGCTTCAACGCCTCTTTCTGGTCCGACCGCTTTCAAACCCACCGTCTCCTCGAAGAGGTTAATGTCAGGGAAATCGCGACCGAGAGTTCCCAGACCGCGAGCATCCAGAAAACGCCCCAGGTAGCACCGCGGAAACTCCGCCACGACTGGGTTCGATTCGCAAACCAGTTCAAGCGGGCCTTTTTCAGCAAACTCCGGAACCGGGCCAACCTCGCCACGACCCTCCTCGAAGCCCCCGCCCTCGCGATCCTCATCGGTATGGTGATGCGCTACTCCGAAACGGGGACCTACAGCTACGCGAACGCTTTCCACATCCCGACCTACCTCTTCCTCGGACTCGTCACGGCCCTCTTCCTCGGGATGACCAATTCCGCCGAGGAGATCATCCGCGACCGCAATCTCCTCATGCGGGAGCGCCATCACGGATTCCGCATCACCGGCTACATCATCGGAAAATACCTCTCGCTTGGTTTTTTCGCCCTCATCCAGTGCGTCATCTACCTCCTCATCGGAGATGCCATCCTCGGGATCCGCTCGATGTTTTTTCCCAACCTCCTCTGGATGTTCTCGACCTCCTTTGTCGGCGTCGCCGCCGGGCTTTTCGTTTCCAGCATCGTAAAGAGCCCCAAAACAGCGGTGAACATTATCCCCCTGATTCTCATCCCGAACATCATTCTCGGCGGAGCGCTCATTAAGTACGACGAGATGAACCGCAGCCTCGATATTATCCAGAATATCCGACAGTGGTTCGCGACCGAAGAAGAGGAGGAACAGGCAAGCCGACTCAAAGTCCCTGCGATCTGCCACCTCATGCCGCTTCGCTGGAGCTACGAATCGATCATCATCGCCCACGCCGATCAGAACCCCGCGAGCCGACTGACCCGCTACATCGAATCCGAGATCCAGAGTTTCAGCGAGATCCCGCTCGATCAAAAGCTCACCTCGGAACAGAAAGACCGACTTTACCAGTTCAAGCAGGCTCTGGCCGTGATTCACGGTCTCGAAGGCGAGACCCCGCGTGATGTGAGCAAACAACTCGAAGACATCCGCACCGCGCTCGGACAGGGAACCTTCGATCCCGAACCTTACTACGATGAATCAGAGGACGAAAAAGTCACCTATTCCGCAAAAGACCTTTACCTGAACGACAAAGTTCAGGACCTCTTCAATCGCGCCGAGGTCGAAAGGCAGGATTACCGGAAAGTCGACAACCCGCCGAACGTCTTTTTCGGACGCGAACGGCAGTTCCGTTTCCCCGCCGGATCCGAGAAGCCGCTTTTCCAAATCACCGTCGACACCTTGAAATTGAACATCACCGCAATGTTTGTCTTCGTCATCGGAGCCTTCATCGCCCTGAGAGCCAGCCTCAAGAAGCAATTGAGCAAGGTGTGATCAATCAACGAATCTGGGTTGAAAACCCGCTCTAATCAGCGATAATCACCCCCGCCTTATAACCAAGGCAAAAACAAGTGCCCATAGCTCAGCTGGATAGAGCACCGGATTTCTAATCCGGCGGTCGTTGGTTCGAATCCAACTGGGCATGTTTTTGTCGGGATAGAGAGCGAAAAAGTAGCACGGTCCGGCGCAGTTCATGCCCCACCCCTCTCCCGATGCCCGCTCATTGAACCCGCAGGGATTCCGACTGGAAAGCCAGGTCGAAGACGGAAGCAGCGGCGCCAAGAAGGCAGGCGCGCCCCGGAGGGATACCGCAGGTCACGGGGATAAAATCATCGTTGCTCCATCCTAATATCCGCTGCAGCCCGGAACGGAAAATGGAAGGAACGACTTTGGCGAGCTCCGGCTCATCTGAAACGACAATGAGCGAGGTCGGATCGGACAGTGCGACAATCGTTCCCACTTTCCCTACGAGCGGTTCGAGGGCCTTCTCCAACTGAGAGCGAACGCGTTTGTCACCCTTGGCGATCGCACCGATCTCCCCCAGCGAGTATGAAGCGAGCGCGGGACTCCCCTTCACGAGACTTTGGCGCAATCCCTCCTCTCCGCAGTATGTCTGAAGGCAGTCCACTTTTCCGCAGGAACACTTTCGCCCTTCGTTTCCCGCGGGGAGACAGCCGATCTCCCCGGCGGCAAAATGTTGCCCCCTTACCGGCTTGCCGCCGCTCATCTGCGCACACCCGACCCCCTGCCCGAGGGCGATGTAGATGGAATCGGCCGGATTCGCTTCGAGTTCCTGAAACCAGTGATTGGCAATGAGCCCTGCCATGGCATCATTCTCGATCGCGATTCCGGGGGCTGATTGAGGCAATGCTTCGGTGAGGTTCCCGACGAGGGCCACCTCGCGCCAGTCTCCGAGGTTCACTGCTGAAAGGCAGCGGCCCTTATCGACATCGACAATCCCCGGAATACTGATGCCGATTCCCACGTAGGCGTCATCGGAGCGCAGCGCTTCGCAGATCAATTCCGCAATGAGAGGAAGGATCGCTTCCGGGCGCGTTCTCCGTCCTGTCTTTCGAGTCCATCGCTGATTGATATTGCCACAGTGATCGACCGAAACGGCGGTGATCTCAGAGGGGGAAAGCTGCACCGCGAGTGCTTTCCAGAACGAATCGGAAAGCCTGACTTCGGAGCGGTAGAAGCCGGGTTGGAGTTCTTCGAGTGCCCCCCGATCCACCAACTCGCGGCAAATATGGGTCACGCTGGCTTTTCGGATATCGCAAAGATCGCTGATACGGGAACGGCTCAGCGCCCCGTGTTCGCGAATGCACCGGAGAATTGCGGCCTGATTCGCAAGCCGCTTCCGGGTCTGTTCGGAGACACTCACAACGCCTCGCGGGATACCCAGTCGGAGGGACGATGCACTTTCACGAGATCATCCTGAAGTTCACCGACGAAGTGGTAGTAGTCTCTGAGTTGGAGTTTGGACGCTGCCGCCTCATCAATCACGATGGTGGCCCGTTCGTGAAGCTGAAGCGCTGAGGCGGGAACAAAAGCGGTGAGAGCGCCTTCGACGGTGTTACGAATCGCTTCCGCTTTTCCTTCGCCCGTGGCGATGAGGAGAATCCGCCGTGCCTCGAGAATTGTCGCGATCCCCATCGTGATCGCGAGCTTCGGTTGGAATTCATCCGGCTTAAAGAAGCGCGAGTTGTCTGTGAGAGTCTGACGGGTCAGGGTTTTCACCCGGGTGCGGGAACGCAGGCTGGAGGTCTGCTCATTGAAACCGATATGCCCATCGGTCCCGATCCCGAGGATTTGAAGATCAATTCCACCGGCCTCTGAAATCATCGCCTCGTAGTCCGGCCCGACCTGGAGGGGATTCTCCGCCATACCATCGGGGACGTGGGTATTCTCAATATCGATGTCGACCTCGCTGAAAAGATGTCGATTCATAAAGGTGCGATAACTCTGCGGGTGATCCGCCGGAATCCCTATGTATTCGTCAAGATTGAAAGTGGTCACCTCACGAAAGGAGAGCCCGTGATCGCGATGCCGGAGAATCAATTCCTCATACAGCCCGATCGGACTCGAACCGGTCGCCAAACCAAGCACCGAGTCCGGCAATTTCGTAATCTGGGACTCAACAATATCAGCGCACCGTCTCGCCACCGCCTCTGGATTCGGTAAAATTAAGACCTCCATAGAGGAAAGCTAGGGGCCTGCCAATCGATTGCAACCCCATAATTACACATACGCAATTATGGGGTTGAACTCGCTATTTCATCCCCTTACGATGCCGCCATGACTCAGAAATCCTCTCGCAGATCTTTCGTGAAGACCTCAATCGGCGCCTCTCTCGCAGCCCCTTTTGCGTCCTGGAAGACGACTGCCCGCGCCGCAGGGCCGGGTGATGAAATCCGCTTCGTCTGCTTCGGTGCCAACGGGCGGGCCTGGTCGAACATCAAGGAAATGACGGAACAGGTTCCCAATGCGAAACTCGTCGCGGTCGCAGAAGTGGACACGACTCGCACCAACCACGTGACAACGAATCATCCCGACGCAAAAATCTATCAGGACTGGCGACAGCTCCTCGAGAAAGAGGAGAAGAATTTCGATGCCGCAATCGTTGCAACGCCCGACCATCTCCACGGCCCCATCGCGATGAGCACGATGCAGCTCGGCAAGCACACTTACAGCGAGAAGCCGCTCACCCGCACCCTTCACGAATGCCGCGCCCTCGAGGAATACGCCGCCGCCAATCCCAAGCTCGCAACGCAGATGGGCAATCAGGTTGCATCCGCCTCTTCAAACCGGAAGAGCGTGGAATTGCTCCAGGCGGGAATCGTCGGGAAAGTCACTTCAGTTCACTCATTCAATCCCAAATCCTGGGGACAGCTCGGCCCGCTCGAAGGCACTGTGACCTCACCGCCTGAAAATATCGACTGGGATGTCTGGAATGGAGTTCGCCCCGTCGCTGACTACATCGAAAGAGAGTATCATCCGTTTCAGTGGCGGAAGCGCCTCGACTACGGCACCGGCACACTCGGCGATATGGGTTGTCACATCTATCACCCGTGGTTCATGGGACTGAACAGTCCGACCACACTCGAAATTACCTCCCACGGACCCGGCCCTAACGCTGACCTTAAAAGCTGGCCGATCGACTCCAATATCCACTACCGCATGGCGGGGAATTCGCTGACCGAAGGCGACTTTGATTTCTTCTGGTATGACGGAGCAGAGCGCTTCCCTGAGGAAGTCCTCGAAGCAGTGGGAAATGATCCGAAGAACCTCCCGAGAAGCGGCAGCGTCATCCTCGGCACAAACGGCGCCCTCGCGCTCTTCCACAATTTCACCGACCCTCCCAAACTCTACCGCGATGGAGCAGAAGTCGCAGTCGACACCGGGGAGCCGGACCGGGGCGCTCACCACCTGAACTGGGCCGAAGGAATTCTCAGCAACAATGCCAAAAAGCCGGTTTGCAACTGGTCCTACGCAGCCCCAATGACGGAGGCCGTCCTTCTCGGAACCATTGCAACGCGCCTCCCCGGGGAAACGCTCAAATGGAACTCCAGCGAGCTCAAGTTCGAAGGGGAGACGACGGCGAATCAGTATGTCAAAGAGGAGTATCGCGCCGGCTGGGAGGTGAAGGGTTTCTAATCCCCTACTCCCCGCCGGAGTTTACCGGGATCACTTCCGGTAAACTTTGCTCCCCGCATCGCCGCCGGACATGAGGTAGGCCATCAGGTCGCGCACCTCTTCGGGATTGAGCATATTCAGCAGTCCCGGCGGCATCTGTGAAACAGGGACCTGCTTCACACTCTTGACCTGATCAGTCGTCGTTTGAATCGGCTCGGCGGTGTGATCAGGAGGATAAATCAAAACCTCGCTCCCATTCTCCACGTAGAGGCCCAGTTTGACACTGCCATCTTTCAGAGTGACCTCGAACATCCCGTATTGATCGGAGATGTCTTTGCCGGGATCAATGATCGCCTCGAGAACGTAGCGTGAATCAAACTTGTTCGGAATGCTCGTGAGATCCGGACCGATATCACCGCCGAGACCACCGAGGCGATGACAGGCTCCACAGCTCGTGGCAAAGTAGAGACTGCGACCGTTTTCAAAATCAGCCTGACGAAAATCGAGATGGCGCGAGGCCGATTCCACCGTGTAAGTCTGCCCCGGCCCCTTCACCGGTTTGATTTCAAAATCCGGAACAGGATTAAAATTCTCCCCGGAGATATCCGCAAGGGCAAGGCGCTCCTGATTCGACATCGCACCGAGGTGAAGGTTCCTGATATTGACGAGGAACTTCGGGTAGCTCGCGCCACCGGATCCTTTGGCTGCCTCATTAAGGAGCTCGATACAGGCCCGGCGCGCCTCAAGGGTCCACCCCTCCTTCACACTCGCGATCATCATTGCGTAGTAAACTTCACGACTCGGCGGCGCGTTATCGAGGAACTTCTTCACCGTCGCCCCGTAGCGTGGATTTCTCGCCGCGATCGCCGCCCAGTCGGGGACTTCCGGCTCCCCCCGGTTCGCAATCAGCTCGACCGTTTTCGCAATGACAGTCGGCGACTGAAGGAAGGAAAGAACTCGAATCAACTCCGTATTGAGATCGTTACTTTCGGCCGGCAATAGAGTATCCAGTGCCGCGATCACTGTCTCGCGTTGTTCGTCCGTTGGAGGAGCGAGCCTGACAAACCCCAGTGCGTAGGCCCGGAGAGCACCGAGCTTCTGACGCTCGCTCAGCTGCCCGAAATCGAGGCCGAGAAGCGCGTCGATAATGAGAGGCTGATGACTCGCTTCTCCGCTCCTGGCAAGCGCCACCGCTCCTGCTATAACTGCCTGCGAATTCGTTTCGGCTTTGAATCGCTCAACCCATTGAGCAACCGGTTGTGACTCGATCGCAACGCGGGCGGCATGACGGAGAAAGACGTCTTCCGAAGCGAGGTGGGACCAGGCAAGATCGATCGCCTTTGGGTCTTCAACTCCATGGAAGGCTTCCAGTTCTTTTGCGATCTTCCGCTCTTTGGAAGGCTCAAGCGCCGCGACCTTTTCAGTCGATTCAGAGCCGGTGTAGCGCACCCGGTACATCGCAGACTGCGTGTTTCGGCCACCTACCAGAAAGTAGAAATTTCCATCGGCCCCGATGACGCCATCGGTGACCGGAAGCGGAGTGCCTGCCACGAAGAGTTCTTTAGTCCCCGTGTATCCCGCCCCTATCTGTTCGGGATGAATCGCCCAGATTGTGCCAAAGGTCCAGTCTAGCGCATAGAGGGCGCGCTGATAGTTTGCAGGGAATTTTGCCTCGGCCCCTGAGAGAAATCCAGTCGGTGAGCCCGGCCCGATCTCGACGACCGGTGGGAGGCTGTCCTCGTAGTAGGTCGGCCACTTCCCGGTTCCACTGCGCCACCCGTGATCTGAACCGCTCGCGACAAAATTAATTCGCGTCGGACGATACCAGTAGCTGCCCACATCCCACTCCATATCGGCGTCGTAGGCAAAGAGATCGCCGGCCGAATTCAAAGTCGCATCATACTGATTGCGAAATCCAATACTGATCAAATCATGAGTCTTTTCTTTCGGATCATATTTGGAAATCCATCCCGCCGGGGCAAGCCTTCCGCGTGCATGCCCATTCGCATCCCACATCCGCGGAAGGGGAAGATCCTCGCTCCATGACTGAACTCTTTTTCTTACGATCGACTCCTCTGGCGGAAGAGGGGCGCCGTTACCACCTACGAGATAGAGCCCCTCGCCGGTCTCATCGAGCACTACGCTGTGGTTCCCATGCTCACCACCACCGGTACTCGAAGGCTGCTCTTCGACCGTATCCAGTTTTCCATCCGCATCAGAATCGGTGATACGATAAAGATGACCTCCGTTTTTGTGGAACCAGAGACTATCAAACGCCCAAAGCAATCCCTGCGCCCCTGAAAGGCGCTTCCCGGAGCCGGGCTCTTTGAGATCGAGTGCAGTCGCATTAACGCCGTCTTTCTCAACCGAAAGGTGAAAGAGCCCCTTATCCCCCTGATCGGAGGCATAGAACCCTCCACCCGGCTCAAGGCAGATCGAAACCCAAGAACCTTGTGTCTCCTTCGGAACCGTGTAGAGAAGGTCCGTCGCAAATCCTTCCGCGACGGTGAGTTCGGAAGGCTCGGCGGGCCTCCCCGAATTTCCTTTTCCTGACTTCCTGTTCAGCCCCGCAAGCCCCCAGGGACCGACACCGAACTTGCCCATCTTCTTGATTTTGGCAGTCCAGGAGGAATCATCGAACCCGGGCTTCTGCCAACCGTCGGCTTCTTTCATGGAAAGGCGCCAGTCATCGCCGGATACGACCTGCTGCCGCTTTCCATCGGCAGTCTCAATCTCCAGCTTGAAGACAAAGGCCGCGACCCCACCACGGTTTTGCGCCTTCACTGCAATCTGATTTTCACCGGCAACGAGAAGCTTCGCCGCATCGGGAATCAGAATCGGATTCCCCCAGTCAGGTGCTTTTCCGACTTCACTACCATTGATCCAAAGCGTCGCCCCGTTGTCACAGGTGCTGTAGAGGCGGGCTGCCTTCACCTTCCCCTTCACGGAGAAGGTGTGACGGAAAAAAACGGGCTCATTATCAGTCTTGTCAGCGCGCCAAATCCACTCCGGCTTCGGCCCATCACTCACCCAGTTGTACGAGGGTGTACCGGTGGATGCGGCAGCTTCTTTCGGGAAAGACGAGGCGGCTTCTTTGATCACTTTCCCGGCAAGCTCACCTTCAAGCGGTCGATACTGAAGCTTCCGGAAGGCAACCTTCATGGGAGGTCCCGCATGGAGCTGCAAGCCCAGTTTGCCTGAAGTGAGGGAGAGCGGATGATTATCGGTGATATCGACGGTAACGACGCCGTTGACGAGATGGATCAGACGATTTCCCACCGCCACGATCCTGAGCGTATTCCAGTCAGTCGAAACGAGCTCAGCCGATGGCGGCACTTCAGCGATCACCTTTTTCGATTCGTCCGCTGCGAACTCAACCCGCTGATGACGGGTCGCAATGATCCCGCGCTTTCCGAGCTTTTCCCCATACATCATCCCGAAATATTCCGGCCTGGGATGGAGGTCCGCCTGATAGCCTTTCAAGACGAGCCCGGCCTCATCGACCGGTTCACTCCGATACTGCACCCCTGAATTATTTCCCTCAAATTTCACTTCACAGCTGAATTCAAAGTCTGCAACCTCTCCGCCCTGCCAGACCAGAAACGTATTTCCGTTGGTGGGTTTTTCGGCTGTGGTTTCTCCACGGATCTCCCCGTCTGCCACCGTCCAGAACCCTTCAGCCCCTTTCCAGCCTTCGAGCGAGGTCCCGTCGAAGAGACTTTGGAATGGCGGCAATGCCTCCTCCTGCCCGCGGGAAAGCCCCGGGAACAAACAAAAGGCCAGAAAAACTGCGGTCGCAGCAAAAGGTGATTTCGTCGATATTAGGATCATGGTCTGAGTAGGAGATCTGAATAGATTCTAAAACCCTCGGATTTATGAGCAATTTCAGCAAGGCTGATCTCCCTGATTGCACCACCGGTTTGCGCCCCTAGCCATGGAGACCGGTTCAGGTAGATCATATCAGGATGATTTCCTCACCTATCAAAACCGTTCTCATCCTGTTTGGCTTATCGACACTATCAGGCATTGCCCACAGTGAAACGGAGACGGGATTCGGGAACACCACATGCGAGGGAGACTATCAGCACCACCTCCAGGGAATCTGCACCGATGAGTCGTCCTCACTTTTCTGGTCGTTCACAACTGAACTGGTCAAAACGGATTCGCAGGGAAAGGTGCTCAAGAAGATCCCCGTGGCGAACCATCACGGGGACCTTTGTTTTCACAACGGGAAAGTCTACGTCGCGGTCAACCTCGGAAAATTCAACGACCCGGAGGGCAATGCCGACTCGTGGGTTTACGTCTACGACGCGGAAACTCTCGACGAACTGGCAAAACACGAGGTTCAGGAAGTCTTCCACGGAGCGGGAGGAATGGACGAAAAGGACGGGCACTTTTTCCTCGTTGGCGGACTCCCTGACGGAGTTGAGGAAAATTATGTTTATGAATACGACGGCGATTTTCGATTCATCAAAAAGCACGTCATCGACAGCAAGTGGACCCATCTGGGCATTCAAACAGCAGCCTGGCACGACGACACCTGGTGGTTTGGTTGCTATGGATCGCCCGCGATTCTACTGACAACAGATTCCGGGTTCAACCTCACCGGCCGATACGAGTTTAACAGCTCACTCGGAATTGCCGGAGTGGCACAGGGCAGGCTGCTTGTCGCTCAAGGCCCGAGAACGAAGGAGGGCCGCTGCCGTGGAACGCTTCATCTCGCAGCCCCCGACGAGGAAAGCGGGCTTTCGCTTCTACCTGACGCGAACTGAGAGCAGTGGACAGGGATTCCCCTATCAGTAACTGCCTGAGCTCATCTTCGAACCGGCTTTTGGGTGGTAAGTGATCCGGAAGACCTCCCGGATGGAAACGTTTAGTTTCACGTCGCGACGCCTATTATTTTGGCACCCCCGTTCACCCTGAAAGGCGAACTCGCCCGAACCGGCGAATCCACTTCGGAAATGGCCGCCCAGTTCGCCGCTGCACCTATCGCACTTTTCAACCGCGATAGTACTTGGTCGCCACTCAACATTCCCGCCTCGGGAATCATCATCGCTTTGGTTCCATTGGGAGCGATCAAGGTTAATGAAGACATCGTCGACTGTGGAATCCCGTATTTAGCCAGCGTCTGCCAGGTCTTGAAAGTCCCTTCCCTCGAATCACTTCCAACACGCTTTAAACACAGGGTTACATTCTGATCGGCCCACTTTTTAAAGTCTCGCGAATACACAAGACTCTTCTCCAATGCGGCACTCGATTGATCATCCCCGCTGAAAACAGCCACCAGCATCGGTAAACCGGTTTGCGCAGCCTCCTTCTCCGCATTGGCAATCTGTGAATGCCATACAGCCCTTCTGTTTGGATCTCTTTGAACTGCAACCGCATTCGTTTCGAAGGCTGCGAAATCTCCGCCATCCGAAAAACCCGCAAGTATCATCTGATCAGCCTGAGAAAGCTTCTCAAGAGGAAGAACAAATCGTCGAAGGGTCGGCAATTTCTCGAAAGCAATTTGGTTCCCCTTTTTTGCAATAAGCCTGACATGAATTGACCGGCCTTGCAGATCCGTAATGGTTCGTTCCTCAGGAAACTGTTTCGACACATCCGCATCAAGATCCGAATTTCTCAGCTGAGGTTTTGAAAAACCGACTGCGCTCCCGCCCTCATCACCACAGCTTGATAATAACACGACAGCGACGGCGGGAATCAATAACTTCTTCATAGCGGCAGTTCATATTCATATATTCGATACCCCGTGGCAATCATTTTAATAAACAATTAATACACAATCACGCCGCGGGATACCTACTAAACAATACCGACAATCTCGCCCTTCCCGCGACCAACAGGCATGGACCGCCCCCGGGAGAGCGTTTCCGCATCACGGCGACATTCCAACTGGCATTTCAACTCCCTACGGCGGATCGTATCTCAGCAATTCAGCCGGAGCGCAACCAAACAGGGTTGAATGCTCAAGCTGACCCTCTTGAATCAGACTCAACCCTACTCTCCTCAGCTATGAAACGTCTCACTTTCTTCACCCTCTCCTTCATCACCGTTTTTTACTCCCCCGCTCAGGAGGCGAGCGTCAATCCGGGCATCAACGACTCTTTTCAAGATCCCGATCCGAAATCGTTTGTAGAGCGGTTCGAAAAAGAAGGGCGCGAGGTCTACGACAACCGGAAGGCGATTGTGCAAAAGCTCGGGCTGCAACCGGGAATGAAAGTCGCTGACGTCGGAGCCGGCACCGGGTTGTTCACCCGCCTCATCGCTCCTGAAGTTGGCGCCGCGGGCAAAGTCTACGCAGTCGATATCGCAGCCACCTTTGTCACCCATACGGTAATGAGCAGCCGTGCGCGGGGAATGAAGCAGGTCGAGGGAATCGTCTGTGACCCCGACGATGTGAAACTGCCGGCCGAATCGGTCGATGTCGTTTTCCTCTGTGACACCTACCATCATTTTGAATTTCCAGAGAAAACGATGAAGTCTATTTCGAAAGCACTGAAACCCGGAGGAAAGGTATACCTCGTAGACTTCGAACGCATCGAGGGAGTCAGTTCCGACTGGGTCCTCGGCCATGTTCGCGCCGGAAAAGAAGTGGTCCTTAAAGAGATCGAAGCCGCCGGTTTCGAGTTAGAGGAAGAGATCGATCTGTTTGAGGAGAACTATTTCGTAAAACTCCGGAAGAGCGAGTGATCGTAAATCGTCGTGAATCAGATCCATTTCTTTTTCCTGAAAAACAACATCAGGCAGGTGACAATAATTGCCATGACCCCGAGAAGAACAAAGTAGGCACCTCTCCACCCGAGTTCCGGAATGTATACAAAATTCATTCCGTAAAGCCCCGCTAAAAACCCGAGGGGAATAAAAACCGCACTGACGATCGTGAGAACTTTCATGATCTCATTCAATCGGTGCGAGGACATCGACAGGTATCCTTCGATAAGATCTGAACACATTTCGTAATAGAGCAAAGCGAGACTGTTGCAGCGCTCCTGCTGCTCGTAGAGATCATTCAAATGGTGCTTCAATTCATCTGCGAAACTGAGCTCGGGTTCGTGACGCATCTGATTGATGAGCAGTTCATGATAAAGGAGAACGCGACGAAGGCGCTTCAAGTCGCTTTTATGAATGGTCAACTCAGCGAGGATCTCGTTCCCTACCGAAGAATCGAGAACCCCTTCCTCGAGGGCATCGAGACGCGGCTCGAGCTTGAAAAGAATATCGCGGTAGTCCTCAATGAGGAGCCTGACGAGACGCACCATCGCGCTTTCGCTCCCCGCACGAAAAACTGAGGGATCCCTTTCGATCTCAGCCCTGAATTCGTCGACGCATACGATATCGCCCGAGGCACGGGTGACGAGGAATCCATCCCCCAGAAAAATGGCGAGCTGCTCGGCTTTGAAATTAATATCAACGGCCCCGGCGGAGAGTGCTTTGAAGATCAGAAGAGTGGTGTTCCCGAAATGCTCAAACTTGGGAGGGTGCCGATCTCTTTTTGCGTCCTGCAGGCCGAGAGGATGGAGATTGAACTCCTCTTCAAGAAATGCTTCCGCCTCGTCGCTTACCGCACCTGAAATGTGCAGCCACAAAGTGCTCCCGGGATTTTCCCGCCACTCAGAAAGCAAAGATTGATCGCCCTCTGCGAGCGCTTCTGTTGTCGAATTCCAAAGGTAACATTTCATAAGCTGACTCCCGCGCCATTCCATTCAATCGGGGGACTGCTCTATCATTCACATTTTACGCCGCTTTGCGACTGTGAAAGCAGGTCATCGTTCGCCGCCCCTGCTTTCTCAGGTTCGCTCCGGAAATGACGCGGAAGGGTCAAAATTACCCGATCTGTCGATGAAAAGTAGCAAAGAGCGGGGATTCAGTGTATCGGCTGAAAGGCAATTTAACTCAATTTTTTGACCTCATGGCTGAAGTTTCCCTCCCCGCTCCCGAATCCGATCGCCTCTGGACCGATTTAAGTGATCGCATTGAAGCGTCGGACGCGGCCGGTGCTGCTGAAATCCTCGCAAGCCTCAGTGTCGAGGAACAGAAACTCGCGCTGGCCCACCTTTCCGGAGAAGAGCAGGCCATCCTCATGGAGTCACTTTTGCCGAGCGAGGCAGCTGACATCCTGGAAAACCTGCCCGAAGCTCAGGCCGCGGATATTCTCGAGGACCTCCCCTCCGAAGCAGCGGCTGACATTTTCGAGGAAATGTCAGGATCAACCGGTGCTGATCTACTTAGGGAAATGCAGAGCGACGACTCGGCCGCCGTCCTCGCGGAGATGGACGATCCGGACAGGGCGGACAGGCTCCGGGAGCGTTCAGAGTACCCGTGGGATACCGCAGGCGGCCTGATGCGCGCGTCTTTCGCCTCTTTTTACGAAACCGCAACGGTTGGAGACGTCCTCAGGGAACTAGGCGAAAATGCAGAGCACTACGCAGACATGGACGTGCAATACGTCTACGTGACATCACCCCAAGGCGAACTCAGGGGCGTGCTCCGCCTCCGCGACCTCGTCCTTTCGAAGCGAGCGAATCCGGTCACCTCGGTGATGATCGCAAATCCGGTCCGGGTGAAGGTAGCCGATGATTTCGAATCACTCCGCAGCACATTCGAAGAGAAAGGTTATATCGGCCTTCCCGTCGTTGAAGATTCAGAAAAGCTGGTCGGTGTCATTACCCGTCAGGAGGTGCGTGAAGCCACCGCGGAGCACCAGACGGAAGATTACCTGCATTCATCCGGTATTCTCGGCGGTGAAGAACTGCGCAGTATGCCGCTGATCAACCGCTGCGGACGAAGGCTGGCCTGGCTCGGACCTAACATTGTTTTAAACATTGTCGCGGCCAGTGTCATCGCCATGTATGAGGACACCCTCCAGGCGGTCATCGCTCTCGCAGTCTTTCTCCCTATCGTCTCTGACATGAGCGGTTGCTCGGGCAATCAGGCGGTGGCCGTCAGTATCCGCGAACTGACACTGGGTTTGATCCGTCCGAACGAGTTCCGTCGAATCTTCTGGAAAGAGGGCCTCCTCGGGATATTCAACGGCCTCGTCCTCGGACTTATCCTAGGCACCATCGCCGGTGTCTGGAAGGGGAACGTCTGGCTCGGACTCGTCGTGGGGGGAGCGCTCTTTCTGAATACGATTGTCTCGGTTCTCCTCGGCGGGTGCGTTCCACTGGTCCTGAAACGCCTCAAGGTGGACCCCGCTTTGGCTGCCGGTCCTATCCTGACCACCTGCACCGATATGTTCGGATTTTTCCTCGTCCTGAACCTCGCCTCAATAGCGATGTCAAAGCTGGTCTAGTTCCGGAGGCCTACATCAGCCACCCCGGATCATTGCAGAGTGACCGGGTTGGTTCTATTTTGGAGGCTTGAAACTCCGGCTCACTATTCCCCTCGCCGCCACTCTGGCTCTTTCCGTTTTCGCTCAATCGGGACTCGGCGCACCCCTCGTCAATGTCAGGGACTTCGGAGCCAAAGGTGATGCGGAGACCGACGACACCGAAGCGATCCGAAGAGCCCTCTCCGCGTCCTCACGCGTCCACTTTCCCTCCGGGGTTTACCTGATCTCTGACGGAATTGAACTTCCTGAAAACGCCTCAATCTCCGGCGATGGTTCTCCCTCCCTCGGCGTTTTTCCCCGGGGAGGCGATGACAAACGCTGCTTCGCGCCCGGCAAACGAAAGGACTTACCCGGCAGCACGCTTCTCTTCCGGGGCACAGGCACACAGAGATCTCTCACGGGGCGAAGCGACCTTTTCTCATCACTTCGCTATGCGATCAAAACGGCACCGATTTACCCCTATCACGTGGAAGGTCTCTCCATCGCGGTCGACCTCGATGTTTACGACGCCGGGGGAAAACTAACCACTCCCGAAAACGACAATCGTTCAGACTTCGACGTCGGGCTTCTCGTTGATGATTCCGCTGCGGGAACGGTCCGCGATGTCGCGGTCTTCGGTTTCTGGAAAAAGGCGGGACTCGCCATTGTCTCTCGCGGCCAGGGGGACAATCCCGACTACAACACCTTCTGGAACAGCTCGTTTATGGGCGAGCACGGCGTCGCCTTGCTGGGCCAGGAGGATGCCAAAAGCCCGGGCCTTTCAGGAACGCAGTTTTACGGCTGTAGAATTTTCGCGAATGACCATCATTTTCGCGGAGCGGGCCAATGGGGAACGGCGGCCCTGTATATCGACGGCGACACCAGCGGAAGACGCGCCGACCTGAACGGTCACTACTTCTTTGGCGGCGGCATCCGCACCTATAATAACACTGCAGTGAAGCTGGATCATGCCTCGAACATTTCCTTCCACGGGGTGGTTTTCGAAGTGCCCTCCTTTGACGGAAAGAATAACGAAGGAGCCGGGCAATCAGGAAAGGTGGTGGGTACCGCCAACACACGAGACGTCCATTTTTTCGGCTGCCGCATGCACGAACTCGGGATCGACGAACTGGGAAAAACGATGAGCGATGGCTCCCTCGTCGTTTCTCCGGATCCCTTTCGCGGAATATCCGCGCACGAAGACGGCAGTGTTGTCAGGCTCCTGCCATCACACAAAAGAGGCCCCGGAATACAATTCACCGAGGACGGTTCCTCCGCCAACCACGGCTGGTCCATTCGACTGGAGGATGACGGAGAACTCGTTTTCCGCCATGAAAACCAACTTCAGGCAACCCTCTCCCGCGACGGATTACTCCAAACCAAATCCATCGAATCCAAATTGCTCACTTCTTCTGCACTCTCGGTCGGAAACACACTTTCAGCAGAGATCAATGATGGCACCGCTGAAGTGCGCGGGTCACGACTCATCCTCAAAAGCAGCAAACCGGCGAACCTGAACCGACTGAGAGAAGGCACCGAAGGGCAGATCCTGATTCTCGAAAAAGCGGCGGACTCCGCTCCCGTTTCCATTCCGGGAGACAACAAAGGCAACCTTTCTCTAACACGTGCCTATTCCTTCTCTCGTCGCGGATCAAGAATCACCCTGATGAAAAGCGGTGAACAATGGGTGGAGATCGCGAGAACTCCGACTCCGCTGAAATGACACCCCTGATCGGACAAGCGGGAAATGTTCGAAACAAGAAATGAAATGAGTTCGCCACGAAATGCGGTGCTTTTCAATCAGGAAGAGACGAGAAGTATGGAATGAGCGAGGCAACCATCCCCATGGCTCCCGAAATTCGGGACCGGAAACAGGAAATGATCGCTGCTCTCGCCATTGTTGCGATCTCGACTCACCTTATCCTGCGATATGCTGTCGAAGCCGGGCAACCTTTTGCACAGATCCCGCTCTGGATCACCTTTCTACTGGGCGGAGTGCCCCTCGTCTACGATCTGGTCAAAAAAGCTTTCCGTCGCGAATTCGGATCTGATCTTCTCGCGGGCATCTCGATTGTGACTTCACTGATCCTCGGAGAATACCTCGCCGGAACCCTCGTCATCCTGATGCTGTCCGGCGGTGAAGCGCTTGAAGCCTATGCGATACGCGGAGCCTCTTCAGTTCTCCGGGCCCTTGCCAACCGGATGCCTACACTCGCCCACCGTCAGTCGGCGAACGGGAGCGAAATCGAAGATGTCGAAGTCAATGAGATCGCGGTCGGTGACTCGATTTTGATCTACCCCCACGAGATCTGCCCGGTGGACGGTATCGTGGTCGAGGGTCATAGCGTCATGGATGAATCCTACCTGACCGGGGAGCCCTACATGGTTTCAAAATCACCTGGAACGGCGGTTATCTCCGGAGCTCTCAATGGCGAATCAGCGCTCACGATTCGTGCCGAAAAACGCGCTGTTGATTCCCGCTACGCCAAGATCATGGAGGTGATGAAAACATCCGAGCAGCAACGCCCCCGCATGCGCAGACTGGGTGATAAACTCGGCGCGATCTACACACCGGTCGCTCTCGCACTCGCGGCAATCGCATGGCTCGTAAGTGGCGATCCGATTCGATTTCTCTCAGTCCTCGTGATTGCAACGCCCTGCCCGTTGCTTATCGGAATTCCAGTCACAATCATCGGTTCGATCTCTCTCGCGGCGAAGCGTGCCATCATCGTTCGCGATCCCGCGATTCTCGAGGCTATCGACACGTGCAGAGAAGTGATCTTCGACAAAACCGGAACACTCACTTACGGGAGACCCGAGCTGGTCGATCAATTCGTATCCCCCGACTTTGATAAAGACACCGTGCTTTCTCTCACCACCAGCGCGGAACAGTATTCAAAGCATCCCCTCTCCGAAGCCATCCAATCGGCGGCAAAGAAAAATGGCAATACGATTCACGAAGTGGAGAAGATCAGTGAAAATCCCGGCGAAGGACTTACCGCGACGGTGATGGGAAAAGTGGTGAAAATCACGGGGCGTAAAAAGCTCCGGGACAATCCGCACCTTTACGAACAGCTCCCCGCCTCCGAGGTCGGCCACCTCGAATGCGTCGTTTTGATCGATGGTGAGTATGCCGCCACCTACCGGTTCCGCGACGTCCCCCGCGAGGACAGCGCCCTATTCGTTGACCACCTTGCGAAACGGCACGGAATTGAAAATGTGATGCTTCTGTCAGGGGACCGCGACACTGAAGCCCAATATCTCGCTGAGCTCGTCGGAATCAAAGACGTCGAGGGAGATAAAAGCCCCGAGGAAAAGCTCGCGATTGTCCGCGAAAAAACAGCGGCAAGAAACACCATTTATGTCGGCGACGGAATCAACGATGCGCCGGCCTTGATGGCCGCAACCGTCGGAATCGCCTTCGGCAAAGGGAGCGACGTAACCGCTGAAGCTGCCGGGGCGGTGATCATGGACAGCTCCCTGAGAAAGCTCGACGAACTCCTCCACATCGGAAAACGGATGCGTCGCATTGCCCTCCAGAGCGCCGTCGGCGGGATGGCACTCAGCATTGTCGGAATGCTCTTCGCCGCGGCGGGATACCTCAGTCCGGTTTCCGGGGCAATCCTGCAGGAAGTGATCGACGTCCTCGCAGTGCTCAATGCCCTGCGGGCGGCACTGCCCCCGAAGGCACTAACTGACTACTAGTCACCCTTCCGCCTCCGAACGAGAACGACGACAGATCGATCCTGAACCCGAAAGATCCTGCTCACTAATGGCTTTGCCTGAGCCGCCGGAACGATGTCACCGGGACTTTCAATCGAAGTGTCGACTGTGGTAACCCATTCCTCCGGATCACCTTCCGCGACATGAAAAGGAACCGCCTTCTCTCCGGCATTGATCATGACATAGAGATCGTCATCGTTCTCCGCTGCGCCCGCCAAATACCAGGCAATCTGCTGAGATTCATCCGACAAATCGGGAGCTCCCGATGCCCCATACCAATGAATATCCTCTCTCCAGAACCGTGACCGCGAGATCGTGGGATGCGTCTTCCGAAAGGAGATCATTTCGCGGAAGAAGCGGAAGACATCCCCGTTCTCCTCGAGCTGACGCCAATCGAGCCAGCTCGTTTCATTATTTTGATTGTAGGGATTGCTGTTTCCGCCCTGGGAATTCAAGAACTCGTCTCCCATGCGAAACATCGGGGTGCCATTCGACAACATGAGAAGACAAAAGAAATTCTTTGCCTGCTTCCTCCTCAGTTTCACGACCTCACCGGGAACATTGAGATCCCCTTCCCAGCCACAATTCCAGCTCGCATCAGGAGCCCCGTCCAGGTTCCCGTGACCATTCGCCCAGTTATTCTTTTCGTTGTAGGCAGTGAGATCATAAAGAGTGAATCCATCATGTGAGGAAAAGTAATTAACACTCTGAAAGGGATGGAACGAGTACTCCCGCTCGTCGGAAAAATAGTCAGAACTCCCATACAACCTTGTCATGAGATCCCCGACAAGCCCCCGATCCCCCCTGACGAAACGCTGCAGCGTATCCCGATAGGCTGAGTTCCATTGTCGCCAAAGCGTCCCCGGAAAGCGATGCCCCAACTGACTGTATCCGGAAGCATCCCACGGTTCCGCTATGAGTCGAAGATCGGCGAGTTCAGGATGAGAGGCGAGCTCTCCGAAAATAGGGGCTTCGTCAGGACTGACAGAGCCATCAGGATTCCTTGAAAACACAGAGGCAAGATCAAAACGAAAACCGTCAACTCCGGCATCCACCGCCCAGTAACGGATGCTGTCGATTATTAGCTGACGAACAGCCCGGTTTCGAGTGTGAATCGTGTTGCCCGTTCCGGAAAAATTCGCGTAGGGGCGCGCTCCGTTTCCCGACAGCATATAATAGGTCGAATTGTCGATCCCTTTCAGGCTGAAGACCGGTCCGTTTTCATCACCCTCTGCAGTGTGATTGTAGACAACGTCGAGAATGACTTCAATTCCCGCGTCGTGAAGCGCCGCCACCATCTCGCAGAATTCCTCGTGTTGCCGACACGACTCCGGGCGGGATGAGTAACCATGATGAGGAGCAAAAAAGCTCACCGGCATATACCCCCAGTAATCTTCGCTGCCGGGATCAAACTGAAACACCGGCATCAGCTCGACTGCTGTGATGCCAAGTTCAAGCAGATACGGGATCTTCTCAACCAAACCGGAAAAGGTTCCCTGAAGAGAGGACTCCACCCCGGAGTTTCGATTCCGGGTAAACCCGCCTACGTGCAACTCGTAAATAATCAGCTCCCGCTCATTTAACCGCTTTCCCCGCCGCAGCCTGGCATTCCCCTCTCGCTCACAGTCGTCGGGCAGCACTGCCAAGGGAGCACACCCCAGCGTCGATCCGGGTCTTCTCGCGGCTTCCCTGTCATAGGAATCCGGAAAAAATATCGAGGTGGCGTACGGATCCAAAAGGAGTTTTTCCGGATCGAATGCGTGCCGGTTATATCCCACTCCGGGCTCGGGGCCGGCGATGCGATACGCGTAATACTCCGCACCGGAAAGCTCCGCGTCAGAAAATCTGCAATGCCAGATCGGCCCCGATTTGTTGAGGCCAACTTCAAAGTCGTAGCGATAAACCGGCTCAAAAAGATCATGATCCTGGAAGAACAACAGCTCCACGGCATAGGCGTGCTTCGAATAAATCGCAAAATTGAATCCCTCCCCATCCCTTGAAACCCCCAGCGGGAACGCGGAACCTTCCCGCAATAGCCGTTGGGCTCTATTTGTGTTGAAAGGAATGCTCATGAAAATTCCCGGCGACACCGCGAGAACAAAGTCCTCGCAAATTATGCCACTCGATCATGCAATGGAAGTCCCCTTTCAGCGCCCTCAAACAAAAAGGACAACATAGGATCGGATGAGACCACTGAATGCTGAGTCTATCACCCTGAATATGAACGGAGGATGAGTAAGCCTGCATCAGACTGGCTCCGGTCTTCTACCTGAAGTCAGCAGTATCGCGTATTCATCTGTCACCACGGTCTCGAAACCGATCAATTTCTGCGCAGTGAATCACAAGACCGGCGGGGAACCACTGGGAGACTTCCGATAGAATTTTACTATGCAAAAGAGAGACTTCTTACTTGATCGCATGGAGTATTTTCTACGAACTCGACTTTCAGAAGAAACTTACTCAAGAGACAAACGGGTGCGCCCCTCCCTCACGATATCCCGGGAATGTGGCTCGGGAACAGAAGAGATTGGAAGCGCCCTTGTCGAACACCTGAGCGAGGTCGATGATTCGACCGAACTTGGCTGGGCCCTCTTCAATCAGGGGATGATTGGCAAAATCATCGAAGATCACAACCTCTCCCAGTCGGTTGCGCCTTTCCTCACAGAGAAAACCAAATTCCCCGTCACCGAAGCTCTCGAGCAGGTTCTCAATCTGCACCCTTCGGAGTGGACGCTCTTTAACTACTCAGCCGATACGATTCGAAACCTCTGCCGGATGGGCAACGCGATCATCGTCGGGAGAGCGGGTAACTTCGTCACCGCCGACCTCCCGTATACCTTCCATGTTCGCCTCGTTGGATCTCCCCGGAAACGGATCGCGCACACAGCCGCGCGCCACAAAATCTCAATTGAGCGCGCGACCGCAGTCGTTGAAGAAACTGACAAGTGCCGGACAAAATTCGTAAAACGCTATGCAAAGGCAAACGTCGACTCCCCCATCTCATACCACCTCATACTCAATACCGATGACCTCGCGCCCGAAACCGCCGCTAGAATCATTGGAGATTCTCTTCTCGAATGGACACATCAGAAAGAAAGTCAGATCAAAGAAGCAGCCCACTGAAGCAGACGCGGCAATCCACTACGCGGCGATCGCAGTTGCGAGTCCACCTTTTATCAAAGGCTCCCCCTCAAACATCTCCTCCGGCAGCACTATCGTGAATGACGTTGGCAAAACCTCACCGCCCACGGTCAATTTATGAAGCCACCAGAAGACGGGCATGGGCAGGGAATATTTCTCCGACCCTACTTTCAACCGACAGGCATGGTGCCTCGAGGCGTATTCGATCTGAGGATGATACTCCGGACGAATTATTTTCCGCAACGCGAGACAGACGGCATTGGCCGTGGTGCTGTCCGCCATCCCCGAATCAAAGCGGTCATACATTTCATCAATCTCCTCCTGATTGACATCGAGCCGAACAAGTTTGAGTTGTCGATTTCTCACGCGACTTCGAGACGTTGAATGTTGCGTTCGGCGGCCTGGCTCTCACGGAACCGGCTCGGCGAAAGCCCTACGTATCGCAGAAAGCTGCGATTGAACTGGGAAAGCGACTGATAGCCGACATCGAAGGCAACCTCGGTGACACGGGCCTGTGGATTGAGCAGTTTCCGTTTGGCGCGCTCAACCCGCCGTCGGTTGACATACTCTGTCAGCGTCATTCCCGTCGACTGTTTGAAAACCTTACAAAAGTAGAAAGTGCTCACGCCCACATGTTGCGACACTTCCTCGAGCGCAACTTTGTCCTCGAGATTAACATTGATATACTGCTTTGCCTTGATCACCACATCCGGCTCAGCGTGACTTTCCTCAACGAGCAGGCGATTAAGATGTTCTGAAAGCTGAATCGCAAAGGCGGCAAGCAAGGTAATAATTCCTTCATACTGCTCGACGGGCAGACTGCGCGTCTCCATCCAGGCCTTTTTGAGGTCTGCTATCTCGGAGTCTGTCGCGCCGCTCTTCTTCAGGTCGCTGCCGATGGATTCGAATCCAACTTCTGACGGGAGCGTCGTCGAAACTTGACCGGTCACGAGAAGCGCGACCGTCTGTCCCCCGGCGCGAATTGGAATGGCAGTCTCCCGTAGATTTGCAAAGCACGAGATCGTCTTCGCTTCAGTCTCAGCTGACCGATAGAGATTCTGACACGATTTATCACAGAGACGGCAAGCACTCTTCGAGAGATGCAACTTCGAGCAAAATGGGTTTCGAAACTCCGACGCAGACAAGGCGGAAACTTCATCGAACGGGACCAATCTCAGCCCCATTCCCGTGGCATCAATGAACGCCTTTCGATAGATAGCAAAAAGAGCCGCGTTACTCAGTTTTCGAAAGATCCGGTTCTCTACAGAGGGGGTGTTTGTATCTCGTTTCATGTCGGAACGCCTTCACGGTCGAAGGTGGCAATATCTTACCGCCGTGAGCCCATTTGGATATTCGTTCCGATTCTGAAACGCTGCTAAGTGAAGACAGAAACGGAGCGTACGAAAAATACGTACGCCGCTCGCAGAGAAGTCTCAGAAAAGGGCAATTGGTGAGCATCTTTCGTCAAGGCACGATGAGCGACGATTCAGAAATCTGCGAAAGTGAAGGTATGAAAGACCCCTCTCCGCCCCGGAAAACAACCAAAGCCGGGAACAACAGGAACACCGGCGCGCTCGCAATGGGCCTCGAAGAGTTGGAGAGTCTGGCTCATGAAACCGGGTTCCCCGTCGCACCCCTGCAGGATGCGGGAAGTTACTATACTGACAATGACTGGAGGAACAGAAAGGACGATGTCGTTCAGGTCTGTGACGGAACCTCGTGCCGCATCGGAGGAGCGAAGGCGATCGAGGCCATGCTCCATCGCTACGGCCATGACTGCGAAAAAGTTTACTGCCTGGGATTCTGTGACCGGTCACCGGTTTCGATGATCCCCTTCGATCAATTGCGTGAGCACACGCCTGCGAACATCCGCAATTTTGCACCCGAGGCGATCATTACACGCCGCATTCTTGACGGGCCAATTCACGGGATTCAAAAAGCGGTCGAATCAGGCGTCTACACTGGATTGATCCGCGCCCTCAAATTTGCACCCATCCACCTCATTGAAGAAGTTGAGAGATCAGGCGAGCGGGGCTCGGGCGTGGCGGAATCATCCACGGGGACAAAATGGAGAACCGCCGCAGCGTCCGACTCCGATCAGAAATATGTGATTGCCAACGGCGACGAGGGAGACCCCGGCTCATTTGTTGATCGGGTTCTCATGGAACAGGATCCGCATACGATCATTGAGGGAATGATTCTCTGCGGCTACGCCATCGGAGCGGGCGAAGGCATCATCTACATTCGCTCCGAGTACCCCCGCGCAGTTGAAATAATGCACGGGGCAATTGCCGAAGCCCGCCGGGAAAGCTTCCTCGGAGAAGACATTTTCGGCTCCGGGTTCAGTTTTGACATACGCGTTTTCATCGGGAAGGGCAGCTATACCTCCGGGGAGGAAAGCGCGCTCATCGCTTCCCTCGAAGGACTTCCCAACAGGCTGCCTCCCCGGCGATGCAGGAGCGAAGAGGCGGGGCTCCACGGTAAACCGACCGTGGTGAACAACATCGAAACGCTCACTAACATTCCCTTTATCGCACTGAAAGGTGGCGACGCCTACTCATTCTACGGCACTCATGCCACCAGCGGAACAAAAGCAATCTGCCTCAACCACGGATTCCAAAATCCGGGTCTGATCGAGGTTGAATTCGGCATTACCTTCCGGGAGGTGATCGAGGAAATCGGAGGAGGTGGACGCAATGGCGAACCACTCGCCGGAGTTCTTATCGGAGGGGAAATGGGCACGATTCTCAGACCCGAAGACCTCGATTATCCGATCTGCTACGATGTCCTTGATCGTCACGGAATCCACCTTGGACACGGTGGTTTTATCGCGATTCCGGAAGACACGAATTTTCGTGATCTGCTCGTTCATTTCACAGAGTTTATGATCCGGGAATCCTGCGGAAAGAGCGCTACCTGCAAGGTCGGAGCGGAGGCCTTCCTTAAAGCGGTGGAGGAAAACCATGAGATCACCGAGCTCGAAGCCATGCTCGACCTCATCGAAGCAGGCAATCGTTGCGACTCCAAACCTTTCGTTCCAGGACCAATCCGTTCCCTCTTAACTGATTTTCCCGACCGCATCTTCGGAGGAAGCCGGTAGAAAACTCGCCCCTTCGATGCTGAACCACCATCACCTATGAAAGAAAAATTCGAATCGGAAAAACACGCGCTTAAACAGGAACTCGACGAGATGAAAGTTCAGTTGGCTCTCGGCAAAGCCGACGCAGAAATCTATCTGGAAGAGAAGAAGTCAGACTTTTCTCATTTCGTCGATGAGATGAAACGAGAGATTTCAAAATTCAGTTCCCCCGTTAGCGACGCGACAAAACGTCTTCAGGGAAAGCTGGACCATCTCAGACTGCAACTCGCACTCGGAAAAATGGAAAGCCATGACAGCTACTGCGCCCAACGGAACAAAATCGTCGAGGCGTTGGACGATATCGAGGAAGACCTCAAAGAACTCGAAAACAAGGGGCAGGCTGAAGCTCAAACCCTCCACGACTCATTCAAGGACCGATCAAAAACCTTCCGTCTGAAACTCGAGTCGGCCGCGCTGAGCCTCGGCGCAGGCATTATGCTCACGAAGCATGAAGTGGAAGACACCGTTAAAAAATCAAACAAGTGGTTGGACGACCTCGCGGACATGACCCTGACCGAAATTCAAGAGGCCAGGAAGTACATCAGGAAACGCATCGCCGCGCACAAAGAGGACGATTAATCACTCCCCCGCCTGAATTACACAACGATAGAAAGCGAAAGAAGATGAGACATGTCAGAACCCTCCAAATCTACAATCGACAGGTCCGAATCGGACCGGAACAACTGAGCGAGGCATCAGGCGTTCACGAAGATCTAATCCTCGAATTTGAGCGAATCGGGATACTCCCTTCAGAAGCCGACAGTCTCGACGGTCAGCCTGTATTCACCGCCGAGTCGATTCACCGCTGTCGCGAAATTGATCACCTTCACCGCAGCCAGCATCTCAGTTTTCACTTCATCCGCCGCTGGATCGAATTGAACGAGCGCCTGGCCCGCGCCGAGAAAGCCCTCGAAGCGAACGGCATAGAATGGGACTCATAAAAAGGGCGACTCTCCGCATCGCCGGAACGTCTTCAGTCCGCAGCGCCACCGTACCCGGCCAGCTCACGGCTATAGGCCCGGTGAAGAAATGCGGTCAAATCCATCAACTGGGCAACGCTCATCTGATCTGTTAAATCGGGCATGAGAGGTTCTATTCCTCCCTGAAGATCGGAGTCTTTCAAAATAGCCCGATACTGCTCATTGATGACGTGGCGGGGATTGGTAATCGCCAGAACAATGTCCTCGTAGCGTTTCACAAAACGCCTCTCAACCGCGAGTGGCAGGTCAATCACTCTTTCCTGAGGAGGCCTCTCAATATTCACCCCTTTGACCGAATGACACTCGATACAGTTCAGCCGAACGAATGCCTTTTGGCCGAATTGGGGATCACCGCCTTTGAATCGAAACCCCTCCGGTTTCGACGGCTTTTTCGGGCTCTCCCCCTCTGCCGCAACAAGCACACCTGACGACGCGAAGGCGAAAGCGACGAATATCCATTTAGAAAAATCATGAATTGAGATCATGCCACAATTCTGGACCAGAGCCGGTGAACTGCCGCGCAATCCTTGCGCAACTCAACGCGTCACTTGCTCACCGGTTGCGGCCCGGACCGGTTGCATTTCCCATTGAAGCCTCCCCCTCGAAAGGTGATTAACCGTCACGATGATATGAGCTCCGATCAGTATTGTAGGAATCCCACATCAAGCGAATCCAGAATGCTGCGACAATCGATCCCACCAGATTCGCGACGAGATCCCACCCTGTGTTTTCATAATCACCGACATTGGTATGCGGTATCAGCATCGAAGCAAAAAATTCTATGACCTCATTCAATGCGCCGAATCCCATTCCTGCAGTTGCACAAATCGACAGCATCCCGAGCGTCGGGCCGATCCTGTGACCATCGTGCCCTCTCGTTCTCGCCGCGAGAGCCTGCCAGCACAGCCACGTCGTCAAACCGCACCCGTACCCGTGAATCACCTGATCATATTTTAAATATCCGGGAATGATGCGCCAGTTGTAGACAACAGCGCTCGTATCCACCGCGTGCCATCCATCAGGAACCGGACAGAGACCACCGATCATGTGGAGAAGCCCCCATATACTGAATCCCCACAGGAGAGGCTGGCTCAACCCCGCGCGCCGATACACTCCTAGGACCGCAATAATGATCACGGTCATGACAAGGAGGTAGAGAAGAAACTCGTAGTTTCTGAAACGGAGAACCAGTATCCCGGCGACGGCTAAATATGATCCACTAAAGGCAAGGACCCGGTTCAACTCTTTTCTGGAAGCCACATGTCGCATCTTCAGCGTTCCCCTGGTGATTCGTCATGATCGGATCGTAATTGGGCAGCGGCCCCTTTCACTTTGCGGGATCGGTTGATATGGATAACCAGAGAATGAGAGAACCACCCGACGAGCAATCCAGCCGCGAAGAATCCAATAACCAGCCACGCCCGACTCACCGAGAACGTCCCGAAAAGAAAGTCAACCTCCACAAAATCCCGGTTCAACCAAACGAAGATTACCCCGACTGCACCAATGACAAGCGCCGCAGCCGTTTGAAATTTATGTGGAGTTGTCATGAGACTGAAGGGTTCCCCAACCATCGCGCGCAGAACGCGCTCCTGCACCGCATATTTTGGTAAAGTCCGGTGATATCCTGCCGGCCTCTTCAGCTTTGTGACTCCACCCAGCGAATCGCCCGATAGGAAAGTTCAGCCGCATCCCGCAGACCCAACTTATCTTTAATATGTGTCCGGTGCGCGTCAATCGTCCTGACACTAACCCCTAACTTTGCAGCAATTTCCCGTGAAATATCGCCTTCACCGATGAGCCTGTATACCTCCAGCTCCCGGTCTGTCAGTGAAGAAACCGAAGACCCCGTCGCCTCCCCGCCGGCAAAAACCTCCATCATCTTTGCTGTCATCGCCTGGCTCAGAAAGATGCCCCCACTGAGCACCTGCCTTACCGCCTCAACCAGCTTTTCCGGGGCTCGATCCTTGGTGATATAGCCTCTCCCCCCCGCCCGCAGGACTCGTTCCGCATACACCTCTTCATCATGCGAGGAAATCACGAGGGCATACGAATCAGGGCACAGCAGTTTCAATTCCTTGAGCAACTCGAGCCCGTTCTGATCCGGCAGGGAGACATCGACGAGAATCAAATCGGGCGGATCGATTTCATCAAGTTTCCCGAGCGCTTCACCGGCAGATCCCGCTTCACCAATAACCCGCATCCCTTCGGCGGAATTGATCAGACAGGTGAGTCCCATCCTCATTACAGGATGATCATCGATGATGAATATAGTAGCGGCGATATCGCTCATTTTGTTGAAAGTGGAACGGAGCAGCTGATTACAGTCCCCTCGCCGGGACTTGCATGAATATCAAAGGCGGCGTGAATCAAGTTCGCTCGTCGCCGCATCGTCGCCAACCCCAGGCCCATTGAAACAAGATCCTCAGACATCCCTCTACCATCATCTCGAATCGCCAGTTCGAAGCGACGGTTTTTGATTGATGCCGACACAGAAATCGACTCGGCATCGCTGTGCCGGTTTGCATTGGAGATAGCCTCCTGAGCGATGCGATATACCTGAACAGCCGTTTCGGACTCGATTCCATTGATTGCCGTTCTGTCTGAGATAGATAGCTGAATATCAATCCCGTATGATTTCCGATTCATCGCAATCAGTTCAGCGAGAGCGTCAACGAGGCCTTGATTTTCGAGCACGGAAGGAACAAGCCCGTGCGCGATCTGTCGCGCTGTTGCACCCGCATTGGCCACCATCTCGCTGATATCCCTCATCATATCAGTCTCCCTCCGATGGTCCTCTGCCAACTGATTTTCCAACACCTTCGTCAAGCAGCCGATTCCGGAAAGCTGGGAACAGAGGTCATCATGAATATCCTGCCCGATTTTACGTTGCTGCTCCTCGGCAACCTTTAGCAGCTCCGCCTCCAGCTTCCTCCGCTCCGTAATATCACTGGCACAAACGAGATAGCCGAATTCACCATCGCGATTCATAATTTTGACAGTAGCTCTAACAAACACCTCACGATCATTCTTGTCCCTACAGTGGATGATCTCCTCGACGACGCCCTCCTTCCGAATCCTGTTTTCAATTTTCGAGAAAGGCTTTCGACCGCCATGAACACATATCAAACTGATGTGCTCTCCTTTGATTTCAGCTAGAGCGTATCCAAAAAGCCGATTCGCTCCCTCATTCCATTCCTGGATCATCCCGTGACCATCGAAGTAGAAAACAGCATCGTGAACGTTGTTTAAAATCTCCGCGCGAAACTTCAGCTCATCAGCATAGTCCTGCAAGAGCCGCTCCGCCTCCTTTCGAGCCGTAATATCAATGACGGAGGAAAGAACCAGCTCCTTCCCCGGCACAGAAAGCGGTGTCAGGCCAATCTCCACTGGAAATTCTGAGCCGTCTTTTCGAAGCGCCCACAGGTCCCTTCCGTCTCCCATCGCCCGTCCCTTCGGATTTTTATGATAGCCCGCCCGCTCTTCCACATGGAGTTTCCGATTACGCTCCGGAATGAGATCCTCGACTTTCAACTCCACAAACTCACTCGCGGAATAACCGAAGAGTAACCGTGCCTTTTCATTGCTGAGAACAATCTGACCGCCCTTCTCCATGACGATAATGCCGTTCGGCGCCGATTCGACAATCATCCGGGACCAGTCTTCCGGATTTTGGGAGGAGCTCGGAGTGGTTGAATCTGGGGAGGAAGACAGCATGAAAACTAATGTAACGCTATGACGTCGGCTTGAGAGAAACTATGAAGAATTTCAAATTCCCGCAACATCAGTGTGGGACAATGTCCGTATAACAGAAGCTGTTTTGCCGCATTACCGGAACCACAATCACCGCTTGAAGAAATAGTTATAATGAACTCAATCGGAAAAGAATTTCGGAACATCCTTACGATCACTCCAATCCGCCGGACAAAAGCCTTATTACATCCGTCACCGGAGTCAGCCATGCCCCCGTTCCGATGACTCACTTCCCATTTGCACTGCGGGGAACGATCAGCACCGGAATGAGGCTCCTTTTCAGGACCGTCTTAGCGACGCTTCCAAGGAAGAACTCCTCGACTCTGCCCGGATGACTCGTGCCCATTAGTATCATGTCAGCCTGAATCTCCTCCGCAAAATCGATAATCGATCCGGCGATGTCTTTCTCAATCGGCTTCATGTATCCGAACGTTTTCGCCCCCGCCTGCCGAAGCGTATCAGCCTGCCCGCGAAGTTGAGTCCGCTCCGCCTGAAGAAGCGCTTCGTGTTCAGCTAGAGTCTCACCGGGGATGAGCACCGGATACATCATCAAATCGTAGGTCAGATCAAGATCCGGTTGAAAAATATGAACGAGATGAAGCTCCGCGGACAACCCATTTCCCATTTCCCCCGCAATTTTAAGGATATCTTCGGCTTCGTCAGCAAAGTCGACCGCTACCAGTATTTTTTGAATCGAGTGTGTGTCCATCCTCCCAGAGTATAAGGATTTCAACCAATTCACTCTTCCAAATTTGTCCGGAACCACGCATCCCTTGTGAACCTCCCGAAAACGCGGCATCCAACCCAAACAATCCGTGCGCCCGATTCAACAATGGAAGAAGAGCGCCCGATCCAATTCATGTCGAAACTGTCTCCATGGAAAAGCCGATCAAACGAATACTGGTGCCACTCGACCCGTCGATGTATGCCGACGCGGCCACAAAAACAGCCTGTCGTATCGCGAAGGAACACGGCGCTGAAGTCGGCGGTGTCGCTGTTCTCGACTCCAGCGAAATCACCTCCAGCCTGGTGCCGAAAGTGGGCCCCTACTACCCGATGATGCTTGAAGCGGTGCAAAAGAAAAAGCAGCACGCCGGTCACATCCTGGAGGACTGTCTGGCCCGTTTCGCCGCCACCTGCGAGGAGGAGGGAGTGAAACACTTCGAGACCAAATGGGAAGGCCTTCCCGTAAAGAAACTATTGGCGTCCTCAATATTCTACGATCTCATCGTGATTGGGCTGGAAACCTTTTTCCACTTCGAAACCCGGGGAGAAGATGAGGACAACGGCCAAAGTCTCGAAGAGATCCTCGATCAGACGATCACACCGGTCATCGCGGTTCCCGCAAGCGGCCTCGCGAATTTCAATCGGACCCTCATCACCTTCGATGGCAGTCTTGCTTCAGCCAGGGCGCTTCAGGACTTTTCAAAATTCGCACAGCCTTTCGATTTTGAGATCACCATTTTCGTCGCAGGCAAACCCAAAGAGGAAGCTGACTTCCTGCTCACCGAAGCAACAGAATTCCTCGGAGCCCACGGCCTCAAAAAGGTAACAACTCGAGAGGAGCTCCAGCCAATCGAAACCAGTCTCAGCCCTGATTTCATCGAGTCCTTTGACCTCGTTGTTGCCGGAATCCATTCGAGGCGGGCGATCAAAGATTTCTTCGTCGGCAGCTTTGCTAAAAATCTCATCCAAAAAGGAACCAAACCTCTCTTTCTATCCCACTAACAAAACGCAATGATTACCGAGAGTTTTCTTCTTACCATCATCGTCTTTCTTCTCATTGCAGCCATCTGGTTCTTTGTAGAGGAGATTTGGGATCTCGCACTCTTCGCGCGGCGATCGCCACAGAAGGAAGTCAAAAACCTTTCGACACTCCGCGCTCTCAGCCTTTTTGAGCACCACGACGAAATCGTCGCCGTGGATGTGAGACCTTACGGTTCTTTCAAAGAACGAAGACTTCCCCGGGCACTCAGCGCCCCCTACGTCGACGATTCACTTGATACAGCGAATCTGGACTGCCTTGATCCTGACAAACCGATTCTAATTTATTGTGACGGCGGCTATCGCAGCCGTCGTGCCGTTGGAGCATTCGTCGACGCCGGGTTCAAAAAGGTCTTTCACCTGAACCGCGGTCTCATGATGTGGCGCCTCTTCGGAGGCCCAACCGAAACCGACTCCACTCCGCCGTAAGGAGGAATGCCGCCAGGCGATGCCCATTCAACAGGGTTAGGTCGTCCAGTCAACCCTGTTTCATTCCGCCTCATAACGACCTCAAAATCAGAGTTTCACACGGGGCCCGCTACAACTTCTTCACCACTCCTTCAAATCCCGTGGGTGAACGAGTCGAACCGATTTCGGCCACTTCGCCCCTTCTTCAATCCACCGGCGCAGGATCTCCATCCGCACTCCCCAGATTTTATCCGGGGCCGGAGGCATCGAACCGAAGTGGGCCCCGTCAATCGTGAGAACCTTGATGAGCAGACTGTCGTCAGGGCTCCCCGGTACGATCACCGGGGGATGAACTCCTGTGGTGAGAGCCAACTCGCGGGTCTCCAGATTCAAATTTCCATTTTGCGGAGCGCTTTCACTGTTGTGGCACTCCAGACAATTAATGATCAGAATAGGACGGACGTTTTTTTCGAAGTCTATTTTCCCATCCGGAACCTTGCTCGGCCAGGATGGATAAGGCTCCGCTTCCGTTACCACCTCCTGCTTGCAGGCACTCACTGACAGAAGCATCGCAGACGCGAAGAGAGAAAAGTAGCGCACGGAATGGATCATCCCCCACTCTGCCGGAAAAAGTCGCTTTCTTCTCTCCGAATATTGCGAATCGCTACGCAGATATGGTCCTGAGAAACAATATCCCCGACAGGAATCGAACCTGTATCTAAGGTTTAGGAAACCCTTGTTCTATCCGTTGAACTACGGGGACGTTGAGAACGCGGAAAGCTACACCGAGAGCGGAAGTGCTCAAGTGCATCTTGCCGAAGCAATTAAGAATCTGAAATCACTCAATACTTCACTCCGGTCAGGGCGGCCCAGGCTTCCCATTTTTCCCTCATCTGGGTGACTTTCGAGACGTGCTCGGCTGAGACGTCGCGGGTTTCGCTCCTGTCGAGATTGAGATTGTATAGCTCCCACTCCTTTTTGCCTTTCGCTTCCCAGACCAGCTTCCAGTTTCCTTCGAGAATCGCGCGATTTTTTGCCCAGTTCCAGAATAACGGTGCAGGTCGTTTGATCGCTTCCCCGGTTCCGCTCAAAACAGGCAAAAGGGAGATGCCCTCCTCCTGTATGATTGCCTCACCTTTTCTCGACTGAGGGTATTCCGCACCTGCGAGGTCGAGAAAGGTGGGCATGAAATCAATGATGTGACCGACCTGATCCGAGACACTTCCCGCCTTGATGCCCTCCGGCCAACGCACCACCATGGGCGTCGCGACACCCCCTTCGTGGGTCGTTGATTTATAGCGTTGCAAAGGGGTATTCTGAGCGTAGGCCCAATGGGGTCCGCAATGGGCGTAGTGATCGGCCGGCCCCACCTTTTTGTCTGTCTGCCGGCCTCCGGGCTGCTCAGGACAGCCTCCATTGTCCGAAAGAAAGAGGATCACCGTGTTCTCATCTACCCCGAGTTCTTCCAGCGCCTTGAGCAATCTCCCGATGTTTTGATCCATGTTATCGACCATGGCGGCATAGACCTCCATCCGGCTGGATTCCCAGGCTCGCTCTTCTGCAGGAATTTCCTCCCAGGGGATATTGTCAGGATTGGGCCCCGTTTCCGGATAATGGGCCGGATCGATGATTCCCATTTCAATCTGACGTTTGCGCCGCTCCTCCCGAAGCGCATCCCAACCGGCGTCGTAGCGCCCTTTGTATTTGGCAATATCCTCCGGCTTTGCATGCAGGGGGTAATGAGGAGCGGTGTAGGCGAGGTAATGGAAAAACGGTTTACCGGATTTCACCTGCGCCTTGATCGTGGCGATGGCGTGATCGGTAAAGGCTTCCGTGGTGTAGAAGCCTTCGGGAAACTCAGTGATCCGCCTGTCATCTTCTCCGAAAAATCGTGTCTTCCCCCCTTTAAATTCGGGGTCGGGAAGGTTGGGATTGAAAAAATTGCTGCACCCGTCCCAGAGTCCGTAGCTTTTCTGAAACCCCCGATCAAAGGGCCGATGAGGTGCTTTGCTGCCATTGTGCCATTTCCCGCTCATTCCCGTTTCGTAACCGGCATCTCCCAGCGCCTCACCGAGGGTAATCATATTGGCGTTGAGCAGCTCGATGCCCTTCCCCCCGTTTCGCGGATAAATTCCGGTCAACAAACTCGCCCGGGTCGTGGTACACTTCGCGTTGTTGTAAAAACGGGTGAAGCGCATGCCCTCCCCTGCGATTCGATCGATGTTAGGTGTCGCTATCTCACCGCCAAAACATCCGATATCCGACCACCCCATATCGTCAGCCATCATCAGAATGATATTCGGACGGGCTGTTTCCGCTGCCGGCAGCAACGCGGAACCAAGGCAGATGGACACAATCAATGTGAGCAAATACGAAGTCTTCATAGCACAGAAATGCTAGCCGGTGATCCCGATATCAGCGAGCCGCAATCGCGCTTCATCACGGTTTTCTGAGGTTGCGGTGCCGTTCACGTTCCGATAGACTCACGCCGATGAAACGCGCCCTCACCCTACCTGCAGTCCTGACACTGAGTGTATCGACCCTGAGTCTCTCACTCTCTTCCGCGGAGGAGGCAGGCACAACCAACGTCCCCCCGGATCCTTTTGGCGATCTCGCAACGCAAAAGGAAGTCCCCGATTATTCGATCGAAGTGGACCGGGAAAGGGGCAGTTTTTACCTCGACGCTAAAGAGGGACAGTACCAGCCGGGAAGCCATTTCGGCAACTGGCACTGGACCGCCAACGCGCCACGCGAAGGCAATTATTACGTTGGGCTGAAATACGATTCCTCCCGCCCCAAACTCGGAGTGCAGGTAAAGATCGGCGACATCGCGACTTTGAAAAGCTACGCGGCGAGAACCAACAGTCTGAGCAACGACGAGCCAATGATCCTCGGAACCGCTCACTTCCCTAAAAAGGGGGATTATCCGGTTTTTCTTCTCACGGGAGATCAATCCAATGTTCCCGCGTTTCAAGTGAAGGGAATCCAATTCATTCCGGCTCCGGAAAGTGAGCCTATGGGACAGTCAATCGACGGGATGATTCATCTCGACGCAAAGTCAGCGACGACTTATGCGGAGATGATGCGCTACGAAACAAAGCCGGAGAAAGACTGCCTCGGCTACTGGATCCATCCGGAAGACTGGGCGGAGTGGAAGTTCGGAGTGAGCGATCCCGGGAAATTCAAGGTTTCAGTGACCTATGGCTGCGGCGGCGGAAATGAAGGCAGCGAAATCGCCCTGCTCGCAAACGATAAGAAATTCAATTTCACGGTCGAAGACACCGGCGGGTTTCAGGAATGGAAAACGATCGAACTGGGAACGGTGGACTTTGACATCGTCGGTGAACAGAAAATTGCGATTCTCCCCCAGAGCCAGGCGGCTAAAGGGATCATGGACATCAAAGAAGTGCTGTTAACGCCGGTGGGAAGCGCCGAATGAAATCGGAAAGTCCTGTATCCTACTCAGGGCTGCTCGAAAAAGCCGCGGCGACGAAGGATTTTTCGGATCGATTCAGCCCTGTGTTTGTGCGCGATCTGCGCCGGGGCTTGAGAAGTGATTTCTTCGTCTGGACCTTTGTCATCACGCATGTCATCGCTCTAATCGCCTCGCTGGCGGAATGGGCCATTACCCAGTTCCTCGGAACCGTCGGAGTCGGGTCGACATTTTCGTTTCTCTTTATCGGAACGATCTGGTTTGTCTTCTCGATCATACTCCCGCTTTCAATGTTCAAAGCCCTCACCCCTGAGGTTGGCAATACGAGAAACATCGAGCTGCTTTTGACGTCTAATCTGAAACGGTGGCAAATTGTCAGGGGAAAGCTCTATGTGGAGATGGCGCTCAGCGCGTTGCTTCTCTTTTCCCTGCTCCCCTACGTTCTCATTCGTTACTTCCTCGGTGGAGTCGAGCTTTTCACCACTCTCGGAATTATCGTCGGCATCCTCGTCAGCAATGGTGTATTCAGCTCCATTGTCATCGGTGCCTCGGGGTTTCAAAGCACGGCAGGACGCGTTTTTCTCATCATTGCCCTCGGGGTCGTCTCTATGATGCTTTCGAGTTCGGTCAGTATGGCGGCAGTGACCGGGATCGTCGCTTCCGGGATCTTTCTCTTTTTCACCTCGGTTCTCTCAATTGCCGTCATCGTCGTCTACTCCCTCCAGATTGGGCGGGCCCGGTTGAAAGTAGCCGAGAATCCCGTCGACCCGCCGTCGTCTGCGCTCGTTTTTATCGTCATATTCCTCCTTCCGATGGTGAATGGAATCGTCGCGGCGGTATCAGGCGCAATCGGTTCTGCTATATTGTTAGCACTGGTTCTAACGCTCGGACTTCTCATGGATTCGGAACGCGAACGGAAAGAAAAGTTGCGCATCGCGGCGTCCTCGCCTCAATAGATATAACTCTATGGTGAACTCTGAACTTTATTCGACAATCCTCCAGGCCTTTCGCGAGGCGGGTTGGGCATTTACAGAAGTGGACGGTCGCGAGGTGATCCGCGCAGGCTTTGAAGCGCACCACACACGAGTGGAACTCCACCTTCAGGCTTTCGAACCTCTCGCAGCCGTATCCGTGGTTTCCGAATCCCCGAACGGGGCATCGAATCCCCTCCACCGGGACCGGCTTTGCGAACTGGCGATGAGAGTAAACCGCACTCTCACAGTGGGTAATTTCGAAATGGACTGGGAGACAGGACGTCTGGGATTCCGCGCCACAAACCTTTTCCCCACCCCCCAGGGTGATCTCAAAATCATACAGGGACTTGTTCACAACACCGTGGGCGAAATGGACCGGATTGCCCCGCTTGAATCGATTATCCTGAAGGCAGAAGGGCCGGAATTAGCAGCTCTCGATATCGGCAAATTGATGCAACGCGAAGATCTCATTCCGGACATTCCGAAGCGTGACACCTCCCCTTCCTGATGGATTCGGGCTATCCAGTCGAAGATGAAATTTTCGTCCTCAAAGGAGACGAAAGACTGGGACCGTATCTTATCGATGAATTACTCGAAGGCCTTGATGAAGGTTTTTTCTCCTACGATGATGTCTGCCTCAGAAGCGGGGCCAACGAATGCGAACGCTTGAGAGAGATTCTCGACTGGGAAAAACCGGAAGAGAAAGAGGCATTGGAAGATTTTGAAGAGGAAGCTCTCTACGAAGAGGAGGAAGAGGAAGTTCTCGAGGAGGAGAACAACTCAAGAGGCCACCCCCTGAACTCCCCTTCGACCATCCTCTACGCAGGTCACCCCTCGATCTTGAATTCCCCCGGTTCCATCCTCGCTATCATGGTCGGCTTTGCCGGGGGCGTCTGGGTTTACTCGATGAATCCCTGGCTCACTCTTTCCGGGTTTCTCGCGGGAATCCTGGCGCTCATCAATCTGAGCGTAATCCGTTTCACGAGCGACTACCACATCACCCCGAAGCGCATCGAGGTCACGCGGGGGCTCATCACGCGAAGTTCCAACGAAATACGCATTCAGGATATTCGGGCGATCAATGTCTCCTGTCGCGGGCTCCTCGGTGTTATCGGCATCGGGACGGTCGATTTTTTTACCGCCGGTGATGATCCGGAGGTGACCTTCAACCAGGTCTGGGCCGCGAAGAAAGTCAAAGTCCTCGTTCGGCGAATTCAGGACACTCTCTAAGATCGAGGCGCTAGATGCCGGCTTTCTTAATGGAAATCACAATGAGCGAGGTGATCCACACAATGGGGATTGCCATAAGCCCGCCGTAAACCCAGTTCACGAGCGTGGCACGATTCGACCGCTGCAACTGACGTCGATAGCGCTCGGCAATCCAGATAAACGAAAGGAGAACCGGAAGAAACAGAGCCGTTGTAATCGAACTTCCCGGGAAAATCGAATTTCCAACTCCGCTGTAAAACAAGGCACTGAACACGGCGATCAAGGTAAACAGAAGCATCCACCGCGCACTCGTCCCCCGAACACGCCACACCTCTTCTCTCTGCCGGATCATCGTCCACCGGTGTATCATCGCGACGACGAGAAAGACAAAAAAACCATAGCTCAAAATCCATCCTTTTCTCCCGAGAACACTGGATTTCACCTGCTCAAGGGCTCCTGCCCACGCCCGCGTTACAAGCTCCTCAACGCCATTTTCCCGGACAAATTTCACCAACCCGGGGCGCTGTGCCATTGTCAGGGGGGCCAGCTCCTCCCGTCCCGGATGAACGGATTGAAAACGGAAAGCCTCTTCCGGGGAATCCAGCCAAATCTGGTAGTCCTGGTAGGAGTGGAAAGGACTCCCGAAGCGTGCATTTGAATAGCTGAGGCTGGGCCCGCAAAGCAGAATAAAAGCCGAAATCATCATCGCAAAACCCACCAGTTGATTGCTCGGACTCCAGAGATCTTCAACGGGGCGGCCTTCTCTGCGAGTCAACGCGGCAACGAAGGATCGAATCAGAGAAACGGCGACAAACGACGCCGCGAGAGGCCAGACAAGAGGCTTCGTGAGATAGCCCAATCCAAGAAGCAACCCGAAAACGCCATACAACCAGAGTAAATTCTGCCGAATGAGACTGAGAGCACAGAGCCAGGCGAGCACGAAGAGAAGGTAAAACAAGGCATCGGGGCTGAAGTAGGCAGATCGCTCCAGAATGACCCCGAAGCCGCCCATGAGAATAATCGCGGCCGATCCGATGAACGAGAAAGCCCGTGCTGCAGCCAGTCCGAAAATGACCAGCAAAACGCAGGATAAGGTCAGATTGAACCACTTCCCCTTTTCGAAAAGCTGCTCAGGGGGAAGCCCTGCATAACCATCCAGTAACCAGGGAAAAAGCGGACCGATGATACCATCAGTCAGTTGGGGAAACGCCCCTGACAGCTCAGCAGTGATCGAGGGAACCTCCTCCAGAGAGCCGGACGAAATCGAGGCCGACTGATAGACCGCGTCAATATAGTCAGATTGCTGCTTCGTATTTCGATCCGTATTGTGCTTTAAGACAACGACTGACCCGAGAAACATATAGGCCCAGGTATAGAGAACGAGAAAAGCAAGATACCCTATCCAGGCTCCCCAACTCCGCTTCTTCCTGAATCCACCCGCAACGCGATCCATCTTCATGTTTCAGATCTTTTCCCTTCGAGTCGATCTTCCGCTTCTGCTAGAAACGCTTCGGATTGCTTAAATCGAATCAGTGCCTCCACTTTCTTAGCGTGCCCCCGGGAACCGCTGATAACCTGCAATTCGACCCGCCCTACATGGACTCCCGGGAATTCGCTCAGTTTCTCCGGTGACCGCGTCTCAAAGACCAGCACCGCCGGTCGAAACCACCCGTGACTGTAATCAACGGATTCGACCTCACCGTATTCTATACGAACCACTTTGGGATCCGTTTTCCGGAAAGCCCTATCCCGGATCTTGAACTGAAGTTCGGCATAATCCCGACCACAGTAAAGCTTCCCGACGACATGGTTGTAGCCCATGGGGTCGGTCGCAGGGTTTTCGAATGAAACTGAAAGTTCGTCGTACACGATGTTCAAGTCCGGGAGTAAGTCCTCACTCAGGACACCTCACCATGATTCGATTCCAGCACCTGTGCAAGCGCCTTTGACCAGACGCGGACCGCTCCTTTTTCAAGAGGGCTGTCCAGCTCGAGACGGGCAACAATTCTCCGTGCGTCGCCCCACCCCGGAATAAGGCAATTCCATTTTCCATCCGCTCCGCAAACCTGCGTCGCGGTATGACAACGAAAGCCAAGGGTGTAAGGCACTGTGGCAACGGAATTAAACAAAGAACCGGCTGAAGCCCCTTTCGCCCTTCGGTCCTTTCGTTTGGGCTCGTTCAGGCAATAGCCATCCAGATCAAATATGATCACATCTGAAGCATCCAGCTTTTCGTAGGCTAAATCAGTGAATTTCCGCACCCTCTCCGAAAGAGCGCCTGTGGGATGGAAGTCCAGATCCGGTGCAAATTCAAAATCAGGCCAATCCTGATAATCCTTCATCTCCGGCTCCGGAGCTTCATTCAAATCCGGAGCGGTGCTCTCTTCCGGTAAATCGACAAGTGGTTGCGCCTTCACCTCGGGTTCGAAAGCCGTCTCAAGGTGAGAGGGGCGCTCCTCAATCGTCTGAACAGATTCAGAGGAGTCACTAACCGGATCGTCCTCGTATCCAGCCGACAGATTCAAAAAGGAATCGTCAGTATCGAAGGAGATGAATTCTTCCCCGGGGCCCATTGCAGAGCTCTCCGGTAATTCTTCCTCCTGCTTAATTTTCGGAGTTTCATCCGAAGCAGCCACCCTGGATTTTCGAAGAAGATCATTTCGTTCCGCAAGTGATCTGGCATCAGCCAGAGCCCTGAGGGCTAAAGCAGCGTCATGCTCTCTTGATGAGCCGCCCCCTTCCAGATGCAGCATCCCCGTATCATCCAGAAAACTCGGAATTCCTTCCGATTGCTCTCTTTTTGCGGGCGATCCTTTAACAATTATTTTGCTCGAACCTTTCCGGGTTACGATGGAAGCACCCCTCTCTTCCTCCGAATTGACAGTCTCTTCCCCGGCCTCCTCCTGACCCAACCCGGTCAAGAGTGGCGACGATATTTGAAGCCCGGGAATCTCGGATTCAAAAAAGAGGCTCTCATCGACATCGGTTTCTGACGACTCGTCTTCAATCAAGCAAGCCTGACCGACCACGTCTGAAGTGATCTCACCAATCCCCTCATCGGAGAACATCGAGGCACCGAATGCATCCCGCTCAACCTCTGACTCAACCTCTGACTCAACCTCGGACTCAACCTCGGACTCAACCTCGGACTCAACCTCGGACTCAACCTCGGACTCAAC
>JAYWLB010000108.1:0-28062 GCA_035967665.1 Verrucomicrobiales bacterium BCK34
ACTCGTGCTCTCCCCATCGCAGACCCTCGCCCCCCACCCATCGTCGATGTAAGGAGTTCTCATTCCTCTACCCGTAGCGGAACGAAACTCGTTCCGACGACAGAGCCTATCCTCGCGATCAAATCGTCCGTGAAGGAAGGAGTTCTCCTTCCTCTACCCGTAGCGGAACGAAACTCGTTCCGACGAAAGAGCCTATCCGCGCGAGCAAATCGTCCCTGATGAAAGGAGTTCTCCTTCCTCTACCCGTAGCGGAACGAAACTCGTTCCGACGACAGGGCCTATCCGCGCGAGCGAACCGTCCCTGAAGGAAGGAACTCTCCCTCCTCTACCCGTAGCGGAACGAAACTCGTCCCGACGACAGAGCCTGTCCGCGCGAGCAAATCGAGCGTGAAGGAAGGAGTTCTCCTTCCTCTACTCTTGACCGCAGCAGAATCGAAACGCGAGCCCGCACTTCTATTTACTTCTCCGTGGGCCGCGCGATTCGCGGCTGCCGTCCCTGCGTCCGCGTGTTTCTGCCGGCTTGCCGCTGCCGCGACTGCTGCGGCTGTTGGGCCGCTTCTTCGAGCCGCCTTTGGCTCTTGGTGTGGTGGTGCCGGATTCGGATTTTCCTTTTTCTCCGGATTTGACTCTGTTCCTGCCTTTCCCGTCTTCACGGGTGTTTACGCGTGAGCGAACCCGGAAAACGAATGGCAGTCCCTCCATCGGATACTGTTTCCGAATCTGGTTCTCGAGAAACCGTTCGTAGGTCCGTGTGAGAAGGTTTGCGTGGTTAACAAACAGCAGATACTCGGGAACGGGAACGGTTGCGGGTTTGTCCTCGCGTCGCTGGGTTGCGTAGAGCAGCTTGAGACGTTTGCTGTGGCGAACCGGTGGCGGATTGCGCTCGATCGACTGCTGGAGAAGGCGATTCAGCAGGCCGGTGGGAATCGGTGCCGCTGCAGCTGCGAGCACATCCTGAACGGCATTGAAAATCTTACCGAGATACTGCCGGTTCTTCGCGGAAATCGCGACCTTCGGAGCGTAGGGGAGGAAGAAGAGATCATCTCCAAGTTCCTCTTTGAATTGCTCGATTCGGTCCTGATACTTGGCGTCGGGGTGAAAGAGATCGAACTTGTTCAGGAGTACGATGCAGGGACGGTTCGCCTCAATCACCATTTTGGCGATACGACGATCCTGCGAGACGACACCGGAAGAGGCATCGATCACTAAAAGGCAGATGTCGGCGCGACGGATCGATTTCTCCGAACGCATCACTGAGAAAACCTCGACGGAAGTGTCCCGGTTGCCGCGCTTTCGAATTCCGGCGGTATCAATCAGGGTGTATTTTTTCGCGTCGCGTGTGTAGGGCACATCGACGGCGTCGCGTGTCGTTCCGGCTACGTTGGAAACAATGCTGCGTTCGTCATTGAGGATCGCATTGATGAGAGAGGACTTCCCGACATTGGGGCGGCCTACGATTGCGATACGAACGCCGGGATCTTCTTCGTCCTCCTCTTCTTCGTCGGCTTCCGCTTGCTCGATCTCGAGATGTTTGAGGTGTTGGTAAATCTGGTCGTCAAGGTCACCGAAATTCCGGGTATGAGCGGCTGAGACGTTCACCTGGTTATCGAAACCCAGTTTCGAAAAGGCGGCGGTTTCGTTGTCGGACTTGGTCGTGTCGACTTTATTTACGACGAGGAGGACAGGAGCGTCGCCTTTGCGGAGGACATCGGCGAGTTCGTGGTCGATCGGATGAACCCCTTCGCGCACATCGACGACGAAAAGGATCAGATCAGAAGAGTGGATCGCGATGTCCGCTTCGACTCTCACCTGCTCGGCAAAGCCGTCATCGATTACGGCACCGATTCCCCCGGTGTCTGTTAATTCGTAGGGGATACGGGCGTCTTTGCATTCGGTAGCGATGCGGTCACGGGTTACCCCGGGCTGATCGTGGACGATAGCGATACGGCGACCGGCTAAAGTGTTGAAGATCGCTGACTTTCCCACATTGGGACGTCCCACAATAGCGACTTGAGGTTTATGAGTTCGTGGCATGATCGTCAGGGCTGGTATGGCCGGATTCCCGCAGCTGGCTAATGGCCTCCTTTGCGTATTGATAACCGGAAATCACCGTGAAGATGGCGGCAAGGCCGATGAGGATTTCCAGTGCAAGGGGGAGGGTATCGCGGCTCCAAAAGTCGAGCAAAACCCAGCATACGCAACTTAACTGTAGGAAAGTGCAGATTTTACTCGAAACAAGAGGTTTCATCTTCACCGCGCCGATATTGTGGTGAATGTAAAGAACGCCGATAATGATGAGCACGTCGCGGGCGATCACGAGAACCGCAAACCAGATCGGGAGCCCGGCATGCCAGTGGGTCACGCTGAGCATAACGACCCCGGAGAGCAGGAGGAGCTTGTCTGCGACGGGATCGAGGGCGCGTCCGAGGCGGGTGCTCTGGTTGAAATTTCGGGCGATGTAGCCGTCGAGTGCGTCGCTGAGTGAGGCCACCGCAAAAGTAACGAGAGCGCAGATTCTCAGGTTAATGTTCTCAGCTCCTTCGGCGATACTTTTGCTGTAGTAAGCCGCAAATAAAATGAATACCGGGATGAGCAGTATTCGAGTGATGGTAATTTTGTTGGCTAGGGTCATGATCCGTCCGACAGAGCTGCTATGATCATACATGACAAATATAGGCGCGGCATCTGTTTTGGTGAATTGTGAGCAGGGGCCTCTCTGATTGTTTCAATTTCGCCTAATCGTTCGACAGCAGGGGGTAGCATGGGTATCTTTGGCGCAGAATTTGACGGGGAGACTCAGAAGAACATTTTATGGATGACGGTAACGAAGCATTTCGCAAAGCACTGGAGAATGGCGAGCCCCGCTTCTTCCGTGCCAGCCGCGGATCGGCAAAGGGAAAGACGGGACAGGAAGACACCGCCCGCTTCGCGGAAAATCTCATGATTTTGCAGGAATGCGCGGTTCTCATCGGTGAGAAGCTCGAGATGAGTGCCGTAGCCAGCGCGACCTTTTACGAAGGGGAGGACACCTTCGGGTTCTGTTTTGATCAGAATTCAGACTCACAGAACCCCCAGGTTGCCGGTGCGATCGTAAATCGCAGGATTCCAATGGAAGAGTTCGTTTCCTCAATTCGCGATTTTATTAACGAATGAGCCCTCAAACGCTTTCCTCCACCCTCGACGCGCTGAAAACGACGGGTTCTGTTTTCGGGATCTTTCTTTCAAAGGGCGAGAGTCTGATTTTTCAGGATGCGCCGTTTTCGGACGAGCGTATCGCCGAGCTTGCGACAACGCTTGACGATATTGCTCTCTATTTTGTTCAGGAGAACCGCTCGCCGGATCAGCTTTCCTTCGGATTCGACGGGGGGAATCTCCTTGTTTTGATCGAGGGAGAGCACCGTCTTGCCGTATTCTTCCATCACTCCGGTGAGGTGGATTTGCTCGCTGAATTTGCGCGGGCATTTATGAAAGATTTTGCCACCAGCGTTCTGATTGAGACCTATCAGGGGGGAGGGCAGGAAGAGCGGGGAAGCCAACAGGAGCGGCCAAACGGAAACACCGCCCGGATTGCGGCGCAGGCGAGAAGGCCTATCGACCCCACTTCTCCGATCCAGCCGGTTCGATAGCTGATTCGATAACAGGGGGTGTTGTCGGCGGTGGCATGGTTTTCACCGCTCGGCACTGGGCACAAAAAAGGCTGCCAATACAGGCAGCCTCGTTGCGTTGAAAATAGTGGGATTAACCGTGAGCCTTAGCTCTCAGGTGCTTCCGACTTCTTTTCTCCTGCTTTAGGATCTCTCATCTGGAAGCGAACGCGGTTGCGGTTCTTCTTCGCGCTGGCGCGGTCTTTACGCTTGGCTTTTTGAGCTGGAGTTTCGAAGGCACGGAGACGACGCATCTCATCCATGATGCCCTCGGCTTCCATTTTGCCCTTGAGGCGCTTGAGTGCACGATCGATTGGCTCTCCTTTTTTGATTTCGACTTCCGGCATGATGTGAGTGATATGAGGTCTTCCTTACTGTTCAGCCTTCGCTGGCTGGGAAAGCTGGGAATCTAGGACTGTTTCAGCTAACGTCAAGTGGTGTTTTGTCATTAGCTGTCAGCCCTGCAGAGTTTTGTTTATCCTTTGAAAACTTTTTGAAATTGTTCCTGGAGTTGCGCAACGACTTCATGATCCTCAAGGGTCGTGGTGTCACCTTTCAGCTCACTTCCGGCAACGATGTCTTTAAGGAGGCGTCGCATGATTTTGCCGGAGCGTGTCTTGGGCAGGCGGGGGGCAAAAACGACCTCGTCCGGTTTGGCAATGGCGCCGATTTCAGTTCCGACGTGGTTCCGAAGTTCCTTCGAGAGCTCGTCGGTGGGCTCAACGCCTTCTTTCAGCGTTACAAAGGCGACCACGGCCTGTCCTTTGACGTCGTGAGGACGGCCCACGACGGCTGATTCCGCAACCGCGGAGTGGGAAACGAGGGCGCTTTCGACCTCTGCCGTTCCGAGTCGGTGTCCGGAGACATTGAGGACATCATCGAGGCGGCCCACGATCCAGAAATTGCCGTCATCGTCGGTTCGGGCCCCGTCTCCGGCGAGGTAAATACCTTCGTATTCGCCCCAGTAAGTTTCCTTGAAACGACCCGGATCTTTATAAATAGTTCGCAACATACTTGGCCAGGGTTTGCGAATAACCAATTTACCGCCCTCATTCGGGCCGCATTCATTGCCCGATTCATCGAGAATTGCGGCATCAATTCCCAGAAACGGACGAGTTGCTGTTCCGGGCTTCGTCGGAGTCGCACCGGGGAGAGGGGAAATCATGATACAGCCCGTCTCGGTCTGCCACCAGGTGTCGACGATCGGGCAGCGGCCACCGCCGATTTTGTCGCGATACCACATCCACGCTTCGGGGTTGATCGGTTCACCCACGGTGCCCAGCACTCTCAGGGAGCTGAGGTCGTATTTTTCGACATGATGGTCACCCGCCTTGATGAAGGCGCGAATCGCGGTCGGGGCAGTGTAGAAAATACTGACTTTGTAGTCCTGCACAATTTGCCAGAATCGATCCCAGTCGGGGAAGTTCGGAGCGCCTTCATACATCACCTGAGTCGCGCCGTTCGCCATCGGTCCGTAGACAATGTAGCTGTGGCCTGTGATCCAGCCGACATCAGCGGTGCACCAGTAAACGTCGTCGGGTTTGTAGTCGAAGATGTATTTAAAGGTCGAAGCCGTCCCCGTGAGGTAGCCACCTGTGGTGTGCAGAATTCCCTTGGGTTTTCCGGTCGATCCGGAAGTGTAGAGAATGAAAAGCGGGTGCTCTGAGTCGAACCCTTCAGCAGGGCATTCATCGGAAACTCCTTCGACTTCGTCGTGCCACCAGACATCGCGGCCTTCGGCCATCGTGACCTCATTGTCACAGCGTTTCAGCACGAAAACCGTTTCGACACCTTCGTAGGCATCGAGGGCTTCGTCGACATTCGCCTTCAGAGGAACGACACCGCCCCTGCGCCATCCGCCGTCGGCTGTAATGACTGCGGTGGCTTCGGAATCTTCGAGCCGGTCCTTGATCGATGTTGCGGAAAAGCCGCCGAAAACCACAGAGTGAACCGCGCCAATGCGGGCACAGGCGAGCATAGCCACAGCTGCTTCGGGAACCATCGGCATGTAGATGAGGACGCGGTCGCCTTCTTTAATGCCGCGTGCTTTGAGGGCATTGGCAAAACGGCAGGTGTCGGCGAGCAGCTCGGAAAAGGTGATGTCGCGTTTGTCGCCCGGTTCGCCGACCCAGTGGATTGCGACTTGATCGCCTTTGCCGTCGCGGACGTGGCGGTCGAGACAGTTTTCTGACGCGTTGATTTTTCCACCGTCGAACCACTTCGCGAAAGGGGCGTCTGACCAATCGAGGACCGTATCCCACTTCTTCTGCCAGGACAGGTTTTCAGCCTGCCCGCTCCACCATGCATCAGGATCTTCAACAGAGCGCTTGTGGAGAGCATCATACTCTTCCAGCGATTTGACATGGGCTTTGGCGGAAAACTCAGCTGAAGGTGCGAATACCCGGTTTTCGGTTTGGAGTGATTCAATATTATTACTCATGGAAAAATGATGCTGTGTGAAGCGTGGGACCTTAACAAGGCCACTGAAAAATGAAAACCGTAAAAGTGGCGCGATTATTGAAACTCGCAAAAGGACGTTTTTCTCCGCGGCTTTGGGGCTCAGTTCAGGGCGACTACAAGTGATTCATATCCAACTGATCGGCTGTAGCTCTGCTCATGCTCAACTTTCTCGACGCGCTCAAGCACCTCGATTGAAAAACTTCGCTCGCTCAACTTCTCGATCAGGGTTCTCACGAGAAGGCGGGCGTGAGGGGCTCCGAGGCAGAGGTGGGCGCCGAATCCAAAGGCAACATGAGGGTTCGGTTTTCGATCGAGGCGGATTTCCTCCGGAGAGTCAAAGACCTCTTCGTCGTTGTTCGCTGATGACCAGCACATTGATACGCGTCCCCGCGGTTTGACTTCAAATCCGTGGACATCGGTTGTGACGGGACAGACCCGCCCGATGTGAGTCAGCGGGGTGACAACGCGGAAGAATTCCTCACTTGCGGCGACGATGCGCTTGGGTTCGCCTTTGAGGGATTCAAGAGCGGCCGGATTCTCTGCGAAGTAGCTGAAAATGCTCGTGATCGTGTGGATCACGGTGTCGCGTCCTCCTGCAAAAGCGAGATTCGCAAAGCCCATCATTTCGTCGCGAGTCAGGGGGCGGTCCTGAAAGGTGGCCTTGGTAAGTGCGGAAAAGAAATCATCTCCGGGGTTCTCCTCAGCGGCATCGAATTTTTCCCGAAGGTAGTTTTCCAGGACCATGCCTTTTTGTTCTTCGTCCTCGCCGTCTTTAAAAACATGAATGCCCCAACTCGTCCAGATGTCGCCTTCGGATTCGGGCACGTCGAGAAGGTAGGTCAGGGCGCGGGATTGAACGGGGAGGGCAAAGTCGCGGACGATTTCGATTGACTCACTCTTTGCTGCGAGATCGAGCATCTCGTCGAACAACTTTTCGACGGCTTCAATGACTTCGGGGAGTTTGGCGCGCTTGAAAAACGGTTCGACGATTTTCCTCCACTCGGTTTGCTCCGGTGGGTCGGTCTCAATGGGTAGCTGGCGGACTCTACGAAGTTCCTCCTCTGAAGGAATCGGGACCCGGAAGGGGGCGTCCGAGCTGTAGGTCTTCCAGTTTTTGCAGGCCGCCCGCAGATCGCCATGCCGGAGAATCATGGGAACGGTCTCACCCTGAAAGTCACAGGTTTGAATGGGTGAGTTTTTGCGTTGGTCCCGAAAAGGGTCGTGAGGGCATTTCATAGAGGTGTCTGCGAAATATGACAAATGACTTCAACTCAAGCAATCACAGATCCTTGTAAAGCGGTTGCCCGTGTGCGGCTCGACTTAGGGAGGGTAAGATTGGCGTTTTGTTTATTGAAAAGAAGTTTCGTTAGGCTATGGGGGCGGTATCTATGAACCGACTCCTTCTTATATTTCTGGCGACTGTTTTTCTTTCCTCCGGACTCAGCGTTTTTGCCTCTGAGCCCGAAGTGCCAACAACAGGGCAGGGCGAATGGACATTTGTCTATCGTCCGGAACTTTCCGTGCTCCCCGAAGGAGCGGACGAGCATATCAGGAAAGCACACGGGGGCTTTGCCGTTGATCGTCAGGGCAAAGGAGACGTTTATTTCCACCTCGATGGCTACGGTTTGATTCACCTCAGCCCTGATCTGACCTCATCGCAAAAGGTCGATGGCGATCCCGAGCTTTTCAAAGGCAACGGCCACAACACCAGTTTCGGCTACGACAAAGAGGGCACTCCCTATCTAGTCCTGCCTGACAACAAGCGCGGGCTCGTTCTCTTCACGGATACAAAAGGCAAGGTGTTGCATCAGCTGGGACGTCCCGAGGCGCTGGACTGGTTCGCCGATGTGTCCTTCGCCCCGACTGACAGCCTCGTTATCGATGGAAAAGTGCTCATTGCAGACGGGTATGGTTCCCGTTTCATCTTCCCGGCCGAGCCTTTCGGTGACTATGTCCATGGCGTTCATGGAGGGCGTGGGGTCTTTTCGACCAGCCACGGGCTCGATCTCAATCCGGTAACGAAGCAGGTCGCAATCGCAGATCGTGAAACCTTCATGATCCGCTATTTCACTCAGGATGGAAAAGAGGTCAAAGAGGGCAAGAGCGCTGTTGTAACGAATCTTCCCGGAGGCGCCCGTCCCTGTGACATTGATTACATGCCTGATGGCACCGCTGTGGTCGGTTGTTTGAAAGGTGCGGGTAACACACCCGGGGAAGTGTATATCCTCAGCCCGGAGGGTGAGGTTCTTTCGGTGATCAAGCCGAAGCTCGATCTCGGACTCAACGACGGCAATACCAACGTCGAACACGTTCACAACGCCTCATGGACAAAGGTGGGGAACCGAACCTTCCTTCTGATCTACGCGTGGAACCCCGGTGGTTTCGTCGTGCTGGAGAAGGTGGGTGAATAAGTCCGCTCTCATTTGAGCGCCGGTGCGTGTCGGGTATTACCGGCAGCGCTGGTAGCGGTGGCCTTCAGCTCGCGGGAAACTCGCAGGATGAAGGCACAAAAAAACGGCTGACTCAGAATTCTGAATCAGCCGTTTCTGTAAAAGGGAATCCGGAATCAGATCAGCCTACCGCGTCACGGACGTCGATCATTGACTTGAGAATCGTGTTCCAGGTCTCAGGTGTTTCGAGGACTTCGTTAGGGAACATGCAGCCGTCCCAGCAGATGTGCTCGATACCGCGATCCGCGTAGTCTTTCAGCCAATACTCAGAGCAGCGAACGATGTCGAGTTTTCCGTTCGGATCGTCTGCCTGGCAGTGCTTACCGGTTTTGTCGTGACTGCCGGCGCCGTGAACGGTGCCGTCGTTCTGGGCGACGTGGAAATCGATCGTCCAGGGGCGAAGCTTGTCCGTCATTTCCTCGTAGGCGGCATAGAACTCATCTTCGCCGTAGCCTTCTTTGAGAAGGGCGTGCTCGGGTGCGTTGTAACCGAGGAGGTAGAGGTAGGTGTGAGCGAGGTCAGCCTGGAAGCCGAGAGTTTCGGGCATGCCGACTTCTTCGAGGAGGTCGAGCATGTCTTTCCAACTGTGCATTCCCGCCCAGCAGATTTCACCTTCGGCAGCAAGGCGCTCACCGTTGTCGGCTGCGATCTTTGCCGCTTCGCGAAACGTGGCCGCGATCCGTTTGGTGTTGGCAGGGGAATTCTCTTTCCACTTTTCGACACCGAACTCAGCAGAGTCGATACGGATCACGCCGCGTTTGCGAGCACCGTGGTCGTTGAAGATACCTGCGATGCGGCAGGCCACTTTGACTGACTCGAGAAATTTTCCCTGAGCGGCGTCGTCACCCATGGCGGAGTCACCGACGGTACCGGGCCAGATGGGTGCCACAAGAGAACCGACGTCAAAACCATAGCCGGCAATCTGATCGGCGATGCTGCGGAGATCTGAATCACTCGCGTAGGGATCAGTGTGAGGAAAAAAGAGAAAGTAATCAATACCATCGAATTTCTGACCGTTCACCTCGGCGGCGGCGGTGAGTTCGAGCATGTGCTCCAGAGAAATTGGTGGTTCCTGACCTTCATCGTCACCTTTACCGACGAGACCGGGCCACATTGCGTTGTGAAGTTTGAGAGACATAATCTAAAAATAGGGATTTCGTAATACGACGCCGAAATAATACAGCAGCGTGACTTCAGGGCAAGATGCAAAGGATTCCATTTTAGGCCATCCTGCATGCATAAAAAGGAACACAAGGTTCTAATCAGGGTACTGTTTTCTGATGCTTACCGTGAAGATTGTATTAAATTCCACTAATGCTGAATAGGGCGCCTTCGTTATACGTCCCACAATCACCTCATCAAATAACTCCCCAACCAATTATGAACGTTTTCACTTCGTTTTTTTCTGTCGTTGCCGTTTCTACTGCATTCGCCTCTTTTGCCGTGGCCGGACCCAAAGTGCTTCTTGAGACCAGTGTCGGGAATATTACGATTGAGCTGAACGAGGAGAAAGCTCCCAAGACGGTTGCCAATTTCCTCAAATACACCAACGAGGGATTTTATAACAACACGGTGTTCCACCGTGTGATTTCGGGATTCATGGTTCAGGGGGGCGGCTTCGGTGTCGATGACGAGGGGAATGTCGAGCAGAAGGCAACGAGCGATCCCGTGGAAAACGAAGCGAAAAACGGGCTTAAAAACGAAAAGGGAACCATTGCCATGGCCCGGACTTCTGATCCTCACAGTGCCACCGCGCAGTTCTTTATCAATCACGGTGACAACTCCAATCTCGATTACCCTTCCTTTGATGGCTGGGGGTACGCCGTTTTCGGAAAAGTGGTCGAAGGAATGGATGTCGTCGAGAAAATCGCCGAGGTGGAGACCGGACAGAAAGACCTCCTCGCCGGACAGGGCGGCAACACCCGTCCACAGAAAATGGATGACGTCCCACTGGCCAATGTTGTCATTAAAAGCGTGAAAGTAGTGGAATAATCCTTCGAGACGCTGTCTGGTCATTTTTATGAGTGAAACAAACGAAGATCTGCCGCGCGTCTTTTTTGACGTATCGGCTGACGGAGAAGAACTGGGCCGGATCGTGATGGAACTGCGCCCTGACGTAGTTCCAAAGACGGCTGAAAATTTCCGCTGCCTTTGCACCGGGGAGAAAGGTATCAGCTACAAAGGAAGCATTTTTCACCGGGTTATTCCGGATTTCATGCTCCAGGGTGGCGACATCACCAATCGTGATGGAACGGGTGGCCAGTCTATTTACGGACGCCGGTTCGACGACGAGAATTTCGAACTGAAGCATACCGGTCCCGGTATCCTCAGCATGGCGAACGCAGGTCCGAATTCCAATGGATCACAGTTCTTCATCTGCACCGTGGAAACCGACTGGCTCAACGGAGCGCACGTTGTTTTCGGACAGGTCGTGGAAGGTCTCGACATTGTTGAGAAGGTGGAAAGCTTCGGAAGCCGGAGCGGACGTACTTCCAAAGAAGTGACGATCGACGACTGCGGACAGCTGTAAGTTCATCAATGCCGGACACGTTCCGGTATTCATTTCAATGAGACCGTTCGTGAAAGCATCCTGCTTCCTGAGCGGTCTTTTTTTGTACCTGTCAGTCGCGCCGCAGGTCATCGTGGCGGCGGACCCCGTCGCGGGTAAACAGGTCGCGGTCACCGCGAAATCCACTTCGGACAAAGCAGGTAAGCATCCATGGCGATACTTTCTCTATCTGCCGGAAGATTACGATGAATCGGCCGGCGCGGAATGGCCGCTGCTCCTGTATCTTCACGGCAGCAGTCTTCGTGGAAAAGACCTTAAAAAGACGAAGCGCTACGGTCCTCCTTCATTTGTGGAGAAGCGTCCCGGGTTTCCCTTTCTCACCGTTTCCCCTCAGTTGCCTTCGGGGGCCTGGCCGGCGGACGCTCTGACGTCATTTCTCGACGAATTACTTGCCACTTACCCGATCGATCCCGAACGGGTCTACCTTGCCGGCGTCAGTCTCGGGGCAATGGGGGCGTGGACCTTTGCCGCCGCGGAGCCAGACCGAATCGCCGCTCTCGTTCCTATCTGCGCGCACGGGCCTGCGAGCAGTGCCGCCGCGCTCACGGAAATGCCAATCTGGGCTTTCCATGGAGCGAAGGATTACATCGTCCCGATAGGTCCCCATAAAAAGCTGATTGAGGCAATCAAAGAGCGGGGAGGGAACGCCCGCCTCACGGTTTACCCTGAGGGGGATCATGGAAATGTCATCGCTCCCACTTTTAAGAATCCGGAATTGCTTCAGTGGATCCTTGAGCAAGAACGGGAGAACCCTCAAACCGGTTCTGAGAGAAAGTGAGTGATCCTGACGCCATCATCATCGGATCCGGTCCCAATGGTCTCGCTGCTGCGATTCGGCTCGCTGAGGCGGGACAAAAAGTGCTCGTGATCGAAGGGCATGAGGTCCCCGGCGGGGGAACCCGAACCGCTGAGCTGACAGAACCCGGTTTTCATCACGATGTTTGCTCGGCGATTCATCCCATGGGGATGGCCTCGCCTTTCTTGAAAACTCTTCCTCTGGAAAACTTCGGTCTTGAATGGATTCAGCCGGAGATTCCGCTCGCTCATCCGTTCGACGATGGTTCCTGTGCGAGTATCTTCCGCTCCGTTGAGGAGACTGCCGCACAGTTTAGTTCCGGCAGTGAGTTCGCGTACCGGAAGGTTTTCGAACCGCTTATGCCGCACGCCGATTCATTGCTTGAGGCATTCATGGGACCGCCGAAATTTCCAGCCAATCCGCTCGCGGTGGCCGGATTCGGGATGCGGGCTCTCCCTGCGGCGCTCGATGCCGCGCGACTCTGGTTTAATGATGAAAAAGCACGCGCCCTCCTTGCGGGGAACGCGGCGCATTCGGTCATTCCGCTCGACCGGCCGCTGGCGACGAATGCAATTGGTCTCATGCTTATGCTGACGGGCCATGCCTACGGGTGGCCTGTCGCGAAAGGTGGTTCGCAACGCATCACTGCAGCGATGATCGCATTTCTCGAATCACTTGGAGGCAGGGTTGAAACGGGGCGGCCTGTTGTCAGCCTCGACGAACTGCCGCATGCTGCTTCGTATATTTTTGATACATCACCCTCCGCGATGAGCTCGATCGCGGGTGAGCGTTTGCCTGACAGGTATCGAAAAAGTCTCGCGAGATATCGCCATGGTCCGGGCATTTTCAAGATCGATTATGCGCTCAGTGAGCCGGTTCCATGGCTCGCGGAGAATTGCCGGAAGGCCGGCACAGTCCATCTCGGCGGAACCCTCGATGAGATCGTCGCCTCCGAGCGCGAGGCGTGGGAGGGGAGTTACAGCGAGCGACCGTTTGTTCTCACTGCGCAGCAAAGTGTCTGCGATCCGTCCCGTGCCCCCGCCGGGAAAGACACCTTCTGGGCGTATTGCCATGTTCCTTCCGGCTCGACCCTGGATATGACTGATGTCATTGAGCGGCAGATCGAGCGGTTTGCCCCGGGTTTTCGAGATTGTGTTATCGCGAAGCACACCATGAATTGTGACGATTTCGAGCGCTACAATCCCAACTTTATCGGAGGCGATATTGTCGGCGGTGTCGCGGACTGGAGTCAGCTTCTGACCCGTCCTGTGGTCAGTATCCGTCCGCACCGCACGCCGGCATCGGATATTTTCATCTGCTCTGCTGCGACCCCTCCCGGAGCAGGCGTCCATGGCATGGGGGGCTTTCGCGCCGCTGAGGAGGTTTTGAAAAAATGAGTGTGTTTAACCTGGCACGAAGAGCTTTGCGATTTGCGTGGAGCGAAACGCTTGAGGTGGGGCGAAGCGTTCCATCCCGGCGGTTTGATATCGATCAATCGGTTCTCTACTGCCTGCGCTTAGCTTTCCTGATTCCCGGGCTGCTTGTGTTTGGAATTCAGGCATCAGCCACGGAAATCCAGGTTCAACTGTCGGCTCAAAGCGAGCCTCTCAAAGTGACCGGGGTTCCCTTTCTGCACGAGAAGCCTCTCGAGGCGGTTGGCGATGCGGACGGGTTGTGGATCAGAGGGGTGAAGCCGTTCCAATGGTCTCATATTGTGGGTGAGTCAGGGGCGGTTACGCTGGAGGTGCAGGCGGATGAGAAGCTCTTTGACGAGGGCGTTTTCACGATCTGGAACTGGCACAACAAAGCGATCGGCCAGTGGAAGATTGCGGCGGGATCGTCTCAAGCTTTTGGAATCGAGATCGAAGGGCGGGGCGTCTACCTGTTCACCCTCGACGGCTACAAAGACGGAGAGTGTCTGAAGCGCCTCAACCGCAGTATTGCGATGACAGAAGATCTCAATCGCGTGCGGAAGACCTGGAAGCGGGATGAGTTCTTTCTCGGAATCTGCGCCTTCCCCGGGAGGTATCACTGGTCGTTCAAAGGCGTGCCGACTCTGCCGTCGCAACTCACCGAGGAGGAGGCCCGTGAAGTTGAAGCGGATCTTCTTGCCCGACTCGGGTTTCAGGTGGTGCGGACGGACGAGTCCATGGAAATGGGGCAACGGATCTCCGATGGGGGAGAGCGGAGTTTTCAGTTCGATTTTACCCGAATGGATAATGCTGTCGAAGCCTACACCTCACGTGGTTTTGAGTTGGCGCTGCAACTGATGAATGCCCCCGACTGGGGTGTCCTACCCAAATATGAAGACGAGCCCAAACCTCTCTGGCGCTACCCGCGTGAGGAAGTCGTGCAGCGTGCTTATGTGGGGGCGCTGCTGGATCGTTATGGAAAGCACGCGCGGTTTCTTCAGGTTTTTAATGAACCGGATCAGAAAGCGTTCTGGGCGGGAACACAGGAGGAATATCTCACCCAGTTTGAGTTCACGCGGAACGAAATTCACCGAACCCGGCCCGGTATGCTGGTGGTGAACGGGGGATACTCACTCGTGGATCAATCGAGGACGGAGTTTTTTGTGAACGAGTTGGAGGGGCAGTCCTCTTTCGCTGCTTATCATTCACATGGGAATATCGATGATCTTGCCGAAGATTTTGAGACCATGAAAAGGCTTCAGAGTGAGGCCGGTTATTCACCGGTCAGGCTCATGAATACCGAGATGGGTTGCGACGGGTGGCGTCTCGACCAGGAACGGCGGAAAGGTCAGATCGTTCCGCAGAAAACGCTTTTCTGTTGGGCGAATGATCACGCCGGCGTTCTACTCTTCGGCGGGCGCATGACCCTCGGTCCCAACCGGACCAATCAGGATTTCGGATTTCTCGATCATTACTTTTGCCCACGTCCCGTTTACGGAACCATGGCGGGGCTCATCGCTACTCTGGATGGCGCCTCATTCGTCAGGTCGCGTCATGATTCCGGCGGAGTCTACCTCTACGAGTTCGATAAAAAGGGAGCGATGATTCTGGCTGCCTTTACCACGGGGGATGAAGCCGCTTTTGAGCTGCAAACGGATGCGTCGCAACTCGTGCAAATCGACGAAATGGGAAACCGCACCACTCTTGAAGTGAATGGGGGATTGGTGGTAGAGTTAGGCGGCTATCCGAAGTATCTGGAGTTCCCGCCCGGAACCGGATTTTCGATCAACGTTCGTTGATCGCGGTTACATCATAGCGGGCGTTTGCAGGCGCTGTGCAACGGCTCGGGAATGAGGTTGCAAACCCGTTCTGCCATACCTGTGGAGCGCATCCAACAGGGTATGGTCACCGAGCGAACAGGGTTGAGTGAACGGCTTAACCGCTTTCTTCGCTTTTACAAACCGAGCATCTCAGCAAGACCGGATTCGGCCTCTTCGGGATTCAGGTAGTGGCCGTTGTATTCGACGATACCTTCTTTGTCGACGATGACCCACCATGGAGTGCCGCCGGTTTTGTAGGCTCCGTTAACGGTTGGGAATTCCGGCGTTTTCACGGTGTGGCCGAAGGGAATAGCGAGATCGAATTCTTCGGCTGCAATTTTGATTTTGTCTTCGGTGTTGTCGGTGAGACCCTGGAAGGCGGTCTGAATCGCGAGGAAGGCGACGCCGTCGTTGCTGCCAAATTTGTCGACAAGACGTTTCAGCGTTGGCATGGCGCGCTTCTGGCTGGCCTCACACCAGTGTTGGAAAAAAAGCATCACGATGACTTTACCTTCGTAGTCGGTGATCTCGACCTTGCGTTTGCCTTCCGGGACCTGAATCCAGGTGGGGACGTCGAGTAAGGGGGCCTTTTCGCCCTGAATTCCCTTGGGCTTTTCCTTCTCTTGAGCAGAGACAGTGGCAGCGGAGAAAATCAGGAGTGAGGCTATGGTCAAAGTAGGGAGAAAATGATTCATGGCAGGTGCGTTTCGAATTTGGCACATTATCGCGGTCTTGCGGAGAAAAAACACCACATTAAGATGGCGAAATGAAGTTCACCTTATTCTTTTCCGCCGCGATATTGCTATTCTCTTATACGGTTGAGGCCGGACATCCTGAGAAGAATGCTGAGGGTTTCGAAACAATTTATGACGGAACCGATCTTTCCAGACTTGAAACAGAGGGGAACTGGAAAATTCAGAAGGACGGCTCTCTCTATCTTGAGCCGCGCGAGGGTGAAGAGGGCTGGAAGCGCTACCATCACTACCTCTGGTTGAAAGAGAAATACGGCGATTTCGTTTTCGATTTTGAATACAAGCACGCCGAGGGCGGCAACTCCGGTTTTTACTTCCGTGTTTCCGACAAGGCCGACCCGGTTACGACGGGTTTCGAAGTGCAGATTATGGATTCGACAGGGAAGGCTGACGCCGAAATGGGACATCACGATCTCGGCGGGGTCATCAAGACTCAGGGGGCTTCGAAAAACATGAGCAAGGCACCGAACGAGTGGAATCGCATGACGGTGACGATGAAGGGCAATCAGCTGACGGTGGTCCTGAATGGAGAGACGATTCAGGATTTCGATCTCGCGGCGAAGAAGGGGGCTGATGTCAATCTTGCTGCGGAAGGGCTGATCACGATTCAGGATCACGGGCTCCCGTTCTGGGTTCGCAATTTGCAGGTGAAGCGACTCTAGGTTTCTGGATTCCGGCGGGAGCGCGCTTTTGCCGGAAAATGAAGAGATTTCGCAGGGATAAAAGAGACGGTTGCGATTTTTGATTCAGTTGGCACTGTAGAGGCGTGTCAGACGCTATTACTATTGCTAAAACCTGCGCGAAATTCGCAGACGAGATTCAGGCCGAGAACATTGTTGTTCTCGACTTGAGAGGGATTTCATCGATTGCCGATTACTTTGTGATTTGCACGGCGACTTCGGTTCCGCATTTGAAAGCGGTGAACCGTGAAATTCGCCGTGGAACTGAAGACGAACTCGGCGAGAAGCCACGTTCGGGCGAGGGCGACCCGGGTAGCCTCTGGTTGATCATCGATTACGTCGATGTCGTCGTTCATATCTTTAACGAGGAAAAGCGGGACCAGTATTCGCTCGAAGATCTCTGGTCGGATGCCCCCCGGGTCACCTTTGATTTTCTCGAGGCGGCGGAAGCTGCCCGGGCTGCGGCCTCTGAAGCGAGGGCTTCGCGGGCGGCATCTTCCGATTCGTAATTTCCTGCGATGCGCGTCGAGGTTGTCAATACCGGCACGGAGTTGTTGCTCGGTAAGGTGGTGAATACTCACGCCGGCTATTTCGGGCAGGAGCTTTTCAAGCTCGGTTTGCGCATTCAGCGGCAGACGACGATTCCGGATGGCGACGAAATCCGGGTGGTGCTCGAGGAAGCTTTCCCCCGCACCGATGTGATCCTCATCACCGGAGGTCTCGGGCCGACGAGTGATGATATCACGCGAGAGGTGGTTGCGGAAATGCTCGGACTCGATCTGATTCTCGATGAATCGATTCTTGAGACGATCAATCACATGTTTCGCAGCAGGGGATACACCCCGAGCAAATCGAACGACCGGCAGGCGATGGTTCCGGAAGGCGCAACGGTTCTCGACAATCCGAACGGCACCGCGCCGGGCCTGTATGTTCCGGCCAATGCCGAAGCGGGTTCGCCTCATTTGTTTCTGATCCCGGGCCCGCCCCGTGAGCTGAAACCGATGTTTGAGAACCTGATTTTTCCGAAGATTGCGGAACTGGTCGGGGATGACGCGATTGCTGAAACGCGGAATTTTCGGATCTACGGAGTCGGCGAATCGACACTCGCGTCGACATTGGAACCGCTTCTTGAGCCGATTGCCGATCTCGAATTGGGCTATTGCGCCCGACTGGGGGAGGTCGATCTCAGGCTTATCGGGCCGCCGGAGGCGATTGAGGCGGCTTCCGAAGTGGTGCGCTCCGAGTATCGTGAGGACATTATCGCCGAGGCGGAGGATCCTATCGAGGAGGTTATTCAGAGGCTCCTCGAGGAAAAAGGCGAGACTGTTTCAACTGCGGAAAGTTGCACCGGTGGATTTATCGCTCACTCGATAACGAATGCTTCGGGTTCGAGCCGGGTTTTTCATGAGGGGTTTGTCACCTATGCGAACGAGGCAAAACGCGATCTTCTCGGGGTTCCGGAGGAGGTTCTTGCGCAGTTCGGTGCGGTGAGCAATGAAACGGTCATTGCGATGGCTGACGGTTGTCTCCGTGTCAGCGGGGCCGATCACGCGATCGCTGTGAGCGGAATCGCCGGTCCCACGGGAGGTTCTGATGAGAAACCGGTTGGCACGGTGCATGTTGCGATTGCGAGCAAAGGTCAGGAGACCTTCGCGAAACGTTATTTCAATCCGGTCGACCGGCTCAGTTTTAAGATGCGGGTGACCCGTCTCGCCCTCGATTTACTGCGTCGGCGATTGCTTGGCTTCCCACTCGATTAATTTTCGTTTCGGGTGTATCATTTCCACGTTCGCAGATGAACCCGACTATGGAGAGATCCCCTTATAAATTTCGGAGGAGTGGAATTATCTTTAGGGTATTTCTTGCGGTGGTCTGTGGCTTTTTCGCTACGGAACCGGCAGAGGCTCAAATCTTTAAGAGGGATGGCGGTCTTTTTAACCGCGATCCCAAGGCTCCCAAAGCCCAGACCGCTGACGAAATCGGCGTGCCTACTCCCGTGACCGGACGGGTCACCGCGAAGAAGGGGTTTGAGATCACCTTCGAGATCAAAGCAGAGACGAAGACGCCGGGCGCGGCAGTGGAGTTTTTGATCCGGACTTTTCCCTCGGCGGGAAAGATCGTCTCGATGGTGAACAAGCCGAATGAGCGCAACAAGGCGATCGTTACCTACTATGCCGACCCTACCACGGGGGCGTCGGCAGATGCTTTTGCCTTTGCGGTTCGCTATCGGGGCGGGCGTTATTCGTCGGCGATGCGCTATGATATTGATCTTGAAGGCGGGACTGACGGGAATTCGGCGGCGGCGATTCAGGTGCCGGAGTCGGTGGATTTTGGTAAAGTGTCAGTCGGGGATGAAGCGGTTCGTGAGATCAAGGTCGTGAATATCGGGGAGGGGTCGTATGAGCAGGTCATTCTCCTGACGCCGCCCTGGTATCTGATCGAGCCGGCTTCCGGAAAGCTCGGTCTCGCCGGAAACAGTGCCGCGAATCTGAAGGTGGCATTTCGACCTGACTTAACGGGGGAAACGAGCTATTTCCTCAGTTTGACCCGCAGCAAGGAGGGAACCATGAAGCTCTTCGGAAGTGGTAGCGAGCCGTTCACTTTGTCTGCTGAAGCGATTAAACTGGAACTCGATCCTTCTTCTGGTGAGCGAACCGGGAAGGTGGAGTTGGTCAACCCCGGAGAGAAGCCTATCCAGGTAAAGGCGCAGGGGAGTCCGCGGCTCGAAAGCGGCATCCTCGAACGCTACCTCATCGCACCGGGCCAACCCAAAGAGATTCCGATACGACTGGCTGATACCGATACGGCGCCATTCGACGGGATGGTGCAGTTCCAGATGGACAACGGTTACTCTAAATACGTGAAAGTGATCGCCCCGGTCGTTCCCGGAAAACTGGAGGTGGATATTCCTGATGCGATTACGGATGAGGTTTTAAATTTTGGAAAGGTCGAGGCGGGGCGTTCGATTGAGAAGAAGATCAGTCTCCGGAATGTGGGCGGCGTATCGGTGCCGCTCGAGTTTCATATCCCGACGCCATTTCAATTGCTCAATGATCCCGGACCCCAGCTGGGACCGCGAGCGGAGGTGTCGATTTCACTGGGGCTTTTCCCCGGTGCGGGCCAGAAAGGAAGCGTGGATGTGACGATGAACGTGTTCGGCGGAGAGCAGACCCTTCCGATTCGCCTCCTCGGGAATGTGCTGCCGGGGAGCGGGACGAACAGTGCCGCCGGTGGAAGCAATTCGGCGCTGACAGCGAAGCGATTCCGATTTGGAGCACCCGGTGGGTCGGGCGGCGGCGTCAGTTCCAGTCCTGCGGTCCCTGAGAATGCTCCTCAAGTGGTAAAAATCCCTGATTCAGAGCCAACCGCAAACAGAGCTGCGGCTGCCCGTGATCAGAAATGGAGGGAGTCACTTTCTGCGGCGGAGCGAGCCGGTTTGCAAACTCCTTTCGGTTATCTAGCCCGTCCTGTCGTGGATTGGAAGATCAATCAGGCGCTTCGTCGTCCTGAAGACCTTACAATTATAGAGAAAGATTCGAACTCACTTACGATTGGCTGGACGGCACCGAAAGGAACCGCGCCTTTTAGCTTTGTCGTGGAGATGCGCGGTCTTTATGCGAACCCGGAAAAGGGGAATCTCCCTGAGAATGTCTGGATTCCCTACAGCAATGTGGAGTTCGAGCGGATTGACCGTCTTGTGAAAGCGAAGGTCAAGGGGCTCAATCCATACTCCAGCTACGAAATGCGGGTTCTCATGATCGATGACCGCAACGAAAGTTCTCCGCCTTCTGAAGTGCTCATTGGGGACACCGAGGCCCCGATGGACTGGACCTATATCTACCTCGTTCTCGGCATTCTCTTCGCGATCGGGCTGGTCTTCGCAATCATTAAGATAATCCTCGCCCGAAGACCCGAAGTCTATCAGAGCAAATACGCTGAACTTTAGGCCACCCCTCCGGTGGCTTATTCACCGGATACGCCCGAATCAACCGGCGTCGGCTTGCGGCACTCGTTGCAGTATTCTTCGCCTTCGGCCGAAACCCTGAACTCACGCTGGGGATGTGATTTGTCGGTAGCCCCGCAGCTGTCGCATTCGTGGAAGGCATCGGACTCGCTGATTTTCCCCGCTTCAAAGCGATGGCGGCGAACCGCCAGTTCCGCCCCCTGTCGCCACGACTGAATAAACCCCGGGATAAAAGTAAGGAGATACGGCGCCATTCCCACGAGCAGAATGATGCCCATAAACACGGGGCTGCCCATCACCGCTACGATCAGAAAGGTGGCATTCGCAAAACCGAGCCACTTTGCTTTGATCGGAATGATCCCGAAGAGGTGAATCACCTGATTGGGAAAGAGAGAGGCAAAAGCCAGAAAGACGACCGAATAGAAAATCATATTCAGAAAGCCGACAACCCCTCCCGCCCACGGGAGCAGTCCTGCCAGTGTGATCATAACAATGCTCGAAACGACGTAGAGCGTCACGCGGAAGGAACCCCAATGCCCCTCGAGTGCGTCGCTGATGAAAAACATGAAGAGGGCCGCGATGATGACGAAAAGAACATTGGAAGTGCGGGGCACGAGAACCCAGCTGAAAAACCTCCAGACCTCACCGGAGAGGATCGCCCCCTGATCAAACTGGATCCATTGCAGGAACTCCGGAGAAAAAGACGCGAGCGCCCAGGTCATGACCTGGAATCCGGCAATCCAACGCAGAAGCTGAGGAAATGCGAGTTTTCCAAAGCGCCGCTCGAGCGAATTGACCAGCTGATTTCCTTTTTCGTAGATCATGGGGGAAGGTGTAGGGAAATGGAGGGATTTCAAACGCCAAGTTCTCTCTGATGACGATCCCGCCGATTGACTTCGTATCAAGTCACGCGAAGATCAGGAATGAACCGTTCTCCACTCCATGAAAAGCACCTGGAACTGGGCGCGCGAATTGTTCCATTTGCCGGATGGGAAATGCCGATTCAGTACACGGGCATCGTCGCAGAGCATCATGCGGTTCGCAAAGACGTCGGGGCCTTCGATATCTCGCACATGGGCGAGCTGGAGATCTCGGGGAAAACTTCCGGGTTGTTTCTAAACGGTCTCCTCACCAATGACGTCTCAGCGCTCTCGGACGGGGAAGGTCAATACACCCTGATGCTCAACGGGGAAGGCGGCGTCATCGATGATCTCATTCTCTATCGCCTCGATTCAGAGCGTTATTTCCTCGTCGTCAATGCCTCGAAAATTGACGAAGACATTTCCTGGATCACTTCACAACTTGAACCGGGCATTTCACTGACCAATCACAGCGATGGCTACGGTGGAATCGCGGTGCAGGGCCCTAATGCCGTCGCGTTGTGGGAGGCGCTCGAACCGGGAATGCCGCTGCCGAAGCGCAATGGTATCAGTGAGTCTCCTCTTGGAATGGTGCTTTGTCGCACTGGTTATACGGGAGAGGACGGGTTCGAGCTTTTTGATTCCGTTGACCGCATCGGTGAGTGGTTTGACCGGATCGTTGCCGCCGGCGCGATGCCCTGTGGACTCGGAGCCCGGGATACGCTCCGCCTGGAAAAGGGTTACCCGCTCAATGGATCCGATTTGGACGGAGCACATACGCCATTGGAAGCGGGGCTCGGATTTTTCGTGAAACTTGATAAGCCCGACGGATTTACCGGGAGTGATGCGCTCCTCGCGCAGAAGGAAAGCGGGCTTCCAAGTCGGCTTGTTGCGGTGAAGCTGACCGGAAAAGCCCCGCCGTTGCGACACGATTATGAAGTGGCTGACCCGTCCTCCGGAGCAGTTCTCGGTAAGCTCACGAGCGGCTCGCTTTCACCCACACTCGGAGTGGGAATTGGAATGGCGTATCTGCCGCCGGCCTTCGCCAAAGTCGGAACGCAATTTTCCATCCTGATTCGGGGACGGGAGTTTCCCGCCGAAGTGGTGAAAAAGCCCTTTGTGTGAGAATTGATGCTTTCACGGTTGTCAGAAATTTTAAATCATGTTTTTTACCTGTCTCAATGAACGTTCCTGAAAATCTCCACTACGCTGAGTCCCATGAATGGGTGAACCCGGAAAATCCCGACGCAGCTCCTGTGGGGATCAGTGACCACGCTCAGGCCGAGCTCAGTGACGTCGTTTATCTCGAGCTGCCCGCAGTGGGGACGGTCGTTAGCAGGGGCGATTCCATCGCGGTAATCGAATCGGTCAAAGCGGCCAATGATATCTATTCACCGGTGAGTGGTGAGATCGTCGAAGTGAACGAGGCCCTCGTTGAGGCGCCCGAGCCAATCAACACCGATCCTTACGAGTCCGGTTGGATGGTGAAAATTAAACTGTCTGACACGAGTGAGATCGAGGGACTTCTCGACTCGGCAGCGTATCAGAAAATCCTTTCCTGATTTGGGCTCTCCATTTTTAGACCGCCACCTCGGAGTCCTCTCCCATGAAGAGGAGGCCATGCTGTCGACGCTTGGCTTCGATTCGATCGACGCTCTCGTTGCCGACGTCGTTCCGGCGCAGTTGCTCGAGGAAAAGCCGCTCGATCTCCCTGAACCGCTGACCGAGTATAACGCTCTCGCAAAATTGCGGGGCTACATGGAGAAAAACGTCGTCGCCACCTCCATGATTGGTCGCGGCTACTACGACACGATCACTCCGCCCGTGATTCAGCGGACCATTCTGGAAAATCCCGGATGGTACACGGCCTACACGCCTTATCAGGCGGAAATCTCACAGGGACGGCTCGAAGCGCTCCTGAATTTCCAAACGCTCATCTGCGAGCTGACGAGTCTTCCCGTGGCGAATGCGTCATTGCTCGATGAAGGCACCGCCGCAGCGGAGGCGCTTGCGATGGCGGCGGCAGCGCGACCGAAAGGCACCGTTTTTCTTGTGAGCGACCAGTGCTTTTCACAGACAATCGCAATCCTCGAGACAAGGGCCGAACCGCTCGGGATAGAGCTGGTAATCGGCCCGGTCGATGACTTTGATTTTGCCGGACGCTGTGACGAACTCATCGGGATGCTCCTGCAGTATCCCGGCGAAAGTGGAGCGATTGATCCGCACGAAGGAGCGGTCTCACAATGCCGCGATAGCGGGGGAGTTGTCGTCGTAGCCGCCGATTTGCTGGCTCTGACATTGCTCAAACCACCCGGTGAATGGGGCGCCGATATTGTCGTTGGCAGCGCGCAGCGCTTCGGCGTTCCCATGGGATTCGGCGGGCCGCATGCCGCCTTTCTCGCCTGTGCCGATGCGATGAAGCGCCGCCTGCCGGGGCGGCTTGTCGGTGTTTCGAAAGACGCCGACGGCAGACCGGCGCTGAGACTTTCTCTCCAGACCCGCGAACAGCACATTCGTCGTGAGAAAGCGACTTCTAACATTTGCACTGCGCAGGTTCTCCTCGCAGTCATGGCGGGTTTTTACGCCGTCTATCACGGTCCCGGGGGACTTAAACGAATCGCCGGGGAAATCCACGCCGCGACGAGCTCGGTGGCTGCGGCGTTGAAAAAGGGCGGCTACGAGGTGAGCAACGACAGCTGGTTCGACACCCTCACAGTGGCACTGTCGGGAGAGAAGCGTGAGGCAGTGATCACCCGGTCGCTTGAGGCGGGGCTGAACCTTCGGCTCGACGAAGTGGATCGCGTAGGCATTTCACTCGACGAGGTCTCGGTCGAATCCGGTGACTGGAAGAAGCTTTTCACGGTATTTGAGTTGGGTGACGTTAGTAAATCGGCCTCTTTAGGTTTACCCGACGCCCTGAAACGGGAGTCGACCTTTCTAACCCAGTCAGTGTTTCACCGTTTCCGGAGCGAGACCGAGATCCTCCGCTATATCCGGAGACTCGAAGGAAAAGACATCGCGCTGAACTGGAGTATGATCCCGCTCGGCTCGTGCACGATGAAGTTGAATGCCGCCTCCGAGATGCTGCCGTTGAGCTGGGCGGAAGTGGGGAGGATTCATCCCTTCGCGCCCGAGTCCCAGGTCACCGGCTATGAAACGATGATCAGCGAGCTTTCGGATTGGCTCGCTGAGATCACCGGGTTCGATGCAGTCAGTGTGCAACCGAATGCAGGATCACAGGGCGAGTATGCCGGGCTTCTCGCGATTCGACGATTTCATCAGTCGAGAGGAGACATGGATCGCAAGGTTTGTCTGATTCCCATGTCCGCTCACGGGACAAACCCGGCGAGCGCGGTCATGGCCGGATTCGAAGTCGTCCCTGTGGCTTGTGACGGCGACGGGAATATTGATCTTTCCGACATCGCTGCGAAGGCTTCCCTGCACGCCGCGAGACTCGGAGCGCTCATGATTACCTACCCCTCGACTCATGGCGTCTACGAGGAAACTGTAGATCAGATTTGTGAACTCATTCACGAGAACGGCGGACAGGTCTACATGGATGGCGCGAACATGAATGCTCAGGTCGGGCTCTGTTCGCCCGGTAGCATTGGCGCAGACGTTTGCCATCTCAATCTCCACAAGACTTTCTGCATCCCGCACGGAGGGGGAGGCCCCGGCGTCGGGCCCATCGGAGTCGCTGCGCATCTCACCCCGTTCCTACCGGGACATCGCGATAGTGCCAACACAGATGCCGCCGTCAGTGCCGCCCCTTTCGGAAGCGCGAGCATTTTGACAATTTCGTGGATGTATATCGCGATGACAGGGAGCCGCTTGCGAAAGGCGACGGAGATTGCGATCCTCAATGCCAACTACATCGCCGCCCGGATCAGGGATTGCTATCCCGTTCTTTATAAGGGGAAGAAAGGCCTCGTAGCCCACGAATGCATCATTGATGTTCGCCCACTGAAAGAGCGCGCCGGAGTCGATGTCGAGGACATTGCGAAAAGGCTCATCGACTATGGATTTCACGCACCGACGATGTCGTGGCCAGTTCCCGGCACGCTCATGATTGAGCCGACCGAGAGTGAATCGAAAGAGGAACTGGATCGCTTTTGCGAAGCGATGATCAGCATCTATCGCGAAGTCGAAGCAATCGAGTCGGGCGAGTGGAACGAAACGATCAATCCGCTCAAGTGCGCGCCGCATCCCGCCGAAACGCTTCTTGCCGCATCGTGGGACCGTCCCTATTCACCCGAGTCCGCAGCCTTTCCGCTGGACTGGGTCCGGGAACGCAAATTCTGGCCGCCGGTCAGTCGCATCGACAATGTCTTTGGTGATCGAAACCTCGTCTGTACCTGCGACGGAATGGATTCCTACGAAGCGTGAGTGATGAGTGATTGCGAGGGCCGGGCCTTCCCGGATGATTGGAAACCGAACATGGTGGCGAACCTCGTCTTCATCACGAGGGGGGAAGAAGTTCTCCTGATTCATAAAAAGACCGGCCTCGGAGCGGGGAAGATCAATGGCCCCGGAGGAAAACTCGAACCCGGGGAAACAGCGATGGAGGCGGCCGTCCGGGAAGTTCAGGAGGAGCTTCTCATTACCCCGCACAACCTTGAAGAAAGGGGAGTCCTCCACTTCGATTTCGTCGATGGACTCAAACTGCACTGCACCGTTTTCCACGGGAGCGGCTTCGAAGGGACACCGCAGGAGACAAGAGAAGCACGACCCGAATGGTTTCCCATCGACGAGATCCCCTACGAGCGAATGTGGGCCGACGACCGATACTGGCTTCCCCAGATGCTGACAGGAATGCAATTCAAGGCCTGGTTCCATTTCGATGGCGAAACAATGCTCTCACGTGAGGTCCGTTTTCATCGAACTTAATCAAAATTCATTTTTGCAAAGTTGATAATCCGGTGTTGTTAATATTCAATAATTGGAAAATATGAAAATTTGAGTCTCAGGGGTGAATTTTTAAAAAGATCGGTCTTTCCGGCGGGTGAAACCGATGGTATTTGTATCCATGCTTTGTAAAAATTCATTGTTGGCTCTCACTTCCGGAGTTGTTTTGGCATTTGGTTCCGTCAGTTGCGTGGGCAATAAGAACAAAGATGTCGCCGAGACTCCTTTGGCGGATCCTCCCGCAGCGGCCTATCCGGACAGCCCATCCAGCTATCCGGATTCATCGGGCAATGCTTCGCCTTCCTCCACTCCGCACGACTACGCGGCAGCGGATTCTGCGACAAACGGGTCAAGCGCGGCGCCAAGTGCTCCCGTCTTTGAACTGCGGGCCGGAGAGCAGCTCATCACTCATCCGATCGTGAAAGGGGACACCCTCGGGGGCATTGCGACTCAATACAATTCAAGCCAGAGCCGCATCATGGCGGCCAACGGGATGACGGATACGACGATCTACGCCGGCAAGACCCTGCAGGTGCCCACATCAGCGCCTCCTGCTGATTTGGCAATGAACGGAGCCGGTGCCGGGGCAGCTCCCTCGAGCTCCGGGGCGTATCCTTCACCAGCGGCCGCCTCACCGTATTCGAGAGCGGGAAGTTCCCCTTACTCAGCTCCGGGAGCTTCTCCTTATTCTCCTCCTGCAGCGGCACCGGCACCGGTTAGCGCGCCGCCTACCTATGGCAGCGGAAGCTACGGATCATCCACCACCGGCGGTTCCTACCCGTCAACGACCAGCGCGCCGGCTCCGACTCCATCTCAGGGAGGCTACTCCACCGCTGCGCCAAGCCCACCGGTGGTGCCGTCCTCGCCGTCGACGACTTCATTTCCCCGTGTTCAGACAGCGCCGGCACCTCCTCAGGCCGGAGGTTCTTTTCCAACGCCGAATCTCAGCAGCGGAAGTGGTCAAATTCAGTTTTCGAACTGATCCGGCTCACCTCTAACTTTTCGTAAAACGATGGCGATCCCTGTCGGTATTATCACGGTGTCGGACCGCGCGTCGGCCGGTGAATACGAAGATCATGGAGGTCCTGCCGTGAGAAAAGCCTGTCAGGAGAATGGCTGGGAAGTTCTCGCCGAGGCCGTCGTTCCCGATGAACTCGATCGTATTCAAACGACGATACGTGCCTTTTCAGCCCAGGGCTGCGGCCTTATTCTCACCACCGGGGGCACCGGGGTTGATCCCCGTGACGTCACTCCCGAGGCGATTCGCGGAATTATGAGAGTCGAGATTCCCGGTTTCGGAGAAACCATGAGAATGCGCTCCCTCGAAATCACACCGAATGCGATTCTCTCGCGTTCACTCGCAGCGATGGTGGATAAGTCACTCGTCATCGCGCTCCCCGGCAAACCCACCGGAGCCGTCGAGTGCCTCGAATTCGTCAAAGGGGCGATTCCCCATTCCGTAAAGCTCGCGCTTGGCGTTCCCACGTCCTGTTAGTCAAGGAGGGCAGGGGACCTGAACGTTTTCGCCGCAAAAAGGCGCAAAATACGCAAAAGGGAGATCGCATTGGATATGATCATCTGTGAGAAGGTGATACCGCGCCTTGAATCAGGCATTATTGACTGAACCCGTCAACTGTGAGGCTAGTTCAGAAGCCCGCGAAGACGCAACACCCTCGCCTGAATCAGAGAGCATCTTTCCGGGCACTGCATGCCCGTGCCGTTTCTCCTGGTGCAAAAACATTTTCTGGAA
>JAYWLB010000010.1:0-341 GCA_035967665.1 Verrucomicrobiales bacterium BCK34
GTATTTAGTTATTGCTTGTGCTCTTCAGACTTAGTAGCAGGCTTCATTCCTGCTGCTTAGACGGGAATGAGTTCTCCTTCCTCTACTCATTTCGAATCGCCCTCGCTGCGGAAGGTAGAGGAATGAATCTCATTCCGAAGTCGCAGCCTCCCGGCCTGCTCCATAGCCGGAAAGGAATTCTCCTTCCTCTACTCATTTCGAATCGCCCTCGCTGTGGAAAGTTGAGGAATGAAACTCATTCCGAAGTCGCAGCCTTCCGACATGCTGCTTAGACGGGAAGGAGTTCTCCTTCCTCTACTCATTTCGAATCGCCCTCGCTGCGGAAGGTAGAGGAATGAAAC
>JAYWLB010000109.1:0-400 GCA_035967665.1 Verrucomicrobiales bacterium BCK34
CCTCCCCCGCCGCCTCGCCCCCCGGCCCCTCCAGCACCAGGGCCAGGTCCCCCTCGGCCTCGAGGCCCCCCAGGGCCCGGAGGTGGGCGGAGAGCTCCCTCCCCGCCCGGTAGAGCCGGACCTCCACCCGGAGGGGCTCGGCGGGGAGGACCTCCACCCGGGGGCTCTCCCCCTCCCAGCGGAAGAGGCGGAGGGGCACCTCCTCCCGGTGCTCGGCCACCGGGGCCTCGCAGGCGGAGAGGACCAGGGGGAGGAGGAAAAGGGAAATGGATGCGGAAAACCTCACAGAACCTCCTAAAACGCCCGCTAAGGCCCCCGGGAGCCAGGAGGAGCTCCTGGTGTACCCCCTTTGGCTTCCAGGGGCCTCAGAAGGGCTCTCAGGGCGTCCAAGGGGAGGCCC
>JAYWLB010000110.1:0-516 GCA_035967665.1 Verrucomicrobiales bacterium BCK34
AGGCCAACACCCGGATGTGGCGGTTGGGCTCGGGCCCTCGGGCCTGGGAGCTCTTTGCCTCCCTGAAGGTGGGAGAGAGCCGGGTGCCCAGGCGGCGGTACTGGGTCTACGGGCGGCGCCTGTGGGTGGTGGGGTTGCGCCTTGGGGTCCGGGAGTGGCTGATTGTGGCTACGGACCTGGACCCTCACCGGGTGCTGGAGGTGTACGGGCTCAGGTGGGGGATAGAGCGGCTCTTTGGGGCCCTGCAGGGGCGGGGATTTGACCTGGAGGCCACGCACGTGACGCGGGGGGAGAGGCTTTCGCGGCTTTTGGTCCCCTTGAGCCTGGCCTTCGTGTGGGCGTTTCGGACGGGGCTTGTGCTGCACCGGGTGCGTCCGGTGAGGCCCAAGAAGCACGGGAGGCTGGGACAGAGCCTCTTCCGGGCGGGGCTGGACCTGCTCACCCTTTGGGCGCTTGCCCTCTGGGGTGCAGGGGGAGGAAGGCGCGGAAGTCCCTTGGGGTTATGCCCTATGGAGG
>JAYWLB010000111.1:0-490 GCA_035967665.1 Verrucomicrobiales bacterium BCK34
TCTCACAGCCTTAGGTTTCCAAGCTCGCCGGTCGCTCACCGGCGTGGTTGGCCACGCAGGTATTGCCCGATCCCGAGAACGCCATTAGATACCTTGCAGCAAAAGACCCGGCAACGTTGCAAAAGCTGCTTCGCGCACTCCAATGGTCATGGGATGAGTTCAGCCGGGCCACGGGGATTTCCTTAGAGATGCCCTTTTCTGAGCAAAGAGCGATCCCCGATAACATCCGCACGGCGCCCGTGCTTGGTGAAGCCACTGGGGGGCGCCCCTACGAGTACCCTATCCCCGCCGATTTGTACCGCCCAACCACAGCGATTTTCTTTGTTTCTGGGGATAGCATGGACGATGGAACCGAAGACGGTATTCGAGATGGGGATATGGTGCTTGTAGACCGCTCTTTGACAGCGCTACGCAATGGTGGTCTGTATGTGTTGGAAATCATCGGGGACGGGTACACTGTGAAAGAAGCCCGCAAGCTCAATGGCGAGTG
>JAYWLB010000001.1:0-316 GCA_035967665.1 Verrucomicrobiales bacterium BCK34
ATCAAAGTAAGTCCGGCTTGCTTGTTGTTTTTTGTCAGTTTCATTATTGTATTGTATTTGTTGTTGTTGAGAAGCCGGTATTCCGGGCGACTCGATCCAAGCATTTCGGCCTGAAATTGTTGTATCCTCAGAGGGATGAAAAGTTTATCGTTGAATGGGAAGAGTGGAGGGTGTCCGGCACCGGCCGTGATATCGACCGGCGCCGGAAAAAGAGATTTAATAAGAGCGGGTATTACCAACCGGTAAGTGAGCTCGGGTTGTGCTGGCTGTTGTCAGTTCCTGCAAGTGAGCAAGTGAGGTAAGCTGTTCCGATAGC
>JAYWLB010000006.1:0-632 GCA_035967665.1 Verrucomicrobiales bacterium BCK34
CGGACCCGCATGCCGGGTGGTGTGGGGGGAGCGGGTTCAATCCCCGTTTCTACCCGATTGTGCCCGGTTTTCGCGCTAGACGTCCGATGTCCGCCAGAGCATGAAGATCAGGATCAAGAAGCAGGAGTGAAATATCGCTGACTTCCACGGCTTCGCGGGCCCGAATGGTGCAGTCCCGACTGGCTGCGCTCTACCGATGAGGTGAAGCGGTGCGAGAATCACACTGTAGAGCCACAGCGAAAGAACGGCTGCCCATGCGCCGTAAAAGATGAAGGCTAGGACTACTGAAATCACTGCGACAGTCGAGAGAATCCCCGAGATGATTGCCGCCGAGATGTGCAACGAGGTCGAATATCCGTCGCACTCACGGCACTGGGCGGGAGAGAATCGACTCGAACTCATGCAATCCCAGACTGAGAGGCCCTTTTGCTCACAGTGGGGGCAGATCCTCATTTTTTGGCACAACGTCGAAGTCCACACATCCGCTACCGGGAGCGCGGCTTCGATTCAGGTTTGGGGTTGTCGCCACCCTCCCACTTCGACTCGGAACGGGTAGCGGATTGTGGTGCGACGCCTTGTGTACGCCCAGCATGGGCTGAAACCAAAAGGGGTTCAAGTCCCCTGTTTATAGA
>JAYWLB010000008.1:0-862 GCA_035967665.1 Verrucomicrobiales bacterium BCK34
TTTAGGGATTTAGGGATTTAATTCCGCTTCAGAATCTCTGACGCCCGCATCCCGGCTTTCTTTGTAGCCGGCCGCCGCGCATCCCGATCGCCTCGTGTCTTCGTGCGTGAAACTCTCTCGAAACACTGGAATCCAATGAAAAAAAACACAGCGTTTCGTATCTGAAGAAAGTTTGTATATCCAAGATAATTGTCTTTTATCGAGAACATATCAGTTAATTAATTCCGATTAACTAACAATATTTGCGACTGACTTTTGACGGCGGTCTGGATCTGGCTCAAAGCATTGACATATTTAGCCTGAGCTGTTTTTATGAGCCGGAAAAAGGTCCCGAATTCGAGATGTGATATCAGAATGGGTATGGACTATTACTACTGTTCGCTCCAAAGAATGAAATCGATCTTGGTTTTGGCATTGTTGAGTCAGACCATCACTGTGTTCGCATCCGAAAAACTGCGTCTCTCAGGTTTCAGCCCAACCGACACACCCCGAGTATACACAGGTGAATTCTTCAACGACTCCGAGAGAGAAGTTCATTTCGATGCTACGGATGCGTTCCGATTCGAATTCAAAACAGATGAAGGATGGAAAGAATGGCTCCATCACCCTAGCAACGCGCTTCCGAATTGGGTGAGAGTTTCACCAAGCTCGAAGCAAGAAATGATGGTCCGAATTCCTGAGATAGCCTTCAAGGAGAGCTTCACTGTCCGGGTCGTCCTCATTGTCATCGACTCGGGAGACACCAAAATCGTACATCGGATCACTTCACCAGCGCTAGCCGATACGAAATCCGGAGCGAATCGGGTAGGAGCAGGGATTGAACCCGCTCCCCCCACACCACCCGGCATGCGGGTCCGCACCG
>JAYWLB010000021.1:0-243920 GCA_035967665.1 Verrucomicrobiales bacterium BCK34
AAGATAAAGATAAAGATAAAGATAAAGATAAAGACGGTTGGGCTGCGGCGTGGGGGGATGTTTAATCGTTTGAGTCATTGCGCCCCGTCGGCGTTTGAGGCAGACTTTTCGGATTATTCTACACCGGAAGTTGATATGCCATTAGGAGAAGCCGTCGTCGAAGGACTTACCCGGATTGTTATCGAAATCGTTTTCGAGGGAGTCGCTTATGTCACCGGTTATATCATCCTCTTTCCTTTTACTTTTGGCAGGGTGAGGGAGAGATTCAGCAGCACTACGATCAGTTTTGTCGGGCTCGCTGCCTGGGTGGTATTTATTGGCTTGATCTTGTGGCAACCCTGGCAACCTGATGAACCCGTTTGAGTGATTGCACCCCGTCCGCGTTTGAGGCAGACTTCTTTCCATGAGCGATGCTATCTGGTTCTACGAGGATAACGGTGAACGAAAAGGGCCGGTGACGGCTGAGTTCCTCGTCGGGCTGAAAACGTCCGGATCGATCACCGCGGAGACACTGGTCTGGCGCGATGGATTTGCCGATTGGCTTCCCTTTCGAGAGAGCGAATTGTTCGAGCCGGATTCTCAATCAGGAAGCACCCCGGCTCCTCCCTCCCTTCCGCCGGCGCTTCGGGCGAAACCGGCATTTGTGGCGCGTGAAATTTCCTTCAACCCCGGCTACGAATTCGGCATTCGAAAGACTCTCGGGCAGGGATGGCGACTGATGGTTTCTGATTTCTGGCCCTTTGTTGGATTCTTTACGATCATGTATTTGATTGTCGGAATCGTTTCTCAGTTCGGCGTCACGGTGTTCTTCCTGATGTATCCGCTCATGGCGGGATACTTCTGGTGGGCTCTTTTACGAAAGCGCGGAGAACCGGCGGAGATGGACCTTTTATTCGAAGGCTTTCGACGTCAGTTCGGACCACTCGCGCTCGCGAATCTGGCCGTCGTGGGAGTCGCGATGCTTCTCCTGATGGTTCTCGGCATTGCCTGTTTCGGGGGCTGCGCCGGGATTGCCGCTGTGATCGACGGGGCCAGTGGCGTCGATCCCGAAAACCCGGTCATGGTTGTATTGGGAGTCCTTCTGGGCGCGCTTCTCATATTTGTTGCGATGGTTCCTCTGATCCTGGCTCAGCAGATCGGCTGCTTCGTGATGCTGCTGATCATGGAGGGCAATTTGAATGCCGGTGAAGCGATCTCCCTGGGCTGGCAGGCGACAAAGCGACACTGGTTCAAATTCGTTCTCCTCTCGCTCGTCGCCATGGTGCTGTCGCTCCTCGGAATGCTCGCACTCTACGTCGGCGTCTTTGTCTCCTGCGCCTGGCTGGCTCTCGGACAGATCTATATCTACGAGGAAGCGTTCGGCGATGCCGGGGCGTAGGGGAGTGTGAGGGGGCGTATAAACGAAGAAAGGAAGAGCTTGCTGATCTGGGCAGTATAGTGGCCATCTCGCTCCGGGAGATGTTATCTGCTTGGCCGCGGCTGCCTTTTTTTTGAGACGGTGAAAGGACTTAAAAGGTTCCGCGACCACGGTCCCTGATGCTTCTGGCTTCGAAACACGGACAGGGAGGAATCGAGAATTTTTGACTGACGCCGGAATTAAGAATTTTTATCCGACCCCGGAATTAGGAAAATCCATGGCTGATGGAAACCGCCCGGTGCGACCCGCATGCGGAGTGGTGTGGGGGGGGCGGGTTCAATCCCCGTTCCTAGCCGATTAGTCGTTGTTGTGAGATCGGCTTAAATCCAGAATGGGGCGCCAGCCGACAATTCAGTGAAGTGGAGCCCCGGATACTTTGATACTGTCAGTAATCGTGGATCATGTAAATTAATGTTACAAGCGAATGCACTCTTGATGCTTGTCTGGCGTTCCTCGCCAAGCTCAATCCACCATGAAGGGCGGACCTGCGTATTTTCAATATAGGTGTACGCAATCCAAACCAATAAATCCGCTAAGCGCTCGCTCTCTAAAACACTAAGGACAAACTGTTCAGGGCCTGCGGACTCAACATCGAGGAACGAGAAAATGGCAAACCCTCCTGATTCTGTAGGTAGAATACTATAGTGGATTGTGTTTAAGGGAGATTCCAGATCTGTAAAATCTTGAAGCTCTTCACCTGTTGCACTGAAATCAGGATAGAATGCACCTGCAACCGCAATCATGGGCGAACCCGATAGAGGAACAACACAGGATCGCAAGCGCCGGAAATCTCCTACATCAAGAATCGAAGTCAATCGCTGGTGGTGCAGGATAGTGTCCCGTAATCCGGTATCCATTGCCATCATCTGCACTGCCGCAACGTCGCTAGGGCGATACGACTTAGGGTTCTCTAGCCCATGGAGATCAGCGATAGTCTCAGCATCCGGGAAGGCTAAAATCTGTGCGCGCTTGCAGTATACCTCGCGAGCGTGAGCTCTGTAGGCTTGTAGAAAAAGCTGGCTTGGACTCGCTTGAAACGGAGCGTTGTCGATTTCAGCAAAAAGGGTGGTGTCATGATGATTGCAAAAACCGTTGAAAGTTGACGCGATTTTCAGACCGATCGGCTTGAGAGAAATCACGCCCTCTTTATCGGGCGACCACGGTGAATGAGTCCATTGAAGGACGTGCTTATCTTCGGCGATTTGAGCTAGATACTTTGACCGAGAAACTGTATGAGATCGAACAATTCCACCTGAACAATTTTCGCTCTTGGTCATGCACAACTCCTCAGAGTAAATATTTCGGAATTCCTTGATTAATTCCGTGTACTTTCTCTTCTGCTCAGAAGTTAGGCTGTCCGTTCGATCTTCCACGGCGTATTTTTTCGACAAACAGTATTTATTAGTATCACCTCACGCGGTGATATCATTGGAGGTATTCTGGCTTGAGAATGTCCTGCAGTCCTTGAATTCGCAAGGTTTTATTTGAGATGCATGCGTATATCCGGGCGCTATGAGAACGTCGCTATAATCTGAGTTGACGTGCCTGATATCACGCTTCCCGTCTGCGTGGAAAGCAGCGTTCCCGGGTCGGTGCAAGAGAGAGCATGAGGAGGGTTGAAATCAGCACAAAGATGTAGACGATGTTCCCGACGAGAAGAGAACTGAATACGCTTTGCTCCATTTTCGGTGCTCTCTCAAAGAGTCCAAAGAGCTGGAAACTTGCGGCTCCCAATAGAAGCGTGGTTGCCACTATAGAAACTGGATAGGCGGCCCGAATTCGGAAAATGAGTCCCAATCCGGAAGCCAATGCAATCGCCACGAGAATCAGGTGTCCCAGGTAGGCCGTCAGGTTTGATGCTTCAGAAATTCCTGACCATGTAACCGGTGTCAATGCATTGGTGATCCCCGTAAAGGATACGACCGTCAAGGTGGTTGCAGGAATAAGGTGGAAAGCGCTTCGGTCGATAGATTTCATTTTGAGCGAATGGTATTTAGCAGTGGCATCTTATGAAACGGTATCACGATAGGCAACCATTTCCCGGAAAGCTCCCTCAAGAGGGTAGAGCAACAGGTAGATGTCTACATGTCTTTGCTATAGCAACACCAAAAATCACCCCAGTATCAAATACCGCAGCCCGATCAGAAAGATCATTCCGAAGACGATCTTTTTGAGCTGATCTCTCGGCATCCGGTCGAGGGTCTTTTTACCTAACCAAACGGCAAAAATCGCGGTGGGCATTGAGAAAGCGATGAGCTTGAGCAGTGACGGGGTGAAGTCGCCGGCTCCGGCGACGAGGCTGTTGCGGACGACGCCGCCGGCGAGGAAGGCGGTTTGGAGTACGGCGACGCTGGTGACTTTCGGCCAGCCGCGCGAGTAAGCGTAAACGACGAGAGGCGGGCCTCCGACATTGAATGATCCGGCGAGGACGCCTCCGACGAGCCCGAAGGCGGTGCCGCTTTTTTCGGGGATGGTGAGGCGCTTGATCCGGTTTTGTAAAAACTCGGCGAGGGTGATGAGAATGAGGACGGCGCCGAGGATACGGATGATGAATTCGCCGTCGAGGATCCGCAATCCGTAGAAGCCGATCGGGATTCCGAGGCACATTCCGAGCACGAGCGGGCCTGCGTCACGGAGCGAGAGGCCGGAGCGGTTCGCAGCGATCACGAAAATCGTCACGATCATAGAACCGAGCGAGGTGAAGGCTGAAGCTTCCTCGACTGTGATGACCATGGGCAGGATCGCCATGAGGACGAGAGCCATTCCGAAGCCGGTCGCCGATTGAAGGAAGGAGGCAACGAAAAGCGTCACCGCCACAGTGATGAGGACGGAATCCATTGCCGGTCAGGAGTCGCTGTCGTTTGATTCGTCGACGTCGAGGTTCAGGCTCCCGGGTTCGATCGGTGCTCCGGTCACGGGCGGGGCGAGCTGGTTGTCGCGGCGATTCCGCCATTTCATGAGTGAGGCCTCTCCGGGGAGTCGGCCCTGTTTGGATTCGGCGTAGCCGGCCCCGACATCGAGGCTGGAGTAGCGTCTCAGTTCAAAATGGAGATGCGCGAGGTAGCGGCCTCCTGCAGTTCCGATGGTGCCAAGCTGGTCACCGCGTCGAAGTTGTTTTCCAATCGGGACGTGGATTGAATCGAGGTGGGCGTAGAAGGATTCAATGAGCCGTCCATTCTCGAGTTCGTGAAGGAGGATGACAACGTTGCCCCAGCCGTCGGAGGGCCAGCCGGCAAAGACGACGAGGCCGTCGGCTGCTGCGAAAACCGGATCGCCGAGGTCGGAGTTCTGGCCTCCGATTCCATTGAGGTCGTCGCCAAGGTGCTTGTTGGTGAGGAAAGGCTGTGCGTTGTAGGTGCCTGCGCCGTGCCGGCTCCCGACGGGGTAGTCGAAACGGTCCGTGGTCGGGGCTGAGACCATTTCGACGGGGGAGGCGATCGCAAAAGCGGGATCAAAGAGGGCATCGGGCCCGGGAGCGAGGAGGCCGATCCGCGCGGGAGTGAAACCGGTTTTCTCTGATTCCTCGTTGTTGCGGGTAATAAGAAAGGTGACCAGTCCGACAGCGGCAACAATCACGAAGATGGGAAGGGCGAGCTGATGCCATTCCTTGAGGTGTTGCTTTATATCAAAATAGACCGGTTTTTTTAACACCCCGCAATAGATCGCAGAAGTTCACGTTTGGCAACGATTCAACCGTCTCTTAAGTTCGCGGTTCATGGATCAGCCCAGCCCCGAAATGAAACGCTTTCGAATCGACGTCGCCTACGACGGTCGACCCTTTTCGGGATGGCAGAGCCAGGTCAGCGGCGACACGATTCAGGATCTTCTCCTCGCAGCGCTCACCGCGATTTGTCCGGCGATCGGGGCCGTTCAGGGTTCCGGTCGCACCGATGCGGGGGTGAGTGCTTCGAAGCAGGTTGCTCATTTTGACGTGCCGGTTTCGTGGCGAATGAACGGCGGAGAGTGGCAGCGGGCCTTAAATTCCTCTTTGCCGAAGGCGATTCGTATCATGGCCTGTTATGAGGTCAGTCCGGAATTTCACGCCCGGTTTTCGGCGATGGAGAAGGAGTATCACTATCGGATTGCAACGGCGGATGTGATGTCGCCGCTGCTGGTCGGCCTCGCCTGGCATCAGCGGCAGTTCCCTGATCCGGAAAACCTTGCAGAGGTTTTGGCTCTCTACGAGGGCACTCATGATTTCCGCGCGTTTTCGGCGAATCGGAACGACGGGTTTGACGCAGAGCGCGACACGAATCGAACCATTTTCTGTGCGGATATTGTCGATTCGGCGGATGAGGTGCTGGTTTTACGATTCCGTGGGAATGGATTTCTTTATAAAATGGTACGATTTCTTGTGGGAAGTGCGGTATATTGTGTAAATGGGAGGATTTCCCGTGCCGGGATGGAGGGGCTTCTCAAGGGCGTCGATTCAGGGGAAAAGGCACCGTTTTGCGCACCGCCGGACGGTCTTTCGCTTGAAAATGTCACTTATCCGGAAACGTTTGATCATTTTTGCACCTGAAAGATTCCCAATAAACGACTAACTTGATATCCACCTGCGAGGCGATGGGGCTGTTTTTTAAAAATTCTGCTATTGGAGAGAACCGAATTGAGAACTCGGGGCGCTGGCCTGTACGTCTCACGCATTTTCATCTCATTGACGATTACCAGTTTCCGGCGACGAACTTCCCGGAGATTTTCTTTGTTCAGCAGGGGAATTTTCTGCACGAAACGATTGCGGGAACGCAGGCGGTCCGTGAAGGCGCGGTGCTGATTATCAATCCCGGCCTGAAGCACTCCGTGAAGCAGCCCGAAGAGGTCATTCTCACGAGGGTTCGTTTTCTGCCTGAGTGGCTCGCGCAGGAATATGAGATCATTGTAAATTCCCCGACGGTGCTTTCGCTCTTTTTCGACCAGTCATGGCTTCGATACCCGCGCGACGAGAACTTTCACGTTTTCACAACGCGCAATGAGGGGGCTTCGCTGATTCGCAGCGAGCTTGAGTATTTGCGTAAGCTGCTCAAGGAGAAGCGTCAGCTCGAGCCGGTCACGCGCGTTTCGATTCTCAAGTTGATGATGTTGCTGGCGGATGAGCATCAGCGTTTCTGGCGCGGGGTGCACGAGGTTGATTTTGTCCCTGAAGTGATGCACGCCTTTGACCAGATTGAGTCCACGATTCTGCGGGGCGAAAATTTCGATGCGGCTAAAATGCCCCGCGGCGGCTTTGAAAAGCAGGCGATTGAGAACTCGTTCGAGGATGTTTCCGGTATGTCGATGCTCGATTACGCGAATCGCAGACGGGTTTTTCACGCTGCGTGTCATCTTCTTTCCAGTCGCGAAGAGCCTCGTCGCATCTCGAAAATGCTCGGGTTCACGACCACGGGGGAGTTCGTGAAACAGTTTGAGGCGGTTTTTGACATCGCTCCCACGATTTATCGGGAGAAGTTCGGTCTCGGGAAAGACGAGACTCCTGAAGAAGAAGCTTGATCCGGAGCAAGTCGCCATGTTTCTTGCGGCCCTCCTCTGAAATAGGAGGCTAAAGGCCATGATGTCACCGGAAGAACAACTCTCTATCCTCACGCGAGGAGTCGCAAACCTGATCAGCGAAAAGGAACTTCTCAAGAAGTTGCAACGCGGCACCCCGCTTCGTGTGAAACTCGGGGTCGATCCGACTTCGCCCGATCTGCATCTCGGGCACAGTGTCGTTCTCGAAAAACTCCGTCAGTTTCAGGAACTAGGCCACCAGGCGGTTTTGATTATTGGCGATTTTACGGCTCAGATCGGAGATCCGACGGGCCGCTCTAAAACCCGCCCGCCGCTCTCCCGCGAAGAAATTCTCGTAAACGCGGAAACCTACACTGAGCAGGCTTTCCGCATTCTCGACAAGGATAAGACTGAAATCGTTTTCAACGGCGAGTGGTTCGATAAAATGTCCTTCAGCGATGTGATCCAGCTCAACGCCCGTGTCACGATGCAGCAGATGTTGCAGCGTGAGGATTTCAAAAACCGCATCGCGAGCGATCAGGAAGTCAGGCTTCACGAAATCCAGTACCCGATTGTTCAGGGGTGGGATTCGGTTGAAGTTCGTGCCGATGTCGAGCTCGGTGGAACTGACCAGCTTTTCAATATTCTGGTGGGCCGCGACATGCAGAAGAACGAGGGGATGGAGCCTCAGATCGTGATGTGTCTTCCGATTCTTGAAGGCCTCGACGGCGTTCAGAAAATGAGCAAGAGTCTTCACAACTACGTGGGGATTTCCGAGCCTGCCGGCGAGATGTTCGGCAAAATCATGAGTATCTCGGATGAGCTCATGGGGCGCTACTCGGTGCTTTTGCTGGGAGAGGAGATTCCCGCGGACGCTCACCCCCTTGAAGCGAAGAAGGCGCTCGGCGCAAAAATCGTGACCCGTTACCATTCCGCGGAAGCGGCAGAGCAGGCTGTTTCGAACTGGAACAACCGGGGGAATCTCGATGAGGTTGAGTTGCCGGAGTTCACCCCTCCATCAGATCGAACGGATTTGCTCGGGATTGTTCAGGCGGCTTTTGCGAGTATTGAGGAGCCGAAATCCGGCGGCGATGTTCGTCGACTCATTCAGCAGGGCAGTATCCAGATCGACGGTGAGAAGATTATGGACCCCAAATCGGAACCGGCTCTTTCAGCCGGTCAGGTCTTGAAATTGAATAAAAAGCGAAGTGTTCGAATCGCCTGATTGCCGTCTTGGCAAGATTATTTGTCCGGAAAAGTTTAGGGGTTTCACCCTTTTTGCGTTGATTCAGTGGGCTATATTTCATCCACTGAATTCATGCGTTTCTTCGGGCATGCAATTTATACAGGGTGCTTTTTCAATGCGCCGGGGCATTCGGGCTCAGGTATTGAATGGTGTGATTCTGTTTTGAGGAAGGGGGCGAAGCGCTGATTATGCGGAAAGAACTTCTCACTTTTCCCCGCGTCATGGGGATTGTGAACATCAACGATGACTCGTTTTCGGGCGACGGCACCCTTGATGTCGATGTCGCCCTTGAGACGGCGATTCGGATGGCCCGGGAGGGTGCGGATATTATCGATGTGGGAGCGGAGAGTGCGCGGACGAATCGCGAGGCGATTGCAGTGGAGCGTGAGGTCGATCGACTGATCCCTTTCATCGAGGGCTTTTCGAGGGCGTGTGAACTGATCGATCCGCGGGACGACCTTCAAATCTGGCCGCCGCTGCTGTCAGTGAACACCTGGAGGCCACCGGTCGTGGAAGCGGTTTTGCAGACGGGGCAGTGCGATATCATCAATGACATCGGCGGCCTCGTCGATGATACCAATGCCAAGCTGTGTTTTGAATACAATTGCTGTCTTCTCATCATGCACACGGTGGGGGAACCGAAAGTGCCTCACACCGAGCAGCGTTATCACGATCTCTGGGGGGAGATGGAAACCTTCTTTGAGGACAGGCTGAAACGTGTCCGCACGATCGGCCTCAGTGACGATCAGATCATTCTCGATCCGGGAATCGATTTTGCCAAGCAATGCGGGGACAATCTCGAGATCTATCGCGAAGCGGAGCGGCTTACTCAGTTTGATCTCCCGATTCTTCTGCCGATTTCACGGAAGACTGTCATCGGTGATGTTCTCGGAATTGAAAACCCGGCGGACCGGGATGCGGGGACGATTGCCTGCCTCGTTCGCGGGCTTGTCGCACAGGCGAATGTTTTCCGGGTTCACAATGTCAAAGCGGTCACCGACAGTGTCCGCGTCATTGCCGCGATCCGAGGGCAATAGCGCCCGGCTGCATGTTTACTCGCTTTCTTCATCTTCGAGAGGCGGATGGTATTCGAGCTTCTCGTTTCGGACCACGGAGAGAGCGGCCTTGCCTGTGTCCGGATTGAGAAAGATGAAGCACAGGAAGTGGATCTCATCATCGATCTCAAAGGAATCCATTTTTGATCCTGCTGCTTCGATAGTAATTCTGTCTCCGACCTTCACGGGAAAAAGGAAAGGTTTCCGCCCGTCGGCGGGGCCCCGTTTACCGTTGATTTGAGCAGATGAGAATTCCTCGTTGAGAAGTGAAACGAGGGTGAGTCGAGCGCCCTCATTTTTCCCCGATTCTGTCAAAATTGTGTAGCGAAGTTGGTGCTCTTTCGATTGGTCTTTGAACTCTTTGACCGAGTCAAAGAAGACAATCTTCGAATTCCGTTTTGCTTTGATGGCAATTTCCCCTTCGATCCTGCCGGGCTTCGCCCCAGCGTTGGACGCGGTGAAAGGGTAGTTTCCCGCCTTGATCGTTGCCTGGCCGGATGATCCGCCTGTGGGGATTGCCTCGCCGCCGGCGATTTTGTAACCGCCGAAAGTGAAGTAAGTGGCTGATTCCAGTGAAACAAGATTGACCATTTCAAGGAACCCGAAACTCTCGTCTTCGGGCTCCTGAGCTGCCGCACCTGTCATCGAGAGGATCGCGACGAAGAGACAGGTGATGGCCTTCTGCATGGTGTGTTGAGAAAGGGGCATACTTTTAGAGATCGCGGATCGACATGATTCTAGTGGTAACGCGGACAATATTTCCAGCGCTATCGTGTTCGGGTTCCATGAAGACTTCGTAGATTTTTTTGCTGCGGGAAAGAACGACGTCGTTCGCTTTCGAAAGCACTTCCCCCTCAGTAAAGATGCGAAAATGCCGACTCGAAAAGGAGGTCGTGTTGAAGACTCTCGCGAAGGTTTCCTCGGCCGCGGCGTCGTTGCAGACTTCGGGCAGTGCCTCGTGGCGACGAATCAGTTCTGACAAAACCCGGGCGAGGTGTGAGGGACTGTAAAAGGGGCGCGCCTCATAGAGTCCTCTTGCGATGAGAGGGATGGCGTCAGCTTTCAGAGCGTTCTCGAGAGAGCCGGAGACCGCGGCACTGGCATACTCAGGAGTGATGTGATCGTCGGGGGTGGGAGCTCCTCTTAACATTTCGCAGCTGGCAAATGGCCCGCGGAGTAGGGTTTCGATTTCGAAGACGGTGGGAACTGAATTGATGTTCAGGTGCCCGTGGCGTTTCTGAAAAATTCCCTGAGCGTGGAGCCTTTCATCGTAGATCCGGTTGAACGGGGGTGTCATTGCGGCTGTCGCATCGGCCGCTGCGGGAGGGGGCTGATGGTCGCGGGGGTCGTAGGATTCGTAAAGGTCGACTCCGCTGCCTTCGACTGCCTTTAAGTTTGTCCCGGGGTGTCCGACTTGAAAAAGGTCGAGTAACTGACTGGCACGGGCCCCGGGAACATCGAAGAGCGGGTGTTCCGCTCTGCCGATACGCAGCGTATTGCCACCACCCCAGAGGCTGTGTTTTCCGGCATTGTCAGGGTTTGAAAATGAATCCCGGAATTCAGCCGGATAGTCCCGGAAGTAGTTCGGAGAGTTGTCTTTGGGTTCGTATCGCAGGGCGAGGCTGGAGGGGGCGACGAGATCAAGAGGGACGGAACTCCACATGACGGGGTCGCGGAGATTTCCCAGTTCGGAAACTGAAAAAAAGACCCCTTCGTTTGAAATTTGGAAAGGAGCCCGGTTTCTGTCGAATCGTTCGGGGGCTCCGGGAGCGGGGTTGAACTGATCGGGCAGCTGCTCGTCGTCGTCGGGGAGGGTGCTCGAGGGAACGCCGTTGTCGAAGCCGCCGTCGGGCCAGTCTCTGACACGGGTCTGATCTTTGATGACGTTCTTCCGGTCAGAGTGGTTGACCTTCGAATGGTCAAAGTTTCGAAACCCCGGTGTTGCCCGGTTCCTGTATTCACTGCCGCCGTTTCCGGAATTGTCGACAGTGCTCCGGGTGTAGAAGCTCATCCAGGGATCGCCGAGGTGGCTTCCGCTCATTTTGGGCGAAGTGCCGTCTTTTCGGGTCACCCCGAGATTTCCCGCTGCGACCCGTATGATGGGGGAATCCTGATTGAGCACCCCGGTGTGTTTGTTAAAAAAGAAGCCATGCTTTGCTGAGGACGGCGGGAGCGGCGGGGTATCCGGCCGACCGCAGGAATCCACGACCTGGAGATTTCCGGAACCGTCAGGGAGAGAGAGCCGGTAGGTGGCCCGGGCCGAAGATTTTCCGGTCACGTAGGCCTGGAGTTCCTGAACGGTGGGCCGTTCGATCGGGGGAATCTCCGCTGCGGGAACGTCAACTTCCCAGCGTCTTCTTCCAAAGTAGTGAACGTAGTACTGATTGGGTGGAATGAGCTCAGTGTCCGATGGGTCTTCGATGGGGACTTCACCGGCTTTCGTCATCACGATTGTATCTTCCGAAAGCCGTGCCCGGTTCGTGGTGAAGGTTGAGTATCGAAACCCGGGGTCATCAAGAAACTCGAAGTCGAGTTTCAACCCGGTCATTCGAACGGGTTGGTTCGAGGTGTTCCAGAATTCGCCATAACAGTCTGCTAGAAATCTGAATGTGATCGTCTCATCGGAAGCGATGTATCCCTCGTAATTGAATTTCACGAAGAATTCATTGATCGGGCAGTAGCTGTCTACGCCTCTGAAATTCCCGCTGCCGTTGCAGGTGGAAGAGTTCGGTCCTGTCGGATTGGAATCCGCGTCGGCGTAGTCGATCGCATTGGCGGCGAGAGTGGCGAGATAGTCAAGATCGGAAGGGAACCCGCCCTTGCGGAGGTCTTCGAAGGTTTCGAGATTATCCCCGATGATGTTGGCGATCCCGCGGTTGGCTCCGCTGTTGCTTACGATCCGGTTGGCAATGAGTGCGTTTAAATTGTGTCTCGGTTGTCCGGCGTCGATATAGCCGTGATTGTAGGGGATTCGGGGAACACTGAGGTAGCTGTGGAGACCAACCATGAAACGGTGTTCCCGCTTCGTCATCGAAGAGTGCGTGTAGGCACCTCCGGAACTGAGCCAGTGTCTTGCGGTGGATAGGTCAGTGCCTCCTGCAAATGGGTGCGCCCGGAGCGGGATTTGAGAGGTGGCCCACGGTTGCAGGATGATTTCTCTCGGGGAGAGGCCCGGGGCTACCTGTCCGGCGAGTTGCTGACCGCGGAAAGACTTCGGGAACTGCCACGCAAAGTAGTCGTCGCCGGGAACGGGGATTCTCAAGCCGAAGGGGCTTGCGCCTGTGTTGGGAAGAGTGCGGGGATCGGTTGCGGGATAGCCCGGCCTTATGAAATCGATCGCCACGAAATCATTGTTGCCGTAGTGGTCGGTCCAGGCACCGACGACATCAATGTTAGGGTATCCTTCGAGGTCTTCTGCCCACCAGGTGTATCGCATTTTGAATTTGTCGCGGGGATCGGATTCCATTTCGATGAGGCCCGTTTCGGGAAAGCGGTCCTCGGGGATCATCCGCCCGTCATCGCTGAGATGAGTCAGCCCGAAGGCTTCGATCAATTTCGCTTTTTCATTGGTCGTGAAATTCACATTGGGTCTTCCGATAGGGGCGTCAGCGAGGGCCGACGTATCCATTTCATCGAGATTGGAAAGGGAGGTCGATTCGATGTTGCCTCCCGCGAAGAGAGCGGCATGAGATACCGAACCCTGCGCCGGGGTTGAGATGAAGGTGTAGCGCATTCCCGCCGAACCCGACGGGCCGCTCCTTTCCATCACCGAGGTGACGACGTAGTCATCGTTTCGGGTCAGCGCGAGGAGCAAATTTTTCGCCTCTTCAAAAGCGGCCCGCTCCGCGAGGTCGGCGCGGGTGTTGCTGATCCGGCTTCCACTGATCTTTGTCTCATTTTGTGAAATTGTCAGGACGCTGATCGTCACGAGCGTGATTGCACTCACGAGAATCAACGTGGTGATGAGGGCGACGGCACGCTCTTGTGATGAAGGGCACGTCTTCATTGGTCCGCTGTATTTACCCTTACGCGGAGGCGGTGGGTGGTGAGGCCTCTTTCGATGGCTCTGCGTTCATCAGACCAGGTCGTTGGGTCGGTGTTTTTCCAGTCGACGATCCATTGGTCCGGAGTGAGGAGGAGGCGGGCGACCTGTTCGTTGATGACGCCTATGGTGACGTCGAGAAAGCTCGGAGTCACAAGGCAGGGCCATTCGTCGCCGGGCGTGAGACTGAGATACTGATTGAGAGCGGCGGCGTCCATTGTTTCGTAGGTTCCGTTCTTGCGGAGAACCCGCCGGTAGGGCTTGATTTCAAAACGAACCACGTTGTGGGCAATGGGTTCGTCAGGGAAAACGGTTTCATGAATCCCGTTGGAAAGGTCGAGCCATTCCTCCGGCAGGCCGGGTTTGGGAAAGTAGTTCGGCGGAGGTGAGGAGAGAAGTTCGGGAAAAGGATTGGCCGGCCAGGGTTGAACCGCGAAGACCCCTTTGGGCTCTTCAGAGCTGTAGCGGAAGCGCGCACAGAGGAAGGGAAGTTCGCTGTTATCAAAAACGCCGCGCCGGACTGCTGCCGGATTCATTGCACCGGCAGGCCGGGATTTTCCCCCGCCGGTTTCGTCGTAGGTGTCATTGATCTTGTCGGAGACGTAAAATACGAGTCCGCCTCCGTAAGCTTGTTTCTGAATTCCTTCGATGGGGCGATAGTGACGGTGCAGTCGCATCGCGCCACGGCCTGCCCCGAGGAGAGGGGAGTCGCGGGTGTAGGAAACATAATAGCCGATCAGGGAAACCCGGGCCATTGACTCCCACGAAACCGCGGAGTCAACCACGGTGGTGTTTGCGATTCCGCGGCGACCGAGATCGTAGACGATATTGAATTGCGAATCGATCGGGATACGCGCGATGAAGGCGGCGGAATCAAAGCGCGGGTCCCCGTTCTGAAAACTTCTCGGCTCCGGCATTTCCTGTCCTGAAGTGCGGTTGATTTCAACCGGATAGAAGAGTTTTCCCCCGAAGAATGCTTTCTGTTCCTCTGTGGTCGAGGCGGGGAGCGGGGCGACATTTCCGGAGCGTTCCACCATGACTGACTCGAGATCCTTTCGAATCCAGTCGAGTGAAGTTTGGTTCGCGACAACATTCTCAGACCGGTCAGCGGTTTTCCTGAATTGGGAAAGTGACGCTTCGAGTGCGGTGCTGAGGAGGAGAAAGATGATCGAGACGATTGCCATCGAGATGAGCAATTCCAACATCGTGGTGCCTCGATTGAATCGTGATTTCCCTATAGCCTTCATTGTCCTGAGAGGAGGGTTTGAAGGCGTTCGCGGCTGCGATTTTCCTCTGCTGTGAATGCCGGTTGCTCCACGGAGAATTGAATTCGATAAAGGGCGGGGACTCCGGGCGAAGCACTGGTTCCGGCTTTGGAAATGGTCAGTTCGACGAGGTAGAGGATATCTGTGTCGATGCTCTGAATTCCGCTTGAGAACTCCCCTTTGGAAACTTCCCTGACCAGTTTTGCGCTGCGGTCATATCCCAGGTAGACGCTCGTTGCGCTGGATGTCGGAGCGAGAATGTCTTTCACCGGACCGCTTTGGGAATCTTTTTCCGAGCCGATGAAGAAGGCGCTCTTTTCCTGCGAGTATCTGATTTCGCTTTCGATGGATTGAATGATGCGCGTCGCGGCGAATCGATCTTCCGAATCGGTGACTCTTCCGCCTCCCTGAGAAAGAATCGCGAGAAGGGGGAGCAGTACCGCAGCGACGATCGCAATTGAGATGGTTACTTCGACCAGTGAGAAAGCGGCCGGGTCTCTGACGGGATAGCTTCTCATTAATTAGTAATCGCCCGTGATCTTCCGGTGTACCGGTTCAGTCGCAGGCATTCGGCGTGAGCGGCGACGTCTTCCCTGTCTTTGATTCGCACCCGTGAGGTGATAATGGGATCATCGCCTCCTTTTCGGTCAAAATAGCCCTCAGCGATCCCGACATGCAGATAACTCGGTTCGAAAAACGACGGCACCAAAATTCGTCCGCCGGGACTGAAGAGAAAAAACGGAAGCTCGATTTGTTCGACGCCATTCTCGCCTTTGAATGGAAAATTCCGCAGGTAGGCAGAGTCCTGTATCGTGCGGAGGCGGGCCCCTTCGATCGTGACGAATTCCATGCCGGTCACAAAAACAGCCCCCTGCGGAAGGGTTTTCCAGTTGCTGATCTGATTGATTTCCTGATCGGCTATGATGCCGTCTTTCTCTTCCCCGGCTGCGACGAATGCAGCGTAAGCGCGAAAGGGGGCGTCATTCCCGGGGGCGTTCTCGTTCGCAAAGGCGACATAGACTTCGCGTCCGCGAGTCACCGCTTCGCTTCGGGCATACTCGAGAAACCCTTTCACCTCGTAGAGTGCTGTTTTTCGAACCGGTGTGACGGAGATCGCATTGGGCAGCGTCATCGCAAGGAGGATCGAAATAATCCCCATGACGACGAGCAGTTCCACGAGGGTGAATGCCCTGTTGGGAGTCATGGAAGGATGGGGGAAGTGGGTCATTAGTGTTCCCGATGTCGTCTCTCGAATCCCGGTCGCGCCACAGAGATTCGTTTAAGGAACAGAGTGACGGTTTTTCTCTTTCAGAGCAAGAATCGCGCCCCTAAAAAATCACCTCGCTGAGGATCTGGAAAATCATTCCATTTTTGTAACTGGCAACGTTGCGCAATGGCGAGTAGGATCGGCCCATGCGTATTCAAGTTGGAAATGAAATTGTGGAGCTGAAATTGCCTGCGGTACTGGGGAAGCTGGGTGTTTTTGCTCCTCTTCTTCTGGTTCTTGTCGTGGCGGGGCTTAGTTCCTATTACACGGTTCAGGCGGATGAGGCAGGGGTAGTGCTCCGGTTTGGTAAGCACGTCGGAACGGTTGAGCCCGGTCTGCATTTTAAACTGCCTTTCGGGATCGACCGCGTCACCACGGTGCCGGTGCGACGCCAGCAGAAGATGGAGTTCGGATTCGGAACCCCGGGTAACAGCAATTCCCGCCAGTGGACGAATAACCAGGAAATGGAGATGGAGAAGAACATGGTCACCGGCGATTTGAACTCCGCTCTCGTTGAGTGGGTGATTCAATACCGAATCACCGAGCCCGAGAACTACCTTTTCAAAGTGAGAAATTCTGATGGCACGCTTCGCCATGCGAGTGAGTCGGTGATGCGGGAGGTCGTAGGTGATCGCACCGTCGATGAAGTCATCACGGTTGGTCGTCAGGAAATTGAATCTGAGTGTAACCTCAAATTGAAAGCCCTCGTCGATCTTTATGAGCTGGGGATTTCGATTGATCAGGTTCAATTGAAAAACGTCGATCCGCCCAAGCCGGTTCAGGCTTCCTTTAATGAAGTGAATCAGGCCCAGCAGGAGAAAGAGAAATCAATCAACATCGCCAATGGTGAATACAACCGTGCCGTTCCCAAGGCCGGTGGTGAAGCGGAGAAAACGGTTAGTGAGGCGGAGGGTTATGCGACCCAGCGCATCAATGAGGCCGAAGGTGATGTCGCGAAATTTAATTCTCTCTATGCTGAATATCAAAAGGCACCTGAGGTGACGCGACGTCGAATTTATCTTGAGACGATGGAGGAGGTCATGCCCCGTCTCGGAAGCAAAGTCATCCTCGATGAAGGGGCCAGCCAGGTGCTTCCTTTTCTTCCGATCCAACAGCAGGCGGCACCAGCCACCCGATAAACTTTTAACTCTCTAATTTTATGAAAAAAACAGGATTTGGATGCGCCTTTGCTGCCATCGTTCTTGCCGTTCTCATGGTTGCCTCCGGTGCCATTTACACAGTCTCTGAGGTCGATCAGGTCATCATCACAAAATTTGGTGAACCCATCGGCGAACCCATCGTGACACCGGGGTTGAAGTTCAAGATTCCCTTTCTCCACAAAGTGAATTCCTTCGATAAGCGAATTCTGGAGTGGGATGGTTCTGCTACAGAAATGCCGACCAAGGATAAGACCTACATTCGTGTCGATATCTACGCGCGCTGGGCCATCGTCGATCCATTGCGCTATTTTCAGAAGTTGAGAGATGAGCGCAGTGCTCTTTCGAGACTCGATGATATCCTCGGATCGGAGCTTCGTAATACCATTGCGAAGCACGAGTTGATCGAAGTGGTTCGCACCACCAAAGACCGTAAACCTGCGGTCGAGGAGAGCCTTGCCGAAGCCGATATGACCGGATCAATTGGGAAGCTGATTCCGATTCGCCGGGGTCGCGTCGCTCTCGAAAAAGAAATTTATGAAACCGCAAAAGCGAAGCTTGGTGAGTTCGGGATCGAGTTGCTCGACGTCCGCATCAAGCGAATCAATTACAACCAGAGTGTTCAGGAACGTATCTACGAACGGATGATTTCGGAGCGTCAGCAGATTGCTGAACGATTCCGTTCTGAAGGTGCTGGCGAAGCTGCGAAGATTCTCGGTGATATGGAGAAAGATCTCCGGAAAATTGAGTCGGAAGCCTATAAGACTGTGGAGACTCTTAAAGGTGAAGCGGATGCAAAAGCGACTGAAATTTATGCCGCCGCGTATGATCAGTCACCGGATGCCGCAGAGTTTTATGAGTTCGTCAGGACGATGGAACTGTATCAGGGAATGTTGGATGACAGCACCGTGGTTTTGACAACTGACAGTGATCTCTTCAAGTATCTCAAAGCAGTGAAGCCCCTCGGGCCAAGCAGCTCGGTCGATGCTCCGCAAGTGGTTGCTCCCGCCGCAGCTCCGCAGGCTCCGGCACCACGGCCCCGCCCGGCTGGAGCTGGGCAGTAAGAATTAGATCCGCAACGCGGCTTCTGCCGCTTCTGCGGAAGGTAGAGGAACGAAGCTCGTTCCATTATCTAAGCCCATCCGCCTGAGCCGGGCTTCGTATGGAAGGAATTCTCCTTCCTCTACGTCTTTCGGGGGAGATGCGGAGGGTAGAGGAACGAAGCTCGTTCCAATATCTAAGCCCATCAGCGTGAGCCGGGCTTCGGATGGAAGGAATTCTCCTTCCTCTACTTTTGTGGGGGAGATGCGGAAGGTAGAGGAACGAAGCTCGTTCCAATTTCTAAGCCCAACCGCGTGAGCCTGGCTTCGTATGGAAGGAATTCTCTTTCCTCTACCTCTTTTGGGGGAGATGCGGAGGGTAGAGGAACGAGGCTCGTTCCATTATCTAAGCCCATCCGCGTGAGCCGGGCTTCGCATGGAAGGAATTCTCCTTCCTCTATGTCACGTTCGCTTTTCTTGCGAAGCTATCGCACGACTGCGATGCGACCAGAATTTTTCCCAAAAGTAGGGAGGCACAATCTCTCCGTGCCAGCTCAATCGTGTACTTCCGGGAATCACACTCCCGATAAAGGGGCCGGATGAATTTGAAAATGAGAGTCCGGCTCGAGTCGGATTTTCCCATAGATACGAGGCCACTTTCTCGATACTGAAGCGATCAGTTTCCTGAGGACGAAGGACATGATCATAGGGCTGTTTTTGCAGCCTTGTTTGAGAATCTCCAGCTGACTTAAGCGCTTTGTTAGCCTCCCGGCGTAGCCAGGTTGTCGCTAGCTTTTGATCGGAACTCTCATCAACGCCGAACCACAGAATGTGGAAATGATCCGGCATGAGGCTGTAGGCGAGGGTCCAGACGTGATACGTGTAACCAACATGCAATAGCAATTCCCGGAAACGTGAGTGAAAGTCCGATGTCAGCCATCCCGTTCTGCGTTGATCGATCGTATGGCTCCAGTGGACCGTCGCATTACCCATATAAAATGAGGAATCCAGTCGGCGAAGATATTCGTGGCTCTTGGATTCCATGAACGATTGATATCAGATAGAGCGAATTGGTAGCAAGCGTTTCGCTGGATTTTCAAATTCGGAGTTGAAGAAAAAAGGAACGAGTTTCGTTCCTCTACGATACGCCCTTCATTGACTCGAGCGTGTTCCCTCGACGAGTAGAGGAAGGAGGATTCCTTCCCTCTTTGAAGGTCGACTTCAGAAAAAAGGAACGAGTTTCGTTTCTCTACGCTACGTCCTTCATTCACCCGAGCGTGTTCCCTCGACGAGTAGAGGAAGGAGGATTCCTTCCCTCTTTGGAGGTCGATTTCAGAAAAAAGGAACGAGTTTCGTTCCTCTACGATACGCCCTTCATCGACTCGAACGTGTTCCCTTGGCGAGTAGAGGAAGGAGGATTCCTTCCCCCTTTGGAGGTCGGCTTTAGAAAAAATGGAACGAGTTTCGTTCCTTTCGGGCCTCACCTCTCACTCAAAGAGGCTCATCAATTCGCCTTCGCTCATGCTGGCGTCGCCGGAATCGGCGAGTAGCGATTCCATGATCGCCCGCTTCTTATTTTGTAATGCCAGGATTTTTTCCTCGACGGTATTGCGGGTGATCAGTTTGTAGCTCGTGACAACGCGGGTCTGCCCGATTCGGTGGGCCCGGTCGGTTGCCTGGGCTTCGACGGCGGGGTTCCACCAGGGGTCGACGTGGATCACGGTGTCGGCTCCGGTTAGGTTGAGTCCGACGCCGCCGGCTTTCAAGCTGATGAGAAAAACGGGAATGTCTTTTGTCTGAAAGCGATTCACGACGTCGCCGCGATTTTTGGTTTGGCCGTCGAGGTAGCAGAAATCGACCTTCTTCTCAATGAGCTGCGGGACGATGAGCTGCAGCATTTCGACAAACTGGCTGAAGACAAGGACGCGGTGTCCGCCTTCGATCGCTTCGTCGAGCAATTCGGAAAGTGCCTCCGCTTTGACGGAGGCTTCCTCGTCGGCGATGTCCTGCATTCCGAGAAGCCGGAGATCGCAGCAGGTTTGGCGGAGGCGAAGGAGAGCGGTGAGGGCGAGCATGCGTCTGCGCCCGCCTTCGGCATCGAGGAGACTGGCGCGGCTTTCCTGGAGGAGTTTGGTGTAAACCTCCTGTTGTGCCGGTTTGAGATCGCAGTAAATCACTTGCTCCAGTTTCTCCGGAAGGTCCTTGGCCACTTCTGATTTGAGTCGTCTCAGGATGACGGGACGCAGGCGGCGATGAAGGCGTTCGCGGACAGAAGTGGGAGCGTCCGCTGCGGAGAGCGGCTTCTCGAAGCGCTCGCTGAAATCCTGCCTGCGCCCGAGATAGCCGGGGAGGGCGAATTGTGAAATGGACCAGAGGTCGCGAACCGAGTTCTCGATTGGGGTTCCTGTGAGGGCGAAGCGGTAGGTTCCGGGTAGCCGGTGCGCCGCTTTGCTGACCTGTGCTTCCGGGTTTTTGATATGCTGGGCCTCGTCGAGAATGACGACGTCGAATTCGCGTTCCTGATACCAGGCTTCGTCGCGGCGCAGGAGTGCGTAGCTCGTTACGATGATGTCGGCGTCACCGTGTTCTTCGAGTGTTTTGGCGCGGCTCGGCCCGTGGATTGCGACCGCTTTGAGTTCGGGAACGAATTTAGCAGCCTCTTCGACCCAGTTGAAAACCAGGGTCGAGGGGCAGATGACGAGGCTTTTTCCTCCTACAGAATAGAGGAATGACAGGGTCTGAAGGGTTTTACCGAGGCCCATATCGTCGGCGAGGATCCCGCCCATTCCCTGTGAAGCGAGATGTTGCATCCAGCTGACCCCTTCACGCTGGTAGGGGCGGAGTGTTTTCTCCAGCGAATCGGACAGTTCGTAAAACTCGATGCCTTCGTCTGAGATTTGCCAGGGCACCGCGCCTTTCGCCGAAAAGCCGTAGTCGTTCGCAGTTTCCCTGAGGTAGCCGGCCCGGGACTGGTCGATGCGGTAGGTTCCCGGCTGGAGTTGCTCGGGATCGCAATCGTTGATGATTTCCCCGAGCTGGTCTGCAAGTTGGGTATTGAGGACCGCGATCTTCCCGCCTTTGACCTGTTGGCTCGACTGGCCCATTTGGAGGAGGCGCTCGATTTCCTGTCGCGGGATTTCGTTGCCTGAAGGCGTTGCGAAACCGACTTCCATCGCGAACCAGTCTTCTCCGCCGGGACGGAAATCCATTGCCGTCTCGATAGGCTCAACCTGATTGAGGGCATGGGCGAAGCGATCGCCGGTTGAGATGTTCCAGCGCTGTTGGAAGGCGGGGTAGCCGTGAGCGAGGAACTGGAGAATTTTGTTTTTGTCTTTGAGAACGAAGCGTCCCTCTTTGTTTCGCTTTTCAAAGCCGATCGATTCAAGTTCGTCGATGACCTCGTTCTCCCGACGCTGATCGGAGAGTTGAAGAACACCGTCGACTTCCCATACGGTTTCCCTTTCCTTCGCGGCGGGGATGACTTTTCCATCGTAGGAAAAGGCGAGTTCCGCATCGAGATAGTTGAGGGAGCCCCCCAGTTTGAGCTCTACTGAGAAAGCGGGCCGTGCCGTTTCAATTTCGTCTGTCTGGAAATGCCTTTGAAGCTGGTCGAAAGCCTCGCGGAAGTTGGATGCGTTGAGACTGAGTCCGGAAATGAGAACGGGGAGAAGCCCGGACGGGAGCCCGTGGGCGACCGGTTGGAGAAGATCCTCTCCAACGAGAACCCAGGCGTCTTTTCCTCCGATGAGCGGTTGGACTGTATCGGGCCAGACCGGACGCAGTTTGAATAAGGCTTCACGGTCCAGAGCGGGACGGTAGGGGAGATGGGAAATTCGCAGGTTTGTCTTTTTTCCCAGAGTGACGCCGTGGTGGCCCGGAATCGCGGCGAGTAGCGTTGAAAACTCGTCGACGTTGATGACCATCATGCCGGGAACTTCTTCCGGTGAGATTTGCTGAAGGGCGCGGTAGAGGGTTGCGTCGGATGAGTCAAAGAAGAGCTTCGTTCCGGCATCGACGGATTTGAGCAGCCGCCGGTCGCCATCGAGATCGATTTCGACTCCCACATTGATGCGGCCTCTCGCCCAGACGTCGGCCAACTTTGGTGGAAGAACGAGATGCAGGGTGGCGGGAACCGAGTCGTCGTCGCCCTGCTCGGTGAGTTTGGGCCAGGCTTTGCTCACCTGAGCCGGTTTCGCGGCGGCAGGTTTTGCGGTCGCTTTTTCATCTCCCCAACCGCTGCGTTCGTTCCGGCTGGTTCTTTGGTTAGGCTCTAAAAATTCAAGACCGACGGCGAGGGCGTGGGCGCAGATGATTCCATCCCGCCGCGCGCGAAAGCAGGGGCAGTGGTTCTCAACATCGATCCTGGAATTGAACACGACGCGGACTTTCAGCAGTTTGCCCTGATCCTTTACGTTTCCTTCGAGGATGCCCTTTTCAAAGGAGGCCGAATCGACCCGGCCCGCGCTGTGGATGGCACGGGCTTCTTTCATTTCTTTCCAACCTCCGGTGTCGGAGAGGAATTTTCGGCTCAGGGTGACAGGTTCGCGCATAGCTGAAGGGAGGGCGGAAGCGTTCCACGAATCTGCTTCGGTTTCCAGTCCTGAAGGCGGGAATTGCCGCCGTTCTGAATATCTGCAAATGACGTCCGGTTTTGCAGGAAACATTCTCAATCCCCACGCTTGTCATCCGCCATCTCCGTGGCAGATTACCGCTCTCTGAAACGCCGGGATGGTGAAATTGGTAGACACGCTTGATTTAGGTTCAAGTGCCGCGAGGTGTGCAGGTTCGAGTCCTGTTCCCGGTATTCAGACGTTCTTTTTCTTTTCGACCTTTTAGCTCCCATCTTCGGGAGGGATAGAGACGTTCCCGGTGGTGATCTTAGAGGGTTGAATCCGGGACCTAAGAGGGTTAAGTGAGTGACCTAACCCTGTTGCGTTTTACACGCCTTACACGATGGACAATTTAGAAGATCTTTATCAGGAAATTATTCTGAGCCACAACAAGCGCCCTCGGAACGAGGGGGTGCTCGATCCTCATAATCTGGAGGCGGAGGGCTACAATCCACTTTGCGGTGACAAGGTGAATGTCTATGTCCGCCGGAACGGGGATGAGGTCGAGGCGGTCCAGTTTACGGGCGAGCTTTGTGCGATTTCGAAGGCTTCAGCGTCGATCATGACGAAGGAGATCGATGGTCTCAGCGGCAAAGATCTTGATGCAAAAATCGAGGAGGTCCTCGAAATGCTTACTTCGAAGGAAGAGCCGGAGGTCGATCCGTTTGATCTCGGTGAATTGTCAGCTCTCCTCGGGGTTCGCAAGTTTCCGGCCCGGGTGAAATGCGCGACGCTCGCCTGGCACACCCTCGCAGCGGCCCTTCGTGAAGAGGGCAAGGTTTCCACTGAGTAAGGCCGGGAATCTTCAGGTTCTTTCTGAAAACACAAACACCACCGGCTCAAAGGAGAGCGGTGGTGCCTGGGGTTGTTGTGGTGGGATGAAAGGGTTAGTCGAGGCGATAAGGATCGGTGTTGAAGATCGCGCTGGCGTTGTTGACTTCGAAGCCTCCTGCACCGGCGGCGATGGTGTCACCGGTTGCGAAGACTGAGTTGCCTCTGGTTCCGGGAGCTCCTGCTGCGCCGTCCCAGGTGATGACGTTGTCTTCGCCGCTGATGACGATGCTGGCTCCGGCACCGTCTTCGTAGATTCGGAAGCCGTGGTTGGCATCGAAGTTACCGGCACCGGTTCCACGAGCGAGCGGAGTGGTGTCGCCGGCGCGGTTCTCAGAAACGTTTTCCGCAACGATAGAGGCGGTGTCAGCTGCGTAGAATCCGTAAGCGGCTCCTCCGCTTGAAGCGAGGTCATTAGGGGCGACCGTGGCTGCGACACCATCGACCGAATTGCGTCTCATGCTGTCTACCTGGATGTTGGAGGTGTCATACGCTTCCATTACGATACCGGCAGTTTGGGGGGCTACGACAGTGTTGTCGTCGAGGTTGGTGATAGTGAGCTGTGCATCGTTCTCGGTCGCGAAAGCGATTCCGATATTCCCTGCATTATTGACTGTGTTCTCAGTGACGGATGCGCTTCTGACACCTGAGTCGTTGAAGACCAAAATTCCTGAGTCGGTGACCCCGGTGATGATGTTGCAGTTGATGTCGATGATATCATTGTTGGTTGCGGTGATTCCGTGGTCATTTGAGTTACCTCCTGTGATGTCGAATCCGCTGACCTGGCCGTAGCTGAGGTTGCTGAGTTCAAACCCGCCTACGACTTGAGCTCGTGCCGTGTCGCCTCCGAAATTCATTCCTTTGCCGCCTTCGATTGGTTTGAAGCTCGAGTAGTAGCTTACGCTCGTGACGCCTGCGCCTGCGCCGAATCCCGCCTCAACCACTTCGTTGTAGGCTGCGCCGCCTCCCTGGACGTAGACGTTTCCAACGCCTCCGAAGTTTGCGATCAGTGCTGAGGTTCCGCCCTGGATCGTATCAACAGGGGCTTCGGCTGTTCCGTTGCCGCCACCGGCTCCGGCCTGGATGCCATTTCCAACCGCACCTCCGTTGTTGACGAAGATGACATTGTCGAGAAGAACATTCGTTCCCGATTCCGTGCCGACCACGGTTTCCGAGACTTCGCGGTTTACGACTCTGGATACCTCGGTCACGTCGGAACGCTCCAAGACAGGGCGGTTCATCCGGGGAGCGGTCGCATACATGCGGCTCGCGAGATAGTCAGATTGAGGCGCGGGAATGGAATACTTGCCGCTGTTCTTGCAATCAGGAGCGTAGGGATTGCTCCCTCCTTTACCCCACTGTGCAGGTCGGAACATATTCTGGAAATCGGTTTTGATGGTCGCTCCCACGGTGGCAACCCAATTGCTTCCGTAGAGATCGTCGTCGCCGTAATATTCCACGCCGAACTGGAGCCCCGGGAGAGGGAGGGCGTAGACACCTGCCATGGCGCCGAAAAGACTGTCTGAATAGAGCCCGTCATAGGCGTATCCTCCGATCATGCCGCGAACTTTCGGACCGCACTCATTTCCGAGGAGATCGAAGACGAGTCTGATGTCGCCGCCTTCGCGTCCGCGCTCAAACTGCTGGAGGAGGCGTGAAATATCAGTCGTGGTGGTTCGTTCGACTTCTTCGTAGGTGTAGTTCTGGCGAATCTGGTTTTCGGCAGCGTAGGGGTCTTCGCAATACTCGTTGGTGAAGTATTCGCTGGAAGTGGATGATTCGTCCATGCGATAGGTCTGACGCTGCGATCTTGAAGTCGGCAGGTAGTAGTTGGCGTGGAGGTCGAACCCTTTAGCGTGGAATAGGTCGAAGCCGAAGTTGAGCTGGCTGATGGAGTTGTTGAGCTGCGTGTCGGAAAAGTCTCCATGAATGCGGAAACCGGCGACAGAGTTGATGCTATCCATCATCCAGCGAGTTCCGAGACCGACCCCGAAGCTTTCCTGTCCGTAGTCCGAGTGCAGGTAGTTCAGCATCAGGAAGGTTGCGATGCCGGAGTTGTAGGGATCGTTCAATGGTGCCAGCATGTCGACCTGACCCTCGGTAGTACCATCGCCAAAACGGCCTCCAAATGTGACTCCTCCCGGCGTTTCGCAGGGGTAGCTGATGAGATCCCGATTCCTTTCGTAGGAAACCAGTTCCATTTTCGGGTTCTTCGCGCTGCTGCTGGAAAAGCGGATGCGATCCCTGCCGAAGCTGTTCGTGGCGAGTGAAAGCAGAACGAGCGAGGCGGCTGCTTTTTGCGTTAAGGAAGAGAGAGTCGGGTTCATTTGTATGAATTTTATATAAATTATAGTAGGTATTATATTTAATCAACATAAAATATAAAATTTCTATAATAATCATAAAAAGTTATGAGGACGCGGCAGTGGCAGAGGGGAGGCTGATTTCAAGGCGTCAGTCCAGCAATTCGAGATCCACCGGTCAGGCTTGCCCTGTGGGGAAATCCCGCTATCTTCGATGCCATGCATTCGTTCCATTACGAAAATGGCTCGCTTCACTGCGAGGGAGTTGATTTAAACGCGCTCGCTGAAGAGCATGGAACCCCCCTTTATGTTTATAGTAAGGGCACGATTCTCGACCATTATCACCGTCTCGCGGCGGCAATGAGCGATCTGGATTGTCAGATTTGCTACGCGACGAAGGCCAATTCCAACATCGCAATTCTCAATCTACTCGCGGAAGAAGGCGCCGGGTTTGACATTGTCTCAGCAGGGGAATTGTTCCGCGTGGAGAAAGCAGGTGGCGATTCCGGCAAATGCACGTTTGCAGGAGTCGGCAAAACGCGCGCCGAGATCGAGTATGCGCTAAGACGTGAAATCTACAGTTTTAATGCCGAGAGCGAGGCGGAAATCGCGTTGATCAGCGAAGTCGCCTGTGACATGGGCGTGGTGGCTTCGATTGCCCTCCGGGTGAATCCCAATGTGGATGCCAAGACGCACAAATACATTTCTACCGGTAAGAGCGAGAATAAGTTCGGAATCGACTTTTCGGTGATTCGTGAAGCTTATGAGCGGGCGGCAGGACTCCCGAATATCAATATTCGCGGTCTCCAAATGCACATCGGTTCGCAGCTGACTTCAGTGAGTCCCTTCGTTGAAGCGGTGAAAAAGGTGGCCCCACTCGTTGAGGAGCTGAAGGAAAAGTATGATATCGAATTTTTCAGCATCGGAGGTGGTATCGGGATTGTTTATGAAGACACCCTCGCCAGTGGCGTGAAAGACTGGTGGGGCGGAGAAGATGAGAATCCGCTCACGATCGAAGAGTATGCGAGCCGCCTCGTTCCTCTTCTGAAACCGCTCGGGTTGAAGATTATCCTCGAGCCGGGGCGGTTTATGGTCGGCAATGCCGGAATCCTTATTTCGGAAGTGCTTTACGAAAAGCGGGGGACTGCAAAAACATTCAAGATCGTTGACGCGGCGATGAACGACCTGATTCGTCCGGCGCTCTACGAGGGGCATCATGATATTGTTCCTTTGAGCGAACCGAGTTCTCAGTCTGAGGAAGTGGATGTCGTCGGTCCCGTTTGTGAGAGCGGTGATTTCTTTGCCCAGAATCGATTGCTACCCAAGCTGGAGTCCGGAGACAAAATCGGCCTGCTCAGCGCCGGGGCCTACGGGTTCGTAATGGCGTCGAATTACAATTCGCGTCCTTTGCCCGCTGAGATCCTCGTCTACAACAATTCTGCGCACGTGATTCGTGAACGCCAGAGTTTTGATGATATCGTCCGGGGGGAAAGCATTCCGTTCTAGAGGGGGCGAAACCTGTAGAGGAAGGAGGATTCCTTCCTGAAAGAAGTCGAGGGGTGGCCGGATCGGCCGCGCCCCGTTTTTGGCGAACGTGGCTGCTTTGCGCCGGGAGAGCAGCGAGAGCTCCTATATGTGCTCGGGGAAAAGCTGGATGTTCGCGACGGTGCGCAGCTTTTTCATGAGTATTTTGATCGTTTCGACGGTTCTTTCACTTTCGAGGTGATCCCGTATTTCATCTTCGACTTCGTCGAATGACTGAGGGCGCTCTTCTTCACGATCAAGAATTTCGACGATGTGCCAGCCGATGGCCGTTTGAAACGGTTCGCTCATCTCCCCCTTTTTGAGTTTGAAAACCTGTGAGGTGAAATCTTCGGGGAGACGTTCCGCGGTGAGCCAGTTGAGGTCTCCTCCGCGCTTTTTGCTGCGCTCGTCTTCGGAATACTGCTTTGCCTCTTCAGAAAAGTCCGCGTTTTCCTCCGTCAGGCGCGTGTAGATCTCGCGGATCAACGTCTCTTTCGAATCATCCTCGACTTCCACGGTGCTGAGGAAGATCTGACGGGGGTGGACTTTCGCGGGTTCTACGAAACTGTCCCCGTTCTCGTGATTTGCGTCGAACCAGGCACGGGCTTCCTCGTCGGTGACCTCCACGGCCGGCTGAATTCTTTTTTCAAGCCAGCGTTTGCGACTCCAGACGCGGGCAAGTTCCCCGTCGAGTTCTGCTTCGGTGAGGCCCTGGTCTTCGAGCCGGCTCTGCATTTCCTCCGGCGACCCGAATTGCGATTTCCAGGAAGTTATATAGCGATCGATCTCCTCTTGAGGGGCTGTGAAATTTTCGCCGTCGGCGTAGTGGCGGACGAGGGTGTCATCGATGAGCCGTTGAAGGACGGCCCGCCGGATCATCTGGAGATTTTTATCCGGAATCTCGTCACCGTGCTTTCCTCTCTGATAGAGGTGGCGGAATGTCGCGAGGTCGAGCTGGTCGCCGGTGATGGGCTCCAGATTGACCACCGCGACCCACCGGTTTTCCACTGCCGAGGTGACCGCGGCATTGCGACGGCTCTGATAGGCCTTTCGCAGGGGACCTCCGCACCACTTCAGGTCGATGAGGAGGTAGAGAATAAAGACCAGGTAAAGGACAATCCTCCAGGGGAAGTTCTTCATAGTGTGGTCAATGAATCCCCGGCGCTCAGGCGACTTTTTCGACAGAGGGTTTCAGGCCGAGGTTCGCGTAAATCTCGCGGGTCGCGTGAGACTTGTTCAGCGTGTAGAAATGAATTCCCGCCACATTGTTTTCCAGCAGATCGGAGCATTGTTGGGTCGCGTAGTGGATTCCCACTTTTTCAACCGCGTCGGGATCATCACCTCCGCGATTGAGAGCGCGCAGGAGTTTGGCCGGATAGCGGGCACCTGCGGCGAGGTCTGCCATGCGGGCCATTCCTTTCGTCGAAGTCACCGGCATGATGCCTGCCACGATAGGAATGGTAATTCCGGCGAGTTCGCAGCGATCACGGAAGTCGAGGAAGTCGTCATTGTTGAAAAAGAGCTGGGTCACGATGTAGTCGGCGCCCTGGTCGACTTTTGCCTTCAGGTAATCCATTTCCTTGACCCGGTTCGGGGTCGCGGGGTGGCCTTCGGGGAAGCCTGCCACGCCGATTCCAAAGCCGCGCGGGTCGGGATGCGCGTTGAAATGACGGATGTAGCGAACGAGATCGGCGGCGTGCTGAAAGGAGTCGTCAGCGCGGTTGTAGCCGGTCATGCTTTGAGGTGGATCGCCTCCGAGCGCGAGAATGTTGCTGACGCCTTCCTCCGCGTAGCGGGCGAGAATTGCCTCGATGTCACTTTCCTGATGACAGACGCAGGTGAGATGGGGAATCGGATCGAGCGTCGTGTTGTTCTTGATGCGGGCAACAAGGTCATTCGTGAGATCGCGGGTCGTGCCGCCTGCTCCGTAGGTAACGCTCACGAAATCGGGCGCGTAGGCCTCCAGTTCAGTGATGGTAGTGTATAGAGCCTCAGAGGCTTCCGCTGTTTTCGGAGGGAAAAATTCGAATGAAAGGGTGGGTTTCCCTTCCGCGATGATGTCGTTGATATGCATGCCGCGCCAGTTTCGCATGAAACCGGCCTTCAAGCATCGATTTTTGCCAGAGAATTCGCGTCCCTGAAAATGGGCGGATCTTCGGGGCCGTCATCGCCGATTGCTTCGATCGGGCATCCGTCGACAGCAGCTTCGCAAAGGCGGATTTCCTCTTCGGTGACGGGCTGTCGGGCCACGTAGGAATAGCCTCCGTTGTCTTCGCGGGTGAAAAATTGAGGGGCGTCCTGCCGGCATTGATCGCAGTCGATGCACATGTCATCGACGTAAAATCTGCCGGCAGCGTTCTCTTCGTATCGGTCTTCGTATTCTGCCATAATGAGGTGGCAGATGAATACGGGGCGATTGAGATGTTCTTTCGCTATTTCTTCGCCTTCTGCGGTCTGCCGTTGGGCCAGTGGATTTTATCCAGCGCCGCGTGTTCTTCATCCGTGAGCATGCCGGAGGGTCTCACACCTGCTCCTTCCGCTTTCGTGAGTCGGTCTCCCAGCTCGGCTCTCGCGGCTTCGGCGTGTTTCATGAGTTCTGCGACTTTCTCGGGATATTCCTTTGCGACGTCAGTGGTTTCCGAGGGGTCGAGGGCGAGGTGGTAAAGCTCGAGGTCCGACTTGATATTGTCATACCTCACGGGGAGGCCATTGTCGCCTTCGAGGCCTTCAGGAACGGTGCGGTAGGTGTGTGGCAGAATGAGCTTCCAGTTGTCGCTTTGAACTGCCTGGAGCTCGTTCGATTTGTAGTAAAACCAGTAGGCATCATGAGGATTCTCGGCTCCTTCCTCGCCCGCGAGAATGGGCCAGATGTCCTTTCCGTCGATCTTCCGTTCAGGAAGGTTTGCGCCGATCAGGTTCGCAAGAGTCGGAAGGAGGTCGATGTTCATTGCCGGTGTTTTGCAGACGGTTCCGGCGGGGATTTTTCCGGGCCAGCGCATCACGCAGGGCTCGCGAACGCCACCTTCCCAGACGGTGCCTTTTCCTTCACGGAACTCACCGCTTGAGCCGGCATGCGTGCCGTAGGAAAGCCAGGGGCCGTTGTCGCTTGTGAAAATAACGAGGGTGTTCTCATCGAGGCCGTTCGTGGTGATCGCATTGAGAATTTCCCCGACGGACCAGTCGATTTCGGCAATGACATCGCCATAAATCCCGTTCTCGGTTGTGCCCGCGAATCGATCGCTGACGAAAAGCGGCACGTGCGGCTGTGGGTGGGGGACGTAGAGAAAAAACGGATTGGTCCGGTTCCGGTTGATGAAGTCGACCGCTTTTGCGGTGAGCCAGGTGGTCATCATCTTTTGATCGTGCTCGTCGGCGGAGCGGAGTCGTTTCGTGCCTTCGAAGAGGGGGAGCGGAGGGAAGTTCTTCGAGGTGGGGTGTTGAGGCCACATGTCGTTGGAGTAGGGGATGCCGAAATACTCATCAAAACCGTTGTTGGTCGGGAGAAATTTCTCATGATCACCGAGGTGCCATTTTCCGAACATGCCGGTGGCGTAGCCTTTGGATTTGAAGATTTCAGGGAGAAGGGTCTCCTCGGGGTTGATTCCGATGCGGCTGCCCGGCCCGAGCGCTCCGTTGATTCCTACGCGGTTGGAATAGCAACCGGTCAGGAGCCCTGTCCGTGAAGCTGAGCAGACGGGCTGCGAAGCATACCACTGGGTGAAAAGGCGGCCTTCCTCCGCCATGCGGTCGATATTGGGAGTTTCGTAGCCGACCGCACCGTTCGGTCCGATGTCGCCAAACCCCTGATCATCGGTGAAAATAATCACGACATTCGGCGGTCGATCTTCGGCTGATGTATCTAAAACGAACGCTGCCATTGCAGCGATGACAAGTGTGAAGAATTTGGTCATAAGAATGGTTGGAAAACGCAGATGGATTTTCTATCATACAATTAATTCCTTCGCTAAGACTCAAAAACACGGGAAACCGTGACTCAGGTCCGGTGCGGTTCTCCCGTTTCTCCTTTTATGAAATCGTTCTTTTTCCCCGTGATCATCGCTATTGCTGCGCTGGGCCTGTTTTTACCTGTGAATGCCGAAGCTCAGTCACGTTTCGGATTCTCGAGAAAGATTCAACAGCAGCAGAAGATGTTGCGCCGTCAGCTCTACCGGCCGCACATCAAGGTTGTCCGCCCGCGGGGAGCGGATCGTCGACTCGATGCGAGCGGGCGTCACACCTACGACTTTTACGTGAAGCGTGGCTGGGTTTCGAGGATTGAGATCCGTTCGGGGTTGAAGGTCGTGAAAACCATTCCGGTCGGTCATTCCCGGTCCGGGCAGGGGACTTTCAGTTTATCCTCATCTGATGCCGCCAAAATTAAGCGGGGTTTTAAACTCTGGGCGTGGCAGGGGCAGGGCGGCTACCAGTCTTTGCACGGGGAATCCATCAGCTACTCATTGAACTGATCCACTTTACCTTTTTATCATCATGGAAATTCGCACAGAAGATTACGAAAAACTCGGCAAGTTCTACCTGGGACGGGAATACGACCTCGGGGAAAAAGAACTTGAGGATGAACTGGTTCTCTATGATTCCAAAGACCTCGTTACCCACGGTGTCGTTCTGGGAATGACAGGGTCGGGTAAGACCGGTCTCTGCATCGGTTTGCTCGAAGAGGCGGCGATGGACAATGTCCCTGCTATCGTAATCGATCCGAAAGGGGATATCGCGAACTTGCTCCTTACTTTCCCGAATCTTGCACCGGAAGATTTCCGTCCCTGGATCAATGAGGACGATGCCCAGAAAAAAGGGATCACCCCTGATGAGCACGCCGCCAACACCGCTGAGATGTGGAAAAAAGGGCTCGCGAGCTGGGGACAGGGGCCTGAGCGAATTCAAGCCTTTCGCGATAAGGTGGACATGGCGGTTTACACGCCGGGTTCGAGTGCGGGCTTGCCCGTGTCGATTCTGAGCTCTCTCGACGTGCCCGGATTCGAGGTTATTGATGACGCTGAAGCCTTCGGCGAGCGGATCGAATCGACTGTTTCGAGTTTGCTCTCACTCGTGGGCAGTGAAGCGGACCCGATTCAGGATCCGGAGCACATTCTCATGTCTAACATTTTCGCCCATTGTTGGAAAGCGGGGCAGGGAGTGACCCTCGAAAGTCTTATCACCCATCTGCAGGTGCCTCCTTTTCAGAAAATCGGGGTGATGGACCTCGATACGGTTTGTCCTGAAAAGGATCGCCGTGCCCTCGCGATGAAGATGAACAATCTCCTCGCCTCACCCGGTTTCTCAAGCTGGCTCGAAGGGGAACCGCTCAACATTAAACGCATGCTTCACACTGAGGAAGGGAAGCCGCGCATTTCCATTTTCTCGATCGCCCACCTCAGTGACTCCGAGCGGATGTTCTTCGTTTCGTTGCTCCTCAACCAGATGCTCGGGTGGATGCGCTCACAGTCGGGGACGACGAGTTTGAGAGCGCTCCTCTACATGGATGAGATCTATGGCTACCTGCCGCCGTCGGCGATGCCTCCGTCGAAAAAGCCGATGATGACGATGCTGAAGCAGGCACGGGCCTTCGGTCTCGGGGTCCTTCTTGCGACGCAGAACCCGGTCGATCTCGATTACAAAGCTCTTTCAAATATCGGAACCTGGTGGCTCGGCAGACTTCAAACGGAACGTGACAAGGCACGCGTTCTCGACGGCCTCGAAGGGGCGGCGGCGGACAATGATGGTGGTTTTGACAGAGGGAAAATGGAGCAGCTTCTCGCAGGGCTCGGAAGCCGTGTCTTTCTGATGAACAATGTGCACGAGGGGGCGCCCGTCGTCTTTCATGTGCGCTGGGTGATGAGTTATCTCACGGGACCGCTTGCACGTCGTCAGATCAAAAAGTTGATGGATGTGAAGCGCAAGGCGCTTGCAGCGATTGCGGCTGCGGCACCGACTCCTGCGGTGGAAGCTCCGAAGCCTGCGGCTCCTCAGAAGTTGCGGCCGAGATTGCCGCGTGGTGCTGAGGATTTCTTTATTCCGGTTGGACCCAACGTTCCGCCTGAGGAGATCAATTACGTGCCTGCGGTCATTCAAGTCGGGGAGGTGCGTTATCAGGACAGTAAAAAAGGCATTTCCGGAACCGAGGACGTAGCGATGATCAACAAACTCGACGGCGAGTCGGGCGCGGTGGACTGGTCCCAGTCGATGGAACTGCCGAACGGGCTTCAGGTGAGCCAGCTTGGTCGGGATCCTCTTGCCGGAGCGGCCTTTTCCGAGCTTCCTCAGTCGATGCTGGAAACGAAGATGTGGTCCGATTTGAAGAAGGAGCTCGTTGATTATCTATACGGGAATCATACGATTACGATTTTTAAAAGTCCGCTCACGGGAATGTATTCCAATCTGGGTGAGAGCGAAGGCGACTTCCGCGCCCGCCTTGTCCACGCCGCGCACGAACTCCGCGATGAGAAAGTGGACGAACTTCAGGACTCCTACGAGAAGAAGATCGAGGCAATGGAATCGCGTATCGCCAAGGCGATGGATGTCGTTGACGAGCAGGCCGCTCAGGCCAGCAGCGCGAAGATGGACACCGCGATGCGGATCGGGGGAACGATTTTGAGTGCTGTCCTCGGTCGTAAGATCAGTTCACGGAGTCGCAGTGCCATGAGCGGTGCCTCAAGGGCGTGGAAAGAGAGTCGCGACGTTTCCCGGGCGAAGGATAAAGTGGAAGATTACAAAGATGATCTCGAAGAACTTGAGCGCGAGTGCGAAGAGGCTGTCGAGGAGTTGAAAAATGCAATGGATCCCATGGTCGAGAAACTCGAAACGATCAGCCTTTCACCTCTTAAGAAAAACTGTTCCGCCAAGTCAGTTGGAATCGTCTGGATGCCCTACCGAACGAACCCGCAACCCCAGCTGGGTGCTGCGTGGTAGGATTGGAAAAAAGGTAACAGGGTTAGGTGCATGACCTGACCCTGTTTGAAATCACCGGGGACTGTTCTATCCCGGGAAATGTCCCTGTTGTTGCGCTTCCGGATTCCGGTAACGCATTGAATGGCAGTGATATGAGGTAACCGGATTCGGTCGTTCAAACCGCTTGCATGGAGGAAACGGAGAAGTTAATTTTTGCTTCTTCTATTACGCACGCCTGGCGGCTTTTTCCTCTCACGCATTTACTTTCCCAATTCCTTATCGGGCCGCCTTTACGATCGCAGCAAGCATCGCATTGCTGAAATAACTTCGTTTCCCGAAAGCTATCTTTTCAGCTTCTTTTTTAGCTGCGTTGTTCTCGTGCCGGTTGGCAAACGAAGTGGTCTTCCACTGCTAAATGCCATCAGATTGAAAACCTCCCGCTATACAAATCCTTCAACGCCGCTGCTCGTGATCTCAAAGCAGGTGGGGTTTGCACTTTCTGTTATCCTCGCCTTTCTGGCAGGAGTTTATTGGTCTTCCCGCGAGGGCGGTGAGAAAGAGCATGAGTCGGCGGCACCGCCAATCACTTTTACCGCACCCGTGAACCGTTACGGTGTTGCACGATCAGAGCCCGAAGATTTCTTTCCTGTTTCGGAATTTCGTCAACAGGCGGCTATCATTCTGGGCTGTCACGGGGAGATTAACAGCAATCCTCAGTTGTATGTTGAGATCGCGAAGGCAATTGGAGGGCGAACCCCGCTTTTCGGATTTGTGAGCACTGTCGAACAGGCTCAAAATGGCGTTGATTTATTAAGGCGCAGCGGTCTATCGGATGAAGCGATTCGATTTGTGGTTGTTCCATCCAACTCCATCTGGATTAGAGATTATTCGCCGTTTATGGTTCGTCGTCAGGACAACTCGATTTCACTCGTCGATTCCCGTTACGTGCCGGCGAACGGGCAGGAGAATGTCAGGGTTTCTGATGATGAGGTCGCCTCTCACTTTGCCTCGATGCTGGGCCTTCCGATTCGTTCAATGCCTATTTTGCTCGATGGCGGAAACCTTTTGAGCAATGGCGATGGGATCGTGGTTTCAACGGCTTTGCCAATTCTGACGAATCGACGCTATGGATACTCTGCGGATCAGGTTAGTGATATTATTTGCGATATGCTGGGCGCGCGGCTCTGGGGGTATGTCCCTGCGCTGGAGGGCGAGCCAACGGGGCACATCGACATGTTTGCCACCTTTCTGGCCAAAAACAGTCTCGTGCTTGGGGAGATCGACAAGAATGTCGATCCAATCAACAGCGCCCGCCTCGACATCGCGGAAAGGACTTTTAAAACGATGAACAGCTCACTCGGTCCTTTGCAGGTAACACGGATCCCTATGCCTTCGAAGGTAAACAACCTGTGGAGATCCTACACCAACGTTATTATGGCGAACGGTGTTCTTCTAATGCCTTCTTACAGTGATGTTGATCCGGAAATTGAAGACAAAGCAGAGGAAGTTTACAGGGGGCTTCTCCCGGGCTGGGAGATCCAGCGTATCAACTGCGATACGCTCGTGAGAAGGCAGGGGCAATTGCATTGCATCAGCTACAATTTGCCGAAATACATCGATCTCAAAGGCCTCTATGAAAGCGCCTATCCTGTCGACTCCTCGAAGAAAGCCCTTCGGGGGATGAGGAAATCGTCGTGAATCGCGATTCAGGATCCTCAACGATTCTATCACCACCGGGGTGCCACAGTTACATTCAATTCCAGGTCACCTCGGTCTTCACCGAATTCGCGAGAAAGCATTCGTGATGGGCTTTCCGGTGAAGCTTTTCGATGTCTTCGGGTGATGGCATTTTATCTCCTGAAAAGGTGACCTTCGGATTCATGACCACTTTCGCGAGCCAGGGTTTTCCGTTTTCGCCTTTTTCCAAATATCCGGTCGCGTTGTCTTCGTAGCTGTCGACGACAAATCCGCTCATTGAGGCAATCGCGAGAAAGGTGAGCATGTGGCAGCTCGTGAGCGCGGCGCTGAAAGCTTCCTCAGGATCAACGCAATCGGCGTCGCCCAGATAGGCAGGTGCTGCCGAGGCGTTCAGGCTTTGTTCGCTGCGGGGAAAAGACCAGTTGTGTTTCCGTGGAAATTCCTTGTAACCAAATCCACTGTCACCGCGTTTCCATGTCAGGGTCGTTTTATGTTCGCTCATGTATACGGATCGGGGGAAACGAGAGGGGAATCAATCGCGTTTTCGGGAAAACCTGCCGGATCGGCGGCAATGAGGCGTTTACCGGTCTCACGGTTGCGGGCTTTTTTTTGTGGCGTGGAATTTTGATTACGCTAGGCTTTCGTTATGAAGCTCCCCGCCTTTCCGGTGATATTAGGTATCTTGTTAGTCGCTTTTGCCCCGGTAGTTCGGGCTGATCAAACACCGGAGCAGTTTGAGGTGCCGGTGAAGGCTGCTGAAGGGCTCAAGTTTCTGCTATCGCTTCCGGACGGTTACGAGGCTGATGAAGAGAAGGCGTGGCCGCTTATGGTATTCCTGCACGGAGCCGGTGAACGGGGTGACAATCTCGATTTGGTAAAGGTCCACGGCCCGCCGAAACGGGTCGAGGCGGGAGAGAAGTTTCCCTTCATCCTTGCTTCGCCTCAGTGTCCTGCCGGTAGTTGGTGGAGTGATGAACCTGTCCTCGAGTTGATCGATCATCTGGAGTCTGCCTACCGTGTCGACAAGTCGCGAATTTATCTGACGGGACTCAGTATGGGCGGATACGGAACCTGGCATTTTGCGACAAAAGCACCGAAGCGTTTCGCTGCCGTGGCTCCCGTCTGCGGAGGGGGGATTCCATACAAAATGCAGTTTATTTCCCATCTTCCGGTCTGGGCCTTTCACGGCGGGCAGGACAGTGTCGTGCCCCTCGATGAGTCTGCGCGCCTCATCAAAATTTTGAGAAAAAACCCGAATAACGGTGCAAAATTGACCGTCTATCCGAAAGCGAATCACGATTCGTGGACAGAAACTTATGACAACCCCGAGTTGTATAAGTGGTTTTTGTCGAAATCATTAACACCCAATCAGTGAGCCCCCGGCAGAAGTGTTGGAAGTCATTCACATTAGCGACACCCATTTTGGCCCGGACCGGTCTCTCCTGATCCGTGGTTCGAACGCCTGTGCCCGCAGCGAAGCACTCGTTGAGGCGATTTGTGCGCTTCCCTTCAAGCCGGATCTCATTGTTCATACCGGCGATGTCGTGAACGATCCTGACGAAGGTGCCTACAAACTCGCTGCGGAAGTCCTTGCGGCGCTCGAAGTGCCTGTCTACTACGCGACGGGCAATCATGACGATGTCGGGATGATGACTTCGTTGATGAAGTTCGGGGCTTATGAGTCTCTTATTCCGGGCGATGAGGTGCTTTGCTATCAAATTGGCGGAGCCGCCGCAGATTCGATGGAATTATTCGTTCTCGACGGAAAGGTCCCACCGGAGGACGGTCCTCACGGATTTGTTGCAGAGGATCAGATCGAAGCGGTTCTCAGTCGGATTTCGGGTGAAAAGCCGGTCGCGGTGTTTCTTCACTACCCGCTCACGCCGATCGGGTCCGCCTGGATTGATGAGCATTTGCTAGTCACCAACGGAGACAGTATTCACGAGCGTCTCCGGGAAAAAGCAGGGGAACACCTCCGGGGCATTTTTTCAGGTCACCTTCACCGCGGGCTGCAGCTCTTTCACCACGGCGTCCTCCAGTCGGGAGTGTCGAGTCCGGCCTGCGAGTTTTCCGCGGGACCGGGGGATGATTTTTGTGACTTCCTTACGGGAGGGCCGATACCGTTCAATCACATCACGTTCACGGAGGAATCGACGATGGTGAAGTCCTACGCGCTGCCGTTCAGGGGAGACTGCTAAATGAATCGGGCCATCCTCGTTTTCCTGAAACTACCGGTCCCGGGAAGGGTCAAAACCCGCCTTGCCAAATCGATTGGTGAGGAGGCCGCCGCCGCAGCCTACGAAAAACTCGTGACTCGTGTTTTTGAATGTTGCGGTGAGGCTTCGGCTGATCGGATCGTGATTGCCTTCGATCCTTCTGAGAAAGCGGATGAAGTGAAGGCCTGGCTCGCTCCGCGGCTTGAATTGCTGGATAGCGAAGTGTCGTGGATCCCCCAAGTGGAGGGCGACCTCGGGGAGCGCCTGCACGCGGCATCGAAGGCGCTTTTTCGAGAGCAGCCACGCACCCTTCTCAGCATTATCGGGACCGATTGCATTCATCTCGATCCCGACCTTTTCGAAGAGGCCTGGGCATCGCTCGCCGCGGGAATTGACGTGGTCTTCGGCCCGAGCGAAGACGGCGGTTACTATCTGATCGGATTGAAAGAGCCGCAGGAAGCGCTCTTCAGCGATATTCCCTGGAGCACGGGGAAAACGCTGGAGGCGAGTTTGCAGGCAGCTCAGGGTGAGGGGCTTAAGAGTTTTCAGCTTTCACCTCGAATTGATGTCGACACCATTGACGAGTGGGAGCAGGTGCGCGACGAATTGAGCTGAGCCTCTGATTTCGGCTGTCAGGAAAGAGGATCTGCGTCGTCTTAAGAGAAAAATCAGGAATAAATGGAATTCCTGAGAAGTTTAAAAATATTAAATATTTCTGAAAATTTAAATTCACACTGGATTTTATCATTCATCTGAATAAGATGTCGTAGCAGTTCCCCCCATTTTTCTCTGCAGTCCGATATTGCTTTCCCACGTTTTCCCCTTTCTTTATTCTTATGGCAAGAGCGTCAAATCTCACAATGTGTTCCTTCTGCGGCAAGAGCCACTCAGAGGTTAAGAAGCTTATTGCCGGGCCGGGAGTGTATATTTGCGACGGGTGCATTAACGTGTGCCGGGGAATCCTTGAGAAAGAACTGCACGAGGACGAGGAGGAAGTTTCCTCATCCGATATGTCAGTGCCTAAGCCGCAGGAGCTCTGCGCGAAGCTGGATGATTACGTGATTGCTCAGGAGCACGCCAAAAAAGTCCTTTCCGTCGCGGTGCACAATCACTACAAGCGACTCAATCAGTTTTCGGCTCCGGCATCAATGCGGGCACACGGGCGTTTTCACGAATTTGAAGACGTTGAGATCGAGAAAAGTAATATTCTCCTGATCGGGCCAACCGGTTCCGGAAAGACGCTTCTCGCGAAGACACTCGCGAAAGTGCTCAATGTTCCTTTTTGCATCGCTGATGCCACCACTTTGACTGAAGCCGGCTATGTCGGTGAGGATGTCGAAAATATCATTCTGCGTCTTCTTCAGGCTGCCGACTACGATGTCAAAAAGGCTGAGATGGGAATCATCTACATCGATGAGATCGATAAGATCGGACGCAAGACTGAAAATGTCAGTATCACGCGCGATGTTTCCGGTGAAGGTGTCCAGCAGGCGCTCTTGAAGATGCTTGAAGGCACCGTGTGCAATGTGCCGCCGCAGGGCGGGCGTAAGCACCCGCAGCAGGAATACATTCAGGTGAATACGGAGAAAATTCTCTTCATCTGTGGCGGCGCTTTCGTCGGACTCGAGGAAATCGTCGGTCGTCGCCTTGGTAAGAAAGTGCTCGGCTTTGGTGAGGAGAAAACGAAGATTGCGAGCGAGAGCGAGATCGAATTGCAGCTCCGCAACGTTTCCCCTGAAGACCTCCACGGGTTTGGTCTCATACCTGAGTTTATTGGACGACTTCCAGTGGTTTCCACTCTGCGACCTCTCAAGACGAAGGAGCTGGTTGAAGTGCTCACGGGGCCGAAGAACGCGATGGTGAAGCAGTACAGCAAGCTCCTCGCAATGGATGGTGTCAATTTGGAGATCACTGAGGACGGTCTCGAAGCGCTCGCCGATCAGGCGATTGATCGGGGTACCGGAGCCCGTGCTCTCAGAGCGATTTTCGAAAAACTGATGCTCGACGTCATGTTCGATGCACCGAGCCGTGAAGGTTTCTCCAAAGTCGTCGTCGACCGTGACGTTGTCGAAGGTAAGAAGGAGCCAAAAGTTGTGCCTGATAAAAAGGCGAACAAGAAAAACGCCGAGAAAGAGGCGGCCTGATTCGGGTCGCACGAATGTTCGAAGAGCGAAGCCGCGGACCGCATCTACAGGATGACGGTCGAGCGCTGCAGTCGCGCCGGAGTGGGCGCAAGCGGTTTGGTCTGAGATGTCCGGGCTTTCCCCGGGAACGAAGTCACGCCCTTCACCTACAGGTCAGCGCCCGGAAGCCCTGACTTTTTTCACCTTTTATCTTCCCACCGTTCACGGTGCAAAGCACCTAAAGCGCGTTGTCTTCGAGAAACTTCCGAACTGCTTCAGCCGAGTTTTCGACGGGGTAGTTCACCTGTTTCTTTTTCTTGAGCGCCTCGAGAGAATCTTCGGTCGGTCTTTCGCCGATCGCTTTTTCAATCACATCGGGGAATTTTGCAGGGTGAGCCGTCGCGAGAACCACGTGGGTGCTTGCGAGGTCGAGATCCTGGAATCCACAGGCGGTGTGGGGATCGACGACGTAGTTGAACTCCTCTTTCACCTTGCGGATGTTCTCGAGGATCTCATCGTCGTCACAGCGGGTTGCGGAAAGGTTGCTGCTGTTGAATTCGGGTACATGGATCGAACCGTTCGCGGCAAAGTCAGCCATCTGGGAGAGCGTCTTGTCGGCGTTCTTCTCGTTGTGGTAGTAGAGGAAGCGCTCGAAGTTCGAAGCCACCTGAATGTCCATCGATGGCGCGGAGCTTGGATCGACGGTTCCGGATGAGTAGGTCCCGGTTTCGAAGAGTCGGTAAAGGATGTCGTTCTTGTTCGTCGCGACAACGAAGTCATCCACTGGAAGTCCCATCTGGTGGACCATCCAGCCGGAGAAGACGTTTCCGAAGTTGCCGGTCGGAACGACAAAGCGGACGTCGTCACGGTTTTCCTGTGGCAACTGCATGTAAGCGTGCACGTAGTAAATCGACTGGGCAAGGATACGGACGATGTTGATCGAATTGACTGCGGAAAGGCGAAGCTTGCTCTTGAGGTCGGGATCACCGAGGAGCTCCTTTACGATGGCCTGACAGTCGTCAAACGTGCCTTCTACCGGGATAGGGAAAATGTTACCTTCACCGGTGCAGGTCATCTGGCGTTCCTGCAGGTCGGAGATGCGTCCTTTCGGATAGAGAATGAAAACGTTGACGCCTTTTTTGCCGGCGAGCCCTGCGATGGCTGCGGCACCCGTGTCACCTGAAGTGGCGCCGAGAACATTAATGGTTTCGCCGGTGCGCTCGATTTGCTCTTCAAACAGGTTGCCCATCAATTGAAGACCGAAGTCTTTGAACGCGAGGGTCGGTCCGTGAAAAAGCTCAAGGATAAAGGTGTTGTCCGAAACCTGCTGGAGGGGGGCGCTCATTTCCTCGCTGAAGTCGCCGTAACTCCGGTCGATCAAATCAATGAGGTGGTCCGAGTCGTGATCGGAATCGAAAAGGCTCAGGAAATCCCATGCGAGAGCAGGATAGGGCAGCGCTTCGTCGACGAGAAGATCGCTGGGGAGAAGCGGGAGGTGTTTCGGGACATAGAGTCCTCCGTCCGGTGCAAGCCCATTTGCGAATGCATCGAAAAAGCCGACTGGCTCACTAAGGCCACGAGTTGAAACAAATTCCATGAGAGAGGGTAAGAGCGTTTTGAGCAGTTTAAAAATGAAAACGGCGTTTCATTGCCACTTTCTTAAAAAGTAAGAGATAATGATTATCGCACATCTTCGACGCGCAGGAGGGCCGGCTCGTTGCGAATGCAGTCCATCGCGCTGATTTTGGTAATGGCATCCCGAACGATTCCGAAAGGTGCGTAGTGCAGTGTCAGAACAATCGGGGCAATCTCTTCGTCGTGATCTTCGGGCTGAATCACCGAGAGAATCCCGATATTGTGCTCACCGAGGACCGTGGCGATTCGCGCGAGAACACCGGGGCGATCTTCTGCTTCGACCCGGAGGTAGTATTTGGAGACGCTTTCAGCGAGAGGGAGTGGCTTGCCGTAGATCCCGTGAGAGACGAAGCCGGTTTCACCGATACCTTTCACCGATTCCGAATCGATGCGGGAGGCGGCGTCGGCAATGTCAGCGATGACAGAGCTGGAGGTGGGGTCCTGACCTGCGCCCGAGCCGTAGAAAAGCGTATCGCCGACGATATCGCCACGAACCATGATGGCATTGAAAACACCCTTTACGGAGGAAAGGATGTGGCCTTTCGGGATGAGAGAGGGTTGGACGCGCACCTCGATGGAACCGGATTTCTCGTGCAGCTGGATCACTCCGAGCAATTTGATGGTGTAGCCGAGCTTCTCGGCAAAATCGATGTCTTCCGCTTTGATCTTTTCGATCCCTTCGACATGGATCTCATCGCAGGGAACCCACGCTCCGTAGCTGAGTGAGGCGAGGATGATGGCTTTGTGGGCCGCGTCCCATCCATTCACATCGAGGGTGGGATCTGCTTCCGCGTATCCGAGAGCCATTGCCTCTTTGAGCGCTTCAGGATAGTCGAGACCTGCTTCAGTCATCCGCGTGAGGATGTAGTTGCAGGTGCCGTTGATAATACCGACGACTGACTGAATGTGGTTTCCGATGAGGGATTCCTGAACGGTCTTAATGATTGGAATTCCTCCGGCGACGGCGGCTTCGTAGAAAATGGGGCGATGATTCGCTGCCGCGATCGCAAACAGTTCCTGTCCGCGTTCCGCGAGGAGGGCTTTGTTTCCCGTTACCACGGTTTTACCGTTTTCGAGCGCCGCTTTGACGAGTTCGAAGGCGCGGTCGGTTCCGCCAATGAGTTCCACGATGAGATCAATGGAATCGTCGTTGACGAGATCATCGAGATTGGTGGTGACGAGATCAGCAGGAAGCTCGACATCGCGCGCCTTTGAAGGATCACGAACTGCGATCTTAGTAATCACCAGTTCCCGGCCCGTTCGCTCGCGGAGAAGGTCACGGTTTTTCTCGATGTTCTTGAAAACTCCGGCACCAACGTTGCCAAAGCCTGCGAGGCCGATATGGAGGGTGGATTTCGACATTTCGCAAAAGAAGAGCTTAGCAGCGCGGTAAGCAAACGGATTCTTGCGAATGAGGCGCATATTCTGCCTCACGCACATTCACTGTTGCACCCTGAAATCCAGCGTGTCTCGTAGCGGAATGAAGAAAAACCCACTTTCCTTCCTCGTTGTAGCGGTTGCCGCGCTTTTCGTGGCATCCTGCGATTCACCCGCCCCGACCGCCGAAACCACTCCTGAAGCACCTGCCGCCGCGGAAGAAGGCGACGGATTCATCGAGCTTTTCAATGGTGAGAATCTCGATGGCTGGACAACCTCGAAAGAGAATCCGGATTCCTTTTCCGTGAAAGACGGATTGCTCATCGCCAAGGGCGGAAAGTGCCACCTTTTCTACTCCGGTGAGGTAAACGGGGCAAATTTCAAGGATTTTGAACTCAAGGTGCGTGCAAAGACCTTTCCGAATGCAAACGGCGGCGTCTATTTTCACACCGAGTATCAGGACGAAGCGTGGCCCGAGAAGGGATTTGAAGCGCAGGTTAACTCAACTCACAAAGATCCTAAAAAGACAGGCAGCCTTTACGGGGTGAAAAATATCATCGTCCTTAAAGAAGGGCAGGAGCCACCTAAAGGTGGTGAAAATGAGGAGCGCGAGGCAGCTCCCAGCACCGACGGAGAGTGGTTCGACTATCACATCACCGTGAAAGGCAAGCAGGTCACGATCAAGGTGAACGGCGAAACCACCGTAGAATACACGGAGCCTGAAGGCGGTCCCGGTGAAGGAATTCCCGCCGGGCGCGCCATTTCCAGCGGCACGTTCGCGATTCAGGCCCACGACCCTGACAGCGAAGTTCACTACGAACGTTTCGCTGTTAAGCCTTTGTAAGGGGGGATAAACGCGCCAATTGGGAAAAACAGCGCATAATCCGTGAATTTTCCGGTTGTTTTTCCTGATTTGACGGGTATTACTTTCAACCCCGCGAATTTCCTCTGGAAGATCGCAGGAAAAAGAGATGGCTCGATAGCTCAGTTGGTAGAGCAGAGGACTGAAAATCCTTGTGTCCCCAGTTCAAATCTGGGTCGAGCCACTCTCCTTTTTTCAAAACCCGCTTTGCGCGGGTTTTTTTTGTGGACTTTAATATGTGTTGATTAAAGTATTTGAATCTTCCCCGAGTGAAATTTCGATACAACCATTTACAAAGTTAACATCTATATGTCTTTTCTGGTTTTTTATAACGAACAGCAGCTTGGTCCTATCGCTAGGACAGCGATTCAGGAGAAGATCGCGAAAGGGGAATATCCTTCTAATGTACCAATTTGGCAGGAAGGAATGGTGGACTGGGTTGCTGCAGATACTCTTCTTGAGGCGGTTGCTACTAAACAGGAAATCCTTCCGCTTCCAGATTTTCCACAGGTTGTCGATGCTGAAGTGGAAGTGATTACGATGAAGTCTGTTGATGACAGAGTTGAAGAAGTGGTCACAGGTCTTACCCGGAGGTTGATTTCTGACGAGCAGGATCCTGCCGCAGTGAAGAAGATCTTATCAAAAGTCTCAGGTCTATTGACTTCGGGAGAAGAAGTCAATTATGTCTGCGTGCAAAAGAAACCGGTAGTCACGATTTCCCCTGACGCGATTGTCTTAACAAATCGCAGGTTTATTTTTGTGCACCCAAAGCTGACTGGATTTACGTTTAAGGACTTTCAGTGGCGTCAAGTTCATGACGTCCATTTGAGTGAGCAGATGCTAGGCGCGACGATATCTTGTCTCATCGTTGGGGGAGAGAAAGTTCAATTGGATAGCATTCCCAAAAAGCAAGCGCGCAAAGTTTATGCATACGCTCAACAGATGGAGGAGAATATGTTAGAGGAGCGTAGGGAGCGCTCAATGGAAGAAAAAAGAGCAGCAGCCGGGGGCGTTGTCATCCAGAATGCGATTCCTAGTCTTCTGCAATCACAAACGCCAACAGACGATCCAATGCAACAGTTGTCAAAGCTGAAGCAACTGTTAGATGCCGGTTTGATTGAACAATCGGAATTTGACTCCAAGAAGGCTGAGATTCTTAGCCGGATGTAATTTAAGGATTCTAAGAAAGCACAAGAGCTTTCGGAGTTCTCCTTGAAGAAAGTTGTTAGGGAGGGCTAGGTTGGGCCTCAGAGGTTCGTTTTTTGAGGCTGGGGACCTGAATGTCAAACGCTTTAGGGACGACGTAAAGGCAATGGGAAAACCGATTAGATAACGCGCCTCCTCAGGGCAGCTGTTCCGGTTTTCGGCGGGCGGTTTGCGAGGGACTTTCCCCAAAGAGGCTTCGGTAGTCTTTTGAAAAGCGTCCAAGGTGTTCAAAACCATATTTCATGGCTTCCTCCGCTACGATCCCGGGTCTCGCTTTATTTTGAATCAGTGAAGACCGGGCGCGGTTGAGCGCAATGTGGCGAAACCACTTTTTAGGGCTGATGCCAAGCGCTTCCTGGAAATGAAGTTGCAGATTGCGCTCGGAAACTCCCAGTGCCTTGCAAACTGTAGAGCTTGAGTAGTTGGCCCCTTCATCGATGAGGGTGCGAATCGCAAAATCAGCGCGGCGAAAGACCTCGATCCGATAGCGGGACCGGTCTTCGATTTCTTTAGCCCGCTCCGGGTCCTGTGATCCCAGTGCTTCAACAAAGAGCCGGAGGATTTGATCTTGTGGCTCATAGTAGCTGCAGGTTGGACCGGGAGACTGCAGGCTGTTCTGCGGCATCCAGTCCATAATTTGATCGAAAAGACCGAATGGAATCGCGTAACTTTTCATTCCCGTAGCGGGTAGATCGAGCTCGAATCCCAAATGGTCCTGAGCCGCCGTTTGGAGTGTTTCACGGGCAACTGTCAGGGCTACCCAATCGGTAACGGCTCCTGCATTATAAAGCATTTCCGCCCCTTCCGCGTAGACCTGGATTGAACCTTTCTCAACGTGTAAGCCGTTGACCCAGGTGGGTTTTTCTTTTCCGCGGGAGATTCCGATACAGAGGTTCCGGTGAGCGAACTGACCCCGGACAAATACCGGAAAGGAGTAAAATCCTCTGTCGATTGACAACTTGTCGTTGTGCCAATGACTCACTTTCCCGCTGCAGTTCCGTGGCGTTAGGATGGTGTGCTCAAGATCTGCTCCATTGATCACTTCCCGCAAACGCTCCGGATCGTAGTCGTGAAACCGAAAATTCTGGATCACTGGAAAATAAGAAGACATGAGTGGCGTAGAACAGCTTTTCAGGAGGCTGCAAAGTTGTAAAGGTAAGTTTTCGGAAAGTGGATAGAAGGGGGAGTCAACTTTCGTTAGTCTCTAAGTCCGGCTTGAGTCGCGTTGCCTATAGACTTCCTCCCCCTAAATCTATTTGTTGCTAACGCGACTCTTTCCGGATTTCTATATAAACAGTGAGGCCGGATTAGATGCGGTGTGCATGTCACCGGGAATTGAATCGGGTCATTCGAGGGGGAAGATAACGAGTCAGCGCGAGGTCTTGAGATGCCCGATGAGTGCTTCTCTGTCTTCCGTTTTCAAAAGTCCCTGAAACTCCATTTTTGTCCCCGGCAGGAACTTTTTGGGATTCTCCAGAAATTGATCAAGCAGCTCAGGAGTCCATTCTTCGGTGCCACCGTTGCGTAATTCGGTGAGGGCTTTCGAGTATTCAAAATGTGAAGCCGAGGCGATGGGGCGATCCCAGAATCCGTCGAGACTTGGAGCAGGCATTCCGGGGTGATGTTGCCCGGGATCGCCATGGCAACCGGAGCAAAGCACAGCGAGAGTCGCGCCCCGCTGTTCCATGTCCATTTCCTCGACCTGCGCTTCGTCGAGGACGTAGTTGCTGCGCATTTTCATGGCTGCGGCCAGCTGGGTGTCATCCATCGTCGCGCGAATCCTGCGATAGGCTTCGGCTTCGATCCGGGCCGCTTCGACTTCGAGGCGGCCCATTTCCCGGGCGAGACGGGAGGTTCTACTTTCGTCAAAACCGGTTGGATCGGTTCGCAGCAGCAACAGCTGCTCGAGGAACTGGTGACGGTTCTCTAAAAACTCCCGAACGACGGGAAGTTCCTCCATAATGGCCTCCTGGATTACGTCCCGCTGTTCATCGGTGAGGATGGCGGAGAAATCCTTCGCTATCTTTCCGCGGCTTGCGGCGTGACCACTCTTATGGCGAATCGATACGAATCCGAAAAACTGAGCGGGCTGACCGATCGGGATGATTTCGTTGTCTTTGGGTGTTCCGGTGAGCCAGGAGAATGATTTCGCGTAGAGATCTTCGAGCTGTTTGTTGTCGGACCGTTCGAGGGTATCACTTTCCACGCGGACGTCCTTCACGTATTCTCCTGCTGATTCAGGATTCGCCCGCCAGGCGGTGAACCGTTCCTTCTGTTCGTCGGTCAGGGAATCCTCAAGCGCGGCGAAAGCTCTGGCTTCAATAACGCCGACCTTTGCGCCGAGAAGAGAGAATTTCTCTCCGAGAGCGGTGATCTTTTCATGGTCGATTGGCAATCCTGTATAGAGGTGGTCTTCGAGGAGTGTAAGAATCTCCTCTCTCGCTTTCCACCAGTCTTCGAGGGCTCCCTTTTCAGCGAGGACCGCTGCGCTCATTCTTTCGCGCTGTGATTCGTCTGAGACAGCGTAGGCGGCACGGCCGAGCATTCCCCGATTGGCGGCGCGTCCACTTTGGTATCGGAGAGCGACGAATCCGAAAAACTGAGCGTTTTTTCCAATCGACAGTTTCTCGTTGTCGGCAGGGGACCCTGTGATCCAGGAGAATGCTTTCGATGCGAGGGCTGATTGCAGATTCTTCCCGTCCCGCAGTCCGCTGTATTCTTCGGCCGACCAGGTATCAGTGTCTTTTTGGTCGGACTTATGCCCTCTGTTTCCTTCTTCGTCGGTGCGGGCAAAGCCCGTTGGGTGCAAAAAGGTAAAGGCAAGGCTGCCTAAAAGCGCGGGGAGGGTGTAAGTGATGAATCCAGGGGGTGTTGTCATGGTCCTGCTGATGTAACCGAGGATCTACACAAAGTTGCAAATTTGCAGTTACTTACAGGAATTATTTCCCGCTGGTGACGCACCTAAGCTGGCTGTTTTCGAAGAGCCAACTGATTCGAGATACCCGTCTCTTCAGGAATTTCGCTGACGGCGGTATTCGTAGAGAGCCATCGCTGTGGCGGAGGAGACGTTGAAACTGTGTGGGAGACCGTAGACGGGAATCTCGATGACGTCGTCGAGCTCGGCGAGGATTTCGTCGGGGATACCGAGTCTCTCGTTACCAATTACAAGAACCGTTTTCTCGGGAAAGGTGAAGTGATTCAGGTTGTGCGAATTACTGGTCTGCTCAAGCCCGACAAGGCGATAGCCTTCCTCGCGGAATCCACGTAGAACCGGGGCGAGGGAGCGGCGCACTTCGACGGAAAGTTCGTCGGCTCCGTCCCGCGCGATTTTTTTGATCAATTTCGCATTGCCCGTGAGGATCAATCTTGACACCCCGCTGGCGCTCGCGGTTCGGGCGATCCCCGAAATGTTGACATTGCTTCGCATCGGCACACAAGCCACTATCAGTTCGCCGGTTTGGGGCGCACTGGAACCGGGCTTGTGCCGTTCCTGTTCAAAGGGAGTGTTGGATTGAGAATCAGTCAGGTTTTCAACTTAGCTCAACCCGGCCCGTGGTCGAGACTTTGTTCTGCTCCTTCAGGCTGCCAGTGAGAGCCGTGGATGCCGTGAGGAATTCCCGGGCCCCCGGGGGCAATTAAGATTCGATCCTCCAGAGTCGCTCGGCGTCCCGCTTCGGGGATATCTCAAAAAAGGTCTCGAGCTGCGACCGGTAGGCATTCGCTGCTTCAGTGGTTCGGGCTCTTTCCTCGAGGCTGCCGTTGCTCAGTTCGTGACAGGTCATTCGACGTGTGATTGGAGGCGGGTGGTGCCACCGGTTCTCAAGTTCTTCGGTCACATGAGTTCGATCCTCCGTTTCGAGGAGCTGGTCGACATACTTTGCCAAAAAGAAGGCGCTTTTAAAGTCCGGCCATTTCATTTTGTGAAACTGATCGGGGAGAGCGATTCCCAGTTGAGCGACACGCAGTTGAAAGGCCCCTGCTATCGACGTGTAGGGGGAGTCTTCGTAGAAGCGAAGCGGGGGGAGATCGTCTTCCAGAGAGGTGATCGCTTCGTGAATGAGGAGGTGGTCGATATGGCTACCCACTCCGAGAGGAGCGATGATCTCGACGGGCCTGTATTGAGCCAGTAGCGATTTGAGTGCCTCTTTGATTCGCACAAAAGTTTCCGGATCGGAATCGGGTTTGCTCAATACGATCTGAGGAAATGTCTTAAATCCCGGATTGCGAAACGGGGCGTCAATCAATCCCACCGAGTGGCCTTTCGCTCCGATCAGGGAGAGGGCTTCATTGTTCTCTGCATTGCGGGTCTCATAGAGATCACGGACGCTTTTTGATTGATCGCCTTCTGTGAAAAAGGTCACGACGATGGCTTCTCTTCCCTTTTCAGATTCGCGGAGGAGGTTCAGGGGGCAGGAAAAGACGACGTCGTCGAAGTGCGGCGAAAGATAGAGGACGGTGTCTGTCACGATTGGTGCTCGAGGATGCAGGCTCCGGTTCCGAAGCCGAGGGTGAGAACGAGTGTTTTCGTTGCCTTGGCGAACTCGGGGCGCGATAGGGCGGGAAGGGCGGGAAGGGCGGGAAGGGCCGCGAGCTCGGCGTCATTGGTGATCAGCCACGGCACCTTTGTGAGGCCGGTAGTGGTGATGAGGTCGCGCAAAAGTGTGGGATGCTCCTTCATTCCAAAGTAGGACGAACCACCGAGAGCAAACCCGGGGCGTATGAAACAGGGGAGGGCGAGGAGCACTTTGTCAGGTTGGCATCCGGAGTCGTTCAGGAATTGATCGATGCTCGAGGAGATGAACGCGGTGAGCATTTTTCGCTGCCCGGGAAGTGATAGGGTTTCCTGATCTCCGGAGCAGGGGAGGTTAGTGAGATTTCGTTCGAAACAGGCTGAGCCTTCAGGGGATGCGATTTTGATTTGAGTCTGGCCCACGTCGATGGCGAGGATGGTTTCATCTGACTGCCCGAAGGTTTCCACCGCAGCGATGCAGGCACCTTGAATGGGATTGGTTCCGAAAAAAGTGGGTATGTCGAGTCTATGAATTGCCGCGCGGATCGCGGGGATTTGAGAGCGGCCGCCGGTGAGGAAAATGGAATCGAAGTCGCGGGCGACCGGATTGATCACTCCTTTCGATTCGCTCTCGATTGTTCCCTCGCGCAATCTCATGAGCGCCTCGAGAAGCAACTCAGGGTATTCGGGGCTGTCCTGCCATTCCCACAAGTTTCTCCCTCTGATGGCAAGGTCCCAGATTTCGAGCGGGGTCACACCGTCCGGCTGCCAGCGCTGCATGAGAAAGTTTTCGTTTCGACTACGGTGGGCCAGAATGGACATGGGCGTGACGAGAGGTGCGTGAAGTAGATGCGTTCGAGGTGATAGCGGAGCTTACAAATTCTGAAGACCGTTTGAAAGATTAACCAGCCCATCTGTTGTGAGAAGTCAGCAGCTCTCAATCGAGCCCAGTCGGTTCGTCGCTTCGGGTGGCCGGAAATGTCGGGGTTGAACTCGGGAAAGAGGTAGTTCATTCGTTCCAGCTCCATGCGCATCCGGCGGTAGTAGCGGTGCATTCCTTCAAAAGTTTCGGCTGCCTGATAGTGAATCTGCGCATCAGGGATCTCGCGAATCGCCCCGGGGCCGTGTACTTTGAGAACGGACCTGGATAGATAGATGTCGTCGGCGAGAACGCCGGATTCGAATTGGTAAAATGGGTTGCGGGGGAGTTGATCTATTTTCTCCGAAAGATCCGCTCGGGTGGGAATTTGCCAGTGGCGGACGGCGAAGAGCTTCCCGTTGAAATGGCTGCGCTTCGTTTCGAAACCGTCGTTCAAATTGTAGGTGTGTAGAGCGAATGCGAGAGGGGTCCGGCGGGCGGGCTTTCGTGGTGTTTTAGCGGGGTAGGCGACCTGGAGTTCGGGGGCGGACAACATTGCCTGCGTGATTTTTCCTATCGTTTCCGGTGAAACAAGAATGTCAGCATCGGAGAATATGACGAAGGGCTCCCGGGCACCGATGGTGCGTTGTGCTTCAACGAGTCCGCCTGACGAGAGGACTGTGGTAACACGGCGGAAGGTATCGGCGATAGCCTCCGTCGCGTCGGTGCAGTCATCGAGAACCACGACGAGGTCGAAGCGGGCTGAGCTTTCGGATTCAGCGAGCTCGATCGAAGTTATGAGTGAACGGAGGCATTCGGCGATGGTAGCCTCTTCATTCTTCGCGGTGACAGCAACTGTGATTCTCATTCTGTGAGGAGATTGCGGATGAGGTGGGCGGCGTTTTCAGCTCCGTTTGTTTGATATGACTTTGCAATCTCACTGATCCGGATCTTCAACTGCGGATCGTTGAGAGTGCGTTCGATTACCTCCCAGAGTCCGGATGGTGACAGTGTATCGAGTTGAATCGTTTCTCCGCATCCGGCGCGCTCTATGAACCATGATTGATGAAACTGATCGTTGCAGATTGGTTGAATCAAAACGGGTGTGTTCGTTGCGAGAGCTTCCATTACTGAATTGGCTCCGCCGTGGGTAATGAGAAGTTCGGCCCGTCTCAGGATTTCAAGCTGCGGGGCGTAGCCGCAAACGATGACATTGGCGGGCAGGTCTTGAAAGCGTGCATCCTCCCGGAGTTCGTGGATCGCAGCAATCAATCTGACATTCTTTCCCCGGACCGCTTCTATGATTTTCAGGAAGAAATCCGGCTGGTGGAAGACCTGACTTCCGAAAGACGCGTAGATCAGTGGCGTGTTGTCTTCTGCAAAGCTCCAATCGAAGGAGGGCGCTTCGTCCCCCCGTTGATGGAGGGGGCGTGAGGGGCCGACTTGTGCGACTCCTTCCACGGGTGCGCCGGAAAACGCTTCAGTGGTGAAGGCAACGGTCAGGAATGGAGAGAGCGCATCGCAACCCCGGAATTCTGTGGTGAGGCCGAATTCTGCAAAGAGGTTTCCGCGATCCTGTGACAATGACAGGACCGTGTCGAGGAGGTCGCTCTTCATCGAGGGAGGTAGAACCGGGTTCAGGGAATTGGATAGGGCCACCCAGGGAGTTGCCTCCAACTGTGCTGCAATCACTGCCGGGTAGATCATCGGGTCGGTAACGATGAGATCCGGCTGATAGGCTTGAATTACTTTTCTGAGAGGTGCAACTGCTTCGCTCGCATCCTCGATCAGGATTCGCTTGATCCAGCACCGCAGCCAGTACCGGTCGCAGACATTTTCCGAAAATGCTTTGCCCCGATTGGGAGAGGGGGCTGAGTTCTTCGGAGGGGCAAGGAACTGACTGAGTCCGGCATTGGTGAGTTGCTCTTCAATGTTCACCTGCGAATGAAAGGTGACTTCGAAACCATCGGCCTGGAGATGCTGGGCCACTCCGATGGCGGGATTGATATGGCCCTTTTCAGGGATGACCAAAAACAGGATGCGCTTCGATTTCATGACCAGCTGACCTTGAAGTGTTTAAACCAGTGCTTCAGCGCTGCCAATCGGAAAAGGAGGCTTTGTTCTGCCTCGTTGGCGGGGGTGTCACGAGTGATTAGATTTCGTATCATGTCAGGGTCGAGGATGGCCCCGGCCAAATCGAGTGTTCCGTCGAGATCACTCCGGAGTTCCTCCCGGAATGCCCGCCACCCCAGAGGTGGTTTTGGCAGGGCGGATTTGGTTCGGGTTCTGATCGCTTCCGGTAGAAGTCCATTGGATGCGTCTCTTAAAAATGATTTCTCTCTGCCGTTTTGAAATCCTAAAACGGGAGGGACGCTCTCAGCGAAAGCGAGGAGCTCGGTATCGCCGAAGGGGACCCGCGCTTCAAGGCTGTGAGCCATGGAGTGGATGTCGCCGTTGTGAAGGAGGCGGGGAAGCCAGCGTTTTACGATCAGATAGGTTGTCGCGCCACGTCTGCCTTCGGCGCTGTCCCAGTTGTGCTCGCTGCCGGCAACGAGGGCACGGTATTTCTCATCGAAGTGGGCGATTGGATCGCTCATGACACTGCGCCGAATGGGAGCGGCAAACCGATCTTTAAATATTTGTGAAGGGCTGCGGCAAGCCTCGTCACTGAGGAGAAACTGGTAGCCGTAATGCGTTTCGTCGGCGGCGTCTCCGACGAGAATCGCCTTGTATTGTCCCGCTGCGACGCGTGCGAGGCTGTGTTGCGCGAGTTCCTGTTCCCAGGCGGGCAGGGCATCGTTTGTCCTCGCCACTTCTTTTAAGAGGTCGTTGATCGACCGGTCGGCGACGGGCACGAATTCAAGATCGACCCCGATTTCGCGGGCGGCCTCCCGGGCAAAAGGGCAGTCGTCTGAAATGACGATTCCCGAGTGGTCAGTGTCGAATTTTTCATGACCGTCAAATGCGATCGAGAAGGCTTTGAGATTGTGGTGTCCGAGGCGCTTTGCCTGGGCGGTGATCAGGGTGGAGTCGAAGCCGCCGCTGAGATAAGTTCCGACGGGAACATCCGAGGTAAGGGCCCGTTCGACGGCCTTCGGGAGAATCGTATGGAGTCCGTTGAGATCGGGGAGTTCCTTCCCATTGATCCAGCGATCGGGTTGATCGAAGAAATTGGTCCAGGTTTCGAGCTGAAGTCCGTCCCGTGAAATCCTGAGGCATTCCCCCGGTTGAAGGTATTCGATATCCTGAAAGGGCGAGGTCGAAACGCCGCTGAAGCAGGGTGCGACGAGATACTCGAGGATCGCTTCGAGCTCGGCCCGGGGAGCCGTCTCAGGAAGGGGGAGAAGGGCCTTGGCTTCTGATGCGAATGCGAAGGTCCCGTTCTTGAAGCGGTAGGCGAGGGGCTTGATCCCGAGAGCGTCGCGGGCTGCGAAACCAGTCCGGCTTTCGCGGTCCCAGACGAAGAATACGAACATGCCGTTGAGGCGTGAAAGGCAATTTTTCCCCCACCGGGTCCAGGCGGCGAGGAGAACTTCGGTGTCGCTTTCGGTTTGAAACGGGTAATCCGGTCTCAGTTCATTGCGAAGTTCCCTGTAGTTGTATATTTCCCCGTTGAATACGAGCACGTAGCGACCGGTCGGGTCGGCAATGGGTTGGCGGCCTCCTTCGAGGTCAATTAACGCGAGGCGCCGATGAGAAAGAGCTACTCCGGGGTCCTGCCAATGGCCTTCACTGTCGGGCCCCCGGTGCGCAAGGGTCTCCGACATCTGAAGCGATGCCGAAAGGAGCGATTCGGCCGGGCGGTCCCAATCGACTATTCCGGCGACAGCGCACATGGCTCCTCCTCTCTGAGATGGCTTTGTTTCAATAGATCGAGCGTGATCCTGAAAGTGCTTTCGCGATCGCTCAAATGAGTCAACGCTGCCCCGTAGCGTGAAAGGTCCATCGGCGGCGTGAAGCACGGTCTCTTTGCTTGATGCATGAAGTCCTCCGGCAGGTATGACATGGCGAGTTCACGAATGACCCGTTTGTCAGGATCGGCGCCTCTCGACTGGATCGAATGGATTACCGGTGGGGAGAGAAACGGGCAAACGAGTTCGATACTGTGATCTTTGAAAAGGGGAGAAAGAAGAGGAAGGTAGTCGTATGCGATTTTCCTCGCGGCAATCTGGTCGGCTCCGTCTCCGGTGATGCACGAAGTATAGCCGCGTTTCTGAAGCTCACGGGCGAAGAGCCATTTGGAAACCGGGTGGAGGTTGTAGAGCGGCACTTCGCAGGCGGAAATGACTGCGGGTAGATTCGCGATGAAGGATTCCCCGCTCACTTCGAACACTTCGACTTCACCAAAACCAAGGCCCTCAGCGAGTCGCAGAGTGGCCTCCCCTTCGCAATATCCGGGGAGGTGGCTGACGAGTGTTGCGACGCGGGGCGGGTGTCCCTGTATTTCCCGAAGAAGGCACGCTAGAAGAAAGGAATCAATCCCGCCGCTTAGTGCAATGATAGGTCTTTCTGAGTATTCAAGGTGGGCGGTGATCGATTTAATGAGGGCCTCCTTGAGAGGGAGGAGATCCCGGGGCGGTGACGAGTTGTCTCCGAGGGGAAATCGCCGGCGGATGTGCTCGAAACAGGTTGAGTGTTCCCCGACTGATCCGGTGCGGAAAGCTTCGACACCATCTTCGCTGAGGAGGCGAAGATGCGGAGGCATCTGAGAGAGGAGTTCCTCTATACGTTCAGCGTCCCCGGCTGTCGAATCAGTGTGATACCTCGGCTGGAGATAGTCGCTGTCAGGGGGCGGGCAAGCTGGCATTGTCTCGATAGAGTTGGCGTCGGAGTGTTTGCTCCGCGATAAGTTCATCTCTTTTCAACTGGTGGTGCGGTTGTGAAGGAGCATCACCTCCGAGGCATAGGCGACAGGTTTCGAGTGGTGTCTTTCCTACAAGGTATTCGAGGATCTGCCCGGCAAGATCAGGGTCGTCCGAAAGTGGAATGCCATCTTCGAGGTAGGGCGAATCTTCAAGTCCCGAGACGCTGTGCACATGTGAGGGGCGCGTGCAGGTGTAGAATCGATCATGGGCGATGAGATGACAACTGCGCCGCAGCCAGCAGGTTTCGTATATCGCCTGCGTTTCCGCTTCGCCTGCCCGGAGGTCGTCACGGTCCATTCCCACGAAGTTGTCCTGGGTCTTCCAGTTGAGTTCGACCTCGTGTTCGCGGGCCTTTTCTTTGATTGCCTCAATGGTGGTTTCAGGGAGGGGGGGATCCGGGTAAAGTGAGATCGTCATGTGATCGACGAGATTCCAATATTCGTCTTTCATGCGGGGGAGCAGGAATCCATTGGAGGTGACCGAAAGGCTCGGGGCAACATCGGCGGCTCTGGCAATCTCCAGACATTTGACGATGTCAGGATGCAGAAGGGGTTCCCCGCCCACCAGTTTTAACCGGCGCGGCGCGATCGCTTTACCGATGTGGCTTAGCTGCCGTTTCATGTCATCGGGGTTGTATAAACTTTTCGCGGAAATAGGAGACAGTGAACAGCATCCCCAGCAACGCAGGTTGCAGTGGTCAACAATGTGGACTTCGAGAGAACGGGTTTGAATTCGTCCGTTGGCGATCTCGTAGTGTTCATTCGGATTGATGTCTGTTTTCATGTAGTGACTCCTTCGATTTCAATGAGTAGATCTTCCCGGCAGATATCGGCTTCGACGAGATGGTAAGAGGTTCCTTCAGGAAAGGCCGCCCTTAAAACAGGCGTCAACTCGTCTGCAGTATCGCGGTTGCGCAGGAAGACTTTCAAATGTTGAGGTGGTTTCACCGGGGCATGCTTTTCATTCTGAACGCTCTCGATCAGAGTTTTAATTCGTGCTGCCGTTTCATAAACCTGTGCTGAGAGGTCCGCGGTATGAATTGACCGGTGACCGGCGATGCTGGCAGTTCCCGAGAGCCAGAGATGGTTGCCCGCGAAAAGGCTTCGTGAGAACGACGGGGAGGCGGGGCCATATTGACGCGGATAGGCGTAAGCACTGATTTGCTCTGGATTCTCGAAGGTTTCGCCCTTCGCTTTTCCTGCAATGAAACTGATTTGAAATCGATTATCGCGGGTGCCTACTGCGCTGGCGGCCGGTAATTGCCCGCCCGGTAGCTTCCCTTCGGTGACGAGGGCACTGTGTCTGCCAAGGCAGAATTGCATGTAGTGATCAAGGTCGTTTTCTCTTTCGTGAATGTCAGGTATCACATTCCAGCATCTCCAGAGATGTAGATGGTTTAATCTCCGGAGCGCATCGAGAATGGCTCGATAGGCCCGCAGTGTTGTCTCTTCTACCAGTCCGGGTGAAGGGAGGGGCGTCTCCCAGTGACCGAAGGCAAAATCCCCGGTGTGAGAGATGCTGAGTTCAGCGTTTTGACTGCGGGCTATGGCGGGGAATCCGGATTCATTCCGGAAGCGGTAGAGTTCCACCCATGATTCGGTCTTAACGGGTTGCAGGTTGCTGATGTGTTCATGCGAATTGAGTTCAGATAGCCTTTCCCGTTCCGAAGTGAAGATGGCTGCACCCAGTATTCGATCCGCGTCGGTAGTGCGGATTTCCCAATAGTCTCTGAGTGCCATGACTTCAAAGACCGGTTCAAAAGGTGGCATAGTCGATTCAGCCCGTTCGTCCATGAGATGACCTCCGGAAGAGGGAGGGTTCCCACGTTCACGGCTGGTTGGAGGGAATGGAATAGTGCTCATGATAGTCTGGATCCCGGGCGGAAACATTCAGTTCACAGGATGATAATGTAAAAAATACACTAAGTAAAGAACGTTTATATTTTCAATGGCAGTTTGAAGGTTCCCGGATGCCTCTGGCATAACAATCAGGAGGGAAACAGCTGGCGGTTGGCTCATTCAGGGAGTTGTCACAAAGTACGTATCGGGCTCTTTACTCACTTGCTATTCAGGTTGCTGTTTGGTATACAAAAACTGTGGATTTTAAGAATACTACTATTCGATCGTTTCCTGCAACCCGTTGGTCATTGATTGCTGAGGTAGCGGATCAGGATCCTGTGAAAAAGGCAAAGGCGCTGGAGGAGTTGTGCAGGGTCTACTGGCCTCCTGTATATGCTTTTATCCGTTCGAAAGGGGCTAACCAGGCGGAGGCAGAGGATCTGACTCAGGGATTTTTTCTGAGCTTTCTCGCTCGTGATGACTTCTCAAAAGCGTCCCGGGAGTGTGGAAAGCTGAGAACCTATATGCTGCGCTCTGTTCAGAACTTTATGAACAATGACTGGCGGAGTCGTCAGTGCCTTAAGAGGGGTGGCGGGGTCGAGGTGTTGTCCATCGATATTGAATACGAAGACGGTCACGGCAAGTTTATTGAACCGACCGAAAAGGATACTCCGGAGTCGATTTTTGATCGTCAATGGGCCATTACGATTCTTCACAATGTTCTTGAGGCACTCGAGCAGCGATACGAGGCGAAGGGCCAGGGAAGTCTTTTCCAGGCGCTTCGCCACGTGATTTCCACTGGCGAAACCGGTGCCTCATACGCAGAAGTGGCGAAGTCTGAGGGAATGACAGAAAACGCGGTAAAGGTTGCTGCGCATCGCTTGCGAAACCGATACGCCACTTTGCTTAGAAAAACGGTTTCAGACACTTTGCTGGAAGGTGGTGGAACCGGTAAGGAGTTGGAGGAACTGATGGCGGCTTTTGAGTGAGTCGGGTTCGCTGCTCTGTGCGGATTGGTTGAGATGTCATTCGGTGGTAACCTTTTTTGAATAATAGTATAGAGAAGGAAGGGGGATAGAAGGTTCGTGACGGCATTGCTTCACTGATCATCTGTTCCCGACCGGCCCATGTCTGATACGATGCTTTAATTGATTGCCGACGACTCCAGACTCTGTCCCGAATGCGGCGCTGAGATACCCCCTGCCGCTCCGGCCGGAATGTGTCCGCGATGCCTTTTGAATCAGAATGTGATCCTTTCGCCATTAGAGGCAGAGGATGAATCAGATGAATCGACGGAAGAAGCCGCCCCATAATCTTCCGGGACTCGACGTGCCTCAGACTGAGAGGCTGACTCGTATTGAGGCTCCCGGTTTTTCGTAGGGCAGGCTTTTGCTTTGCCTCGCCTCGCAATCCGTCTCCCGCACAGCCGGTCCAGGCTGGCGGGCATTAGATAAAAAGAACTTTCCTCCGGCGACCGTGGCGTTGCCTTGCTTGGAAAGTCCTCGTTGGGCTAATCTCGCAGGTGTTATTCACTCCGCCTCGAGCGACCAGGCTTCTATCTCTTCATCGAGAAAAACACCATCGAGGGCTTCCTGTGCCCAGTGCTGACTGTCGGTCTGACGGCGCAGCATGCGGGCAGCGAGGACCTGCACGGCGGGTATTTCGCTCCAAATCGTTTGCGCGAGGCAACGCCAGTGTTCGCCGGGGCGAAAGCGTTTCAGGTTGCCGGCCTGCTCATGACAGTTTTCACAGAGAAAGAGGCAGCGATCCACTTCCGGATCACCTTTCGATTCCGGTGGGATTTCAAAAACGGAAAGCGCGGCTCCCGTCGTTTCGCAGAGTTCGCATTTCGAGCGCGAGCGCCTTGCGAGTTCTTTGCCGAACGACTTGATAATCGCAACCCTCTCCTGATTTGCCTGATAGCCTTTTGCCATACTGGACCTTATACCAACTTGCCGAAAACTCCGGCGAAATGAATCTTGCCCGGAGTATAGTTTCCGCTGAATGGATGGGACCGGGTCTCGTTCCGCCACGTGGAGACGAAGGGGAATTCCATTGATTTAAAGGCCGGATTCTCTTTACCCGGCAAGCTCAACCGCAGACGTTCTTTTCTGCTTTGGAAAGATGGTGCAGGCAGGGGATTTGATGATGGCGTTGAGAGCTGGCGATTTTCCGCTTCCGGTCAGGGCGAGGTAGCTTTCCGCGCGGGTCATTGCGACATAGAGGAGTCGTCGGTTCTCCGCTTCTGCCTCAATAAGAGCTTCATTGGATTTGGCAAAGGGGCGGGACCCTGCCCAGAGAACAATCACGGCACGAAACTGGAGCCCTTTCGAAGAATGGATCGTTTGGATACGAACCGCGTTGGTATTCTCCGGTGATTTTCCTTTTTTGCTGATCCATCGACCGGCCACGCCCGCTTTTTCCTGCAGTCGCTTCGGGAGGGTGGAAAGGAGTGCTTTGTCGTCTTGAAAGGAACGGGGATAGAGAATCGCGATCTCCTGAGGGAGGAGTGGCGGAATCGACCGGCCCTGCCAGCGTCCTGCGAGAAGTCGTTCCACGATTTTTACTGCCGCTTCCACTTCGGTGGCGTGATTTTCGCTGAGGAGGACCCAGGGGGAAGCCCCGGTGCTGCGACCGGAGCGTTCGGGGCTCACTCGCATTGAGTGGATTTCCTCTTCGTTGGCGTCCCCGAAATCCGATCGGCTCGCGAAGGTTTCTGCGAGTGACAGGATCTCGGTCGAGTTGCGATAGTTCCGGTCGAGATCAAATTTTTTGGATGCCGTTCGCCCCTGAGCTTTGATTCCGAGTGATTTCCAACTGATGGGATTACGGCGGTAGAGGCTTTGTGCTCCGTCGGCGACGATAAGAAGATCTCCGTCTTCAGGATCTTTCATCGCTTTGATGAGGCAGCGAAACCAAACCGGCTCGAAGTCCTGAGCCTCGTCCACAAGGATGGCATCATACCTCCCGGATTCGGGCGATCCATTCTCGAGTTGTTCCATGAGGGCCTCGCCGTGGTCCTCATCGCTGCGGTTGAAGACAAAGTCGACGCCTGCCTGTATGCCCCAGGCGTGAAAGGTTGAAACGGTGACCTGAGGGTAGTCCAGTAATTGGCTTCGAAGCCATTTCGCGAGTTCGCTGTTGTAGCAAATCAATAGAATCTGTGTTTCAGGATTCTGCTTCGCGAGGAGTCGTGCCCGCATCAGGAGGATGATGGTTTTGCCGGATCCCGCTACGCCAAAGAGAATGCGATGCCCTTCTCCAACTGCCTGAGCGACGTCTTCCTGGCGCAGATCGAGCGTCTTCAGGAGGTCCAGCTGATCATGAACCGGCCTGGGTTCGGCGACGAGTGTATCGGTTGAGAACTGATCAAATAACTCGATCTCCGGATGAATGAGAGCGCGAATTGCGTTGACCTGCTGCCCCGAAAGCCGCTCGATCGGCCACCAGGGATCGAAAAATTCTTTGAGGCGGTTCAGAATTTCCAAAGGCGACTTGTTCTCCCACTCCAGCAATTCGTCGCGAGTGATCGTTTCGCTTTCGGGGAAAACGGAACGAAAGCCGCGACCTGATTCGTCGAGCTGATCAGAGGTAATGTTGGAAAGAGTAACGAGATGTCCGACAGGAAAAGTGAGCCGTCCTTTATGAGGACCGTGATCATGCAGGAATGTCCGGCCGAATCGACTTTTCTCCGCGATCTCACGGAGCTTGTTGTTGTAAGACCGGGCTTGTTTGACTGGATGGGTTATTGACTTGTCCTGTCCTTCCTTTGTTCGAATCGTGATCTGTTGGCGATTGCCTCCCCGGATGGTGGAGGGTCTCCAGTTTTTATCCTCTATGACGAGCACCCCGAGAGTCGGGCAGAGGATGACAAAATCAGGGTGACGGCCCTCCAGATCCGGCTCGTAGTAGACAACGCAATCATCGGGTAGCCGCTCGAGAAGACGGTGTAGGCGTTTTTCCCCGGCGGTTGCCGAAGTTGGAATGCTCGAAGGTATAATTGTAGCCATTACCAGGTAATCACTACGATAATTTAATTATGGAAATTATAAAGTGGAAAAGTGTTAGTTAAGTAAAAAAGTATTCATTACTCGGTAAGGGTCATTAAGTAGGCCATGACATCAGCCAATTCCTGAGGCTTCAGGAGGACTCCCATCGGTGGCATCGGTGAGACCTGAGCAGGGAATCCTTCTGCAAGCCTGGCACCGGGATCAACGAGGCTTTCGTATATATACTCGTAACTTTTCCGTGTCGCGATTCCATCGAGTGCAGGCCCGATAATGCCTTCCCCTTTACCGGCGACTTTGTGGCAGCGGATGCAGGCGGCTACCTGATGATTGTTGAAGAGGGTCAGGCCCCGATCCGGATCGCCGGAGAGTTTTGCACCACTATCTCCTGTTTCCGGGTAGCTTATTTCCTGAAGGGCGATGTCATCGAACCAGGCAGTTCCGGTGGATGTTCCCCAGCCGCCGTAGAGGCAGTTGATAGTTATCTCGTTGCGGTCACCGGTGTTGAACTCGACTTCGAGGAGGGTCCAGTCATTGCGCTTTCTGAGACCCCGGGTGCGGGCAGGCCTGGGATTCTGGATCTCGTGCACGTTCAGTTGTGCGCCCCGTGCCCCGGCGATACCGGAGGTTTTGACCCAGCCGCTTAATCGATAGTCGGTCTTCGGGGATACTTTTACTTTGGTGAACATGCTGGTGTCAGCTCCTTCACGTGTGTAGATCTTGAGGCTCCGGTTTCCGGTCTTAGCTTCTTTGAAATCGACGAGATGGCGGGCGGATCCCTGATAGGTTCGGACTGTCCATCCGACGGGGAGTCGTTCCGGTCCTGTGATCTTTTCAAAGGAGGTGTTGCTCAGTAGATTCGGTCCGTAGGTAGCAGGTCCGTTGATTCCCTGGTTTTGCGCAGCGGCTTTTAGTGCTGTTGACAGGATCTCATCGGAGCGGTTCTGGCGGTCTTTGAGGAGCTGGCCTACCGCGAGGGCGACCGTTTCGTTTTTCGGAAACCCGGCCAGCTTAATGAAGGCGGCGAGCCGGATGGAGAGGTCGTCCGAGGTGACCGCAGCGGTGTCGAAAAAGAGCTGTTGGGCGGTGCTGTCGGAACCGAGGGCACGAATCGCGTTTCGTTGGATGTCAGGGTCTTTGCTCAGGAGGGCGAGCTGGTGAGAGGCGCGGTCGAGTTCTCCGAGCCCTTCAAGGGTCCAGAGGGCATGTATTGCTGTGATCGTCGATTCTCCGTTAACAAGCGCCCTGAGCTTCGTGGCTGCTGCCGTGATTTTCCCGGTGACGAGCAGTCGTTGCGCTGCCATTCTCCAGAATTGATTGTCATGTCCGAGCGCTGCGACGAGCCTGTCGCTGTCGGCACCTTCGAGTGAAGTGATCGTTGATAGCTGTGCACCGTCCCAGATCGCCCGGTAGATTCGACCGTGTTGCCGGTCGCGGTTGGGGTTTTCGTGGGCGTTGCCTTTGCCTTTGACTCCCTCGTATCCGCCGCGCTCTGCCGATGGCGTCGGATTGTGCTGGATGATGAAATTATACCAGTCAGCGATCCAGAGATTGCCGTCGGGACCCACTTCAGCAGCGACGGGTGAAAACCACTCGTCGGCGCTCGCGAGGAAAGGGTAGGCATTTGTGGCAGTGTAGTGGTGCTCTTTCTTTTTAAGGTCGAATCGTCCCAACAGGTTGCCGGTGGGGCCTGCAATGAAAGCGGCCCGGTTGCGGAATGATGGTGGAAAATTCGCGGAAGTGGCGAGGGCGTGTCCTGCTCCTGCAGTGTATCCGCCGAAAACGTCGACCTGCCGGATGTTGGGTGTGATAGGGTGAAAGGTCGCGGAGTTCGCGATCATCTCCGCGCTGAGTCCCTTGGTGCCCTCCCTGTAAATCGTCGCAGGGAGAATGCCGTGGAAGCTGGGGTTGTTGTTGGCCGTTGATCCGAAAACCTCCCCGGTATCACTGAGCCCGAGCCCCCAGGTGTTGTTGTTGAATTGATAGAGGAATTCCAGTTTTGATCCGTCGGGGCGGAAACGATAGATTCCGGAGGCGAAGCGGTGAGCCTCGTCTCCGATCTCGCCTTCAAATCCGGAATAGCCGACTGCTCCGTAAATCCAGTTGTCGTGCCCGTAGCGCAGGTTCGACGGGCCGGCGTGGGTGTCCTGAATTCCCCAGCCGGAGAAAAGCACTTCTTTGAGGTCGGCTTTGTCGTCTCCGTCGGTGTCTTTCAAAAACAGAAAGTCCGGAGCTTGTGCGACGATTACGCCTCCGCCGTAGCACACGAGTGAGGTGGGGATGTTGAGTCCTTCCGCAAAAACGGTGACTTTGTCGCAGCGCCCGTCGCCATCGGTGTCCTCAAGGATTTTGATGGTATCGTCGCCGCTGCCATCGCGGACATCGTTCGGGTAATCGACGGTCTCTGCGACCCAGAGGCGACCGCGTTCATCCCATGCGAGTGAGATCGGATTGACTATCCGGGGTTCGCTCGCGAATAACTCGAGACGGAAGTCGACGGGAACCCGTGTGTAGGTCATCGAATCCCCGGCGGAAAGGGGATCCTGTTTCGGGAGAGGTTCGGGGCGCTTCTCGTAGTTCGGAATGTTGTCTGTCTTCTCGTAGTTGAGAGGAGTTCTCTTTTGGATAAATGCTTCGTAACCCGCGCGTCTTTTCTCCCCGACCGACCAGAGGATTCCTTTTTTAATCAACTTGTGGAAAGCGGGCTCGTTCCAGACTCGTTCGTCGTGTCCGGATGCGGTGTAAAAGACGCGGCCCTTTCCCTGAGTGCGAACCCAGGTCCATGGTTCCGGCTCTGTGATGTTGTCTTCCTCAGCGACTTCACGGATTTGCAGAACGGTTCGATTTTCCGGATTGTGACGGGTGTGAACGTAGGTTTCGTCCCATGCCTCAAATTCGGGGACGTTGCTGATGGCAGTATGATCGGGGGCGATGGTTTTCGCGCGGAAGATTCCCGTTTTATGATTGGCGAAGCGCCCTCCCACGAGTTGATCATATTCAGGAATATTCTGAAAGCACCAGCTCGCGCAGTGAACGGGAACGAAGCCTCCACCGTCTTCAATAAATGTCTTCAGGTTGGTCCATTCATCCAGTTCGATAGTTTTGTGGTTCGCATAGAGGAGCACCGTATCGAATTTGGAGAGGTAGTCTTTGCTACCGAAGGCATCGGCGGTGCTGGTCACGTAGTCGAAGTAGATTGCCTCCCGACCGAGGGCTTTCTGGATAATCGGGTAGTAGAGATCGGAGGGATGCTGTTCTGACTGGTGCCCTACGAAAAGAACCCGGATCGCAGAGACTTCGGATTCGGCTTTGGAGGCGAGGGGGAGGAGAAAGAATACGCCAAGGAAGAAGGCTGTAAGTCGGGGGGGAGGCTTCATAGGGTATTCCATTGTATAGGGAAATTTCGCTGGTGTCTTGTCATGTGGAGACACGCTTTATTAAAATCTGGCCATAATTCCGTTTCGCGAAAAAGTAGCGGACGGGGCAATAGAATCGCTTTTGTTTCCAGCTGTTTTCTTTAGGTTCAGAGGATGATCGATCTTCGAAGTGATACTGTAACCCGCCCGACAGAGGGGATGCGAAAGGTCATGGCCTCTGCTCCGGTTGGGGATGATGTTTTACGTGAGGACCCGACGGTTCCCCGGTTGGAGGAGAAAGCAGCAGCGATGCTCGGAAAAGAAGACGCGCTCTTTGCGCCGAGTGCCACGCAGTGCAATCTGATTGCGCTTCTGGCACATTGTCAGCGAGGGGATGAATTCATCGTCGGGCAGGAGGCGCATAATTATCTATACGAGGCGGGGGGTGCCGCTGCACTGGGTGGTATTCAACCCCAGCCGCTTTGGCAGAAAAGTGACGGAACGCTCGATCTGAATGAAGTTCAGAAATTGATCAAGCCCGATGATTTTCATTTTGCGAGGACTCGGCTCCTGTCTCTCGAGAATACGACCTGGGGCAAGGTGCTGCCTGAAGGCTATGGAAGTAAGGCGAGGACGCTCGCTGATGCCTGCAATCTGAAAATGCACCTCGACGGAGCCCGGCTTTTCAACGCGGTCATTGCATCGGGAGAACGCGCGGATTTGATCGCTGCTCCTTTTGACTCGATTTCCGTTTGTCTTTCAAAGGGCCTCGGCGCTCCCGTAGGCTCTCTGTTGGTTGGTAGCGCTGAATTCATTGAAGAGGGAAGGCGCTGGAGAAAGATGCTGGGTGGTGGAATGCGGCAGGCGGGAATCCTCGCGGCTGCGGGAATCTATGCGCTGGACCATCACATAGAGCGATTGGCGGAGGACCATGAAAAAGCGAGTGTTCTCGCAAAAGGGCTTCAGGGGATCGGTGGGCTTTCAGTCGATCCTGTTCAAACCAATATGGTTTTTGTTTCACTCCCTTCGGAAATGAAGGAGGGGATGGATCGCTTTTTTGCGGATAAAGGAATCCAGATTGGTGGCTACATCAGTGGGAAACTTCGCCTTGTGACCCATCTGGATGTTTCGCTGTCTGACATGGAAAAAGTGATCGGAACGTTCAGGGATTGGAGAGCCCAATCTCACTAACTGTGACAATTAGCTGGCACACACGATTGCTCCCTTTACAGTTCCAACATGGATTACGGCGAACGCTCTCTCATCATACACGAACAGCTTCGCGGGAAAATCGCAGTCAGTTCCAAGCTTCCCATTGAGTCACAGGATGACCTTTCAATCGCATACACGCCGGGGGTGGCGAGACCCTGCGAGGTGATTGCCGAGGATCCGGCAAAGGCGAGGGATCTGACCCTGAAACGCAATACCGTTGCTGTGGTTTCGGACGGTTCATCCGTTCTCGGTCTGGGAAATATCGGTCCGCTCGCGGCGATTCCGGTGATGGAGGGGAAGGCTGTTCTCTTCAAACAATATGCCAATATCGATGCCTGGCCGATTTGTGTCGACACCCAGGATGCCGATGAAATCATTGAGACGGTGCGACGCATTGCCCCGGTGTTCGGCGGGATCAATCTCGAAGATATTTCCGCTCCCCGATGCTTCGAAGTGGAGGATCGATTGCAGGATCTCGGGATTCCCGTTTTTCACGATGATCAGCACGGCACTGCCATCGTCCTTCTCGCGGCAATGTTGAATGCCGCGAAAGTCGTGGGAAAAAAGCCTGAAGATTTGCGAATTGTCATCAACGGTGCCGGCGCTGCGGGGACGGCGATCGCAAAGCTCCTCCGCTGTATTGATCAGGATCCCGAGGTGTGCACTCCGGTGTCAGACGTCGTCATTTGCGATAGCAAAGGGGCGATTCACAGCGGGCGTGAAGATTTGAATCCGCAAAAGCAGGCGCTTCTGAAATTTACCAACCGCGAAAATCATGCAGGGAGTTTGAAGGAGGTTCTCGAAGGGGCGGATGTTTTTGTCGGTGTGAGTAAAGGTAATCTCATTGACCGTCATGATGTTGCCCGGATGGCAAAAGATTCCATCATCCTCGCGATGGCGAACCCGACCCCTGAGATTATGCCGGATGAAGCGAAAGCAGGAGGTGCTGCCGTCGTCGGAACAGGGCGAAGTGACTTTCCCAACCAGGTCAATAACGTGCTCGCCTTCCCCGGGATCTTCCGCGGAGCGCTCGATGCCCAGGCGAAGCAAATCACGCCGGAAATGAAAATCGCGGCGGCTCATGCCCTTGCCGGAACAGTAGAGAAGCTCTGTGCGGAAAAGATTCTACCGTCGCCCTTGAACCCCACGGTTGCTCCGCTTGTCGCACGGGCTGTAGCCGCGGCTTGTAAAGAAGGGGCGCCTAGCTAAGATTTCATCAGTATGCCTGACTCCTATTTGAATGGATTGATTGGTGGCTGCCTCATCGGGTTGGGGAGCCTTCTCGCCATGATTGTGAATGGAAAAGTGCCGGGAGTATCCGGTGTCTTTGGTCGCCTGCTGCGCTCCTCGACGAAAGACAGGGGGTGGCGGATTCTGTTTCTGCTAGGTATGATTGCAGGGGCGTTTCTGCTCTTTCACTTCAATGCTGATGCGGCGCGCTTCGTCATTCCGGCAGGTCGTGCCACTATCTGGATTTTTGCAGTTGCCGGTCTTGTTGTCGGATTTGGAACGCGGCTTGGTGGAGGTTGCACCAGTGGTCACGGGGTTTGCGGGATCGGGATGGGAGTGAAGGATTCTATCATTGCCACGGTCGTGTTTATGGTCGCGGGGTTTCTTACGGTTTACCTCTTTAAACTCATGATTGCAGGGGCATGAAAAAGAATCTTCTCACGCTTCTCGCCGGATTGCTTTTCGGGGCCGGGCTTGCCTTGTCCGGGATGACAGATCCTTCCCGGGTGATCGGTTTTCTCGACCTTACCGGGGAATGGGATCCCACCCTTGCGTTTGTGATGGGCGGCGCGCTGCTCGTCTTTTCCGCCGGCTACTTTTTCTTCCGGAGAAAATGTCAACTTCCCGGGAATGAGTCTGATCCCGTTTCAAAGAAGCTTATTCTCGGGGCGGTTCTCTTTGGAGTCGGCTGGGGGCTCGGGGGTTTCTGTCCCGGCCCCGCGATCGCCAATCTTGCCGCGCTCAGACCTGAAGCGCTCATCTTTGTCCCGATGATGGCGGTGGGAATGTTCCTCGCCCAGCGTTTCTGCGGGGTGGATCGGTGAGAAAGGTTCAACTATAACAAGGAATGGAAATACGTGACGGCAACGGACGACTTCGGTTCGGAAGGTGGGAGTTTCTGATCCAGTTGATCATTTTGCTCAATCTTTTTGCGTTTGCGTTTGAGACTCTGCCGAGCCTCTCGGAGAGGTGGCGCAACTATCTCTATTGTTTTGAAATTTTCACGGTGAGTCTATTTACGATTGAGTATCTTCTGAGGCTACTTTTAAGTCGACCGCGGTTCTCATATGCTCGCTCTTTCTTCGGAGTGATTGATTTGTTGGCTATACTGCCGTTTTATCTTTCAACGAGAATCGATCTTCGTGCAGTTCGATCATTCCGTTTGCTCAGGCTTTTTCAGCTCTTTAAACTGGCTCGCTATAATTCCGCAATGCAGCGTTTTTATCGCGCCTTTCTGATTGCACGTGAGGAATTGATTCTCTTCGGCGCCGCTGCTTTGATAGTCCTTTATTTAGCGTCGGTCGGGATCTATCATTTTGAGCACGAAGCGCAGCCAGAGGTGTTTCAATCTGTCTTCCACTCCATGTGGTGGGCCGTCACAACATTAACGACGGTCGGGTACGGCGACAGCTTTCCGATCACGCTGGGCGGAAAGTTTTTTACCTTCGTGGTCCTTGTTGTCGGGTTAGGAATTGTGGCCGTTCCCACCGGACTTTTTGCTTCAGCATTATCTCAGGCTAGAGCCACTGAGCAGCCACAGCATTCTGAGAATTCGCGTGATTGAAAATGATCGATTTAGATCACTTCACCAGTGCCTTTTTGAGTTCGAACCATTCCACGGGAAGCTCTTTGAGGGGCTCGCGCATTTTGTCGAGCTCGGCTGCCGCTCCGTGGATTTCGAGACGGATGAGATCTGAAATCTCTAAAGCCGCCTGAATAATGTCGTCGACGTTTGCGAGGTGGGCGAGGGCACCTTCGCTACCTACATAGGCTTCACGGCAGAACACTGTTTCGCCGGATATGGTGAAATCATAGAACAGGACCGCTTCCTCGCTGGATGTGCGTTCCACAAAGGTGTCCATAATTCCAATGAACTCATCAAGTTTGCCTTCGTGCGGTTTGAAGTAGGGGTGGATTGATACGGTTGTCTCGGAAGTCATCGTGGAAACTTTGCCGGAAGGATTCGGGGAAGCAAGTTTTGAATTGGTTCGGTTCTGAATTCATGCGTATGAATTTGCTTGAAGGAATTTTTCGTGACTGGTTCTCTTTTGGAATGGATCAAACACATCGCCCCGTTCAAACCTGCGGTTTCGCTATTACCAGTTTAGTTCTCGGGATACTGGGGCTTTGTATGGTTCCTCTTGGAGTCGTTGCTGTTATTTTCGGACATCTTTCATTGAGCCGAATCAAGAAGTCGTCAGGGCTGACAGGTGGTTATGGAATTGCTACGGCCGGACTGATCACCGGCTACATCGGGACTTTGATGGCGGTTGCTTTCGGAGTCATTCTCGGCTTCTCAATCATCTCCGAACAGAAGGAAGCTGAGAAAGCAGAGGAGCCGTTCTCATTCGAGGCCGCGGTGATTCCCTCGTTTTCGGAGCCCGGCGAATTGCGGGAGGTTGGTGAAAAAGGCGTTCGGTTTTACGATCTGTCCACCAAGGGGCAGGGTGTGGGTGAGTCGATGCAATTCCGGGTCTATTTGCCACCCGGGGAAGCATCGCCCAAGAGCCTCCGGTGTGTCCTCGTTCCTCCCGCGGGATCAAATTTGCTCAGTGGCTTGAGCCTCGATGGTGGCGATTATCATGATGAAACGCTACCCTACGCCGAGGCTGGAATGGTGGTGATTAACTACTCCATCGATGGTGTTGTCGAGGATGATGAAGACACTGATGACATCAAGAAAGGGTACGAAGCGTTTCGGAGAGCGGGTGCAGGTGTGATCAATGGGAGAAACGCGATGGAGCTGGCGAAGCAAACCCTTCCGCAGGTAGACCCTGACAAGATCTTTTCGGCCGGACACAGTTCGGCGGGTTCGCTGTCCCTGCTTATCGCTTCGCATCTTCCTGAGCTCGCGGGAGCGGTGGCTTATGCTCCGATCAGCGATCTGGAGAGTGATTATGGAGATCTGGTGAATGACTTTTCCATGAAGTTACAGTATCCGGGGCTTCCGGCATTCGTTGTCCGTTCTTCGCCTATGACTCATGCACGCGAAGTTGAAGTTCCGGTATTTCTCTTTTTCGCGAAAGATGATGAGCGCGTCAGTCTTGAGGACGGAAGAAGCTTCGGGCGCCTGGTTCAAGATCAAGGCGGAGATTCCGAGGTGGCTACCGTTTCTGAAGGAGGGCACTACAATTCAATGATCACGGATGGAATCCCGCGCGGCATCGCGTGGATGCTGAAACACTAGGAAGCGCGTTTCGCTACTTTCACGGCGCAGCTCTTGTAGTTGGGCTGATGGGAATGAGGATCAAAGGACGGCAAGGTGAGCCGGTTCGTGGTTTCCTCGTGCATTGGAATGAATACGGTTCCTTTTTGAACCGTCGAGGTGACGAATGCTTTGATTAGAATGCTACCGCGACGAGAGGAAACGGTCACGAGTTCACCCGAGCTGATTCCAAGTGAGCCGGCATCGGCGGGATGAAGTTCGACGTAGTTCTCTTTTGCTCCCAGTTTGCGGAGGACCGCGGACTTCCGTGTTCGCGTCTGGGTGTGCCATTGTGAGGAACTGCCTCTTCCGGTGAGGAGTCGAACCGGGTAATCATCGCAGGGTGGCTCGGGATCTTCACTGATCGTATCGCAGACAAACCTCGCCTTCTTATTGGCGGTGAAAAACTCTCCATCGGAAAAGAGGCGCCGTTGTTTTTCTGTATTTGTTGTTCCGGCAGGATAGGGCCATTGAACACCACCCTCTTCGTCGATCTGACGATAGCCGTCGATGCCGCTGATGTCGCACGGTTGTCCTTTACTGAGTTTCTGAAGAATCTCGAATGCGGCCTCGGGGTTCTGCCATTTTTTGAACCAGTCTCCGCAGCCCCAGACATTGGCGAGCAGTTTGATGATGGAAAAATCAGTGAGTGCCTGTCCGGGGGCTTTCGCGACTTTTTTGACGATACCGATGCGACGCTCGGAATTGATCAGGGTTCCGTCTTTCTCGCCCCACGCCGCAGCGGGTAGTATCAAGTCGGCGCAGGCGGCTGTCTCTGTGGTCGAATACATGTCCTGAACGACGAGAAAATCCAGTTTGTCGAGCACGGCAGAAAAGTCTTCGCGTCCGATCCACGAGTGGGCGGGATTGGTCGCGATGATCCAGAGGCCTTTGATCTTTCCGCTGTTCACTCCGTCAATGATGGCGTGGTAGGGAAGGCTGTTCTGACTGGGGATGCGCTCCTTTGGAATCTCGAGGATCCCGGCAACTTTTTCCCGGTCTGCCTCCTTTTCAAAATCGTGACCGCCGAGGATATTCGTTGTGTTGCTGAAAAGACGGGAGCCCATCGCGTTGCACTGGCCGGTGATGGAATTGGCTCCCGTTCCCGGTTTGCCGATGTTGCCGGTCATGAGCGCGAGATTGATGATCGCTTGCGCGGTGCGGGTCGCTTCGTAGCTCTGGTTCACTCCCATGGTCCACCAGAACGAGACGCGCTTTCCGCTGCCGATCAGTTCTGCAAGCGCGTTCAGTTCTTCAGGATTGATCCCGCTTTTCTCTGCGACACGGGCGGGATCAAAGTCTTTAACATGTGCAGCGAAGGCATCAAAGTCATCGCAATGTTCCCTGATGAACTCGTTGTCGAGCAACCCTTTCTCAATGAGGAGATGGGCAAGGCCGTAGAAAAAAGTCAGGTCAGACTTGGGTTTGATCGGAACATGTCGCGTGGCCTGCATTGCCGTTTCGGTCCGTCTCGGATCGATTACGATGATCTCGGGATTCCTCTTGTTTTGGAGGACCCGCTGCCACATGATGGGGTGGGCGATGCACATGTTGGAGCCAATCAGGACGATGACGTCTGACTTTTCGAAGTCTTCGTATGTATAGGGAGGGGCATCGAATCCGAATGATTCCTTGTAGGCACGAACGGCCGTCGCCATGCACTGGCGGGTGTTGCCGTCGCCGTGAATCATTCCCATTCCAAACTTGGCGAAGGAACCGAGGAAGGCCATCTCTTCGCTGCAAATTTGTCCGGTGCTGAGGAAGGCTGCGGACTCGGGACCGTGCTTCTCGATGATGGACTTGAAGCGATCCCTAAAGGTTTCAGCGGCGGTTTGCCAATCGATTGGAAGGGGGGACTCTCCCCGCCTCGTGCGAAGCATCGGCGTGGTGGCACGCTCGTTTGATTTCAGTGGAGCCAGTGCCTCCCAGCCCTTGGGGCAGGCCATTCCCTGATTGACAGGGTAGTCGAAGTTGGCGGTGAGATTAGTCGCTTCCCCGCTGCGAAGATGAATGTTGAGAGAGCAGCCCGTCGCGCAGAAGCCGCAGACCATGGATGTGGTTGCCTCCGGTGCGACTGAGGACGGCACCTGCCCGAGACCGTAGGCTCCCGGTTCCCTTACAAGCGATTCGGTGAGAGGTCCGGAAAAGGCACGGATCCGTTTTTGGATTTCTTTGCTGGCCCGGGTAAAAGTGCTCATGATCCTGTGATGTTGCCCGGCATCTTGGGTTCTTTGACAGCCTGGAAATAGAGCGCTCTCGCGAGTAATTCACCGGCTACGAGGATGATGAATCCGGGAAATGCGAGCCCGGGAACGGCAAGCGAACCGGCAATCATTGCGAGGGCGGTGAGCCCGGAGATGAGGCGCCCCGTCCACAGTTTCCGCAGTGGGCCATTGATCACTTTCGCTGAGTGAAGGAAGGGGGAGCGCGTCTCGTCGCGGAGGTAAAACTCGAATCCGAGTTTCGCGGTGAGAGCGATGAGACTGAGAACGGGTAAAGTGAAGCAACTTCCCGCCGCGAGCAGAGTGAGTCCGAAGCGGGTTCCGGTTTGTGAGAGACTCCAGAAAGGGCGCTTCGTAAAAACGTAAACCATGACCGAACAGTAAACTCCGGCGAGTCCACTCGCTGCGGCTCCGAGTGCAACGCTGTTTTCAATGAATCCAGGCAGTTCGATCCAAAGCGTTGCGACATAGGCAAAGGCGGCTCCCGACCAGGCTCCGAAGACGAGGATTTCGCGACTGAGCCACGACTTTCTCCATCCTAGAAAACTCTTCCATGCCTGCAGGGGACGACCGAGGTGCAGGGTTGCGGCAATCAATCCCGCCATAGCGAGACCCGCCCCGAGGATGGCGTGCCATTTACCCGGGCTGCCGGATTCTCCTGATGAGATTCTGGTGATAACGTCGAAAAGGAGAATTCCCGCGGCGACCTGTGTTAACACTAACATGATCACGAGTGGCAGATGGGCGTGAGCGGGGGCGAGGTTGCTTTCGTCAGCCGCGACGGTGCCCGATCCGGCTGATCCTCTAAGGTTGAGAAAAGTCGTCGATGGCTTTGTGATGGCGGAAGGTGCCGCGCCGGGAACGAGAGTGTTTCCGTTCACCGCCCGATTGTGGATGACCTCAACCGGAACGATGCGGATACGAATCGCTTCACTGGGGCAGGCCTGAACGCAGGCGGGCGCTTCTCCCTCCTTGAGGCGTGACTGGCACATGTCGCATTTCCTGACAATGCCAAGACGGTCGTTGTATTTCGGCACTTCGTAGGGGCACGTCATGGTGCAGTATTGGCACCCGATACATTGATCGTCGAGATGGCTCACGATGCCGGTATCGGCATCTTTCTCGTAGGCGAGAGTGGGACAGCCGTTGGCACAGGCAGGGTCACTGCAGTGATGGCAGGCCGAGGTGACAGTTTGCTGAACCGCTTCGGGAACAGCCGGTGTAATCAGTGTCCCGACGTCGCGCCAGGACTCGCCGTCATCGAGTCCGTTAAGGCTGTGACAGGCGGTGACACAGGCTTTGCATCCGCTGCAGGCATCGAGATCGACTTCAAAGCTGTATTGTTCACCGGGACCGGGTTTACTCAGGGGGATGAGGCTCCGGTAGTGGGATTCCAGCACCGGGGTCGTGGTATCCTTGTGCGCCTGAGAGAAACGTTCGACGGCTGTGAGAGACTGTTGATCTGCCAACAGCTCGTCGATCAGATTTCTGGCGGGCGCAAGACTCATGCGGCTACCGGTGTGACGAGAGCTTCGAGCTCCTCGATGGAATGACGGGTTGTGAAAGATTGGAAGTTTTCGTTGTTTTCCCGCTTTTCCAGATAGGCAAGGAGAAGGGCCTCAACCTTCTCATGAAGGATTGGACCGGCGGGAACGCCTTTCCACAGTTGGCGTCCGAGCTTCTTTTTCTCCGCGCCGAAGCCGCCTCCAACGAAGACGTGGTAGCCTTCGACAGGTTCCTCTTCGCCGTCCACTTTAACTTTGCAGGCGAGGAGTCCGAGGTCTCCGATATAGTGCTGCGCGCAGGAGTGGGGACACCCGGTCGTGTGGATGTTGATGGGTTGATCAAGTGTCAGTTTTGACTCGAGATACTCAATCAGTGAAATGGTGTTTCCTTTCGTGTCCGCGCTCGCAAACTTGCAGTAGCGGTTCCCGGTGCAGGCGGCGGCGCCTCCACGAATGTAGCTGGCTTCGAATCCAATCCCGGCCGCGGTGAGAGCGGCCTTAGCGGCTTCCAGTTTTTCATCCGGAATATTGGGAATAAGAAGGTTTTGAAAAATCGTGAGACGGAGTTCCCCGCTTCCGAACTCGTCGGCGATCGCTGCGATCGCACGAGCGTCTTCGGATGGCATGTTTCCCACTGGGACATAGACGCCGAGGTAATTCAGTCCGTCTTGTTTCTGCGGGTAGGCCCCAATCTGCGGATGTGGAACATTGGGCTTTTCGATCACTTCCAGCTTGCTCTCATCGAGCGGGATCAAATCAAACCCGAGGAGTTTCTGTGTCTCCTCCATGTATTTTTCGTAGCCCCACTCTTTGATCAGATAGATCATCCTTGCTTTGCCCCGGCTTGCCCGGCTTCCGTTCTGGATCCAGACACGGGTGAGAGCGGCGCAAACGTCGACGGAGTCTTCCGGTTTGCAGAGGAATCCGCAATCCTCTGCGAACTCTTCGTGTCCGGTGACGCCGCCTAAGAGAATGCGGAAATAGACTTCGCCGTCCATCTTGACGGCCCGCATTCCAATGTCGTTGGTGTCCTCTGCGACACCGATCAAACCACCGTTGTCGTAGGAAATGTTAAACTTCCGGGGCAGGTCGTAAAACTCGGCGGAGTTCTGCACCATGTGGGCGAGGTCATGAATGTAGGGGAGCACATCAATGAGCTCGTGTGGATCGAGTCCTGAGGCCGGGTTCGAAGTGAAGTTTCTCAAGTTGTCGGCTCCTGATCCCCGTGATTTGAGACCGCAGGCTTCGACTCGCTGAAGCAATTCGAGGGTATCCTTCGGCTGGATGATGCGGAGCTGAAGGTTGTTTCGCGTCGTGAACTGAAGGTATCCGCTTGCGATGTCGTCCGCGATTGAAGCGAGTTCACGGAATTGAGTCGTCGTGATGTCTCCTCCGGGAATGCGAAGGCGGCACATGTATCCTTCGTGAACCGGCGCGAGCCAGAAGAGTCCGTTCCATTTGAAACGAAAGATGTCCGCCTTTTCAGGTGGTGTATTTGTTTTCGCTTTGGCTCGCAACTCGGGCAGGGCATCAAACGGATTCATTTCCTGTTTGATCTGCTCTTCTGCGGTGAGCTTTTTCTTTTTCGGCTTGGGTCCGTCTTCAGGAGCGGCATCTGAGAACGAGAGCCCGCGGTTCCTCATTCCGGTGAAGAATCCGTCGAGATATTGCTCCTGCTCCGAGGAAATGGGAGCGCCAGCAACAGTTTTTGGAAGGATGCTCATGGTCGTTGAAAATTGATTTTGGGGTTCTATCCCGACTTTTCGGGAGCTAAGCATCTGTAAAAGCAGCGCCCGTGCCGATTGGCATTCCTACTCGCGAGATCCTGTGGAAAGAAATTGATTCCCATGATGAGCGGAATTCATTCATTTTCGTATTTCAATAAACATCCCGTTGATATCGCTTCTCCTTCTTCATGGCTGATAGGTAGCTGGCAGCTTCGGTTTCTGTTTTGCCTCCGTGTTGGGCGACAATGGAGTGAAGAGCATCATCTACGTCTTTGGCCATGCGTTTCGCGTCGCCGCAAACGTAAAAATGTGCGCCCTCTTCGAGCCATTTCCAGAGCTCGGCACCGGCTTCGATCATGCGCTGCTGGACATAGATTTTCTCCTCCTGATCGCGTGACCATGCCGTATCGAGTCGGGTCAGAACCCCTTCGTTTTGCAACTCTTCGAGTTGCTCGCGATAGAGGAAGTCGTCAGCTTCATGCGGATTTCCGAAAAACAGCCAGTTGAGCCCGGGGGCTTCAGTGGCTTTGCGTTCTTCGAGAAAGGCGCGAAACGGGGCGATTCCGGTGCCGGGGCCAACCATGATGACCGGTGTGTCGAGATTCCCGGGAAGCTTGAAGTGTTTTGCTTCCTGAAGGAACACTTTGACTTCGCCTTCGGGGTAGACACGGTCCGACAAATAGGTTGAGCAAACTCCGAAACGGCGGCGGCCATGTGCCTCGTAACCCACTCGCGCAACCGTGAGGTGTACTTCATCGGGGTGAGCTTTGGGGCTGGAGGAAATCGAATAGAGCCGGGGGCCCAGCTTTCGAAGGAGGGCGAGAAAATCGCTTGGGTCGGCGAAACGGGGGCGGTGCTCTGCGATGAGGTCGATAATCTCCCGCCCCCAAAGGTAGTTCTCGACAGCGGATGCATCGCTTTCGTCGGCGAGCAATTGGCGCAGTGACTCCGATTCGGTAATCCGGGCCCATGCTTCGAGAAGGGGGCGGTTGACGGTTCGGATATCGAAACGTTCGATAAGTGCCGTTCGCAGAGACATCGATTCGCCGTCTGTTAGAGTGACAGTGCTGTCACCGTCGAAGGCGAGCAGGGCGGTCAGTTCGTCGACAGCCTGGGGATGATTGTGGCCGTAGAGACCGAGGACGTCGCCCACTTCGTAGCTGAGGCCTGAACCGGTAAGTTCTATCTCGAAATGACGAGTGTCGCGGGCCGAGTTCTCACTATTGAGCCGGCGGTTCATGAGGAGGCGGGCGGGGAAGGGATTCTTCTTCGACCATTTGGGTTCGTCCGGGGTGGAATTGCCGCCCTTCTCTGCGGGTGTTGGTGCATCATCCCCCTGCTCTTTTGCGAGAATTCCGCGGACGGATTCAAACCAGGCTTCTGCCACCTCTTCAAAATCGGTGTCGCAATCGGCGCGGTCGATGAATCGTTTGGCACCCAGTTCACCCAGTCTTTTGTCGAATGCTTTTCCCTGGGCGCAGAAATCGAGGTAATTGGTATCCCCGAGTGCAAGAACTCCGTAGCTGAGGTTCTCCAGTCGTGGATGCTCATCGGACTGAAGGGCATTCCAGAAGTCGATCGCATTGTCCGGTGGGTCTCCTTCGCCCCAGGTGCTTGAGACGAGAATGAGCCGCTTTTCGGAAGTCAGATCGATTTCGGAATAGTCTTCAGTGCTGAAGCAGGGGGAATCGAAACCGGCTTCCGAGAGTTGTTCGGCAAAGGATTCGGCGAGTGCCTCGCTGTTTCCTGACTGACTCGCATACATCACCGCGACGCGGAGTTTTGGTTTGCTGGAAACAGCCGGTGAATCGTCTGCCTCTGAAATGAGACCAGCGATATACCCGTTGAGCCAAAGGCGCTGTGCTTCGGTGAAGGGTGAAGAGGTTGGAATAGATGGTAGGGTTTTCATCATGAGTTTCCGGTTAGGCTGCTTTATCCATCAGGTAGACACGCTCTTCGAGAAAGCTGATGAGCTGCTCCCTGTATTCGAGGTATTTGGGATCGGCCATAATGTCGCGGCGGTCCCTCGGGCGCTCGAAATCGATCGTGACGATCTCACCGACTCGTGCGGCAGGACCATTTGTCATCATCACGATTCTATCGGCGAGGTAGATCGCTTCATCGACATCGTGAGTGATCATCATGGCGGTGAGTCGCTCCCGGTTCCAAAGATCGATGAGCACTTGCTGGAGTTCAAACTTGGTCAGTTTGTCGAGCATTCCGAAAGGCTCGTCGAGGAGAAGCATTTTGGGATTCAGGGCAAAGGCGCGGGCAAGTCCGACACGCTGGCGCATTCCCCCGGAGAGCTCCGCGGGGCGCTTGTCTGCGGCCCCGGTTAAGCCGACGGCAGCGAGGTAGTATTCAACGATTTGATGACGCTCTTCAGCGGTGGCGTGATAGTAGACTTGCTCGACGCCGAGCATGACGTTGTCCCAGGTGGTCATCCACGGGAGGAGACAGGGGGATTGAAAGACCACTCCGCGGTCGGGGCCGGCTCCTTCAATCTCGCGATTGTCGAGAAGAACATTGCCGTCGCTGATGTCGTTCAATCCTGCGACCATGGAGAGCACGGTCGACTTTCCGCAGCCTGAGTGGCCGAGGACGCAGACGAACTCCCCTTTCTTCATTTTGAGGTCGAATCCGTCAACAATGACAGCATCGCCGGATGGGGTCTTGTAGGTTTTTCCAAGATTAATGGCTTCGAAATAAGACATGGTTCAGGCGGCGTTGATGGTTTTTTTAGGTTGTGGGCGAAGTCCTAAGAACCAGCTGGGTTTGTGTCTGCTGATATCCATTGGGCTAATGTTAGGGAGAGAGACTGCTTTGCGAATTGAGCCGGAGCGTTCTTTCTCTTTTTCATTGAGAAGGAATTCAATAATCTCCTGCCGCAGCGGGTGGTATTCCGCTCCGGTAGTAATTGCCCTGCGATCGCGGGGGCGCTCTTTTGCCACGACTGTTTCGGGACCGAAAGTCGCAGGGGGACCGACGCTGAGGGGAATGATCCGGTCAGCCATGTAGAGACCTTCATCTACATCGTTGGTGATGAGCACAATGGTCTGCCCGAGTTCCTTCCAGATTCCGAGAATCTCGTCCTGAATCACAGAACGCGTCAGTGCGTCGAGAGCGCTGAGAGGTTCGTCGAGAAGCAGCACTGCCGGATTCATTGAGAGGGTTCTCGCAACCGAGTTTCGCTGTCGCATCCCGCCGGAAAGTTCACCCGGCTTTTTGTGGGCTGCGTCAGTGAGATTGACGCGTTCAATGGCCTCGCGGATCAGCCTGTCCTTTGTTTCGGGGGATTCATCCGCATAAACTTCGTCCACGGCGAGACCGACATTTTTGTATACGTCGAACCAGGGAAGGAGTGAGTAGTTCTGAAAGACGAGTCCGCGATCCGGGCTCGGGCCTTCCACTTTTTTTCCGTCGACGATTACCTCTCCTTTATCCGGTTTTACGAGACCGGCAATGAGGTTCATGATTGTGGATTTGCCTGTCCCTGAGTATCCGAGAATTGCGACGAACTCTCCCTTCTCCATGTGGAGATTGATATCGGTTAGGACTTCTGACCGGTTCGTTCCCGAGCCGAATCCCACTGAGACATCGTTTAGTTCTATGTAGGCCATGATATGAATTTCGCGGGGTGAACTAGATGGATTGCTCTTCGAAGGTGACGAGGCGCTGGCAGACGAGCATGACCCGGTCCAGAGCAAATCCGACAGCTCCGATGACGAAGACGGCGACAATGATCTGAGCCGTGCTCATGGTGTCCCCGTTCTGATACATATCCCAAACGAACTTCCCGAGGCCCTGGTTCTGGGCCATCATGTCTGCTGCGATGAGAACCATCCAACCCACTCCGATGGAGAGACGAAGACCGGTGAAGATGAGCGGAAGCGAGGCGGGCAGGACGATTTTCCAGATCCTTTTGAACCAGCCGAGTTTCAGGACTTTAGCGACATTGAGGTGGTCCTTGTCGACCGATGCAACGCCGACAGCCGTGTTGATCAGGGTCGGCCAGAGTGAGCAAAGCATCACCACTCCTGCAGAGGTGAAGAGGGCACGCTGCCAGATTGAGTCGGATGGAGGAGCGTCGATGCCCCAGGTTGTGATTACAAATACGATGGGGAACCAGGCGAGTGGACTCACCGGCTTGAAGAGCTGAATCAGTGGATTCATCGCGATATTGAACATCGGAGAGATTCCGCAGAGTACTCCGATGGGAACCGCGACGAGAGTGGCGATGACGAATCCGATTGAGACGGTGAGAAGGGAGATCCAAATCTGGTCGTAGAAGGTTTTGTTCCCTGCGTAGGTTTTAGAGGCAAACATTTCAGCGTTCCCCTTGTATTTTTCCGCTTTCTCAAGGTCTCCTTCGGCGGCTGCCTCTTTGGAGCGTGTCATGAATTTGTCGACCCGCTCCTGTTGAGATTCGATATAGGACTCTTCGGCAAGGGCCTCGGCATGAGTGAATCCGTTGATCGACTTGGGGTCGAGCCCTCCGTTCTCTTCGAAGTAGGGCTCTGTCATTCCTTCGATACTTTCGGGGAAGGGATGGGCGAAGCCGGGAATCGCAGTTCCTGTGAGAGCATACCACGATTGATGCGGACTTGGGATTTGAACGCTGTCGGTTTTCACTGCGCCTGCGGTGACCGCCCAGAGTGCGACGAAGATAAGAAACGCAACGATCGGAAGGACGGTGTTTGTGACGATCTCGCGAACCTGTTTGGCAGGTTCATCCTTTCCGATGAGCCGGGCAAAAGGGGCGAAGTAACCGAGTCCCAGTTTGTTCAGCGTATGCGCGACGCGGTTGGGGTTGTAGGAAAATCTTCGCTTGGTCGAAGGTTGATCAACTGGATTGGTTGAACTGGCTGTTGCGGTTGTTTCCATAGGGCTTTCCAGGGGTGTGTTAGAGAGGGGATCTGAGGAGATTCCGGAGGTCATCCGACCTCCGGGTGTGGTTGGTTCCTGCGAGCTTAATTCGTGCCACTCACTTCAATCCAATTCCGAAAGATTTGATGTAGTCGTTCGGTTTCGTTCCGTCGTAGGGCTTTCCGTCGATGAAGTCCGTTGTCTCGGGCTTGTATCCGCCGGCTTCAAAAGCGGCGGTTGCCTCTGCGAAATCCTCTTCGGTGAATTCCCCGTCATCGATGAGCTCTGCAACGGCCGACATGTAGACGTCGGGGCGATAGATTTTCTCCGCCATTTCCTTGAAGAAACTGTCCGGCTTTTGCTCGGTGATTTGTCCCCAGCGAATCATCTGAGTGAGGAACCAGACGCAGTCGCTGTAGTAGGGGAAGCTGGCGTTGTGGCGGAAGAAGACGTTGAAGTCAGGCATCTCGCGTTTGTCACCCTTTTCGAATTCGAACGTTCCCGTCATGCTGTTGCTGATGACTTCGAAAGGGGCACCAACGTAGTTTGGTTGTGAGAGGATCTCTGCCGCTTCGATGCGGTTTTCCGGAGAGGCATCGAGCCAGTGGCCGGCGCGAATGAGTGCTTTGGTTACCGCAATCCAGGTTTTCGGATTGGCTTCGGCCCATTCTTTGGAAACACCGAAAACTTTCTCGGGATTGTTTTTCCAGATGTCGTAGTTGGTGGTCACGGGAACTCCGATACCTTTGACAACGGCCTGCTGGTTCCATGGCTCGCCAACGCAGTATCCCACGATGGTTCCCTGTTCGAGAGTTTGTGGCATTTGAGGGGGAGGAGTCACTGAGAGCTCAACGTCGCCATTGAGGAAACCGGGGACATCGACCTGGCCGGTTTCGGGATCGAAATAGAAGCCAGGCTTGATACCGGCTGCAGCGAGCCAGTAGCGGATTTCGTAGTTGTGAGTTGAAACGGGAAAGACCATTCCCATTTTGAGTTTGTTGTTCTGAGCAACCGCAGCGTCGGTAATCGGTTTGAGACTCTCCGCGGTGATGGGGTGAATTGGCTTTCCATTTTCCATCGGAACGTTGGGTTTCATTTGCTCCCAGAGATCATTGGAAACGGTGATGGCATTCCCGTTGTAGTCGAGGCTGTAGGCGGTCATGATATCCGCCTGTGTTCCAAATCCGACTGTTGCCCCGATGGGCTGACCTGCGAGCATGTGGGCACCGTCTAGGTCTCCGGTAATGACCCGGTTGAGCAATTCTTTCCAGTTGCCCTGCGCCTCCACTGTGACGCTCAGTCCCTCGTCGTCGAAGTAGCCTTTCTCTTTGGCAATTACGATCGGGGCACAGTCGGTTAGTTTAATGAAGCCGAACTTGAGAGTGTCTTTCTCGACGTCGAGAAGGTCGGCTCTTACTGTTGATGTCGCGGCAAGTAGCAAAGCTGCAGCAACGGTGTTTCGAAGTATGGGGATGGTTCTCATCTGGTTTTCGTATGTTGAATGGAGTTGGAGATTGGATTAGGCGGATACGAGAGCGGGAGTGATTGCCTCGTCGTAGATATCTTCGCGGAAAATTTGATTGAGAGGCGGACCTGCCTTCGTATTGACGCTGTCGAGGAGGTCTGCGTTGCGCATGTGGGAGACAAGCCAGTTTGCCTTCTCTGCGGCGGGGCGGTTGACCTCGGGGCAGGAGAAAATGTGAAATGCCTCGCTGGAGAATTCACTGGTTTCGTTCTGGCTCCCGGCAAAGAGACTTGAGCGGATCAAGTCGGGGGCGAGGCCTAAATAGTGTGGTCGTGATAGGATTTCGAGAGCGGTCTCACGGCCTCCTGTTGTTTCGCAAAACGCTGCGGCCTCTGCAATCGCTCTAATGATTTCGAGATGGATCTCGTGATTGCGGCGATCAAAGTGATCACTCACGATAAGAGCTTTCTCGGGGTGCATGGGAGCGAGATCTGCAGACTCGGCGAGGATGACCCCGTCTCCTTTTCGAACCGCGATGGTATTGAATGGTTCCCCGACGCAATAGCCGTCGATGTCACCGGAGGCGAGGCAGGATGCCATCAGCGAAGGCGGAAGTGAAATAATCGAGATATCTCTCCCCGGGACGATTCCCGACGGACGCAGCCACTGGCGCAGGAGAAAGTGGTGGGTGCTGAACCGGTGTGGAATCCCCAGTCTGATTGGACTTTCCCGTCTCACTGTTTTGATATTCTCAGCGAAGGTCTCCGCGTTGGTAACGCCTTCGTTGAAGAGTTCTTTTGAGATGGTGATGGCATCCCCGTTCGAGTTCAGAAGGTATCCGGTCGAGCAGGGATGACGCAGAACGCCAAGGCCCCAGTTGAGGGCAAAGGCCACTCCGACAGGAGCGTGCGCCATTTCAAGTTCGCCGTAGGCCATCTTGTCACGGATTGTTGCCCAGCCGGGCTCCCGCATCAGTTCAACGTCGAGACCTCTTTCGCGGAACATTCCGGTTTCGAATGCGACGGCAAGCGGAGCGCAGTCTACCAGAGGAACGAATCCGATTCTTGCCCGGGTGGGGTTGCTGTAATCTGTTCTTATCACGCAACCCTTCTAAAGCCCTTTTTGTGCCATTCTGTTGAGATTGGTCTAAAAGTTGCTTTCAATGAATTCATGAAATCGATGAATGATCTTAATACACTCGCAAAATGGATTTGTTAGACAGTCGGCAACTCAGGGCGTTTCAGGAACTTGCGAGAAAGGAGAGTTTCACTGCGGCGGCGCGCTCTTTGTGTCTCACTCAGTCAGCGGTGAGTCACTCTATTAAAGCCCTTGAACGTTCGCTCGATACGGTTCTCTTCGAGAGACTGGGGAAAACGGTCAGATTGACCCGGGCGGGGGAGTCATTGTTACCTCATGCCGATCGAATTCTTTCCCGCATGGCCCGTGCGCAGGACGAATTGCTTCTCCTTGACCGGCCCGGGCACGGTAGATTGCGCATCGGCGCGACGGTCACGATTTCCCAGTATGTGCTTCCTTCAGTATTGAGGGAGTTGCGGGAAAGTTTCCCTTCCTTTGATATCTCGGTCGTGACAGATGACTCCCGGGGGGTGATGGCGTTGCTGGAAGCCGGGGATATCGATGTTGCCGTCGCTTTGGAAACTTCGTTCTCGGAGAAGTTGAAAATGAGTTCCCTCTTCGAAGACGAAATTCAGATGGCGATTTCCCCGCTGCATCCTCTCGCGAGTGCGCCGGAGATTCAGACTCGGGATATCTCGAAAGAGAGCTTCATTTTCTACAGTCAGGCGAGTGAAACATTCCGCCTATTGGAGCAGGAGTCCCTTGCCAACGGTATCCAATTGAAGACTTCTTTGCAGGTGGGGAGTATGGCGGCGATCAAAGAAATGGCGAAAATCGGCATGGGCATCGGGCTCCTTTCCCCCTGGGTGGCTGAGAAAGAAATCGCCGAGGGCAGCCTCGTCTTTCGACCGCTTCCCTGGAAAAACTTGAGACGAAAGTGGTCGATTCACCGTGACCCGCGTCATCAGACGCAGATGATCGAAGATGTCTTTTCGGGGATCTGCCAAAACGTGGTTGATACCCTGATGCTTCGAACCGGGCAAAGGCTGAAAGATCAGTCGGAACTGGACCGGGAGGTATCCTGACAGCCAACAAAAAGGCCAGGCGGAATGCCTGGCCTTTCAGAATAAGAGAGGTGAAGAGGAGCGCAGACTCAGTATGCGATGTTCATTTCCACGGAAGCACGTGTCACGTCGGGTTGCGCTCCCTGCCCCATGAAGAACGCGCCTTTCGCGAGCACTGAAACCTTTTCGTTGAGCGCTTTGGAAGCGACGAGGTCGACCTCCTGTCCGAGTGCGACGTCAAAACCGTCATCCCAGAAATAATGGTAGGCGGCTACGAACTTGATTCCCGCGAGGGAGGTTGCCGCTGAGAGATACATGTCGGAAAGGCCGCCGGCAGGCGTTCCGAGAAATCGATCGGCAAAGCCGTTAAATTTGTGAAGGGTGGCGAGGGGAAAGTTGTAACCGACTCCGTTGTCCGAACCGAGATACTCGTATCCAACTGTCGTGGTGACAGCTGAACCAACTTTGCCGGAGATATTTGCGTGAGCGTAGCTGGCGCTGTAGTTCAACGGGCTGTCGTAAGCATCCGTCTGGTAGCCATACTCGGCGTAATATTTGGTGTCACCGATGAAATCCCCTGCGAGGCTGAGTCCAAAGCTGTTGTTGCTGTTGGCTGCTCCGGCAACATTCTTCAGATCCATCGAGTAGATGTAAGTGGTCAGTGTTCCGAGGGGAAGGTTCTTGAATTTGGCGTTGAAGAGATGGGATTCGCCTTTGAAATCGGTGGCTCCGGGATTGAGGTTGTTAGAACCGAAGATTCGATTTACCTGCCAGACGTAGCCGTAGAAAATCTCGAGGTCGTCATTTGGTGTGAATGTGAGAGTCGCTGCGTCAAAGGTCTGCATATTCTGACGCCAGCCAACGGTTCCCACATAGCGCTGTCCGTCGAGATTGAGTGCCTGACGTCCGCCTTTGATTGCGAGGATTCCATTGGGATCCTTGTAGGAAATCCATGCCTGATTGAGTTCCTGTGAAGTCGGGTCGGCGATGATGGTCCTGCCCCCGGGGGCACGGGCGGTGGCATCGTTGTAGTCAAAGCGATCTGCTGCGATGGTGCCCTCGTATTCGACATAACCCTGAAAGCCGTTTACCTCACGGGTGAGCAGGCCAAGTCGGTTGCGCACCGTGGCCGCGTTCGAAGGGGCTAAGCCTGACTGGTCTCCGTATTCGTATCGAAAGCGGGTATCCAGAGAAATTTTTACCAGCGATGGGACTTTGTCGTTGAGAACAAGTCCTTTCCCTGAGGGCTCTCCAGCCTGTCCAAAAGATGCGGCGAAGCATAGTGCCAGGGCGGCAACAATTGTTGTGTGTGTCATTTTCATCTGGGAGACATAGAAGCGGGATTGTCGCCAAACTGCGAACGAAATGTCACTTTTAAGGAAGCATTTTACTCATACTTTTCAGTAGGAAGGCTCATTGTTGCTTCCGTCGTGGCAGTAAGGTGTTCATCATCAGGGATTTGGGCTATTCCTGTTTTCCGTAGAGATGTTCGCCGGCGCGGGCGGCTTCCAGTGATTCTTTCGTGTCCACGGGGGCACCGGGGTCTCCCTCGGCTTTCATCCATGCGTCAAGAGCTGTGCTGAGCCTCGTTTTAACTTCGTCATAGCCAGTGTCCCCGGCAATGTTCTCGATCTCGTAGCCATCCTCGAGGGTGTGATAGAGCTGCTCTTCAGGGCGTAGCATGTAGCGTTTGATTTTGTCGTATGACTCCGGGTTCTTCATCGGGTCGTCGCCGACCCACGTCGCCCAATAGGGATTGTTTAACTTCCCGCCGCCCATGAGATGTTTCTCAATGTAGAGTTCACCATGACTCAAATTCCGGATGTAACGGAATTTTCCATCGGTGATTGAGCGGATCGGATAGGCGGGACCTTCGGGAAGATTGTTGTGAATACCGTAGGCGAATTCACGATGAGTCGCCGCGTTGTCAGTAAGGACTTTCGCAAAGCTCGTCCCGTCAAAAGCGATCCCGGAATTTACACCGGCAAGTTCCAGCAGAGTGGGAGCGACATCGGCATACTGAACGAGTGCATCGGTTCGTGTCGACCCGGGAATCCGTCCCGGCCAGGAGGCGATCAGTGCGGTGTGGAGACCGGTGTTCCAGTTGGTCCATTTGCAGCCGGGAAACTGTGAGCCCTGTTCGGAGGTGAAAAGAACGACTGTTTCGTCCCGCTTCCCGGTTTCGTCGAGCGTCTTCATTATCTCGCCAACCTGTCCATCCATGTAAGTGATTTCAGCGAGATAGTCAGCGAAATGCTTCCTCGTTTCGGGAGTGTCGGCGAGATTGGGTGGAAGCTTGATCTTTGCGGGCGGGTATTTTGAGGCATCTCCCATGACCCAGGGGATATGGGGTTCGACGAGGCATACGACGAGGCAGAACGGATCGTCTGCGCTCATGTAGTCGCGGATTCCTGAGAGATCGTGGGGACGGGTCGGATTGCGAACGCATCCGGGATCAAAGCCTGCAATCTCGTCAAAAGGGAATGACTTCGCCGGTTTCACGTGGGTTTTACCCGAGAGGCCGACTCGATAGCCTGCCGGTTTGAGAAAATGGGGAAGGCTCTTCGTGCCGGGGCGGCTCGCAGAGTGGTTCCACGCGCATCCGTTGCTCATCGGATAGAGACCCGTATAAAGTTCCGCGCGGCAGGGCTGGCACATCGCGGAGGCGAGGTAGGCCTGATTGAAGATCAATCCTTCGGAGGCGAGTTGATCAATGTGAGGAGTTTTTGCGTTGGCCCCTCCGTAGATGGGAAGATCGTTGTAGGTGCAGTCGTCGGCAACGATGATGAGGAAGTTGGGCGCGGCTAGCGCTGCTGAGGAGTAGAGAAGTAAAGTAGTGAAGAAGTAGAGGATCGGCTTCATGGGAGTTTTGCGACGGAAGTTCGGGCTTCGATTCCGGGGAGGAGCTTGGGCAAGAGTAGATTTAACTGCTCGAGATTACCCGTCGTTTCGATGTGGATTTCGGGCGGATTGTTGGAGGAATCGGAATTTGCGGGAAGAAGGCTTGCGACGCGTTTGGCAACGGCCGGACCGGTGTCGACGACATGGCTCCCCGCGGGAACTTCAGCTTCGACGACGGTGCGGAGAAAAGGATAGTGTGTGCATCCTAACACGAATACATCGGCGCCGGCTTCAGCGAGAGGTGCGAGCGCTTCGCATACGGCCTCTTCGGCTTCGCTGCCGGACAGGATGCCTTTTTCCACGAGTTCGACAAAGCGCGGGCAGGGGCGGGTGATGACATTGACCCCGCTGGCGTGCTGATTCACGAGGTGGTGAAATTTTTCCCCCGCGATAGAGGCTTCAGTGGCGAGAACCCCGATGACGCCGCTTTTTGTCAGGGCTGCGGCAGGCTTTACGGCAGGTTCCATTCCGACGATAGGAATGGGATAAGTGGCGCGCAGAGATCCGACCGCGTGAATCGTCGCCGAGTTGCAGGCGATCACGATGATTTCGACTCCCTTGCTTAAGAGGTAGTCGGTGATCGCGACAACCCGTTCGATGATGACTTCGGGTGACTTAGTGCCGTAAGGGCACCACGCGGAATCACCGACGTAGTGAAGTTCCGCGTGCGGCAGGAGAGCGTGGATCTCTCTGAGGACAGAAAGTCCGCCGACCCCCGAATCAAGGATACCGATTTTCGGCGGATGCGTTTCCATTCTCCAGCTCTCGACTCCTGCAATACTCTACTTCTTCTCTTTGGGCATTCCCGGCCAGCCATACTCCTTGGGCTCTGCCGCCGGTTGGGTGAGATCGGCTTCGGAGGGAAGATCGATGTGAACCATGTCCTTCTTCTCATCGAGATTCTCATTCAGCTGCGCTTCAGTCACCGGTTCGCTTTTTACGCCCCCTTCAGGAACTTCAATCTTCGCGGTCCAGGCAATTGCATTGAGAACCACTTTTCTGAAGTCATCAATTGCCCAGTTCCGGTGCCAGTGGCCGCCGGTAAATCCGATGCCGCGTCCCCCGTCGGGGCGCTCAACTGCCCACATCATCGTCTGCTTTTTGCCGAGTCCTTTTTCAGCAATCGGGTTCCAGTGAATGTAGCGATTGATGCGTTCGCGAGTTGGTGTGCCGGTGAGAATGTCTGTAGCGGTTTTGGGGTCTGCGAATCGGATATTGTAATACCATTCGTCATTGGCATTGAAGCCGGGGACGCCATTGCTGATGGGGTGATCTTCGTTCAACTCGACCGCAGCGGTCCAGTGAGGGTTTGCGGAAAAGCCGCTCTCATAGTGGCCGCCGATCCATTTTTTGAAATACTCGCCCTGAGGGCCGGCGGGGACTTCGACTCCGTAATGCATGTGCATGAGACCGACACCGCTTTTGACGAGCGCGTCCATTTTCTCTTCGTGACCGTTCACAGGGTGTTTGGCGTTTCCGTCGGAGTAGATGATGACCGCTTTTGCTCCGTCGAAGATTGATTCGTCTTCGGGCCAGCCGTTGCGAACCACTTTTACGTCTACGGGGAGGCCGCTTTGTTCATTGAGACAGCGGGCGAGAATGGTTGATCCTGCGAAAAATTCGTGTTGCCCGGATGGGTGGCTCGGGAGACCGGCGATAAATACAATTTTGGCCGGTTCCTCGGGCGCGGCTTCCGCTGACGGCTGGCCGCAGGATGTCAGGGATACGAGTGCGATTCCGGTCGCAAGGGCGATGGATGCGGTGACGAAGAGAGGGGTTTTTAGCCAGTGCATAAATGATGTCTTTGGATGCATACGCGAAACTATGGCGGAGCATTTCACATTCGGCCAGTTTTTCTCTGGCGCGGTAGCGTTCCGTTTTTGCGATGAGTCTGTGTCGAAATTGTGACGCTTGCGTGGCGGTATTCGGCGGAAGTGCCTCTTGCGGGATGAAGTTTGATACGGTAAAACAGCTTCCCTCGTGGATCTGCCATCTCTTCATTCTCCATTATATTTGATCGATGCGATCGGCCCGTTTTTTCCGGGTTACGATCGCTTTCGTATCAATTGGTCGAAGCTTCCCTGGATACGCTTCGAGAAAATGTCGGAGCGGGAACTGACGGAAGCGTTTGATCGTGTGAAAGGGGACATGCGAACGTTTTGCCGCAGCGTTTCTGAAATTGGATACACCGGTGTGACTCTGGATGACGTGCCACACCTCGCTGATCACGATTTTTACGAGGGCCCGGTGAGAAAGCGTATCAAACTCTACCGCAAACATTTCAAAGATCTGTTTCAGGTGATTCGCGAAGAGGGACTCAATATCTACCTGACGATGGATATCCTCACGTTCACTCCGGCGCTGGAACGGCGTTTGGGAAACAGTGAGAAGAATCAGAGAGAGTTCATGAAATCTCTCCTCGAAGGTTTTTTTAAGGACTACCCTGAAGTGGCAGGTGTCGTTTTCCGTATTGGGGAAAGTGACGGAGTCGATATTAAGGAGCAGTTCCGGAGTAAACTGGTCCTTAAAAGCCCCGCAATGGTGAACCGGACCTTGAAAGCGGTTCTGCCGATCTTTGAGAAATACAAGCGGCGCTGCATTTTCCGAACCTGGACGGTAGGGGCGCATTCGGTGGGTGATTTGATCTGGCATGAGCCGACTTTGGAGAAAACCGTCGCGGGGATCGACAGTCCGGCTTTCGTCCTCTCGATGAAATACGGTGAATCGGATTTTTTCCGTTACCTCTCACTCAACCGGAATTTCTTCGTCACCGATATTCCGACGATTGTTGAGCTGCAGAGCCGCCGTGAATATGAGGGATGTGGTGAGTTCCCGAGTTTCATCGGTGGCGACTACGAACAGCTCGCAATCGAATTGCGGGATGCTCCGAATGTGATTGGTATTTCGGTCTGGTGTCAGACCGGGGGCTGGACGCCGTTTCGACGACTTGCCTTTATTGATGACTCAGCGATCTGGACTGAGATCAACACCTTCGTAACCCTGCGTTTGTTCAAGCATGGAGAAATGGTGGAAGAGGCTTTGACTCACCTGCCCAACGTCGACAACCGCCCCGCTTTGATTGAGTTGCTTCGTCTTTCGGAGGAGGTGATCACGGAGCTTCTCTATCTGCCGGATTTTGCGAAGCAGCGATTCTATTTCCGGCGGGTGCGTATTCCGCCTCTGATCGGCGTCTATTGGCACCATATTTTTGTGGCTCATTCGCTGAAGAAAATGCTCTCCCACGTTGTCTATGACGGGGAGGCAAGCATCCGTTCCGCCCGCGCTGCGATGGCGAAAATCAAGCGGATGAGGACCCTCGCACTGATTTGCCATCTGCCTGAAGAGGACATCGAATACATGGAATACACTCTCGGGATCGTCGCCCTGGCACGTGAGTATTTTTTCCGGCCCTTTGACGATGAAATGAGGACGCGCCTTGAGAAGGCGAAGAAGAAATACAAGAAGCGCTACCCGAAAGGTTCCCGCTATCGTTACACGGTGAAACTGGACTTTAAGCCCTTTAAATTAAATCGACGTTATCTCGGTTTCTTTAAGGCTCATCTTCTGCGCAAGAAGCCGGCCTATCGCTTCATCGATAAAATTATCGGGCTGCGTTTGCTTTCGCTTGTGTATTTCGCCTTGAAACGGACACGCCCCAAGATGGTTCCCAAGATCGCGAGAAAAAGCGCGATGGGGCTTGATGCCATTTTTAAATAAGTCCCGGGGTGGTTCCGCCGGGCCGGTTCATACCTGCGCCGGTGATTTGCCAATTCCGGCAGGGTAAGAAAAAAGCCCTCCGTTTCCGGAGAGCTTTTCTACTTCAAAAATTTGGGGGATTTGTCTGCCTGACAAATTCAATACCCGATCAGTAATCGAGAGCAACAATGCCGATTTCCTCGGGGACGAGGTATTCCTGCGCATTGTTGAGTGAGGCTGAAGTGCGCTCGAGCCACTGGGTGAGAGGCACTTCAGTGAAGCGGGGGAGGCCTGCGGGATTGTTCAAAGCAACCGCGAGTTCCATTTCGGAAGTGGCGAGTGCCGTCGCAAGATCGTCTGAAGGAGCGGGGATTTCCACTTCAGTTCCGCCGAGATAGCGAAGCGCTTTTGCAGCGAGACTTCCTTTCCATGGCACCTCATTGCGAGAGTCACCGGGGAGGTGAGCAATGATGTAGTCTGCCTGATCGGCAAAAATTTCTGTGATGTCGCAGATCTCTTCGTTACAACGCTCACTGCGTGTGTCGGTTACGACGAGGGTCATTTCGGTGTCGAGTTCGGCGAGGAGATTTTCAAGATCGTGCTCTTCGCAGAGTTCACCCCATACGCGGGCGGCACCGGTGTGCACATCGAGAACGATGGCATCGTGGTTATCAATCGCCCCGATCATCAGAGAGAGATCGAACTGGTCCTCAAGGTCCCAGAATTCTCCCGTGAAGGAATCTGTCATGTCCATCTCATTGGATGTAACAGCGAGGTGATTCACTTCGAGTGAAGCGAGATGATGGGTGATAGCGCGTGCAACGGAAGACTTCCCGGAGCGCTCTAAGTCATTTACTACGACAATAAGTTTTTTCATGGCAGGTCAAATTTTGTAATACGACTATAAATTTTATAATTTTCGGATCAAGACAAAAGTTTAACTTTTTTAAAAAATTAAGATCTCTTAGGTTTTCTATTCCCGAATACCAAAATTAAATCGTTTTTTCGTGTTTGTGTTTTTAAGGGGTTTGTTTCGTACTTACCGACGAATAGAGACCTCCGATGATGATGATTTGTTCACATTTTTTGCTGAATTTGTCGAAATTTCGGGCATTGGAGCCGGCGTCGGGTTCACGCCCGATGGTTTGTCGCAGTAATGCTCACCTTCTGGCGCGAAAGCTGCGTTACAATTCTGGCGCTGGTTTTCCCTTTGACGGAATCTAATTCCTCAATAGTGTAGCCGCGAAGCCCCAGTATGGGGTTTTTTATGACAGTCCGGGCAATCAGTCGGGACGCCCGTTTTAAAGAAACACGTTTACTCTAACTATTATGGCATCCTACGGAATTAATGGATTCGGACGAATTGGCCGCAATGTATTGCGCGCAATGACTCCTGAGCAGCTCAAGAAAGTCGTTGCTATCAACGACCTCACTGACAACAAGACGCTCTCTCATCTTCTCAAGTATGACTCCACAGCTGGCCGTTTCCCCGGCACTGTGACATTCGACGATGAGTCAATCACTGTGAATGGTCACCGCATTCTTGCTACGGCAGAGCGCGACCCGGCTAACCTCGACTGGGGTGGTAAAGGTGTTGACGTTGTTCTCGAGTCGACAGGCTTTTTCGTCGATCGCGACGGTGCTGGAAAGCACATCGCTGCCGGCGCTAAGAAAGTGATCATTTCCGCTCCTGCGAAAGATCCTGATCTTACTTTCTGTATCGGAATCAACAGCGATCTCTACAACGCTGACGAGCACCACATCATTTCAAACGCTTCCTGCACGACTAACTGTCTTGCTCCTATGGTAAAAGTTCTCAACGACTCTTTCGGCGTTGAGAAAGGTTTCATGAGCACAATCCACTCCTACACAGGTGACCAGGTTGTTCTCGATGCGCCTCACAGCGATCTTCGCCGTGCACGTACCGCAGCAGAAAACATCATCCCTTCCAGCACAGGTGCTGCCAAGGCAATCGGTCTTGTTATTCCTGAGCTCAACGGAAAACTTCAGGGTGGTGCTTTCCGCGTTCCCACTCCTACCGGTTCAGTGACTGACTTCAGCGCGATCCTGAGTAAAGAGACAACTGTTGAAGAGATCAACGCCGCTTTCAAAGCAGCTGCTGAAGGTCCTCTCAAAGGTATTTTCCACTACAGCGAAGATCCTCTCGTTCTTAAGGACATCGTTGGTGATCCACACTCCTGTATCCTCGACGGTCTTACGACGATGGCTCAGGGCAACTTCGTAAAAGTGGTTGGTTGGTATGACAACGAGTGGGGTTACTCAAACCGCGCCGTGGATGCCATGGAACTCGTTGGAGAAGGCCTCTAAGGTCGATCTTCAACCAATCAGATTTTGATTCAAGAGACGCCCCCGACTGATTCAGTTGGCGGGCGTTTTTTGTTTTGATGCGAATCCCCAGAAGAATACAGAAAGAATTTTTATGAAGCTATCGATTAGAAATATTGAGCCAGCCGGCAAGCGCGTTTTGATGCGCGTTGATTTTAACGTCCCACAGGACAAAGACGGAAACATCACCGACGAAAGCCGTATCCTCGGTGCCATTCCATCGATCGAGCACCTCACGAATGCCGGTGGTCGCGTCATTCTGATGTCGCACCTTGGTCGTCCCGATGGCGAAAAGAATCTTACGTATTCTCTCAAGCCTGTTGCGGAACGACTCGGTGAGCTCATCTCCGCGAATGTAAAATTCGTCGGTGACTGCGTTGGTGCGGAAGCGGATGCCGCCGTCGCCGATCTCAAAGACGGCGAAGTGCTTCTCCTCGAAAACGTGCGTTTCTACGCAGGTGAGACCGACAACGATCCTGAGTTCGCGAAGCAACTCGGTGCACACGGCGACATCTTCGTGAACGACGCTTTCGGAACCGCGCACCGTGCGCACGCCTCCACCGCCGGAGTGACCGATTACATCGACGTCTGTGCGATGGGATTTCTCATTGAGAAAGAACTCGAATACCTCGTCACCAAACTCGAAGACCCTCAGCGTCCTTTCGTGGTGATCATGGGTGGAGCAAAAGTGTCCGATAAAATTCAGATCCTCGAGCGTCTCATGGAGAAAGCCGACGCTTTCATCATTGGCGGGGCGATGGCGAACACCTTCCGCCTCGCTCAGGGATACGAGATGGGCAAAAGCTTTGCCGAGCGCAAAGAGGAAGCCCTCGAAATGGCGCGCGGCATTCTCAAGACCGCCGAGGAAAACAACACCCCGTTTTACCTCCCTGCTGACACCCGTCACACCCACGATTTCGCGGACGACGCTCCTACCGAGTGCACCGGAATCTGGGGTGAAGAGGGAACCGCTGTTCCCGCAGATCGTGAAGGCATCGACATCGGTGACGTCGCGATTAAAGAATTCGAAAAAGTCATCGCCGGAGCCGGTACCGTGATCTGGAACGGCCCCATGGGTGTGTTTGAGAAACGCGGATTCGACATCGGAACCAAAGCGGTCGGCGCAGCCATCGCGGCGAACGAGAAAGCCATCACCATCGTGGGTGGAGGTGACTCCGTAACCGCAGCCAACCAGTTCGGATTCGGCGAGAAGATGGATCACATGTCCACCGGCGGAGGCGCCTCCCTCGAGTTGCTCGAAGGAAAAGACCTTCCCGGCATCGCCGCACTCGACGACGCTTAATTATCAGATTGAACAGGGTTGGGTCACCGATCCAACCCTGTTATATAACCCTCTTGAGTCACCGGCCTAAGAGGGTTAAGTCATCAAAGACCATTTACTTTTTACCTTTAACTTTTCACGCGCCGAAGGCGCATCCCTAACATGAGCCGTAAACCTATTATCGCCGCCAACTGGAAGATGAACGTGACTCCCTCCGAGGCTGTTACTTATCTTGATTCATTTCTTGGAACTTTCAAAGAGGCTGTCCCCGTCGACATCGTCATCGGAGCTTCCTTCGTTACTTTGCCGAAAGCGGCTGAGCTGATCGGGCCAAACCCCGCTGTTTCCGTAGCTGCGCAAAATATGTCTCACGAGACATCCGGTGCGTTTACCGGTGAAACGAGTGCCGCGATGCTCAACGACGTCGGTGTTGATTACGTGATCCTCGGTCACAGCGAGCGCCGCTCCCTCTACGGTGAGTGTGACTCTGTCATTAACAAAAAAGTTCACGCCACTCTCGCCGCGGGGATGAAGCCTATCCTCTGCATCGGTGAATCTCTCGAAGAGCGTGAAGGCGGAAAGCTTGAGAGCGTTCTTTCAGAGCAGCTCGAAGGCAGCCTCGCTGATGTCAGCGCTGAGCAGATGGCCGATATCGTGATCGCCTATGAGCCCGTCTGGGCTATTGGAACCGGGGTCACCGCGACTTCCGAGCAGGCGCAGGACACGCAGAAATTCGTTCGCAGCGTTCTCGAGAAGCTTTTCGGAGCGGACGTTGCCGGAGCAACCCGTATCCAGTACGGTGGCAGCGTGAAGCCGGGCAATGCCGGTGAGCTCATCGGTCAGCCTGACATCGACGGATTCCTCGTTGGTGGTGCTGCGCTTGATCCAACCAGCTTCGCTGAGATCGTTTCCGCGGGAATTCCCGGCTAAATGACGATACGGGCGTCGATCCGTCGCTCAATGACTTAAGAAAGAAGCCCGCGTCCGGAAGGAGGCGGGCTTTTTTTGTGCAGTGTTCCACCGGCGAGGCGCTGGCGGCTTCATTGGCAGGGAGTCGCTGCGTTTGCTAAAATGTGGCTCAAAGCCCACCCGCTCCTCGCAAAAGCCTTTATCTTTTTCATTATCCTTATCTTTTTCTACCATCCGGAGATCGACGGCCTTCGCTTCGGCTGCGGCCCGGACGGAGATTAAAAGTATGATTGGGATAAAGAAAAAGAGGTGAGTGATTGGCGCGGGCTGGTTGAGGTCACTCACCAATGCAATAGATCGCCTTCTGTGATCGCAGGAGAATCTTCCCGTCTGAAATGGCCGGCGCTGCGTTGAATATCGTGTCGTCGCCGGCAATTTTGTTGTGGGCAATCACTTTCAATTCCTCTTTCGAGGGCTCGATCACATAGACGCCGTTTGCGCGGCTCTGGGCATAGATTTTGCCTCCGGCGAGGACGGGGGAGGCGTAAAAAGGTTTCCCTTTTCCTTCGGTGAGGTCGGGGATACGGGCCTGCCAGAGTTCGTCAGCTTCTCCGGGCACTGCCGCGAAGGCGATGCCGCTGTCGGCGACCCAGTAGAGAATGCCATCCGCTTCAACCGGGGCTGTCATGTAGGTGGCGGGCTTCTGGGTGTCATAGAGTATTTTGTCGGAAAGATCACCTTTCCCACCGACCTTGAGCGCGACACGGGCGGTGCGGGGATAGCCGCCTGATACAGTGATAATATCACCGCTGAGATGAGCGGAGTTCGACATGTTCCCGGGGAGGTTGTATTCCGCAAACCAGCGCAGTTTTCCGGACTCGGGATTGATTCCCCAGATTTCCCCGACGGCGGCGAAGACGAGATCGGTGCGGGCGTCATCGACCTTCACAACGAGCGGCGTCCCGTAGGTTTGCACGAGACTGTCGCCTTCGGCACGCCACTTTTCGGCTCCGTCTTTTTTGTTGAAAGCGATGATTGCGTTGCTCTCTTCGCCGGCGGGAACAATGAGGAGATCGTTGAAGAGAATCGGGCTGGAGGCGGATCCCCAGGCCTTGGGTGAACTGAGGTTGCCTGTTCTCGCTTTCCAGAGCTGGTTGCCATCAAAATCGAAGGCATAGACGCCTGCCTTTCCGAAAAAGCAGAATACGGCTTCCCCGTCGGTCACCGGAGTGCTGCTTGCCCAGCCGTGCTCGGTGATGTAGCCGCGCGCGGGGTCTTCGGGATAGTCAGCATCGACGGACTTCGTCCAGAGGATATCTCCGGTCTTCAGGGAGAGGCGGCTGAGATGCCTTTGGCGCGAGTCTTCTTCACCGGAGAATGAGGTTACAAAAACGGCATCACCCGAGATGACCGGTGTAGAGGTGCCTTCTCCGGGCAGCTCTGTGCTCCACAGCATGTTCTTCGTTTCACTCCACTCAGTCGGGACGGATTCCGAGCTGATGCCGTCGGCATTTTCGCCGCGGAACTGGGGCCAGTCTGCTTTAGCAGAGATTGAGAATGAGAACGAAAGAGCGAGGAGGAGATACGGAAATGGTACTTTCATAGGAATGGAACACTGGAATGAGAGAAAGGATTCTTACAAAATTCGCTAAAGGAGAGTCGTGGAAACTTAATCTTTGTGAAGCAAAAAAATGCGTCGAGGCACTTTGCTTTTTCAGAAAGGAGTCCAGAGTGAAGTCTTGCGACGCATCTTACAGGGAGGGGTAATTGCGTGGGTGCTGTTAATGGTATCCTCGTGCTCAATCGTGCCTGCGAAGTTGATTCGAGTCGATGCGCTGGGATTCGAGGGCCACTCCGTTGCGAGCCAGTCATTGCACAGCCTCTTTGAAGAGGCAATCGTAACGCCGAATGAGGAAGCTTCCGCCGACGCGCTTGGTCATGCGGTTGAGCGCTGGCGAATCCTGAATGGGGATGCCTTGTCGGGAGTGGTCGAGCCATCGTCTGATTCGACAACGAATGAGACCTTCCGGGTTCGATTCCGGACTGACGGCGAGTTCCGGTTTTCGCCCGCTTATTTTGACGAGCTCAATCCCGCCTCTGCTTATAAGATCAAAAAAATTGATCGTTTTACCCGTGAAGGCGTCGGAAGTCCGATGCGGGCAGTCCGTGAGAATCGGGGGCTCGATGAGTTCGAACTCTGCTATCCTCCCGAGGGAATCACGAGGGAGGTGACGGCGGTGATCCATCCGGGGAAACTGAGAGGCGGGACGCGTTCTCTGGAAATAGAATTGTTGTGCACCCTCGAGCGCGAGACGGTGACCGTCGGCGGGCGCACCCGTCCGCTTGCTGCGGATTACTCGGTTGCTCTTGCCGCTCTCCTCGCCGAGTCCGGAGATCTCAGCCGACTGGAGGTGGTTGATCTTTTCACCCCGACCCCCAAGCGTACGCCCAAGCTCTATTTGATGGAGCGATATGCCCCTGACAAAGAGCCGTTGATAATGATTCACGGGCTTCTCGATTCGACACTAGCCTGGGCCGATTTAACCAACGCGCTTCGGGCGGATGAAAAGATTCGCCGGCGTTACCAGATTTGGCATTTCCTCTATAACACCTCGGCTCCGGCGCTCTATTCCGGACGAATTCTCCGCACCCAGTATCGGGAGGTCCGCGAGAGCTTTGATCCGGGTGGGAGGGATCCAGCTTCCCGGCGCACGACTTTGCTCACGCACAGCATGGGCGGGCTGGTGGCGCGTGGTCTTATTACCGATCCGGGGAATGCGTTTTGGGAAGCCGCATTTACCCAACCTCTGGATTCGCTTAAAATGAGTGATGAGGACAGGGCCGCGTTGAAAGATGCTTTTTACTGGAAGCCTGAACCGAGTGTTAAGCGGGTGATCTTCATTTCGGTTCCTCATCGCGGGAGTAAGTACGCGGATAATCTGGTGGGGCAGATCGGCGGGGCTTTAGTGAGACCTCCGAGCGCTTTCAAAGATTTCTACGAACGCGTATCCACTGCAAATCCCGGCGCATTTACCGAAGCTTATGCAGAATTGGGTTCCGGCAAAATGACGAGTGTCAGTGCGCTTTCCCCGCGTCAACCGACCCTTCAGATTCTGGCGGACTTGCCGCTCGGATATCCGGTAGCGCTTCACAGTATTATTGGAGACCGAGGGAGAGGCGGGGATTTGGAAAAGAGCTCTGATGGAATTGTTCCCTATTGGAGCAGCCATCTCGACGAAGCTGTATCCGAGGAAATTGTTCCGACGAATCACAGGGCTCTGGACGACATTGAGACGATTGAGGAGGTCACCCGCATTCTCCATTTACCCTAGCTGGCAGAGACCCGGGGAATGGCGCATTGCAGGGATGGCGTTGTTTTTGTGACGTATCATCTTAAGGGATGAGAATCCGGGCAGGTTATTTCGCAGGTGTTTTGGTTGCTATGGCGGGATCAATCGCCCCGGCGAATGAGCGGCCCAATGTTCTGATGATCGCGGTCGATGACCTTCGTCCCATGTTGGGGTGTTACGGTGATCCCCGCGCGATCACTCCGAATATTGATGCCCTTGCTGAGGAGGGAATGTTGTTTGAGCGGGCTTTTTGTCAGTATTCAAAATGCGGGCCTTCGCGGCTTTCTCTGATGACTGGATTGAAACCGGAGACGGTTGGCGTTTTCAGTCATGGTGCGCGCGATCTCGAGAGATTTCGTTCCGGCGATGCCAATGCAGTGACGATGGCAGAGTGGCTCAAGAATCACGGATACGAAACGCGGAGTTTTGGCAAGGTTGATCACGACGGTTGGAGCCAGCTGCGGGACTGGAGTGAACCGCCTTCTCCGGGGCGCGACGGTGAAATGCGTGAGATCGCAAATGAGGCGGATCCCTCCGCACCCACAAAAATTGCGGAACGATGGGACTGTCCTGTCTTCCAGAGTCCGGACGTTCCCGATGATCATCTCTTTGCCGGCAGGATGACGAACGAGGTGATCAGCGAGTTGGCCGATCGAAAGGATGAGCGGCCCTTTTTCTATGCAGTCGGGTTTCGTCGACCGCATCTGCCGTTGGTGGCTCCAAAGCGATACTTCGATCTGCATGAGCCGGATGGATCGTGGTTGCCGCGAAATCCTGAACCGCCGACGGGTGTCCCTCCTGTGTCCTGGTTCAGTTCAGACGGCTACATTGCCGGGGCGAAGAAGATCGGTATCACGATTCCGGTTCGTCCCAACCGTCAGCAGGCGGTTCTGCTCAATGGGTATGAAATGCGAAGTTACCAAGGGGTTCGAAATCTGGGCATTCTCGAAAAGGCGGATCAGCTGAAATTGCAGCAGGCCTACGCGGCCTGTGTATCGTATGTGGATGCTCAGATTGGGCGTTTGATAGAGTCGTTGAATGTTTCCGATAGGCGGGAGGATACCATCATTCTGCTCTGGTCTGATCACGGATGGCATCTCGGCGAGCTCAGTGTCTGGGGGAAAATGACCAACTACGAAACCGGCACTCATGTGCCTTTGATCATCGATGCGCCGGGTAAACCCGCGGGACGCACTGCTTCATTGGCCGGTCTTGTTGACCTTTATCCAACCTTGTGTGATTTGACGGGTGTGGAGAAGCCACCTCATCTGGAGGGGGTAAGTCTCGTCCCGGTTCTCGAAAATTCTGATGCTGCCGTTCGGGAGACGGTTCACAGCTCTTATGTTCGATACAACGGAAAGTTTACAGGCGATTCAGTGAGAACAGATAGATACCGATATCAGCTTTGGAAGAACCGTGAGGGGGAAATTGAGAGCGAGGAATTGTATGATCTAGCCGCTGATCCACTTGAACAACGCAACCTCGTGAAGCGCGATCCTGATAAGGCAGAGGAATTCCGACTTCTCCTCGAAGCCGGGGAATGACTAGAGCGCCCGGATTTCGAACCGGGTTTTTGCTTCGGCCTTGGTCTTGTTGTCGCGGGCTGTTATTTCGTGCTCTCCAGGGGCGAGGATGGCCCAGAATTTTCCGTTTTCATTCCGAATCGTCAGGGTGGAGCTGCTCCATTCGATTTCAGAAGTATCGGATGAAGATACTTCGAGGGGGAAGCGGTTTCCGTTTCCCGGCAAATCAGGATCGAGCAGCGCGACAGTGCCTTCCAGCGGGCTCACGATTCTCAAGGTCGGGGCGACAGAGGGATTTGCCTCTGTTCCTTTTGCGATAGCGGAGAACTGTTTTACAGGAGTATTCGCATTCACCCACCAGGATCGGTAGGTCGAAGGGAGGATCGTAAGTCCGGAATCGGAGTAGTCTGACGCGGTCGCTACGAGCGGGAGATTTCCATTGATGAACCATTCGCGTCTGGTTCGGGAAGGGGGAAGATCGATCCCTTTAGTGACTGTTTTCCCGCTGATTCGATCCACCGTTCTGCGCTCGATGCCTGCGGGCTGCTCATACCAAACCGCCTTCCGCTGACGATACAGTTCCTCCATGACCTTGTGATAAATCGGCGCGGCACCGATGGCCCCGGAGACTTTGTCGAGCGGCTGGTTATCGAAACGGCCAACCCAGACGCCAACGGTATATTCAGGGGTAAACCCTATCGTCCAGTTGTCGCGGAAATCGGTCGAAGTTCCCGTTTTTGCTGCGGTACGAAAAGGGAGCTTGAGCGCCGAATTGAGACCGAAGGCTTTTGCCCGAGCCTGATTGTCGGAGAGTATGTCAGCGATAATCCAACAGGCATTCCGGTCGAATACGGAGGAGGGGGCTTTCTCTTCGGTTTCACTGAGGAGGCGGTAGGGGCGATGGACCCCGAGTCGCGCGATGGTTGCGTAGCCGTTGGTCAGTTCCAGAAGTCGAACTTCGGCATTTCCGAGAGTGAGCCCGAGCCCGTATTCACCTGCGCCCTTTTCAAGACTGGAAAATCCAAGTCCCTGTGTGAGGCGGGAGTGAAGCGCCTCGGGGCCGCCCACCTCGTTGAGCAATTTAACCGCGGGGACGTTCAGAGAATTCGCGAGGGCTTCACGGATCGAAACCGGACCGGTGAACTGACGGTCGAAATTCACAGGCTGATATGACCCTGTGGAGGTGATGTATTCGATTGGTGTGTCTGAGAGGATGGAAGCGGCAGTGAATCCGTTTTCAAAGCCAAGGAGATATGTAAAAGGCTTGAGGGTTGAGCCGGCTGATCGGGGGCTCCAGCTTCCGTTGATCTGGCCTGAGCTTGAGCCAAAGAAGGAACGCGACCCGGTCAGGGATTTGATGGCTCCGGTTTCATTCTCGACGACGACGACGGCTCCCTGGAGGTCATCATGGGTTCCTGCTCTTTCAACCAGTCTTGAAAGTTCGGCTGTCAAAGTCCGCTCGACAAAATTCTGAAGCTGAAAGTTCAGGGTCGTTTTTATTTCTTTTCCGCCACCGGTGATGATTTCAGGGTGTCTGCTGGTGATAAGATCTGTGAAGTGGGGGGCGTTGAACTCAGCGATGCTTCCCCGCTGAAGCTTGATGGCTTCTTTGCAGGCTAAAGCGTGGTCCGATTCTGAAAGGAAGTTCTCTTCAGCCATTCGCATCAAAATCCATTTCTGGCGTTTTTCTGCCCCTTTGAGATTTCGAAAAGGATTTAAACGTGATGGTTTGTTAGGTAAGCCCGCCAGCAATGCTGCCTCGGCGGCGGAGAGATCGGATAGGGGTTTGTTGAAGTAGCCTCTCGCGGCGGCTCTTGCGCCGGTAAACTGGTTGCCGTAGGGAAGCCGGTTCAGATAGGCGGTCATGATTTCCTCTTTGGAAGAGAACATTTCCAGCTTCCGTGCTGTCATCGTTTCGATGAGTTTGGTTCGGAAGGTTCGGCGTCTCGGCGGCGAGTAAATCTTGATTGTCTGTTGGGAAATCGTGGAGGCACCCGAGGTGAAGCGTCCGTGTGTGAGGGCGTCACGAACGGAGCGAAGCAACCCGGGCAGGTCGATTCCATTGTGCTGGTAAAAGCGACTGTCCTCAGCTGCAAGGGTCGCTTCGATAAGGACTCCGGGGAACTCTTCAAATCTCGCCGGAGCTTCAGCGCGGAGATCCCCGTCGAGCATTCGCCGGATTACGGTTCCCTCCTCATCTACGAAAACGATTCCCTCCGGCGCGCTAGCTTCCAGATTCCCGGGGAGAGGAAAGAATAGCGGAACGATGTAGAGAGCGATTCCCGCGAGGAGCAGGAAGAATCCGAAGAGTTTCAGAATCTTCGATCTCATCTCGCCGCCACCGTGCCGCTGTTGTCGTTTCGGGCTCTTGCTGAAATGCTCTCCGTTCCGCTGAGGCCATAGCGCTGCGGTTCATACATCGCTTCGATTTTTGCCGGAGGCGCCGTAACATCGCCGGGTGCGTTGACGCGGGCGAGATACTGCAGGGTGTAGTCCCCCGCGCGGTAGACGCTGTCAGCGAAAAAGAGAACGCGATCTTTTCGAATTTCGCGGTAGTTGGTGTAGAGCGTTCGCGCTTTCCGGTCCGTGTTCACTTTCTTTGTTTCCTGAGTTTTGAATTCCGGATTCACCGCTTCGAAGATTGCAGGAAGCGGATCGTCGATTGCTATGTAGCTTTCCCGTTCGTTGGGAATGTTCACATCAAGGGAAATGAGAATGAGGTCGCCGACCTGGATGTTTTCAGCGGGGGCGATGGAGCCGTCGTTGAGAACTTTCTCGTAGCGGCGCTTGATAGCGAATCCCCGATTCTCCGGTTTGACCGGCATGATCGCCGGTCTCGATGAGACGATCAGATTGGCGTGGACCGGATTGGAGTGGCTCGCTTTAATGGTGAGTTTTGAGGGATCCTCCTCAGATGAGAAGGGAATCGACAGGGTCTTCCCGGTGGGTTTGGCAGGGAGTTGGATCTGAAAAGTCTGTTCTCCCATCGTCACCGAAATATCGTTGGCCCCGAGCTGATCACTCGTCGCTTCGCCATATTCGGCCAGGGCGATGAGGGGCCACGCGTTGGAGTAGGTGCTGCCCCATCCGTTTCTGGGGCCTTTCAGTTTCATCAACTCAGTGACCAGTCTTCCTGACTCCTCAGAGTTGGCATTGAGTTTCGTTTGAGCGAGGAGTTGGGTCGCGACGATATAGGGTCGCTTATACCAGGAAACTTCCGATACCGGGACGTTGGGATCAGGATTGAGAAGGACCGCGATTCGCCCGGGGGCCTGCGTTTCGCTTTCGATGAGGGCGAGAGCGAGGAGGGCACGTGCCTCGGCGGAAAGCTCACTCTGTTTCTGGAAGAGAACTTCGTGATAGGAAGACTCGGACTTCCCGGCGAGAGCGAGGGTGTAGCAGGCGAGGCAGCGTTGTGAGAGTTCGTAGGTGTTTTTGATTTCCCCTGCTTTTCTGAGCTGATCTGAGAGGTAGTTCCACAGCGCATTGGCCTGCTCCTCCGGAACGGGGATTTCGCGGCGTTGTGCAATAGCGATGGCGACGCCCGCATAGGCGCTGCCCCATAGGACTGAATTGCTCGATCCAGGCCAGTAACCAAGCCCGCCGTCTCCGGTTTGCATGGAGAAAAGCCGGGCAATTCCCGTTTCAATCGTCGCGGCAACTTCTGCTTCGGTCTTTTCCAGATCGGGTAGAACGGGGCGAAGTTGCTGAGTGCTGAGCCATGGAATCAGAGATGAGGTCGTTTGCTCTACGCAACCATAGGGATAGTTGAGAAGGTAGCCAAGCGCATCGCCCGCTTCTACAAGTCTGGAGTTCGATAGCGTGAGTTCCACCTCTCCTGTGCCTTCGAGGAGGCGGGGCGCGAACCCGCTGAGAGCATCCGTATTTTCTCCACCATCGAGCAGGCTGAGAGAATGCGATTCCCGGAGAGTGGGAAGAGGGTAGCCTACCTGGATTTTTGATTCGGTTGCGTCACGGAATTGTGTTTCGGTGATTGATGCGACTTTCCAGGTCCATTTCGCTTCCCCGACTTCGGTGAGTGCCACGGGAAGGGCGAAGGATTCGGTCCCGCCCGGTTCGATGAAGGCAGTTAAGGTTCGTGAGATTTCACTCGGTGTCGCTGCATTGGTCGGAGCAGGGGTGCCGATTTTTGTCAAAAAGACCGCGTGTTTGTCGAGTTCGACCGTGAGCGAAATCTCCTGCCGTTTTTCCGTGTTATTGTGGACGATCGCGGCGACATCGATCTGGTCGGTGACATTGGTGAACCGGGGCAGGGCGGGTTCGATCATGAGAGGTTTGTTGATCACCAGTGGGGCTTCCGCGTGTCCGAAGCGGTTGCCTTGAGCGACTACAGCCATGACCCGGAAGGTAGTGAGATTGTCGGGAGCGACAAATTTCGCAGTGACTTTTCCGTCCTCACCGGTATTCAGGGCCGCCTCCCAGAAGGCGAGAGCCTTAAAGTCTTTTCTGAGTCGGTCAGGATTAGTTCCGTCGCCCATTCCCCCGCCACCGATAACGTAACCTTTGTTGTCAAAATACTGTTCCTGCGGGTTCTCTGCTAGAAGGTCGCTAAGGCTTTGTCCGGTCCAGACCGCGAGTGGGAACTCTTCGAAAAAGACATCGGCGGGATCAGGGGTTTTATGATCTGTCAGGCTGAGAACGCCCTCATCAACTGCGAAGAAGGTGACCTCCGCATTGGGAACGGGGGTGCCGTCGTGTGAGGTGATCGTCGTTGAAACTTCGACCGTCTCGCCCGGTTGATAGGATTTTGCTTCGCCGGTATTAATTGTTGCCGTGAGATGAGACGCAGGATCGTCGACGTTGATCTGGCAATAGCCGAGTCGGTAGTCTGCCGATTGGTGGATGTGAGGACTCTTCCCGGAACCCCGGATGATCATGAGCGATGCAAAGATATTAGGAGCGCATTCGGCATCGACAGGGACTTCGAGAACGGTTTCGTAGTCAGTGATGGCGATGGACTCAGTGGTGCGAACCCCGCCGCGTTCGGTCGTGAAAAGCGCCTGTCCGAAAACGGGGGACCGTGCGAGGAGCCTGGCGGTCTCGCCGGCTTTGTAAGTGGTTTTGTCAGGGATGAGATCGATTCGGATAACATCGTGCCATGACCATGCCGGTTCTTCAGCCCCGATCACAGTGAAGCGCGAGCGGGTCAGGACGGGGCGGCCCTGGGCGTCCCGTCCCGAGAGGGTGATGAGATAGTCTCCTGCTTTTTCGAACTGGATCTGCTTTGGATTGGCGGCGGTGAGACCGGTCTTCGTTTCAATTTGAGTGGTGAAGAGAAAATCCTCCTCCGAAATGGTTTCGAGACGGCGCTCATTCCGGAAAGTGGGCCGCCCGTTGGCGCCGATTACTTTTACGGTGTACCAGAGTTCCCGCTCGACGAGTATTTTGGCGGCGACAGGATTGGTGTGTGCTTTGCCGTCTGTGGTGACCGCTGCGATGGAGAAAGTAGCGGTGTCGCCGGCGCGGTGGACCCCGTCAGGTTTCCGGAGCCCGAGGTAGAAGTCGGAACTGTGAACGGTGAAGGCCTTTGAGTTAGAGATTGTTTGTTGGTTCGCATCCGTGATTTCAGCGGTGATGGAGACTTTGCGCGGGGCCGGCTTGAGTCCCTGATCCGGAAGGGTGAAGTCGATGCTTGCCTCCCCTTTGGAAGTGAGCTGTCCGGTGCCGTCAGTCGAAAAGTTATCGCTGTCCTGAGTGTCGTCTCCGAATTGGAATTCATCGAATCCTTTGGGGCGGGGGAAGTCGTCGTAAGAATAAAGATTCCACGCGAGCGATGCCTTGGAGAGTGATTTGCCCATGTAGTAGCGGGCGTTCAGCGGGATGCTGATTTCCTCTCCGGAGAGATAGGAGGATTCGCCCCCCAGCGACACCTCGAAGGTGTTGACACGGTAGTCCTCGACTTGAAAGGAACCGTGAGTGATAAGTCTCCAGTCAGGATGCTCGCCTTCTTTGAGTTTGTTGAAATCGATTTCGATGGAGTGCCATCCCATTCCCGCGGCGGGGAGTTTAAAGGCATCGTCGAAGCTACCCAATTCAGAGAAACTGATTTCACGATCCACGATCTTCCGGTGACGGGAATTGAAGATGCGGAGTTGTGCGGTTCCGGGAGCGGCTCCGAGCAGGCTGTCTTCGTCGACGAATCGCGAGATCGCTTTCAGCTTCACTTCGTCGCCGGGGCGATAGATGTTGCGATCGGTGAAGAGAAGGGTGCGACGTTCGCCTGTTACGAGTTCCTCGTAGCGTTGCGGAATGGAGAAACTCCAGAGTCCGGTTGAGCTGAGATCACCGTGGAACCGGATAACATGACGATCATTTCCGAGGCGGGCGTCGAGGTAGAGGGTGCCTTCCACATCACTGTAAACTCCTGGTGGAATTGTGGCTGTGCCGTCGACTCCTGTTTTCGTCTGGTGCAGTGATTGGGCTGTTTCGGTGGTCACCTCGATTTCAATTCCGGGAAGCGTGTTCCCTGACTCCAATGAAAAAGCGTAGAGTAAGGTGCCCTTGCCCGACTGCTTCCATGCGAGGCCGATGTCGGTGAGCTGGAAGAGACTCTGAGCGCCGACGGCGAGATCGTCACGCGTGGCGGATTTGCCTTCGGAGCAGAGGTAGAATGCACCGGTGGTGGCACCTTCGGCGAGTTCATTCCAGTCGAGCGTGATGGACTCGGATTTGTCGACTCCCACGGTGGGATCGGTGAATTTCTCGAAGGTCGTTTTCCCGGGTGCCATTGCAAAAGGCGTTGCCTCTTCGCCTCCCCAGCCTTCGTAATTATTGTCGTAGTCATGAAGGGCGAGAATGAGTTCAGCTCCTTCGAGACGTTTCATTCGGGTGCGAAGTCCTGTTAGGTTGCCTGTTTTGATTTCAAACTTCCGATGGCCCGATGCGTTCTGTGTCGAGCTGAAAGCGGGGAAGGTGATGAAGCCCGGGTTGGGAATGAAGGTGACTTCTTTTGAGACGAACTGTTGGGATTGAGTTTTGTCGTTTGCGAGAATGCCTTCCCGAATTTTGACTTCGTAATTGATTCCGTAATCAAAGTCACCGTTGACGAGGATTTGGCGTCGCGAGGAGGTGAAGGTGAGGTTTGAGGGGGTAGGGGAGATGGAGATGAAATCCTTCAGGGTTGCTTCATCAAACCCTTTTGCGAGGGCGTATTTGTTGTGCTTTATCTGTAGCTTGAGCGATCCGTTGTAGGGATTTGAGGTTTCGATCTCATCGAATTCAAAAGCATAGAGTTCGCCTACATAGTCGAGGCTGCTTTCGGTAATATGTTTTTTTTCATCGAGGCTTCCGAAACCCAGCTTGGCGTGGAGGTGCCATTTGAAGCCGACCGGTAGTGGCCCGGCCGGTTTGAAGAGAATCAGATTTTCAAGCGCTGCTGCTTCGTTCGGGCGTGAGTGAATTCGTTTAACGTCCTCCGCAGTGGGGCGCGTCGCGACAAGCTTCACGAATTGCTTTTTCTCCTTATTGTAGAGTTGGAAATACTTCGCAGCCTGACCGGGATCGACCGGGGCGCTGAATTGCAGAAGAAAAGGGGATTCAGCAGTGAGCGGATTGTTGCTGTTGTTGAACTGGTAGGGATAGCGGCTGAATGTCAGGCTTTGAAGAGCCTTTTTTTCGGTTTCTTCTGCGATGGCTTCGGAGTGACCGGCAAGCGTTAGAAAACTGAGACAGGTAAGAGCATACAGATAAATCAGTGGCTTCGATTTCATAGTGGCAGGCGTATAGACCGGAAGTGGCCGGAGAGTTGGACTCTCAATACCTACACTTTATGAAATTCTTTCAAAAAGATCGATCCAATTTACCTGCTCTTTTAAATAAGAACGGCAGTTCTCACAAACGGTGGAATCGGACAACCCATCGCATCAGCCATGGCGCGGATTAGCTCCGCCTCTCTACTGGATATCGCACCGTCAGCCATGACGCTTTTGCTCGCGGCTTCAAGGAGGTGCTTTTTCACTGTGGGGGTGGCTTTCGCAAATTTCTCCAGTGCCGTCTCGATGTGATCGAGACCGCATTCCTCTGCTGACTTGAATGAAATTTCCGTGCCGAGAGTGTTGGCGATATGATTGGAGGCTTTTCGGAATGCCTCCTGAATTGCGTTGTCGTCATCGGGGTGGCTCATTGCCGCCAGCGTTGTGATGACGATTCCGGCTTCATTGGAAAGCGAACGCAGATTGCGGTATTTGATTCTCGGCGGACTCTGGTGCTCAAAGTAGTTGTCGAGGTGCCGTGTCACGATGTTGAGGAGAGTGAATTCAAAGAGATCTATTCTCTTGTCGCTGTGGATCAGATCGCTGATGATTTTGCGAAAGCGCTGGTATTCCCCCGACGAAAGCTTGCGGAGGGAGTGAATTGCGAGGTCGACGAGAGCCAGTTTTACGGCCGAGTGAATGTTTCGGATTTCGCTGAAGAGATCACTTACGACTTGATAGGTGGTGTCGTCGGTGTCCTGCCGAAGCCGGCTCAATTCGGCATTTCTGAGACTTTCATCCTGCGCTAACAAGAGCGTAAAGACGATGGCCTGGGCGCCTGAAAGGGTGTGACAGGCTTCGATCCAGTGTTCGGGAATGGATGCGTGGATTTCTTCTCCAAGCTGGATTTGTTCCGGGTGGAGGGCGCTCATGCTTTCGATCGCCTCCTCGTCGGTGAGATGAACTTTGCCTTCACCTCCGTCGAGAAACATTCCGGGAAGCGATCTTCCGGGAAGCGAACTTCCGGAGGAGTCAGGTGCGGGGCGTTCGCGACTTCTGCGCCGGTCCTCTTTCTCCGTGATGGGCGGGAGCGAAACGGCGCTGTATTCTCCGTTCCAGCTGGGGACGAGGCGTTTGATGCGATCGGAGAGGGGAGGGTGCGTCGCGAGCAGGGAGGAGGAAAGAGCATTTCCGAAGAAGAGGTGGCTCGCGTCTTTGGCCATGGGATGCGCCACGGAGGAACCTGCTTTGAGGCCGCCGATTTTTTGAAGTGCTCCCGCAATACCGTCAGGGTTTCTCGTGAATTGAACCGCGGAGGCGTCGGCGAGGTATTCGCGCTGGCGGGAGATCGAAGCCTTGATCAATTTGGCAAAAAAGCTCCCGATGTATCCGATCGCGAGAAGCCCTACTCCTGCGAGCATGATGACCAGAGCCGCGCTGGCACCGTCCTTATTCCGGCTCGTATGACGACTGCCGCGGAAAGCGCTCCGGATGATAAGCTCTCCCATGAGGGCGAGAAATAGAATTCCAAAAAGCAGCCCGATGAGGCGCATATTCAGTTTCATATCTCCATTGAGAATATGAGAAAACTCGTGAGCGATCACGCCCTGCAGTTCGTCGCGGGTCAGCAGGGTCATGCATCCGCGGGTCACTCCGACAACGGCATCGCTCGTGGTCCGCCCTGCGGCAAATGCATTGATTGAGTCTTCCGAGTCCATCACATAGACCGTTGGAACCGGAACCCCGGAGGCGATGGCCATTTCCTCCACGATGTTGATGAGACGACGCTCGTGATAGTCGGTTGTGTGGATGTCGACTTCGCGTCCGCCCAACTCCCGGGCAACCACTTCCCCGCCGCCGGAAAGCTGCATCGTCTTGAAGGTCGAGGCCAGAAAAACCACGGCTACGGTGCCGCCCGCCGTCATGATGAAAAGCTCGGGTTGCCACCAGGTAAGATCTCCTGACCCGGTGAACATCTCAATCGCGATGGCGAGGCCGTAGACGGCTGCGATGATGCCGGCGAGAGCGAGAATGAAGTAGAAGATGAGAACGTGGCTCTTCTTTCTTGCTACCTCCTGGTGTTCGAAGAAATCCATAGGGCTGGCCCGCCACAGTGAAGTGGCGGGAAATCCGGGAGACGAATTAGAATTTTACTTTAACGCTCTCGCGCTCGCTTTCGTCCGAGACCTCAAACATCGTTGCAGGAACAAAGTTGAACATGTTCGCGATGAGGTTCGACGGGAACATCTCCAGCTTGTTGTTGAAATGCATCACGGCGTCGTTGTAGGACTGGCGGGAAAAAGCGACTTTCGATTCGGTTGAGGTCAGCTCTTCCTGCAATTGCAGCATGTTTTGATTGCTGCGCAGGTCCGGATAATTTTCCGAAAGGGCAAAGAGTCGCCCGAGGACGCCTCCGAGTCCGTTCTCCGCTTCAGCGAGATTTGACATCGAGGCGGCATCTCCGGGATTGGCACCTTCGCGTGCGGAAGTGGCAGCGTTTCTGGCTGTGATTACGGCTTCGAGAGTCTCGCGTTCGTGCTCCATGTAGGTTTTCACGGTCTCGACGAGATTGGGAATGAGATCGTGGCGCCGCTTTAATTGAACGTCGATCTGAGCAAACGCGTTCTTGTAGCGGTTGCGGAGTTTCACAAGGCCGTTGTAAAGCCCGATGACAAAAATTACCGGCAGGAGGATAACCGCTGCGACGACCAGGATGATAATAAGCGTGTTCATAAATGGATGACTAAAGGTTAGACGATACGGCTTAAGCGCCTATCGGAAATTAATTTGAGCGTTTCGCTGAATTTTCTCGATTACAAAATTGAAGGTTTTTTGAACCTGTACCGCGATTTTAGATCGAATATAAAAAGTTTTCAGAGTAAATGGCTTGTTTTATTATGGTATTCAAGATATTTTAAAAAAGTTAACTAAAATTTTGAACCGGTTCAGGTCGATTTTGTCACCGTATGATTATTCAATTTTCTTCAATTCAACTGATGGGAAGCATTTCCCACGCCTTGAATCAGTCTCTCGTCCCCGGGAAGCTGGTGATGTGGGTGCTTTTTATGCTGTCGATTGCGTCATGGGTCGTAATCCTCTCGAAAGCGACTCAGTTACATCGGATGAACCGGGCGGGGAAAAAATTCTCAGATCGCTTGAGAAAGTCCAAGACGACTCTGGAGGTCTTCGAAGAAGGATGGGATGACTCGGATGCGCTTCAGTATCAGATATACCTCGCCGGGGCTCGTGAAGCGGCCTACCAGCTTCTGGGCAGCCGGGAGCCCTCTGAAATGCTTCAGAACCGCGTTAAAGAGGCAGGGCGACTTTCTTCGCGGAAAATGGATTATCTTACTCTGGCGTTTCAGACGGGGTATCGCTCTGCTTTGCTAAAACTGGAGTCCGGTATCTCGATGCTCAAGATTTTCGGTGTGGCGGCCTGTTTGCTTGGAATTTTTGGATGTATCTGGGTGGTCATGGTTGGTTTTGACAGCGCGAAGACTTTTGAGGAAATCGCCCCTGAAGTGGGTGCCGGTCTCGGATTTATCGTCGTTTCCTTTTTGATTATTGTTCCTTCGAAGTTGGCCCGTCTTGCCTTTGGAATGGTTGTAAAAACACGCCGGCGTCAGTTGCAGCAGTTTCGGGATGATATATCGAGGCTTTTTGAGAGGAGTTTCGCCTTGCGGGAAAGTCAGAGTGAAATTCCCGCTGCGAGAGAGAATGTAGCGAAGCCTTCCGACCGCGGAGGCCGTCAGGAGAATTCCGGTTCAAGCGCGCCGGGCTCCGACTCAGGAGTGAAAAAGCAATACCATTCGATCCGGGACAAGCTCGTTCCGAAATCGGAAGTGGAATCAATGTCCCTCAACCCTATCGCCCGTCAGACAGCTGTTTTGCGTGCCAAATAGTAACCACAGGATCTCAATGAATGCGCCTTTTCAAAATGTCGGAATCATCTTTTTCGTAACCATTGTCCATGTTGTTGCGATTGCGGTCTATTCATCGAAGTCATTGCCGGCGACGACGGTGCAAAGGGCAATTGAGATACCGGATGTGGAATCTCTTGAGGTGATGCCGGAGCAGCTTGTAGGGAAACTGTCAGGCTTAAAGAGTGATGAGGTGATTGAGAAACCGGGAGGAACGGATAAGGCTGCCGGAGGCGAAAGCGTTGGCTCACCGGAAAAGAAGGAGCTCACAACTGAACGGAGCGACGATGTGGTGACGACGAAAGTGTCAAAACAGAAAGAAGATGGCGCGGTGCTTCAAGACGCGGGAGGTTCTGAAACGGTTCCCGGGAAATCCGTGAGCGAAGGAGTGGTGGCAGCTGAAGTTTTTAAGGAGATTCCGGCGGAACGCTGGGAAGAAAGTGATTTCGCGAAGCGGGTTCAGTATCCGGCTTTGGATGGGATGCCTGGAAAGAAGGCGAAAAAATTGGCTGAGAATAAAGCTAAACCCGTCCTCAAAACCGACCTTGGGAGCTCAGGCAGCGAACCAGCCCGCCGGGCGCGGTCATTTTCCCCGATTCCCGGATCGTAGGGGGGCAGTAATTCTAAGCGGGGTTCGCTCTTTCCGGGATCGATTCAATGAATCAATATTGATGAATTGAACCGGTTGCCGCAGGGCAGGTAGGACGCTATCCTTACTTCCCTCCTATGAATTTGCCGAATAAGCTTACCGTCGCACGATTGGTGCTCTCCTTTGTTTTTGTAGCGCTGCTATCTATTGACGGCGTTTCGTTTGGTAAGACGGCAGCATTGATTGCTTTCTGCATCGCCGCTATCACCGATTTTCTGGATGGATACCTGGCGAGGAAACACAATCTGGTTACCAATTTCGGAAAGCTCATGGATCCGCTCGCGGATAAAATCCTCATGTGTGCGGGGTTTGTTCTTCTGACCCGGCTCGAATTGATTCCAGCCTGGATTGTCGTTGTGATCCTTTCGAGGGAGTTCCTCGTTACCGGTCTCCGTCTCCTGGCTTCAGCTGAGGGTGTAGTTCTTGCTGCTGAGAATCTCGGAAAGTACAAGACAGTTTTTCAAATTGTGACGGTGATTTATTTCCTTCTGTTTCTCGCCGCCGCTGAGCCGGCTTTTGCATGGATCAGCCCGCTTTTTCAAATGCATTTCTTCGGCCCCGACTTTCTCGGTCTCGCACTGATTTGGATTAGTCTTATCCTGACCTTGTTGTCCGGGGTTAGCTACGTGTGGAAAAACCGGAAGATTCTCGGGGATTGTTAGTCATTGCCGACGCAATTCTGTCAGGGTTGTCGAAAGGGGAAAAGTCTGGGAGCCGTCAGCTCTCTCATCTACGCTCTTCCGATTCAGGGGCGTATCAGCGGTCTGCCGTGGTCGCAATCGAGGCTTCATTTTGATTTGCAAACTCTTGAGAATGGGTCTCATTAGTGTTGTGGGCGAGTGGGGCAGAGCATAAAGCGTGTCAGCGTTCGTCTTTCAAAGGGAATTATCTATGAAAGGAAACGAAGAAGTCATCAACGCGCTCAACGCCGGTCTTACAATTGAGCTCACCGCGATCAATCAGTATTTTATCTGCTCAAAAATGTGTTCGGACTGGGGTTTGAACACGCTTGCGAAACATTTTTACGATGAGTCCATCGAGGAAATGAAGCACGCTGAGGAAGTGATTGACCGGATTCTCTACCTCGAAGGAAAGCCCGAGATCGCACGATACGATACTATTTTAGTGGGAGACACGCCAGAGCAGCAGATCCGTGACAGCCACACTCTTGAGGTGAAAGGAGTAGCGACTTATAACGAGGGCATCGCCCTCTGCAGGGAGGTGAAAGACGCGGGAACCAGTGATCTCATGGAGCGCATGGTTGTTGAATCCGAAGAGAGCATCGACTGGGCCGAGACTCAGTTTGATCTCATTAAAATGATCGGGATTGAAAAATACCTCGCTCAGCAAATGGGGGCGAGTGCCGAATAAGAGCAATGAGTTTTCCATCGAACAACATTCTTTCAGCCTGCGGAGATTGCTCCGTGGCAAAAGAATTGCAGCAGGCAGGGGATGATCTCCTCGTCTGCAGTTGTTTTGATGTTCGCGAATCGACAGTTCGCGAGGTGGTGGAGCAGGGGGCTGAATCCATCGCTGAAGTCACCGCGGGCTGCGGAGCCGGCGGAGGCTGTGGCGCCTGCCACGTGAGAATTCAGCGCGTTCTCTGCGGGATGCCCGCGAAATGCGGAAGCGGGAGATTCGATCTTTGTGGCGGTTGCGGCTCGATCGGTGCGCTTTGCGGCTGTCTGATTGAGGAAGAGAATCAGGCTGAGCTGGCGACCGCGTAGTTTTCCGAAAAGCGCTTCCGGTGCTTCCTGAATTCGGAGTGACTCAGTAGTCCTGTCCTTCGTAGCTCGTGGCGACGCTCTCGAGCCAGACCTGCAGTTCTGAATTGAGCTCTTTCACCATCTCCGGATAGTTCCCGGAAAGTTCGCTTTTCTCCCCGGGGTCATTTTTCAGATTGTAGAGTTCGAAATTCGCCCTTTCTCCCTCGCCGTTGGAAATTCGGTGCAGTTTCCAGTCTCCCGAAATCCACGCGGAATGTCCTTTGAAGCGTTTCGCGAAGCGGTTTGAATCGGGTAACTTTTCAGCGCGTTTCGTGGAGCGTTCAATGCGTCCCTCGCTCCAGTGAAGCCTCGTGGGGAGCGCTTTGGAAATCGGGCCTGCCGGATTGGTGAATTTTCCGGGAATCCCGGCATTCCAGAAGCCGATCGGTGTGGGGCGACTTGTCATTTCACCGGAAAATAAGTGAGTCAGGCTGATTCCGTCCAGCGGCGGGAGCTCTGAAGTGCTGCGGCCAATAAGATCGAGAACTGTGGGGAAAATATCGCTCGTGGTGCAGCGTACATCCGAGGCTGTGGGTTGGGGGATACCGTTGGGCCACTCGATGAAAGCGGGAACGCGGAGGCCGCCTTCGTAGAGCTTGTGTTTGCTCCCGCGGTAACCGGCGTTGCCGTTTACCTTCTTGATTGCCCCGTTATCACTCGTAAACCAGAGGAGAGTGTTGTCTTTGATCGAGAGCTCGGAAAGCGTCTCTCTGATGCGCCCGAAGGCCCGGTCGACCCCTGTGACTTCTCCAAGGTATTCGCGCATGCGTTTCGATTCCCCTTCGTAGAGCTGAGAATCCTCCGGGTCCGCGCGGTGGGGGAGATGCGGGGAGCCAAACCAGATCACCGCAAAAATCGGACTTTCCTGCGTGGACATTTCACTGATCCATTCAATCGCTGCATCGGCCGCGACCGCGCTGCTCTCGCCCTTCATTTTCGTTTCGACCCCCTGATCACTGAGTTTCGCATCCTGATCGAAAAAGTTCTCTGAACTGACCCAGCGGTCGAAACCATTTTTGCCGGGATTGACAGGACTGTCTGCGCGGACTGATCCGAGATGCCATTTTCCAAAATGTCCCGTCACGTAACCTTCCTGCTTTAATACCTCGGCGAGGGTGATTTCCTGAGGCCGGATCGAATGTCCCCAGCTGAATACGCCCATACGATTCGGGTGGCGGCCCGTGAGGACGCTGGCGCGTGTGGGAGAGCAGGACGGTGCTGCCGCGTAAAAGGAGTCCAATCTGAGCCCTGAGGCTGCTCCGGCATCGAGATTGGGCGTTTGAAGAACCGGATGACCCGCGTATCCGACATCGCCGACGCCCTGATCATCGGACATCACGAGAATGATATTGGGGCGCGGTGGTGTTTCCGGTTCCTCAGCTGAAACAGACGCAATCAGCGCAAAGGCACAATACGGAATAAATAGGCGAAAAATCATGTAAAAGAATTCTACTGGAACGTATCGCGTCGTTCGAAAATTGGCGAAAAAATTGAGGAAATGAAGTTACGGATTTCCGACCGTGTGGTTTGGGTAAATCGCTCTCAAATTATAGGGAAACATGGAGCCGACCCGGGTGGGGCGAGACGTCCCTGTCGAGCCGTTGCTTGCCCGGGTGAAGAGCAAATGTCCATTCAGTCGTCCTCTGTCGAGGCTGATAACGGATCAGCGGGACGCTTCTCCCTACCTGTCACGTCAGGCAACTCCGGTAGTTGCGTGAACCAAACAGGGTTAAGTCACCAACCTAACAGGGTCGAGTTCTGAATCCAAGGTCGAAGCCACCACGAAAAACACCGATCCTGTGAGCGGAGAGCTCGCGGGATCGGTGTTGCTTAAATCGGTTTGGAAACGCTGAGAAATCAGCCTTCCACCTGGGCTGGCTCTTTGGCTTCGTCTTTGTCGCCGTCGTCGATGTCTTCTGCTTTGAAGGAGAGAAATTTCTCTTCTTTCTTATGAGAGACCTTGACGAGTTGGCCCGGTGTAACGTCGCCACGAAGAAGGTGCTCAGCGAGGGGATCCTCGATGTGGCGCTCAACAGTGCGGCGCATTGGACGTGCTCCGTAGGCAGGGTCGTAGCCTTCTTCGATGAGGAATTCTTTCGCCTTCTTGTCGAGCTTGATGTGAATGTCCTTCGTCGCGAGGCGCTTGATGACCGACTTGATCTCGAGATCGACGATCTCGATCAGCTGAGGTTTGTCGAGAACGTGGAAAACGATCTTCTCATCGAGACGGTTGAGGAATTCCGGTTTGAAAACCTCTTTGGCTCTCTCCTGAATCTTCTCGCTCATGGAAGCGTAGTTTTCGTCTCCGCCGCCCATGGCGTTGAAGCCTACGTTGACCTGACGCTTGATGACGTCGGCACCGACGTTGGAAGTAAGAATAATGATCGTGTTTCTGAAGTCGATCTTGCGGCCGAGGCTGTCAGTGATCATGCCTTCCTCGAGAATCTGCAGAAGCAGGTTCATCACATCCGGGTGCGCTTTCTCGACTTCGTCGAAAAGAACCACGGAGTAAGGACGGCGTCGAACCGCTTCGGAGAGCTGGCCGCCCTCTTCGTATCCAACGTATCCCGGAGGCGAACCGATGAGACGGCTGCTCGTGAATTTCTCCATATACTCGGACATGTCGATCTGGATCAGAGCTTCAGGATCACCGAACATGAAGTCGGCAAGATTCTTAGCGAGGTAGGTTTTACCCACACCGGTTGGGCCGAGGAAAATGAACGAACCGATGGGGCGGCGCGGATCTTTGAGGTCGGCACGGCTGCGGCGAAGCGCTTTCGAGATCGCGGTGACCGCTTCGTCCTGTCCGATGACGCGGGTTTTGAGCTCGTCCTCCATCTTGAGAAGTTTCTCGGCCTCTTTCTCCTCCATACGCTGGAGAGGAACGCCGGTCCATTTCGCGACGATTGCCATGATGTCGTCCTCTTCAATCGTGACGACTTTCTCCTCGCTGGTGGAGCGCCATTTCTCGAGGATTTCCTCCATTTCTCCACGCTTCGTCTTCTCCTTGTCGCGGAGAGCGGCGGCGTTTTCGAAATCCTGATCTTTAATCGCAGCTTCCTTTTCAACAACAATCTCGTCGATCTCGTTCTCGAGTTCCTTGAAGGAAGGTGGACGGGTCATCGACTTGATGCGGGAGCGGGCTCCTGCTTCATCGAGAATGTCGATCGCTTTATCGGGGAGAAAACGACCGGTGAGGTAGCGGGCCGAGAGGCGCACGCAGGCTGCGATGGCATCTTCGGTGAAATTTGCTTTGTGGTGCGCTTCGTATTTGGATTGAAGGCCCTGAAGAATGAGGATTGCATCTTCGATGCTGGGCTCCTCCACTTTGACCTGCTGGAAGCGACGCTCGAGAGCGGCATCTTTCTCGATGAACTTGCGATATTCGTTCATCGTCGTGGCACCAATACACTGGAGCTCACCGCGGCTCAAAGCCGGTTTGATGATGTTTGAGGCATCCATGGCTCCTTCGGCTGAACCGGCACCAACGATGGTGTGCAGTTCGTCGATGAAGAGAATCACGTTTCCGGCGCGCTTGATCTCGTCCATGACGGCTTTGATCCGCTCTTCGAACTGGCCGCGATACTTCGTTCCCGCAACCATGAGGGCGAGGTCGAGGGTGATCACTTTCTTTTCGCGAAGAAGCTCGGGAACGTTGCCTGAGGCGATTTCCTGAGCAAGGCCTTCAGCGATCGCGGTTTTACCGACACCGGCTTCACCAATGAGGACCGGGTTGTTTTTCGTGCGTCGGCAGAGAATCTGAATGACCCGCTCAATTTCGCTTTCCCGTCCGATTACCGGATCGAGGTCGGCATTGTGAGCGAGTTCGGTGAGGTCGCGTCCGAAGGCTTTGAGCGCAGGTGTTTTACCTTCTTTGCGGCTTCCGCCGCCGCCCATTTCTTCGAATTCGCCTTCGTCCTCTTCCATTCCACCGCTTCCGGCAAAATTGGGATCGAGCTCGCGCAGAATTTCGTTGCGGGTGCGTTCGATGTCGACTTCGAGATTCTTAAGGACGCGTGCAGCGACGCCGTCTCCTTCACGGAGAAGTCCGAGAAGAATGTGCTCGGTTCCGACGTAGCTGTGGTTGAGAGCCTTGGCTTCTTTGCCTGCGAGAGCGAGAACCTTTTTCACTCGCGGGGTGTAGGGAATGTTCCCGACCATCTTGGTCTCGGGCCCGTTGCCGACCTGCTTTTCCACTTCGAGACGAACCGTCTCGAGGTCGAGGTTCATTTTCTGCAACACGTTGACAGCCACGCCTTGGCCCAGCTTGATCAAGCCAAGGAGCAAGTGCTCAGTTCCCACGTAATTGTGATTGAATCGGTCGGCTTCTTTGCGAGCAAGAGCCAGGACCTGTTGTGCTCGGGGGGTAAAATTATTCATCGTCGTCGTCCCTTTCGGTTAATATAGTGCTAAAATCGGGTGCCGTCAGGCCATTTAAGCTGCTTCGTATGATGTCGGCACGTAAAATGTCGCGCTCGTCAGGTGAAAGCTTACGCTTGGCTGAAATCTGAAGGTGTGCTGGTTGAATTTCGGTTAATAATACATTGATCGTTTCGCGCTCTTCCTCCGGCACAAAACCGAGGTCGCAGCCCAATCGAATCATGGAAAGATGGTTCAGAGCCTCTTTGGAGCTGATAATGTGGGCAAACTTTAATACAGCATAGGCCCTGCCAACTTGATCCTGAATGGCAGTCGGTTTATCCTCAAGCATTTTCAGTCGCGCATTTTTCTCATTCTCAATGAGCTGTGTAATGACGCGGTCGAGATGCTCGATAATCTCCTCCTCCTTGCTGCCGAGGGTGTTCTGATTGGAGATTTGAAAAAGATTGGCAAGCGCTTCAGTGCCCTCTCCGTAAAGGCCGCGGACGGCAAGACCGATTTTATTGGCTCCCTGAATCGTCTGGTTGATCTGCTCGCTGAGGACAAGTCCGGGCAGGTGCAGCATCGCGGACGCTCTCATTCCCGTCCCGAGATTCGTAGGGCAGGCGGTAAGGTAGCCGTATTTGTGATCAAAAGCGAAAGGCAGAGTTTCTTCGAGGCTTGAGTCGATTCGATCGAGCGACTGGTAAGCGGAATTCAGCTGCAGGCCGGGTCGGATCGCCTGCATGCGGAGATGATCCTCCTCATTAATCATCACGCTGATGGTCTGATTCCGGTTCATAACCGTGCCGCAGCCGGGGCCTTTCGCGGCGTGTTCGCGACTGATGAGGTGGCGCTCGACGAGGACCTGCTTTTCGATCGCGGAAAGTTTCGTCATTTCTTCGGAAAACGAGTCCTTCATCTCGGTGAGATCCTCGAGAGCGGGCCTGATTTCCTCCATGATGATGGCACGGTCCTCTTTGCGCGCCCATCCGGGAAAGGGATGCGATGTAAGATTCCGCGCGAGCCGTACGCGACTTGTAATCACAATGTCGCTTTGCGGGCCGGGAGTTCTCATCCACTCGGCTGGATTCTTTAATAGAGTCGAAAATCGCATGTTAAAAATTCAGGGAGGATCTGAAGATCAGGAGTCTCCGATTTGAGATTCCAATTGGGAGATGGCATCGCGAAGTCGCGCGGCTTCCTCATAATCTTCATCTTCTACGGATTTAGACAACGATTGCTTCAATTCGCTCAATTCGTCCAGTGGACTCGCCTTCATCGGCGCATCGGGATCGATCGACTCGGGGGCGGAGGGAAGGTCCGGGAATGAGGCCGGGGACTTCCCGGTGTGCTGGGTGTGTTTGTGCATCGCCTCGAGAAGGCCTTCGAATCCTTCGTCAAAAACGTGATAACAGTCCGCGCAACCGAATCGACCGGTCTTTTTGAAATCGGTCTGGGAAAAGCCGCAACTGTCACAGATCAGTTCATCCGGCGCAAAGGTCGCTTCGGGGGTGGATTCTTCACCCATCCCTTCGAGCATATCGGCAAGCGCGAATCCTGTCGGGTCGGTGACTCCCTTTTCGTCGGCGCATCCCTTACACAGGTTGACTTTCTGCAGTTTTCCCTCAGCCATCTGGCTAAAGAAAACGGTGGCCTTTTCGGTCTGACAAACGTCGCAATTCATTGATTCCTTGAGGAGTAGAACAGGGTTTGAATTACCCGCCGTTCATTCTCAGGAATAGGTTACGACAGGAAACGGGATTAGTAAATCGCAGTGCCTGTGGTTTCTACGAGATTTCTGAAAGCGCCGATGAGTTCTTTGGTGATGGGACCGGTGGTTCCGGTGCCGATTTTGCGCTTGTCATACTCGGCTACCGGCACCACTTCGGCGGCGGTTCCGGTGAGGAACAACTCGTCAGCGGTGTAAAGATCGTAGCGCGTCATTTGAACCTCGCGAAGTTCATAGCCGGCTTCGCGGACCAGATTAATGACCACGGTGCGGGTGATTCCGTAAAGTGAGCCCGATGCGACCGTCGGAGTTGAAATGATGCCGTTTTTGACGATGAAAATGTTATCTCCGGTGCACTCAGCCACGTAGCCTTCCGAATTCAGCATGACGCCTTCCTCGGCCCCGGCTGCCATGCATTCGACCTTGGCCATGACGTTGCTCAGGTAATTGAGCGACTTCACTGCCGGAGAGAGCGAATCGTGAGTGGGGCGGCGGGTCGCGCAGGTCGCGAGAATGAGTCCTTTTTCGTATTTTTCCTCGGGGTAGAGCGAAATGGTCGAAGCAATCACGATGATGGACGCTTTTTCGCAGCGATAGGGGCTCAGACCAAGTTCACCTGCTCCGCGGGTGACGATGAGGCGGACGTAGCCATCCTGAAGCTTGTTTTCTTTGATTGTGGCAAGAACGATGTCTCCAAGCTCCTGCTTTGATACAGGGATCTCAAGATGGATCGCCTTTGCTGAATCGAAGATTCGCTCGATGTGCTCATCGTGTTGAAATACCCGGCCGTTATAGAAACGAATGCCCTCAAATACGCCGTCGCCGTAAAGCAGGCCGTGATCAAAGACGGAAATCTTCGCGTTCTCCTTCGAATAAAATTCGCCGTCGATATAGATCTGCAAAGGGGTATCACTCATGAGTCACTTTTTAAGTCGGGAGCTACTGTGCCTGATAGGACGATGAACGCAAGCGCTTGCAGCGACCTTAGCCAAAGTATTTCGCGACCTTTTTCATGGCCATGATGAAGGCATCCACGTCGGTGTCGTTGTTGTAGAAAGTAAACGAGGCCCGGGCTGTGGCAGGCACCTTGAGATAGGTCATGAGTGGTTGAGCGCAGTGATGACCCACGCGGATTGCGACTCCTTCGGTATCGAGGATGGTTCCCACGTCGTGAGGATGAGCCGGTTTGTAAAGAAAGGAAACGATGGGCGCTTTGTTCGAGGAGCGTCCGAATAGGGTGATGTCGCCGAGGGCTTCGAGTTCCTCCGTGGCGCGTTGTGCGAGGGCGTGTTCGTGCGCCCGCGCGGCGGTCCAGTCGATTTTCTCCATGTAGCGGAAGGCTTCGGCAAGGCCGATCGCACCGGAAATGTTCGGTGTGCCTGCCTCGAAACGCTCAGGGACGTCGCGAAAAGTCGTTTCTTCGATCGATACCTTGATGATCATGTCGCCACCGCTCTGGTAGGGAGGAAAGGCATTGAGGAGATCGCGGGGACCGCAAAGTGCGCCAATGCCGTCGGGGCCGTAGATTTTGTGGCCGGAGAAGACGTAGAAGTCTGAACCTATCCCGCTGAGGTCGACCGGACCGTGGGGAAGTGACTGGGCGCCGTCGACGAGCGTTTTAACGCCGCGTTCCCTGGCGTAGGCGACCATTTCGGCGACCGGATTGATCGTTCCAAGGACGTTTGAGATATGGGTGAACGAGGCGACTTTGGTCCGCTCGTTGAATTTGCTTTTCCACTCATCGAGGTCGAGTTCGCCGTTTTCGGTGAGGCCGACGTAGTGGATTCTGAGCCCGTTTTTCTTAGCGAGAATCTGCCAGGGAACGAAGTTCGCATGGTGTTCCATGATCGTGAGAATGATTTCATCTCCCTCAACCAGTTCGCTGGAAAGGCCGTGCGTGACAAGGTTGATCGCCTCGGTCGCACCGCGAACGAAAATGAGTTCGTGGGACCCCGGCAGGTTCAGCGATCTCTTGATCACTTCGCGGGATTCCTCGTAGGCGTCGGTCGCCTCACGACTCAGAAAGTGGACGCCCCGGTGAATGTTGGCGTTTTCCACGCGGTAAAAACGATCCACTGCATCGAGCACTGCGGTTGGTTTTTGCGAGGTGGCACCGTTGTCGAGATAGCTGAGCGGTTTCCCGTCCACTTTGCGGGAAAGAATAGGGAAATCGGCGCGGATGGATTCGATGTCGAAGGTCGGCATGGGCAAAATAGATTACGCCCCACGTTCGTAAGAATACGCTGACTTGCAAGAGGGAGCTGGTGCGGGATTTTACCCGGATAGACGCTCTAGGGCTTCAGCACTTTCTTAAAAAGCGTCACAAAGTTGAGTCCGAGGATTTTTTTCAGCTCTGCTTCAGTGTAACCGCGCTTGTGAAGCTCTTTCGCGACATTTTTCCAATGGCCGATTTCAGAGAGGGCGGGAGTGGTTCGGTGAGGTGAAAGCCGGTCCCAGCCGTGCATCGGGCTGTCGCTCGAAACGCCAACGTGGTCGATTCCCACGAGATTCTTAATGTAATCGACGTGATCACAAAAAGCGGGGACGCCGCGATTCCCGGTTTCCGGATTCTCAATGATCCATCCGACGCAGGTGACGCCAATGACTCCGCCGGTCGCGGCGATGGCTTTTAAAGCCCTGTCGGTGTGGTTTCGATCGCGGTTTGTGATCGCGCGGGCACCTGCGTGGGTGCACACGACGGGTGCTGCGGAAAGTCGGCAGGCGTCGAGGGTGGTCTCTTCGTTGCAGTGGGAAATATCAACCAGCATGTTGAGCCGGTTCAGTTCGGCGATGACTTTTTCACCGAGCGGGGTCACGCCGCCCTCCTGATCATTTCCGTAGGCGAGAACGTCTTCCGGGGATTGATCGGTATGCTGCGCTCCATAGGCGAGTTGGAAAACGCGAAGGCCGGTTGCGTGGAATTTTTCAATTGTCGAGATGCTGCCGTTCAGAGGATAGGGCATTTGCACATACATCATGACTCCGAACTCGCCCGAGTTTCGGATTTTAACGATATCAGAAAAGTTCCGAATTATGCGTGTGTTCAGGTAGGTGCCATCTGAGAGCAATTCTGCCTGGTACTCGAAACTCCGCCGGGTGCGGAAGCTCATTACGATCATGTTGCAGCCGGAGTCCTGCTTGAGCCCGGCGAAGTCCCACGGTCCTTCGGGCGAAGGATAGGGGTGTCCTTTTTTGCCGGTGACGTTGTTGTAGTAGGTCCCGAGTCCATCAACGATGAAGTTTTCCGCAAAAAACGCTTCGACATCGAAGGCGAGTCCGGGTGTCGAAAAACCGGTGAGGAGTGCGAGACCGATTAGTGCGGAAGTGCATTTATGCAGATTCATTCGGGAACGGATTGAAAGGCCGATTTTGAGAAAAACCGAAAAAGAATCAAGATTTGATTGCCGTGTCAGGAATACCCTGTCATCAAATATACCCACAATGTCAGTGGAAGTTGTCAGTGCCTGTGGAAGATCGGATAGCGGATCGAGTCGTCCTTTTTTTTGCGAGGCCAACGATGACAATTTCTATTTTGTGAAGAGCGGGAATTTATCCTCCGATGCCCTCGTGAGAGAATTTCTCATCAGCCGGCTCGCTGAAGAATGCGGGCTTCCGGTTGCTCCGGTGAAAATTCTCTCTGTCCCGGAGGTGTTGACGACTTTTTCGATTCTGGATGAACCGGATGACTTTGTCGCCGGTGATGTCTTCGGATCGCAACGCATTCCGTTTGCGGATGATCTCCGCGCCTCACATGTCAGTTTGATTGAAGAGGAAACCCGGATTCGCTGTTTGTGTTTCGACTGGTGGGTGCGGAATTCCAACCGGCGGCTGGATCTCCTCGGCGGTGATTCCAATCTGTTGTGGGATCCACTTCTCAACGGGGTTTATCTCATTGATCACAGTCACTGCCTCGATCCGGAGTTTGATGGTGATGCTTTCAAGCGGGAGCACGCCTTTCGCGATTCACGTCCTTTCATTGAGAAGAAGTTTTTCAAAAAGTGGAGAACCCGCTTCGAGTCGACGATCTACAATCTCGGAAAGCTCTGGGAGGAGATTCCGGAAAGCTGGCTCGTCGATGAGTCGGGGAGTTCCCGCATTTCGTTCGATCGCAAAATGATCGAAGCCCAACTGATCAAACCGGAGCACGACATCGAGGGGATCCTTCCCCATTAACACCGGCATGAAATTAGTCATTAATTACGCAGCGATCGGATTCCGGCCCTACGCCGAAATTGGCGAGTTTGTGAATGTCGGGGTTGTTGCGGTCGAGGCGAGGAGTCGCTACCTTAGCTACCGGCTGCTCTCGCCTCTAAAAACGAAACGGATTTCGGTATGCTTTCCCGAGATCGATCTGAGTATTTACCGCTCGGGTTTGAAGCGCCTTGAGAGCGAGCTTGCTGCGCTTTCCATCGAAACCAATCTCTGGGCGGATGATGCGAAGCAGGCCGGCAGGAGTCATCCCGCGCAGAGCGATTTGTTCGTTGGTGAAGGCGACAACGATCTTTTCAAGCGACTCACTTCGCTGCGGGGATCTCCCTTTTTCTATGCCTCTCAAGGCACTCGACTCACGAATGACGTCGATGAGTGTTTGAAGGATGTCTACGGCCGTTACGTTGAACACTGGAATCTGACTCCGGCTGACTACGAGGAGAAAAAGCTGACGCGCGACATTAAGCGTCTTCTTCATGCTCACAACATGGACCGCTTTTATAAGGAATCCTCCTGGGTCGGGACGGATGCCTACCATGTTGGAATTCCTCTCACCTTTACTCCGAAAGGGAGGGAGACTCCGGAAAAAGCGATCAAGCCGATCAATCTTGCGCATTCATCACCGACCAAGATTTACATGCACGGCGATGAGTGGATTTCCAAGGTGAAGCGCCTCAAATCGATTGGAAGTTTGCCGGAGGCCTTTCTATTCGTCGCGAAAAAATCCTCCGACCCCGAGTGCGCGCAGGCGGCTGAGGAAATTTGTGAGGGGCTCAGCAGCGAAGGGGCGCAGGTCATCGATATCGAAGATCATGATGCGATTCTCGCTTTCGCAAAAATTGAAGAGAATCCGGAGCTGAAGCTTGAGTTCGAGTGAGTTCCGCCTCAGAGCTGAATTCGCTCGGCGAGTTCGAGTTTGAGTGCGGCGTTCCGCTGCAGGAGGAATGATTCCCGCGTTGTTCTGTCTTTGGCGTGAGCACCGTATTCAACTTCCATGGTCAAGAACATGGGCTGGACATCGAAGCGTGTGATTCGGAAAACGGGCTCGATCCGGCTCCGGATGAAACAATGCAGCGGGACGCTGCCATGACTGGCGTTCCAGAGAATCTGCGCAGGCGGAAAGTCGGCGATGTCTCCGAGTACCGCGAGCGATTCGCGGAGAACAGCCCGGCCGTGTTTCTTGACGATTTTGCGAACGGCGGCGTGATTCCTGAGTCGCTCAAGGTAGGAGGTTTTCGGATTTTTGTTCGCCTCCTCCATTTCCTCGATGAGACCGCGGGCGTGCAGGGCCATCGTCGCCTGGAGTTCTTCGCGGCTGATCTCGCCATTCTCGTATTGTCTGAACAAATGCGGCGGCGTCGGGTAGGAGTTGAATTTCACGGGAGGGGAGTGTGCCAGAAGCGGTTGTAAAATGGCAAGCAGGATTGCAGAATATGACACCTAAGAGGGTTGACTGTAAGACCTAACCCTGTTGATTCGGGAATACATGAGCAATAAAGAGTCAAAAGGCTTTGAAACCCGCGCCATTCATTCGGGGAGAGATTACGTCGGGGAGACCGGAGCGGTTACACCTCCGGTGTGGCTTACCTCGACTTTTGAATACGGCAACCCGAATGGCTTTGATTATACGAGATCGGGGAATCCCAATTTCCGACTCCTCGAGCGCACTGTTGCGACTCTGGAGTCGGCGCAGTTCTGCACTTCATTCGGCAGCGGCGTTTCCGCTATCACTGCGGTGGTTTCGACTTTGAAAAGCGGGGATGTCGTCGTCGCTGAGGAGAATATCTACGGCTGCACCTTCCGCCTTTTTGCCCAGGTCTTCGCCAAGTTCGGCGTTGAGGTTCGCTACGTCGATTTTACAGAGGCGTCCTATCGCGAAGTGATCGCTTCGAGTAACCCCGCTCTGGTCTGGATCGAGTCGCCAACGAATCCTAATTTGAAAATTATCGACATCGCCGAGGTCGCTGAGGTGGCGCATGGGGCGGGGGCACCGCTCATCGTTGATAACACATTTTCGAGCAGTTATCTGCAGCGCCCCATTGAGCTCGGGGCCGATCTTTCCCTGATTTCACTCACGAAATACACGAACGGGCATTCCGATGCGCTCGTCGGGGCGGTTTGCACCAACGACGAAACCTGGCAGGAAAAAATGGTTTTTGCCCAGAAGGCACTCGGGCTTCAGCCCTCGCCGATGGATTGCTGGCTCACCCTCCGCGGGGCGAAAACGGAGGCAATTCGGATGGAGCGACACAGTGCCAACGCTCTCGCTCTCGCGGAGTTTCTTGAGTCGGAGACAGGTGCCGTCACCGTTCGTTATCCTTTTCTTCCGTCTCATCCTCAGTATGAAATCGCGAAGCGCCAGATGAGTGGCGGCTCAGGCATTGTTACGGTGGATTTCGGAATGAGCCTTGAAGAGACGCAGGCCTTTCTCGATCGCTTAACCCTGTTTCCGAAGGCCGAGAGTCTCGGCGGGGTGGAGTCTCTATGCTGCCATCCGGCGTCGATGACGCATGCCAGCGTTCCGAAAGAGACGCGGGAAGCCGTGGGGATTACGGATTCGCTGGTGCGGTTTTCAGTTGGAATCGAAACGGTCGCCGATCTCATTGAGGATGTGAAAAACGCTCTTCCTTCCTGATAATGCGCGATCCGTTTACGAAACCGTTTTGTCGCCCCGAAGATCTCGGTCTTGCGATTCCTGACAGTGATCATGCCGTGTCGGTCTGTCTGCCCCGATGGCGCGATGTGATCGGGTACGAAGAGGGGGATCCCGATGTCATTGAGACCTTTGAATGCGGCTACCCCCGCTTTGTTCTGCACCCTTTCGTTGCGGAATTGTTTCTCGCTGCTCAGAAGGAATTCGCGAAGAAAGACGAAGTCGCGATTGTCTTTCCTTCGCTCGCTGCGGCCTGGCGTTGTGCGGACTACGTGAAACGCCGCAGGGAAACTTCATGCCGGTTGGAGTCGTATGGATGGGGGGATTTGACTGTTCTCCTGCTCGATGAAAGCGCCTATGACATCGCGTGGAAATGCTGGCAGCACGGCGGGGAAATAGTGAGCAGTCGGCTGGCTGAGTCGGCGTTGACGGACGGGCCTCTTGAGGACGAGGTGGTCGAGGCTGGCGGAAAGGCGCTTCAGATTCTAAAAGAGCGGCTCGCCGGCTTTCATGAGGATGTTTCTGAAGGGGATGTGTTTCTCTTTTCCTCCGGGATGGCGGCCATTTTCGCGGTGCACCGTCTCCTTCTCGCGAGGAAGCCGGCGGCTCCTACGATTCAGATCGAATTTCCCTACCTCGATTCTTTTAAGATGCAGGAGGAGTTTGGTGACGGCGGCGTTATTGATTTTTCGATGACCACAAGTGGAGGGCTGGATGAGGTCAGCCAGTGGTTTGAAGAGGGGGGCGAAGCTGCCGGCGTTTATACAGAGCTGCCAAGCAATCCATTGCTGAAAACGGCAGACCTCAAAGGGATATTGGCCATTTTGAGAGCGAAGGAAATCCCGCTGATCGTCGACGATACGGTAGCGACTTCGGTCAATGTAAACGGATTTCTCTACGCGGATGTTCTCACGACCAGCCTGACGAAACTTTTCTCCGGCGCCGGAGATGTCGCGGCCGGAGCGGTGATTTTAAATCCTGCTTCACCTTTTTATGCTGTCTTGAAAGAGGATCTCGCATTGGAAGAGTCGGCGAGCCCGCTCTTCGCCCGCGATGCGATCACTCTGGAAATCAATTCCCGCCATTTTGAGGAGCGTGTCAGAGCGACGAACGAGAACGGGCAGGAGCTGGTCAGCTGGCTTCGTGAAAGACCTGAAATCGAGGCTCTCTGGTATCCCGATCATTGCTGCAGAGAGAATTATGACGAGGTGCGCCGTTCCGATGGTGGTTACGGAGCGCTTTTCTCAATGCGCCTGAAGGGAGAGCAGGCTGCGCTGGAGCGGTTTTATGATGCCCTGGAAATATCAAAAGGGCCCAGTCTTGGGACGGATTTCAGTCTCGTCTGCCCCTACACCCTGCTGGCCCATTACAATGAACTCGATTGGGCCGCGGAGCGCGGGGCGACATCTGATCTGATCCGGGGTTGGGTTGGACTTGAGGATCCCGAGGATTTGATTAGCCGGTTTGAGCGTGCCTTCGAGGCGATGAAAGAACCCAAATAGTTTGGTTTTCTTAAGTATAAAAATATTATTTCTTGCTTGCGAAACATCTCAAAAAAGAGTCTCCTCTCTCCAAAGTATTCACTCTTTAAACCTTATGAAAAAAATCATCGCTGTTTTTTGTGCTCTGGTTCTGGCGCCAACGTTTAACACCTACGCGTGGATTGGCGGGCCGTTCAGTAATAACTCGTATTTCGGTGAGTCAGGAGATGACGGGGTTTACGAAGGGATCGCAACAGGCCCGAATGCGATTGGCATTTTCCGGATTACGGTAGCCAACGATTTTGGAGGATCTCAGGATCTGGATACAGGTTTAACTCTTGTTCCCGGTTTGGAAAACTTTAACTCGATCGGAAGTCTCACTGACGCAGTGGTTCCCGCTATCAACTCCGGTAATATTTTCATCGGTGGTTTCGGATTGAACGAGACACCTGCGAGCAATATCTGGTATTACGAGGGTGTTTCTTATTTCGGAAGAACTTCAGGAACGGTTAACTCGGCACTGGGCCTCGTTGCTGCCGTGGGTAATGCGACAGAGCGTGGGGCCGGTACTCGTGTTCTTGATTCTTCATTCCAGGCCACTCTTTTGAATACAGGCGAGTTACTTCCATCATCAAGTTTCCAGGGTTCGGGATTCGCAAATGATGTGGCGAGCGCCGATTCGTTCAGTTTCACAATTTTTGGATCTAAAGTTTCGTCTCAGATCACGTTTGGCTTATAAGCGCGTCGAGGATTTAATCTTCAATTTCGAGGGGAGGACGTTTTCACGCGGCCTCCCTTTTTTGTTTTGGTAATGAAGGATGCAGATATGAATGTCGCAGTGAATCAGCCTGGTGCAGTGGGCGAAGCCTCTGGGTATCCCGGTCGCGGCTTCCGTGGATACACCCTGCTCGAGCTGATCGTGGTTGTTGCCATGGTTTTGACTTTGTTAGGGGTTGTCGTTCCTCTTACCTCAACCTATATGAATCGAGCTAAGAAGGCGAAATGCCTCTCTCACATGAGGACGATCCATTCCGGCATCATGAGTTATATCCAGGAAGTGGGGCATTGGCCGCAGATGGATGCGGAAAAGTGGGATCATTCGGAGGAGGAGTTTTTCGAGTTCTGGGTAACGATTACGGAAGACCACGGTTTAAACAGGGACACTTGGTTGTGTCCTTCAGATCGCGCACTTGAGCGGAGGTTGTTGGAGGAGAAAGCGAAAGGGAAGGATAAGGGAAAGTATATGGGGTCCTACATTCCGACGCGATTTGATGAGCATCCTGCCACTCCGTTTCGATGGAATCAGCCATGGGTGATTGAACGCGGCGGCTTTCACGGCAAGGGGCCTCACGTTCTGATGCCCGATGGATCAATTCAGGAGAGTTTGAATCCATTCAACGGGAGATAGTCCATTGTGCGGGCCGGGTGTTTCCGGAAAGAGTTGGCTCAAGTGGTTTTTTTTAAGGCGCAGGTTATCGGGAAGCGGGGAGAGAATTTTAGATGAATTTTCTCGCTCACCTTCACCTTGCCGAACCGACGCCTGATTCCCGCTTAGGAAATCTCCTGGGTGATTTTGTGAAGGGAAACCCCTGGGATGATCGTTTCTCAGTTCCCGTGTGGCAAGGGGTTATGGAGCATCGCTACGTCGATGCTTTTACGGATAATCATCCTGTCTGGCAGAAAAGCCGGGGGCTTCTCCCTGTGGAGCTGCGTCGTTTTGCAGGGATTATCATCGACATCTTTTACGATTACTTCCTGAGTAAGCATTGGGAGCGTTTCTCAGGTGTCTCGCTTGAGAAAGCGGTGGATTCGATTCACAGGGATTTGGAGAGCGTTCTTCATCAGGCGCCGAAGGAGGCGCGTGATGTTATTGAAGGGATGATCTCTGAAAAATGGCTTTTGAATTATCAGACGATTCTGGGAATCGATGAAACCATCAATCGGGTTTCGTGTCGTTCGGAGGTCTTGATCCCCGTTTGGGGCGCCTGCGAAATAGTCATTCCTCATATCGGGGAAATGGAGGCTCATTTCCTCGAGTTTTATCCAGCTCTCCTTGCCTATCTTGAAGAGGTGAGGGCTGTAAAATTTTGAGTCAGCTCTTTTCTCGCGGTCTCAGGAGTGCGGGGCAGGAGGGTTGAGCGGGCCGGGTAGGCTTTTGAATTCGATGGTTTCGATGTAGGCGGGGGCTCTCCGCTTTTCGGCAGGGGAAAGATGGCGGGGTGTCAGTCGACGTATTTCTCGCGGCAATGAACAATGGCGTCGAGCATCTCTTCGGCTTCGTCGCGGAGTTCAGGGTTCAGGGAGCTTGCTGCCTGGTTGTGTCTTTTATAGAGCATTGCCAGTTGCTTACGTATTTCCTCTTTGTCCATTTGTGAGGGGTCGATTCCGCACAGCGCTTCCGGAGTCATGTTTCCGAAAATCCCGCCCACCTGGGGATTGATGTCTTTCGGCGACGGGGCGAGCCATTTAAAGAATTTCTTGATCATAGTCTGAAATGGTTAAGCAATTTTGACTTGTTTGAGATAGGCTGATTTACGTTCAATCGCTTCTTCACCGAGGACGCCTTCTCCTTTGTATTCAATCGCGATGTCTTTGCGGAGTCCGGATGATTCATCGTAAATCTGCGCGCGGACACGCTGATTTTCGTCGTAGCTGTAGGTTACCGTGATTTCACATCCTGCAGGCCGGCCGGGTGGAACTCGCAGCGTAATTTTTCCGAGAACATCAATGTAGCGGGGATCGAGGTCTTCGCCCTGAGTGATCTCGACCTCAATGAGTTCTTCGTTGTCTTCAGATGTCACGTAGGTTTGGGACATTGAGCAGGGAATAGGCGTGTTCTTCGGAATGACAACTGAGTTCTGGACCCGGGCGACACCGGTTGCGGCATCCTCAATGATCGCCAGTGTACCGTAGCTGTGATTGCAGACTTCTGAAACACGACGGGCACGTTGAGCGAAAAGTGCTGCTCCAAGGGCGACGCACTCATCGACATTCCCACAGGAAATTGGTGGTTTACCAAATTGCTTTTCGAGCAGTGTTTGAACTTTGGGGATCCGCGTTGAACCGCCCACGAGAACGACGTGATCGATATCGGAAGGGAGGAGATCGAGGTTATCGAGCGCCTGTTCGACGAGCATCACCGTTCTCGTCAGAAGTCTGCGAATCGCATCCTCGAATGAGTCACGGGTCAGTTCAACCTCGGCGAGACCGAAATCTTCGCCGCCTATTTTCTCCGACACCATGTTAAGTTTGGAGAGACGCTTTTTCGTGTCTTCAGTCGTAGATAGAAGACGCCGTCTCTGAACATCGCTTAAGATAAGTTCCTTTCCGTTTTGCTCCCGATATTTCTGACCGATGAGATCGATAAGGATGTCATCGAAATTGGAACCGCCTAAGTGGCGCGCGCCTTCGCTGAGAAGGATATCTACCGTGTCGCCCTCGATGTCGAGAATCGTAATATCAAGTGTTCCCCCTCCGAGGTCGTAGACGAGAACGCGGCCTTTTATCGCTTTGGTGTGAGCGTAATAGAGTGCGGCGGCAGTTGGTTCGTTGACGATCCTTTTTACATGCAGTCCGGCGAGTTTTCCGGCTGTCACAGTGGCTTTTCTTGCGAGTTCGTTGAAGTTGGCCGGAACCGTGATTACCACATCCTGGATGTCGCCGATCAGCTTTGAACATTCTTTTCTGAGCTTCGAAAGAATCAACGCGGATATCTCAGTCGGTGTCCATCTCTCGCCATCGATTTCGACTACGAAGGACGGGTCATCCATATGCTTTTTGATGTGGCGAACCGTCCTTTCAGGATCTCCGCCGTCCTTTGCCGACGAACCAATTAACTTTACCCCTTCAAATTGATCAAAGAAGACGACTGAAGGAGTGAGTCGTTCGCCGTCTGCGTTGGGGACGATCTCAGGATTGCCATCGGAGCGTACATGAGCCAGGGCCGAGGTACTGGTGCCCAGATCGATTCCGACATATTTAGGATGGTTGTCTGACATGAGAGGAGGAAATTTGGAAATGTTTAATAAACGTAAGGGTTATTAAATTTATGGATTGTAATTGTGTAAACTCTTGGTGGTTAGGCGTTTAGAATGGTCCCCGGGATCTAGGCGACTACGACTTCGGCCTTTCGAATCACGACGTCGCGTGATCCAATCCGGTAAACGTAGCCGGGTCTCACTGTTTCGATGACTTTTGATGAACCGCCATTCTTGCCGTTGCCGCTTCCGTTTGTGATCGGCTTTTTACCGACCATTTCGTGAACTGGAACCAGTTTGATGCGTTTTCTCTGTTCAACGGAGAGAACAGTTCCCGGCTCAAGATCGAACTGATTGACTGAATGATCCTGCAGAAAGTCGAGAAAGCTTCGTTTCAACAGGTTCAATTGGTCTGCCACTTTAGGGTAACGCCACTTGTTGTCGTATCGCTTCGTGAGATCATCGAGTAGATCCAGTTTCCCGATGAGCTTCTTGTAGAATTCCTCCTGTGAGAAGTCGCCGTTCAGGACAACGGCTTCGGCGTTGTCGCTGAAGACGCCACTGCGGCTGAGGATATTTTCCTGACGCTTTCTCTCCACGATCTGCTCCATCTGGCCTTCCAGTTTCTTCAATGATTCAATCCGGCCTTCGGCTGAACGAATCGTATCGGTGAGCTTTTTCTCCTGTTGTGCAGAATTGAAAGCGCGCTTCTGAAGAGCCTCGAGTTCACTGCGACCTTTATTAAGGCCGGCCTTCAGTTCCTCACGCTCGCTCACGAGCTTCTCGGTCTGCGATTTTAAATCGTGATGTCTTTCCTCGTAAGTAGACATTTCTCCGGTGAGCTTTGTAAGTTCGCCTTCGATCTCACGTTTTTGAGTGGTCGCTTCGAGGATTTGTTCTCGAACTTTTTGAAGGTTTGCATCTTCGCTCGCCAGAGTCAGTTTCTCTTCGCGAAGAGTATCGTAGCGATCTTCCCAATTGCGGATTTCTCCTTCGTAGCGTTCCCGGTTTGCTTTCGATTCTTCGCGAAGCGCTTCAAGTTTGATCCGCAAATCACTGCCTTCTTTTTCAGCATTCAGTCTCGAATTTTTCTCTTCGGCGAGAAGGTCTCTTGCTTCGCTCAGGTGATTCCAGTTTGCCTGCAGCACTGAGGAAAACCCGGCTCGAGTCGTGTCCAGGTCTGCAAGAACTCCATTGCGCGATTCCTGCTCGTCTTTCAGTTGCAGCTCCAGGTCTTCGATATGTTCGGAGAGTTTTTCGATATTCTCATCACGATCATTCAAAGCATCCTCAAGCTCGTTCCGGAATTTCTCTATCTCGCTGCGTGACTGAATGACAGCGCTGAGTTCGTCCTCAACTTTAGAGAGTTTCGCATTTCCTTCGGCGATCAGTCTGGTCTGAGCCCGTTCGCTTTCTTCACGGGAGTTGCGAAGTGCCTCGGAGAGTCCAACACGGGTGTTTTCCAGTTCTGATGCCAGCTTCTCTTTGGCATCCTTTTCGGAACGGACTTCTGCTACGAGCGCATCAATTTCCATTCCGTGTTTCTGAAGCAATTCTGCTTCATTGGTTTGAAACCGGGTGATCGTGGCGGCAAGTTCTTCACGCAACTCACCGGCAATCTTCTCGTGATTGGCGGACAGTGCCTTGCTGTCTGCCAGTTCCGATACGAGTTCGGAACGCTTTTTCTCATTTTCTTCAAGGAGAGACCTCATCGAAGTAAGCGCACTCTCATTCTCGAGTATCTGTTCGTCGGCAGCGAGGATTCTCTCGTCCACGATTCGCTTCTCCTCCCGCAGCGCATTCAAATCAGCCTGGAGCCCGTCACGAACTCTTTCGTCTTCATTTGCCTCCCGCTTCAAAGAGCGTATTTCCTTTTCGAGCTCGCGATTGATTGCCTGCTCTTCTGCAACAGCTTCGGATTCGTCTTCGCGAATTTGGAGTTCCAGTTTCTCGACAAGATTCCGATTGGCGAGTGAGGCGGTCGCTTCCTCTTTGATCCTTGCTGCCAGTTCGCTGTTGCTTGCCTCGGCTTTCTCAAGTCGGCGGGCGAGTGCACTCTTGCTGTGAATCAGTTCCTCCTCTCGGGCCGCGCTTTCTCCGGCTGCTATTTCGCTGCTGGAAAGTTGCTCTTTGAGCCTCTCAAATGCTCCGCTCAGCGAAAGTTTCTCTTTCAGGAGTTGAGAGGATTTTTCCTCGATACTCTTGAGGTTCGCTTCGGTGTCTCCCAATTGGCGTTTCAGTTGCTGAACCGTGACGCTCTCGTTACGGGCGTGTTCCTGATCTTTTTCAGAGAGCTCCCTTTTCTTTACTTCAAGCGCTTCCTGCAGATTCCCGGTATCGGTGAGAAGCTGGGTGTTCTTCGCACGGGCGATTTCGAGATCTTTCTCCAGTTGTGTCTTGCTAACGGTTTCCTGACTTAACTCAGCCTGAAGTCGGCCGAGGTTTTTCGAAAGGTCATCGTGATGCGTTTTGAGTCGCAGGGCTTCCTCCCGGGTCTTTTCGACATCGGCGGACAGCGTTTTCTTCTCTTCTGTGAGCGCTTTCAGGTCCGCTTCAGCTTTCGTCGCTCTCTCCCTTGTTGCAGCTAATTCGCGGGTGGACGCCTCCAACTCTGAAGTGAGAGCTTTTTCAATCTCCTCGGCGGACTGGTTTGCTGAATCTTTTACGCGTTTCAGATCAACCCTGAGTGCGTTCGTTTCCGACTTCGCGGCGGCAAGAGCCTTGGCATCGTTCTCAAGTTGCTCTCTCGCTGTGGCCAGATCGCTTTCAACAGAACTGAGTTTGGAGGAAAGTTCAGCCGCCTTCTCTTCACTGCTCGAACTGGATTCTTTGACTTTGGAAAGGGAATCAGAGAGCGAATTGCGTTCGTCCTCAATTTGTTTGAGTCGCTCTTGCGTGGTCTCAAGTTCGGCACGGGTTGCTTCGGCAGCCTTCAGGGCTGCTTGCAGGGTATCCCGTTCCTCGAGGAGCTTCGTTTGCTCTTCTTTGGTCGATTTAAGCTGCGTCTCGACTTCAGCGAGATTGTCCCGCTCGGTCTCGGCTGACTTGAGCGCCAGAGTCAGTGCGGCAATCTCAGCGAGAGTGTTCGCGTGCTCTGTCCCTGTGGACTTCAATTCGTCGCGGGTTGCGGAAAGTTTTTGCTCAAAGGAGGAAACCGCTTCGTCTTTTGATTTCAGCTCGGTCCGTGCTTCCTCCAGCTCTTTCCGGAGAGCCTCGATTTCAGATTCAGCACCTGACTCGAGTTTTGCTTTCTCCTTTTCAATTTCGGACAAAGCTGAAACTGACTGTTCTTTTTCGGATTTCGCAGCATCCAGCTCGGTCTTCAGTTTCCCGATCTGAGTGGTCTGCTCTTTAGTGAGGGTTTCGAGCTTTTCGTGTAAGTCAGCCACTTCCACTTCTTTTGCGGCGGCATTCTCTTTTGCCGTTGTCTCAGAGGCGGTGGTTTCGTCGAGTTTTGTGAGGGTCGCCTCGAGTTCTCCTTTGAGATCTTCCAACTCAGTTGTCAGAGAGGTGAGGCGCGCTGCGTCCTTTGATGCGGATAGCGCGACTTTGCTTTTCTCAGAAAGATCGGCTTTCAAGGTTACGACCTCGGCCTGCTGGCTCGAGAGTGTCGCTTCGGATTTTTCGACTGCCTTGCTGAGTTTGAGATTCTCTTTTTCGGCTGCTTTGAGTTTTGCAGCGAGGTCCTTTTGCGTTGCCTGCAAAGACTTCTCTGACTCCTTCAGTGAAAGTGTCGTGTTCTTTGCTTCTTCCTTCGCTTTGTCGCGATCTTTTGTGAGTGAAGCAATAGTCGCCGTCAACGCCGCCACTTTGGCTGCTTCAGCGGCAGTGGCTTTCAGATCGGAATCTTTTCCGCTGAGGCTTTTCTTCAACGCTTCGGATTCAGCGGTAAGGAGATCGATTTGCTCGAGAGCCTTCGCTTCGCTCTCGGCTTTGCTTGCGGCTTCCGCTTCTGCCCGGGCGAGTTTGTCATTGAGGGTGTCTGTTGCTTCCTTCAGTGACTGTTCCAGCTCGTCTTTCTTTGATTCCGCCGCCCGGAGACTTGACTCGAGCTCTTCGATCCGGGTCTCGCCGGACTTTGCGGTATCGGAAAGTTGGTTGTTGAGGTCGAGCTCCGCTTTTTCGCGATCGGCGAGTTGCGCTTTCAGGTCTTCTATCTCCCTGTCGCGGTTTTGGAGAGTGCTTGAGGAGTCGCCGACTTCGCTTTTCAACTTTTCGAGCGACTGTTCAAGGTCACCGGCCTTTGCCTGAGATGCCTTGAGACTGGATTCGAGCTCCGCGATCCGGGATTCGCCGGACTTTGCGGTGTCGGAAAGTTTGCTGCTGAGGTCTGCTTCCGCTTTTTCGCGATCGGCGAGTTGCTTGCGGAGTGATTCTGCTTCCTCTCTGGCGCTGGTGAGCTCTTTCGATGCCGCCTCTAAGGAAGACGTCTGAGCACTCTCGCTTGAAGCCAGTTTTTCTTCCAGTTTGACCTTCTCGGCGGAAATTGTCTCCAGCTCCTTGCGGGCTTCAGACAGTTTCTTCGTGGTTTCGTCCCTGTCTGAAGATTCCTTTGATGAAAGTTTCTCAGCGGCGGCGAGTGCGGCGGTCGCCGTAGCGAGCTCCTTGGCGAGATCAGATGACTTGTTTTTGCTTTCTTCAACCTCGGACGACAGTTCGGCGAGCCTGGCCTCTAACTCGCTGACTTTATCAGCGTCCTTCTGCGATACTTTCAGCTCAGATTCGGCGTTCTCCGCAGTAGCTTTTGCCTCGGTGATTTTCGCGTGAAGCGATTCAATTTCCTCGTTTCGTTTCGCGACTTCTTTGTCCAGCTTGTCGGCACGTTCCTCTGTCTTCTTAAGCTGCGTTTTCAGCTCTGCTATGACCGAATCGTCGGGGGATGGTCCTTCTTTTCCTTTGCCGCCCACTGGTGAGGGGCTCGGGGAATCCATTGTTCCGACGAGGCCTGTGCTGCTCTCCGGAGTGATCGAGGAGGTCACTCCTTCCGATTTTCTCGAGAATGCCGCCCGGTCCTTCAGCGAAACCACTTTGGGACTTCTTCCGGTGTGTTCTGCTACCGCAACTTTCAGAATTCCAAATTTTATGAAATCGCCTGCTTTGACAATTTCGCGACCCTCTACCTTCTTGCCGTTCAGAAAGGTGCCATTGCTGGAACCGAGGTCGCTCAATTCGTAGTCTCCGTCGCTGTTGCGGTTCAGCTCTGCATGATACCCTGAGATATAGGTTTCCTTAATGCGCAAATCATTGTCATGACGACGCCCAACGCCGTATTTTGCGTTCTTGAGGACAAGTTCAAATACGTCACCGTTGACGTTGGTTGTCACTACGAGCTTTAAAGTCATCTCTGTTTGTTGTCGGGAAAGAATAAGAGGAGGCGAAACATACTCGATTTTTTCTTCTCAGGAAAGACTAAAAGTAAATTAACTGAGTCTCACTTATGCGAATTTTATGGTTATTTGGAAGTATCGAGGTATCTGAATTTGATTATAATTCTGCTGAAACTCTTGCAAAACGGGGCTTCCGGCGGTCTGGTGATACCTTATGTCAGCTTTGAAACTTTTTGACACGATGTCCCGTGAAATTCGCGAAATTTCTCCGCGGGACGGTAAAACTTTCCGTTTCTATTGCTGTGGCCCGACAGTTTACGGGCCTGCTCACATTGGAAACTTCAGAACTTTCGTCCTTCAGGATGTTTTTCGACGTGTTGTCGAGCTTTCCGGGATGGAGGCTTTTCACGTCAGAAATCTTACGGATGTCGATGACAAGACGATTCGCGACTCTCAGGGCGAAGGGAAGACACTTACTGATTTTACAAATTTCTGGCGGGATCGTTTTCACGAGGATTGTGGTCGATTGAATCTTTTGAGCCCTCATGTCGAGCCGAGTGCGGTAGAGCATATTCCGCACCAGATTGCGATGATCGAAGACCTTGTTTCCAAGGGGCATGCCTACGCCAGTGAGGATGGGTCGGTTTACTACAAGATTTCCAGTTTTGACGGCTATGGGAGGTTGTCGCGCCTGGATCAGCGTGAGCTGAAAGAAGGGGCTTCCGGAGTGATGTCGGATGACGAGTATGATAAGGACTCGGCTTCGGATTTCGTTCTTTGGAAGGGCCGGCGCGATGAAGATGGCGAGAATTTCTGGGAAAGTCCCTGGGGACAGGGGCGTCCGGGGTGGCACCTCGAGTGCTCGGCGATGTGCCGCGAGTATTTGGGTGATACCTTCGATTTGCATTCAGGAGGCGTCGATTTGGTGTTTCCTCATCACGAAAATGAGATCGCCCAAAGTGAGGCCTGCACCGGCCACACTATGGCGGATCATTGGTTTCACCTCACGCACCTGCTCGTCGACGGGGGGAAAATGTCGAAGAGTGCGAATAATTTTTACACCCTTGATCAGCTTGCGGAAAAAGGGTTTTCGGCAGCAGAGCTTCGCTACGTCCTCATTTCGGCAAGTTATCGGCAATCAATGAACTTTGTGGCGCGGGATGCCGATGGAAAAGAAACGTTTCCGGCCCTGCTTGGAGCGCGGCAGGCTCTGCAGAAAATCGCACGCTTCGAGCGGGCCCTTGCTGAAAAGGCGGGCGTTACTGACGATGATCTGGATTTTGAAACCGTAAAAACATTTGAAGACCCCGGCGCTTTTGCAGATGCCTTTGCTGCTTTGCAAAATGATCTCAACACCCCCGACTGTCTCGGGCAGATCTTTTCCGCAATGAAAGCGATCAAGCCTGCGGATCTCGATGCGGCGGCAGCCCGTCGCGAATGGCGCGGGCTTCATGTGGTTCTTGAGGGACTCGGACTGGAGCTTCCGGTTGAGGAGGAAAGTGCCGGAGGCGATGTTCCCGAAAACATTCGTGCGATGGCGGAAGAGCGACTTGCTGCGAAGCAGGCGAAAGACTGGGCTTCGGCCGATCGACTCCGCGACGAAATCGCAGAAGCCGGTTGGGAATTGAAAGATACCAAGGAAGGATACGACTTATGTCCGAAAAGCTAAATCTACCGATCCGGCCACGTCGGAATCGCAAATCACCGGCAGTGCGCGGTCTCGTTCGCGAGGTTCAGCTCAATCCGTCGGATCTGATCTACCCGCTCTTCATTCACGAAGGGGAAGACAATGAACCGATCGAGTCGATGCCGGGCTGCCACCGCTGGACATTGAACGGTCTCGTCGGCGAAGTGGGCGAGGCGTATGCCGCCGGCGTGCGGGCTGTGGTTCTCTTTCCCAAGATCGAAGAGAATTTGAAATCATCGGAAGGCAGCGAGTGTTATAACCCGGAAGGTCTTGTCCCGAAAGCGATCCAGGCGTTGAAGAGCGCTTTTCCTGATCTCGCCGTCATCACCGACGTTGCCCTTGATCCCTACAATTCGGACGGGCACGACGGAATTGTGCGAGCCGATGAACACGGTGAGCTCAAAATTCTGAACGACGAGACCGTGACAATTCTTTGCCGGCAGGCAGTTTGCCATGCCGACGCAGGAGCGGATATCATTTCGCCAAGTGACATGATGGATGGTCGTGTCGGAGCGATTCGCGAGGCGCTTGATGCGGCGGGTCACGAAGACGTTTCCATTCTCAGTTACACCGCAAAGTATGCCTCGGCCTATTACGGACCGTTTCGCGGAGCGCTCGATTCCGCCCCTAAAGCGGGTGACAAAAAGACCTATCAGATGGATCCGGCAAATCGCCGTGAGGCTCTTCGTGAAGCGGATCTCGATATCGCTGAAGGAGCTGATATGATCATGGTGAAACCGGCGGGGCCGTATCTGGATATCATCAAGCAACTCGCTGATGCCGTCGATGTTCCCGTCGCGGCTTATCAGGTCAGTGGTGAATATCTCATGATCAAATCCGCCGCCAAAGATGGCTGGATTGATGAAGAGAAAGTGGCGATGGAATCCTTGATCGGCATCAAACGCGCCGGTGCGGATATGATCCTGACCTACTTTGCGAAAGATGTCGCGAAGCAGCTGGCGTCGGCCTGATCAGGTCAGCGTTGCGCCTGCCCCAGACATTTCCCGGATCGCTTTTTCGCAATCGCCTGCCTGCAAATCAACTCCCCGGCAACCGGGGGTGTGCAGTGTGACCGCAAAACCTTCGGTGAGCGCATCGAGAACTGTGAATTTGACGCAATAGTCGGTCGCTACGCCCATCACCGTGATCGCCGTGACGCCCTCTTCGCGAAGCCATTCACTGAGGCCGGTTGAAGCACGTTTCCCATTATCGTAAAACCCACTGTAGCTGTCGATTGCCGCATTGGTCCCTTTTGGAAAGACGCGGTCAATTCCCGCCGTGTTCAGCGCGGGGGCGAAGAGCGCACCGCCTGTATTTTGCACGCAATGAGTCGGCCAAAGTGTCTGCGGAAGCCCGTTCAGTTCAACCTGATCGAAAAGGTCGTGGCCTTCGTGATTGGACGCAAAACTGCCGTGATCCGCTGGATGCCAGTCCTGAGTCGCGACAACGAGATCGAACTGATCGATGAGGTGGTTTGCAATCGGAATGACCTCATTGGCACCGGACACCGCAAGCGCACCGCCGGGCATGAAATCATTTTGAAGATCGACGAGCAGAAGGGTGGATGGGTTCATTTCTCTCTCAAGTTTTGAATCAGTTCTAATTTCTTTCTGTGAAGACTGAGCTCAACGCCGGCGGGGTATTCGTGCGGGTGATCGAGGCGCCTTGTGCTCTTATCAACTGCGGCGAGTTGTTCCCGGCAGTATGATTGTGTTTCGGGTAAGGTTGGAGTCGGGTAAATCAGGCTTCCTTTCTCAAAAACAGGAACGAGAAGGTCGCTCGCGGTTGCTTTGTCAGGCATTACTTTGGTTCGTAACGGGTCAGTCGGGTGTGCGATTTCGATCGGCTCCGGGCAAGGGTGTTCGGCATCGTATATCGCGTCGCCACAGAACTTTCCGTCGAGACTGAAACGCCTTACTTGCTGCAAACCGGGATTGCTCACCTTGATGGCCTGCTCGCTCAGTTTTACTTTCGGCTCCCAGTTACCGTCTTCGTCGCGAATCGCGGCGAGTTTGTAAACGCCTCCAAGTGCCGGTTGGTCGCCACCGGTGACCAGTTGTGTTCCCACACCCCACACCGTGATTTTGGCGCCCTGTTGCTTGAGGCTCTGGACGAGGTGCTCGTCGAGGTCGTTGCTTGCTACGATCTTCGCCTGAGGAAACCCACCCTCATCGAGGATCTTCCGGGCCTCGATACTGAGCCAGCCAAGGTCTCCCGAGTCGAGGCGAATTCCCGCAACCTCGTAACCGCGTTCGCGAAGCCGCTTACCCGTTTTTACTGCATTGCGAACGCCCTCGAGAGTGTCGTAGGTGTCGACGAGAAATATGCAATTGTTAGGCATGACCGCGGCGTAGGCGTCGAAGGCTTCCTCTTCAGTGTCGAAGGACATGATCCACGAATGCGCGTGGGTGCCGCGAACGGGGATTCCCAGTTTCCTGCCTGCGAGGACGTTGGAAGTCGCGGCGCAGCCACCGATGAAAGCAGCCCGGCTCGCCATGACCGCTCCGTTTGGCCCCTGAGCGCGTCGGAGTCCGAACTCGAGAACATCGTCGCCCTGCGCCGCATCGCAGACGCGTGCTGATTTGGTGGCAATGAGCGTCTGAAAATTCACGATATTCAGCAGGGCTGTTTCGACGAGCTGGCACTGAAGAAGTGGCCCCTGAATGCGGAGGAGAGGTTCATGAGGAAAGACCACCGTCCCTTCAGGAATCGCATCGACGCTGCAGGTCCACTTCAAATTAGCGAGGTAGTCGAGGAACTCTTCGTTGAAAAGTTCTTTGCCGTCATTTCCGGTCAATGTCGCGAGGTAGGCAATGTCCTCCTTCGCGAACCGGAAGTTCTCCAGCCACTCGATGACGTCACCGAGCCCCGCGGCAACGGCATAGCCTCCTGAGAATGGCAGTTTGCGAAAGAAGAGATGAAAAACGGATTCCTGCTCCGCTTTGCCTGTTTTCCAATAACCCGCAGCCATCGTCAGCTGATAGAGGTCGGTGAGGAGTGGTGTCTTGTGGTTCATATCTCAGTAGGGTGGTAGGAGTCGTCGCAAGCCATGACAGAGAACAACGCAAAGAAAAAAGAGATTTCTAAGCGGGATGGCGGGCCAGAAAAGTTTTGGAAGTGGGGGCGGTGTGGGGTTAGCGGCGAACTTGTCGGCCACCTTTCGGATGTAGGGAATCGATCTCGGCCAGTCGCAAATTCCGTTAATCCATTCGGCTGGAATTCCTCTTTCGCCACAATCCGCTCCCGCGATTCCTCCGGCAATGGCTGCGACCGTATCGGTGTCGCCGCCGCATGAGAGCAGTTCACTGATCATTTTTTCAAAGTCTCCACGGTGCCGGAACCATGCAAAAAGAGCAGTGGAAACCGTTCTTGGTGCAAAGCCGCTGATGCCCCGATTCCCATGCAGTGTGGCAAACTCAGAAACGGTGCTGTTCATCTCCAGGTGTGAATGGAGGTTGTGCAAGCCTTCTCTCATTTCATCGCTGAAGACAAGTTTGCCAATAGTCTCCAATATCTCATTGGTGGGCGCGGATCTGGATGCACATGCTGCGGCAGTGGCGACGATGATTGCAGCCTCTTCCGCTCGAGGGTCGGTGTGGGTAATTCGGCATGACGTCACGACGAATTCTTCTCTCTTTGCTACATCCTCGTTGAAATGAACTCCAATAATCGCGCTTCGCATAGCGGCTCCATTTCCCGCAGAGTATACTCCGGACTTGGATGTGGGAAACCCGCACCATAACTTGATAATTGCTCGAGCCGTACCGAGACCTATGCCGGCCGGAAGTGATGCCAACCACCAGCGAAAAGAGGTCGCGAGTCGTTTCTCGAATCTTTTAGGGTTGTTACTATGTAGCAATAGCGCGTTTGCGACCATCAGGGTGTGTTCAGTGTCATCGCTTAGCATTCCCCGCCCGAAAAGAAGCCGGTGCCGAGTCTCGGTGCCTTTGAGTTTTTCTGCGCGAGGTGGGTGGACGCCTTCCAATGGAAGTCCGATAGAATCGCCAACCGCCGTTCCAAGTAGGCAGCCGAGGATTGCTTTGTGTTGCGCTGCCGTATTCATATCTCAAATAAAAATCCCTCGTTCTTCAATGCCTCATACCTTGCGGGGTCGAAGCGGTAGAGTTGGGCGGGGCGGTGAGGGCCTTCGCGGAGTTTTTCGTCCAGCGGAATGAGGAGGCCGAAACTGAGAACTTTCTTCCGGAAGTTCCGTTTATCGAGCTCGGCATTGAGGACGCTTTCGTAGAGTTTTTGGAGTTGTGGCAGGGTGAATTTTTCAGGGAGCAGCTCGAAGCCGATCGGTTCGTAGCGCAGTTTTCCGCGCAGTCGCTGAATCCCGGTGTCGAGGATCTCACGGTGATCGAAGGCGAGCTTTGGAATCTCTGAAAGGGGAAACCAACGGGCATCGTCCGCGTCGGTTTGCGCTTCGGTTGTGTAATCATCGGGTTGGACGAGCGCGACATAGGCGACACTGACGACCCGTTCGCGTGGATCGCGATTCACCGCTCCGAAGGTGTAGAGTTGTTCGAGAAAGACGTTGTCCAATCCGGTTTCCTCTTTCAATTCGCGGCGCGCCGCTTCATCGAGTGTCTCATCGGTGCCGACAAAGCCACCGGGAAGGGCCCACTCACCTTTGAACGGCGCAACGCCGCGCTGAATCAGAAGGATTTTCAACTCGCCACCGTCAAAGCCGAAAACAACGCAGTCAACGGTCAGGGCTCCTCTGGGATATTCGTAGGTAAAACTCACGCCGAAATATAAGTGTAAAAGTGACACTAAGTCAATGCGATTCTTATTTTGCCTGATTTGCCGGCGTGATGCGTTAGTGTGAAGTCGATGAAACGCAGAGAGTTTTTCCCGGCAGTCGCGACCGCATCGATGGGGGCGGTATCCCTCCTTGAGGCGGGCGAAAAGGCTGTGATCCGAATCGTTCTTGATGAGGGCAATCCGGGTCAAAGTCGTCTCTATCTGCAAGACGGAGACACCGGGGGTATTCCAGTCGGTTTCGGGAAAAAGGGATTCCTACCCGCCGGAGAAGCGTTTCAAGGAGGCTATTCACTCCTCGGTGAATTCGAGGTCAATGCGGTGCTTTCCAGCGATCGCTTTGAGATGACTGATGAGCTCGTTCAGGAATCCGGCAAATCCCGCGAGTGGCTCGCGGAAAATTTATTTTTCAAGATGAGTTCGATCGACTTCGACGGTGATGGAAAGGGAGGGGAATACGGCGACGCATTCATCGGCCTCGCGCCAATCCACTCTTCAGCGAAACAACCTTTTCACTTCGGTGAATATAAGGGCGTCTTCCGCTGGTATTCCTACGCGATCCACGGGACACAGGACCAGGCCCGCATCGGAAAATGCGTCACCGGAGGGTGCATCAATGTGGGGGCGGCTGATCTTAATGCGCTGACGGCTGTCCTAGATTTGAATGATCGGGTTGTAGTGCAACCGAGGGGCTAGAAGGATTATCCACTGACAATGGTGTCAGCAATTATCACCAAACCCGCAAGGAATACTGCCCCGGGTTTGGATTTGAGCGAGCGGGGGAATTTCTCATTGGTCTTCGCGCTGAGGCAGATGGCTGTCCCGGTCATGAGGAGGGTCAATGTGCGCGGGGATCTCATCGTCAGGCCAGGAAGCGTGCCAATCCGCGCGTTGTTCGGCGTCATCGTAGTGGATCAGGCTGATATTTTTAGACGCCTCGTCGCCTGAGCCGAGAATATCAAAATGCACGGCGCTGTCGGGAAGGCCGGCTGCACTCATGATGTCGTCGCTGAGTGCTTTCTCCCACAGCCAGACGTATAACTCTCGATCGCTGAGATGGTCCGTGCTTTGCAAATAGATATGATTTTCCGCGAGGCCCCGAATGACCTGCCATAGTTTCTCAGTCAACTTCTCGTCTTTGAGATGGTCCGGAGGTGGTAGGGAAATTCCGTCTTCAAGCAGTTGTTTTGCAGGCGTAGTTCCGAATCCTCGTTCCCATGCATTGAGTCTTTCAAAATGAGTCGTCAGCTGGCGGTCTTCTTCATCGAGTTCTTCCTCGGTGGGGAATTCTTCGGCTATCTCTGCTTCGATTTCGGCCTCAGTCGGTTTGGGACGATCTTCCCACGGTGTGGCGATGGGCGGTTCAGGATGAATCAAATCGGTGAGATCCCGTTGACTCAGGGCGGTCTGGTCGCGGGTTGCTATCCAGTTGGCGAGAGCGCTGACTGCGCTATCGTGATCGATGAGTTTTCCCCTGTGATCCACTAAAATCGATGGGAGCCCCTCGACTGCCTGCCATCCGTCCCGGTGACGGTAACCTTCGTTGACGAGAGATTCGTTGATTGGCATTGAGAGCACCTGTCCACGTCGACAGAGAAAAGTTTCCTCCAGTAAGTATGTGGGTATGCCCTTATCTTCACGGTGAAAATCGTCAGCGCAGCAGATTGCGTCACACTCGAAGAAGGCGCTGAGCCGCTGCAGCAGAGCCAGTTTAATGGGGCGCATTTCGGCTTCGTTGCCAACGATCCTGCCGGGAAAATGTGGAAAGTGGATTTCGACGGGGTACTCCAAGCGTAGATTAGGAAGTTGATTCTTCCAGTCCTTCACGAGAATGACTGCGTCAGGCCATTCCGACGCGGCCTTCATCAGATCTGCTTCAGTGCCTATGTTCAAGTCAGGCAAAAACGATTTAAGGGATGCGTTAGTTACTTCAGCCGGAGAAATCGCGAGTTGAAATGATAAACGAACGGGAAACATCATTGCAGGTTGAGTTGTGGATTGAGGGGGGGATTTTAATTTATAGAAGATTTGCGCTGAGGCTTCCAGCGAAGTCCGTGCTACTGGTTTGCGGCCTTGCCGTCATAACGCTAATCTCCCTGCATGAGCAAGGCGACCCTGTATTTGGAAGAACCGATTCATAAGGCTCTTTGATTAAAGGCCGCAGAGACCAGGCAATCCATGTCGGAATTGGTAAACGAAGCCTTGAAAGTGAGTCTCCAGGAGGATTTGGAAGACCTCAAAGTTTGGCGAGAGAGAAAAGATGATGAACCTGTCGGTTATGAGGCTTTCGTTGAGTTGCTAAAGCAGGATGGCACGATATAGCGTCGCCTTTTCAAAGCGTGTTCGAAAGGATCTTCGCGGTCTTAGGAAGAGCGATGTTGAGTTAATCCCCGGGAAGGGTGCTAACCATGCTGAAGACCCTCTTCCTCATAATGCTAAGAGGTTGAAAGGGGATGACCTCTATCGAATCCGAATTGGTGTCTATTGCGTTATCTGCGAAATCCGGGATAAAGAGCTGATCGTTTTTGTTGTGAAAATCGGTCACCGGAAGGATGGCTACCGGTGGCTCGTTGATCAATCCGCCAGATTCGGCGCCATCCATTTCTCGGCTTCCTCCATCGTCATGCCTTTTCGCTTGGCGTAGTCTTCGAGCTGGTCGCGTTCGATTTTGCCTACGTTGAAGTAGCGGGCGTCTTCGTTGAAGAAGAGAAGTCCGCTCACGGAACTTGGCGGGAACATCGCGTAGCTGGTCGTGATCTCCATGTTCACTGCCTTCTCGACGTCGAGGAGATCCCAGAGGATGCCTTTTTCGGTGTGATCGGGAGAAGCGGGATAACCGGCAGCGGGGCGGATGCCACGGTAGCGCTCTTTGATGAGGTCTTCAGTCGTGAGATCTTCGTTGATGCCGAAGCCCATGAAGCGACGCGTTTTGCGGTGGATCAATTCCGCGAGGCCTTCGGCGAAGCGGTCGGCCAGTGCCTGAATCATGATCGCGGTGTAATCATCTCCGGCGTCGCGGAAAGTCTTCGCATACTCCTCGACTTCGTTTCCGGCGGTGACGGCGAAGGCTCCGAGGTAGTCGGCTCGACCGCTTGATTTTGGAGCGACGAAATCGGCGAGGCTCTGGAATGGCGTTCCCGCTTTCACTTTCTCCTTCTGCTGGCGGAGGAAATGGAAGGTGGTGAGGACCTCGTCACGTGACTCGGAGGTGTAGAGCTCGATGTCGTCGCCGGTGGAATGGGCGGGCCAAACACCCCAGGTGGCGCGTGCGTGAACGCGTTTGTTGTCGACGAGGTCTTTGAGGATGCGCTGGGCATCGTTGAAAAGCTTGGTCGCCTCTTCGCCGTGTTTTTCGTGTGTTAGGATTTTCGGGTAAACCCCGCGCAACTGCCAGGCATGGAAAAACGGTGACCAGTCGAAGATCTCGACGATTTCCTCGAGTGGAACGGGATCCCAGATGTGAGCTCCGATCGATTCCGGGGTCGCAATGTCGGCGGCGGCCCAGTCCACTTTGTAGTGCTGTTGCTTTGCCTCTTCGTAGGGAAGGTAGACGGCAGTGGAGCCTTTGTTGGCGTGCTTGTCACGTGCGTCCTGCTCGGCGATTTTGTGCGCTTCGATAAAGTCGGTTCGCAGGTTCTCTGAAAGGAGCGAGTTACAAACTCCAACGACGAGAGAGGCGTCGATGACGTGGACGACGGGCTGGGAATAATGTTCGCTGATTTTGATCGCGGTGTGGGCACGCGAGGTCGTGGCACCTCCAATGAGAAGGGGCTGTTTGACGCCGCGTTTCTCGAACTCTTTGGCGTTGTAAATCATCTCGTCCAGTGACGGGGTGATCAGTCCGCTGAGGCCGATGATGTCGGCTTTGTGTTCCTCTGCGGCAGCGAGAATACGGTCGCAATCGACCATGACACCGAGGTCGATGACTTTGTAGCCATTGCAGCCTAACACAACGCCTACGATGTTTTTGCCGATGTCGTGAACGTCGCCTTTGACCGTCGCAATGAGGAAGACGGGAGCTTTGTCCTCTTCGCCCTCCTTTTTCTCGGCGAGCATGAAGGGTTCGAGATAGGCGACGGCTTTCTTCATGACCCGTGCGCTTTTGACAACCTGAGGAAGGAACATTTTACCGGCGCCGAAAAGTTCGCCGACCACCTTCATGCCGTCCATGAGCGGGCCTTCGATGACGTTGAGCGGCTTCCCGAGAGCGAGTCGGGCTTCCTCTGTGTCTTCTTCGATAAAATCGGTGATCCCTTTGACGAGAGCATGGGTCATGCGATCGCCGACGGGGGCATCACGCCAGGCAAGGTCGGCGGTGCTGCCTTTTTCAACTTTGTGAGCGCCTTTGTTTTTGAGTTCCTCGGCAAAATCGATGAGCGCTTCGGTGGCTCCGTCGTGTTTGTTGAGGAGGACGTCTTCGACGAGCTTTTTGAGCTCGGGTTCGATTTCGTCGTAAACTTCGAGCATCCCGGCGTTGACGATTCCCATGTCCATTCCGGCCTGTCCGGCGTGGAGGAGGAAGGCGGAGTGCATCGCTTCGCGGACGACGTTGTTGCCCCGGAAACTGAAGGAAATATTACTGACTCCACCGCTCACTTTCGCGCCGGGGAGGTTTTCTTTGATCCAGCGGGTCGCGTTGATGAAGTCGACGGCATAGTTGTTGTGCTCGTCCATTCCCGTGGCGACGGTTAGAATGTTAGGGTCAAAAATAATGTCGTGCGGATTGAATCCGACTTCATCGACGAGGATGCGGTAAGCGCGTTCACAAATCCGGATTTTATCTTCGTAGGTGGCGGCCTGGCCTTTTTCATCAAAGGCCATGACGACGACTGCCGCGCCGTATTTCATCACTTTGCGGGCGTTTTCCCGGAAGGCGTCTTCACCTTCCTTGAGTGAGATTGAGTTAACGATGCCTTTGCCCTGGAGGCATTTGAGTCCGGCTTCGATGACTTCCCATTTCGAAGAGTCGACCATCGTTGGCACGGCGGCGACGTCCGGCTCGGAGGCGAGCAGGTTTAGAAAGCGGGTCATCATTTCGACCCCGTCGATCATGCCTTCGTCCATGCAGACATCAATGACAGGTGCACCGTTGTCGACCTGCTGTCGTGCCACGGCGACGGCCTCTTCGAGTTTGCCTTCTTTGATGAGTTTCGCGAAGCGGGGAGATCCCGCCACGTTGGTTCGCTCGCCAACCATGAGGAAACCTTTGTTGTCATCCTGATTGAAGGCTTCTGATCCGCTGAGACGCATTGCCTCCGGTGCCGTGGGGATTTCCCGCGGTGCGTATTTTGCGGCGGCTTCGGCAATTGCGGCAACGTGCTCGGGTGTGTTTCCGCAACAGCCTCCGACGAGGTTGACGAGGCCCTGCTCAGCGAAATCACCGAGGTATTTGCCCATGTCGTCCGGTTTGAGATCGAATCCGGTGGGTGCGAGTGGATTGGGAAGGCCGGCGTTGGGATACACGGAAATGTGAGTTTCCGCGACGCGGGAAAGTTCAGCGAGGTGCGGCTCGATGAGATCGGGGCCGAGAGAACAGTTCAGTCCGATCGCGAGTGGTTTGATGTTGGACATCGCATTCCACATTGCTTCCACTTTCTGAGCGGAAATCATCGTTTCCCCGCCGCGGCCGACCGCTGCGGAAATGATGACGGGGTATTCGACGCCGTCTTCATCGAAGACTTCGCGGAGAGCGACGAGGGCGGCTTTCGCGTTGAGCGAATCGAAGATGGTTTCGACCATCATGATGTCGGTTCCGCCGGCGGCGAGTGCTCGAATCTGATGTTTGTAGCTGTCACGAACCTGATCAAAGGTGATGACGCGGAATCCGGGGTCTTCGGCGTCGGGTGAGTTCGTCAGGGAGACCGTCATCGGCCCGATCGCTCCGGCGACGTAGCGTTTGCGGCCGGTTTCGTTTCCGATCCGGTCGGTCCACTTGCGGCAGAGTTTCGCTGACTCGTAGTTGATTTCCCAGGCGAGATCGAGGAGGAACTGGTTGTTGCAGACTTTGTCGTGAAAGAATTCAGGATCTTTCCGGCCGGTGCCCTTTTCGCGGGGATCTTCGACGAAGAATTCGCTCTGAGCGAGTGTCGTTCCGGAGAAGGTATTGGTTTCGATGATGTCGGAACCGGCCTCGAGGAAACGTTTGTGGATGTCGCCGATGATGTCGGGTTTTGTCAGTGAGAGGATGTCTCCGTTGTTGAGAAGGTCTTTCTCATTCTTCGCGAAGCGTTCACCGCGGGCATCGGTTTCTTCGAGACCGTAGCCGCGAATCGTGGTCCCCATCGCCCCGTCGAGGACGAGGATACGTTCTTTGAGGGCTTTCTGAAGTTCGGAAGTGAGTTCGGATGACATGGCTGGGTGGCGCTTCGCGCCGTAAAAGGTGAAATGTAGAAAAAGTCGAGAGTCTCTGCTGTGGCGGAGGGAAGCTTTATAAAACACGTTAACCCTGTTGGGTCAAAGACTCAACAGGGCGGTGCCAAACAGGGTTATGTCAGGGCGTATACCCTGTTAGGTCGTCTTATTTTCCAAGGACAATTCGGACGCCGCCGTAAGCTCCGGTTCCGGAGGCGCGATATCCGCGGGTGGTTTCGTATTCCTGATCGAAGGCATTTTCAACACGACCGTAGATTTCGACGTTGTCGCAGACCTGGTAGCTGCCGAAGAAACGGGCCACGGTGTAGTCTTCCAGTTTAAGTCCGGGGGCGTCGAGGCGATCGTAGTTTCCGGTGATTTCCGCTCCGAGGCTCCAGTCATCGCCGTGAAAGAGTATCCCTGCGCCAATGTGGTGGCGGGGGCGGCGGATGAGGCGGTCGCCGGGGCCACCGGAGAATCCCTGCCCGAGGTTTCCTGAGATGATTTCAGACTCGAGATAGGAGTAGTTAGTGTAAAAATCGATTCCTTCACGCGGGGAGATTCGAAGCTCGGATTCGAAGCCCGAAGTCTCGGTATCAACAATTGCGGGGAAAGAGGTGAAGGTGTTTCCGTTGAAGAATGAGTCGACGAGGTTGTCGATGTCGGATTGAAAATAGGTGAGGGAGATGCTGCTTCTCTTGTTGAGAATGGCCTGCTGAACTCCGATTTCCCAGGTAGCGCTTTCCTCGGGAAGCAATGTGCCCGGGTCGACGCTGGGATCGAGAAAGGTGAAGTCGAGGCCGGAAGGAGCGCGGTAGCCGGTGGCGATTTTTCCGAAGACGGTTGTTCCGGTCGATTCGGTGTGATGGCTCAACTGCGCTGAATAGGTGCCTTTGCTTTCGAATGAATCGTGGTCGTCGTAGCGTCCCGAGGTGAGAAGGTGAAATCCATGAGGCAGGTCGATTGCAGCCTGGGCGAAAACGCCTGTGTAGCTGTAGTCAAATTGGGCTGGCTGATTGAAAAATCCGGGGATGATTGGGTTCTTGTCGAACTCATAGCCGTAGTATCCGGCACCGATCGTGTAGGTCGCTGAATCGGTGGGATGAAAATTGAATACCGCTTCGGCTTCATGACCGGTCTGTTCGAGGACGTTGTCATTTCCGAAGGGTGTCATCGTCGCGCTGAGCTCGTTGGTGGTGTAGCTGTAAAAAGTCGAGAAATCCCAGTCATCGCGCTCGATCGTGAAGCGGGGCGAAAAGAGGCCCGACTTGTTGTCGTTGATTTCGTTGGAGGGGAAACCGAACCCGAGTGTGGACCCGGGAACTTCCACACTTCCATCCTGCACATAACCGAGGATGTCGAAGTGGACGCCTTCTGCGATTTCATAGGCGATGTTGCCTCGAATCGTCTGGTTTTCGAAAGCGGAGTTGAGCTGATCGTTCGAGGTCTCGAAGTGACTTGCGTCTAGAGTGATGCCGACTTTCCCGTCGCGAAGGGTCACTTTCTGGCCGGAGCGGAAAGTGTCGAAGGAGCCTCCCTCGAAGTAGGAGGAGATCGTATTGGACTCGACATAGCGGGCGTCTGTTGAGCGGAGGTCGATCGCTCCGGCGACGGCGTCCGATCCGTAAAGTGAGCTGACGGGGCCTTTGGCGAGCTGGACTGATTCAAGTGTCGAAGTATCGAGAAACTCGAGCTGGTAGGCACCGGCGAGTCCCTGAGGAAGGCGGCGACCGTTGAGAAGGACGACGGTGTGGTTGCTTTCAAGTCCGCGGATGAAGAGGGAGGTGGCGCCCCCTGCCTGACCTGTTTGCACCAGTGAAACCCCTGCTGACTGGCGAAGGGTGTCTTCGATATCGTAATGCTGATAGGCACGAATCTCGGCTCCTGAGAGGCTGTCTACGGATGGAATTAAAATCGGAGAGGTTTCCGTGGACGTTTCCGCTGCCGGTGCGATGACGGTTCGGGTCGCAATGGAAGGGGTGTGAGCCTGCTGAATCGCCGCTTCGCGAATGACGACGGAACGGGCCGATTCTTCGCTCTCGATGACCGTTACATCCAGACTCGCGACATCGTCCACGAGAGTGCTGGTGGTGTCCTGGGCGTGGAGGAGGGAGAAGGTGGAAAATCCTGCGATAAGGGCTGTTTTGAATGAACGTATCATCATATCTTGATTTGTGTATATGTTGATAGGCCGGTTCGTGGAATGCGCAAACCCTTTTTTGCTGAAAAGTTTTGAATCTGTATGACAAAACGCGTTCTTGCAGAGATGTGGAAAATCGGGCATCTTTTCTCAAGCATCAGGAGTGGTTCTGCGTAAGTGGGATCCGGCAACCTGGTTTGGAGAAGCCAAGGTGCCTTGGATGCTGTCGAGGGGAAGCTCTCTTCAGCGACCGATGTGCAGACGTTCGCGTCTGAACAGAATTTCTCCGGAGAATTTCCCGGGTGGGAAAGGATCCCGATCCTGATGCGGTAACTGATTGAAACCGGAAACTGCATCAAGAAAATGACCTATCTAGACTTAAGCGCCGATTCGCCCGGCAGCGCATCAAACGGCGGGGAGTGTTCCCGCGGAGCTGTTCTCGCTTCACGCGGGCAGCAAAACAATCCCGATCATCATCTCTGGAATAATCGTGGCACGTGGTGGTGTCACTTTACGCTTCACAAAGCGGATTACACCTCGGAGCGGATCAGGGCTTCGTTGAAAACGCGCGATATCCAGGTGGCCCGTCAACGTCGGGATGAACTTCTTGCCTCCTTCGCATGAGCTTGCCGGACACCGGAGAGGCTCCGGATCAAGTCGTTGCCGTGCGCGTTCCCTCCAATTTCAGCGCCTGGCCGAAAGCGATGAGGAGACGATTTGTCGAGCATGCGCTCAGGGGGCGAATTCAGAAAGAATACTCTCTCTCTCTGCTTTCATCTCATTGATGAGGCTCTGGATACCACTGAGGCGCTGAGTCGCAATCGAAGTGCCTTTGTTGGACAGATTGAGATAAATTTTGGCCATGTCGATCAAGTCGTCAGCCTGCCCGAAGAAGTCTCGGACCCGGGGGTGGATCTGGGTGCGCATTTTTGAAAGCATGAAATCGGAGGCTTCGAGCTTGCGTTTCAGTGCCTCGTAATCGACTGACCGGTCTTCGAGTTCCAGAAAAGGTTCTACTGCAGTCGTGATGGCATTTAAGCTTTTCATTACTTCCGCTTTCTGTGAGACCGGTCGCTGTCCGTACTCGAGCATTGCTCGGGCCGATCCGTGATTTTTAAACTGATTGATGATTGCTTCGAGCCGGTCCTGGGCTGATTGGAAGCGGGAGAGCTCTGCGAGAGACATCTTTTCCGAGGCCCGCTTGATTTCAGCAAACGCGTTGCTGGCATCGATGAGCGCCTGCGGAGTGTTTCCGGACAGCAGCTGCATGGCTTCTTCCTGTGTTGAGTAGGTGATGATCTCTGAAGCGAAGAGCTTTTCGAGTGCATTGGAAGTCTGCAGGTGATCGACGAGGGCTTCGAAATTCGATTCCCGGAGAAGGAAATAGGGCTTGTTCAGTTTGGCGGCCGCGTTGAGAAGCGGTTCAATCTCGTTGGAGCTCACGTTTGCTTCCGAGAAAGCGAATTGCTCATTCAAGGTGACTTCCCGGAGTGTGGAGCTGAGCATCACCGGAATCCAGAGTCCGCCTTTGACGCGGCACTGACTGCGGGGGCCGGGAAGTTGATCCTCAGTGGAGAAGCGGAAAACCCCAATCGTATCGGCCGGCCAGGTGAGGTCCTCCTTCTCGAGAAATTTGGGTGAGATCCGGATACTGGTAACAGGAACGCCCTCGTCGTCTCCCAGTATTGGGAGGGCTGGATAATTTTCAGGTGCTTCCGTCCCGACAAACGGGAATCGCTGCCTCTCGATATCGCCATCGGGATTTCGAATCGTAAAATCGATGACGCCGGATGCGAAGCTTTCATCAATCGCCGCCACCTTCACGACAGCGGATAGAGAACGTGAAACCGGTGTGTAGTCGGAGAGCCCCGGGGCCGGCTCAGGTGGTTGCATGGGCCTGGGCTTGTCCGGTTTTGAATCGGGATCCGGATTTGCAGGAGTCTTTGACGCGATCTTCGCTTTTTTTGCGCGCAGGAGTTCCCTCCCTTCTTTCATGAAAAAGTCAGAGCGCGGAGTGGATTTGTTTGTCTCGGGTTGAAGCGCAATAAAGTCGTTCCACGGGACCGGCTTTCCCCGGGTTGTCTCAGCCAGTTTGATGATCCTTTCATCCGGCGGGTCGGGGTGGAGAATCAGCGAAAGGTCGAGGAGAAGGGCTGCGAGCTTTTCCTCCTCCGGTTCTGCGGGTGCCTTGAGCATTCTCGACGCGGTGTTCCAGAGCATTTCTGAAATAGAACTGAGGCTGGTAAAGTAGGCGGTCGGCTCGGGCAATACGCCGCGCATGAGGTTGCGGTATGCGGCGCGCGACTGGTAGTGAAGCGGGTTGAGATTTAAAGCAACCGCGAGGGCTTTTTCTTTGAGGTCATCATCCACTTTTGACTGACCGCTGAAATTGGAGGCGATTGCAACGAGGGCTCCGAGGAGGTTTTCCTCCTCCTGTGCTTCAAGAAAAATCCCGTCGGCTGAAAAACTGACGTGATCATACCGCGGTTCGTCGAAGGCGCGTGCCGGCAGTGCCAGAACCAGAGGCAGGCAGAAGAAAACGGAAAAGAAACTTGAGAGGGGCGATTTCATGCCTCGCGAATTGACTAGCGATGCTATCATTCTGAGTGCTCCCTGTCTATCCTCCTCTATCATTTTCAATACTTTCATGAAGAATATCGAAGTTTCCGAAACTGTTCTCTTTTACGACACTGACTGCGGGGGCGTTGTCTCGAATATTGCCTATCTGAGGTTCGTGGAGAAAGCGAGGGCAGCGCTCTTTGCTGATCTGGGAATGGGGCTGGCAGAGATGAATGAGAGCCAGCTGTTTCCGGTCGTGGTTCGAACCGAGATTGATTATATTTTTCCGGCAAAGCTCGGGGACGAGGTCGTGATCTCGGCAAGTCTCGCTGATGCGGGAAAGGTGAGAGCGGTGTGTGAATTTATCCTGACCGTGATGGGGAAGGATGGAGTTTCCAGGGTGATAGCGAATGCAAAACAGACCGTCGCTCTTGTTCAGATGCCGTCAGGACGCCCTAAAAGACTGCCGCGTGAGTGGGTTACATCGACTGATAGCGCTATATAAGTGGCGTCTTTTTTTCTTGCTGCGGTGAAAGTGTTCACTCACATTGTAAATACAAAGCCTTTTTCAATGAGCGACGAAACAGACAATTTAGAAGCGGGGATAATGTTTTCAATCCTGAGACGCGGGGAGAGGGATCCCATTGGCCCCTACTCTGAATATGACTTGCTGCAACTGCTGAACAATGGGGATGCCTCCACTGATGACATGGTTTTCTACGACGGTCTTGGCGAGTGGAAACCGATCCATGAAGTTTTTGATATTCAGGAGCAAATCAGTCATTTTGTCGATGACGGACAGGATACCGAGCGCGTCGGAATTGCGTTTCGCGAAGTGACGGCCATCGTCGGGCAGAGCGAACAGATTTATTACATTGCGGTTCAGGCGAAGGCGAGCCTTCTCAGCAAGGCCAAGCAATGCGTGGTCATTACCGAGAAGCACCTGTTTCTCCTCAATGAGAAGCGTGTGGGGTATGAACTGGAAGCTCACCCATGGAAGAGTATCACGAACACTTTGATGCGCGACGAAGGGAAATCACTGGGCACTTTTTCGATATTGCTCGGCGGCGAAAAGCGCATGGATATTTGTCATATCCCTCTCAAGCAGGTGCAGCGTTTGTTCCAGCTTTCGCAGGAGATGAAGGAAGGCGTCACGTAGTCTCTTTGACCTCAGCGCCGCCCCAGATATTTCGTCATTGAGCGAATCAGAGCTTCGGCGAGTGAAGGCGAATTTTTCATCGCTTCGTGCAGTTTGTCGTGAGGGATTCCGAGTGCGGACACTTCGGTAGCCGCTTTTACCGTCGCGGTGGCGGCGGTGTGTGACACTGCGCTGATTTCACCGACTACTTCACCGGGGGCTGACACCTGATTGATCGATTCCCCTTCGATTGAGACATCGAGATTTCCGCTGACGAGTCCCCAGATTCCTTCTCCGGTTTTTCCTTCGTGAATGAGGACGGTTCCGGGATCCAGTTGATGCAGGGTTCCCTTCCGGATGAGATTCTCCAGATCATCGGGTGGCAGTCTGGAAAAGACTTCGCATTTTGAGAAAAGTTCGGTGAGACCGGCGGTGTTCATCAGGGTATCGTGGGTGAATCCGATCCTGATGTTTCAGAATCGCTTCACGGGCATAGGTTGAACCTTTTCCCCGTATCTGGCAAGTGACCTCAGAGTCCGTGAACACGATTGCTTTTCGGGTAATCGGAACGCAGGTTTGAAAATGAGCGGTATCGAAAAATGTAAAACACCGGGAATGCCGGGCACTTATTCAGGGCTGCTTCTCGCAAAAATTGATGCCTCTCCAGGTGATGATACCGCGTTGTATCTGCGGCTCAGTATGGGGGATTATCGGATCCAATGCTCCGGTTCCGGGATTTCCGAAGGGGATCTGCGCAAGAGGGTGGGCGAATCCTTGACTCTGAGGGGTGAGATTCTGCGAGGGGTGGTGCCGGATTTGGGCGGAAGCGGGGATTGCCTCCTCGTCACCGCGTTGGTTGACTGATTGACGATCGGGTTGATCGGGTGTCGATTCTTTTCCCCGAAACTACGAGCCACTCCTCTTAACATTATGTTGAACGATCCTGCTAAAGAATCTGACCCCGAACCCGTCGAGGTTCGGTGTTATTTTGTCCGCGAGCGCAATGCTCTCCTTGTGAGAGGGGACTTCTCGCCGATCTACACAGATTTTTACCTGCATTTGATGCAGCAAAAAATTCGCTATGAAGACGGCCTCGACGATTGGCTCAAAGATGGACTCGCCGCTCTTGCTTTGCACCTCGCGTCGCGTCCCTGGAACGAGTCGGTTGCCTGGACGCTGAGTTGGCAGAAGCCGCTTCAGAATCTATTCGTCACGGGGAGCAATGTTCACGGGAACGTGACCGGGCGGGTCTTTACGAAAGATGTCAGAGAGCGAAAAGATAATTTGTTTGTCTCTCAGGTGCTGCGCGAAGGGGAGGAACCCCGCCAGAGTATGATTACGGTGGACCAGCCGAATCTCTTTTCCGTCGGGGAGACGTTCTATGAGCAAAGTGAACAGCGGCGTGCGAGGTATTTTGCCCACGGTGAAGAAGATTTTGTTCTCGTGACGGCCCAGCCGGAGTGCGATCTGGAGTGGCTCGAGTCTCTGACTGATGAATCGATTCGGACAATTGACGAGACCGAGACTCTGAGCCTGCTCGAAAAGCGGACCTATCGTTTTGACTGCGGTTGCAATATTGAGAAAATTTTCCCGATCATCGCGGGGATGAATAAGGTCTCGCTCGACGACATTTTTGGAGGCGAAGAAACCATGACCGCGAGCTGCCCCCGTTGCGGCGCGCATTACACCGTGACACGGGAAGCGTTGGAGGCTTTTATCGAACAATGAGCATTTCAAAGAAGGACGGACCGAAGCGGAGAGAACAGGAACTCGCCTGGATTGGTGATACGGTGCTTGACCTGTATGCCCGCAGCTGGATTCTTGAGAATACGGGGGAGCTGTGCGGGGAAATGCTTCGAAAGATGACCTGCAATCAGTTTCTTGCCTGTTTTGGAAACCCCACTTCAGTTGAGGCCAAAATCGGAACGATCTATCGCGAGGAAGGGCTTCAGCCCGCTTTCGAGTGGATCGAAGCAGAGCTTTTGCCGCTGTTTAAGAAGCAAATTCGCAAAAAACGATGAAAGACGAAAGTTTTTCTCACGTATGAGAGGTTCCGGGCGAATCGGCGTTTTACTAATTCCCGGGCTCACCGTATCTTCGCAGCGTCTACCTGCCGGACAGACAGTTTTACACACACATGAAACACGATACACACCGCGTCGAACTCTCGATGCAAAGGCTGGTTGCTATTCTCATTACTGGATTTGGCGCGTTACTCTTTTCTTCCTGTACCACGACTTCGGCGACGACATCAACGACGGGTCCCAGTGGAGCGGGACAACTTTCCGCCAGTAAGCTGAACAATCCCGCGGTGAAAGCCCGCGATGCTCAAATCGCGATGGAGGCTCCCGGAGATTATTATATCGGGAGACGTTGGTGGACTGATGGAACTCGATTCTGGGGTTACCTGCGCAAGCCGCGGCAGCCCTGGTCGGAGGCCAAGCTCGTGATTATGAACGAGACGATTTCGAAACAGCCGGATCGCATTCCGGAAGAGGGGATGAATCAGCGTCACGGTTACGATCACAATTACGAGTATCGAATCTGGGGCAGTTTTGTCGGTGGGGGAGTTTACGATCCCAATTCCAATTTCATCGTTCCTGAGTTTCGTATCACGAAGTATGAGTTGATCAGCGAAAATCCCGGTTTTCTTTTCTACCCCGGTGAAGAATACAGTCCGAGACACCTCCCGATCAAACACCCTCCTTTTCCGTAGGCTGTTTTAAAGAGGGTTGGGTCGATGACCTGACCCTGTCTGATCACTGCGTTTGAGCTGATCAGGGCCCACCGGGCCGTGTGTGCGGGGAGATGTTCGTGCATTAGCCGGGAATAGCCAGTTCCTGCGAGGCTCCCTTTGAAAATGAGGGCATGAAAAGCTTGGTCGGGATGATCTGTTTGTTAGATTGGTATTTTCCTGAATGTGAAGATGAGCCAATCAAAAATTCTCGTAGTGGAAGATGAGCCGGCGATTGCGGAGACGATTCTCTACGCGCTGCAATCTGAGGGGTTCGAGGCAATCCATTTCGAAACGGGCGGAGAGGCGCTGAGTGCGTTTCGGGAAAAGCCGACTGATTTTATTGTTCTCGATGTGGGGTTGCCCGACATCACCGGCTTTGATGTCTGTCGCGAGATTAGGAAAACATCGGACGTCCCGATTTTATTCTTAACCGCGCGGGAAGGAGAGATTGATCGCGTCGTCGGGCTCGAGATCGGTGCTGATGATTATGTGGTGAAGCCTTTCAGCCCGCGTGAATTGACTGCGAGGATCAACGCCATTTTGCGCCGTACTTCACATCGTCCGAAACCGGCGGACGACAGCGATGTTACGGTTACTAAAAATGGTCGACTCGAACTTTTGCCGGAGCGCTATCTTGCGAGGCTGGACGGAAGGGAACTCGATCTCTCCCGCTACGAATTCGGGATGTTGAAGATTTTTATGAAGCATCCGGGGCGTGTCTACTCGAGAGATCAACTCATGGAGTTAGTCTGGGACGAGCCCGAGGCCGCTCTTGATCGAACCGTCGATGCTCACATCAAAACGCTGCGAAGGAAGCTGCATGAGATCGATTCTGATTTCGATCCTGTCAAAACCCATCGCGGGATAGGTTACAGTTTCTCTGATGATTGATTCGACCCAATGAAGACGACTTTTTTCATGGTGGCAGGGTTCCTTCTCATTGCGGGAGGGGGCTTTTTCGGTCTCATGAAGACAATTCGAAACGACGTTGAGCGTCAGTATTCACAGGCCTCGGAGGAGCCGCTCGTCGATATGGCTCATCTTTTTGCGAGTTTGTTAGAGGAGGATGTGAGGGATGGCGTCATCGACGTCAGCGGGATGAGAGAGGGATTTGAAAGCGCCTATAAACGCGAGTTTGTGGCGCAGATTTATCAGATTCGGAAGACGGAGATTCAGACCCACGTATACGTCACCAATGCTGAGGGGATCGTGATTTTTGATTCCGAGGAGGGTGCTCGTGAGGGGGAGGATTACTCGCAATACAACGATGTTTACCTGGTGCGAGCCGGAGCTTATGGAAAGCGGGCTTCGCGAACGGATCCTGCAGATTCGAGGACGACGGTGTTTTATGTCGCTGCTCCGATCTATGATAGAAGTAGCGGTGAAATGGCCGGCACTCTTACCGTTTCGCGTCCGGAGACGGCGATGGCACCCTTCGCAGAGGAATCGCGCAGTCTCGTTTTGAAAGCGAGTATCATCACCGCGGTCATCGTTGTCGTTCTGGGCTCCTCGTGGGCTTACTGGATTTTGCTTCCTGTCGGCCGCTTGACCAAAGAGGCCGGGCGGATTGCCGCGGGACGGCAGGCGTCGATGCCGGAGATGGGCATAGCCGAATTTCGCTCTCTGAGTATTGCGCTGGAGAATATGCGTCGGGAGCTGGAGGGAAAGCACTACGTTGAAAATTACGTGCAGGCTCTCACGCACGAGCTGAAGAGCCCTTTAGCGGCAATCAGAGGAGCGGCCGAGCTGATTGATGAAGAGATGCCGGAGGCGCAGCGGCGGAGATTTCTCAACAACATTCTCACCGAGACGAGTCGAAGCGAGGATATGGTGAGGCGTCTCGTTCAACTGGCATCGATAGAGAGTCAGACTTCGCTGCGAAAGGTGGAAAAGATCGACTTTGCGGCTCTTGTTCGTGAGGAACTGGCCGAACTGTCTTCGGTGGTGGAGACCAAAAAACTGCAGCTGCGTGCTGATGGGCTCGATGAACCTCAGATGCTCGAGGGAGATCCTCTCATGCTTCGCATTGCGGTTCGGAATGTCCTCAACAACGCGATCGATTTCACACCGGAGGGCGGAAATCTGGGGGCCTTTTTGACGGGTGAGGAGGGCAAATTGATTCTCAAAGTGACCGACTCGGGGCCGGGGATTCCCGATTATGCGGAAGGTCGGGTTTTTGATCGTTTCTATTCGCTGAAAAACGAAGTCACGGGACGCAAAGGTTCCGGAATAGGACTCAGTTTTGTCCGCGCAACGATGGAGCTTCACGGCGGCGATGCAGCCTTGAGAAACAAGTCAGGAGGCGGAGCAGAGATGGAATTGCGGTTTTCGGTTTAGATTTTACTCCAATTCGAATGGCGCTTGTTTGTCTTATTTATTTTCTCAAACTAACGTTCAGGAATAGGCTCACGGTTCCTATTCCAGCGTATTGCCTTCTTATTCTATCCTCTTGTGGGGCGCTTCACTCTCAGGAAGTGGAGGCAGAGGTTATTGATCTCAGCGAGGCCATTGCCATCAGTGCGATTGTGAAGAAGCTGGATGATATAGTCATACCCAATCTTGAATTCGCAGATACTCCCTTCGATGACTGCGTCGCTTATTTGTGGGCTGTTAGTATTGAACTCGACCATAACGAGGTGATTCCAGAGGAAAAGGGAGTTCGTATTGTCTCGAATGCGCAAGAGAATGCTGAAAATTCAATTACGATCCGCCTTGTAAATATCCCTCTGAAAAATGCCCTCCGATATGTGGCGACTCTTGGGCAGACAGAAATGCGTTTAGAGCCGGATGGAGTGGTTTTGGTGCCGATAGCAGGGCCGGTCGATATGCTCACGCAGGTGTATCAATTTTCGTTTGATTTCGTTGAAGCATCTGGCGAAAAAAACGCCCGAATGACTCTCGAGAAGGCGGGGATTGAGTTTAAGGCTGGAACTGATGTGGTTTTTAATTCGGAAAATTTTCAGCTAATGGTTCGAAACAGTGAAAATGAACATGCCAAAGTTCGCGCCTTTCTAATTGCGACAGAAGCAGAAGAAGATTGAGCATTCAGGTCGTCAAAAGTATCCGGCTTAAGTTCAACTTGAACCTTTGATTATGGAAATTATAGTATCGTTGTATGAAACGCATTCGAAAACGACGATACCGTGAGAGCGGATTCTCAATGGGGAATATGCTTACGGTCCTTGCGATCGCCGGATCAATCTACGTGGCAAGAGGGCAATTCAGCTCCGCGAACCTGAAGGGACAGGTTGCCAGCCAGGTGGTTCAGGAGCTCGGTCAACCGGTTGCGAAAGAGTCCATTCCCCGACCGAGTTGAGGGCGTTTTTCGAAAGGAACAGGTCCTGTTTCTCTTTGGACGTTTGCTAAGCAAAAGGGTGATGTCGCCACGGTTACCTTTGTCGTTTTCGATAAAGGGAAAGCGGTCGATGTGCAGAAGAAAAGCATGAACACTCATGGTGGCCAGCTTCAGATAAACGGGAAGCCACTGAATCTGAAGAGCTGTAACTGACTGCAGTTGCCCTACTTATTTTTGCCGGATTTTTTCTTTTTACCGCGACTTTTCGACTGATGCTCCATCGCGGCTTCTTCGGTGGCCCGGCCCTCGTCGCCCTGTTCTGACATCCACTCTTCGAGCTTTTTCTCAAGTTCGGAGCGGATTGAAGCGTGTTCCTCTTTGTCGGCCAGATTGTTCCATCCGTGCCAGGGGCCGCGGGTGGAGTAGAGTTCGACCGCGGGGCGATGTTGATAATGATTCACAAACTTCGAGGCCCGCTTCTTTCCGGCCCCGGCCCTTCGAACCCAGGAGAGGAATTCCGGGGAGGTTGTGCACGCGTTGGTAAACTTCACTTCGGGAGTGAGATTGACGATGAGTTGGTAATCCCGACTTCGCACGGAACGAATTCCGTAGGTGTCTGAGCCGTTGATTATTCCTTTGGTCGTCATGATTCCAAAGACATGGGATTTGTGTTCGTCGGCGCTGCCGTTGAGAACGGAGAGGAAGCTTTTTCCATCCATTTCCGCTACGGGGTCGACGCCGATCGCATCGAGAAGGGTGGGAACGACATCCACATATTCGACCATTGCGTCTGTTTTGCTCGCCGGCTTGATTTTCCCCGGCCACCGGACGACGAGGGCTGTTCTAAGCCCCGGGTCGTAGAGGGTCCATTTCGCAAACGGCATGCTGTTTCCCTGTTCGCTCGATAGCATCACAATGGTTTCTTCTACGAGGTCATGTTTCTCCAGAAGGTCGAGGATCTGTCCGACCTGGCCGTCGTAGTAGGTGATTTCGGCGAGATATTTGGAGAAGCCCTTTCTCGTTTCGGGTGTGTCGATGAGGTAGGGGGGGAGCGTGATTTCCGCCGGTGGATAAAGGTCCGGGTCTCCTTTGTTCCACGGGGTGTGAGGCTCGTTTGAACATGCGAAAAGGCAGAAGGGATTTCCGTCTGATTTTGACTCTAACATGAGTGCGTTAACCGCCTCCATATCGGGATTGCCTTTCACTCCTGAATACTCAAATGGAAAGACGGATTCAGGGGCGATGTGGCGCTTTCCGCTGAGTGCGACGCGGTAGCGATGCGGTTTGAGGTGGTGCACTATGCTTTTGGTGCCCTCTTTCGCAAATGTGTGGTTCGGGTAGGCTCCCGTCTTTACCGGGTAGATGCCGGTGTATAAGTTGTGCCGTGTCGGTGAGCACATCGGAGCGGTTTGGAAACAGTGGGAGAAGGTCATTCCCTCTGCGGCGAGCCGGTCGAAATTAGGCGTCTTTGCCTGTCCTCCGTAGATGCTTAAATCGGTGTAGGTCAGGTCATCGGCATTGATGAATACGATATTGGGCAGATTCTCCGCGAACGAAGGGGAGACGAGAAATGTGTACACAAAAAGGCGCTGCAGAAAGAACTTCATACAGCGCCAATTTTAGAGTTATTTAACTAGCTTTTGTAAGCCTTGATCGCGCTAACGCGGTAAGTTTTCTCAGCCCCGTCAGCCGAGTGAAAGTCGACTTCGTCGCCGATTTTCTTCTCAAGAATCTGACTGCCACGCTCAGAGAGATAGGCAATAATTCCTTTGTCAGGATCGGAATCCCACGCACCGAGAATGCTGTAGGTGAGTGTGTCACCTTTGCCGTCGACCGGTTCCAGCTCAACAACTGTGCCGATGGAGACAGCGTCCGTGTCCGCATTCGAAAAGTCGGTTGGCTGGGCCAGTTTGAGATCCCGCTCCCAGTCGTCCTGACGTTTCATGAGAACGCGCTGGTATTCTTTCGCAGACTTGTATTCGAAGTTCTCTCGAAGGTCACCGTAGGATCTCGCAATCTTGATGTCTTCGCGGTTCTGAGGAATTTCCTCTTTAACCAGTTTGTCGAAGGCCGCTTTCTTGTCTTCGAGGCTCTTCTCGGAAACGATGAGGCTTTCCTCTTTTGTTTCGGTGCGTCCGCTGAGGAGGTCCTGGATTTCAGGGTGCAACTTGATGACGCGGGCCATGAGTGACTTCCGGGTCAGTTCATCGAAAGAGGCTGAGGTAACCAGGCGACTCGCAAAGTTGCGGATCGTGTTGATGTTGGCTCCTTCGATGAGGTCTGGAATCAGTGCCTGGTCATCACCCACTAGATCACGGAGTCGGTTCGCAGAGCGCACCGCGCCTTCGTCGTTGAGCTGGTCGGATTCGAGTGAGCTCATCACTGAAAGGCTGAGGACCGGATCAAAGATCGATTCGGCAAGACCTTTTCGTTCGCGACAAATCCAGGCGAGGGCGTCGGAAGAGAGTGAGCGTTGCTGAAGGCCGTCCTTCATGTGTTCGATCACAGCGTCTTTCTGGCCAGCTCCGTTAAGGTAATTCGCGATTTCGGCGATGGAGCGCAGGTTGGTCTCGGAGATGAGGCCGAGCATTTTGTCGACATACTCCTCATCTCCGAAAGCATCCGGAAAGCTCTTCAGCACCTGACGAAGTCGAGTCAGCGAAAGTTCGCTGAACAAGCCCGGAATCGCCGCCTCGTTTGTGGCGAGAATCTGAGCGGTCGTGATTTGTTCGTCACTCGGGGTGTAGTCCTTGAGTTTGCTTTGAAGCTCCTCACGAATAAGGATGAGCTCCACAGCGGGAACATACTGGATCTTCACACCCTTCTTGGCAATTTCACTGATCTCTGTCACGAGGTCTTCAAGTTTGCCCTGCTGATCTTTGAAAGCGCTGATGTCTTTGATGATGACTTCGATCGCTTTTACTTTCGCCTTGAGGTCGCGTGCCTGACGGAAGTCTTCGATGAGGCCTTCGGAAGGGTCGAAGTTCTCTTCGCGGAGTTCGAGTGGTTCGGTGCGTTTTGCGGGAACAACGAACTGCATGTCATCACGAAGTTTCTTCTTCGTCGATTCCCACCAGCTCTTGTATTTACCTTCGGGAATGACGTGTCCCTTGAGGAGTTCCTCGAGTTGATCGAGATACAAACGGGAGTTGTGGCTGGAAAGTACCAGCTTCACCAGTGCGGTTGGATCCGATTTCGCGAGGTCCTGCATTTCCTCGAGTTCGGAATGTCGCTTCGCGAGAAAGGACTCGTCGGTGATCGGAGTGAGAGACATTCCGGCAAACTTCATTCCAAGGGAATGGCCGGGCTTGTCCTCGAAATCCACGATCACTTTGAGATTCAAACGATCCCATTCAACTACCTTTCCGGCCCCCCAGCTTTTGTGCCGGCAGAATGTGCCGGGAGGTAGGAGTTCCAGTTCTTCGGCGGTTGCCGTTTCGATTTTGCCTCTTGAGACTAACTTTTCTAGATCGGGATGCATTATCTCCCAACATAAGAATAACCAGCGCTTCGCCAAGTGAAAAAAATTTTTGGTTGCCAATTTTAATTCACTTGCCTAATCTTCGTTCAATTATGAGAAAAATTTTGGCAGCCCTATTGCTCGTCGCTTTCACCTCGGTTGGTGTTGCAGACATTCACGAACCACCTAAGACGAAGTATACGAAGACGCGTAAGCTCGGTCGCGGTGTCGCTAACATTTTGTATGGCTGGACTGAGATCCCCACGTCAATGACACGTGCCGGTGAGCTTCATACGGAACAATCCGCCGGAATCATGACAGCTTATATGTTTCAAGGCATTCAGCGTGCAGGTGCCCGTCTCAAATTCGGTTTTTATGAGGTGATTAACTTCCAGCGCCCTCTTTACAAGGACAGCTATCGTCCGCCTATGCCTGACATCAACTACCTCCCCATTCAGGGATATGAGGAGTTTCCTCCGCAGATTGGATTCCTCACTACACCCGGATATAACCGCGGCCGTAGCTGGTAATTTTCTCTCAGGTTCTCAATCCCGATTCAGGGGATTAATTTAAAAAGGCCGTCTTTGGACGGCCTTTTTTTGTGCAATTATTTTCCAGTCAGGCCTTCCGATTGGATCAATTTTGGTAGGTTTTGATGAAATTGCGGTAAAATTCGACGCCTTTTTCCAAGTCATTGATAGCCAGAAACTCATCTTTTGTGTGCGCCTGGGCAATGCTCCCCGGTCCGCAGGCAACTGATGGAATTCCCCCTCCCGAGAGTCGGCCGGCGTCACAAAACCAGGGGGCGGTGGTGAGTGAGGAGCCAATTGATTGCAATCGACGGACGCCATCGGTTTCGGGCGGCGTCAGAAGGGGGACTGAATCACACAGAATCTTGATCTCGAAAAGATCCGCCAACCCCGCTTCCGATAAAAGTCTTTGAACAAGGGAGAGGCTTCCCCCGGCAGCACAGAACGATGGCGTCTCTCTGAAGTCCATCGTCACTGAGCATGCATTGGGGACGATGTTCGGGCTCGTTCCTCCTTTGATCATTCCTACGTTGAGAGTCGGGGCGCCAAGCGTTTCGTCGTGGTAGTCGGGTAAAATGCTTTCTATCGCGTCAAAGAGTCCGAAGAGATGCTCCAGCATAGGGCGGATTGCATTGACACCTTCGTGGGGGGTGGAGCCGTGGCAGGAGCGACCGCGGGCCGTAAGTTCGAGCCAGACACATCCCTTGTGGGCGTGGACGGTTTCAAGTTCTGTCGGTTCCCCGACGAGAGCAAAGTCGAATTCATGGCCGTAGCGGGCTGCGAAATGCGAGGAGCCGGGTTGGCCCGCTTCTTCACCCATGAGTCCTACAAACGCGACAGGGCGCTGCAGGGTGGCCAGCTCGTCTTTCAGGGTGGATAGCGCCCAGAGCATCGCCGCCATGGTTCCTTTTGTGTCGGATGCGCCCCGCCCGTAGATCTTTCCATCGACAATGTCAGCGGCAAAGGGATCCACGGTCATTCCGGAAACGCTGACTGTGTCAATGTGCGGGGCGAGGAGTACTCCTTTCGAGGTTGCCTTCGAGGGAAAGCGGCCGATCACGTTGGGACGGTTCGGGAGAACTTCGTCGTAGGTGACGTCGGCGCCGATACTCTCGAGAAATCCTCCCACCCATCTGGCACAATTATTTTCGCCGGTTGCCCCCTGATCGGGGGCACAGTCGGGGTTGACGCTGGGGATGCGTATCAGTTCCTGGAGGAGTGCAGTGGGGGATTCAGGAAAATTCATAGGGATGAAAACATAGAAGATATTTTCATTCGTGGAACTCAAAATTCGATGCCCGCCGGAAAATCAGTAAGGGGGATTTGAGTCTGCCGTGACCTCCACATTTCAGGGGAGTTCGAAAGAGAGAGATTACTGATTGCCTATTGCTCCGATACCTGATACTGCCTCACTTCCCTTCGGGATTGAACCCGAAAAAAAATCGCGAATTTGAGAGTCATAACTCATTATGCTGTTGACACGTTCGACGATTCAATGCCTTATGGAAGGCTGAACTTTTAAAAAGTTATTTTCTAATGAGCGACCAAGACCCACCCAAACCTTCTGTGAGCACATCAACGGTGCCTTTGAAGAAGGAGACTGTCCGAATTAGCCTGCGTGCACAGCCGGATGAGTCCGGCCCGGTAGCTCCGAAAGGATCCACCGCACCGATTCCTGCTGATGGTCCGTCAACGGCGCCTGTCGCCGGAATGCCGTCAACCGGTCCGATTGCTCCTGCTGTGGGCGGTGCTCCGAGCGGTCCTACAGACCCGGTCGACGCGACAACTCCACTTCCGACGGATTCACCGACGACAGCTCCGATCGCCGGAGTTGGAACGTCGCCGAACGCGCCGCGTCCACCTGCTCCAACCGGAGCTCCGAAGCCACCCGCTCCAACGCCTCCCCCGGGAGCACCAGCTCCTCCGAGAGCGCCTGCGCCTACGCCGTTGAGCAGTGCACCCGGAGCGCCCGCTCCTCCTGCTCCGGCTCCCCCGTCCGGTGCACAGACGATTCCACTTTCAAAGGGTCCTGATCCGCTGGGTCCGACCGCACCGGTTGGTGCCCCCGGAGCTCCTGATCCACTCGGTCCGACGGCTCCTGTGGCCGCCCGCGCTGCCGCTGCCGCCCCTGTGGCACCTGTAGCAGCAGCCGGTCCTGTTGGAGCTAAAACAATTCCTCTCTCGAAGAGCCCCGGTGGCCCTTCTCCGGTTCCTGTAGGGAAGGCTACCGTTCCGCTCAAGGGTGGTGCGAAGCCTCTTCCTCAGGCGACGGTCAAAATGGGGGAAACTCAGGGATTAGGTGGTCCTTCCACGAAAGTCATTAACGAGAAGCCCAATATTCAATCCACTGCCGAGGAAGCAGAGGAGGAATGGGAAGAAGAATACGAAGAATCCGGTCTTATGCCATTTGCAATTATTGTCCTTATCCTTGCCGTTGCGGTACTAGCTATTGAGCTGTTCACCAAAATGGGCGCTGGAGGCTGATCCTCTTTCCGCTCTGTCGCGGAGCCCAAGACGGGAGCCTGTCTCCGCCTTTTTCGGCGGAACTTCAGATTCTCATTCGAGAGGGCGGTAATCAGCCCGGTGTTGTCGTTTGGAATTTCCGGACGCGACCGTTGTGTACGCGCCCGATTCGGGTTTGTGTCCACGAATTGAGGCTTGCCTACCCTCTGTTTTTGAACGAAAGATAGAAACGATTGAACGGGGCTGTGGTCAGTCCTGCCAGTCGAATAATATCTCTTTAATTTCAATTCCCCATGGCACACGAATCCATTGTAAATCTCACGAGTGAAAATTTTGAAGCTGAGGCCGAGAAGGCTTCCGTTCCTGTCATTATCGATTTCTGGTCCGAGCATTGCGGTCCATGCAAAATGCTCTCTCCTGTGCTGGATGAGGTCGCTGCCGAGATCGGTGAGGCGGCAAAAGTCACCAAGGTTGATGTGATGGATCAAAGAGAGCTCGCGATGAAATTCAACGTTCGTGCCGTGCCGACACTTGTTTTTATGAAAGACGGTGAGATCAAGGAGACGAAAACGGGCATCATGATGAAAGATGCCATCATCGAGAAGCTCAACTCGTTTGTCTGATATTCGCCCGGGGTTTCAGCCCCCGGTTTTAAAACTTCTTTTCATACCTGTGATGAACTCGACTGACCAGCTGTCCCGAAAGGGGAATCGGATTTCGGTTCCTCTGGTCCTTTTGCTGCTGGTGATCACGGTCTCCTATCGTGTTATCGCGTCGAGGTTCGATTTTCTCGGGAATACTGCGCCACTTATGGCGGTCGCTTTTGGCGGTGCCTTGCTCCTCGGGGCTCGTTTCTGGTTGATTCCGGTTTTATTGCTGGTCGTCAGTGACTTGATTCTGGGCTTCGTGAACGGATTCGGTGGAATCGGCGGATATACCTTAATGTCTGTTCTGTTCTATCTCTCTGTCGCCTGGATAGGTGGGCGTGCCGGGAGAGGCAACCGTATCTGGCCGATGATGTGGTGTGGCACTTTATTCTGCGGTATTCTTTTTTATGTGGTGGCCAACACCTACAGCTTTTTTGCCTGGCCGGGGTATGAGAAATCTCTCGCTGGATGGTGGCAATCCCAGACGGTGGGCAATCCGGGCTTTTCCCCTCCCGCGTGGGTCTTCCTGCGGAATGCTTTGGTCGCAGATTCCATTTGGTGTGCGATTGCCGGAGTTCTTTTCTTCTGGAATCCGAAGCGTGTTGTCTCGGAGTCGGAGGCGTTGAGTTAGTTCTTCCGGAGGGTTGGTGAACTCCGGATCTACTCGAAAATTTTTCTGCAAACGCTTTACGAAGCGGTGAAGGGATTTAACGTCCCTGATGTCTGATTCGACGCACCCTTTTCTCCGGGACGATTTTCATATTCGTTGGTCCTCTCTAGTTCCTGAAGCCATTGTTGCGGATATTTCCGCCGCTCTGGAGGGGGCTCAATCCAATATCGATGCGCTCTGCGAAGAGCCATCCGGGGCGCTGACCTTTGAAAACACCCTTCTCGCGCTGGAGTCTGCGACGGAGGAGTTGTCCAGTGCCTGGGGGAAGGTCGGGCATCTCGACTCGGTTCGTAACAACGATGCCCTGCGCGAAGCCTACAATGAGATGTTGCCGAAGGTGACGCAGTTCTACTCGCGTATCTCACTCAATGATGCTCTCTGGAGCCGGCTCAAAGCGTATTCCGAAACTGACGATGCCGCTTCATTGACGGGAGTTAAAAAGCGTTTTCTCGATGAGACAATTAAGGATTTTGTCCGCAGTGGGGCTGACCTGCCGCCGGCGGAAAAAGAGCGCCTCGAAAAAGTGCAGTCCGAGCTTGCGGAAGTGACGCAGAAATTTTCTGAGAATGTTCTCGATTCGACAAATGCCTGGGAGTTGATCCTTGAGGATGATTCCCGGCTTGGCGGGCTTCCTGAGACAGCCAGAGCGGTCTTGCAGGCCGAGGCTGCGTCGAAAGATCTCGGAACGGAGGAGAGTCCGGCGTATCGAATTACGCTCAAGGCTCCGGTGTATTTTCCAGTGCTCGAATACGCGGAGGATGATGCGCTCCGCCGTGAGGTTTGGGAGGGCAGTATCACTGTCGGGAAGGAAGGGAAGTGGGACAACACGACTTTGATTCAGCGTATTCTCAAGCTGCGCCATGAAAAGGCGGGCATTTTGGGGAAAGTGAATTTTGCCGATCAGGTTCTTGAAGAGCGAATGGCGGGAGACGGTGCGACAGCGCTTTCGTTCGTCGAAGATCTCGCGGCGAGGACGATGGGTTTTTACGATCGGGAAATCGAAGAGCTTGAGGCTTTTCGACAAGAGCAGGAGCCTGATTGGGAGGGGCCGTTCGAGCCCTGGGATGTTGCATTCTGGTGCGAGAAGCTCCGGAAAGCCCGCTACGATTTTGATGAAGAGGAAGTCCGTCCTTATTTTGCGATCGGAAATGTGATCGAGGGAATGTTCCGTCTCACTGAGCAGGTTTTCGGATTCAAAATCACCGAACGCGAGGTCGTTTTCGCCTCACCCGGAACGGAGCCCGAAAAGGAGGGTGTCGAAGTGTGGCATCCCGAGGTGAAATTCTACGATCTTCACGATGAAGAAAGTGGCGATCATCTCGGCTCATTTTACGCAGACTGGCATCCTCGTGATGAAAAGCGGGGCGGTGCCTGGATGAATTATCTGAAGACGGGGTCGCCATCGACGGGGTCGCCATCGGATGGGAATGGCAGTGAGCGGAAGCCACATTTAGGATTGATCTGTGGGAATCTGACGCCTTCGTCGAAGAATAAGCCGGCGTTGTTGACTCACAATGAGGTGGAGACCGTATTTCACGAGTTCGGTCACCTTCTCCATCACCTCCTGGGTGATGTGGAAATTAAATCTTTTAACGGTGTCAACGTGGTCTGGGACTTCGTGGAGTTGCCTTCGCAAATCATGGAGAACTTCTGCTGGTCACGCGTCAGTCTCGACTTTTTCGCGAAGCATTGGGAAACGGGTGAGCCGATTCCCGAGGCGCTGTTCAGTAAGATGCTGGACGCCCGTAACTTTCAGTCGGCGATGACGATGATGCGTCAGGTCGCTTTCGGTAAAATGGATCTCGAGCTTCATATCAATCACCATTCACAGGAAGAGGGGACTGATCTCGATGGGCTTATTCGTGAGGTTCTCGATGGCTACACGATGCCTTTGGCGACGCAGCCGCCTACAATGGCCCGTCGCTTTACGCACCTGTTTGCGAGCGCGACGGGGTATGCGGCGGGGTATTATTCCTACAAGTGGGCCGAGGTTCTCGATGCTGACGCGTTTACCCGCTTCGTTGAGGACGGTGTGATATCCCCGACTGTGGGGCGGGAATTTCGAAGCAAAATTCTGAGCCGTGGAAATTCCAAAGAAGCGGGCGAGTTGTTCCGCGACTTTATGGGGCGCGATCCGGAGTTGGATGCTCTCATGATTCGTTCCGGGCTTGTTTAATCCGATGGCTTCGCGCCCCCGAATTCTGTTCGTCTGCAGTCGCAATCGGTGGCGCAGTCCGACTGCGGAGGCAATTTACCGGAACGATCCCCGGATCGAGGTTCGCTCTGCGGGGACGAGTGAAAAAAGTGCTCGTCGACTCACTTCGCGCGATCTCGATTGGGCTGATCTGGTTCTCGTGATGGAGCCGAAGCACGCCAAGCGGATTCGGCAGGGGACGAAAAGAGAGGATTTGCTCCCGCCGATAGGCTCACTGGATATTCCGGACGATTATCAGCGAATGGATCCCGTTCTTGTCCGGCTCTTGCGGGATGCGTCGGAGCCGTTCATTGAGGAGATCCTCTAAGCGCTGATTCTCTATTTGCGGTTTTCAAGCGCTGCCTCAACGAACCCTTTGAACAATGGGTGCGGTGCGGTCGGCTTGCTCTGAAACTCGGGATGAAACTGCACCGCGATGAAGAAAGGATGATCGGGAATTTCCACGATCTCTCCCAGGGTTCCATCGGGTGAGGTTCCCACGAGCTTCAGTCCGGATTCCTCAAACTGGGCACGGTAGTCCTGATTGAACTCGTAGCGGTGGCGATGGCGTTCGTTAGCGGTCAGACTACCGTAGAGTTTGGACGAAAGGCTCTGTGGGGTGAGCGCTGTCTCCCAGGTTCCAAGGCGCATGCTGCCACCTTTCTGATCGATTTCCTTCTGGTCTTCGAGAAGGCAGATAACCGGATGCTCCGTATCCGGGGCAAACTCGGTGCTGTGAGCGCCTTCGAGACCGCACACGTTTCGTGCGAACTCGATCGTAGCGATCTGCATGCCGAGGCAAATTCCGAAAAAGGGAATTTTCTTCTCCCTCGCGTAACGGGCGGCGCTGATTTTACCTTCGATTCCCCGGTCGCCGAATCCTCCGGGAATGAGAATCGCGGAAACACCATCGAGAACCTTGGCTGCTCCTTCCTCCTCAATGAGGCTGGAATCGATTCGCACGACCTCCACGTGTGTGTCGTTGGCGGCTCCGGCGTGGGTGAGTGATTCGTAGATCGATTTGTAAGCGTCCTGAAGTTCGATGTATTTCCCGACGACCCCGATTTTCACGTTGTGAGTGGGATTGACGATTCGATCCACCATGTTCCGCCACTCGATCAGGTTGGGTTCTTCTGTCTTGAGTCCCAGCTTGGCGCAAATGATACTGTCGAGGTGCTGATCATAGAGCTTGAGCGGGGCTTCGTAGATCGTTTCTTTTAGATCGAGAAAGGGGACCACGGCTTCAGCCCGGAGGTTGCAGAACATCGAAATCTTCTGCTTGAGATCCGCGTCTACGGGATATTCGGAGCGGCAGACAATGACGTCCGGGGCGATTCCAATCTCACGGAGTTTGGCAACGCTCTGCTGGGTTGGTTTCGTCTTGAGCTCTTCCGCTGCTTTGATGTAGGGGATCAGCGTAGCGTGCATGAACGCCACATTCTCGTGTCCTACTTCATCGTTGAACTGTCGGAGTGCCTCGAGAAAGGGAAGGCCTTCAATATCACCGGTAGTTCCGCCGAGCTCGGTGATAATAATGTCCGCATCCGTCGAATTTGTGACGTCGTAGAGGCGTCGTTTGATCTCGTCAGTGACGTGCGGGATCACCTGAACGGTGGCGCCGAGGTAATCGCCTCTGCGCTCTTTTCTGATCACATTTTCGTAGACCTGACCGCTGGTGAGATTGTTCAGCTTGGAGAGACGACCGCTCGTGAAGCGCTCATAGTGTCCCAGATCGAGGTCGGTTTCGGCGCCATCGTCTAACACATAGACCTCGCCATGCTGAAAGGGACTCATTGTCCCGGGATCCACGTTGAGATACGGGTCAAACTTTTGCATGAGGACCCGCAGACCACGATGCTCCAGAAGCGTACCCAATGCAGCTGCCGCAAGGCCTTTTCCGAGGGAGCTTACCACTCCACCTGTTACAAAGATATACTTCATGAACTCAATTGTTCGTGGAGTATCGCCGCCTGCTCCGGTGTGTCAACGCCGGGCGAATCATCATCGGTAAAAACCACGCGAATTCGCGCACCATTCTCAAGTGCACGGAGTTGTTCCAGTCCTTCGGTTTGCTCGAGGAGTGACGGAGGCCACTCAACGAAAGAGAAGAGGAAGTCACGCTTGAATCCGTAAATTCCCTTGTGGCGGTAGTAAATGAGCCCTTCAGGGGCGTTTCGTGGATGGGGGATGAGGCTTCGGGAAAAGTAAAGTGCCTCGCCTTGAGTGCTCACGGTGACTTTGACCACATTGGGATCTTCCAAAAGCGGGTTGCCCGGTTGCAGCGGGTTTGCTGCCGTGACCATGGGAAGTTCCGGATCCGCTTTGAGATCTGCTGCGAGCTGGTCGATGAGAGAGGCATCAATAAGGGGTTCGTCCCCCTGGATGTTGATAATATGAGTCGCGTCGGGAAAGGCTTCCGCCACCTCGGCTGCGCGATCCGTGCCGCTGGGATGGTCATCACGTGTCATCGTGACGCTGCCGCCGAATTCCCGGACAGCAGTTGCAATCCGGTCGTCGTCAGTGGCTACGGTAAGGTCGTCGAGATGTTCGCATTGTGAGCACTGATCCCAGACGTGTTGGATGAGAGGTTTCCCTGCAATGAGGTGCAGCGGTTTACCGGGGAAACGGGTGGAGCCCCATCGCGCGGGGATCACCCCGAGGACTCGTAAAGGTTCAGTCGACATAAGTGTCTTACGAAGTCTCAATCCGGTGCCTTTCGCAAGAGAATGATTGAGCTTTTGAAATCAATGAAACCGCAAGGGTTGCGATGGCTTTTGCGCCCGGCTTTCAGTGTTGAGTGCCTGCCGGGGATTGATTCTTTGATCTCGTGACCGTGTTCTGCAGTTCTTCTTTTCAGGAAATCCGATTGAAATACGGTTTGAATTGGCTGAATCGTGAAATGTAATCTACCGAACCATTATGTCTCTCATAGCCTGCCTCGATCTCGAAGGTGTCCTCATCCCTGAAATCTGGATCAATGTAGCAGAGCGCACCGGTATCGATGCGCTTCTCGCGACGACACGTGACATCCCGGATTATGATGTCCTCATGAAGCAGCGACTCCGGATCTGTGAAGAGAACGGGCTTACCATCTCCGATATTCAGGAGGTGATCGACAGCCTTGGTCCGCTCGAAGGGGCCAAGGATTTTCTTGATTGGCTGAAGTCAGAGTTTCAGGTCGTGATTCTCTCCGACACCTTTTACGAGTTCGCGCACCCTCTTATGCGGCAGCTCGATTTTCCCACTCTGTTTTGTCACAAGCTGGGCATCGATGAATCGGGAAAAATTACGGACTATCATCTCCGAATGCCCGATCAGAAAAGGGAGGCGGTAAAGCGGTTTCATGAACTGCAATTCAAGGTCATCGCGACAGGTGATTCCTACAACGATACAACAATGTTGAGTGAAGCTGACCGTGGAATTTTATTCTCTCCGCCTCAGAATGTGATCGACGAGTTCCCCCAGTTTCCTGTAGCTTTGGACTACGTGGCGCTGAAAGCTGCCTTTCTTGCAGCTCGGGAAGTGCTCAGTTAGTTTTCTTTTTTCAGTATGTCTTCAAGACCCGGTCAGTTAATTCTCGAAGAGGATGCACGGGCGATGGTTAGTTTACTTGCCGACGTCGCAATCGCGGGCGGCAGTCACGAGGAAAAGAAACAGCTCCTGATGGAGAGTCTCTGTTCTCTCGTTGGAGGTGATTATTGGGTCTGGGGGCTTGCGGCTGACTATGATCCGGACGCGGGTCCTGTTTATACAGCGATGCTAAGCGGGGGCTTCACGGAAGAGCAGGTTCCCAAATTGCTGGTTGCTCTCGACAATCGGGAACTCGAAGATGCGATGAGGCCGCTGGGTAGAGAGATCGTAGCGACGGGTGCTCAGGTAACGAGGCTTCCTTCGGAGTACGATATCGAGGATGTGTTTGGCCGGGATGATGTAAATCGACTCTGGAAAGAGGCGGATATCGGTGCGCCTCTGGTTTGCTATCGTCCTGTCGCAAATAACTGTCTGAGCGGTATTGGGATCTACCGGCGCTTTGGCAGCCCCGCCTTCACTCCCCGGGATGCGCGGATCACGGATATCATCATGTCCGAAGTGGTCTGGTTGCATGAGATGGGGTGGCCGTGGGAATCTGCGCTAAAAGTGCCCGAGCTGCCAAACCGCTGTCGCATCGCATTGAATCTACTTTTGGAGGGGCTTTCGAGAAAGCAAATAGCCGCTGAGATGGGAATTTCGATTCACACCGTGAGCGATTATATCAAGCACATCTACGACTTCTATTCAGTCCATTCACAGGCTGAACTGGTGAGTCGATTCCGTATCGGCGGCGGGGTCTGAAGCCCTTGCCTCATTGACCTGACAGGGTCAAGTTATCGACCTGACAGGGTTGAGTCACCCTTCTGAATATTCGGCCCAGGAGGCAGAGGTTTCCCAGACTTTGATGGAGGAAATTTTAACGCTTTCCCGCAGCCTGTAGTCGGGGTCGACGGGATTGGCGAGATAGTCGGCGAGGGCTGACTTAAGGTGGAGAAAGATATCGCGGGCGAGAACTTCAGTGGTGGGGTCCTCCGATTCGTGGGCGATGACGCGTTCACCGAAACGCTTTTTGAATTCCTCGAAAGCGGGATCATCGGTGTTCATGCAGATCGCGTGATCGTAGCGGTCAAGCCATTCGCTGAGGATGAGCTTAAGGACTTTGAAGTCACAGACCATCTCGCGGTCGTCGAGGGTGTCGCTTTCGAGAACACATTCGACTTTCCGGGAATGGCCATGAGGAAAGCGGCACTTGTCGGGATGCTTGCTCAGCATGTGGCCGTTTTCGATTTCAAAGATTCTGCAGATGCGATAGGGCATGGGATTTTCGGGTCGTCAATCTTCACGGATCACGGGGGAAACGCAAGTTATCGGTGATTGATTGTTTCGCGGGTGTTGGAGTGAGTGAGCATATTTTTCATAACTCGCCAAATTTGTTTCATAATTCGCTTGGATTACTGCGTTATATTGCTCCACTTATGGCACGGGAATTGCGCTAAAAGGGTTCTCCTCAACTAACTATGACGAAGCATTATCTTCAGGATCGAATTGGTTTTAACGGCGAGGCTCCCCGCCCGGGCGAGCAGGATGATGAAACCTCAAGGGAATACATCAATTTGAAGCTGGCGGCCCGGGGATTTCCTATCGTCGGCAAAGAGGAGGATTTTCCTTTTCTCGAAGTGGCCCGCTCTCTGATCTTAAATTTTCAGGAGCGTTTGCGTCTTCTTGAAGATCATCGTGCCCCGGTTGATACGCACATTTCCGACTGGCTCGCGGGTTATCTCGAGGGAACGGACGTTTTTGCTCCGGGTGAGCCGATGCTGCCGAATCCGCTGATGTTGGAGCGCCACGGTCTCGCGCGACTTCTTTCCCTGCCTGCTGAGGGTGACAAGTTCGAGTCTGATATTGTTTCCAGTTATCGAACCTGGCAGGGCGTTTGTCACAATCCGGCGAAAGATAAGCGGACTACCAAGGGCGTTTTTCATGTCGCGGAAGGTGGCTTGCCGATCGCTGCTGACAAACTTGCCGTTCCGAAAAAGACCTTTGCAGCGATGCTCAAGGTGGCGCTGAGTCCGCCTGATGATCTCATGGTGGTTCCGTTCACGAGTCAGGAAAAAGAGCCGGTGAAAGCATTTGTATCTCTGATGCTGCGTCCTGTTATCAGTCCCGAGGTTCCGGAAGTTTTCGAGGAGAAGACAATGGAAACGCGGTTTTTCGCTCCGGGGAACCTCGTTAGCAATCTTGATTTTGTGGAGTCTATCTTCGGGAATGCGGGTGATCCTTACCTGCCTGAAAATGATGCCCGTCTCGACGTTAGGCATTGGTCAGGGCACACCGGTTGTGTGATTCTGGCACCGCACCTCACCACGGTGAAAAAGAAGGACGTCGGCCTTCCTCATATTTCCGAAGCTACGGATCAACAAAAGGCTCATGGAATGTGCTGGGAGTCGGAGGATGAGCTATACAACAACGGGTCCGCTTTCAAACTGACAGCCCGTGATGCCAAGGGAGTTGTTGTCACCTTGATCGCTGATAATTATTTCGGCTACTGCAAGAAAGAGGTCAAAACGCAGATCAGTTACGCGGCGAACCTTTACGGTTTGGCTGAGGAGGAACACGCCGGTGGTGCTCTGGTCTTCCCGTCGTTTGATCTGGGTGAGCATTTCTCACTGAGTGATTTTCGCCAGGAGGTGAATCACACCTTCCGGGAGGTTGTCGAGCGCTACGGTGAGCGGATGGATTTGCAGCCGGAAGGCTACAGTATTGATAAGACGTATCCTTCAATTTTGTATATCCCAGAGGATGCTTACATTGATTTGAGAGATCAGTCGGTGACTTGGAAAAAAGACGGGGAGCCTCAGTCCATTTCCCTGCAGCCTGAGCGCACCTATGTGCTGCCTTCAGGATACAAGGTCGAGATGAGAAAGCCGTCGGCCGGTCAGCGTTGGCGTCTCGTTGGAACCAACGCCGAGGGAACTTTTTGCCATAAACCGTGTACGGTTTCCGGCGGCGGAAAATCGGAGATTTCGAAATCGCTCTCCGACGCGATGCAGGATGGCCCTGTTATCATGCCCCGTTTCGAGCAGGATATGTTTCTTGTTGAGCAGCTCTTGAAGCGTGATTATGGCGACCGCTTTCAAAAGCCGAATGATCCGGGTAAGAAAAGCCGCGGCATTCTCGATCCGGAGCGCTCGCTTGGTTCTGTGATGCGCCTGTTCTCTCAGAGTGATGCTTTCACGGATGAGTATAACGAGTTTATCTCAACGATTCCCCGCAGCGTTCGGGATTTCATTCTGACCTTGAAGCGGTATTGGAAAGAAAGTTGGGGCGATGACTGGAGGTCCCGTTTCCGTGTCGACAGTATCAACGGTGAATCGGGTGTTCTTCTGAAATACCGTCTCAATCAGGTCATGACTCAGTATCTCCGGGTGGGGTATTCACAGGATGAGTCGTGGCGGATGTTCGGCCTCCGTAAGGACTTCGTGCCGAGTACAAAACTTCAGCGTGAAGATGATATTACGGCATCGATTACGATTCCGGCAGGGGATCTGGATGAGTCGCTTCTTCACCCTGATGTTAGATTTCCGGCCTACAAGTTCGCGACGAATTGTGAGTACCGTCTTTTTCAGCGGCCTGATGATGCGATTCATCGTGGATACGACAAGCAGACTGAGCTCGACTTTTCGAAGGGCGGGAATTTCTTTTCAAACTATGAGCCGAAAACCCGCGAAGAGGGCAGGGCAATCGTGAGCGATTCGATTCGTTTCGAGCAGTTCACCGCTCCCCTGAAAAAAGTGCTGACAAAATTTGCGAAGGCAAAGTCGGGACCGGGTTACATGGTCAGTAGTGCTCATCCCCGTATCGTCGACGGAGTGCCGACGGCGAATCCGCGATATCTGCAGAATCGTCCTGATCTGGAGAATCCCCGCAGCGAGTATCTCGGGGAAATCGGGTCCCGCTTGTATCGCCGGATTGATGAGGGGCGTCCTGTCTACAACCCGGTTCACGCGGTCCTCCCCGGACGGAGGAATAATCCCGGAGAGCCTGATAAGGGAATTCGGGCGCTCGCGGTCTTCGGGCCGTTGCATTACCAGGAGTTGCCGGAGTTGTTTATGGATTTTGTCGCGAGTTTGACAGGGAAGTCCCCGTCAACCACGGGGGCGGGATCAGAGGGCGCTCTAACAAAAGGACCGTTTAACGCACTCCTTCCGGTAGTTGATTTGAACGCGGCGATGCTGAGTTATCTGATGGCGGGCTATGAAGGATTCAGTTCAGCGGCTGGATACATTGGTCCGAAGTTCCGTGTTGATCACGATATCAGTCTGCTCGTCCCGGAAGTTTGGAGCCGGATGTTCCTTCACGAGCGTTGTCCGAAATGGTTGATCGAACACGGATTTCTTGAGGAAATGACAGATTTCGAGGAGGACGGCGAGACAATTCACGCCAGCCGCCTGGGTTACCGGATCACTTCGCGTTTTGTGAAAGTGTTTTTCGGAAGAATGTTTTCAGAACCTTCAAATGTGTTTTCTGAGGAAATGCTGAGGCCGGAGCTTCAGGATTATGAGCAGTTCGTCGATGGGATTAAAAACATTACCGAAACGCATCAGAAAGTCGCGATGAGCTATTTCGAGGATGGTGGAATTGATCTGGCAATCCCGCCTTTGAAAGCCCTGCTCCACATTATGGCTCACGGCAATTACGAAGGGAAAACGATTCATGATCCCGAAGTTCGTGAATTGTTTGACCGGGAGAAGGTGCTCGCGAGCGATTGGTATCAGGAGAGGCTTGAGGCGAAGAAGGATCTCCGCATGAGAATGATGCGTGATCACATCGTCTGTCTTGAGGAGTTTCTTCATAAACAGAATTACGCTCTCGAAGCGGAGCGCCTCGAGTTGAGCACGCGACTTGAAGAAACCCGGGCATCACTGGCGGATTTTGAGGCGAACCCGGATGTTTATATCAAGCGGATTACCGGATCAATCGGAGTCGAGCCGAGTTTTTACAGGGAATAGCGGAGGGACTTTAATTTTCCGGTAGAAAGGAAAATTCACGCAGAGTCGCGAAGGCTTCCTGCGGCAGGCTGTCCTGCGGCAGGCGGTCCTGCCTTTGGAATTTATCGGACTTTCCGATAGTAATTCACAAGGCCGGCAGTGATTCCGTCTGCGTATTCCTGATAAATATTTTTCCGGTAAATCCCATCGATTTCCCGCAGTCCTGCGTACTCCCCCTCCTGAACGCGACCGTAAATTTCACGGTTGTTCATGCAGTAGGGTTCGAAAAAGACGACGGGGCAGAAGAAGACGCGGTTTGCGAGCAGGTTTCGCGCCCATACAAGATCATTGTCATTCACCGCCATTCCATTCGTTCCGTCATAGTGAAACGCGGGAAGTCGCGTCTCCTTTTGCATGGTTCGAGATATCTCATCCGAGAGATTGAGTTCCTCGTAGTAAACGCGCTGCAGGATTCGCATGACCATTTCGAAACGTGTGTCGTCTTCGGCGATCTCGCCTTTGCTGTAGCACCCGTTGATCAGGAGGTGAAGGTGGTTCGGGCTCCGAAAGGAGGGGCGTCGCGATGTGGCTGGTGATGCGTTGAAATGGAGGCAGAGCGCGAGGTCCGGTTGAATGCTGTCATTGAGGAGATCGCCACGGCTCCGGATCTCGCTGGATATGGCGAACATCTTTTTGGCAGTGCTTGCGATGAGGCCGCTGGAAGGAACGATCTTCCGCTGTTTGAGATAGTTCACCGCCTCGTCCTGGAGGGTTTCGATTCGTTCTGTTGTCACGGGATTGGCAGTGGGGCGCGTCAAGATGACTTCGGCACCGAGGAGTGTGAGATCCCTCTCCAGGATTTTGGCTACCTTGAGGGTCATCTCGCCTTCATTGACCGAGAGTGTGTCGCGGCCCACTTTGAAGTGCCTGTCGTCCCAGGTGACCCATTTCCCGCCGATGTGTCCGGGGTCGACTGCGATGCGAATACCCTTGAGTGGCTGGGAAGAGTTGGCGGGTAGGTCCGGCATCTCGACGGGAGTCCGCCAGAATTTCGGCGCGGTGGCTGAGAGGTGATTCGAATTCTTGAAGCGGAGTTCAAACCAACCGGCGTCGGGATGATTGGACTGTTTTAGAATGAGGGCACGGTCCGGCTGGATCAGAATGGTGTCGGGGTAGTCTTCAGGTGCGTGAGCGTAGCAATGACGGAGGAGGTAGACGAACTCTTCGCGGCTGATCGTTTCCTGAAAGGGCTCGAGGAGAGTCCAGTCCGGGGCTTTCCCGAGGCGGGCGATGTGGGGTGAGGGGGCATCCGGTTCTGCGGCGGACCCTGGCGCGGTGCAGAAAACGGCGGTGGCAATGGTGACGGGGAGGGTGTGCCGGGCGAGTTCCCGCAGGAAACTCAGGATGCTGAGATTAAATGCTTTCAATGCAAGGTAGTTATTTGAATGCCATGTATTCTCATGAAAGGTAGTGAAGCATGCTGAGGATTCTATTTCTAGGAGATATTGTGGGAGAGCCCGGGCGGAAAACCGTTATCAACGAGCTTTCTTCAATTAAGGAACGTTTCGAGATCGACTTTATTATCGCCAACGGTGAGAACGCCGCGGGGGGGAGGGGGATCACGCCGAAAATCGCGATCGATCTGCTGCGCGCCGGCGTCGCAGTGATTACCACGGGTGATCATGTCTGGGATCAGGTTGAGATCATGGACTTTATGGAGCTGGAGCCCCGGGTGCTTCGCCCGATCAACTACCCCGCGGGAACGGTCGGAGCGGGTTCGATGGTGCTTGATACAGCGAAGGGAAAAGTGGCAGTTCTCAATGCTCAGGGGCGCAGTTTTATGCAGCCTCCACTGGAGAATCCGTTTGTCATGCTTGAGGCGGAAATTGAGCGGCTCAAGGAAGTTGAGGACGTCCGTGTGATCTTTCTGGACTTCCATGCCGAGACGACGAGTGAGAAAATCGCGATTGCACGGGCCCTCGACGGGAAGCTCTCAGCAGTTGTCGGAACCCATACTCATGTTCAAACGGCGGATGAGCAGATTTTCCCGGGTGGGACCGCTTTTCTCTGTGATGCCGGTATGTGCGGTCCGCTCGAGTCGGTTCTCGGTCGAATGATCGATCCGGTCGTTGAACGCTTCAAAACGGCTACCCCGAGACGTTTTCCAGTGGCAAAAGGCGACGTCGGATTGAGAGGGGCGATTATTGATATCGATGAAATGACCGGAAAAGCGGTGAAAATCGACCGATTTTCTGAAGATTATAGCGATTGATGGACGCTATTTACACTTTTTAAAGTTAATCGGAATAATTTTTTTGACAGGAGCAATGGGTCGAGTAGTTTTCGCGGCTAAATCTGCCTGAATGGCAAACGGTCTCGTTGCTCCCACCCGAAAGGGAAGGTTGCACGGGATTTTTTGACTTCAGACAGAAATTGGCTACCTGGGTTATGGGATTCATTTCTTCATGCTCAAGGTGCTGAAAGGCTCTTGTAGCTCAGGGGTAGAGCACTTCCTTGGTAAGGAAGAGGTCATGGGTTCAATTCCCATCAAGAGCTCCACTTTGAGAGATTAGAAACTGAATAAAACATCATCCAGGGCGATTCCGCAGCGGTAGCTTATCAAGTCCGTCATCGGAGGGACAGCTTTTAGATAAAAACCAACAAAACAAACGACAATGGCTAAAGAAGCATTCGAACGTAACAAGCCGCACGTGAACGTGGGAACGATTGGTCACGTTGACCATGGTAAGACGACGCTCACCGCGGCTATCACATCCACACTCTCCGACAAAGGATTCGCTCAAAAGCGTGCCTATGACGAGATCGACGGTGCGCCGGAAGAGCGCGAGCGTGGTATTACAATTTCAACGGCACACGTTGAGTATGAGACGGAGAACCGTCACTATGCTCACGTTGATTGCCCGGGGCACGCCGATTATGTGAAAAACATGATCACGGGTGCTGCACAGATGGACGGAGCGATTCTTGTTTGTTCAGCTGCTGACGGTCCAATGCCACAGACTCGTGAGCACATCCTTCTTGCACGTCAGGTGGGTGTTCCAGCGATCGTTGTTTTCCTTAACAAGGTTGACCAGGTTGATGATGATGAGCTTCTCGATCTCGTTGAGATGGAGATCCGTGAGCTTCTCAGCATGTATGAATTCCCAGGTGACGATATTCCAATCGTTCGTGGTTCTGCTCTTAAGGCACTTGAAGGTGATGAAGCACAGAAGGAGAACATCCTCAAGCTTATGGAAGCTGTTGATGAGTATATCCCGCTTCCAGAGCGTCCAATCGACGGTGATTTCCTTATGCCTGTTGAGGACGTGTTCTCAATTGAAGGTCGTGGAACAGTTGCTACCGGTCGTATCGAGCGTGGCATCATCAAGAAGATGGAAGAAGTTGAGATCGTTGGTATTCGTGACACACAGAAGACCACGATTACTGACATCGAGATGTTCCGTAAGTTGCTCGACGAAGGTCGCGCCGGTGATAACGTAGGTCTCCTCGTTCGTGGTCTTAAGAAAGACGACATCGAGCGTGGTCAGGTTATTGCTAAGGTGGGCAGCATTACTCCTCACACGAAGTTCAAGGCGGAAGTTTATGTTCTCAGTAAAGATGAGGGTGGCCGTCACACGCCGTTCTTCAATAACTATCGTCCACAGTTCTACTTCCGTACCACGGATGTGACTGGTTCTTGTCAGCTTCCTGACGGAGTTGAGATGGTTATGCCTGGTGACAATGTTGCCATGGAAGTGACTCTCATCACTCCGGTTGCTATGGAGAAGACGATCCGTTTCGCGATTCGCGAAGGTGGCCGTACTGTTGGTGCTGGTCGTGTCGGTGAAATCATCGAGTAGTAAACGAATTCAGGTTTTTATTCGGATCAAATTCTTCGGGACGCGATCCGATAGCCTGAGGTTTTTGGCGGAGGGAATTCGAATTTTCGGATTCCCTCTTTCCGCCACTAAGACGTTAAGTCTGATTTTTAGTTAAAGGGTAGTAGCTCAATTGGTAGAGTAGCGGTCTCCAAAACCGTTGGTTCTGAGTTCGAGTCTCAGTTACCCTGCCACTTCAGGGGTTAGCCTGAAGAATTTATACCGGTAGGTAATCGCAAAGAAGATGAAGATTGGAAAGTATTTCGGAGAAGTTCGCACGGAGCTTAAAAAAGCAACCTGGCCCTGGGATCCCAAGGAGAAGGGGTTGAAGAAATACAAGCAGCTCATTGATTCGACCGTAGTGGTTCTGATTGCGATGGTTCTTCTTGGAGCGTTTGTTGCGACGATCGATTTTGCGATGCGCAACGTGATGACGTTTCTCACCACCGGGTTTTAGTCGACTGGATTGAGCTGGTATTATTTCCCCTCAATTCCAATTTTATTTTTTACACTTTTTAAGCAATGGCAACGATTCCCGCACCGAATGATCAATGGTATGTGATCCACGTTCTCTCCGGCCAGGAGTTGAAGGTTCGTGACAGCATTGAGCGTCGCATTGCAGCCGAGGAGATGGGTGATGTCATCTTCGAGGTTCTTGTTCCTCAGGAGAGGGTTTCCGAGGTTAAGGCGGGTAAGAAACGCGAGGCAAATCGCAAGTTCTATCCGGGTTACATCATTATTAACATGCACCTTCTGCATGAGGACAACACGCTCGTCGATCGCACCTGGTATTTCGTTCAGGAGACAGACGGTGTGATCAATTTTGCCGGATCGAAGGACCGGCCAATGCCGATGCCCCGCAGTGAGGTTGAGGGCATGCTTAATCAGATTAAGGAACGCGAAGGTTCAATTAAGCCTGCTGTAGCGTTCGAAGCCGGTGACACGGTGGTCGTTTCCGATGGTCCTTTTGAAGGGCAGAGCGGCGTCGTCGCTGAGGTGAACGAAGAGAAAGGCGAGGTCATGGTTTCCGTTAATATCTTCGGTCGTGAGACGCTGGTGCCACTTGAATACTGGCAGGTCGAAGTCGGGTAGGGGTAAGAGAAGAATTTGTGGCCGGTGCGCGATGTTCGTGCGGCGGTTATGGCTGAGAAGCATTATTGAATTAAACAACAAAGCACGATGGCAAAAGAACTAGTAAAACAACTTAAGCTTCAGATCCCTGCGGGTCAGGCGAATCCGTCTCCTCCAGTAGGTCCTGCACTTGGTCAGGCCGGTCTGAATATCATGGAGTTCTGTAAGGACTTCAATGCACGCACACAGGAAAGCGCCGGGGACATCCTCCCTGTTGTCATCAGTGTCTATGCTGACAAGAGCTTCACTTTCGTAACCAAAAAGCCACCAGCGGCTGTTCTCCTTAAGAAGGCGGCGAAAATCGCTTCCGGTTCAGGTGAGCCGAACAAAAAGAAGATTGGTTCAATTTCCAAGGCCCAGCTTCTCGAGGTTGTGAAAGTTAAGATTGAAGACATGAACACTGACGATGAAGAGGCTGCATGCCGTATTCTTGCGGGCACCGCGCGTCAGATGGGTCTTGAGATCACGGATTAATTTCGAACAGGGCGGGGGTTCTTCCCCGTTTGTTCAAAACTGAAAGCAGGAGGGATTGCTCCCGATTGAACTGCAATTAAAAACATGGCTAGAAAAAGAAGTAAACGATACTTGCAGGCAGCGGAGATGGTCGAGTCGACGACTCTCTACTCACTTGAGGATGCTGTCGCGCTGGTGAAGAAATTCCCGGCTCCTAAATTTGATCAGTCTGTGACGATCACTTTCCACATGGGTGTAGATCCCCGTCAGTCGGACCAGATGGTTCGCGGATCCTGCCCACTTCCCAACGGGAGTGGTAAAGATGTTCGCGTCCTCGTCTTCGCTGAAGGTGATGCTGCAACAGAAGCTAAGAACGCAGGTGCTGAGCACGTGGGTTTTGAAAACCTTATCAAAGAGGTTCAGGGCGGAATGATGGATTTCGACGCGGTTATCGCGACTCCGGCAGCGATGTCTGAAGTTCGTAAACTCGGACGTCAGTTGGGGCCGCGCGGCCTCATGCCAAACCCGAAGACGGGAACAGTTACGGATGATACCGCTGCTGCTGTTAAGGCGGTTAAAGCAGGTCGGGTTGATTTCAGGCTTGATAAGAACGGCAATATCTCGGTTCCGATCGGGAAGGCATCGTTTACGGATTCAGATCTCATTGAGAATGGGAAAGCGGTTGTTGAGTCCATCGCCGGAGCGCGCCCTGCAGGTGCTAAAGGTGATTTCATTCAGACCGGCACAGTCGCCGGGACAATGACACCCGGTGTATCGGTTGATATCAGTCCCTGGAAATAATTAAGGCGGTAAGAGAAACAAGAATTCAAAACCAGACCCATCCAATAAGATGAAAGAATTTAAACAGGTCATTATTGACGACATTGTTGACCGCATTAACGAGTCACCTTTCCTGATTGTTGCTGATTACAGCGGCATGACAGTGCCTCAGTTCGCTGAAGTTCGTACCCAGCTCAAAGCGGCCGGTGCCAAGTTCCGTGTCGCGAAAAATACGTTCGTGAAGCGTGCTGCCAACTCGGCTGAATATCCTGAGCAACTTGCTGCTGAACTCAGCGGTCAGACTGCTGTGGTTACCGGCGAAAGCGATGTTTGCGCGGCTGCGAAAGTTCTCAAGGACTTCGCCAAAACAGCTAAGCGACCACAAATGAAGTGCGCCGTCCTCGATGGCGAGTTTCTTGATGCTGAGCAAGTGAAGGCTCTTGCCGAGCTTCCACCGAAAGAAGTTCTTCAGGCCCAGTTCCTCGGAGTGCTTACTTCACCGGCTTCCAAGTTGGTGCGCACCCTCAACGAGCCCGGAAGCAGTCTCGCCCGTCTTTTGCAGGCCAAGGCAGACCAGGGTTAATCGATTTATACAATTTGAGCGTCGGGGAAGTTCCCGGCGCTTGGAAACAAAAAAACAAAACCGGGTTCCTTTCCGGGTGCTTAGCGAAGCATCTTAAATGTCGAAACGCTGTTCGACGCGGAGACACCCATCCAAAAATATGGCAGATACAAACGCATTAGTTGATCAACTGAGTGAATTGACAGTTCTTGAGGTCGCAGACCTCGTGAAAGCACTGGAAGAAAAGTGGGGTGTTAGCGCAGCAGCGCCGGCAGCCGTAGCAGCAGCTCCAGCAGCTGGTGGCGGAGAAGCAGCAGAAGAGAAGGATTCCTTCGACGTTGTTCTTAAGTCTTTCGGTGGCAACAAGATTGCTGTTATTAAGGCAGTTCGCGAAGCGATCTCAGGTCTCGGACTTGCTGACGCCAAGAAATTGGTTGAAGACGCTCCTACTAATCTCAAGGAAGGCGCAGCTAAGGCTGAAGCCGAAGACATCAAAGCCAAGCTTGAAGAAGCTGGTGCTGAAGTCGAACTCAAGTAGTAGATACACTTTGGAATATTCCGGTCGGATGAGCACATTTTGTTCACCGGCCGGGATATTTTTCCAAATATACTAAGAATTTCCTTGATTTAAACGTATTCTGTAGAACCAAGTTGCTATCCGCCCGCACATTTCTCTAAACTAGACGTCGAATCCTGGTTGCTTAGATGCACTCAGGCTTCGTCGTCTCGCGATTTGACGACCGGCTTTTTGAGCAAATTGCGCTAACCCCTGTACATGTGTGTCGGGTGGGGTGGCGCAGTTTACTGAGAAAGCTACAGATCGCGTTGGCGTTGTCAGACCATTATATCAGAGCGAATATGTCAGCACGAGCTAAGAAACTTGAACGTATTTACTTCGGGAAGATTGAAGAAGCAATCGAGACCCCGAATTTAATCGAAGTCCAACTGGATTCATACAAGGAGTTTCTTCAGGAGGAAACTGCTTCCGATGATCGTCTCGCGACAGGGCTTCAGTCCGTGTTTCAGGAGGTTTTCCCTATTCAGAGCTATGACGAAAAGTTCACGCTCAGTTTTGTAAAGTATGAAGTGGGTGAGCCCAAGCTTACCGCTCTCGAATCACTTCGTGATGGTGAGACTTTCAGTGCGCCGCTTTACGTAACCTTTGCTCTTACGGATGAGAGCGGAACGAAAGAGGAACGCGTCTACATGGGCGAGCTGCCGATGATGACCCAGCGCGGAACCTTCGTCGTTAACGGTGCTGAGCGTGTTGTTGTCAGCCAGCTTCACCGTTCACCGGGTGTTTGCTTCGAAACGAATCTTCACCTCAACGGCAAAACTCTCTATGGATTCCGCATCATTCCCGACCGCGGTTCATGGATGGAAGTGCAGTTCGATACGAACGATCTTCTTTATGTTTACCTCGATCGTCGCCGTCGCCGTCGTAAATTCCTCGCGACTACTTTCCTGCGCGCCATCGGATACGCGACTGACGAAGAAATTATCGAGCAGTTCTACGAGATCGAGAAACTCAAAATCGATCCGAAAATGGACGAGGCTGAGCTTCAGAACAAAGTTATCTTCGAAGACGTTCTCGACGGTGAGATGGTTGTTGCCAAGGCATACGAGCCACTTACGCTTGCGACGATCACTCAGCTTCACGCTCTCGGTGTGAAGTCGGTTCCAGTGGTAACGGCTTCTCACGATGACCTCCTTGTGAAGTCTCTCAAGAAGGATCCTGCTACGAACGAAGAGGAAGCTCTTAAAGATATCTATCGCCGTCTCCGCCCCGGTGATCCTCCAACGGTCGCGAATGCACGTGCGCTACTGAAGCGTCTTTTCTTTGATCCCAAGAAATATGACCTCACTCGTGTCGGTCGTTACAAGATCAATCAGAAGCTTGGTCTCGACATCGATGACAACGAGCGCGTCATCACTCCTGATGATTTCCTCGTAGCGATGGGATACCTTTTCGGTCTTCGTCGCGGGGAAGGGGTTCTTGATGACATTGATCACCTCGGCAGCCGTCGTATCCGTGCGGTTGGTGAGTTGCTGGCGAACCAGTGTCGCGTCGGTCTTGCCCGCACAGAGCGCCTCGTCAAAGAGCGCATGACTTTGTTCGATATCAATCTCGATGGCATGACTCCATCAAAGCTCGTGAATCCGAAAGCACTCGCTGCTGTGGTTCGTGACTTCTTCGGTCGTTCACAGCTTTCGCAGTTCATGGATCAGATTAACCCTCTTTCCGAGCTGACTCACAAGCGTCGTCTTTCAGCCCTCGGGCCCGGCGGTCTCAACCGTGACCGTGCCGGATTCGAAGTGCGGGATGTTCACCCGTCCCACTACGGTCGTATTTGTCCGATTGAAACTCCTGAGGGACCTAACATTGGTCTGATTAACTCGATGAGCTGTTATGCTCGTATCAACGAGTTCGGATTCATCGAAACTCCCTACCGCCGGATTATCAAAGGTAAGGTGAGCAAGAAGATTGAGTATCTTACTGCTGACCAGGAAGAGGGATACCTCATCGCGCAGGCCAACAACCCGATCGATGACAAAGGTGTTTTCCAAACCAAGCAAATCACGGTGCGTCACCTCGGTGAATTCATCGAGGTCGATCCGAACGAGGCGACTTACATGGACGTTTCTCCGAAGCAGCTCGTTTCGGTTGCGGCTTCTCTGATTCCTTTCCTCGAGCATGATGATGCGAACCGCGCACTCATGGGATCAAACATGCAGCGCCAGGGCGTGCCGCTTCTTATCTCTGATTCTCCATACGTGGGAACCGGAATGGAAGCCAAGGTCGCCCGTGACTCCCGCTCTGTTGTCATTGCTGAAGGTAACGGAACGGTTGCAGCAGCAACTGCTGAGATCATCGTGATCACAAAAGACGGTGAACTTCCCTGCTCCGAAGCTCAGTTTCTTACCAACCCTTTCAAACTGAAGAGCGACAAGGAGAACGGCACCTACGTGTATCCTCTCCGTAAGTTCATGCGTTCCAATGCCGGAACCTGCATCAACCAGAAGCCGATCGTGCTTCGCGGTGAGAAAATCAAGGCGGGCCAGATTCTCGCTGACGGACCTAACACGGAATACGGTGAGCTTGCTCTCGGGCGCAACGTTCTCGTCGCGTTCATGCCGTGGAACGGTTACAACTTTGAGGATGCGATCGTCATCTCTGAGCGAATCGTGAAAGAGGATGTTTACACCTCGATCCACATCGATGAATTCGACATCGGCGCCCGCGACACCAAGCTCGGACCTGAGGAGATCACCCGTGATATTCCAAACGTCGGTGAGGAGGCACTTAAGGATCTCGGTCCTGACGGTGTTATCCGTGTCGGTGCAGAGGTTAAGCCCGGTGATATTCTCGTTGGAAAAATCACGCCGAAGAGCGAGACGGAACTGGCTCCTGAAGAGCGACTCCTTCGCGCGATTTTCGGTGAGAAAGCAGCTGACGTGAAAGACACTTCACTCCGTGTTCCTTCCGGTTGTGTTGGTATCGTCATGGATGTCCGCGTGTCATCCCGCAATGCCTCCAGCAAAGAGAAGCTTGATCCCAAAGAGCAGCAGAAGCAGCAGAAGCAAATCATTGATGAGCACCGCCGCCGTCATGAAGAGCTCACTGAGCAGCTTACTGAGAAGCTTTCCGATATTCTTCTCGGAGAGAAGATTCCTCTCGATGTGGTTAACGGCCGCACCGGTGAAATCATCATCCCTGCAAACCGTAAGATCACGAAGACGCTTCTTCGCAAGCTTGCTGATAACTACTCGAATATCGAAATCGATCCGAGCCCGATTCGGAACAAGATTCTCGATATCATCTCCAGCTACGAGCAGAAGTTCGCAGACGTGGATATGGAGCGGGAGCGTCAGTTGGACCGCATTGAGTCCGGTGATGAGGTCGATCCAGGTGTCATCAAGCAGGTTAAGGTTTATGTCGCCAAGAAGCGTAAGCTCTCGGTTGGTGATAAGATGGCCGGACGTCACGGAAACAAAGGGGTGGTTGCGACCATCGTTCCTGAAGAGGACATGCCTTATCTCGAAGACGGCACTCCGGTTGATATCTGTTTGAACCCACTCGGTGTTCCATCCCGAATGAACGTCGGACAGGTTTTGGAAACGCACCTCGGTGTCGCGGCAAGAGCTCTCGGCTTCAAAGTGGCAACACCTGTGTTTGACGGAATTCCCGAATCACGAATCGTCGAATACCTCGAAGAGGCGAAGGCGAAACCCGGATTCGAGTGGATCGGAACGAACGGTAAGTCTCAGCTTTATGATGGCAGAACCGGTGATCCTTTCTACCAGACTGTTGTTGTGGGCGTTATTTACATGCTCAAACTCGGTCACCTCGTGCAGGATAAAATCCACGCACGTGCGGTTGGTCCTTACTCGCTGGTTACGCAGCAGCCACTGGGTGGTAAAGCCCAATACGGTGGTCAGCGTTTCGGAGAGATGGAGGTCTGGGCGCTCGAGGCTTATGGAGCGGCTTACATGCTTCAGGAGCTTCTCACCGTGAAATCGGATGACGTCCAGGGACGTACCCGGATTTACGAATCAATCGTCAAAGGTGACAACACCCTCGACGCCGGCACGCCGGAATCATTCAACGTCCTTATCAAGGAGATGCAGAGTCTTGGACTCGACGTTCGCGTCGGTTCCTCGGAACGCTCTCCTGAAGAAATTCTCGCCGACAGCCTTGCAATAGGTTAATCCACGATCCATCCAGCATTCGAACCTTAGCCAACTACTACTGTGTCTGTTCCATCTTTAAGTTCTGAAACCCATCTGGACGAAATCTTCGGCCTTGAGCGCAAGTCCGACAGTTTCGATCACGTTCGTATTACCGTTGCCAACCCCGAGACGATCCGTTCATGGAGTCAGGGAGAGGTTAAAAATCCGGAGACGATCAACTACCGAACCTTCAAGCCTGAAAAAGGCGGTCTCTTCTGTGAGCGGATTTTCGGTCCTACCAAGGACTGGGAGTGTGCCTGCGGAAAATACAAGCGTATCAAGCACAAGGGTACCGTTTGTGACCGTTGCGGCGTTGAGGTGACCCTGAGCCGCGTCCGTCGTGAGCGCATGGGCCACATCGAGCTCGCTGTGCCGGTTTCCCATATCTGGTTCTACAAGTGTATGCCTTCACGCATCGGTCTCATGCTCGACATGAGTGCCCGTCAGCTTGAGCGCGTTATTTACTACGAAGACTACATCGTGATCGAGCCCGGCAATACGCCGCTCGAGCCCGGACAGCTTCTTACTGAGCTTGAATTCCGCGATGCGGAAGAGGAGTATGGTAACGAAGGTTTTCAGGCTGGAATGGGTGCCGAAGCAGTTCGTGACCTCCTTTCCCGCACCGATCTTCTCAAGGAGATCGAAGAGCTCGAAGAGGCCATGGGCAAAACACGCTCCAAGCAGGTTCGTAAGAAGCTTGCAAAGCGTCTTAAGCTTGCTCAGGGATTCCATTATTCGAAGACTCGTCCCGAGTGGATGATTCTCGAGGTGCTTCCTGTGATTCCACCGGATCTTCGTCCGCTTGTTCCTCTCGAAGGTGGTCGTTTCGCGACTTCCGATTTGAATGACCTTTATCGTCGTGTCATCAACCGGAACAACCGACTCAAGAACCTTCTTCAGCTCAAAACGCCTGACGTTATTATTCGTAACGAGAAGCGTATGCTTCAGGAAGCGGTTGATGCGCTTTTCGATAACGGACGTCACGGACGTGCTGTTACCGGTGCCGGGAACCGTGCTCTGAAATCACTTTCCGACATGCTTAAGGGTAAAGGTGGACGTTTCCGCCAGAACCTTCTCGGTAAGCGTGTTGATTACTCAGGACGTTCCGTCATCGTGATCGGACCGGATCTTAAACTCCACCAGTGTGGTCTTCCCAAGAAGATGGCTCTCGTGCTTTTCGAGCCGTTCATCATTCGCCGCCTCAAAGAGCTGGGCTACGTTCACACCGTCCGTAGTGCGAAGAAACTCATCGAGCGCAAGACTTCAGAAGTCTGGGATATTCTGGAAGAAGTCACGAAAGGTCACCCCGTTCTCCTGAACCGTGCGCCTACGCTTCACCGACTTTCGATCCAGGCGTTCGAGCCTGTTCTGATTGAGGGATCTGCGATTCGTGTTCACCCACTCGTTTGTACTGCGTATAACGCTGACTTCGATGGTGACCAGATGGCGGTTCACGTGCCTCTCTCCGTTGAGGCGCAAATGGAGGCCCGCATGCTCATGCTGGCTCCGAATAATATCTTCACCCCTTCAAGTGGTAAGCCGATCACGACACCGTCTCAGGATATTACCCTCGGGTCATACTTCCTGACATACTGTCGTCTCATTCCGCTTCGCGATCCTGAGATGGAGCCTAAGCTCTCTCTCTTTGCCGACACAACCGAGGTTGAGTTTGCTGTCGCGAACCGTTCGATCGATATGCACGATCCGATTCGTGTGCGTAACCCCGATTTTGGATCAGAAGGGCGTGCCTACGGCGATCCCGAGAAGAAGGTTATCATCACGACTGCCGGACGGGTTCGTTTCAACGAAATCTGGCCTGACGAACTCGGCTTCTTTAACGAGAACGTCGGCAAGAAGCAGCTCTCAGATCTTATTTGGCGCTGTTACCAGGCTGTTGGTCAGGATGGCACTGTGAAATCTCTCGATTTGCTGAAATCTCTCGGCTTCAAAGAGGCAACTCGCTCAGGAACATCAGTCGGAATTTTCGACATGATCATTCCACCGGAGAAAGAGATCGAAGTGAATACCGCTACCGCGGAAGTGCAGAAAGCGAATGATCAGTATCGTTCCGGTGTCATCACCAATAAGGAGCGTTACAACAAGATCGTTGATATCTGGACCCACGCCGGTGACGAGATCACAAAAGCACTTTTCCGCACCATTGAGCACAACGAAGGTGGAGACCTTCCGAGTCCGCTTTTCATGATGGTCGATTCCGGTGCCCGTGGTAACCGTCAGCAGATTAAGCAGCTTTCCGGTATGCGTGGTCTTATGGCCAAGCCTTCAGGTGAGATTATTGAACGTCCGATTATTTCGAACTTCCGTTCAGGTCTTTCCGTTCTGGAATACTTCATCTCCACTCACGGTGCCCGTAAAGGACTTGCTGATACCGCGCTTAAGACAGCTGACTCCGGTTACATGACCCGTAAGCTGGTTGATGTGGCGCAGGATGTCATCATCACTGAAGAGGATTGTGGAACCGCTAACGGTATCGTCGTAAAATCGATTTACGAAGGTGACGAGGAGGCCGTTGATCTGAAGACTCGTATTTACGGTCGTGTTGCTGCTGAGAAAGTCGTTAACGGTGACGAGACAATCGTCAAGCCGGGCCAGATGATCGACGAGCAAATCGCTCTCAACCTCTACAACATCGGTCACGAGCAGCTTAAGATTCGCTCCGTTCTCACCTGTGAGAGCCGACGCGGTTGTTGTGCCCGTTGTTACGGCATGAACCTCGCTACCAATGCGATGGCGAAAATCGGTGAGGCTGTGGGTATTGTTGCTGCACAGTCGATCGGTGAGCCCGGAACACAGCTTACGATGCGTACTTTCCACGTTGGTGGTGTTGCTTCGGGAACGTTCAAGCAGCCTATCATTAAGGTGAAGGCTAAGGGTGTTGTTCACTACAACGATCTTAAGACAGTTGAGACCGCTAACGGAACATTCGTGGCACTTAACAAGAACGGAACGATTTCGATTCACGACAAAGACGGTCGCGAGCTTGAGATGTATAACATTGTCAGTGGTTCGGTTATCGAGATCCCTGATAATGGTGAAGCCAAGAAAGGGCAGACTCTCGCAACGTGGGATCCGTACAGTGTTCCCGTCATCACAGAGAAATCCGGTAAGATCAAATTCCGCGACATGCTCCAGGGCATTACGCTCGATACTGAGATCGATAAAGAGACGAACACGAAAGGCCTGGTCGTTATTGAACACAAAGAGGACTTGCACCCGCAAATTCTCATCGTGGACAAGAAGGGTGACGAGCTCGCTACCTACTCGATTCCTACCGGTGCTCACCTTTCGGTGACTGAAGGTCAGGACGTGCAGGGTGGTGATCAGCTTGCAAGAACGCCGCGTAAGGTTTCCGAAACGAAGGATATTACCGGTGGTCTTCCCCGTGTTGCCGAGCTCTTCGAAGCGCGTAAGCCGAAGGAGATCGCTGAGATCGCCAAGATCGACGGTGAAGTTTCACTCGGTGGAACGATTCGTGCGAAGCGTAAGTTGATCGTTACTGACGCCGATACCGGTGAGCAGGAAGAGCATCTTATTCCGCTTGGTAAGCACTATCTCGTTCAGCCCGGTGATACTGTTCATAAAGGACAGAAGCTCACTGAAGGTGCTGTTGTTCCTCACGACATCCTCGATATCCTCGGGCCACACGCGCTCATGGAGCACCTCGTTAGCGAGGTCCAGGACGTTTACCGTCTCCAGGGTGTTGAGATCAACGATAAGCACATCGAGATCATCATTCGTCAGATGCTTCGCAAAGTTCGCATTACCGATCCGGGTGATACCCAGTTCCTCTGGGGTGATCAGGTCGAGAAAACGACATTCGAAGCGATCAACGCGGATATGGAAGAGCAGGGTGGTAAGCCTTCTGAAGGTGAGCCGGTTCTTCTCGGTATCACCAAGGCATCTCTTGAGACCGATTCCTTTATCTCTGCAGCCTCATTCCAGGACACGACCCGTGTCCTTACCGAAGCGTCTACGCTCGGACGGATTGATTACCTTCGCGGATTCAAAGAAAACGTTATCATGGGTCACCTCATTCCTGCCGGAACCGGTTTCCACACCAACCGCAACATGGGTGTTGTTGAAAACGTAGATCCAGCTGAACTCGAGGCTGCCCGTGCCGCTGCTGCTGAAGCAAAAGAAGCCGCCGCTGCCGAAGCAGAGGAAGAAGATACGGTTGAAGAAACCGCTTAAGGCTCTTAGCTAAGGCTTAATTCAAAATTCCAAACACCCCGTCAGGTAACCATTCCTGACGGGGTGTTTTTGGTTTCAGGAGAGAGGAGCTGGAGTGGTAAAGGTTCCGGAAGAGAGTCGAAAGTAGACAGAATCTCCAAATGAGCCCGTTTCGTTCCGGCAATGAGCTTTATGCCCTCCGCGACGGGAGTGAAAGGGGGGGCAGGAGGATCCGACCTTTTACCTTTCACGGCGCAGCGCGCCTTTGCCCTTGCAATCCGCTGAATTCAGCTTTTATTCCCGCCCCTCCCGATCCATCACAGAAATTGATGAAAGGCGAACGCTCGAAAGAGCAGGGAGGCAAAGTAAAGATGGCGCCTTTCACCCCCGGGAATACCTGCAAAAAGGGTCCCCTCTTAAAATATGTCAAACGAACTCATCACTGAACTCGTCGAAGCCGGAGCACATTTCGGTCACCAGTCACGCAAGTGGAATCCGAAGATGAAGCCTTATCTTCTCGGATCAAAGAACGCCGTTCACCTTATCGATCTTGAGCAGACCGTTCTTCAGCTGGATGAAGCAGGGAAGTTTCTCGCCGATCTCGTTTCCAAAGGAAAGAAAATCCTTTTCGTAGGTTGTAAGCGCCAGGCACAGGATGCTGTTCGCGAAGCTGCAGAAGCAACCAATCAGTTTTACGTTAACCACCGCTGGTTGGGTGGCACACTCACCAACCTTGAGACAGTGCGCCGCAGTGTTGGCCGCATGGAAATGCTCGAGAACCTCGAGAAGTCACCTGACTTCAAGAAAATGAGTAAGAAGGAGATCGCGTCCCTCGGTCGCGAAAAGCTTAAGCTCAATCTTCGTCTTTCCGGTATCCGTAAGATGGAGCGCCAGCCTGATGCTATCGTTGTTGTTGATTCCGCTCGTGAATACAACGCAATCAACGAGGCTCGTAAGCTCAAGATTCCAATCGTTGCTCTCGTTGATTCCAACGCAGATCCCGATTTGATCACGTATCCAATCGTTGCCAACGATGATGCGATTCGCTCCATTCGAGTGATTCTCAAGAAGCTCATCGATCCTGTTGTAGGAATCGCTTAATCTTCTCCGGGGCATTTCCCGCTGAAGACCTAACAGGGTCAGGTCATTGACTTAACCCTGTTTGATTTGCCCATGGGGCATTTCCGACACACAAACCGAACCTATTTGCCACCTGCACTTTGAGGTGGCATTCATTCTTAAATTAACACTTTTTAACCAACTGAATTATTATGGCTGAAATTACTGTTTCCCTAATTAAGACACTTCGTGACAAAACCAACGGCGGCATGATGGACTGCAAAGCAGCGCTTGTCGAAGCTGACGGTGACCTCGAAGCTGCAGAGACTATTCTCCGCAAAAAAGGCATCGTTGATGCTGACAAGAAGGCCGGACGTGCGGCATCTGAGGGCGTTGTTGCTTCCCGTATTCTTGCTGACGGTAAGGCTGGAATCCTCGCTGCTGTGAATTGCGAGACTGATTTCGTTGCCAAGAACGACAACTTCCGCGACTTCGTCGAGGCGATTCTTGATCACATCGAAGCAAGTCCTTCTGTCGACAGCGTTGAAGCGCTTCTCGCTCAGGATTACGCCGGTGACGCCGCGACACTCGAGGAGTTCATCAAGATTAAAGTCGGTGAACTCGGCGAGAACATGGGTCTTGCCCGTTTCGCAAAATACGAAGTTTCCGACAACGGTGGTGTAGGAACCTACATTCACATGGCGGGTCGTGTTGGCGTTCTTGTTGAGCTTACCTGTGAGAATGCAGCAACTGCATCCACTCCTGAGTTCGGCGCGCTTGCTAAAGATATCTGCATGCACATCGCAGCGGCTCAGCCGATCTGTGTTTCATCCGACGAAGTTCCTTCGGAGCTCGTTGAGAAAGAGAAAGACATTTTCCGCGAGCAGATGAAGGACAAGCCAGCTGAAATCATCGAGAAAATCATCGGTGGTAAGATGGGCAAATTCTACGCAACGAACTGCCTTCTCGACCAGGCTTTCATTAAGGACGGTGACAAGACTGTTCAGGGCCTCATCGACGAAGTCAGCGCAGCAGCCGGCGACAAAATCGCAGTGGCTCGTTTCGATCGCTTCGGCGTTGGCGAAGAGGTGGAAGCTGAGGCGTAAGCCCCGGTTGATACTTAAAGCTTTGAAGAAGCCCGGTTCGAAAGAACCGGGCTTTTTTGTTTTCAGGGGAGGGAGGATTTCAGCCAGCTTCTTCTTTCCGGAATTTGGAAACGTGGTATTTTCGCTGATATGATTCACGCGAAGAAATTTCTCTCCCTTGTCGCTGCGCTGGTCGCTCTTACGCCGGCGGTGAACGCTCAGCGGACCGCAACGCCTCCTGATAAGATTCGATTGCCTGAAGGTTTTGAAATTGAGCTGATTTACTCGGTGCCCCGCGATGATCAGGGGTCATGGGTGGCAATGTGTCAGGATGATAAAGGCCGTCTCATTGTCAGTGATCAGTATGGGGGAATTTATCGCTTTCCCATTCCTGCGCCGGGTGAGTCTGTTGACCCCGCCTCCATCGAGGCGATTACTTATTCAGCGGATGATGCGCCTTTGCGAAAGGGTGAGAAAAGGCAGGAGCCTGAACCGGTCGATCCCGAGCTTCTCAAGCTTCCCAACATCGGTCATGCCCAGGGACTTTGTTACGCTTTTGATAGTCTCTACGTGGTCGTGAATTCGAAATCCAGTGCGACCGGATCGGGTGTTTTCCGTCTCCTGGATACCGATGGTGATGATCAGTTCGATAAGATCGTTACGATCAAAATGCTCACGGCTACGGGGGGAGAGCACGGCCCGCACGCGATTATCCCGGCTCCGGATGGGAAGCACCTCTACGTGGTGATGGGGAATCAGACCCAGCTTCCGGAGGATTACACTCACTCCCGCGTTCCTGAGGTCTGGGGTGAGGATCAGCTTCTGCCGTCGCTTCAGCATTTCATGGTCGGGGCGGAAGCTCCGCTCGGGCATGTTGCTCAGATTGATCCCGAAGGGAAAACCTGGGAAATTGTGGCAACCGGTTTTCGAAACCAGTATGATGTCGCGATCAACCGCGAGGGGGAGCTGTTCACTTACGACGCGGACATGGAGTGGGATTTGAACACGCCCTGGTATCGCCCGACCCGCATCAATCACATCATTGACGGAGCGGAGTTCGGATGGAGGACCGGCTCGGGGAAAATGATGGAATATTGCAGTGACACTTTCGGTGCTGTCGTCGATATCGGGCCGGGATCTCCTACCGGGGTTGCCTTCGGTTACGGGGCGAAATTTCCCGCTAAATATCAGAATGCGCTTTTCGTTTGTGACTGGTCCTACGGAAAGCTCTTCGCGGTTCATCTCGATGAGAACGGGTCCACCTATTCCGGCAGTTTTGAAGAGTTCGCCGGAGCGCAGCCTTTTCCGCTCACGGATCTCCTCGTGAATCCTGATGACGGGGCGATGTATATCACCGTAGGCGGTCGCCGTGTTCAGTCAGGTCTCTACCGCGTGACCTATACGGGGGATGAATCAACTGCACCTGTTGAAGCGACCGGAAGCGGGAATGAGGCCCGGGAAAAGCGTCATGCGCTGGAGGCCTATTTACAGTCAGGTGCGGCGGAGGCGACGAGCGGGCAGATTGACACGATCTGGGCAGCGCTGGGGTCCTCAGACCGTGGGATCCGTCACGCCGCCCGCGTTGCGCTTGAAAAGCAGCCGGTTGCGAATTGGAGTGACCGCCTTTCGAAAGAGGAAAATCCTGTCATTGCCACAGCGGCGATGATCGCGCTGGCCCGGGTGGACGGGAAGCTATCAGGGAGCGCCATCATTGAGAAGGCGATCAGCTTTGATTATGCCTCGCTCAAAAATCGTCAGGAGCGCCTGGATGTGCTGCGCAGCGTCACGCTGTCTTTGACGCGGGGAGGAATGCCTTCCGGGGCAACAAAAGCTGAACTGATCACCTGGCTTGACGGGGTCTATCCGGCTCGCACGCCCGAGGAAAATCGTGATCTCTCTGCGATGGCGGCTTACCTCGATGCACCTTTTGCCGTTGAAAAGGGCATGGCGCTTTTGACGGGGGCTTCGGGGCAGGAGGAACAAATCGGATACGCTTTGAATTTGCGGCATCTCAAGCAGGGCTGGACTCCGGAGCTCCGTGAACAGTATTTCAAATGGTTCGTTCTCGCGGGCAGTTATCGCGGCGGGGCGCGTCTCGCGAATTATCTCGCCGACATTAAGAAACACGCCATTGCCGCGATTCCTGAAGGTGAAATGACTCCGGCGCTGACTGAACTGATTGAGACTGCACCGAAGAGTAACGATCCGCAGTTCACGCTTGAGCCCCGCAATTTTGTCAAAATGTGGAAGATGGAGGATCTCACTCCTTTGCTCGGAGCGGGGCTCGAAGGAAATCGGGATTTCCAGAACGGGCGTCAGATGTTCGGCGCGGGAACCTGTTATGTGTGTCACCGCTTCAATGACGAAGGCGGTGCTGTGGGGCCTGATCTTTCTTCGGTCGGCGGAAAATTCAGTCCTCACGATTTGCTGGAGGCCATTGTCGATCCGGGCAAAGAAATCAGCGATCAGTACGGCGGCAGCATTTTTAAAATGAAAGACGGGACAGAAGTGGTCGGTCGCATCATGAATATGAAAGGGGACGATTATTGGGTGAATACCGATATGATGACTCCGAGCACGATCACGCAAGTGAACGCGGATAAGCTGGAATCGGTTGAGCCGTCTCCCGTTTCAATGATGCCTGCCGGGCTGATTGCGACGATGAAAGAGGACGATATTCTCGATTTGCTCGCCTACCTCATTTCCGGTGGAAATCCCGATCACGAGTTGTTCGACAAGTGAAAGGACTCCTGGATGAGTTTTTGTTCCGGGTGCTGTAAGGGTTCCCGGACCGGCGTTCAACAACCGGACAAAATTCCCGACCTTTTACGAAAGACAGACTGGTTCTCTTTCGTATTATCGGGTTGTGCATCAGCTCGCAAAAGAGGAGAGACCGACTTTATTCCAGGCGATTGCCTTTGGGGTTAAGGCTTCGTGTTTTCGAATACGGCGGAGCCTTCAGAATCTGGGTGCCGGTCCACCGCGTTTCCCACGCGAGGCTCTTGATGACGACCTGCCGGTGATCGCGGAGTCCCGGTCTGTGCTCTACTCGAGTGATTCCCGATCGGAGTTTGCGCTTCAGTCAGGGAAAGTTCACAACCTCCGGATCGCGGCCCGTTATCTGAACGGAATTCAGGTAGAGGCGGGCCAGGTGTTCAGTTTTTGGAGGCATGTTCCCCGTCCGGTCCGGTGGCGGGGTTTTTCAAAAGGACGTGAGTTGCGGGAGGGCTGTATCATTCCCAGTGTCGGTGGCGGGCTCTGTCAGTTGTCCAATGCTCTCTACGATTGTGCCCTGAAGGCTCAACTGGAGATTGTGGAGCGTCATGGCCATTCGCGTGTTCTCCCTGATTCAATGGCGGAGGAGGGGAGGGATGCGACGCTTTTCTGGAACTACGTTGACCTGCGATTTCGCTCGGGGCGGCGCTTTCAAATTGAGGTTATCCTCGGTCGCGGCGAGTTGGTGGTTCGCTTCAGGGGTGCTGATGGTGATTTTCCTCTACCTTCGAAAAGGCGGGGAGGCGATTCCCGGAAAGCCACCTCTGAATCCAAAGTTTCTGCGGGCGACCCGATCGAGAGTTGTGAAACGTGTGGGGTGACAAGTTGCTTCCGACACCCCGAAACGCTTCGGCTTCCGGAGACGTCTCTCACTGCCTGGTTGGTCGATGCTTATTGGCCTGAATACGATCGTTACCTAATCGAAAATTCGCGTAACGGAGATTGGCTCTTCACACCTCTTTCGGGCCGCAATTACCGGTGGAGTCAGGCCGGCTTTTCCCGTGTCCTCAAGTCTTCCCGGCTCGCCGTTTCCCGTTCGATTGCCTCCCGCCGTCTCGCTCAGCAGGGGGACGCGCGACAGCGTGCGCTTCTCGAATTTGACCGGAGACTTGCGAACAGTTACGCCCGGCGGATTCCTGCATCGGCGCTTCATCTCGTTGTCAGTCAGAACCTGTTGCCCTTTCTCTGGCGTTCGGGAGTGCTGGGAGGGCGCACCTTTGATGTTCTCATGACCCGCCTGCCTCTCACCCACCTGCAGGACATGTTGGATCGTGCCGCCGATCGATGGCCGGAGAGTGAAACGCTTTCGGATTTCCGTGCTGATCCCGGTTTGCTGAAGGATGAAGCGAATGCTCTTGCCGAGGCGAATCACTGGATCACGCCGCATTCCAAGATTGCAGAGATCGCCGGTGATCGTGCCATCAGGTTGCCGTGGGAGATTCCCCCTGCAGAGACAGTCTCCCAATCTGGATCGCGTGTCCTGTTTCCCGCTTCAACGCTGGGCCGGAAAGGGGCTTGGGAGCTTCAGTCTCTGGGACTGCCGCTCACGCTCTCCGGGCCAAACATAGAATCACCGGATTTCTGGGAGGGCATAGAAGTGGAGCAACGCGATTTCTCGCTCGAGGGCGTTGCTGTTGTCGTTCTTCCGGCCTGGGTTGAGAATCAGCCTCGACGGCTTTTAGAGACGGTTGCTTCCGGCATTCCGGTGATCGCGACAGATGTCTGTGGCCTTGACGGAGTTGAGGGTGTCACCGTTGTCGAGACGGGAAACACGGCGATGCTGAAAGCGGCCATTGAGCGCCTCGCAGGTTTAAACGAAAGTGATTCCGACTCAGCCTCCTGAGAACTTGGGCTGGAATCCTGCCTCTTCGAGGATCACTTTGATTTCCTCGCGAAGGTCGCCCCGGATTTCGATCCGTCCGTCTTTTACGGTTCCGCCGACACCATGGGATTTCTGGATCTTCCTGGCGAGCTCCTGCTTCTCACCCAGGCTGATTCCCTGGAAATTGCTCACCACCGTCACGATCTTTCCGCCACGATGAGCGAACTCGCGTGTGATGTTGAGGCGTCCACGAGTTGTGTTTTTCCGGTCGCGTCTTGAGGTCGGTCGCGCTGGTTCGAGACTTCCCCCGGGCAGGCCGCTTAGCTCATTCAGCGCGCTGAAAGGAGTCGGAACCCCGCGCTCTCCCTTTCCTTTTGATTGGCGGTTTTTCTTTCTGCTCATGGACTAAGTCTAATCTCGGATGGCGTTGAGAGTGTCGTCTTTTCTATAAATGTAAAAAGCCTAAGGCCTCTTTGCTTCCAAATTGGACTCGATCGATTTTGCGACAGCAGCCGCTAGAAGGGCAGAACCTTCCTCCGTGAAATGAACATCTCCGGCGGCCCGTGCATAGCGGTCCATCTTTCCCTCCATGATTGCGTGAAGATCGGTGATAGCGATGTCGTGGCGTTTCATGACCTCGAGTGCGGCCTTGTTGTAGATTTCATCATCGCCCAATTTACGACCCGCCTCGCCTTCTGGAACGGGGGTGGTCGTCGCGAATACGAGAATGGCTCCCGTTTTTTTCAGTTCGGTGATGATTTTCTCAAGGTTGGCGGCGTAGGCATCCGGTGTGAATGTCAGGGTTCCTTTCTCTTTGTCACGCTTTCCCTGGTTTTTGGATTCAGGATGCCGGTAGCAGAGATCCCAAAGCCCCCAATTGAAATGGATGAGGTCCCATTTCCCCTTTTTGGGATCGAGCCATTTGCTGAGCCCGGCGATTCCTATTCCTGTGTCTCCGGCATTGCCGGGAACTCGATGGAGATTGACTTTCCCGGAGAGCAGTTCCCGTGTCTCTGCCGTGTAGCCGATTGAAATCGAATCTCCAATAATGAGTACTCGTGGTAGTGCCGGGTCATCGATCACCTTGGCAAAAGCGGGATTTGTATTGCGTGTCTTTTTAGAGGCTTCGCCGGGAGTAATCACGCCGGTTTGGCTGTAGGCGATGCCGGCGAAACAGAGCAGCGTCAATACGACGGGGATTTTGAGTTCCATTTGATAGTCATAGCTCAAAAATGGAGGTGTTGCGAACGGGAAGGGATGTCTTCCTTTGTAATTGGCGATACGGAATTCCGTCGATTCGACTGTTGGAGGGCACCGGGTTTTCGAGGTTGCGCCGATACTCCCGGTGTGCTTCTCCCCGGCGGTGGGTTTTACTCCTGTCCTTTGAGGAAACGAACGCAAACCGGGCTGTCGATTTTTACCTGATTTCCGGAATAGGTCAGTTCGCCGCTTGATGGATCAATCGCGAAAACAGAGGCGGTGTGTGAACCTTGTCCTGCGGCAATGAGCCATTCTCCGTCGGGGCTCACCGCAAAGTTTCTCGGCACCTCACCCTGGATCGGTTCATTTTCAACGTAGCTCAGCTTCCCGGTGGTGGCATCAATTTGGAAGACAACGATGGTGTCATGCCCCCGATTTGAACCGTAGAGAAATTTACCTGAGGGATGGCAGACGACCTCCGCGGTTGAACCCTGTTTCGGGGCATCGGCGGGGAGAGTGCTTACGGTTTCCAGAGAAATGAGATCGCCGGTTTCCCGGTTCACTGAAAAGGCTTCAATGGTCAGCGCCATCTCGTTGATCACATAGGCAAATTCTCCATTGGTGTGAAAGGTGAAATGGCGTGGCCCCGAGCCCGGCTTAATCACGGTTTCGCCTGAGGCGGCAAGTGTTCCTTTGTCAGGATCAACTGAGTATCGATAGATGCGATCGGTTCCGAGATCTGCCGCGTAGGCAAAACGGTTGTCCGGCGAAAAGTTGATCGAGTGGGCGTGAGGGGCTTTCTGCCGGGCGGGGTCGATGCTGCTGCCTTTGTGCTGAATGATTGTGGAAGGCTCTGAGAGCGAGCCGTCTTCCCTGATTTTATAACTCGCGACGTTGCCTCCCATGTAGTTGGCGGCCGCGAGGACTTTTCCATTTTTCGAGAGGGAGAGATGGCAGGTGGCTCCTCCGTTTGCCGGTTGTTCGTTGATCAACTTCAGAGTTCCATCCTCGAGAATGCGGAAGGATTTTACGGAGCCTTCTCCCACCTCTGATACGGCATAGAGAAAGTTTCCGTCACTGCTCAGTTCGAGAAATGAGGGGTTATCGGTCTCTGCGGCAAGTTCCGGCTTTGAGAGCGTTCCCTTTTCTGAATTCCATTCGGATACGTAAATTCCTTTGGAATCAGCTTTGGTATAGGTTCCAAAATAGACCCTGTCAGGCGTTGCGCTTAACAGGGTTGAGTCGGTGAAAAGAGAAGCAAACAGTAGGATAAAAAGTGAGAGGAATCGCATGCTCTTATTGTTCCAAAGATCCTGCTTTCGAAAAGGGGATAATGAGACGGGAATGCGACTTGAAGACGGCTCTGATCGCCGCGCTTACGATGATTGTTTTAACCGCATCAGCTTCATGATTCGACCGTCGATGTTCCAGTCCTGGATGTATAGATTGCCGTCTTTGTCCCAGTAGGAACCGTGGGTGCCGCTGAAGATTCCCTCAATCCAGTCGGCCTGCTTCACACCGTGAGCTCCGCGGGTTTTGGGATCGGGGTTGTGCCCGAGAACTGCCATGATCGTGTTGCTTTTGTCGAGAATAACCACTCTCCCGTGAAGATCGGGAACGGAAACATAGTCTCCTTGAATCGCTACTGATGTGGGCATCCCCAGACCGGTGATGACTTCTTCAATGAAGTTCCCTTCGAGGTCGTAGTGGAGGAGGCGCCCTTTCGGCTTGTGGTTGCGATCGCAAATGAGGAGGCGCGGCGGGTCGTAACGTGAATCGAGGGTCATTCCGTGAGCGGTGTTGAACTGTTTGAGTTCGTTTCCCTTTTCCCCGAAGTGGCTGAGATACTTCCCGTCTTTATCAAATCGGAAGATAAGGTTGCTGGCGTAACCGTCGGAAAGATAGATGTCTCCATTCGGGGCCACCGTGATGGCCGTGGGATTGAAATTCAGAGGATTGGCTCCGGATGCTTTGGGAAAAGGGAGATGCAGAACGACTTCCCCGTCGTCGGCTCGAAATTTGATTCCCTCGCGATTCTTGTTACGGGCAGCGTAGATGTATTCAACGCCATCCTCTTCACGAATTTCAATGTCGTGCATGTTGGAGTGTTCCGGTCCGACGAATGAGCGGACTACTTTTCCATCAGGAGAGAAGACGACTAGTCCCTTGTTGGCGCTCACATAAATGTTACCCGCTTTATCGATGACGACACCGCCGTGAGTGGCTCCAAGGACGGATTTTCCATCCTCGTCGAGACCCCAGCCGGGAACGGTATCAAAGGTCATCAGTCCGCATCCCATTCGGACGGGGGCGGGTTCTTCAGCGCGAATGACGCCGGTGAGTAAACTTAAAACCAGTGAGACTGTTAGGATTTCGAGTGGGGATTTCATAGCAACGATATGGGGGATTGCGTTGGGGGATGGCGGGAATGGTTAAACGGAGTTCCCTTTTCTCCACTTCCAGAAAAGCAGAGATGAAGGATCTTAACAAGATCCATATCTGTCGTAACACGTTCTGATACAGTCAGGTAGTTGCCTGTGGGCTTCCCCTGAACTATTCAGTGTTGCGCCGAATCGGAGGGCGACAGGCGCCTGAGAATCAATCCGGCCCCGAGGAGGATCGGCAACTGCGCCATGAACATGGTCGTGGCAAAGAGTGCGAATTCTGTTTGTTGCAGAATGCTGACGGCGATAGCAATGGCGACCCCGAAATTTTTGACCGGAGAGATGAGGAGCAAAGTGATCGAATCGCGCTGGTTGAGCCCGAAAAGTCGCGAGACGATGTACCCCGCGGCCATCCCGGTGAGGGTAAGAACGAGGGCGGAGATTATGGTTGGACCGAGTCCGGAGGTGAAACCCTGACGGTCACTGAAAATGATGTAGCCTCCAAGGGTCGCGACGCAGGCCAGCGCGATCCGTTTCAGGAGGCGATGGAATCTTCGCTCAAATTCGGGGAATTGTGAACGGACCCACATCCCGGCCGCAATAGGAAGTGCGAGGACGAAAAAGAGGCGCACGAGGAGCATCGAGGCTGGAATTTGAAAATCAAAACTGTCTTCGAGAATGAGTCCGTAGAATTGAAGCCACAGCGGCATCGTGATGAAAGCGAGCAGGCCTGTCGCGATGGCGAGGGTAATCGCGAGGGCTAGATTGGCACGGGCGACCGACGTATAGAGGTTGGCGATGCTGCCGGTGGGGCAGATCGCCAGGAGGAGAATTCCCGCGTCGAGATAACCCGGTAGATCGGTGAGCTGGACGAACGCGATCGAGATCGGAACGAAAAGTGTCAGGGTGAGCAGGCCTGTCAGGACCGGCTTCGGCTCTCTCAGCAGCTTTTTGAACTCCTGAAGAGTGACATCAAGACCGACGATGACCATCGTGATGACGATGATTCCGTTGATGCCGAAACTGATAATCTGATTCTGATCCACTGCGTTTTGTCTCTGAGGCTCGTGAGCGCCGCCGTTTCCGGGACTCGATGGCAGCGGAAACGAAATGGTTTTCATAGTTTAGGTCAGAGCGCCCCCTTCGCAATGATACTGTTTCCGGGAAATTTGAATTTGATCGCCCTCCCTTTATCTGATTGAGTATTGATCTTGACTAGGTCCAAATTAAAGATTAATTTCCTCGAATGATAGAACCTGCCATTCTTCTCCGTGAACATGGAGTTCCCGTTACAGCACAGCGTATCGCCGTTCTCAAAGCGGTTTCTGAACTGCCTCACAGCACCGCGGATGCCATCGCTGGAAGAGTCCGCGATTCCATCGGGGCAATATCCAAACAGGCTGTCTATGATGCGCTTGGTATGTTGACCTCGAAAGGATTGGTTCGACGCATTCAACCTGCAGGATCTCCGGCGCTCTTCGAAAATCGCGTAGGCGACAATCACCACCACGTCATTTGCCGTAGTTGCGGCAAGACTGCCGATGTAGATTGTGCGGTCGGAAAGCGTCCCTGCCTTACGGCTGCGGACAATTCGGGGTTTGTGATCGATGAGGCCGAGGTCATATACTGGGGGAGATGCCCCGACTGCCTCACCAAATAGGTCCCAGGTAGAAGATAAATTTTTAACCCCCAGATAACATGAAAAATACCCCAATAGAAAGTCACCTCTTGCCTTTGGTAGAAGTGTACCAAGATCGGAGAAAGCGCATTGTCAGGAAGTTCAGGATCGCTGCAATAGTGATTCTTGGGTTTGTCGGGCCGGGCACGTCGCTGCTACATTCCCAAACCACAGAGAAAGAGAAAGATATAAGCAAGTGTCCGGTCATGGGCACCCCGGCAGGTCCTAACCGTACAACTTCGGCTGGAGGGTTATCAAACCGCGACTGGTGGCCGAATATGTTAAATCTGGGAATTCTGCATCAGAATTCTGTGAAGAGTAATCCTCTAGGTGAAGATTTTAACTACGCTGAAGAATTTAAGAAACTCGATCTCGAGGCGATTAAGAAGGATCTCACTGAATTGATGACCTCATCCCAGGACTGGTGGCCGGCTGACTACGGGCATTATGGCCCGTTTTTTATCCGGATGGCGTGGCACAGTGCGGGAACGTATCGCGTGACCGATGGTCGCGGAGGGGCTTCCGATGGCACGCAACGATTTGCCCCTCTCAACAGCTGGCCGGACAACGGAAACCTCGACAAAGCGCGAAGATTGCTTTGGCCGATCAAGCAGAAATACGGACAGAAAATCTCGTGGGCCGATCTTATGGTTCTCACGGGGAATGTCGCACTCGAATCGATGGGTTTTGAAACCGTGGGATTCGCAGGTGGTCGTGAAGATGTCTGGGAACCACAGGAGGACGTTTACTGGGGGCCGGAATCTGAGTGGCTCGGTGACAAGCGTTACTCGGGTGAACGAGACCTTGAGAATCCTCTAGGTGCTGTTCAAATGGGATTGATTTATGTGAACCCTGAAGGGCCCAATGGAAACCCCGATCCGCTTGCTGCGGCGATAGACATTCGGGAAACCTTCGCCCGTATGGCGATGAATGATGAGGAGACCGTTGCTTTGATTGCCGGTGGACACACTTTCGGGAAAGCGCATGGAGCGGCCAGCCCGGATGGGAACGTCGGAGAGGCGCCGGAAGGTGCTAACCTGGAGGATCAAGGATTCGGCTGGATTAACTCCTATGGCAAAGGCAATGCCGAAGATACGATCACAAGTGGTCTCGAGGGTGCCTGGACGAGCGCTCCTGCACGATGGTCTCACATGTATTTCTCTAACATGTATACCTACGACTGGGAGCTGGTGAAGAGTCCTGCTGGCGCTCATCAGTGGGTGCCGAAAGATGGAGCAGGAGACGGCACTGTCCCCGATGCGCACGATCCTTCGAAGAGCCATGCTCCGATTATGTTTACAACGGATCTCGCCTTGAAAGAGGATCCCGCCTATCACAAGATTTCGAAGCGGTTTTTCGAAAATCCAAAAGAATTTAAAGAGGCGTTTGCGAAGGCGTGGTTTAAACTCACTCACCGTGACCTCGGGCCGACGTCCCGCTATCTCGGAAGCGAAGTTCCCGAAGAATCCCAACTCTGGCAGGATCCTCTCCCTGTAGCTGACTATGCGACAATTGAGGCTGAGGACATCAAGGCTCTTAAGACGAGTATTCTGGAATCTGGTTTGACCGTTTCGGAACTGGTTTCCACTGCGTGGGCGTCAGCATCGACTTTCCGCGGGAGTGATAATCGAGGTGGCGCTAATGGTGCCCGTATTCGTCTCGCCCCTCAGAAGGACTGGAAAGTGAATCAGCCGGAGCAGCTTGCGAAAGTGCTCGGAGTGCTCGGCAAAATCCAGGAGGATTTCAACTCAGCGCAGACAGGGGATAAGAAAGTTTCTCTAGCTGACCTTATCGTTCTCGGAGGATCAGCAGCGATTGAAGAGGCCGCCGGAAAAGCCGGTCATGAGGTGAGCGTTCCATTTTCACCGGGACGAACCGATGCGACTGCTGAAATGACCGACGCAGAGGGACTGGCTGTACTCGAGCCGAAGCAGGATGGATTTCGCAACTTCCTCGGGGATGAATTGGATCGGCCTGCGCCGGAGACTCTTCTCGATCGTGCGCAGTTGCTCACACTGACTGCTCCGGAGATGACGGTTCTCATTGGCGGGATGCGTGTTCTCGATACAAATGTGGGTCATCCTGAACTGGGCGTATTCACCGATAAGCCCGGAACCCTCAGTAATGATTTCTTCGTTAACCTGCTGGATATGGCGACGATGTGGAAGAAATCTCCCGATTGTGATCATTTCTTTGTCGGATTGGATCGTGAGACTGCAGACGAGAAGTGGAAAGCGACCTCTGTTGATCTTATCTTCGGTTCAAATTCACAGTTGCGGGGTATCGCGGAAGCATATGCCAGCTCGGATGCAGAAGACCGCTTCATTAATGACTTCGTTGCCGCCTGGACCAAAGTGATGAATCTCGACCGATTCGATCTTAAGGTGGAAGCGTCGGCGATGGCTGTCCGTTAATTTGAATCGTCAGGGCCGATTCTCAAAGCCTGCCCGGAGATTCCGGGCAGGTTTGTGTGTGTTTCTCATCGGCTTGTGACCTCTTCAGCTGACGGCAAGTGTGCCGAAATTGCCACGTTTTAAGACTGACGTTTGGCTGAGAATTGCCATGTTAAGCTGTATGTTTAAATCAGAAGATTTTGCCCGCATTCGTGATGAGTATCTCGATACTTTCGATGAGGAGCTGGAGATGGAACTCCACGATTTTTCGGAGGAGAATCCGTCAGACGAGAATGTGAGTGATGATCCCATTGCATTTCGTCGTCAGTATTTTCGTGAATTGCACAGGCTCCAGGTTGAGCTGGTAAAACTTCAGGACTGGGTCGTGGCCCATAAGAAGAAGATTGTCGTGGTTTTTGAGGGGCGTGACTCAGCTGGAAAGGGCGGCGTTATTACCCGTCTCACCCAGCGGCTGAATCCGCGCGTATGCCGGGTCGCCGCCCTGCCGGCACCTAATGATCGTGAGAAGACCCAGTGGTATTTTCAGCGGTATATCAGTCATCTTCCGGCGGGAGGGGAGATCGTCCTGTTTGATCGAAGCTGGTACAATCGTGCCGGAGTGGAAACCGTCATGGGCTTTTGCACTGAGGAAGAACGCGAGGAGTTTTTCCGCACTGTCCCCGAGTTCGAGAAAATGTTGATCGGCTCCGGGATTCAGTTGATCAAGTATTGGTTCTCGATTCAGGACGAGGATCAGCAGTTTCGTTTCAAGGCGAGAATTCACGACCCTCTGAAGCGGTGGAAATTGAGTCCAATGGATCTGGAATCCCGGAAGCGTTGGGAGGACTATACCGCAGCAAAAGAGGTCATGCTGGAGCGCACTCACATCCCCGAGGCACCCTGGTGGATCGTTCCTGCTGAAAACAAAAAGAAGGCGCGGTTAAACTGTATCAGCCATTTCCTCAGTCAGGTCGATTACAGTGAGATCGAGCATGATCCGGTGGATCTTCCGCCCCGCGTTCATCATGACGATTATGTGCGTCAGGATGTCCCCGAGGAGATGATAGTCCCGCAAAAGTACTGAGGGGGAGCCTTAAAGGGCCCTTGTCGTTTCTTTGGTAGCAGACTCTTTGACCGGATCCTCACCGAATTGGTGATACCAGTCACGATGAGGTGAATGGCGGTGGCAACTGAGGCACTGGGTTTCGGCCCATGCCTTTCCGCACTCGGGGCAGACGCCGCCGGTGTCGAAAGTGTTCCAAACGCATCCGCAGGCATCGCGGCACCACCAGCGATCCGCAGGGCGGGGTTCCCACTTGCATTTGGGGCAGTAGATTCGGACCTCACGAGCCATGGCCTATTTTAGCTCGTGAACCCGTTCGCGACAACTCGCGGCCGGGGCGGGTTGTATGGCTATTTGAGGCGATTCACCGTGTAGCAATACACCTGGCTGCGAAGACCTTCGATTCCGACATTGAGTTCGTAGACATGGCCGCTGTCTTTGATGTCCCCGATAGTCAGCTCGATTGTTTTGTCATCCACTCGTGACACGTTGGTCAGGGGGATTGGTGTGATGTCGAGTTTGTCACCGCCGTAGGTGGGGCCGTCTTCATAGCGATAGCGCTGCATTTCGTATTGAGCTGCATCGAGTATACTGTCGGGAACCGCCCGGGTGAATTGGAGTCGGAAGCCGGTTTTCGTTAGAGTCATTGCGAGGATGTCGAAAACTTCACCTTTCGTTCTGGTGATGCGCTGAATTCCTTCGGCGAGGTTACCCCAGCCACGGGAAGTTTGACCAACGTAGAGGGTGCTCTTGTCAGGACTGAAGACGACCCGGTTGTTGCCGAGATTGAGACCGTTTTCATTCCAGAAATGGGTGCATGCACCCTGAAACTGTCCGTCGACCTCTTCGAGCATAATCCGACTGATGCGATTCCCATTGTTGTCCGGAAGGAGGATTTGCCCACCGTAGGGACCGAAGGTGCTGTCGGGAATCTGAATCGGCTCGGAGGCGGAGCGGTTCATAATGTCGTGCGGGAGGAGCACTGCCGCGGGTGTTCTCATTTCGTTGATTTCCGCGAGAGGCATTTTCAACGGGTCGCGGGACTGGTCCCATTCCGGATCCCACACGAGGCTGCTGGGGTGGCCGTAGAAATGGTCTTTCTGTAAATGATAGAACGGTGTCGTTGCACGCCAGTCGCCCTGATTGTCACCGGCCCAGAGGTTTCCATCGCGGTCCTGCATGATACCGTTGTGCATCCGGAAGCCTTTGCAGAAAGGAGTCATAGTGCCTTCGGCATCGACGTGTAGAACCCAGCCCTTCCATGATGCGGCTGAGAAGTTGCGCCCACGGCGCCCCGTTTTGGAATACTCGCCGCGGACATTGTAAAAGACGGGGCCGTTGTGGGAAGCGGTTCCAATCGCAAGATAGTAACCGCCTTTTCCGTCCGGAGTGAGGTGGTTGGTCTCGTGGTAGTTTCCGCTCAGGCCCCATGAGGCATTGATGGTTTCGTAGAGATCCGCGCTACCGTCTCCGTCGGTGTCGACGATTCGGGTCAGCTCGGGCATTTGGCTGATAATGATCTCGCTGTCGCTCGCGACGTGCATCCCGCAGGCATTGTGCAGTCCGCTCGCGAAGAGGCGCCACTCGAACTTCGTTGGATCGTCAGTGGGCCTGGCGATGAGGACATCACTGCGGCGGAGTGCGACGACCAGTTCGCCCGATGGATTGAATCCAAGTGCTCCCACTTCCGGGGGGACCCCTTCCGGAAAGGGGATCGACTCAAGTTTGTAGCCTTCGTCTGCGAATGTCAGGTTCCCTGTGAAAAGAGCGCAGGCAGTGAGGGCGGTGAAGAGAAAAAGGATGGCAGGTTTCATTCGTTTTTCAGGGTCTGGAGGAAGAGGACGAGTGATTGGATCTGTTCGTCAGGAATGGGATAGGGGGGCATGTAGCCGGGAGGGAAGCCGTCGACGACTTTCGCCATGGGATTTTTGATTGATTCGATGATGTAGGCTTCGTCAGCGAGGACAGGCTCCTCGAGTCCGGTGATCTTCTTCATCGATCCGAAGGTGCCGGCAAAGGACGGGCCGTGTCCGCGAGTGCCATCGGTGGAGTGGCAGGCGAGGCAGCCGAGCTGGGTGTAAAGCGCTTTGCCCCATTCCAGATTCGGTTTCTCGGTTGAGTAGTCCGGAGCGAGTTCTTCGCTTCCGGATTTGGAGACAAGACGTCCGGTTACGGTGACTGAAAAGGTGAGTGGGTCTTTGCTGTCCACCTTCTGTTTGTAGCCTGATTCCAGATAAGCGACCTCCTCGACGCCACTGATGGTGTAGTGCTTCACGAAGGTCATCGGTTCACTGCCGGGAACGATGCGAACACGAACGTTCGCTTTGCCCTGAATGTATTCAAACTCCGGAACGTTCTCGACAAGCCGATACCCTTTAAAAACGGGCGCATTGGTTTCGACGAAGTCATCGAAGACCGAGAGAGGGTGAGAACCCTGTGCAAGATAGATGAGCGGTCCGACGAGATCGGGAATGTATCCGTTGGATTTGCGACGTCCGCTTTCAGGATCTCCCCAGTAGTTCAGCATGTCTAAAAAGCCACCCTGCCAGGCAAACAGAAGCCGGCATTCGGTAGCGTCCCAGCAGTAGGAGAGTCCGGAACCGAAATTGACGCCGATGGCACCCGGAATACCTCTAATGGGATCATCAAATCCTTCGACGTCGCCTTTGCCGGGGCTGTATTTCCGGGCCCGGAATCCGAGATCATGATTGCCGAGGACTTCACGCCCGAGGCCGGGATCGGGAAAGTAGGTGCGGAGCACGAGCGGCTTTTCCAGTGTGCCGAGAGGTTTGTTGTCGAGCGTTATGTAGCGGTCTTCAGCGATCAGCGAACTGGTTCCGAAGAGCGCAAGCATAGCCAGCGCGAAAAGTGTTTTGCTTTTCATTGCTCTAACAAAGCGGTGAAAATTCAGCGCACAATAGACATTTTTTGCAAAAGAGTGCATATTTGCGCACAATATGGGACTTGCAGGCGGGAACAATCGTGCGGAGGTGGCTTTGGCCATTCGGGTCGGGGTGCCTCATCTCGGTCGTGTCGCCCAGGGGATCCGGGACTTTGCCGATGCGGAGACCGATTGGCGGTTTTTGATCAGTCCGGAAACCCATGATCTGCCGCCCCGATCGCTTGAGGGCTGGCGGGGCAGCGGTGTCATCGCTCAATGTAACACACCGGAAGAGGTGCGTATTCTCAGCGGCTTGAACTGTCCGGTTGTGAATATTTCAGGCGCCTTGCGGGAAACGCCGTTTCCACGGGTGATCAATGACTATCGTGAAATTGGGCGAAGGGCGGCTGAATTCATCCGGGAGCGGGGTTTTCGGCGCTTCGGGTTCTACGGGGTCGCGGATGTCTGGTTCTCTGCAGAAATTGAAGCCGGATTTTGTGAGGCGGTGGCAGAGCAGGGGTTGTCGAGTGAGATATTGCACAGTGCGAGCACGATGGAGGCGGTGCCTCGTTGGGATCATGGGCAGGAGGAACTTGAGGAGTGGTTGCTTTCACAGCAACCGCCCTTTGCGGTGATGGCAGCGCATGATCCACGTGCAACGATGGTGATCCGCGCCTGTGAAAGAGTCGGGCTTCGGGTTCCCTCTGATGTTGCCGTGATCGGTGTAAATGACGACACGATCACCTGTGAGACCTCGCGGCCGACGCTGACGAGTATTCGTCGCAGCGGCCATCTTGTGGGGCGTCTCGCTGCGGAAACCCTGTATCGGCTCATGCGGGGGGATGCTGTGGATCAGGAGAGCATTGTCATGCCGGGACGGTTCATGGAGAGGGAGTCGACGCGAACCCTCGCGATTGATCATCCGGCATTGGCGATGGCTGTGGAATTTGTTCGAGGGAACTTCCACGAGCAGGTCGGTGTCGAGCAAATCGTGGCGGCATCGGGGCAGTCGCGCCGTTGGCTGGAAGAAGCTTTCCGGCGGGAACTGAGTTGCTCGCCCGCCGGATTTCTCAAGCGGGAGCGAGTCAAGACCTGTCAACGGGCGATCCGCTCAAAGCCTGCCATTGGGCGTGGGGAGCTCGCTGCAAAATGCGGCTTTAGCGGAACTCGACAGTTGAATGCTGTTTTTGAGCGTGAAACCGGAATGAGCGTGAAGGCTTTTCAGGAAACAGTTCGAGCTTCCAGCTGAGTTGAAAGACACAATTCTGAGAACCGCGGGTGGTTAAATGCCGACGACTTCCCGCCAGGTTTTCGCCATCAGGGCGTGTCCTTCACCGGATGGGTGGACGCCGTCCTTCGCCCATTTTTCGGGTTCAGTTCCCGCAGCGACGGCTTCATCGAACATTTCCTGAAATGGAACCCACAGGGTACCCGCCGCGGTGGCGACTTCTTTTGCGTAGGCTCTGCGGGTGTCAAACTCGGGGAACCACTCGCCTTTGAGAACGGCTCCACATTTCAAAACAAACGGTTCGCAAACCACAATGGTCGTATCGGGGAGTGCCTTCTGCGTCCGCTCGAGAAGGGCTGCGAATCCATCGCGATAGACTTCCGCCGTCCCGTCATATCGTCCATTCAGCTTGTGCCAGATGTCGTTCACGCCAATCAAAATGCTGAGAACATCCGGCTTCAAATCGATGCAATCACGATCCCAGCGCTTTGCGAGGTCGGGGACTTTGTGCCCTGAAATTCCGCGGTTGTAGACCTGAAGGTCGAGGTCAGTGTGATCGGCAAGCAATCCGGCTCCGATCACCGATGGATAGCCGTGTCCGAGGCTTGCTTTCTCGTTGGCGACCTGATTTTTCTTGTCGCGACCGGCGTCGGTAATCGAGTCTCCTTGAAAGAGGATCACGCTTCCGGATTCCAGAGTCGGTTTCCCGGCTGCGATGCCTGCAGAAGTGAAAACGCCGGCTGTGACAGCCGAGGTTCCGGTGCGGATAAAATTTCGTCGATTCATCATCCCGTCGTTCTAGGTGGAATTCCCAGTTTTGACAAGTGAATGTGAGGACGGAAATGTCTCCTAATTGGAAAAGGGATTTCCTTTCTCCTCTTTGCCGACTCCTACCATTTCGACTTCGACATTCTCCTCGTAGTCTTCCTGGAGAGGGGCAAAGCGCTCAGACCGGAAGCCCAGTTCCTGTTCAATGCTGGAATGCGGGTCGTTGGGGTTTACGAGTTCTTTCAACAGAATCAGAATGTCGTATTCGGCGGCACCGATAGAAAGGTTGGCGTCGTCGTCGACTACAAATTGCGGGTTGGACCGGCCGGATTTCACCGCCCGAACCGTGTAGATATTATTTTTCTTCGGAAGGTCCTGATAAAGATCGAAGACCCAGGGTTCGAAAGAATCATCAATACAGACAACGCGCTGGCCATTTTGGAACATGGGGGATAATCGGGCCAAGAGGCGTGGAATCAAGTGCGGAGAACGAACTTGGAGGAGTTCGATTTCAAATGTGTAAAGATAGTGTCACCCAAGCCGTGTTGACGATCGGGCAGGGGGATTCTAACAAAGGCGTAGTTTCATGAGCAATCCGATTCCACCTACCTCAACCGCACAGCGTCTCACTGCCTACTCGTTTCTCGCCGTTTTTGCAGATGACGGAACGATCGACGAGGGTGAGCTGGCGATGCTCGAGAAAATCGCGCTCGAAGACGGACAGGTGGACGATGATGAACGTCGGGTTCTCGGCTATCTTTTCGGCCGTGTTACTGAGGAAACGGTTTCTCCGAAAGTGTGGCAGGAAATCGCCCGTCTCCGAGCAGAATACAATATCGTCCAGCCGGAGGATTGATTTTAAGAACTCAGAGCAGGGGATGGCCTGCTTGAGTATTTGATACCCCGACTCCTGCTTGAGCCGACAGTGAGAATCGTCCGGAGTGCACTACCCGCCGGTTCCGGAGTTCGGGTCGGGACTGGCTACGTCGGGGTGTTGAAAGAATCCTTTGAGCCAACGAGTGAACATGGTGCGCGAAGACTCCCCGGAATCGTGTTTGATCGCATCACCTTTCGAATCATGTGAGGATAAGTTCATCAAAGCGCGCTCCAGATTCTGAAATGCAGCTTCCTCCGCATTATTAAAATTGGTCCGGGCTCTTTCGAATATTTCTTTCACTTCGAGCCAGGGATCTGAGTGGCCCTGTTCAGCAAGGCTTGCCGAGGACTGAACGACCTCAGTCATTTCGCGTTCGACGTGTCGGGAATCGTTCCTGAGCCGGGTTAGATGTTCCTGCAGCTTTTTGAAATCATTGTTCGGCTCTGATACGAGCGCGATGTTCCAACTGCCAACGGATTCCTGGAGGCTCTCAATCGCATTCGAAACCCTGTCCACGAATGTGGAAACGGCTACATGGCCGGCCACTTCGTTAGCCTGATCAATCACCGGTTCTTCTTTGCGAACGTCTTTACACGCATTAGCCAGCTTTTCCCGTTCGTTGAGAAACGCCCTCTCGAAATCCCGCAGGGGATTGATGATGTCTCTGTTTTCTTCTTCATGGTTCATAGGCCATTATGTGCGCAGAAATGGTTCCAGATTACAACGGAGTGGATTTGAAGTTCGAGCGACGTCCTGGACAGCAGACTATTCCTGCACTGGAGGCGGGGTTGGCCCCGGGGGCGACGCGGAGCGATTTGATCCGGTCTTACGGCATTGCTATGAGAATATTGCAATATGCGGTGCGGGTTCACGGGGGACTCTTGCGGAGTGCAACGCGGCGTTACCAGTGAACTGTAGAGAATTGATGCGCTCCGATTGTCGTCATTTTTGGTCGGCTTCCTCAAGGGGGAGTTGGTCCACTCGTATCTGAGCGGGCGATGGCAGAAGTGAAGTAAAAAGATCGGCAGGTTTCTTTGAGCTTGGTAGTAAGTGGGGGTAATGCCGGACGAACCACCAACTGAGGAGACCTTTTTACGGGTTTTTCTTCGCAGCGAAGATGACCTTCGTGCCTATGCCCGTGCTCTGCTGCCCACCTGGGAAGCGGTGGATGAGGTGATGCAGGAAGCGAGTCTCGTGATGTGGCGAAAGCTGGATCAGTTGAGGGACGAAAGTGAGTTCCTTCCCTGGGCCAAAGTCATCGTGCGATTTGAGTCGCTCAAAGCGCGTCGCACCTTTGCCCGTGATCGGCATCAGTTCGGGGATGACGTGTTTGACCTCCTTGCGGCGGAAGATGAGGCGTCGGATGAAGAACTCTGGCAGCGCGAACGCATCGCTATGAATTCGTGTCTCGGAAAATTTGATCCGGCCCAGCGTGATCTCGTTCTGCTGCCCTATCGCGGTCATGGCGCTGTCGTCGAACTTGCCAACGAGTCGGGGAAAACGGTGAACAGTCTCTATAAAAAGATTGGCCGGTTGAGAGAGAAACTGACGGTGTGCATCGAACAGGAAATGTCCCGCGTCGGAATGAATGGACAATTGTCATGAGTGAATCGAATCAATATCACCGGCTCATCGCCGACTATCAGACCGGGCAAATCTCCGACGAGGATTTTGCTAAACTGGAGTCGGCCCTGCGGGATTCTGCTGAAGTCAGGACCTTGTTTCATCGTGCCTGCCGGGTGGATTCCGGTCTGCGTCGTGAAGCGGAGAATCTCAGTGCCGACCTGCAGTCTGAATCTCAGTCGGGTGACTCGAAGGTCGTGCCGATTTCACCGGTTGGCGGGTTCCAAAAGCAGTCTTTTTTCAAATCGATCGCGGCAGCTGCGGCGGTCGTTCTGTTGTCCGCGCTGACCTGGACGATTGCAGATCAGAAGCGGGTCGTCGCGACTCTGGTGTCGAGTGAAGACGCCGTGTGGGAGCGGGGCACCATTACCGAGTCCGGATCGTCTCTGACAAAAGGGTTCCTGAAACTGACTTCCGGCATCGCTACGATTCGGTTTGTGTCAGGGGTTGAGCTGACGCTGGAGGCTCCGGCGCGCTTGAGTTTAAAGGGCCCTGTCAGGGCTATTCTCGTTTCGGGAACGGCGGTGGTTGCATCGAGCCGGCGGGAGGAGTTTGTTCTCGAAACGGAGTTCGGTCAGGCCGTGGTGAAAGAGGGCGTGTTTGCCGCCTTTGCCGTGCCGGTCGAGTCGCGAACGGATTTCGAGGCGATTTCCGGAAAGGTGCTGATCAGTCATGACTTTTCCCGTGAGGTCACGCAGTTGTCAGAAGGTGCGACCGCGACGATGACAGCGGGCCATTTGACTTCCAGTGAGGAAGCAAAAATCGTTCCGCCCTTTGAGCGATACGACCGGGGGATTCGCATTCGAACTGATGGCAGGGCGGCGACATTCATTCGGAACAATCGGGTTCATAAGTGGACGCGTCCGGAGTTTCTTACTTTGAAGACATCGAGTCAGGGGAATGGGTTTGATCAGCGGGTGGTGATGGGGTTTGATCTCTCCGGTGTTGCCGCGGATGAGATCGAAGCGGTGAATCTGCGTTTTGATCTGGTACACAGCGGGCACGGGCTTATCAGTCGACTTCCCAGGCTCAATCGATTTGCGGTGTATGGAGTTTCAAACTCAGCAAAAGAGGATTGGGAGATGAATGATCTCTGGGAGGAGGCACCTGCTCCGGCGGATGGAACTCTCCTTGCTCATTTCGAGATTCCACGAAGCCAGACCAGTGGCACGATGGATCTTTCTGATGAAGCGATTTTGGATTTTGTCCGAAAAAAGGCGGGGCAGTCCGCTTCGTTTGTGATCGTCCGCGAGACCGCAAATCTTGAGGGCGACGGCCCCGGTTACGCCCATGCGATCGCCAGCGATTCCCACCCCGACGCTTCGGGACCCATGCTTGAGATCGTTCTCAGGTAATTATTTAAAGCGGAGACTTATCAATTTATGCAACATCAAGTGACCTGTTGGCTGGCTGTTTTCGGACTCATAGTGAGTTCCCCGTTTTCGCGCGCGTTGGCGGAGGATGAGGGAAAAGCGGGTTTGGAAGCGGAAGCGGAAATGCCTGAGATCCATTTCGACGTTCTCGATAAATATTGTCTCGAGTGCCATGATTCGCTCACTGAAAAGGGAGAGGTGAATCTGGAAGATCTTTCCTTCTCGCTCGTCAAAGATATCGAGACTGCGGAGACCTGGAACAAAGTGCTCAACGCGATCAACTCAGGCGAGATGCCGCCCGGGGATGAACTCCAAATCAGCGATGAGGAGAAGACTGCTTTTCTCACGGATCTTTCGGAAAAAATGGTTCTGGCACGGGCCATTCTGAGCGACAGCGGAGGTGAGGTTGCGTTGCGACGTCTTAATCGTCGTGAGTATGCCAACACGGTGGAGGAACTTCTAGGGGTGCGCCCGGATGTGTCCTCTCTGCCGGATGACCAGGCCAGCGCCGAATTTGATACGATGGGGGCGTCGTTGTTTTTCTCCAGTGATCAGTTGGAGCTGTATCTTGAGACGGCGAGTGAAACGCTGGATGTGGCCCTGACACCGTCAAAAAAGATTCCGGAGGGTTCAAGGCTCACCCGGATCGAGCCAGAGGAAATTTACTATCCTCACTATCTGAAACTGGCATCCAATCTCCTCGATCGTGCGCAACGGAACTATGCCTGGCAGCTCGCCGGCGGGACTGACGAATTGGCAAAAGATTATGGTTACCTCGACGGATGGCAGGCGGGGCGTCAGCTGAACAGTTTTGCTCAATACTATCCGCAGGTGGCGAAGTATCTCTCTGCGCCGGAAAACAAAACGGGTGCCGCGATGATGATCACGATCAAAGATGGATTTACCCAGATCAAATTGCCGCAGGTGATGTGGAACGAGGGCGGGAAGCACACCATCCGTCTGCGCGCCGGGGCATACGCGGATGATCCTGATCGATATCACTATCTGGAATTCACCCGTAGAGACGGGCAGAATGTGGAGCGGCTCGGGTATCGAAAAGTTACCGGAACCTTGAGAAAACCTGAGATTATTGAGTTCACGATTGATCATCCTCCGGGAAAGAATCTCGCCTACTGGGTGCAGAAGCGTTCGCATGAAGATCGCGGCGACAAAAATCTCTGGGCCGTCCACCGTGAGGAAAACGGATATGGAACGCCGTGGGGAATCTGGGTGGACTGGGCAGAGATCGAAAAGTCTTCCAGCGAAGGCTTGAATCCGATGGCGCAGGAGATTTTGTTCGAGAAGCCCGAAGGGATGAATATCCAGGAATACTACCGGGAAGTCATTCAGCGATTTGCGCAGCGGGCCTTTCGCGGAGCGGACGTGGAACCCGAGTATCTCGAAAAGCTCTATGCGCGCTTTGATGCGCAGCGGGCGGAAGGGAAGCCACCCGTGGCAGCATTGATTCAACCGCTTGCGATCATTTTGTCATCGCCGAATTTTCTCTACTTTTCAGAAGCTGTCGAAGGTGACGACAAGACACTCAGCGACAGGGAACTGGCGGTTCGACTTTCCTATTTTCTCTGGAGCTCTCCCCCTGATGCCAGGTTGATGAAGTTGGCCCGCGAAGGTGAGTTGTCCAATCCGGAGGTTCTTGAGGCGCAGACCAGCCGGCTTCTCGCCGATTCGAGATCGGGAAACTTTGTGCGCGGCTTTGTCTATCAGTGGCTCGATATGCACCGCCTCGGAATGTTCTCCTTTGACGGGCGGCAGTTTCCTGATTTTGACAACGCGGTGAGAGACTCGGCGCGTGAGGAAATCTACCGGACTTTTGAGAAGGTGATGCATGAGAAGCTGCCGTTGAAAAATCTTTTGAAGGGGGATTTTGTCGTAGTGAATGATGTCCTGGCTGACTACTATAGAATTGAAGGTGTGAAGGGTCATGAGTTTCGAGCCGTTAAGCTGCCGGGTGATTCACCTCGTGGCGGTTTGTTAGGGACAGTTGCTTTTGCCGCGATGGGATCCGACGGGGTGCGTTCTTCGCCGGTGGAGCGGGGTGCCTGGGTGCTGCGTCACTTGCTGAACAATCCACCACCTCCCGCCCCGCCGAATGTGCCGCAGTTGAGTCGTTTTGAGGATGAAGTTCTCAGTGCCCGGGAGTTGCAGAAGTTTCATCAGGAACAACCTCAGTGTGCTCAGTGTCACCAGAAGATTGATCCGATTGGATACGGGATGGAAAATTTTGATCCATCGGGACAATGGCGGGAAGTCGAAACGGTTATAACGGGCCGGAAGAGAGACTCAACAAAGGAGTTTCCGATTGAACCCGCAGGGAAACTTTCCGACGGAACGGAGTTTGAGTCATACTACGATCTCAGAGAGGTCGTCGCAGACCGGACCGGGGATTATGCGATGGGCCTGACCGAAGCGCTCACCGCCTACGGACTCGGAAGACCCTTCGGATTCAGCGATCATGAGCTGGCCCATCAAATTGTTGAAAAAGCGTCCCGGTCTGAATTTCAAATCGAGCGCCTTATCCACGAACTCGTTCAATCATCGACCTTCCAATCCAGGTAATCATTTATGAACTCGAAACACAATGAGCCAGTCTCATCATCCCGTCGTCTCTCTGTCCCTCTTTCCCGCAGGGCGATTCTCAAGAGCAGCACTGCGACAGTGGCGCTGCCGTTTCTGGAAAGTTTTGGATTTCGGAAGTTTGTCTCTGCTGCGGAGGTGGCGCCGGCTCCGAAACGGATGGCCTGGTTGGGGATGGGGTTTGGTGTGACCGCGGATAAGTGGTTTCCGGAGCGCGATGAAGTGGGCACCGATTATGTGTTCCCTTCGATTCTCAAGCCTCTCGAAAAGCATCGGAATGATCTGACATTTATTCAGAATCTGATGCACAAGTATTCTCAGGACGGGCACTCGGGCAGTACTTTCTGGCTCACGGGGGCGAATCGGTATGCGGTTCCCGGTCAGAGCTTTTACAACTCAATCTCGGTGGATCAGCTGGCGGCTGAGACCCTGGGGCGGGAGACGCGTTTTACTTCGATTCAACTGTGTGCAAAAGGGGGCGCTAATTCAAGTGGTGACGGGCATGGCCCGGGGCTTTCACTGGCATGGAATCGCAGTGGAAAGCCTGTTTCGGGACTGGATACTCCGGTGGCCGCTTTTCATCGTTTGTTTTCGGATGAGAACACGCCTTTGGAGGAGCGTCAGGCCCGCTTGGATGAGCAACGCAGTGTCCTCGATACGGTGATGTCTGATGCCAGGTCGGTGGGACGAAAAATCAGTAAGTCGGACAATGAAAAGCTGGATGAGTATCTGCAATCGGTTCGCGAGATCGAGGTTCGCCTTTCCAAAGAGGAGCAGTGGCTGGGCGTGGAGAAGAAGCTGCCTCAGGATCCGGTGGCGGAACCGGGGGAGTCGCTTGTCGGTTATGAAGAGATGGGCGTGATGGCCGATCTCATGGTGGCGGCAATGCAGGTCGATGCGACCCGGGTTTTCACTTATCGTATGCCGGTGGATACGATGATCGCGAGCCTCGGGGCGGGGATAAGTGCGCATACGATGAGCCATTACTCGGAAGGTGAACGTCGTGATGTCTCAGAAATGCGTGACCTTCATAATGCCAAATTTCTCGCCCGGTTTATCGACAAACTGAAGGCTTCGAAAGAGGCGGACGGATCCAGTCTTTTCGATAACTTGACGCTCACGATGGGAACGAATCTGTTCTCGGTTCATACTCTGAGGAATTGTCCGACGGTAGTGACCGGAGGCGGTTCCGGAATCGTGCACGGACGCAGTCTTGTCATGAGCGATCCGAAGACACCGCTGTGCAATTTGTGGTTGTCGCAGCTGACGGGAAGCGGAATCGCGGCGGACTCCTTCGGTGATTCGACTGGTGTGATTGATGAGCTTTTTGTAGCGTAGCGATTCAATCGTCACGATTTTTTGGAGCAAGTCAGAAGAATATGAAAACGAATCGGCGCAGGTTTATCAAGGGGCTCGGCGGAGCTCTCGGGCTTCCTTTCCTGGAGTCTACTTCTTTCGCGGCAGAGGGGCCCACAACCCGGTTTCTCGTTGTCGGGAATCCCTTCGGGATGCACCCGGATCATTTCTTTCCTCAGGATTTCGGCCAAGATTTCACAGTCTCCCGCACCTTGAAATCGATGGGTTGGCTGAAAGATCGCACCACGATCCTGTCGCATACAGATCATAACATGGTGAGTGGTCACGGACGCGAGGTCGCATTTCTCAGCGGTGTCCTGCCCACTGACGCGATGGCCTTTCCCGAGAAGAACATGTCGGTCGATCAGGCGGTGGCTAGACACACCGGGGCGCAGGTTCGTTACCCGTCGCTCAATATCGGTCTCAAAAGCGGTGTCCGGATGAGTTGGACGGCGAACGGTGTTGAGAATGCGTTGATCACCGATCCCCGCCGGCTTTTCGATCATCTCTTTCTCAATCTAACGGAAAAAGAGAAGAAGGCCCGACGTGATGTGATTGCGAGAAACGGCAGTATTCTTGATACGGTTGGTGATCAGTTTTCCGCGATCCTGAAAAGCGGTAGCAAGGCCGATGCCGATCGCATTGATCAGTATCAGACGTCGGTTAGGGAACTGGAAGCCACCTTTGCGAATCGTGAGAGTTGGATCGGGAAGGACAAACCCTCATTTGATATCTCGGAGCACTACCGCGGTGATGTCACGATTGAGAGCGAGTACAACGCGATCTTCGACATGGTGTCCTATGCCTTTGAAACCGACTTGACCCGCGTGGCGACGATTGCGTTTCCGACGGAGCTTGGATATACCGATGTCCCCGGCGTGACGCGGAGTTATCACGGGTGCACTCACAATGGGAAGATGGACGATGTCACTGACGAGTTGGTTGCGATTGAATCGTTTCAAATTGCCCAGTTGTCGCGATGCCTGAAGCGACTCGATGCCATTCCCGAGCCCAATGCGAACGGATCGATGTTGGACCACACCGTTGTTCTGTTCGGGAGTGGAATGGGTTACGGCGGGACTCACTCGAATCGGAATCTGCCCATTCTTGTTGCCGGAGGCGGTTTCAAACACCTCGGTCATGTCGACACGAGAAATGACGCCGGCGAGAATATGCCTCTTTGCAATCTTTACCTGACACTCCTGCAACGATTCGGCATTGAACGGGATGAGTTCAATATTAGCACGGGGGCATTTGATCAGCTTTCTGTCTAGGCTTACGATGAGACCTAACCCTGTTGCCTCAAGTATCCTACCCTGTTGGGTCGCCGGCTTAACCCTGTTGTGTTCGTTTGTTAGTGCTGATGAGGCGTTGATGAAGAAGCACTGCGCCGACTGTCACAATGAAGAGAAGGCGAAGGGTAAGTTTGAATTGAGTTTCCTCGGGGACGCGCCCGACAGTGAGAATCTCGAGCGTTGGCTCGATTGTCTTGACCTTGTGACCGCAGAGGAAATGCCGCCGGAGGATGAGAATCATCTTACGGGAGCAGAGCGGGAAAAGATCGTCGCTTATCTTGACGAAAAAGTTCGCAGTTTCGAATCGGGGCTGGAGTTGTCGGGAATTCCCAAGCCCCGCCGCCTGAACAATCGGGAGTTCGAGAACAGCATTCGCGATGTCTTAATGATTGAGGATATCGGGACGCATCAGCCAACGGATAATCTGATTGGCGATTCACTTTTCCATGGATTCGATACCCATGCGGATACGCTCGGATTCAGTCGTTTTCACCTCGATCAGTATATCGAAGCGGTCCGTAAAATTGTCGATGCGACCATTTTGAGTGGTGAGAAACCGGAGCTGAAGCGTTACGAGATTACTCCGGAAAAAATTATCCGCGCGAACCTCAAGCAGAACGGCGGACAGAATGTGCAGCGCGGTAAGGATGGTGTTTTCGATTTTCTTGACCCGCGGCTCTACGGCTACTTTGAGGACTTCGAAACGGTGCCCGAGACGGGGCGTTACAAAATTACCATCCGGTGCACGGGGAAAGACCGGTTGATCTACGACAGTGCAGAGACCGGGTTTTATGATGGTGATCCGATTCAATTGAGTGTGCATTTGGGAAACCGTGTCCGCACTTACGATTTACCGGACGAAGAGATTTTCGAGATCCAGTTGGATGAGTGGCTTGCTTCGGGAAGTCGTCTTCAAATGTATAATCCCACGGATGCCTTCCGGATGAAGGGGAACGGGAACTTTAAGTTTCAGTATGCCATCGGAGCTTTTCATACGAGGGAGCACAATCCCGAAAAGTACGAGGAACGGGTGGCCCGGATCAAAAAGTCCCCCCGGTTGCGCGGGAGCGTTAACCGTTGGCCATACTGGGTGACGGCGTGGGAAGGGGCGCGGCCGCAGGTGTTTGGAGCGGTGATCGAAGGCCCGTATTTTGAAAGCTGGCCGCCCAAAAGACAGGTGGCATTGCTGGGGGAAGATCCGCAGGCGAAAAATGCCGCTACCGTCCTCGAACCGATTGCAGCCCGTGCGTGGCGGCGTCCGGTGCATCCGGGGGAACTGGACAAGATCATCGCGATGGTGAAATCCGCAGCGGAAACGCAGGGCGAGATCGAGGCGTTCAAGGAAGGCGTCGTTGCGATTCTGGTGTCACCGGCATTCTTGATGTTGAACTTTGAAGCAATCGATCCGGCTGATCGTTTTGCGAGCAAGTTCAGCTATTTTCTGAAGAGCACTCTTCCTGACGAGGCGCTTCGAGAGAAAGTTCTCAACGGGAAACTGAACTCGTTTGATGCCGTGAAAAAGCAGATTCAATCCAGCGTTGAAAAGGGGGAAGTGGATGACTTTCTGCGTGCCTTTCCCACGGCCTGGCTGGAGTTGAATGACATTAACTTCATGTCTCCGGACCCCGAACATTACCTTCACTACCACAAGAAGCGCTTGAGCGAAGACATGGTGAATGAGGCCCTCGCTTTCTTTCGTCATGCGGTTGAGGAGAATATCCCGGTGACGGAATTTCTCTCGGCGGACTACAGTTTCATCAATGCTGATCTCGCCAAAGTATATGGCGTGGATGATGTGCCGGAAGATTCGAAATTGCGGAAATACACCTTCACTGACGGGCGTCGCGGCGGGCTGTTGGGAATGGGGGCGTTTCTCACCTCGACGGCGGACAGCCTCGCCACTTCACCGATTCACCGGGCAGTTTATGTGATGGAAAATTTCATGGGGATTCATCCGACCCCGCCTCCTCCGGATGTGGTGATCAAAGAGCCCGATGTTCGCGAAGCAAAGACGATCAAAGAAATTCTCGCGGCGCATGTTTCGGATGAGAACTGCGCAAGCTGCCACGAGTCGATTGATCCGTGGGGATATGCCTTTGAGAATTTTGATCCCACCGGCGCGTGGCGGGATGAGTATCTCGTTCCCGTTGTGCTGGAGACAGACGAAGACGAAGAGCCGGTCGCGAATGGGAAAAAGGAAGTCACGCTCCCGATTGACAGCAGTGCCAAATTCAGGAACGGGGCCGGGTATCGGGACATCACGGAGTTCCGGGAGGAAATTCTGAGTGATGTGAACAGGGACCGGTTTGTGAGATGTTTTATCGAAAAGCTCCTTACCTACGCGAATGGTGAGGCGCCTGAGGAATCGGATTTCGTCGCGATTGACGATATTCTCAAGAAGTCCGCCGAACACGACCACCGGATCGTCGAGACAATCGCAGCGGTGGTGGACAGTCCGCTTTTTCGCGGAAGGGAAGGGTGATCAGTCAGCCATCAGTTCTTTGACCTTTCCCTGAATCGCCTTGGACCAGATTTCGTATCCTTCGGCGTTCGGGTGAAGGAGGTCAGGCATGATCTCTTTTGAGAGTGTTCCGTCGTCCTCGAGAAATTGGTCGTTGATGTCCATGAAGTAGACTTTTTCGTCGTCAGCGAGTTGGGCGATGATCTGGTTGGCTTTCTCGTTCTTCTGGCGTTTCGCGTCGTCATCGTCGGCGCCGCGCGGGAAGATCGCGAGGATGAGAATTTTCATCTGCGGCTGCTTTTCCTGAAGTTTCTCCACGATGGCTTTGACGCCTTCAGCGGTTTCCTCAGCCGTGCTCGAATAGACGGCACCCCCGTGCTCAGCCATTTCGCGGCCTTCGTGTCCGGTGTTGTTCGTGCCAATCATGAGCACGGTGAGCTTCGGCTTGAGGCCGTCGTAGTTGCCGTTTTCAAGACGCCAGAGGACGTGTTCGGTGCGGTCGCCGCCGATGCCGAAATTTGCTGCTCCCATCGGTGCCCAGTAGGTCTCCCAGGCGACCTTTCCTTTTCCGCTCCAGCCCTGTGTGATTGAGTCACCGAGAAAGACGAGCGGCGCTTCGCCCTGTTTTGAGATTTCGTTGAATGATTCGTGCAGCTTCTCCTTGCCGGGATGCGGAGCAGGAGTCAGTGCAAGCGGTTTGGGTGTGTCTTTCGCCATGGAAAGAGAAGTGAATGCGATCACGGTGGTAAGCAGAATATTTCTCATAAAGTGTTCCGCTATTGTGTTGGGAATCGGGGGCGCGGCAATAGCGGCATCATGGTTTCCCTGCGCCGGACACGTTGGGAGGGCTGTCTATTGGAATTGACCGGTTCTCAATCGCTGTTTAAGGAGGGCTCTCTTCTCCAGATACGCTGCTTCGGCCTCCGCCAATTCCTTCGCCTTTGTAAATTCCAGCCGGGAGAAGATGTCGAAGGTGATCGCGGTACCGGAGGCGATGAGAATGTAAAAGCCGCGCTCGAGAGCGGATTGATCCCCGGGAATAAAGAGAAAAAAGGCGATGATCCCGAGAAAGAAGGGAACCCCGAGCATCATGATGCACCCTCGCAATTTTCGAGGGGGCTTGAGATTGCCGTAGCGACCCCGAATGAAATACTGCTTCCGCTCTTTCTCCCACTCCTGATCGAGTGCTGCCAGTTTCGGATGGAGAGGTGTTTCAGACACGGTCCGGATCAGACAGGACTGAATTTTAGCCCATCAATCCGAAGATCAATCCGGGTGCGAAGCCGGCGGCAATGATCGCGACGATGAGTGCAATCATGGTGACCCGTGAGAGCGGGCTGATGGCGATCGCTGAGGTGTCGTCGTTTTTCTCCGTGGGAGAGAGATACATCGAAGCGGCTATTTTAAGATAGTAGTAGAATCCCGCACCGGCTCCGATCAATCCAACGACAACGAGGAGCCATTGCTGCTGGGCAACCGCGAGTTGGAAGACGAAGAATTTTCCGAAGAAGCCGGCCGTGAGTGGGATTCCTGCGAGGGAAGCCATTGAGATGAGAAGCGCGAAGGCGAGGAACGGTGATCGCTTTGCGAGACCGCGGTAGGAGTCGATTTCTTCGCTCACCTGCACTTTGCGCATCGTGCTCATGACGAGGAAAGCGAGCAGGGTCATGAGAAGGTAGGCTCCGAGGTAGAAGGCAATTACGTTGACGGGAGTGAGTTCCGATCCTTCGACGAGTTTCTCCGGAGCGGAGGCGAGAGCCATCATGAGAAAGCCGGCGTGGGCGATGCTGGAGTAAGCGAGGAGTCGCTTGAAGTTCTTTTGCGGGATCGCTGAGAAGTTGCCGAAGAGCAGTGTCAGGGCAGCTACGACGGTGAGAACCATAGTCACTTTGCCGACGAGGGGTGCGCTGGCGAGGAAGGGGGTCGCGAGGCGGAGAAAAACGATGAAGCCGGCGGCTTTCGATCCCACTGAAAGGAAGGCGGTGATCGGTGTTGGAGCTCCCTGATAGACGTCGGGAATCCAGAGGTGGAATGGAGCGGCGCCAACTTTGAAGGCGCTCGCCATGAGGATGAGAGCGAAAGCGAAGAGTGCCGCAGTCGTATTCACGTCGCCTTTTCCGAGAGCGGTCGTGATTTCGGCGAGATCCATGCTGCCGGTGATGCCGAAGAGCCAGGCGAAGCCGTAGACGAGAAACCCGGTCGAGAGGGCACCGAGGATGAGGTATTTCACCCCGGCCTCGAGAGAACCAACGTTTCGTCTCAGATAGGTGACGAGGATATAAAAAGTAATCGTGACAGCTTCGAGCGAGACAAAGATGCTGACGAGGTTATTGGCCGATGCCATCCACATAAGTCCGGCGCAGGCGAACATGGGAAGTGCGAAGAACTCACCGAGTCCGGATTGCGGGTGAGCGCCTTTCTCGGGCTTTGCGGTTTGATCAACGACGACAGGGCTGTAATCGACTGCCATGACGAGGACGATCAGGGTTGTGAGCACCGCGATGCCTTTGAAGAACAGCGCTGTCGTATCGTTGGCACTGTAGAACTGCCAGAAAGCGGCGTCGGTGTTCTCAGGGCCTTTGACCTGAAAGAGTAGAAGGAAGACAACACTGAGACCGAGCATGCCGATCCAGGCAATGGAACGTTTGTCCTCCAGTTTAACGAAGGCGTCGACCATGAGCATGACGAGTCCGAGGGCGACAACGATGATTTCGAGAAAGTAAACCGGCATGGTTGGTTCGCGCTTTCGCGCGGTAAAAGGTTAAAAGTAGAATGTGGGAAGTGAGGAGTGTTTCGACTTAACAGGGTCAGGTCGGTGACCTAACCCTCTTGGATTTAAATTCAGCCTGCTTTGATGAGAAGGAGTCCTTCAACGGCGGGGCGGATGAACTGGTTCAGGGTTTCAGGAATGAAGCCGACGAGTAAAAGGGTGATGACGAGGAGGAGGACAGGAATGCGGACCGCCCAGGTGATGTCGGCGCCGGTTTCGAGTTTGGCCGGCTTTGGCCCCATGAAGAGGTGGCGGTAGGCACGGAGCATATAAACGGCGGAAATAACGACTCCCCAGAGGGCGATGATTGTGGTCCAGCGGAGCCATCCGATCGATTCACCTTCGCCCTGGAACGCGCCGAAGAAAACGGCGACCTCAGCAGCGAAGTTTGCAAAACCGGGAAGACCGGCGGAGGCAAAAGCGGCGAATCCGAACATGAGTCCGAGTTTGGGAAGGGATTTGGCGACACCGCCCAGTTCGTCAAAACGGAGCGTTCCGAAGCGCTCACGCATCCAGCCGGCGAGGGCGAAGAGGAGGGCGATGGAAATGCCGTGGGCGAACATGAGAAGGACCGCGCCGGAAAGTCCAAGGGCATTGCCTGCGGCGACTCCGAGGAAGATGTAGCCCATGTGCATGACGCTGGAGTAACCGAGCATGCGGTCGAGGCTCTTCTGCGCGATCGTGACGAGTCCGAGGTAAATGATGTTTCCGAGCAGGAGAACGAGGATGACGTTGAGATACATTTCAGCTCCGGCGGGGAGCATTGGCATCGCGATACGAATGAGACCGTAGAGACCGAATTTTTTGAGAACGCCGGCGTGAAGCATCGCCACGGGAGTGGGTGCTTCGGAATAGGCGGGTGCTGCCCAGCTGTGGAAAGGAAAGAGCGATACGAGAACTCCGAATCCAACAAGGAGAAGTGGGAAAATCCATTTTTGAGAATCGGCCGCGATGCCTGTTTCAGGATTCTTCGCGAGGGTGATGAGGTCGGCGACGGCGAAGGTTGAACCTCCGAGGGCGACGACCGCTGCGATGAGACCAACGAGAAGAATCAAGCTGCCGACGCCGAGGAAGACAGTGATGGTCCACGCGGTTTTGACGCGGTTTTCGCCATGACCGAAGATGCCGATCATGAGGAAGGTCGGAATCAGGGCAAGCTCGTGGAAAGCGTAAAGGAAGAACAGATCCGTGGAACAGAACGCTCCGATAGCACCGCCTCCGATGAGAAGCAGTGAGGCGTAGTAGAGCTTTGCGCTGCCTTTCTTAATGGCGTTCTCCTGTGGAGCAATCCAGACCGCCGCGACCATGACGATGGCGGAGAGAAGGAGAAGCACGAGGCTGATGCCGTCGAGACCAAAGGCGAGGCTGAGCTTGGGAAAGCCCGGCATATCGAGGAGGGCACGGGAACTGAGCATCTGCAGAGTTCCTTCTACCGAAGGTTCGAAGCGGATCGCGGTAACGAGGCTGGCGAGGAGAACCGCGATGGATACTCCAAGAGCAGTGGCTCGTGCGGGAGCGCCCAGACCGATCACGAGAGCGGCGAGGAGCGGCAGGAAGACGATGATTTCTAAAATACTCACGGCGAAATAAGGGAAAAGGTTTCGATCAGAGAATGAGGAAGAAGATAAGGGCGACGACGGCGGCACCGAACATAAAGGCGTAGGCCTGAACGTTGCCGACCTGGAAAACACGAAGGAACGAGCCGGCCATCATTGCTCCAACGGCAGGAGCACGGGCGACGACAGGATCAATGATGAAGCGATCAGCGATATCGAGGAACGCAGCGACGGCATCCTGGAACACGCGGACGATGCCGTTGTAGATCTCGTCGATGTAAAATTTGTCGCGGAAAAGCGGGATGCTGATGGGGTCTTTGTCTTTTCCTTTGTAAAGGAAGACGGCGGCACCGACTCCGGCGATGAGTCCGACGAGAGAGAGAATTGCGGTGAGTCCGATGTGACTGAAGAGGTGTCCAATGTCAGCGTGACCGTTCGCCTGGAAAGGACCGGCGATGAAGCTGTAGGCGGAAAAGATCGCCATGAACGCGAGGATCGCGAGGGGGATCCACATGACAGGACCGACCTCTTTGGCGTGGTCGGCATCGTCGGTGCGGCTCTTCCCGGTGAAGGCGACGATGACGAGACGCGTCATGTAGAACGGGGTGAGGAAGGCAACGATCATGCCGCAGACGTAAGGGAGCATTTTCCCTTCGTGGAGAGCGGTTTCGAGGATGACTTCTTTACTCCAGAATCCGCTGGTGAAGGGAACCGCGATGAGTGCTGCGGTTCCGATCGCGAAGGTCCAGAAAGTGATCGGCATTTTTTTGCGAAGGCCGCCCATGTCCCAGATGTCCTGACGGTGGTGGCAGGCGTAAATGACGGCACCGGATCCGAGGAAGAGGAGCGCCTTGAAGAAAGCGTGCGTGTAGAGGTGGAACATGCCGGCCTCACTGCCGCCGTGCCCGATGCCCTGTGCCATGACCATATAACCGAGCTGGGAAAGCGTCGAGTAGGCGAGGATGCGCTTGATGTCGTTTTGCTGCAGCGCCATGAGAGCGGCGACGAGCGCGGTGAGTGCTCCGATCGTGGAAATCACGGTGGCGGCGAGTTCCGTGATGTCGATGACGAAGGAAACGCGTGCGAGCATGAAAACACCGGCTGCAACCATGGTCGCGGCGTGGATCAATGCGGAAACCGGCGTGGGGCCTTCCATCGCGTCGGGAAGCCAAACGTGGAGTGGAAGCTGGGCTGATTTACCGATCGCTCCGCAGAAAACGCAGATCATGGCGATGTTGAGAAGGGTGAGATTGGTCACTCCGCCGACGGCCTCCTTGATTTCTTCAAAGTAGATCGATCCGGTGAGAACCCAGACGAGGAGGATACCGATCATGAAACCGAAGTCACCGATGCGGTTGGTGAGGAAGGCTTTTTTCGCGGCGTCGGCAGCGGAATCTTTCTCATACCAGTGTCCGATGAGGATGTAGGAGCTGACTCCGACAAGCTCCCAGAAGATGAACATCATGACGAGGTTGTCGGCGAGGACGATTCCGGTCATCGAGAACATGAAGAGCGAAAGCCCTGCAAAGTAGCGTGATTTGCCCGCGTCATCCTTCATGTAGGCGAGCGAGAAAAGGTGCACGAGGAAGCCGATCAGGGTCACGATCAGCATCATTCCTTTGCTGAGCTTGTTCAGCGTAAGGCCGATATCGACGGTGAAATTGCCGTCATCGAGCTGGATCCAGTGAAAGGGGATTGCGGTTCCATCTTCACCTCCGGCGAGCATGATGCACATGACGAGGGTGATAAGAGCGGAACCGGTTGAAACCAGTGAACTGAGTCCTGACCAGCGTTTGAGTCCAAGGAGGATCGATGCCGCCACGAGAAGTGGTAGCAGAAGAACGGCCCAGGCGAGTGTATTTACTTCCATGTAAAAGAGGTCACTAAAGTGGTCAGAATTTCATCGAATTGATCTTCGTCACATCCGTGGTTTCACGGTTGCGGAAGAGGGCAACGATAATGGCAAGCCCGACTGCGACTTCAGCAGCCGCGACGGTGATGATAAAGAAAAGGAGAACGTGGCCGTCGTAGTCAGGCTGTCCGTCCTGCAAATTGAAGCGGGAAAAGGCAACGAGGGTGAGATTGGCCGCCGCGAGCATGAGCTCAAGGCACATGAAGATCACAATCAAATTGCGACGCAGGAGAACTCCGGAAAGTCCGATCGCGAAGAGGATTCCGCTGACGAAGAGGAAGTGGTTGAGGGTGAGTTCCATTCTGGAAAGAAGTAGAGTAGTAAAGGAGTAGGGTAGTAAAGAAGCCTGCTATTTGAGTTCCTTTTTGGAAAGGACGACGACGCCTACGGTGGCGACGAGGAGGAGGATGGCTACGATCTGGATCGGGAACCAGTAGGTGCTGAAAAGGAGTTCGCCGACCTGGTGGGTGTCGCTCGTGCCGGGGCCTTCGAGGGCCTTGATTTTCGGGATTGTTGCTTCGCCGGGACCGAAACGTTTCAGGACCGTTGCGAGGAGTGCAATGAAAGCGACGGCAATGCCGCCGGCTCCGATGAAACTGAAAAATGGAAAGCGTCGCTTCTCTTCATCTTCAACATTGATGAGCATGATGATGAAAAGGAACAGCACCATGATGGCCCCCGCGTAGACGAGGATTTGAAGCACGCCGACGAGGTAGGCGTTGAGCTGGATGAAAAGCGCAGCCAGTCCCAGAAACGAAATGATCATTGAAAACGCCGAAGAAACCGGGTTGCGGTAAACGACGACTCCGATTCCCCCGATGAGGGCGAAAGCTGCGAAGAGGTAGAAGAGGAAAGTCATTTTCTTTGAGAAGTAGAGTAGTAAAGGAGTCGCGTGGGAGAATGAAAGTAGTAAAGAAGTAGAGGAGTAAAGAATCTCTGCGGGCGGTTATGTGCTTTTAATTTTGTGAATGTAAGCTGAGAGCAATCGTTGAACTTCTTTTGCTGAATTTTGTAGTTGGGCTGTTTCTGCGAATCCGAGATCTGAAGCGAGGAGTAGTTGGTATCTGACTTCTTCGAGTGAGGCTCTGCTTTAATTGTAAAATTTAAGTTTATCAGCCTGACTGTTTCGATTGAATCCTTCGACGATATTTGAGGTTACTGAGATGGCTGCTCTTCTTATCTGAGAGGTTAAGCCAAAAATCTCGTCTTTCGGAAACGAACCTGTGATGCGGTAGACTTCGAGAACGAGCGCGTGGGCCTTTTGCCACACGATTAAATCCTCAAATGTCCGGGCCGCGTCTCCCATTTGGCTTCTTTACTTCTCTACTCCTTTCATTCTTTACTTCTTGAGCCTCCGGCTCATTTAAGTTCGTTCCACTTATTCACGAGACCTTCACGTTTCCCGCCGATCTCGTACAAGCGCTTCTTGTCGTGGACCATTTCGGCGCGGCTTGTGCCGGTGATGGCGTAATCTTTTCTCAGGAAGATGGCCTGCTCGGGGCAGACTTCTTCGCAGAGGCCGCAGTAAATGCAGCGAATCATGTCGATGTCGAAAGCTTTGGGGCGCTTCTCGACTTTTGCCCACTTGTCGTCGCCGGGAATTTCTTCGGGCTTGATTGTGATCGCACGTGGCGGGCAGATGAATTCACAGAGCTGGCAGGCAACGCAGCGTTCTCTGTCCTGCTCGTCGGTGACGAGGGCAGGGGCACCGCGGTAGTGCTCGGGGAGATGCTCATCCCACTTCTCTTCGGGATACTGCATCGTGACCTTTGTCTTGCCGGAAAGGTTTCGGATGAGGTGACCGAGAGTCACGCGCATGCCCTGTGCGAGAGCAGGCAGGTAAAGCTGCTCCCACCATTTCAGTTTTGGACGTTCAACGACTTTTGCCATGGAGATGAAAGAGTTAAGTGGGGATCAAGCGAGCCCCCAGAGGAGCAAAGCGGTGAGGACAACGTTAAAGAGGGCGATCTCAAAAAAGAAAACCCAGCCGAGGCGCATGAGCTGGTCATAGCGGAAACGGGGGAGTGTCCAGCGGACAACGATAAAGAAAAGAATGAAGGCGATCACTTTGGCGAAAAAGGTGCCGATGTGAATCAAGCCAACCCACCAGGGAACGACGGCGTCAGCGCTTTCGGGGGTGAGCCATCCGAAAGGAAGACTCCAGCCTCCGAAGAAAAGTGTCACGGCGAGGCCGGAACCGATGATCATCGCGGCGTATTCACCGAGGAAGAAGAGCGCGAATTTCATCGAGCTGTATTCGGTATGGTAACCGGCAACGAGCTCGGTTTCACATTCTGGAAGGTCAAAAGGAAGACGGTTCGTTTCCGCGAACATCGACACCGTGAAGATGATGAAAGAGATGAACAGCGGGATCGCGAGGAGGAAGCCCTTCACGCTGAGGCCTTCGCCCCAGAGCGGAAGCAGTGCCCATCCGTTCTGCGCCTGTTGCATGACGATGTTTCCGAGGTTGAGTTCCCCGTAGATCATGACGAGCGGGACCACGGAAAGACCGAGGGAGATTTCGTAGGAAATCATCTGGCTGGTGGCACGGATACCGCCGAGGAAAGGGTATTTGGAGTTCGAAGACCAACCTGCAAGAACGATGCCGTAAACGGTGAGGGAAGCGATCGCGAAAACGAAGAGCGGTCCAACGTCGAGGTCGGCGATGACCATTTTCTCACCGAAGAGCTGGCTGCCGAAAGGTAGCACTGCGCAGGTCAACAGCGCCGGCACCATCGTGAGAGCGGGCGCGAGCCAGAAGTAACCCTTGCGGACGTGGTCTGGGGTAAAATCCTCTTTGAGAAGGAATTTGATGCCATCCGCAACCGCCTGAAGCAATCCAAACGGGCCAACCCGGTTGGGGCCGACGCGGTCCTGCATCGCAGCACTGACGCGGCGTTCCGCCCAGACCGACATGGCGACGAGAGGAAGCGTGATGAGAAACACGAATACGACGACTTTGATTGCCGCTGCGATGATGATATGCCAATCCATGTGTTACAAAATTCGAATTATCCAACAACGAGCCCGCTTGCGATGCGCTCTTTCTCGCGCTCGATGAGAGGGATGGTCTCGCCTGTTTCGATGAGTGGTAGTCCAAGGTCGCCAATTTGCTCCCAGCTGATGCCGGAGAATTCAGAGACTTGCTCAGCGAGTTGTTTGAAAAGGTCCGTTGCTGCGTAGATGCCGTTTCCTCCGCCGGTTGCCTGAATGAGGTCGCGCACGATTTCCCAGGGCTCAAGTGTCGCGCCGGGGCCGTCGACCACTTTGTTGAGACGCTGAAGGCGACCGGTTACGTTGATCATCGTTCCGGTTTTTTCCGCCCAGCAGGCGCCGGGGAGAACCACGTCAGCCACATCCGCGGTCGGATTGGCGAGCGGGTAAGTCGTGAGGAGAAAGTCGAGCTTGCTCAGCAGTTCCGTCGAAAATCCGGCGTCGCCGACGAGGTTTTCCTGAAGAACGATGAGCGCTTTGATTCTACCCTGCTCGATTCCTTCGCGAATCGCGTCGAGCTGTGAACCGGGATCGTCGAGTCCGAGGATGAGTTTCACCCCGTTCGTGTTCGGATTGCGGTCAGCAGCGATGAGGTAGCCGTCGTTTTCCTCGATGCGGGGAACGGTGTCGACATGGCCTGCATCGAGATGTTTGACGAGACGGTTGGTGATGAGGAGTTCCTCATTCGTCATTCTTGCGGAAGCGATCACAGCAATTTCGCTGCCCTTGAGAGCGCTGAGTTTGTCAGCGGACTTCGTGAGGGCCTCGCTCCAGGTCGCAGGACGGTGGTGGTCGCCATCGAGCACGAGAGGCTCGGTAAGGCGCGCTTCGCTTTCGATCCAATGGAAATTGAGACGGTGTGAATCCGGCATCCAATCGGAGTTCACGTCGTTGTTTTGACGCGGCGTGATCCGGTAAATCTTGCCCTGGCGGGTAAAGACAGTCGTGTTACAACCCGTCGCGCAGTTCACGTCGATGGTGTTGGTCTCCTTCATAAACCAGACACGCATCTGGAAGCGGAAGTCGTTCGAAGTCAGTGCTCCGACCGGACAAATATCGACGGTGTTCATCGAGTAGTTGTTCGCCAGTTCACGACCGGGATAAACGGTCAGAACGGTGTGGCTGCCGCGATCGGTGAACCCGAGGACCGGATCGTCTGCGATCTCATCGGTGAAGCGAACGCAGCGACTGCACATGATGCAGCGCTCGTCATCGAGGCGGATGCGTGGACCTACTTCGACGTTTTTCGGCTTCTTCACTTTTTGCTCGCGGAAACGGGACTCGCCTTTTCCGTGCTCAACGCTGAATTCCTGCAGGCTGCACTCACCGGCCTGATCACAGATCGGGCAATCGAGCGGGTGGTTTGCCAAAAGAAGTTCCATGACTCCTTCGCGACACCCTTCGGTGAGCGGTCCGGTTGTCTTGATCCCCATGTTCGGTCCGATCGTGTTCGCACAGGCGATGACAGGACGGGGCATCCATGAAATAGGAAGGTGACCGTCCTCATCAGGTTCGGCCGGATCGGCTCCGGGCGCAGGGCGCGGAGGCATGCCCATTTCGACGAGACACATGCGGCAGTTGCCGGGTGAGGTCAGTTTGGGGTGGTAGCAATAATGCGGCACTTCGACTCCAGCCTGTTTGCAGGCCTCGATCATGCGCGTTCCTTTGGGGAACTTGTGCCAGACGCCATCAATTTGGACGTCGAGAAGATCTGTCTTTTCCTCGCTCATTTGATTAGAGATTGGCAGCAGCGGTAAGGGTTTCAGCGTTCACTACGACGCCTTCAAGTTCCGGGTTTGTATCAGCAACGAGCTCGTCGCGGAACTTTTCAACAAAGCTTTCCGTCGGCCAGGATGAGGCTTCACCGAAAGCACAAATGGTGCGTCCGTCGATGTTGCGGGCGACGCTGTCGAGCGTGTCGATGTCCGCAGGGCTTGCCTTGCCGGCGACGACTCGATCCGTAATTTTCTTCATCCAAAGCGAACCTTCGCGGCATGGAGTGCACTGCCCGCAGGACTCGTGGGCGTAGAAATTGTTGATGTTGTTCAGGACCCAACTGATCGAGCGGCTGTCGTCGATCACAATGACTCCACCGGAACCGGCCATGGAACCACAGGCGGCGAGGGAGTCGAAATCCATCGGGATATCCCAGATCGAAATCTCTTTGGCGTCGTCGCCGCGTCCGATTGTGAATTTCTCATCGGCGCGGAGCACTTTCGCGGAGGATCCGCCGGGAATGACCGCTTTAAGTTTGCGTCCGTCTTTGAGACCGCCGCAAATATCGTTGATCAGCTCGCCCATGGTGACGTGTCCGACCTGCACTTCGTAGTAGCCGGGTTTCTTGACGTCCCCGCTCACGCAGAGGATTCGGGTGCCGGTGTTGTTCGGCTTTCCGGTTTGTGACCACTTCTCGGAACCGATTTCCATGATGTGTTTCACATGGCAGAGCGTTTCGACGTTGTTCACAATTGTCGGGCAAAGATAGAGGCCCATTGCTGCGGGGAAATACGGCGGTTTGATTCGCGGGTAGGGGCGTTTTCCTTCGAGTGATTCGATGAGACCGGTTTCCTCTCCGCAAATGTATGCACCTGCGCCACGGTGAACGTAGATCTCAAGATCGAAGCCCGATCCCTGAATGTCCTTTCCGAGAAAACCCTTTTTGTGAGCTTCCTCGATCGCTTTTTCGAGAATCTGAGCGCCTTCGGGGAACTCTTCACGAATGTAAATGTAGGCGAGGTGGGCTCCGACGGCGAAACAGGAAATCGCCATGCCCTCGATGAGCTGGTGCGGATCCTGGTGAATGATGTAGCGGTCCTTGAAGGTGCCCGGCTCGGACTCATCCGCGTTGCAGATGAGGTAAACCGGCTTCTCGTTCGTAGGTGGAATGAAGCCCCACTTCACGCCTGCAGGGAAACCTGCACCTCCGCGTCCGCGGAGACCGGCTTTCTTGACCTCGTCGGTGACTTCGCCCGGCTTGAGCGTGAGTGCTTTCTTGAGCTGGTCGTAACCACCTTCGCTCAAATACATGTCCATTGACGGATCCCAGCCCTCACGGTCGACGTTCTTAAAAACGACGCGGTGTTCTCTCGGATGCGGCTCGCGGCCTTCTTTGTAAATCACGCGGCTCATGGATCAGGGATATTGGCTGAGAAGTGAATCGACATCGGTAACGGCTTCGTGGAAGTCGTCTTCGACAAGACAGACAGGACCGCTTCCGCAGCTGGCAAGGCACTCCGCGAATTCGATGCTGAATTTACCGTCAGGACTGACGGCAATAGGATTGTGATGGGTCACACCGGAGCGATCGATACCCGTTTTCTCGCAGATACTCTCCATCAGCTCGTAACTGCCAGCCATTGCACAGCTGAGAGTGCGGCAGACGCGGATGTGATACTTGCCGGGCGCCTCCTGGCGGAATCCGGGGTAAAACGTAACCACTTCGAGCACCTTGATCGGTTCCAGTTCGAGTTTGGCAGCAGTCCATTCGACAGCGTCCTCGGAGAGAAAGCCAAAATGATGCTGCAGCGCGTGGAGCACTGGAAGCACTGCCGATCGCTTGCTCACCGGATAGTGGGTGATGCGTTCGTCGATCTCTTTTTCCAGATCTGAGGGGACTTCGAAGGACATTTTCTTAGAGTAGAAAGTAGTGAGTAGAAAGTAGTGAGTAGAAAGGAGAGAGGAGGCTTGGCTTGTGGAGCTTTTCTTACGTTCTTTATCTATCGCATTCACCCATCACGAAATCGAGGCTGCCGAGGATGGAGACAGAGTCACTCATCATGCTTCCCGGGAGGAGTTTGCTGAGAATGCTCAAATTGACGAATGACGGTGCGCGGATCTTGAGGCGATAGGGAACACCACCACCTTTGGAGTGGATGTAGAATCCCAGTTCACCTTTCGGGTTTTCCGCTCCGAAATACACTTCGCCGGCAGGGGCGTCGAGGCCCTCTGTGACGAGGATAAAGTGGTGGATGAGCTCTTCCATGCTCATGAGAACGCGCTCTTTTTCAGGGAGGCGCTCTTTGCAGTCGGCGACGTTAATCGGACCATCGGGAAGTCCTGCGACGGCCTGCTTGAGAATGCTGGCACTTTGCTTCATCTCTTCCATGCGGACGAGGTAGCGATCGTAGCTGTCTCCGACGCTTCCGACAGGAATCTCAAAATCGTAGCGCTCGTAATCGAGGTAGGGATTCGCCTTTCTGACGTCGTGGTCGACGCCGGAACCACGGAGGTTGGGACCGCTCAGGCCCCAGGCAATCGCGTCTTCTTTCGAGATCACTCCGACATCGCGGGTTCGGTCGAGGAAGATTTTGTTCCGGTTTAGAAGCGTTTCGACCTCATCAAGGCAGGCGAGAAGCTCGTCGCAGAATTTGAGGAGTGAATCGGTGAACCCTTCAGGCAAATCGCGGATTTGCCCGCCGACGCGAGTGTAACTCGTTGTGAAACGCGCTCCGGTGAGCTGCTCGCAGAGATTGTAGACCGTTTCGCGCTGAGTGAAGGTGTAGAGGAAAACCGTCATCGCTCCCACATCCATGGCGTAAGCGCCGAGGCCGAGAAGGTGCGCCGAAATGCGGGACATCTCGCAGCAGATCGTGCGAATCGCCTGACCACGGGCGGGAAGAGTCCAGCCCATCAGTTTCTCAACGGCGCAGGCGTAAGCGACGTTGTTGGCCAGTGGCGCCAGGTAATCGAGGCGGTCTGTGTAGGGCACAAACTGGTTGTACTGCATGTTCTCCGCGATCTTTTCGTCGCCGCGGTGAAGAAATCCAATGTCGGGATCGGCTTTGGTGATCACTTCGCCGTCCATTTCGAGGACGAGACGGAGCACTCCGTGAGTAGCCGGGTGGGAGGGGCCCATGTTAAGGACCAGCTTTTCACCGACCAAATCATCAGTGGTTTGCTGATAGCCTTCGAGTTCCGAGGAACGGCTTGCCGTATCCTTTATTTCAATTTCCCGGGTTGTCTTCGACATGGCAGTTTCGAGTCGCTCGTGAGGGTGTTACAGAGCACTAAAAAATCGACTATCGGTGCGCCGTTTTAAAGGGTCAAGGTGACTTTGTGAAAAATTTCACAAAGTCGGGTGCCTCGTTATGCGTTATAATTGCATAAGCTGTTTGTAGTCGAAAAGACTGATTTTTTTGAGCATTATTTGCACCATGGAAAACCAAAAAACTATTGAAGAGGATTCAAAGGAGTCCCGGAGCGTCGGAAAAGGGATCGTCGTCGGGGTTCTTGGAGCCCTTAGTGCCGTTTATCTCTTCAATCCCACAGCTGGAGTTATCGAGCTGATTCCCGATAACTTTCCGATCATCGGTAATCTCGACGAGGCTGCCGCAGCTGCGCTGCTGATCAGCTGTCTGGCCTATTTCGGTCTCGATATCGGAAGTATCTTTGGAAAGAAGAAGTCCAAAGAGGATTCTGATATCATCGATATTGATGTGGAGTAGCATTTTCTTCACAACCTTTTAGAAGGTCCGTGTAGAGAGTGATTTTGGGTAGGGCGAATCGTCCCGATGAGCCGCCTAAGTCCGATTTGATGAAATCCCACCCGGTCGCTTCGCTGCGAAGCGGGGCAGTGATTTCGGGGCGCCCAGAGGACCGCGCGGATCGGCAGGGACGCCTCTCCCTACCTGATGTGAGCTGTGCTGCAGCTCGCTTTTTCTTCATAACTCATAGAAACTCCGCGCAGAGAGTGATTTTGGGTAGGGCGAATCGTCCCGATGAGCCGCCTAAGTCCGATTTGATGAAATCCCACCCGGTCGCTTCCCTGCGAAGCGGGGCCGTGATTTAGGGGCACCCAGAGGACCGCCCCGATCGGCAGGGACGCCACACCC
>JAYWLB010000022.1:0-334 GCA_035967665.1 Verrucomicrobiales bacterium BCK34
CTGGTGGAAAGCCAGGGGGTGCTGGTGGGGGTGGATGCTTCCTTGGCCAACCGCCTCCTGGAATTGCTTTTGAGGGAAGGGGTTTTCGGCTCCCTTGCGGATTTGCGAAAAGAGGTGCGCCTGGAAGGGGAGAGGCTGGACTTCTCCGCCCGGATTGGGGGGAAGGAAGCCCTTTTGGAAGCCAAGAACTGCAACCGGGTGGAGGGAGGCCTGGCCCTTTTCCCCGATGCCCCTACCCCTCGAGGCGCCCGGCACCTGAGGCTTCTTTCGGGGTTTGCCCGGGCCGGGGGCTTGGCCTATGCGTTGTTGATGGTCCAGCATCCCCTGGCCCGGG
>JAYWLB010000023.1:0-1643 GCA_035967665.1 Verrucomicrobiales bacterium BCK34
ACGCTCAAGGTGTCTCCGTCAGGATCGCTGTCGTTTGCCAATACATCCCCGGTGATCGGGGCCACGGTGTCTTCTGCCACGCTGTCGCTGTCGTCATACACGCCGGGATCCACTCCGGGGGTGCCGCCGGGCGGGTTCGAGACAGGGCCGTCGTTGGTGCCAGTCACGGTGATAACAAGCTCGGCGCTGTCGGTCCCGCCGTTCCCGTCACTCACGGTGTAGGTAAAGGTGTCTGTCACCTGCTCTCCGTCGGCAAGGGCGTTCGCCGCTGCCTGGTCGGCTGTATAGCTGTAACTCCCGTCGGATTCCATTGTCAGGGTTCCGTAGGTCCCCACAAGGGCGTTGCCCACCAGGGCTCCGGTCCCGCTACCGCTTTCACCTCCGGTTCGGATCGCGCTCACTTCATGGCTGTCGCTCACGTCAAGATCGGTGTCGTTACTGAGCACTCCACTTGCGGCATTCACGGTGCTGGTCGCATCTTCAGCCACGGCTCCGGTGTCATCCACGGCCACGGGTCCGTCGTTGGTTCCGATCACGGTGATGATCACTTCGGCGCTGTCGCTACCTCCGGCTCCGTCACTGATCGTGTAGGTAAAGATGTCGGTTGAGGTTTCACCCACTCCAAGCGCATCCGCTGCCGCCTGGTCGGCTGTGTAGGTGTAGCTCCCGTCGGCTGCCACGTTCAGGGTCCCGAGGCTGCCGGGAAGGTTCACTCCCACGCTCCCGGCGGTTCCAGAACCGCTTTCAGCTCCGGTTCGGATCGCGCTCACTGTCAGGGTGTTCCCGTCCACGTCGCTGTCGTTGCTCTGGATCAGGCCGTTCGCGGCGGTGATTGTCAGGACGCTGTCTTCGTTCACGCTTCCGGCGTCGTCGGCTGCCACGGGCGCATCGTTCACCGCTCCCACGTTCAGGGTCACCGTCGCGCTGCTCGTCGCTCCGCCCGGATCCGATATCGTGTAACTGAAGCTGTCCACTCCGTTAAAGTTCGCATCAGGGGTGTAGGTATACGCTCCGTCCGATCCAATCACCAACGTCCCGTGCGCGGGGGTCGTGTTGCTCACCACTGTCAGCGTGCTCACAAGGTTATCCACGTCGGTGTCGTTGCTCAGAACGTTTCCGGTGATCGACACGTCTTCATTACCACTCCCGATGTCCGATACCGCTACCGGGCCGTCGTTGGTCCCGGTGATGGTGATGCTCAGGGTTGCTGTCGCACTCCCGCCGTTGCCGTCGTTCGCGGTGTAGTCAAAGGTTTCTGTCAGGGTCGCTCCGGCGGCGAGGGCCTGCACGGCTGCATTGCTGTTGTCCAGCTCGTAGCTGTAGGTTCCGTTGCTGTTCAGCGTGATCGCTCCGTAGCTTCCGTCGTGTTCACTGCCTACATTACCGGCGCCTCCTTCAACGGCACTGACGCTCAAGGTGTCTCCGTCAGGGTCGCTGTCGTTGCTGATCACGTTCCCGGTGACCGGCACAACGCTGTCTTCGGTCACGGCGTTGGTATCGTCATATACGCCGGGGCCGCTCACGGGGTTGGCCACCGGGGCATCGTTGGTTCCGGTGATGGTGATGCTCAGGGTTGCTGTGGCACTCCCTCCCTGCCCGTCGCTCGCGATGTAGCTGAAGGTTTCAACTGCGGTTTCCCCCAC
>JAYWLB010000024.1:0-346 GCA_035967665.1 Verrucomicrobiales bacterium BCK34
GTGGGCCACCCAGGTGCCGTCAAATCCCTGGGAGGCTTCCCGCTCCTTGTCAGCCCGCACCTGCTGGAAGGCTCTTTCGTTCACCTCGGGGTCCTTGCGGCTGGGGATGAAGGCGGCCATGCCCCCGATGGCGTGGGCCCCGTGAATATGGCAGGACTTCACCAGAAGCTCGGTGTAGGCCTTCATGAAGGGCACGGTCATGGTGACCTGGGCCCGGTCGGGGAAGATGGGGGCGGTGGTGGCGAACTTCTTGATGCAGCTGAAGATGTAGTCCCAGCGGCCGGCGTTGAGCCCGGCGGCGTGCTCCTTAAGCTCGTAGAGGATCTCCTCCATCTCCAAGGCCGCC
>JAYWLB010000011.1:0-14381 GCA_035967665.1 Verrucomicrobiales bacterium BCK34
GCTTCACCGTTGATCAAAGCACCGGCTTCGACGTCGTTGTTCGAACGCCCGGGAAGGTAGAACCGGACATCTTCCGCGCCACTGAACTCACTGTCGCTGTCTGCCACAATACTTCCGACCAACGGGTCTTTCGGGGCACTCGTGCTCACCGCAATCTGGGTGGAACCTCCTGTCGCTGTCGCTCCGGTTGCATCGTTCACGTGCCCGATCATGCTATCGAATGAGACCAGGTTTAAACCAGCTGATACCTCGATGTCTCCCTCACGGGCTCCGCTCCCGGAAAGCGATCCAATCGCAGAGAGAGGTGAGAAAAGATCATCGCCATGACCAATCTTGGCGTATGAACCGAATGCTCCGTTTACAGCTGTCAGGTAAATGCTGTTTGCTGCCTCAACTTCAATTTTCCCACTGAAATCGCCACTGGCTGTCGCTCCGCCGTTTCCAATTTGACTGAAAGCCCGAATGTCCATCCCGCTGGTGAGGGTGATGTCATTCTCCGCATCCACAAACACATCACCGGTAATGTTGTCTGCAGCGGCCTCAAGTCCGCCGGCACCAATTTGAGCACTGGCCTGGACACCTGTTCCACCGCTTAAGATGATATCGAGGGGAGACGTCACTGTCGTCGCCGAAGCAATAGAGGTTGCGGTATATTGAATACCACCGGATCCGATAGCTGCTTCTGAAAACGCTCCCGATCCCCCTTTGATTTCCACATTGCCTGTTTTCGCGACCACGCTGACATCACCACTGATATCGCCCGAACTGCGACTTCCACCATTTCCGAGGCGCGCGGCAGCATCACTTCCACCGCCCCCTTCCAATACAAGCGAGCCGCCCGTGAGAGTGACCCATCCACTCTTAGCTCCGGTCTGAGACTCGCCACCATGGCCAATCTGAGAGTAGGCGGACTGGCCGCCCCCTGCGCTCAAAGCCAGAGCAGAACTGTCACTGAAAGACACTGTGATATTTGCATTAACGATATCGGCATTGGCTGAACCAAGCCCCCCGTGCCCGACTTGAGCAAAAGCGCCTGCGGCATCTCCACCAAGAACGCTCAGCCCACCATCGCCACCGAGGAGGTTGATATTCCCTGTCATGTCAACGCCACTGCCGAAGTAACCAAGCTGGGCATGAGCATAATCACTGGTATCACTCCCCTGCAGAACAACCCCGTCGGCGAGCACATTGGTCTCGCCACCAGCCGAACCGAAGCTGACAGACTGACCGGCACTTCCAACGGTGACAACACTGCCGGCAGCCCCCCACAGAGCCGAGTCAGCAGCTACCGTGGAAAAATCAAATTCAAGAGTCGCGATCTGCGGACAATTCGTGAAATCGAGATCGAGCAACAATCCATTGCTTCCGTCAAACTCACTGGCTCCGGGATCGAATCCAACCGAGCTGGCCCAGCCCGACGCGACATTCACCTGCCCGCCCCCGGCATTTTGTATAGAAGCAAAAACGTCAACATTCCCCGCAGCGGCGAAATTGGAATGGAAAGCACTGTTGTTAAACGCCCCTGCCCCGTCGATGAGCAGATCCCCACCAAGAACAGCAAAACTCACGTCTCCACCTTCACCCATCACATCAGCGATTCCGCTGACTCCAAGAGCATTTCCGGTGGTGTCGAGAATCCCGGACACGAGAACAAACTCGCTGTTACTGACGACACCGGAACTGGTTCCGTGCCCAAGACGGACTGAACTGCCGTTGTCTGTCAAGACTGTGCCACCCGAGACGGCAATCTTCACATCCCCGCTGCGGTCCCCCGCTGTTCCCGGGGCAGCGTCCCCGTGGCCGACCATCGCGTAATTCTCCGCCCCGGTTGATCCACCATTGGCCGCAAAGTTTCCGTTCACAAGAACCGTGATATCGCCGGACATCTCAGAAGTCCCGTTGTCGGTGCCGCCATGACCGATCTGAGCGTGCTGCCCGGTATCATCGCCACCGGTGAGAATAAGATTGCCCGAGCCATCGAATCCCGCGACGACTGATACGGCCCCGGATCGATCACCATTGGAATCAACACCACCGTGACCAATTTGAACATAGCTGTCTTTCTGGACGTCACCGGCGGTCAGCTCAACATTTCCTCCGGCCTTGACGCAGATAAAGCCGCCCGCATCGCCACGGCTGTTGTCACCACCGTGACCAATCTGCGCATAGATGTCATCACCCGCAGCGGTCCCGCCGGTAAGAACTACATTTCCTGTAGTTGTTAAATCAATCGCACCGGCGAGATCGCCCGTGGTTCCATTCCCGAGACCGCCTTCACCGCCATGACCGATCTGGGCATACCCGTCGGTATTCCGGCCCGCAGCCACCGTGATATTGGCGGCATTGCCGAGGGTAATGTTTCCTGACTTGTCAGCGGAATTCTGATTTCCGTCCGACCGGGCTCCCCCGTGTCCGATCTGGCCGTAGCTGTTCGTTCCGGCACCTAACACTCTAACATCACCGGTTCCCGTTCCGGAAGCGGTATTGATCATGATATCAACATCGGTAACGGCGGTAGTCATCGTGTTGAATCCGGCGTGACCAATTTGTGCGTATGCTTGAGCGCCTCCCCCTGCGAGGACATCGATCTTCCCGAGAATATCCAGTGTGATGTCAGCATTGGTAACGGCCCCTGAAAAATTGGTCCAGCCACCGCCATGACCGACCTGGGAATAAGCATCGGTTCCGGTACCCCCGACGAGTTCGAGACTCGCGGCACGACCGACTTTAATCGCTCCTGTAACATCCGTAGCCCGGCGAAGGTATCCCCCGTGTCCGATTTGAGTATAACGCGCCGTGGAACCTGAGTTCATCGTAATTGCTCCTGCCCCGCCGGCGACCCCTCCGGCACCGCCGTTCAGAGTCGGATCCCAATTGATAAAGATATCGCCACTGAGAGAGTTCGCGGCGGGATCAACGACTTTGGTCGTCGATGTTTTCACCGCGCCACCATGACCAATCTGGGCAAAAGTGTAGTCGCCGGCGGCTCCAGCATCGAGGTCAATCGCACTTCCGATCACGATGACATCGCCCGTTGCAGCCCCTTCGCTGTCGTGCCCCAGGTGCCCGATCTGTGCCGTTGTTGTATTCCCGGATCCGGCCGCCAATTTGACAGCCCCCTGACTCTCCACCCGGATATCTCCAACGAATTCTCCAATAACGCCTTCTCCCCCGTGACCGATCTTGGCGAGGGAATCAGCACCGCTTCCGCCGAGAACTGAAACGCTAGCGCTGTTTTCAATGAGGATATCTCCTTCAATATCCATTAGCCCGGTCGCCCGTGTCCCGTTGTCGCGAACGCCACCGTGTCCGATCATCGCTGCAGCATTTGCCCCGGTCGCTCCCTGCAAGGTAATCGCCCCGGTCCCCGATCCGGCGATCCGGTTGATAGTGATGGCAGAGTTCGTCGCCGTGAGATTAAAGACCTGAGATCCACCGTGCCCGATCTGACTGTAGGCGTTGTCACCTGATGCGGTGAGCGAAATGGCACCGACGGCATCCAGATCTATCTTCGCATTGGTGGCATTAAATGATCCATAGACACCACCGTGTCCAATTTGGGTGTAGGCGCCCACACTTGAACTGCTCGCCAGAGTAATGAAATCTGCGGAATCGATATCGAGATTTCCACTCACAGAAATATTACTGGCAACACCACCATGACCGATTTGCGCGGTGGCTTCAGCCGCCGATCCTGCTTCAAGCAGAATAGACCCGGCATTGACAACAACGTCCGAGTCGAGCGTTCCACTTGCACCGCGCCCGCCGTTTCCAATGATAGCAAAAGAGCGCGCTCCTGTTCCCCCTTTGACTTCAACAGCTCCGGACGCGGTCACTTTAACCTCTTCACCGGTGAAGCCCATATCGCCGGTTGTCGAGTAACCACCGTGCCCGATCTGAGCCTGAACATCAGTTCCGCCCCCCTGAACAAGAACCGAAGCGCCACTGACATTAATTGAACCGCGATGATTTCCATCTGCGTCCCAGCCTCCGTTTCCGATCTGCGCGAAGGCTCCGATCACGGTTCCCGCTTTCACAGTGATCGCTCCGGATGATTTCACCTCGATGAGGTCTCCGGCAGCTCCGAAGTCACCTCTTTCCTTATGACCGCCATGCCCGATCTGTGCATAAGCACCCTCGACGCCCGTTCCACCTAACACATCCACACTCGTGCTTTCAAGAATCCGAATCGAACCGCTCATCGCGCCATTTTCCGCAGTGCTGCTGTCGTTTCCGCCATGCCCGATCTGAGCATAACTTCTGTTCTGCGTGGCCTGCACCGTTACCGCATCCGCTTTTCCAACGATAATATCCCCCTGAGTCGCACCAGTCTGATTGCGTCCACCATGCCCGATTTGGGCTATAGTACCGTAGTTAGGATCAGATGCTGTTTTCGTTGAGGCAATCAGAGTGATATCCCCTCCGCCAACCGCTGTCGCGGTGTCAGGATTGTAGTTAATAAAGATATCGCCGTAAAGTTCGGCGTCGGCATCATAACCGCCGTTACCGATCGAGGCGTAGGCCCCATACTCCGTGCCGACGGTATTGCCACCGCTCAGTGAAATTCCGTTCTCAGCGATCACTACGGTCTTGTCTGAAAGCGCTCCCAACACCGTCGTGTTGTGATCATGTCCGCCGTGTCCGACCTGGCTGTAGGCATCCTGCCGGGTCCCGCCGATGAGAGAAACCACATCCATCGAGCGAAGGCTGATATCACCGCCGGCATCCCCGGAACCACCGAGTCCCCCGTGCCCAATCTGGGCATAGCTGTGCTGGCCATTGCCGCCCTTCAGCTGGATTACCCCGGCCCCGCTTGCGATATCGCGTCCTCCGATCGTGATTGCTCCGGCCCGGTCACCGCCGACGCCCCTGCCACCATGGCCGATCTGCGCATAAGCGTCGGTTCCCGTTCCCCCGTTGAGCATCACAGCCCCCGGATCACAAAAAGTAATATCAATCGTCGCGACGGCGGTGCTGTTGCCGGAAGTTGATCCGATTCCTCCATGCCCGATCTGAGCAAATGACCTCGTCGTCCCTCCGTTCAGTTCGAGACCTCCTTCGTGAAGAAAGATCTTCGTGGCTCCGGTCATGTCGCCGCTGCCGTTTCCGTAAAATCCAATCTGAGATTCGGCGTCACTCGCAATTGTACTGCCCTGAACAATCAGTTTGTGCGCCCCGATGTAGGTGGTGCCCTGACGAGTTCCGATTTGGACCGCCTGGGTCTGATTGGCGCTACCAATCGTGACTGTTTTTCCACCGACGCCGAAGCTCTCGCAATTATTGAAGTCGAACTCCAGATTCGAACCGATCGAGGGGTGACAGAAATCAATCTCACCGTTCACCGTCGGGAAATCGACAGACCAGTTAGTAACAGCCCCGGTTCCATCCCAGCCCGCCACGAGAACAACATCACCGAATCCTTCGTTTTGATAGGAATCGAGAACCGTGATATTCCCGCCCGTGACGATGAAGAAGTCGTCGCCGGTATTGATGTTGTAGTCCGTTCCGCTGAACACGTAGTCGTTGGTATTGTTAATGATCACCTGCACGGGGGACCCAACATGAGTGTTGCCATTGACCATTGCAGCCATGTCATCCACCGCTGAGTTCGGAAGGACGGGACCACCCACCGCATTGGAGAGAATCTGAAATCCGTCACCACCATCGTAATTGGCAGCAAGCCCCCCGGCTGAACCGGTTTGATGATAAATATTCACATTCTCAATCCCGGTCCCGTTGCTGGCAGTCAGTTGCCCTGTTGCGAGAATATGAACACCACCCTCGCGCCGGCCGTATGAGGTCAGTCCTTCAGCATCGCCATGACCGATCATCGCGTAGGAACTGGCGCGATCACCCGACGTCAGCGTAATATCCCCTCCATCGTCGGCAATGACATAAACATCGCCATTCATCGTCGCGGTGGTGTTCACGCCCCCGTGGCCGATCTGGGCATACTGGGTAGCCCCGGCTAACGACGGATCATCTCCACCTATCAGCTGAATACCTGCCGCACCGGCTGTCACGACAACGTCCCCCTCGAAAACATTGCTACTTGAATTTCCCGAGGCATTGCCGCCATTACCTATCTGGGTGTAGGAATCCACCGCAATCGCCGCCGCAGAGTTCAAGATGATTCCGCTCTCTGCATGGACGCAAACATCCCCGGTTAGATTACCTCCCGCATTGTTTCCACCCATACCGATTTGCGCATACGTTCCATTCCCCGTTCCACTCGTCAGAGTAATGAAATCAGCGCTCACTTCGATGCGATCACCGGTAACGCCATGACTGCCGGTATTGTCGTCTCCACCATGTCCAATTTGAGCAAAGTTAGGAGTATCCACTCCCGAAGTCGTGGGTGTTAAATTGGTTCCGCCCGTCACCTCAACAGACCGCCCCGCCTTTACCGTGATTGAACCGGAAGTCGTCGTCGCTGTTTGTGCCCCGCCGTGCCCGATCATGGCATAAGCATCATCCCCGCCGACAGTTCCCGCCTCAACGAGAACATCCCGTCCCGCTATCACCGAAATATCGGCCCGCTTTGTCCCGCCGCTGGCGAGTCCGCCGTTTCCGATCTGTGCGAGAGTGTTGTTTTTCTCACCGGCCTTCACGATGACGTCGCGAGTTGCCTCGACCCGGATCAGATCTGTAGAAAGCCCGATGTCTCCCGGAGAACTCGTTCCACCGTGGCCAATCACAGCGAGAGCTTCGTTACCGTCTCCCCCTTCCACAATCACATCGGAATCCGCCCCCTGCGCCAGCACCGTGATACTGCCGTTCTTCGTACCACCACTGCTGCGACCACCGTGTCCAATTTGCGCGAGCGAATTCGAACCGCCATCAGCGCCGAGCACGGAAACACCGCCTGTCGTCGCCGTCACCGAAATACTGCCGACCTGAGTTCCGGTAGTGTCGTGTCCGCCCAAGCCGATTTTAGCGTAGGCATTATCCACATTCCCCGCGTCGAGCTCAACACTGCCTGCGGTAATCGAAATGTCGCTGGTATGATTTCCATCTGAATCGCGTCCTCCGTTTCCGATCTGAGCATACGCTGAAACGCCATTGCCCCCCTCAACCGTGACCGCCCCGCTGGAAGTGATTTCGAGGACGTCACCCGCTGTTCCCAAATTGGCTTTGTAGCCGTAGCCACCGTGCCCGATCTGAGCAAAGGCTTCCTCATCACCGGCATCGAGAAGAACTGAAGCGGCATTGGTGATCTTAATCGAACCCGAAACATCGTTCGCCAGCGCAACGTCGATACCGTTGCCACCGTGGCCAATCATGGAATAGTTCCGGTAAAGCCCCGCGTTCAGTTCGACGTTCCCCGCGTTGCCCAGCGTGATGTCACCTGACTTGAGCCCCTCATGGAGTCGTCCCCCGTGACCGATCTGAGTATAAGAACCAATCCCGCCAGAGCCGTCATTGAGCACGATATCTCCACCGCCGACCGCGGCCCCGTTTGCACCGATCGCAGGATCAAAATTCAGGAAAATATCACCACGGGCAATACCGTCACTTTCATACCCGCCGTTGCCGATCTGAGCAAAAACGCCGGCGACTCCTCCCGCTCCGGCAGTCAGGGAAATACCGCCTCCCGCATTCACGATAATTTGATCTGTATCCAACCCGTGATCGCCTTTGTTCGCATCACCACCGTTGCCAATCATGGCAAACGCATGTGAAGCCGCCCCGCCCTGAATACTCACCGCATTGGCAGAAGTCAGTCGAATACTTCCACTGGTATTGCCGTTCGCACTTCTGCCGCCATGGCCGATTTGAGCATAGGCATCGTCGCCGCTGCCGCCTGTTATCGAAATACTGTTGGCATTCAGAATATCGATATCCCCGTCTTTAGCACCGGTTGAAGTCCCGTTCCCGCCGTGCCCGATTTGAACATAATTTCCACCCGCACCGGCGCCAAGGCTGACATCGCCGACATTGCCCAGTTTGATAGCGCCTGAATTGGCGCCTTCCTGATTCCGGCCGCCATGCCCCACCTGAGCGTATGTCCCTACGACCCCGTTTCCTCCATTGAGGACCAAATCACCGCCGCCAACAGCACTGCCATTGGCACCAATGGTAGGATCAAAATTCAGGAAGATATCACCCGTAGCAACACCATCAGCATCATAGCCGGCATTTCCGATTTGAGCGAATGCCCCGTAGGTAGTCGATCCGCTTGTCGTTCCCCCGGTCAAAGCAATTCCCTGATCAGCGAGGACAACGATTTGATCTCCGACGACGCCATGGCTGGTATTGTTATTTTTGCCACCATTACCAATTTGGGCATTGGCATCCAATGCACTTCCCCCCAGCAGATCAACTTTCCCTGCTGAATCCAATCGGATACTTCCCTGAGTAGCGCCGTTACCGCCGAATCCGCCATGGCCGATTTTTGCATAGGCGTTTGTATTGCCACCGGCGACCAATGAAATATTCCCGGCTTTGGCGGCAGTCCCCGCCGCACCGACGATTTGAATCTCACCGCCTCTCGTGCCCCCTGCAGAAACCCCACCGTGCCCGATCTGAGAATAGGAACCGTTTCCGTCTCCTGCATTCAAATTAACTTCCCCAACTTCACAGAATGAAATTGTGATCGCGGCATCGTGATTATTTGAACTGCTTCCAGTCCCGCCATGCCCGATCTGGGTGAACGAATTGGAGAAATCGCCGCTGTTCAAATCGAGGCCTCCGGATTTGACGTAAAGATTGATCGCTCCCACCGCGCCCTGGCTTCCTGCAGTGGGACGAAAACCCAACTGGGTCGAAGCATTCGCAGCCGAACCGCCGGCATTCACAACGATCCCCGCTCCCGCGAAAGTATTCACCCCACCGCGACTTCCGATCGCGAGTGAGTCTGTCTGCCCCGTGTCACCGATCGTGAGAACAGCGCCGCCAACGCCGAAAGAGGCACAGTTAAAATCGACCGGATCCAGCTCGCCGTCTGCGATGATCATCGGTGCACAAAAATCAATGGGGGAACCGTAGTCGACACTCCCGGTCGCTGAGAAGCCGGAACCATTCCATCCCGCAACCAGAGTCACATCGCCGTCACCAATGTTTTGGAAACTGTTTGCGACCGTGATATTTCCTCCCGTCAAAAGGTAGAAGTCACTTGAGGTATCGACCGTTCCACCGGAGCCATCGAGGGTGAAATCGATATCATTCGCGAGCGCCAGTGAGATCACCCCGCCCTGGAAATTGCGATTCACCATCACATCGATCTCGTCGAGGACACTATCGAGAAGATTCACCCCGCCGTTGGCGACCAACTGAAATCCGTCGCCGCCAAGATAATTCGAAGCAAGACCTCCCGCGCTACCGGTCTGATGGTAAATATTGATCTGACTGTCCGTCCCCGTTCCGTTCGTTCCCGTAAGCGAGCCACTGGAAAAGAGATGAATTCCCCCTTCACGGGTACCGGTTGTGGTAGCGCCCCCGCTGTCACCGTGACCGATCATCGCATACGAATTGCTCGTCGAGCCGCCGGTAAGAACCGTGTCACCGTTCCCGGCGATCACATAAATATCTCCTGACATGGCACCATCACTGGAAACACCCCCGTGACCGATCTGCGCATACTGACTTCCCGAACCGGAGTTTCCTCCCAGCAAAGAAACACCACCATTGGAAGCCGTCACCCGGATGTCCCCGCCGAGGGTGCCGTCCGTGGTCGTGCCCCCGTGACCGATCTGAGTGTAGGATCTACTGAAAGACCCGGTGCCCTGCGCACTGAGATTCACCCCGTTGACACCGTGAACACAAATTTCACCATTGCGTAGATAAGCCCCGCTGTTTGCGCCACCGTGGCCAATCTGGGCAAAGGACCCCGCATTGGTATTCGCAACCATGTCGACGAGATTGGCCTGCACCTCAATGGAGCCGGTGTGCTCGCCCGTGGCATTGTAACCGCCGTTACCGATTTGTGCGTATGAGTTCACACCCGTGCCGGCCTTGACCTCGAGAGTTCCACCGGCGTTCACTGTGATATTGGCATCGATGTCTCCGCGATTCGCGTCCGATCCGTGACCGATCTGAGCATACCCACTGCTCTCGCCGCCTAGGACCCGGATAAATCCTGACGCGGTCACACTGATATCTCCGGAAACATCGCCCGCCGGAGTACTTCCGACGACACCGGTGCCCCCATCGCCGCCGTGTCCAATCTGCGCGGAGCCGTCGACCTCACCGCCCGCGAGCGTAATGTTAGCCGCTTGGAAAATGGTGATGTCACCGGATTTCGCTGAAAAGCCCTGGGTGGCATCATTCTTCGCCCCTCCGTGACCGATCTGCGCAGTGGCATTGGAGCCGCCCGCAAGAAGATTGATATCCCCCTGACCGGTTCCGGCCAGTTCATTGACCCGGATATCCGAATTCGAAACAGTGGTCGGATTATTGACACTGTTAGAGCCACCGTGCCCGATCTGGGTGTAGCCAAAGGTGCCCGTTCCCGAGTTCAGATCAATCGTGCCGATCACATTGATATCGATATCCGCATCTGAAATCGCCCCTTTCGTGCTCCGGCCGCCGTGACCGATTTGAGCGTAGCTTTCGCCCGTTCCTGCATTGAGGGTCAATCCCCCCGCATTCGCTGCGACCCCGATACCACCACTCGCAGCTTGACCTGACGAGGTCAGGCGGTAGCCGATTTGAGAGTAGGAATTAGTAGCGGAACCACCATTGAGCGTCACCTCGTACCCCAGCACATCGGTTCTTCCCATGCGGCTGCCGACGATGGTTGAAAAAGCATTTCCGGAGCCACCGACAGTGATAGTCGCGAAATTATTTCCATAAGAATTCGCCACTCCGAGAATATCTGTCGCGATATCGACATCAGCAATGATCCCCGTGAGAGGATCCCCCAGTGGCGCTGCGCCCGAATCCCATCCCGCGATCACATTGAAATTTCCGGCCCCGGCATTCTGAAAGAGCCCGTTGAAGCTCACATCATAATCGGACAAAAGCGTGAAGTCGTTTTCAGAATCGTAGACCATCTCAGCGGACGAATTCATCTGAATCCCTCCGAATCCCCTCGAGTGAAGCGTCACATCCCCGCCCTCCAAATTGGTCAGCACCATACTCACGAGAGTGCTGTTCATGTCAAAGTCGCCACTGAAGACATCGCCTACTGTCGTGTCGAGAGAATCCGCTTCAATCGTCACATCAGCGTTGGAAATAACTCCCACCGCATCTTCGTTGTGATGACCGATTCGAGCAGCGCCGGAGCCGGAACGCTCGATGGAAATCTCGTCATCCGCTCCCACGTAAATATCTCCGCTCCGGTTACCCGTGTTGGTTCCCGAAGTCGAACCGCCGTGACCGATCGCCGCGTAACTGGCACTCCTTGAACCACCATGCAGATTCACCTCGCTGCCACTAACACGAATATCCCCGCTGAAATTCCCAATATCATCGTGAGCACCACCATGCCCGATTTGGGCTGCCCGGAAATCCTCACTCCCCGATGTCAAACCGGCAGTCAAATTCACGGCACCGGCACCGCCGTTCACCGTGATAGAGCCGGACATATCATTTCCCGTGCTGTGACCTCTGCCACCGTGCCCGATCCGGGCGGTGGCGAATCTCCCCCCGCCAACCTGATCTGCTGTCAGAGTCACGCCATTGCCCGCATCGACCATGATATTACCACTCCGGTTCCCCGTAAGAATATAGCCACCATGTCCGATTTGAGCATGCGCATTGTTATACTGGGAGCCTCCGGCGAGGCTGACCGCATTCGCCGCGTAAACTGAAATATTGCCCGACCCCGCACCTTCGTAACCAATCTGGGCATAGCCGCTATCTGTGCCTGTCAGGGTGACATCGTAAGCAGCCACGTTTGTCGTTCCCGAAAGAGTCCCGAAACCGGCCGATCCCGCCGCATTCGTCACGACGAGAGATCCGTTGTTGTTTCCATAGGAACCGGCAACCCCGAAAATCTCCGTCGCCATGTCGATGTCAGCAATGATTCCCGTAACCGGATCAGCGAGCTCAGCGCCGACTACGGTGGGATCCCACCCTGCGACGAGGTTCATATTTCCCGCACCGGTATTCCTGACAATACCCGAAACAGTGACATCATTTTCAGACAGGAGATTAAAATCATTCCCACTGTTGAAGCTGAACGCCCCGATCGAAAGTCCATCGGCGCCGGTGGCATGCAGCGAGACGTCGCCCGCGGCAAGATTGGAAGCGATCATACTGCCCAAAGCCGCACTCAACGTCATCTCTGTGCCGAAAGCATCACCGACCTCTTCATCAATCGAGGCCGCTTCCAAAGTCACATTGGCACCGGAGATCGTCCCCGCAGCATCTTCATTATGATGCCCGATCACCGCAACCGCAGTGCCCGATTCAATCGATATTTCTCCCGGGGTTCCCACGAAAATATCACCTGTCCGGGTTCCCGTATTATCGCCCGAGACCAAACCGCCATGGCCTACCCGCGCATAGCTTGAATTCTGTGCCCCTCCGGCGATATTCACTTCGCTGCCGTTCACAACGATATTGCCGCTGAAATCGCCGTAGGCATCATGTGACCATCCGTGCCCGATCTGGACATGTCTGAAATCCTGCCCACCCGATGCGAGAGCAGCACTCAAACTGACTGCTCCGGCGCCACCATCAACGGTGACACTTCCTGAATAATTATTACTGCGAGGATTGCTTGGATGCACCCCTCTTCCACCGTGACCGATCTGGGCCGCAGCAAATCGGCCCGTTCCGCTCTGATCCGCAGTGAGGGTCACGCCATTGCCCGCCTCGACTGAAATATCACCCCCTTTGTCACCCGCGACCTGATAGCCTCCATGACCGATCTGCGCATGTGCATTGTCATACTTGTCCCCTCCTGTCAGGCTCACCGCCTCAACCGCGCGAACCGTGATATCACCTTCTCCATCACCGGTGCCGGCATAACCAATCTGAGCAAACCCGCCACTCGTTCCCGTCAAAGTGACGTTGTATCCGGCCACATTCGTCGCCCCGTTTAAAGCTCCGACTCCGGAAACGCCACTTGGATTAGAAAGCAGCACCGACCCATTGTTATTCCCGAAAGAACCCGCAACGTCGAAAATGTCAGTCGTCATATCGACGTTTGCGATAATGCCCGTCAAAGGATCCGCCAGTGGCGCCGTCGTCGAGTTCCAACCGGCAACCAAATTGATATTGCCGGCCCCGCTGTTCTGAATCGATCCGATGATGTTAACATCGCGATCCGAAAACACGTTGAAATCATTCGGGGCATCATAGGCGATCGTTCCCGCCGTGTTCATCGAGATCCCGCCGGCACCGGTAGCGTGCAAAGTGACATCACCGGCGAGTAAGTTTCTCTGCAGGATGTCTCCGAAAACACTGCCTACCTCATACGTCGTTCCCGCCGCATCTCCTACCGTTGCATCCATCGAACCAGCCTCGATCGTCACATTTGCGTTGGAAATAACTCCCGCCGCATCCTGATTGAAATGGCCAATCCGCGCTTCTCCGGAAGCGGATTTCTCAAGCGAAATTTCCCCGGGAGTCCCCACATAGATATCGCCGGATCGATCTCCGGTATTTGTCCCCGACGTCGATCCCCCATGCCCGATCGCCGCATAATTAGTGCTCCAGTGGCCCGCGTCCAAATTCACTTCATCACCGGTCACTCGAATCGCACCGCTGAAATTCCCTATGTCATCGTGGGAGCCGCCATGCCCGATCTGTGCGTCGCGAAAAGGCTGGAGCCCTTCCGTCTGCCCGGCAATTAGAGAAACGGCACCAGCACCTCCATTCACGGTGATCGATCCTGACATGTTGTTACCCGAGACGTGTCCTCTCCCCCCGTGACCAATCCGCGCAGAGCCAAATCTCCCCGTGCCGGTCTGATCGGCGGTGAGAGTGACGCCGTTCCCCGCCTCGACGAAAATGTCCCCGCTCCGGTCACCCGTCATAATATACCCCCCGTGCCCGATTTGAGCATGAGCGCGGTCATACTTTGCCCCCCCTTGAAGGCTGATCGAGTCTTTAGCGTGCACGTTGAGGTTTCCCGTTCCCGCTCCCGCAAATCCAATCTGTGCATAGACATTATCACCATTACCTCCGGTATCTCCGCCTCTCAGCGCTACCGTATTGGCGGCGACACTTGTAACCCCATCACGGCTTCCCACCGCGATGCCACTGGACTGAGTCCCGTCACCAATGATGACGGCCCCCGTTGCTCCTCCCGAAGCATTCCCATAAGAAACAGGATTATTGATAAAGTCACTGAAGGTGACGTTGCCGGTCTCAGCCGTTCCCGGAGCGCCTGCGGTATATTGAGACCCATTCCAACCCGCAATCACAGTGACATCTCCACTGCTGCTGTTCTGAATCCCCGCACTGAACTCAACATTCCCGTGAGCCAG
>JAYWLB010000029.1:0-109248 GCA_035967665.1 Verrucomicrobiales bacterium BCK34
TGCAGGAGTCGATGCAGGAGTCGATGCAACCGCAGGTGTGGAAGGGCTGTCCCCGGCACCGGCGAAGCTCTGAAGTTCAGCCTTTAATTTTTCCTGCCCCTTTTTCTCGGCATCAGAGAGTTCCTTTCTGCCACAGGCTGAAAGTGAAAAGAGGATCAAAAGAACGACGATTTTTACTGAAGGCTGCATAGCTATTTTCACGGTTACTTTTCAAATTAATCCGAAACCGCAAACAAACAAGATAATACGATCTTTTATTCTTAGTTAAACACATGACTCACTGATGAGCCCGAGATGAGCGGTTGCCAAGGAGTCCACCGTGAGGTTTTATGAAGGGTGAACACACTCGGATACGGGAAAGTCGCTCAGGCGGCAATCTCAGCAGTCAGCCATCTTGCCGTGAATTATGACGGAGGCAAAACGACCTACAATGCTGCCCAAATCGCTGAGGCCCGGAATCTGCCACGCCCTCTCATTGCCAAAGTTTTAACCCAGCTCGGGCAGACCGAATTCATCTCGGGGACTGCGGGAAGGAACGGCGGCTACACCCTGACAACGGATCCGGAAAAAGTGACATTCTACGATGTCGTGGTGATTTTTGAGAAGATAGGAGATAAACCCTTCTGCCCCTTCGGGCCCGGCTGGTGCGCCAGGAAAAATCCTTGCGCAGTGCACAACGAACTTGAAGAGTTGCATCAATCTGTGCACCGGTTTCTCAAAGAAACCCATTTCGGTGCACTGGAAAACCCGGATTCATAATCACCTGCCAGAGACCTCCCCTCTCCCCTGCCGCATTGCCACTGTCCATGACCACTGCGTGGAAGAAAGAAATCATTGCCCTGACCGAACTCCCGGCGGCGAAAGAAAGGAAAATCGACGCGTCGTTTTTTCCTCCCGTGGGAGAGGAGTCGATTCAATCCTGGGAACAGGAAAATTCCGGAACTATTCCGTCGGAGATCCGTTCGTATCTTTGCCAGTCCGACGGTCTCGAAGCTCAACGCGGGGAAATCTGGCCGGTGCTTCCACTCGCACAGTGGACTCTGATTGATGATGCCTGCGCCTGCTCTGAACCGGTGATCCGCTTCGGCGAAACCGGGGATTACTTTTACCATGTCTCCCTCGGACATTCCCCAAGCATCTACCGTGCGGAAAAGTTCGGCTCAAAACTGCAGTTCGCCGCTGCTTCTTTCCGGAAATTTCTCGAGCTGATCTTCAGAGGGGACGGGTGATCCTACGCAATCGCGAGAGTTGCGGAAACATCTTGCGCAAACGTTTGTTTTCTGACACGCTCACTTTTCCAGCCCATGAGTTTTCATTGCCCCAAATACCCTCTCCTCGCCGCTACCACCCTGCTTCTGAGTTCCATTTTCGGGGTCAGCTGCAACGAGAGCCCCGTGGAGGAATCCTCCGCCCCAACCGACGGCAAACCCGAGGTTGCTCTGATCATGAAATCACTCGCAAATGAGTTTTTCAAGACGATGGCGGATGGCGCGAAGAGTTACGAGGCAGAGAATGCCGACCGCTTTTCACTGATCTCAAACGGGATCAAAAATGAAACGGACCTTGCCCAGCAGGTCGCACTCGTCGAGCAAATGGTGGCGCGGGGCGTTGACGCAATCGTGATTGCACCGGCCGATTCCAAAGCTCTGGTTCCAGCCTTGAAGCGCGCTCAGGATGCCGGAATCATCGTCATCAATATCGACAATAAACTCGACAATGAAGTGCTCGAGAAAGCCGGCACGACAATTCCTTTCGTAGGCCCCGACAACCGCGAAGGAGCAAAAGCGGTCGGCGAAGAGTTGGCTAAGTCACTCGAGGGCGGTGCCAAAGTCGCTATTATCGAAGGTGTTCCCACAGCCTTCAACGCCCAACAGAGACGGGCCGGATTTGAAGATGCCATGACCGCAGCAGGCGCGGAAGTGGTCGCGGTGCAAAGCGCTCAATGGGAAATGGATAAAGCGAATTCCGTCTCCTCCGCCATTTTGACCTCTCATCCCGACCTCGCTGCGATCCTTGCGAGCAACGACAGCATGGCACTCGGCGCGGCCGCCGCGGTGAAGGCCGCGGGCAAAGCCGATCAGGTGAAAATCGTTGGTTTTGACAACATTTCCGCAGTGCAAACCTTAATTAAAGAGGGCCGCATCCTTGCCACAGCCGATCAACACGGAGGCAAGCTCGCTATTTTCGGAATCGACGCCGCCCTTGAGATCGTCAATGAAGGCGCTGCTCCGGCTGACCGGAAAACGCCCGTCGACCTCGTCACCAAGGCCACACTCGGAGAGTGATCACGGCCCGGGAAATCAGACCGATGAGCAGCCACCCAAAACCAAATCCTCTCTCCCGATACGGGGAATGGCTGGGGCTTTTTGCCGTCCTCATCGGCCTTGTCGTTGTCTTCAGCCTCTTCAGCGATCGCTTTCTTTCGGCAGCCACTTTCAACCAGATTGCCAATCAGGTTCCTGCGCTCGCGGTGATTGCGGTGGGAATGACCTTTGTCATTATCACGGCCGGAATCGACCTTTCGGTGGGATCGGTCCTTGCCTTTGCCGGATCGATGTTGGGCCTTGCGATGGTCGACTGGTCCTGGCCACTGCTCGCCGCTTTGCCCCTCGCGATTCTCGCGGGAGCTCTCTGCGGCTGGGCGAACGGTTGGGTTTCGGTCAGGTATGCAGTCCCCAGTTTCATTGTCACCCTGGGAATGATGCAGATCGCCCGCGGACTTGCCTACCTCGGAACCGATTCCCAGACCAAGTACATCGGTGCCCCCGTCGAATGGCTCGGTGCCCCCATTTCCGGCCTGGGAATCTCATGGGCATTCCTTTTCGCCGTCGCTGTCGTCATCATAGGACAACTCGTCCTCCGCCGAACTGTCTTCGGTCGCTACGTCATGGTAATCGGAGCAAACGAAGAGGCCGCGACCTATTCAGGTGTCAATGTCAGGCCCATTAAAATCGCTGTTTTTGCGATCGCCGGAGCCCTCGCCGGACTCGGCGCCGCTTTTGACAGCTCGAAACTGGCCGCAGTGGATCCGAATGCGGGCACCGGACTGGAACTCTCAGCGATCGCTGCGGTCGTCATCGGTGGAACCAGCCTCATGGGAGGCCGGGGCTCGGTCATCGGGAGCTTCATCGGCGTCCTCATCATCGCCACCCTCAGTGCCGGCCTCGCTCAGCTCGGAGCAACAGAACCCGTTAAATTTCTTATCACCGGAATCGTCATTGTCGCCGCGGTAATCATCGACGCGTGGCGGGCAGGAAAATCGAAAAAATTCACACCATGAAATATTACCTTATTCTCACTTCCCTACTCTTCAGCTTCGGGCTCGCCGGAGCGGAACCGGTTCGCATGATTTTCGATACCGACATGGGCAACGACATCGACGACGCCATGGCCCTTGCGATCATTCATCAGCTGGTGGAGCGCGGAAACGTCGACCTGCTTTGTGTCACCTCGACAAAGGATCATCCCAAATCAGCCTCCTTCATCGATGCCGTGAACACTTACTACGGTCACCCCGATGTTCCTATCGGAGCGGTGCGCAACGGGGCAACCCCCGAGGAAGGAAAATTCAACGGCGTCGCCGATCGCACCGACGACGATGGCAAACCTCTTTACCCTCACGATCTCAAATCAGGGGTCGACGCTCCGGAAGCCGTCTCTTTGATGCGCAAAACCCTGGCCGCCCAGCCAGACGGATCCGTCATGCTCGTTCAAGTGGGCTTTTTCACCAACTGCGCACGACTCCTCGACTCCAAGCCGGATGAACACTCCGACCTCGACGGCAAAGCGCTGATTAAGAAGAAAGTGAAGGAGTTTGTGATCATGGCAGGAGCGTTCCAGACCATTCGATACAACTCAATCCACATCGAATACAACGTGCTTAAAGACATTCCCGCTGCACAGAAAGTCGCGGAAGAGTGGCCCACACCTGTCATCTGGAGCGGCTTCGAAATCGGAATCAACAGCGTCTACCCATGGAAAAGCATCATGGAAGACTACAATTACAACGCTCAACACATCATCAAGGAGAGCTACCTTGCCTACGTCCCCGAACATCCGCATGACCGCCCCACCTGGGACTTGAGCTGCGTGCTTTACTCCGCCTTTCCCGACCGTGGCTACTTCGATCTCTCCCCCGTGGGAAACGTAACCGTCGATGACAAAGGAATCACTACCTTCACCACCAAAGGAAAGAACGAAGGCAAAAATGATCGCTACCTCCTCATGAGCGATATTCAGGCGGCACGCATTGTCGAAGCCTACATCCACCTCTGTTCCCAGCCACCAACGGCCAAATGAAGTTTCCCGCCCGGCTCCTCGCAACAATCGCTTTCCTCTGTTCGACTGGTTTTGCGGCCGAGCCGGTAAAACTGATTTTCGATACAGACATGGCAAACGACTGCGATGACGCAGGCGCTCTTGCCGTCCTCAACGCCCTCGCCGACAAAGGTGAAGTTGCGATTCTTGCGATCACAACAAACCGCAACTGTCCGGGCAACGCATCCGGAGCCGCCGCCGATGCGATCAACACCTGGTATGGGCGCCCCGACATTCCAATCGGATCCGACAAAGATGCGGCGAAGGTCAGCTGGAAGGCCCCCAGCAGTTTCACACCGACACTACACAAAGACTTTCCGAACGATTCCCCGACGGACGATCAACTGCCCGACGCGCTCGACGTCTATCGCGAAGCCCTCAGTTCCCAACCTGACAAAAGCGTCGTAATTTGCAGCGTGGGAGCACTCAGCAATCTCGAAGACCTCTGGCGTGCCGAACCCGATCTCGTAAAAGCGAAGGTCAAAGAACTCTTCATCATGGGCGGCGGCTTTCCCCGCACCATGAAAGGCGAAACCAATATCAAACTCGATCCCGCTGCAGCGGTCACGATCACAAACGAGTGGCCCACTCCCATCGTCTGGCAGGGATACGAAGTCGGCGCAGCGATGAGCAATGGCGCAGAACTTCAATCCGCACCGGAGACCAACCCGGTTCGCCGTGCTTACGAACTTCGCCCCTTTCACGAGAACAAAGCAATCACCTTCGGGAAGCCCAATCATGATCTCGCGACCGTTCTCCTTGCCGTTCGCGGCATCGAAGATCAATACTGGTCGGTTGGAAAACCCGGCCGCGTCGTCGTCGACTCCGATGGCAACACCCGCTGGGAAACAGATTACCCGAAAAAACATCGCTACGTCAGAATCAAAGGCCACGTAAGCAAACTGGAAAAAATCCTCGGTGATCTCCTCATCGCCCCGCCTATTTCAGCCCAATGAACATTCGCACTGTTTTAACTCTCTCAATCCTCGCCGGATTTCACCTCTTCGCCAACGCAGGAGAAAATCCCAACGTCATCATCGTGATGACAGATGACCAGGGATATCCGGAACTCTCCGCCCACGGAAACCCCATTCTCGAAACCCCTAACATGGACACACTGCATTCCGGCAGTGTGCGTCTCTCGGATTTCCATGTCGCCCCGATGTGCACCCCGACACGCGGACAATTACTCACCGGAATCGATGCGGCGAAAAACGGGGCGATCAATGTGAGCGCAGGCCGAACTCTGCTCCGCCCTGAACTCCCCACCATCGCTGACATCTACAAAGAGGCAGGCTACCGCACCGGACTCTTCGGGAAGTGGCACCTCGGGGACAACTACCCCTTCCGCCCCGCTGACAGAGGATTCGAAGAAACCCTCTGGTTTCCCTCCTCACATATCAACTCTGTCCCCGACGTCTGGAACAATGACTACTTTGATGACACCTACACTCGCAATGGAACCCTGACAGAATACAAGGGCTACTGCACTGACGTCTTTTTCGACGAAGCGATCTCCTGGATGAAGGATAGAGCGGAAGCGAAGGAACCGTTTCTCACCTACCTGCCGACCAATGCGCCGCACTCCCCCTACTGGGTGCCTGAAGAATACACCGAGGCGATGGAGAAAAAGGTCGCAGCTGCGGAAGCGGCGGGAGTGATCAAAGGCCGCCATCCTCAAAAGCGAAGTGACCTCATCAAATACCTCGCAATGATCAAGAACATCGATGACAACATCGGGAAACTGGATCAATTCCTCAAAGACTCCGGCCTCTTCGAAAATACGATTCTGGTCTTCCTAACCGACAACGGAAGCACTCTCGCAGAGACCTACTACCCTGCCGGAATGCGCGGCCGAAAAACCCAACTGTGGGAAGGCGGCCATCGCGTTCCCTGTTTCATCCGCTGGCCTGAGGGGGACCTGAAACACGGAACCGACCTTGACGGGCTCACCGAAGTTCAGGACCTTCTCCCCACCCTTCTGGAGCTCTCGGGGATCGAGACCGAAGCAAGTTTCGACGGGATCGACCTGACGCCCTCCCTGCGCGGGGAGGCCCCCGTTGATCCTGACCGTACCTTCATTATCAACTACAGCCGGATGCCTTTCAGCTACGAGTATCCCGCGCCGGATTCCCCCTCCATCATGCGCCGCGAGATGGCCGGAGTTCTCTGGAAACGCTGGAGGCTCCTTGAGGACAAAGAACTCTACAATCTTGAAACCGATCCGCTGCAGCAAAAGAATGTGATCAACGCCCATGCTCTCGTTGCTGCCAGAATGCGCAAGTCCCTCGACCAGTGGTGGGACGAAGTCGGCGAAAAAGCGAACGAGCCACAGCGGGTCATCATCGGTCACGAGGCGGAGAACCCCACTCTACTTACTGCCTGCGAATGGCTCGACGTTTTCGTTGATCAGCAAAGCCAGATTCGCAGGGCGACCTTGAAAAACAGTTACTGGGAACTCGATGTCGCAGAGGCAGGCGAATACGAATTTGAGCTGCGCCGCTGGCCGCGGGACTCGGGGCTGGCCCTTCGTGACGGAGCGGAAGCGACCGAAGTCACCGACGGCCAACTCGAGAAAGGAACGGCACTGGACATTGCCAAAGTGCGCATGAAAATCGGGCAGTTTGAAGCGAGACGCCCCGTTGCACCGGACGCCGACCACGTCACCTTTACAGGAAAACTGAATCCCGGTCCTAAAAGACTCTATACCTGGTTCCTCGATTCGAATAACGAGGCCATCGTCGGTGCCTACTACGTTTACATCAAAAGGAAGTAGACCGGCTCGCATCCGGTTTTTTGGCGCACTCGTAACCCTTTTCGTTATGAGTGCAGAAGAACAACAAGAGGAACTTCAAAGCAAAGCCGCCGGCCTGCACGCACGGGTCGGCAATCTCCGGACGAAGGTGGAGGGGCTCAACACCGCAGCTGAACTCGACATGATCGGCAAGGTCGAGCAGATAGAGACAATGGTCTCAGCCCTTCAAAGAGACGCAGGTGAACTCAGATCCAGGACCGGAGCTAACACAGACACCGTGAAGGAGCTCTACGCAGTGACCAACTCCCGATTGACCTCCCTTGAGCACGAGATAGAGGCTCTTACCCTCGGCAATCCAACGACGATCTCCGCGGCCGTCGATGCCTTCGTCAATGTGGGCAACAAAGAGTGATCCCGCCCCGGGCTGAAACAATTTCATTAATACAAAAAGCCGGTTCGTTTTAGACGAGTCGGCTTTTTTATGTAAATCTATTGTTTTCTTGAATGGTTTTGCCGATGAAACGTCTATTTGCTAGACTCGCATCCCTACAAACCGCTGTTTGCTGTGATTACCACCGACTTAGAACTTTCAGAATTTGCCCCCATGATCGAGCGAAGGCTCGCACAGGCAGCCGGATCGGTTACTCCCGATGAATTCAAAACGCTCCTCGGCGATCCGGGACGAGCCATGCTGCGCGCGACGATGGAGAGTGTCGGCGGCGACTCCACCTCAATATGGCTCGCTGACATTGCGGAAGAGAATTTGATCGTCACGCATTCTTCACCGGACGAATCGTTTATCGGCTGGAAGCAGCCTATCACTGAAGGCCTCATCAGCCTCGTCTTCGCTTCCGAGCAGTCACTCTGTGAAAACAAGGTCTATCAAAACACCAATCACTCGAAGCGCGTCGACGACGCGATGGATCAGGTCACTTGCGCACTTATTGCAACCCCCTTCTATTTCGGTGGAGCACTTCAGGGTGTTGTCAGCTGTGTTCAACTCAAGAATGGCATTGACGCCGAGGATCCATCCGGATTTTCCGCGCGCCACCTCGCCCGCATCCGGAGACTCTCCACTGTCCTCGAGCGTCTTGTTAATTACCGGCTTTTAACCACTCTGATCGGACTTGAATTATGAGTGACCTGAATGAATCGGCAATTGACTGGCCCGATTTGCGGCAAACCCGTGAAGCCCTTCAGGTGGGCGATGGTTCAGGGGTGCGCATCGCTGTAATCGACTCGGGTATCGAAGCCGATCACCCGCGACTCTCCTCCATGAACCTCATCGAATCGATCTCATTTGCTGAGAACGCCGGTCGTATCATCATCGACGAGAAAGACCTCACGGATTCCTACGGTCACGGAACTGCGGTCGCAAGCATCATTCACGAAGTCGCTCCGAAAGCCGAAATCGGGAGTTTCCGCGTCATCGACGGTCGCAGCGTTTCCCGGACTCATTTGATTTGCGCAGGCGTAAACGAGGCGATCAAACGCGGATACCATATTCTGAACTGCAGCTTCGGATGCAGAGGACTTGCCAAATTCATCCTCCCCCACAAGGAGTGGGCGGACCTCGCATGGCTCTCAGGAGTGCACGTCGTCGCGGCCTGCAGCAATGTCGACTCCAACGAAGCGGAGTGGCCGTCCCATTTCAGCTCTGTCATTGGCGTTGATCTTGCGGACACCAGCGATGACTCTATTTACCACCGCAAAAACCACATGGCCAGTTTCTCAGCCCGCGGCGAGAATATCGAAGTGGCCTGGACCGGAGGAGGCGTGCAAACACAGACTGGAACCAGTTTTGCGGCTCCCCGGGTCACGGGAATGATGGCCCGAATCCTCTCGCGATTCCCCGACACTTCCCCCGCTCTGATGCTTCACCTCCTCGCCGAAGTATCCGAGCCATGGCGCACCGAACTCGACGCCGACTGGTAAACCGATTCCCCTCCCGACAACAACTACCGAAACCGACAAACAAAACCACATGTGAACTATGACTACGACCGCTACCTTTCTTGGACCTGTAAATGAACTGCCGCCCGAGGGCTCTGATTTCGAATTGAATCAGAAATCGCCCATGGATTGCTGCGCTGCTCTGTTCTCAAATTCCGGCATCGCGTTTGATGTTTCACGGGACGGAGTCATCGTCCAGTCCAACCCGCAGGACGCGGAATTGTTTCAGCGGTTCAACATCGGAATGAACGAGGCAAATGAGCCGGAACTGGATTGGAGCGACTCCGCCTTTGAAATCCAACTCCAGGGCCTTTTCCCGGATGCATCAGCGTTCAAAACGCTTTCGGATGCCTCGGAGCCGGAAGACTACGTGAGACGCTTTCTCGAGGTGTTAGGCTCTTCTCTCGACGATCCTGCGATGAAGCACGAAGGGGCAACCGTTCCGCTGATTCGCTGGCAGGCAGGCGAAGATCAGGAATCAGCGCAGATTCAACTTCTCGGTCTCCTCCTCGCCGACGAATCCCAGTTCGAGTCCTTTTGCCAGGCAAACGAGGATCAGGTCGGCCTCATTTTCGAAGATGCCGAAATCCAGGCACACGGGCTTCGCGAGACCGTCACGGTTCTGGCGCTCCTTGCGGTAACCCTAGGCTCCACTACCAATGCCGAGGCAGGACTGTTCAAAAAGCTGAAAGCGAAAAAGCAGGCAGCGAAGATGCAGCAAATTGCCTATCAGAACTACATTCAACAGGCCCAGGCTCCGGTGCAGCAAACGCAGCAAACCGGCTGGCAGGACGTTCACAACGACGCTTACTTCAATCACGCCCTCCTCGAATCCGGCAAGGACGGTGAGAAAAAAGTCATCGTCGATATCGGCCGCCAGCGCGCCGTTCTCCTGATCGACAATCAGATCGCAATCGACACTGCTGTCTCGACGGCCCGGTCCGGGAAAGAGACCCCGCGCGGCACCTTTAAAATCACCCAGCGGGTCGAATCCGGAAAAACCTCAACGATCTACGGTTGCTCCCTCCCCTACTGGCAGCGCCTTGATCAATCGGCTATCGGGCTTCACGTGGGGGACCTTCCCGGTTACGCGGCATCGGCCGGTTGTATCCGCCTTCCCCACAGCGTTGCTCCAATCCTCTTTGCCAATACCGCCAGTGGTATCGAAGTGGAAGTCGTCGATCACTGGGACCAGCAGGAACTTCAGCAGGGATTCCATTCTCAGGATGTGCTCGTCGCTCAAGTCGATTCGACAAGCAACCAGCAGGCGAACTGATCGCCACTCCTTTTCGAAACTCAACCCTGTCGGGTCATTGACCTGACAGGGTTGGATCGGAGGGAAAATTTCAAATCGGCACCGCTCCCTTATCACCGCCTTCCGCTAGGGCCGCGTGCGATCTGCCTTGATAATTTCAGCGAGTCGGGCTTTCATTTTTCCGGCAACTTCAAGGTTCGCCTCAAGCACGTCTTCCTTCTCGGCCGGATCCTGCTTGAGATTGAAGAGCTGAAACTGAGGCACCTCTACGTTATCCAGCTTTTGCTCCACAATCGTGTTGCGGGCTTTTTTCTTATCGTGCCTGACCAGTTTCCAATCACCTGAGCGAAAGCCGTAATTCCCTTTACCTCCGTTGTCCTGCTGAACAAATTCGCTACGCCCTTTCGCTTCTGCTTCGCCCAGCATCGCCCCCGAAACATCAAAGGTATCGAGCGCAGCGTCTTTGGGAATCTCCGCTTCAGTGAGAGCGGCAAGGCTTCCGTAAATATCGATTGTCGAAACGACTTCGCTTGAGACACCGGGCTTGATCGTCCCTTTCCAGCGAGTGATGAAAGGCGTTCTCGTGCCCCCTTCGTAGACACTGTATTTGCCTCCGGTGAAGGGACCTGCCGCACGGTGATCCTTCAACTTCTCCAACGCTTCATCAGCATAACCGTCATCCATGACCGGGCCATTGTCCGAGCAGAAAATGATCAGGGTGTCATCAGCGATTTCGAGGCGATCCAACGTTTTCATCAACTCGCCAACGCACCAGTCGAGTTGGACAATGGAATCAGCACGAAACCCGAGTGGCGTCGCTCCCTGAAACCGCTCGTGCGGAATACGCGGAACGTGCAGGTCATGCGATGCGAAGAAAAGGAAGAACGGCTCGTCTTTGTTTTTCTCTATCCAGGCATTGGACTGCTCGACCCACTTGTCAGCGAGATCTTCGTCACGGAATCGGGCCGCATGCCCCCCCGTGTAGAACCCGATCCGGCTGATGCCATTGTGAATCGTAGAATTGTGACCGTGGGTCCAATCCATCTTCAGGGTGTCACGGTGAGTGATACCGGTTGGATGATCTTCGGCCGGCTTTTTCATTCCCACCCAGAGGGGATCGGCGGGATCGAGATTGAGAACGCGATGATTCTCAACGTAAACCTGGGGAACCCGGTCATTGGTCGTGGGCAGGAGAAAAGAATAGTCGAAGCCGATTTCCAGCGGTCCGGGCTTCAGATCAGCATTCCACTGCGGCCCCTCTTCACCACCCAGACCGAGGTGCCATTTGCCAACCACAGCGGTCTTGTAGCCCACCGACTGAAACATGTCTGCAATCGTATGGGTTTCCTCCGGGATAATCATGGGACTGCTCGGCGGCGCGATCCCGGTTCCGTCTTCACGAAATGCGTAAGTGCCCGTGAGAAACGAATAACGCGTCGGAGTGCAGGTCGACGCCGAACAGTACCCGTTCGTGAATCGCTGCCCCTCTGCGGCGAGCTGATCAATATTCGGCGTCTCAAACTGATTTGCCCCGTAGCAGGAAAGGTCACCGTACCCCAGGTCGTCCGCCATAATGACGATGACATTGGGCTTCGCCGGCTCTGCCTGAGCGTGGCAGAGAAACGACAGAACGACGAGGGGAAGGAGGGTTCTCATTTTCATAGCGGAAATGAGACTAGGATAAGTGGTAGCTAATTACAGCTATTTTTTTATCCCGAAAAACTGCACCGCATCCGCATCGGAATAGCGATAGCCGGTTCCGAATGGAAGTGGCTTCGCGACGCCGGATTGATAAATTTCACGCAGCCTCGGTTGATCGTATTCAGAGAACATCTCAATCGGACCGGTGTAGTTGCCGTAGTAGGAAACGTTGTAATACAGCTCGAGGAAATCGGCGGGAATCCCTGAGGCGTCCTCAAGAATGTAATCGAGATCCCCCACCAGGAAATTTCGAATATTGCTGAAATCCTCGGTATGCATCAAAAACGAGGCCGCCTTCAAATAGCCGACACCCCCGGGACGGGAATCGAGAAAGTTCTTAAAAGAGGAGCCGGGCTTGAACCCGGCATTCGACAAATCGGTCTTGAAGAAATAGAGATTTTGCTCCGGGGCCGCCGCACCGCCGGCCGTCGCCCGCAAGCGGAGCCACAGCCCCATGCCATCAGCGGCGGAAGCCTTCACAACACCGCCGTCCGCCCCGAGAGTGACATACCCGGCCTCAAGGACATCGTGCCCGGTCATCGCTGCAAAATAGAGCAGTATGGGAAAGACTCCGTTGACGCCCTCGCCTTCGAAATCGGTTCTCATGTCTTTGGTAATGAAAAAGCTGCGGCGCGAAATATCCCGCAGCGTAAAATTGAGATGCCTCAAATACTCCCCGACCTGCGCTTCGTTCATCGTCGAGAAATCGGGAACAGCTCCGAGCGGCTCCATTCCCACGAGAATGTATTCGGGAACTCCGGGGAACATCGTCGCGGCATGGACGAAATCGGGCCCCCCGAACATATATTTCATCACCGTAGGCCGGCCGATTCTCGGACGAATCTCAGCGCGGGACCATTCGTCGATTTGCTTGAGGCGGGAATCCCTCCACGTCTTGGTCAGCGCCTTCGTTTCGGCGTAATGCTGATTCACCGAAGGCAGCGCCATCAGGCCTTGCAGCGGATTCCCCGGTGAAAGCGGAAGCCCCGCAAAAAGGCGGGCAATGTCGTTATATGAGACTTTTTGCTGCGCCGTCCCTTCCTGCGGAGAAAAAGCCAGAAAAACAGCCAACAACAGAGCTACGCGCTTCAATTTCAAAATCTGATAAATCATCACCTACTAATACGATTCGAAACGGAATTCCTTTCTCCCTTTATTCCAAAATAATTCTGCAACTGGAAGGTTTTTGCTTCAAAAAGAAGAACCGCGGTGCCCAGCGCACTCACGGTGATTCTCTCTGCCTCTCAAAAATCCCAAAGGCGCACCGTGCGACCGTCTCCCGGCCCCTTCCACTGAATCAGACGAATTGAGTCGATCCTCACGTCTCCTTCCACTTGAGCCGGATCGATCCGAAGCGAAGTAAGCCGGTCGTCTCCGGGATCGAAATCAGCCCGCCAAACGCCGAATGAGACCCGGGGAACCACCAAAAGCCGATCCGGGCCGAACCCGGGGTTTGCCTTCGTTGCCCAGTAGAGAGCCACTCCGGACTCATTTTCCTGCCGCATTGTGATCTCAACCGAAAGCCTGCCCTTAGCGGGCCCAAAATCGGATGTCTTGATGAAAGGATCCTTCGCAATCGCCTTCACGATGAGAAAATCATCGATCTCTTCGAGAGTGGCATTCCGGTTCGCTTCCCACCCATCAGCCGACGGTCGGTATTCGGGATTCGGAACCGGAACGAGCGAGCCCGTTTCCTCGATATGACGGGAAATCCCTTCGTTCAGTTCCGCCACCAGCTCAGGCTTTCCTTCAGACAAATCAGTCATCTCCCCCGGGTCGTCATTCAGGTTAATCAACCTCAAGCGATCCGCCTGATTATAGCCGTCGGCATAAAAGCGAGTCAGCTTCCATGGGCCGCGGCGAACCGAAGTTCCGCCCACCGTTCCGGTCGCGGGAGGACTGTGGGGAAAGTGACAGTACAATTCCCGGTCTGAAGCAATTTCCTCCTCACCCAGAAACGCCGGCAGCAGATTCGTTCCGTCAACGACCTGCCCGGGAGCGGATGGCGCTGAGGCAGCTGCGAGAGCGGTGGGAAACAGGTCGATCGAGCTGACCAATCCGGAGTTTACCGACTCCGCCTTTATCTTCCCGGGCCAGGCTGCGATGAAAGGAACCCGCTGCCCACCTTCGTTGATATTGCCTTTCCCGTTCCGTAAGGGATGATTGTTAGTCGCGATTTCGTTCGCCGCGTAGTTATATTCATTTCCCCCGTTATCCGAGGTAAAGACCACGAACGTGTTCTCACTGAGACCGAGCCTGTCGAGCGTCCCGACAACACGACCGACATTGTCATCGAGCGTCTCGATCATTGCCGCCATGACCGGATTTTTTCGAGGGGCATTGAAAGGAAGCCCTTTCGCTTTCGCGGCGTATTTTTCGATCAGGTGCGGCTTCGCCTCAAACGGTGCATGAACCGAATAGAACCAGAGGTTCAGAAAAAACGGCTCGCCCGCCTTCGCTTTCTCCTCGAGCCATTTGATCGACTCCGTCGTGATGACGTCGTCAATGTGCGAGCCTTCCGGCGATTTCGGAATCGTCTCAATCGGCCATGGTGCAAAGAATCCCCCCGGAGGCCCGGGATGCTCGCGTCCACCGATGACGAGATCAAACCCCTGATGATCGGGGAAATAGGGGGCACGGCCGAGATGCCACTTCCCGACAAAGGCGGACTGGTAACCGACCTTCCTGAGCCGCTCGGGAATCGTTTCGTAGAAATTGGGAAAACGAGTCCGCGTCCCCGGTTCTACGGCTGCCTGAGCCGGCTTAGCAGTCGCCCCTACCGTGGGATTCAAGACCACCGCGGGAACATGACACGCCGGCGTAGTGAGACGAATCCGCCCGGGGTATTGTCCTGTCAGGATACTGGCGCGCGTCGGCGAACACAAAGGGCTCGCGGCGTAGGCGTTCGTAAATTTCATTCCCCGCTTCGCGAGCGCCGCGATATTCGGCGTCTCGTAAAAATCCTCATTGGGATCCAGATACGGCGTCGTGTCCGACCACCCGAGATCATCCGCAACGAGGTAGACGATATTCGGCTTTGCGGGAGGATTCACTTCTCCCACCTGCGCCGCCTCCGCAGGATAGTAGGAGGCGGCAAGCTCGTCGTATTCAGATTCACGCCCGGTTCCGATCGCTTTGTAGACGTCCCATCCGAGTTTGTGGTTCCCGTGCTCGTCAATGATCCCGACGCGAAGCCCCCCCTCCTGATCGGGCATATCCTGATACCGGTGGAGATGATAGGCTTCCACCGTCTTCAAATGCGGGAGCTTCCGGAAGGCGTATAAAAGTCCAGCCGCCTGACGTTTCTGATCCTCCTCGCTGAGGGTCGGAGAATTGAATCCCTGCTCGGAAAAGAGAATCGCTCTCTCCTCTTCACCTCTGAACCGGAAGCGATCCTGAGCAAGGAAGGCTGGAAGCACCTCCATATTTTTGGGTGTAATGTAGGGCGTGTCAAAGTCCCGCGTAACATCCTCATCATCCCACGTATCAGGGTCGCGCAAATTCCTCGGGTAGGGATGATACGCTACGCCCCATTCAAAATCCCCTTCTGCTTTCGTGATTTCCGAAAACAGCTCAACCATTTCCCGGACCGTGTAGGCGCCCTTACCGAGACTCGGCTTGGTCCAGTGATGGGTCAGGGAAATGAAAGTTCGCGCGTGGGGATCAAAAAGCCGCGTCGTTGTGAAAACAGTTCGCATCGACCGCACGTAGGTTTCGAGATAACGCGCAAGCGGTTGGTCGCCCATATTCGTCCAGGTGCCCGCCTGATCGATTTCATTGTGGATCACCCAGTTACTCACTCGCGCCTCAGGTTTTGAAAAGGTCTCCGCGAGATAGTGAATCGCCGCGCGGTAGAGCTGAGCGCCTGCCTCCGTCGCCAGGTTAGGCATCGCAAAAGTGCCGCGAATCTCAGCTTCGGGATGTGTCATCGTTTGCCCCTTCTGATTCCCCACCAGCAAAATACAGGTAACGATGACATCCTTTTCACAGAGATTTTTGATCGTCGCGATTTTCCCGGCCATGAACTGCGGATTGATGAAATAGGTTTTCCCCTCAAACGGAAACGGGGTTAAGCCGGGGCGCCTCGTTTCTGAAATCATCGCATTGAGAACGATATTCATCGTCGCATGAGCAATCCCGAGATCGAAAATCTCGTGGTTGGTTCCACCAATGTGCGGAACGCCGCCGAGCCCCTTTTGATGAGTCGCTTTCAGCTCAGGCAAGTCACGGGCAATCCCCTCTGCAACGGAATCACCCCAACGACAGAGTGATGCAGGCTTCCCGTCAGGCTTATCCAATCGCCAGCGCGAGAGGGCGCGATCCACTTTTCCGTCAGGTGAAAACCGTTTTACGACCGTTTTAAACTCCCCCTTCAATTCCGTTGCCAGCGGTGCCTCCGAAGCCACCGAATGCGAAGCTTCGTTCACCCGAAGCTCAACCAGCGATACGCTTTCCTCTGCCTTGCCGGAAATCCGAATCTGGTTTTCCTCAATCACCACCGAGGTAATCCCGTTCGGATACCAGTCACGGAGATACTGCAAATAGGCCTCCGCATCGTCAGCCGTAGCACGCTCCCGTTCCACTTTCGTCGCCTTCAAGATCTTCTCCTCCTCAGTCGGTGGGCGCACCTTCACATTCCTGATCTGAAACGAATCCCCCACTTTGCCGCTGAGCGAAAAATGAAAACGCATCTTCGGATCTCCCTGCGGCGGAGCGGGATTACCCTCAGAGATATCGAGCGCGAAAGGCTGCCACGTTTCCGCGAGAGGAAGCTCTTTTACATCCGCCTGAGTCATGCCGCCATCGGTCTGCCGATACTTCAGCGAAATATTCTTCATTCCCGATGGGGAAAAATACTCAAAAGACAAAACAGTATGCTTGTCAGGATCAAAATCCGTTCGAACCGGCCCCGACCAGAAATGAGGCCCCGGCCCGTTGATTGTCAACTCAGTGACACCCCCGGGAACCGGTTTTACTTCAACCCCGCGAAACGGACCAAGCACGAGCGGAACCTCTGCATCCGCAAGGCAGGAAAGGCCGAACAAAAAGAAGAAGAGAATTTTTTGCATTAGAACTAGAGACGGGGTTTAGCTGGCTTGATCGGCGCGGCCCATGCGTTAGCCCCTTTCAGCTTGATTGTCCGCTTAAACACCTTCGTCCCGCAAGTGGCAAAAAGCGTCGTTCCGTCAAAAGCAAGATTCGACGGATGCCTTTCGCCAAAGGGCATCGGAACGATGAGATGAACCCGCCCCGGTTGATCACAAATCTGAATCCCCATCTGCGTGGCAACGAAGAGCCAACCGTCTTCGGTCACCGCCATTCCGTCGGCCTGACTTCTCACATCGACTGACGCAGGAGGAAGGTGGAGATGATAATACGGCTGAGCGTAGACAAGAGTTCCGTCCCCTTTGCGCTGAGCCGACCAGACGAACCGGCCCGCGAAATCGGCTGCGTAAACCAACGACTGATCCGTCGAGAGAACGACACCGTTGACGCCTGAAAAATTATCGAAGGCGACTTTGGGCTTCTCACCGGGGGCAATCACCCAAATCGTTTTTGATCTTGGCTCCGAGAAATAAACCGTTCCATCATGTGCCACCACAACATCGTTCGGCTTCACATTCCCGGCGTGAACGGTCATTTCACCCGAATCGATATTCCATGAAACGAGGCGCCCCGGCTCGCGCTGGCAACCGTAAAGCGTCTTTCCATCAGGAGCAAAGGCGAGACCATTGGTGCCTCCGGTGTTTTCTTTAAAAAGCGAAACTTCACCGTTCTCAGCGACTCTCCAGATTTTGCTGCTCTGAAGATCGCTGAAGAAAAGCTCGCCGTCAGGGTTTACCGCAGGGCCTTCCGTAAACTCATGCCCCTCACTAACCAACTCCCAATCTTCGCCACCGACGAGGAACTCATTCGCTCTGCTTTGTGATTTGTCGGGATGCGTTTTGACCTCCGGGGAATCTTTCCAGCCTTCCCAAAGCCAGCGCATCACATCGGGGAAAATCGCATTCCCGTGCTTTCGATTGTGATGTCCCTTTCCCCACTCGTGATTGACCTCGTAACCGGCCCACTGAAACGAAGCGAGCATGTCCTGATTCGCGACCCACCAACTGCCGCAATAGATATTGTTGTCATTGCTACCGTCCTGCAAAAAGATCCGCAACGGCTTCGGCTCCATTTTACGGACCAGAACCGGCAGTTCATTCCCTCCTCGCAAACCCACATAGGTTCCGACCGTTGTGAAGACGCGGCGAAACTGATCAGGTCGTTCCCATGCCGCCTGAAACGCGGCGATCCCACCGGAGCTCGATCCGCAAAGCGCCCGCAGATTCGGGTCAGCCGTCACCTTGAGATCCTTCAGCGCCACCGGCATAATTTCCTCCAGCAAAAACTGAGCGTAGCGACCATCCGCTGCATCGTATTCAAACGACCGGTTAAACCGCGGGAGCGCATTTTCATTCAACGCCGGAACCACCCCCGGGTTGATAAAGAGTCCGATCGTCACCGGCATCTCACCTTTGTGAATGAGGTTATCAAAAGCGACCGGAACGGTCTTCGCATAGCTCATTCCATCCTGAAAAACCATCAGTGCCGCAGGAGCTTCCCCGTCATACTGAGCCGGAACATAGACCGCGTAGTCGCGGGTCGTCCCGGGGTAGATTTCACTGCTATCAAAAACCGCTTTGGTAACGATCCCTTCAGGAACGCCTTCCTGCTTTTCCATATCGGGGTGAACCGGATAAACCTCCTCCTGCGCAGAGAGAGAACTGAGCCACAAACAGACCAGGAGACAATAGTATTTCATCCTCAACCGAACGCGATTCCGCGAGAGAACGAAAGGGGCGCTTACGAGTATGAAAATATCGATTCCGGCGCAGCCTGTCCCATCGTCAACAAATGAGACACTCACTAAAAAAACGTTAAGGTGGGACGAATCGCCCCGCCCTGCGGATGGAATATCGCGACAAAATCAGACCTTCTTCTACTTTTTCGCTTTACCCTCTTAGGTTCAGAGCTCAACCCTGTTGACTCATGCCCCCAACCCTGTTGACTCTCGCAATTCTCACTCTCTTTTCCCCCACACTCCACCTCATGGCTCAAACCGCTCCCTCCGTCCCCCGCTCCGGCGAAAACGACCACCTCATCTGGATGGAGGAAGTCGAAGGCGAACGCGCCCTCGAGTGGGTTCGCACCCAAAACGAGCGAACTCTTACCGATCTGCAATCGGACCCGCGCTACGAGGCTTACGAAGAGGCTGCCAGGGAAGTGCTCACCTCAAAGGAACGCATTCCCTACGGTCGAATCCGTGGCGGACAGGTCTACAACTTCTGGCAGGACGAAAGCAACGTCCGCGGTCTCTGGCGTCGCACTTCCGAAGCGAGCTACGCGACCGATGAACCGGAATGGGAAACCCTCGTCGACTTTGACGAACTCGCTGAAAAAGAGGGAAAGAACTGGGTATTCAAAGGCTCCTCCACCTTCCACGACAAGAAGACGAACCGCTACCACACCCTCGTTTCACTCTCCGACGGAGGTAAAGACGCCGTCATCAAACGCGAATTCGACATTGAGAAAAAGCAGTTCCCCGACGGAGGCTTCATGACGCCTGAGGCAAAACAGAACGTCGACTGGATCGGACCTGACACGCTGCTTATCGGCACCGACTGGGGTGAAGACTCACTGACCGATTCGGGCTACCCCCGAGTTCTCAAAAAATGGAAGCGCGGCACCCCGCTATCGGAGGCGGAAACCGTGATCGAAGTCGAAAAGAGCAATGTCGCCGTCTCGCCGTTCACCCTTGAACTGGAAGACGGAACGATCCTCGCCCACGCGGACCAATCAAACACCTTTTTCACGACGACGCACTGGTGGCTACCCGACGACGGCTCAGCCCCCGTAAAGTATCCGGTGCCATCGAAGTCGGAGTTCGAAGGGCTCTATCAAGGTCAACTTCTCGTATCGCTGCAGGAAGACTGGGCACCGGATGGTCAGATCGAATCCTTCAAAACCGGCGACCTCGTTTCCTTCCCGATCCGGCCTTTTCTCGATACCAAATCGCTTCCCACCGTCGAACTCGTCTTCCGCCCCAATGAAAAGCAGGCTGTGGATCAGGTTGCAATCGCAAAAGGCTGTGTGCTGCTCGTCATCAACGAAGACGTTGTCGGAAAGGGTTTGCGCATCGAACGCAGCGGAGACAGCTGGATCAGCGAGTCGATCACCCTGCCCGGAAAAGGACAACCCGGGATTGTCTTCGCCGATGACGAAGAGAAAACGGTATTCTTCAACTACGAGGATTTTCTCACTCCCGGATCACTGCTCCAGTACAACAGCATCACGAAAGCTCTCACGACGCTCAAAAGCCTTCCGCCAAAGTTCGACACAGAAGGCCTCGTCGTGAAACAGCATTTCACCGAATCAGAGGATGGAACGAAAGTTCCCTATTTTGTAGTCCATCGGGATGATATCACTTTTGACGGAACCACTCCGACCCTTCTCTACGCCTACGGGGGCTTTCAAATCTCGCTGCAACCCGGCTACAGCGGCACGATCGGAAAACTCTGGTTGGAAAATGGCGGCGCCTACGTTCTTGCCAATATTCGCGGCGGCGGCGAATACGGTCCCGCGTGGCATCAGGCGGGCCTGAAACTGAACCGTCAACGAATCTATGACGACTTCATCGCGGTCGGAGAAGCGCTCGTTGAATCCAAACTAACATCACCGGAACATCTCGGGATCATGGGCGGCTCAAACGGGGGCCTCCTCATGGGAGTGATGCTGAACCAGCGCCCCGACCTCTGGAACGCGGTCGTCGTCCAGGTGCCGCTCCTCGACATGCTGCGCTACCACACCCTCCTCGCCGGCGCTTCATGGGTCGACGAATACGGTTCACCGGAAGTCGTGGAAGAGCGCGCCTTTCTCGAAACGATCTCACCCTATCACAACTTCAATGCGGAGAAGGAATACCCCGTTCCGTTCTTTGTCACCTCGACGAAAGACGACCGCGTCCACCCCGGGCACGCCCGCAAAATGGCGAAGCTGTTTGAGGAATCAGAGAAACCGTTCCTTTACTACGAAAACATCGACGGTGGTCACTCCGCCGCAGCCAACCAGATGGAGCGCGCGAAACGGACCGCGTTGGAATACGTGTATCTGACGAGGAGGTTGATGGTGAGTCCTGCCGGGAAGTAATTCCCTGTCTGGTATCCACCCGCGCCGAAACGAGAATGAAGAATGGATTTGCAACCCGTTCCCAACAACTCCCGCCGGCACGGATAGGCAGAGAACACGGAATGCAATTCCGTGCTACATGACCTCCCCGAACGCCTTCGGCCCGTCAAAGAAACCCTTCCCCGAATCAATGCCCCAGTAGCGCCTTCTTCGACTCCAGTGCCTTCACCATCTCCGCCCGGACCGCTTTCGATTCCGGGTTCTCCGCCAGGTTTGTAAACTGCCCCGGATCGGCTTTCATATCGTAAAGTTCTTCGCCTCCTTTGGTGTATTGAAAGAAAGCCCAGTCAGCCGTCCGGATCGCCTCGCCTTTCCTGCCATCCAACGAAAAGGCCGCTTCACGAACCGTCGCTGACGGATCCGCCAAAACGGGTCGCAGGCTTTCCCCTTGAACCTCCTCTGGAATTTTCACGCCCAGCAAATCACAAACCGTCGGATAGATATCCATCAGTTCAGCCAGAGACATCGTCCGCCCGGCTTCATACCCCGGTGCGGAGACGATGAAGGGAACGCGGGTGACATCCTCGTGGAATTTCGATTTCTGCCAGAAATGATGCTCCCCGAGGTGATAACCATGATCGCTCGTGAAAATGATCAACGTGGAATCACGAAGCCCCTCCTCCTCGAGCGCGGCAATCACCTTCCCCAGCTGCTCATCCATGAAGGTGACGGTCGCGTAATAATCCGCCCACATTTTTCGGATATTGTCAGGGTATTTGGCGATACCTGAATTTTGCGATGTGGTTCCTGTTTTCCCCGCTGCTGGAATGTCATCGAGATCGCCTTCGGGAACTGCCGGAATCGGAATCTCTGAATACGGATACTTCTCAAAGTAGGAGGCGGGAGCAACACTCGGGTAATGAGGGCGCACGAATCCGGTCGCAATGAAAAACGGCTTGTCTGAATTCTTTTGCTGCTTCAGCAACTCGACCGCTTTCTCTGCCGCCTTCCAGTCAGGCTGCTCCGATCCGTCGCCGTCCGACTCGACACTGGCAAACATGCGAAACGGCATCTTCGTCGACTGGCGATTTTCGGGAGCACGGGTTTCGATATTCTGATTGAGCAACCGATACAACCCCGGAGTATGCGCCTCCTGCCCTTGACAGTTAAAGCGCTCGCTCCAGGTCGCGGGGACATCTTCTCCATCGGTTCCCGCAATGATGTCACCGGGGACTCGCATGTGAAAAATCTTCCCGACACGGGCGCTGTAAAATCCGTTCGCGATGAGGTGCTCTCCGAGAGTAACGCCTTTGCTCCCTTCATATCGACTATACATCAGGGACTGACGCGAAGGCTTGCACCAGGTTCCCTGGCAGTAGGCCCGGTCAAAAACCATCCCGCTGCTCGCAAGCGCGTCGATGTTGGGCGTTTCACAAAAGTCATCTCCATAAGCCCCGAGAACCCCGGCCTTCAGATCGTCGGCAATTAGAAAGAGCACATTCTTAATCTCCGACCCGACAGCGGAGGAAGTCGCAGAAATAACCAACGCGAAGAGAAGAAACAGGAATTTGTTCATACCAAGAGATAGAGGGATGTGGTCGAAAAAACAACGGCGTAATCAACGCGCCGCGACCTCGCCGCCCACCTGCGAAGTTCCGTGCAACAGTCCTCGAATGTATCCAAAAGCAAAGAGCCGACCCAGAATCGTATAGCCGGGTTCGCCGTCATCCTCACCGACAAGTTGCGGCACATGATCAGGGCGAATCGGCCCCTCGAATCCCACCTCACGATAGACGCGAATCGCCTCCGCCATATCGGTGGGTCCATTATCATGAAAGGTTTCGACAAAAGACTCCGGATTCCCCCGGACATCGCGAAAGTGAACGTAGGCAATATGCTTTCCGAGGCGACGTATCGCGTCGGGGATATCAACCCCCATCGTCGCAAAGGAACCCTGACAGAAACAGATCGCATTGCGAGGACTGGGCACCAGCCCTGCCAATCTCTCAAAATTCTCCACCGAATTCATGATCCTTGCCTTCCCCATAAACTCCGGCAGCGGCGGATCATCCGGATGCATCGCGAGCGTGACCCCGGCCTTTTCGGCGACCGGCACCAACTCCTCCAAAAACGCCTCGAGATTCTTCCAGAGCATTTCTGAGTCGACGGTCTCATTGCCGATTTGCTGAGGGGCAATCGAATCCTCGGAATGATTCAGCGAAATGGCCCGCTCCGCCTCCGAAAGATCGAACCGCGTCACCTTCGCTCCACCCCGCTCCGGCGCATCGAGCTGCGTCCGGACCCAGTCGGTTCCCGCCATGAAGTTGTAGCAGAGAATCGGGATTCCGGCTTTTCCCATTTGCTCAATCAAAGTCTTCATCGCCGCGAGATCACGACCATCATGGTCCGATCCCGTTTTAATCCGCTCAATAGGAAGTGAACCCTCGATTGCCATCAGTTTAAGGCCATGAGCTTCGATCTTTTCCTTAACCGCTAAAACCTGCTCAAGTTCAGGTCCGGGATAGCGCGTCACAACACCCTCAACACCACACTGCGCCGCCAGCTGGAGGTTTTCCGGAGACAAGGGTGAGAGAACAGTGGCGAGCTTCATCATTGCTATTTGAGACGATCTCCGTTCTGAACCGGTTCGCCGAAAATTACGAGAATTTTCTCTGCCGTAATGAGAAGGAAAAGAGCCTAACCGCCCCCGATTCAACTCGCTGGCACTTTCCGGAACTACCGAAAGCCGGCGTTCCGGCTGCCTTCGACTCCTGCCAATCCATTTGCCGCATAAAATGTCCCTGAAAGACGGTGATTGCATTCCCTTCTGATCACGCCATCCTCATTCCTTCCTATGAGAACGCTCATCCTCGCACTACTGGCCCTCACAACCTCACTGTCAGCTCAGACCAGAGCTGAAAAAGTTCAGGCAAAACTGGCGGAAAACCCCAAGCTCCAATGGTGGGAGGTCATGGACACGGGACCGTTCATTAGCGATACGTTTAAGATCTTCGGCCCTGAAGGCGGAATCTCTGTGCTCAAGGGCATCGCGATCAAGTTGGGTGAAAATGAGGACCACACCATCGTCTTTGATACAGAGACGATGCGGATGGCGGCAGGCTTTTCCGGAAACGTCGCTCTCGGCGGAACGCCCTGGGACGGAAAGCACGCCAACAATTCCTCTTTTCCAGAAGATCTGTCGCAGTATTTCTTCGCTTCTGATCGCGGCCCCGGATGGGCGGTAAACGGAAACTGGGAGGACCCGCGCGAGCTCGACAACGATATGCCCAACGGGCCGCTTCCCGACGAACAGGCGGAGTATCTCGGGCTCTATCAGTATGAGGGACAGGTTCTCCTCAGTTACACAGCGGGAGGAACAAAAGTGCTCGAACTTCCGATGCTTATCGGCGGGGCGATGATCCGATCCCTCCAACTCGAAAAGACGACTCAACCTCTCCAGCTTCTCGTCGCCGATCCGATTGAATCGGGAGACGGGGAAACCAAACAATCGGATTACAAAATCACCCTGCGGGCACCGGAAGGCGTCACCTTGAAGACGCTCGAATCAGGAAGACAGGTCGTCGACATTCCCGCCGGAACCGCGGGCTTCATCGATATCTTTTTCGCGAAAGAGGGCGGGATTCTTCCGAAATTTGAGAAGATTAATCTCAAAGCCTTCATGACCGGGGGCAAGCGTCTCTTTCCCGAAACCATCGAAGTCGCAGAGCGCAAAGATGAAACCGGCGCGGCCTACACCGCAGACTCGATTCCCCTGCCGCTCGACAATCCCTGGAAGTCTGAAATCCGCTTCGGTGCCTTTGATTTTTTCCCCGACGGGAAACGCGCCGCCTGCTCAACCTGGAACGGCGATGTCTGGATCGCGGACGGAATTGGCGGTGCCCCCGGCAAAATCACGTGGAGCCGGTATGCGAGCGGACTCTATCAAACCCTCGGGCTCAAGATCGTCGACGGGATCGTGCACACAATGGGGCGCGACCAGATCACACGACTTCACGATCTCAACGAAGATGGCGAAGCGGACTTCTACGAATGCTTCAACAACGATGTGAACATCACAGAAGGCTTTCACGAATTTGCCTTCGACTTACAAACCGACAAAGAGGGAAACTTTTACTTCGCGAAAAGCGCGCCGGTTCTCAGTGGCGGCCGTGGCTTTGCCCCGTGGACCGAGCACAACGGAACCGTTCTCAAAGTCAGTCCTGACGGAAAGAAACTGGAGACGGTCGCGTGGGGACTGCGAGCTCCCGGCGGTGTCGGGATCGGCCCGAACGGGGAAATCACCACCGGCGAAAACGAGGGCAGCTATGTGCCGCGTTGCAAGATAACCTGGAGCAGGCAGGGTTCCGACGAGATCAGCTTCCACGGGGTCGTTCCCAGCGTCTGGGAGGACAAGCAATTCATTCGCACCCTTGAGGGAACCCCTACTGACTACGAGCGCCCGCTATGCTGGCTCCCCTACTTCGTCGACAATTCGAGTGGCTCCCAGTTCTGGGTGCCGGAGGGCAGCGCATGGACCGAACACGCCGGCAGGATGCTTCATCTTTCCTACGGAAAAAGCTCGGTCTATCGAACACTCATTGACGAAGTCGACGGTCAGGTTCAGGGCGGAGTTTACCGACTGCCGATCGAACTCACAACCGCAGCGATGCGGGGGCGCTTTCATCCGGAGACGGGCGATCTCTATCTGATTGGCTTTCGCGGCTGGCAAACCAACGGCGGAGGCGGCTTCCAGCGCATCCGTTACAACGGGGCTAACAAACCCACACCAACCGGACTCAAAGCGCACAAAAACGGGCTTACTCTCGAATTCAGCGCACCACTCGATCCGGAAGTGGCTTCCGATCCACGGCGCTATTCGATCAGCAAGTGGGACTACGTCTGGGGACCGCAGTATGGTTCGGGTCGTTTCTCGATCGACAACTACGACGACGAAGCGAGACAAAAGGCGCTCAGCGAATTTTCCAAAGGGGCACAGAACCAGATCGACAGCGTCCCCGTACGAGCCGCCTCGCTACTCGACGACGGCAAAACCGTTTTCCTCTACATCCCCGACATGACCCCGGCGATGCAGATGGAAATCAAGATGGATCTCGCCGCTGCCGACAAAACCGAGTTCCGCGAAACGATCTGGAACACGATCCACAACCTCCGTCCCGACTTCGGCGGACACGGACTCGATCTCACTAACCTGCCCAAAATCAACACCGCCCCGATCGGCGATCCCGGGCTCGTCTTGAGCATGGCGCACGGATCGACCGATGACGCCGTCGTCGTTGACCGCATGGCCCTGTCACTCCGCGAAGGGGAAGCCGTCTCCCCTTTTATCTCACCCAATCGCGGCAATGAAATGATCTTCGAAGGCTCCCTCCTCGTGGGAACGCGTGACACCCGCACCCTCCGCCTCAACGGGGTCGGATGGGCGAGCTTCAAGCTCAACGGCACCACGATCATGGAAGGCGATCTTCCCCTTGAATCAAAGCCTGTTGAACTGGAGGCGGATTCTCATCAGCTCTTCTGCAACTACCGCCGTCCCCTCGAAGGTGAGGGAGGAAAAACCAAAGCCCTCGCCGGACGAATCCAGCTTCTTTGGAGTGGAAAGGATTTCGTCTACGAACCGGTCCGGCCTTCCAACTTTCGACACTTGCCTACCGACCACCTCGAAGCAAAAACAAAGCCCCGCTACGGCCGAACACTCTTCGCCTCGAAGAACTGCGTGACCTGCCACAAGGCCGATACGAGAACCGTCGATCCCAAACTCGCGATGCCCGAGCTGCTGGAGCGCGCGCCCGATTTTGCCAACGCCGGAACCCGATACGCTCCGGCCTGGATCGAGGCATGGACTCGCAAACCGCAGGGCGACTGCCCGAATGTCGCACCTGACGAAGCGGCCGACATCGCCGCCTATCTTGCGACAGTGAAAACAGAAGAACTGGCTGCTCCCCGAGGTAGCGCGCCGGCCGGCGAAGCACTCGCGGCGAAACTGCACTTTGCCCCGTGGGCGGAAACCTTGAAAGGATCGGGCAAATTCACCGACGGAGGCCTCGCCTCTTTTTTGCAGGCACCGGCGAAACACCATCCCGCGACCACCTTTCCCGACCTCCATCTCAATGAAGAGGAAGCAGCTGATCTCGCGGCCTGGCTGCAGTCAGAGACGGCTCAAACACCCGCTTCGCCCGGTGACGTGCAAAAGGGAAAAGCCGCCTTCACAAAGCGCTGCATGGTTTGCCATGGCGACGACCCGAACCTGGAATACGAATTTTCGGCGAAGCCCCTCAAGGAAATGTGGGAAGCCGACTGGATGAGCAAAGGCTGCCTCTCCACCGAAGAGGCAGACCAGCCGGAACTGCGCCTCACACTCGAAGAAAAGCAGGCTCTTATTGCCTTTCGAAACGTTGACGCGGGCTATGGAATGCGCTCACTGAACCGCTTTGTCCTTCACGAATACGCGACCCGGACAATGGAGAAACTGAGCTGCGTGGAATGTCACTCGGGTGAAAACGAACTGCCTGACATCAGCCTCGCTGGAGAGAAGCTGCGCGACGAGTGGCTCACGGGATTGTTCCATGGCGACGTCTTGAAGATCCGCCCGTATCAGGAAGCCCGAATGCCGGCCTTCGCAAGTCGCTCCAAAAACCTCGCTCTCGGCCTTGCCCATCGAGCGGGTGTTTCCACCGGTGACTCATTAACAGGGCCTGACAAAACACTTTCCGATGAAGGCGAAAAGATTTCCGGCATGACCGGTTACGCCTGTATCACCTGTCATGCCGCCGGGGAGAAGGGCGCTTTGCAGGCCTTCGAGGGACAGGGACCCAACCTCCAGCTCGCGGGCGAGCGCTTGAGAAAAGAGTATTTTCACTCGTGGATGCACTGGCCTCAGCGCTTCGTTCCCATCACGATCATGCCGAAATACACCTCCGACAAAGAGACCGCTTTGAATCCCTCGTTCTACGAAGGCAACGCCGACAAACAGTTCGACGCCCTATGGGAATGGATGAAGACACTTGAAGGAGCTGAAAAAGCGCCCGTCGGGGAGGTGCATTAACGGCCTCATATCGAGGCAACTTTCAAGAACCGGAGTGCCCCCGCGCCCCGGAACTGCCTCCACTTGGAGTCTCCGCTGGCAGCAGAACACAACCTCTCCCCGGTTCCTTTATGATCTGAAAGGGCAAAATCTCACATCACGGATTTACGATTCTTGAAACGGGAAATCCGATTGTTAAAAATCGACGGGTGCAGTAAAAAGGAGGGATGAAGTCATTTCTCGTTTTTCTATTCGCCCTTTTCACGCTGGGAGCCACTGCGGCAGACAAACCCAACGTCATCATCGTGATCACGGACGATCAAGGCTACGGTGACCTCTCCTGCCACGGGAACCCTATCCTCAAGACCCCTCACATCGATTCCCTCGCGGGTGAATCCGTCCGCCTCGACGACTACCACGTCGCTCCCACCTGCTCACCGACGCGCTGCGCCTTTCTCACCGGCCACTGGACGAACCGCACCGGGGTTTGGCACACCATCATGGGGCGTTCCATGCTGAGAGAAAACGAAGTCACGATCGGACAGATTTTCAAAGACAGCGGCTATGCGACCGGCATGTTCGGGAAGTGGCACCTCGGCGACAACTACCCGTTCCGACCCGAAGACCGCGGCTTCACTGAAGTGCTTCGCCACGGCGGCGGCGGTGTCGGACAAACGCCCGATTACTGGGACAACGCCTACTTTGACGGCTCCTACTTCCACAATTCGAAGCCCACACCGGTGAAAGGCTTCTGCACTGATGTGTTCTTCGACTACGCGAAAAAATTCATCGAACAGCAAGTCGAAGAGGAGAAGCCGTTTCTTGCCTACATTTCGACGAACGCTCCCCATGGCCCGATGCACGCTCCGGAGGACTACGCCGATCCCTACCTGAAACAGACCAATCTGAAAACAGCTCACTTTTTCGGCATGATCGCCAACATCGACGACAACGTGGGTGCGATGCGCGAGTGGCTTGAAGAGAAAGGACTCGCCGAAAATACGATCTTCATTTTTACAACGGACAACGGCAGCTCAGCGGGAACAAAAGTGCACCCGGCCGGAATGCGCGGCGGCAAAGGAAGCCCCTACGACGGTGGACATCGAGTGCCCTTTTTCATGCACTGGCCCAAAGGCGGCTTCGACAAAGAGCAATATATTAAACCGATCACCGCTCATGTCGACATCGTTCCCACGTTGATCGATCTCTGCGGAGTCGAAGCCCCCGAAGGGGTCAAATTTGACGGCGTAACGATTCGTCCACTACTCGAAAGCAAAGACACTTCCAACTGGCCTGACCGAATCCTCGTGACCGACAGCCAGCGCGTTAAAGACCCCGTGAAGTGGAGGCAGTCATCCGTCATGACAAGTGACTGGCGACTCGTTTCAGGGAATGACAAAAAAGGCGCTCCCTATCACGAGCTTTACTCAATCAAAAGCGACCCCGGTCAGAAAACAAATGTGATCGAAGACTACCCCGAAGTCGCGGGGCGCCTCAAAGAATTCTACGAGAACTGGTGGGACGAGATCGAGCCGACTTTTGGTTCCCCTGCCCGCATCAAAATCGGACATCCTCAGGAGAACCCCAGCCGACTCACAAGTCATGACTGGATCGCAGAAACGATGGTTCCCTGGAATCAGGCACACGTCCGCCAGGGTGATGACAAACCCAACAACACCGGGTTCTGGTATCTCGATATCGTCGAAGGCGGCGACTACACCATCGAACTTCGCCGCTGGCCCAACGAAGGCTCCGTTTCGGAAAAAGCGATCACCGACGGGATTCCTCCCGGCGACCTCGTTCCCGGAGAAAAGCCGTTCCGCGCCACTCCCGGCCGCGCCATTTCCGCCGATGTTGCCACGATCGATATCGGTGGCAAGCAGATGGAAATGCCGATCCCCGAAGGAGCCGCGAGCGTGACATTCAAGCTTGCGCTCGACGCCGGCCCGACCAAATTGACAGCCCGCTTCAATGGCAGCGACGGTGCCGTCACAGGAGCGTTCTACGCCTACGTGACACGCCTCTGACGGCAGTCGCGGTTCCTGTTCCCATCGATGGATAAGTCACAGCTTGTTGATTCACTTAAAAAAGAAATTCGCTCTCAGTACGAACGCGCTCTCAGTGCGCTCGCGGGAGCAGAGGAAGCCGCCACCGGTGAGGACACCAAAGCCGAAGGCAAATACGACACACGGGGACTCGAAGCGTCTTATCTCGCCGCCGGCCAGGCTGAACAGGCCGACGAGCTTGCCCGCGCTGTGGCCGCGATTGATGCCTTCACCTTCAAAGATTTCGACATCGATGATCCCATCGCCCAGGGAGCCCTCGTCGAAGGCGACGTAGACGGTGAACTGGTCTACTACCTCCTCGCCCCTGCAGGCGGGGGGCTCCAGCTCACTACCGAAGACGGGGATTCGGCAACCGTGTTAGGTCCCGCATCCCCCCTTCGAAATCAGATCATCGGAAAGACGACAGGGTTCATTCTCGATGAGCCCTCACTGATGATTCTGGAGGTGATGTAGAGTTTCCACGCCTCACTTTTTCTTCTCGAACTTCTCCTCCAGTTCAAAAGCATTCCGCCCCGAGTCGTCGGTGTATTTCGTGGCCATCTCCATGGCCGCCCTGCTCCCCTTCATTTTAACGGTAAAGACCATTTCTGAGAATTTGGTAGTGTGCGTAGCTGTCCCCGTTTTGCCGTCTTCATCGAGCGACATGGGAAACGGTCCGTATTCAGTGTGCGTCGAACCTGTTTTTCCCCACCAGGTGAATGAAGCGGTTCCTTCATTGGTGAGAGTGATTTCAAATTTCGGGCAGGCTCTCGTGTCTTCGTTCGTATTGACCCAGGTTCCGACGAGCGGTGAATCCTCCGCATGGACACGGGAGAACGCCGCCGTTGAGAGGAAAGTAATAATGAACAGAGTGATTGATAGTTTTCTCATAGGCCGTCACTCTAGCGGAGATACAAAGAGTATGTGTGAACGCAGTGTCCACAGCCTGTAAAAGTTCTGTAAAAAGGGTGACGGCTACGATAAAGCGTTAGCGCAATAGGCTCGAAAGAGAATAACACGGTGTGAAGCGAAGCGTAACGCCCGGGGGTGAAATCTGAACTCAATTACCGGACCTGAAAGGTTCGGAGAAAGCTCTCATCGCGAGCTTGAGCCCCCCCCATCACTTCGACCTGACAGGGTTACCTCGATGACCATACCCTGTTGGGTTGATCCTCAATTCATCCCCAAATCATCCGGCTCGTCGGCGATGAGTTTGTAATAGGGGCTCAGGTCGCGCAGGAGCGATTTCCAGAGATCGTCGACGTCTTCGAGCTCGATAATGGTGCGTTCCGGCTTGTGGGAAATCCACGATTTACGATCCATTTCGTCTTCAAGTTGTCCCCCGGACCAACCGGAATATCCGACAAAAGCACGAATATGGAAGCCTTCCATTTCGTATAAAACCGCCTCAGCAGCCGATAAATGGGTCGAAAATTGCAATTCCCCCTCCGCTTCGGACCATCCCAGGGCCGCAAAAGTGAGGTGTTCGGTGCTGACGGGACCACCGAGAAAGACAGGAACGTCGAGGAGGCGGTTCCGCTGCTTCGCAGGGAGGGAATCTTCGGTCAGCAAATCGCCCACGCCCTTACCCAGTGGGCGATTGAGGATATAGCCGAGCGCTCCCGCCTCTTCGCTATGCTCCGTAATTAAGAGCACACTTTGGAAAAATGTCGGCTCTTTCAGGGCCGGATCGGCAAGAATCAGGTCGCCTTTGAAGGAATCTTGAACTGGCTTTTGAGAAGACATTCAGAGAGGAAATCAAAAAAGACTCTCAGATATAATTTCCTCATTGGCAACTGCGAAGCGCCGGTGTTCATTCCCCCCATGAAGGAACTGACGGGAAAACTGAAAGAAAATAACTCGCTAACGAAAGAGGACATCGCCGAAGCAGCGAAGATTCTTCTCGATGAGTCAGCCCCCGTGAAGCAGAAAGTGGACTTCCTTTCAGCCCTCTCAGAGAAGGGTGAAACCTCGGAGGAAATTGCAGGATTTGCCTCCGAGTTCCTCGATCGTGCCGTCGATCCTCAGCTGAATCGCAAGAAAATCAGAAAGCCTCTGATTGATGTCTGCGGAACCGGTGGAGACAAACTGGACCTCTTCAACATCTCTACCACGAGCGTTTTCGTTCTCGCCGGAGCCGGAGCCGCTGTGGTGAAACACGGCAACCGCGGTATCACCTCCAAAAGCGGCGGTGCGGATGTGCTGGAAGCGCTCGACATCCGAATTGACCTTCCGCCTGAAGATTTCAGCCGCTGTGTTGAAAAGGTCGGAGCCGGCTTCCTTTTTGCTCAGGACTACCACCCGGCTTTCAAAGTCGTCGCGCCTGTTCGCAAGTCGCTCGCCAAGAATGGCCAGCGATCGATCTTCAACCTGCTCGGCCCCCTCTTGAATCCTGCCCGCCCGACTTATCAGCTCATCGGGGTGTTCGACCCGAAAGTTGGCGAAACTTTTGCTGAGATTTTGAAGCAACTCGGTCGCAAGCGCGCCTGGGCAGTTCACGGGAAAACCGATACGGGCGAGGGAATGGACGAATTCTCCACTCTCGGGGAAACCCAGGTCTGGTCGACTCAGGAAAATGAGTCAGTCCCCTCTTTCGTGACACCTGATGTGTTCGGCTTTCGAACCGGCGGGATCGAAGATTTACGTGGAGGAACTGCCGAAGAGAACGCGGAAATTCTGACGGGGATTCTCGACGGCTCAGTGACCGGACCAAAGCGGGACGTGGTGACGCTCAACGCTGCGGCCGGTCTCGTCATCTGCGGCCTCGCTGACAATTTGCGTGAAGGAATCGAGATTGCCAACATCGTCCTCGACGAGGGTCGCGCTCTCGATGTCCTGAAGCGTTGGCAGGAGTTCTCTTGAGTTGCCGGAAAACACGCAGGCAGAAACTCAGGAGCGGTTTATAGTAAGGTTTCTCAACCCATGTCGAAACGAACCTTCACCCTGATTCTCGTAGGAATCTTCCTCGTTGCTCTCGGAGCCATTGCGGTGATGAGATGGCCGACGATTGCGGGCTGGCTTGAGTTGAGCCCTCCTGAATTCACTGCTGAAATCCCCCGGGACCGTCCCCGCCGGATCGATCAGAAGCTGCTGAACCGGTTCGAAGGTCAGTCGATGGAAGCTATTCTGGAGGCGCTTGCAGCCGAAAGGGAAATCGTTCCCCCGCCTCAGAAAAGCCGCAATGCGATTCTCCTCGCAAAGCTCCCCGACGCTCCGCTTCCCTATGGAGAAAAGGCCGCGGCGAGAGACGGGGAAGGATTGAAATCATTTATTCTCGGGGTCCAGCAGAATACCGAGAGCAAACCCACGGAAGAGGATCTTTTCCGGTTCAATCTCGCCCTCGCGGCGATGAAGATCCCCGCGTCCCAGGTGCCGGCCCCGCTGCGAATCAAAACTCAACCGGTGCTCGAATCAGAGACCTTCCCCGTGAGACTGATACCGACGGCTCTGGAGCAATCCGGTCCGATTGCGACAGGTAACTTTGACGGAAAACCGGGACTCGAGATTGTTTCCAACGGAGGCAGCCAAATCAATTCAATCAACAGCGATGGCACGCTCACCCCCGGCAGCGCCTGGCCCCTGACAACACCGGCCGACAAAATAGTCGAAGCCGATTTTGACGGAGACGGTGACCTCGACGCCTTTTTAATCAGAGGAAAAGGCCTCCCCAATTCCCTGCTTGAGAACGACGGTAACGGCGGGATGAAAGACGTTACGATCGAGAAAGGTCTCCTCGCATTCAGCGATACGAGCGCTGCGGCGTGGCTGGATTACGATGGCGACGGGCTTCTCGATCTGCTGGTCGGGAACCACGATCACCCCCTTGAGCTGTATCACCAGACCAGCGGCGGCGCGTTTCAACCCGTAGCGTGGGATTTAAAGTGGTGGGTTCACAAGGGAATCAAAACCATAGAAACGGCGGACTTCACCGGTGACGGTTTGCCCGATGTTTATCTCGGTCTCGAAGACCGCGCCGACCAACTCTGCGTGACGAAACCGGGAGAAACCTGGGAAGAGTGGCGATTTGAAGACGTTTCCGTCGAGTCCGATCTCGAAACCGGCAAGACGGCCGGAATACCTCTTTTCACCGATTTTGACAATGATGGCTCACTCGATCTTGTCATCGCTAAAGGGGAAGCGGGACCGGACAAAAACAGGGTCGCCGTCTTCCGGAATCTCGGAAAAGCACGCTTTAGAAATGTTACCGAAGATTCGGGAGTCAACGTCACAGTTCCGGTAACATCGATGGCGACTGCCGACATTGATGGCGACGGATTCGAGGATCTCATCGTCGGCACCGAAACCCTGCAAACGAATCGCCTTTTCTGGAATCAGGTGGGCAGTGGATTCCGCGAAGTCAGCGCGGTGAGCGGAGGGGCCTTTCTCGACTCACCCGTGAAAGTGGTGAGCACCGACCTCGACGCCAACGGCATGATCGATCTCCTCGTTGCCAACGACGACGGCACCGTTCGACGTCTTGAGGCCACTGATGCCGCCCCGGCCTGGATCAGCCTCCACTTGTCGCGCCCCGCTCCGGGAGCGCGTATTGAGCTTCAGGTGCGTGACAAAGACTGGATTGTGCACCCCATCACGCGGCACCTCGATTCCCACAGCCAAATCACGATCGGAGTTGGCAACGCTGACGTTATCGAGTCGATCGAATTCTTCTCCCCCGGCGAAAAAGAGTCCTTTCAGAAGCTCGAAAAAGTGGAACCCAATCAACACCTCGAAGTGGAGATCAAAGCGCAGCCGAGAAAACGCCCTGTCGTTCCCCTCGGCAGCGGGGAATAAGCTCGAGAGCTTCACCGGGACGCCATGATTCGGCTTCGCGCCCGCTTTTTGCCCCAAAACGGGTCCTATGGGGCCGGTTTATGATTTGAGGAACGACAAAAAGGTGTGAGAATATTTTGCAAAGTATACTTTATCTGGAATCTAGGATAAGCTAATAAAGTATACCGCACACCGCATTCGGTGCTTATTTCCGATGTGGTTTGAAAAACGATGATAGTTCCCGTTCAACAAGACGAAGATTTTCTCGCCGATTTCGCGGACGCTGACGGAGTCACCGGGGCGATTCATATCTGGTGGCTTGGCCAGAGCGGCTTCCTCTTGAAATGGGACAAGTTCGGCTTACTCATCGATCCCTATCTTTCCGATTCCATCTCGCGTGATCACTCCGGAACCGACGAACCTTTGAACCGTATTTCCGAGCGGGTCATCGATCCTCTGAAATTGACCGGAATCGATCTCGTCGTCGCTACGAACAATGATCCGGACCGTCTCGACCCTGAGACAATTCTTCCGCTCCGGGCGGCGAATCCCAATTTAAAAATGATCGTCCCCGCAGGGAACATCGCGGAAGCCGACGAAATCCTGGGAAAAGATGCCCCTCCCCTTCTCGGCGTAAATGCCGGCACTTACATTCGAAGCGGGCAGTTTGATTTTCACGGCATCAACTGTGCCAATCCCAAAATCCGTCGTGATCCCGAGGGCAATTCGAAGGACCTGGGCTTTGTCATTCTTTTCGGCCCCTTCGCGATTTATCACAGCGGTGAAACAGTCTGGCACACCAACCTCGTCAAAGAGGTGCGGCGCTGGTCCGTCAATGTCGCCTTTCTCCCGGTCAACGGCGATGCGGGAAATATCGGGGGAGGAAAAAGCATGAACGGCTTTGAGGCGGCCGCACTCGCGAAAGCGATCAGCGCGAGTCTCGTTATTCCAGGCCATTTTGATCTTTTCGACAAGGGCAACCCGAGCACGGAGGAGTTCACAACCTGCTGCGACCGACTTGGACAGCGTCACCGTCAGCTCAAACTGGGGCAGCGCATGACAATGGGTCCTCTCACCGCTCCCAGCGGCGGAAAAGCGCTCCCGAGCGAGCCTTACTCAGGTGACTGGGGCCTTGGCTACTGAGCGGTTGCACCTGATGTGGAAGCGGAATTTCGTCACCTCGCTGATGAAAATGCCGTTTGCATCGACGCCCCTTTTTCGACATGCTGAAGCATGATTCGATTCCTCCTTCTCATCGCAGCAGTCGTTACCTTTCTTGGAAACCTGAATGCCGCTGATCGTCCGAATATCGTCTGGATCGTCTCCGAAGATAATTCCAAGCACTACCTCAAGTTGTTTGATGAGGCCGGCGTGGAAGCCCCGCACATCGAAGCGCTCGCCGGAAATGGTCTCGTTTTTGATCACGCCTTTTCCAATGGCGCGGTGTGTTCCGTTGCGAGAACGACTCTGGCGACGGGCTGCTACGCGCCGCGGATTGGTACGGCTTTTCACCGAAAATCAAAACTCGCCCAACTGCCCAAAAATTTCGAACTCTTCCCCCACTATCTGAAGGAGGCCGGCTACTACACGACCAACAATTCCAAAGAAGACTACAACGCAGTCAAAGGAGACGGGACCTGGGACGACTCATCCGGCAAGGCCGACTGGCGCAACCGCAAGGATTCATCGCAGCCGTTCTTTCACATGCAGAGCCACTCGGAGTCGCATGAGGGCAAACTCCATTTCAGCGAGGAAACCTTCGCCACTGAAAAGACGGTCAATGATCCTGACAAAGTAACTCTTCCCACCTACTTCCCCGACACGGAACTGTTTCGATACACCTATGCGAGCTATCTCGACAAGATTCAGACGATCGATGAGATCGTAGGGAAGACGATTGCAAAACTTGAAGAAGACGGCGTTCTCGAAGACACGTTCGTCTTTTACTTGGGCGATCACGGCGGTGTTCTCCCGCGCAGCAAAGGCTACATCTACGAATCGGGGCTTCATGTTCCCCTTGTGATTCGTATTCCGGAAAACTGGAAGCACCTCGTCGATGCGGAACGGGGCACGAGGCAGAAAGGCTTCGTGAGCTTTGTCGATTTCGCCCCGACAGCTCTCAAACTCGCAGGTGTGCCGATTCCTCAGCAAATGGACGGGCGCCCCTTCCTCGGGGAGGGCGTATCGATGGAAGAGGTTAATAAGCAGGATTCCACCTTCGGCCATGCGGACCGCTTCGACGAGAAATACGACCTCTGCCGCTCACTCCGCGTGGGAGACTGGAAATACATCCGGAATTACCAGCCCTATCTGCCCGACGGCCTTCAGAACAACTACCGCTACTTCATGCTCGCCTATCGCGAGTGGCGCGATCTCTACAACCAGGGAAAACTCGGATCAGACCAGCGTCAGTTCTTCGAACCGAAGGCACCGGAGATGCTCTTCGACCTTTCGACCGACCCGCACGAGGTCAACAACCTCGCCGACGATCCCGATCATCAGGCAAAACTTTCCGAGATGCGCGAGCAGCTTCGTGAAAAACTCGTGGGAATGCCCGATCTCGGATTCTACCCCGAGGACAAACTGTATGCCGAAGCGATGGAGGATCCCGTTGCTTACGGAAGATCGAGGAAAGAGGAAATCGGAGCGATGATCCGCACCGCCGATCTCATGCTGCGTCCCTACTCTGACGTCTACGAGGATCTTCAAGCCGCTTTGACCTCAGAGAATGCGGGAGAGCGTTACTGGGCCGCAACGGTTTGTGCGGCATTCGGTGAGGAAGCGAGCGATCTCGCGAGGCTCGCAAAACCGCTTCTGGAAGATGAAAGCACTGCGGTGCGTGTCCGCGCTGCCGAGTTTCTGGGGCTCACCGGAAAAATTGATCCTAGAACGACCCTGATCGATGTTGTCAATCACGCCGACAACGAGGTCACCCAGCTGATCGCACTGAACGCGGCCGCTCTCTTCCACGATCACTCGAGACTTTCCTATCCCTTCGACGCTTCCAATTTTGAGAACGTGAAAGGCGAAGCCCAACGCCGTATTGACTACTTCACCGGGGATTGGCTGAAACCCAGGCCGGCGGGTAAGAAGAAAGGGCAAAAAGGCCAGAAGGCGAAAAAGAAGTAACCCGCCCGGCTCGCGCTCGCATTCCCGTCAGCCACTTCTCAGGTGCCTGACGAATCGCTGACCTCGCTTCGCTGCGTCGCTGCGAATTCATGACAGCGCACCGAAGTATCCGTTTCGCCAATCGATTTGCAAAGCTCTCCGTAGCTCGTGAAAACTTCTCCGAGCTGGAGCTTCAGATTCGAGCGAATCGGATTCTCCACTGCGGAGTCGGCCTGCAACAGTTTCCCGGCCTCTTCCGCCGCTTCGATTCCACTCAACAAAACCCTGACACGAGCCTCTTTCTCGTTTTCCAGAAACTTGAGATGCTCGAGTCGTGACTCAGACAGGAGAATCAGTCCTTCGGCATTCCCCGGTGTGATTTCCAGAGACTCCTTAAGCGCTTCGATCCCCTGGACGGAAAGGCGATAACCGGAGGACCAATGATCCTGAGTCCTTTCCAGCTCACCCAAATGAACGAGGCTGCGACACAGGAGCATCGCCACCTCAACGTCACCGGGATTCTCGGTATTCAAAGGAGTGAGAAGCCGCAGGGATTCATTATACAACTGATCGAGCTCCTCTTCGTTCGCCTCACGCAAAGCGAAAAGTTCTCCCAGTTCGATGAAGCTGGAGGCCATTTGAATCGACTGCAACGGAGAGAAGCCATTGACGCTACGCAGTGACTCGAGGGTTTCCATCGAAGCAACATGGGCGTTGATGGACTCGTCGATCCGGCCATCCAACCGCAAGGACCGCGCCACCTGAAATTGTAGTTTCCCCACCAAATCGGTGAGCTGAGGGGAATCGTGTTCCGTATCCTTCAGCACAATCGCCAGATCCGCCGACTGGGAATAGGCCTTGATCGAATCCTTATACCGCTGATGCGCATCATAGGCATATCCGAGACGGAAGCTCGTTCCCGCCTGCCTCATGATCACCGATTCATCGTCCGGCTTGAGTTCGATCACTTTGTCGAAATGATCCACTGCCTTTTCAAGTGAGAGAAGGGCTTCGTCTCCAATGGGGTTTTCGAGCAAAGCACTGATACTCTCGTAGGAGTCGGCAAGCCTCATATGAATATCAATGGCATCCCCGGGAGCAGTCCCTTCCTTCAGAAACGAATTGAAAGCTGTGATGGCATCCTCGAAATGCTGAATCGCACGATCCGATAAGTCCATTTTCCGCTCAATATGAGCGAGACTGTGGAGCGCCCGGGCCTCTTCGATAGGGGCGCTGTCGCCTGTCCCGGAATCGGCGAGAATCTTCAGGTAATACTCACGGGATTTCTCCAAATCTTCGGTTCGCAGCGAAGCAACGCCACTGCCGCCGGCATTGTCCCCCTGAGCCATTTTCTGGAAAAAAGTATCAGCCGCTTCCCGTGATTTCTTCAGATCAGTGACCGTCTCGGCCCAGCGTTCATCGAGATGGTTGATGTGCGCTTTCTGGGTAAAAACCATCTGATCGAGCTCCGTCACCTTGTTTTGAAAGAAGGATGTTTTTCGCAAGTACTCGATCAGGAAATAGGTCGCACCGAGAAATGAAATACCGAGGCAACAGGCAACGGCTCTAGCCCCGAACAGCTTAGCCTTCTGCTTCCGCTTTTCTTTGAGAACACGCTCCTCCGCATCCTCAAGAGCGAAGCGATGCTGCAAACTCCGGAACTGATTGCGCACTTCGCGCAAATCCACAGGTCTCTTAGCGGGATCCAGTTGGAGACAACCATCAATGATCTCCCGGTAAAGTTTGAACTCCTGACTGAGCCCGAAGGATTTTCCCCAGGAAGGCTCACCATCTTCGAAAACCTGTTGAAGAAAGGCCTGAATATTCACCTGAACGGGGCGTCCCCCACTCGCGGCGACCTCCCGTTCGTGCGTCTTCAAATAAGCGGCTCCTCTCGGAAACCGGCCATTCAAGAGCCGGTAGGCGATCACTCCGAAACTGTAAACATCCCATCGCTGCACCTCGCCGTTATCCCACTGACCACCATCACTGATGAGTTGTTCAGGGGCTGCGTAGTAGACCGAATCGCCGAGATCGAGATGATAAACCTCGCCGACAAGACCGGTTCCAAAATCCGTTACAAAGTAACCCGTATCGGTCTCCTTTTTAGAAATGACCGTTTTCTTCTCAAGAATATTTCCACTGTGGAGATGTCCGTGGAACACCCCCTGCTTGTGGGCCTGCCCCAGAATCTCCACCAGTCGGCGGATAATCGTCCATGCCTCACTTTCCTTTCGGGAAACAAGATCATCGAGAGGCCCACCATCGATCCTCTCGGTCACCGCAAGATAGGGAGCGCTGTCAAAGCGTGAGGCGAACACTTCCGGAATCCCTTCAATTCGGGGCGAGGCGGTAAGACGCCGGTGGGTTCGAGTGAGAATTTTCCGATCAATCGCCATGGCGGAAAACTGCTTCACCACTCGCTTTGACGATTGACCACTCAACGCAAAGACTTCACCGCATGAGCCTTTGCCCAGCGACTCTGCAAAAGATAGTGAGTCGAGATCTAATTCACTCATTCAGGGGAGAAGAGGCGGCCCTTTACGAAGAGCCTATTAATTTTGGAAAATATAACCGCTACCAATACTGTCTACAAGTTATTGAATAAACGGCAATCAAACAAGCGATTTCTATCACTTTTGAGCCGCATTTTACAAAAAACGTCCCGAATACGGTCAATTTCGAAGAAATTTCTTAAAAAATGGAAGGGAGCATGTCTCAGGCCATTTTCTGCAATTCTTTGGTGCGCCACTCGGTGGGAGAGGAACCGAGCACCTGCTGAAAACTGCGATTGAACTGCGAAAGTGAACCGAAACCAACGTCGTAGGCAACCTCTGTGACGCGGGCCCCCGGTTTACGGAGACGACACTTCGCCCATTCTACACGTCGGCGGGTGAGGTATTGCTTAAACGTAAGGCCCGAGGCCTGCTTGAACACCTTACAGAAGTGATACTGGCTCATCCCGACGTGACGGGAAACATCCGCCAAATCAATACGGTCAGCGAGATGGGCACTGACATACTGCCTCGCTTTGACCACGACCTCGGGATCAGAACTCTGCTGCTGAAGAATCAGTTTTCCGGCGAGATCCGAAAGTTGACCGCAAAAGACCGCCAGAAGGGTGATCATTCCCTCATACTGATCCGGGTTGAGACGCTTCGTCGCTTTCCACTTCTCCTCTAAATCAGTAATTTCAGCTTCGCCGAAACCGGACGAAGCGAGGCGTTCCACTATCACCTCCCATTTTACCGGAGGCGCCTCCTCTGTAAACACCTGGCCGGTAGTCAGGTAGGCGATCGGAATCTGCCCCGCCAGAATGGGAACCGCCGATTCAGTCAACCCGGCAAAACAGTCGAACGATTTGGGCGAGTGACTCGCTTCTGCAATGACACAATTAGCCGCCGTCACACAATCGGGACAACGATTGGACTTGTTAATCGTCTTGCAAAACGGGTTCGCTTTTCCCGATGCAGAAGGGTCCATCTTCATGTCTGCATCGTGAATTTGAAGAGTCATCCCCGTGGCTGCCTCAAAAGCGGTACAGAACTGCGCATACAGCTCTGATCTTGCGACACGCCTGAATAGTTCATCTGACTCCGTATAGTCTCCCATCTTAAGATCACTTACGCTCGAAATGGTAAAAGAAACGCAAATTTTGCGCAAGCCTTCACTAAAAATGCGGAGCTTTGTTTCACGCCTGCGATGACGGTCTGGCAAATCTCCTCCTCCAGGAGAATGCTTCGAATGGAAGTCATCGTTCTCACCACACTTTTCAGTGTTCTTTTTGCCATCTTTTTTCTGCTGCTCTTCGTAAGAATGCGTCAGAACCGGGATTCGTGTGCAGATCAGGACTCATTGATTCCGTTTCGTGGTGACGAACTGACCCGACCGCCCCTCAGTCCGACACCGGGCGAAGTGACCGCAGAGAAAAACCTTTCAGAAAAAAGTACCGATGAGTAGCGATACCACGACAAAAAACAAAATAACGATTGAGTTCGACGACCAGACTCCGAGATGGTTCATGATCGCTTCCATCACCTGGGGCGTCGTCGCGATGTTAGTGGGCGTGATTTGCGCTTTCCAGCTGAACTTCTGGCAGGTTAACGGTCACATTTTTGAAATGATGACGAGCTGGCTCCCCGAGAGCTTTCGGTTCAAATCTGACGGTATCGAGTACCTCACCTTCGGACGTCTTCGCCCCCTGCACACCAATGCGGCGATCTTCGCCTTCGTCGGCAACATGATGTTCTGCGGGATCTACTACTCCACCCAGCGCCTCTGTAACGCCCGAACCTTTTCGGATGTGCTCTCCAAAGTCCACTTCTGGGGCTGGCAGCTGATTATTGTCGGTGCAGCGCTGACTCTCCCTGCAGGATTGACTCGCGGTAAAGAATACGCCGAGCTGATCTGGCCTCTCAATATTGCAGTTACTGTGATTTGGGTGGTATTCGCTCTCAACTTTTTCCTGACACTCAAGGTCAGACGCGAAAAATCGCTCTACGTGGCGCTGTGGTTCTATATCGCGACCATCGTGACCGTGGCGATGCTCTATATCGTGAACCACCTCCAGATCCCCACGAGTCTCGTACACGCCTACCCTGTCTTCGGCGGCGTTCAGGATGCCCTCGTTCAGTGGTGGTATGGACACAACGCGGTCGCCTTCTTCCTCACGACTCCGATTCTCGGAATCATGTATTACTATTTGCCGAAGGCGGCGAACCGCCCGGTCTATTCCTATAGACTTTCGATCGTTCACTTCTGGTCCCTCGTTTTCATCTATATCTGGGCCGGACCGCACCACCTCTTAAACACAGCCCTTCCCAAGTGGTTGCAGCTCCTCGGTGTCTTTTTCAGCCTCATGCTCTGGGCACCGTCCTGGGGGGGGATGATCAACGGTCTTCTCACCCTCCGCGGAGCCTGGGACAAACTGCGGACAGACCCGGTCATCAAGTTCTTCGTTGCCGCGATCACCTTTTACGGCATGTCGACCTTCGAGGGTCCCCTTCTCTCTATTCGTTCGGTCAGTGCGCTCGCTCACTACACGGACTGGATCGTTGGACACGTTCACAGCGGAACCCTCGGTTGGAACGGTTTCATGGCAGCAGGTATGTTCTACTGGCTCGCGCCGAAGCTCTGGGGAAAACCGCTCTACTCAAAAACCCTCGCGAACTTTCACTTCTGGATCGGACTGGTCGGTATCCTCCTTTACGTCGCCTCACTTTGGTTCGCCGGAGTGATCCAGGGTCTCATGCTCAATGAAACCGACGCGACCGGAACCCGTCTCGTAAACGAGTTCGTTCAGACAGTGGACAAAATCCAGTGGCTCATGCTCTTCCGCGCCATCGGGGGAACACTCTACCTCACGGGATTCCTTCTCCTCGTAGTGAATATCTACAAGACCGCAAAATCGGGAAGCCCGGTTAACGAAACCCGCGAAGTCTTTGATGATCCGGATATGAAGAAGGATCAAATGACCTGGGGTGCCGCTTTCAGAAACGACCCTGTCACCTACACCTTCTGGGGAATTTTCTTTGCGATTCTCTGGATCTTCCTCCCCCCGGGAGCAAGTCACATGGCCCTCGTCGTCACACTCGTATTCTCCTATCTCGCGGTGAAGCGATTCAGAGCAAACACCGCAACCTGGTCGAAATGGTATGACGATGTTTCGGAGAATTACCTCCCCTTTACCGTCCTCGTTATTATTGCGGTGGCACTCGGTGGTATCATTCAAATCATGCCTACGATCACGGTGAACCGCGCAGCCAACGTCGAAGACCGGTTGCAGACGCTCTACACTCCGCTTGAACTCGCGGGGCGTGATTTATACGTCAGTGAGGGTTGCTACAACTGCCACTCTCAGATGATCAGGATGCTCGTTCCCGACGTGCTCCGCTACGGTGAATACTCAAGACTCGGCGAATCGATCTACGATTACCCATTCCAGTGGGGATCAAAACGAACCGGTCCCGATCTCGCCCGTGAAGGCGGTGTTCGCGGAAACGACTGGCACTACCTTCACATGCTCAATCCCCGTGCGATCAACGCACAGTCGCGGATGCCGAACTACCCATGGCTCTTCCAGAAGGAAATCGATTTCAAAGTTCTGCCCGGCAAGATTGCAGTGCAGCAGCGAATCGGAGTGCCTTATCCCATCATGACACCCGATGAGATCGAGCAGGGAGCCCGTGAACAGGCGCTCGCGATTGCAAAAACGCTTGTCGACGCCCAGGTCAATATTCCGGTTGGAGAAGACGAAAAAGAACCGGCTACAGAGACAGAAGCCCGTGACCATCTCGCCTCAAAGCAAATCGTATCTCTGATCGCCTACCTCCAGAAACTGGGAAGCTACGAAGAGGTTGAAAAACCCGAAGCTGGCCCAACGAAGCCACAGGGCGTCGTTCCCGGAATCCCCGACGAACTCCGGGTCGTAAAACCGGAAGCTGCCCCCGAAAAAGAAGAAAACTAACTCCTTCCAGATATGTTCAGACGCGTCATTCTCGAAAGCTGGCATGACTATGTGCCCTACGTTTGCTTCGCCCTCATCGGAGGAGCTTTCATCATGATCCTGATCCGCGCCTTTACGATGAGTAAAGACGATGTCGATCGCATCTCACACATCCCTCTGGAAGACAATAGAGATAACCAAACAGAACGATGAGCCAATCTGACGACTCCAAAGACAAAATTGTCATTCGAGAACATGTTTTCGACGGCATTGAAGAATACGATCAAAACCTGCCTAACTGGTGGCTTTTCACGTTCTACATTATGATCGTGTATTTCATCTTCGCGTGGGTGGCCTACTACCAGTCCCCTTTTCATATTCAAAACGACTATGAGCATCTCGACAGTCAACTCGCCGCGATCGAAGAGAAGAAGAACCAGGAGCTTGAGAACATGATGGCGACGTTGAACGACGATTCACTTCGGGAAATGAGTCTCGACGCCGCTCACGTCGCAGCGGGAAAAGCGATTTTCGATACCAAATGTGTCGCCTGTCACGGGGCCGACCTCTCAGCAACAATGAGTGGTCTCAAACTTCCCGGAGTCCCCCTCAACGACGCAGAGTGGCTCTACGGAGGCGAGCCGCTGAAGATCATGGGAACGATTACCAATGGATCTCCTGACATTACCAAGGGGATGATCGCGTGGAAATCCCAGCTCGGGCCGGCCGAAATCGCCCAGGTCGTGGCCTACATCCTGAGCTACCACAAAACCTGACCTTCCCGGCAGGTTACGCCTCCTCCTCCATCCAATGGCAACCCAGAAAGACCGTAATCTCGACACCCTCACTTCGGTAAACGAAGACGGGTCTCGATACTTCCTCCACCCCTCAGATGTGAACGGACCGTTCATGCTCTGGAGACGGTTGTTCGGGGCTCTGTTGATTGCGATCTACGTCCTTCTGCCATGGATCCCCGTAGGCGGCTTTCCCGCCGTATTTCTCGATCTCGCTGAACGCCGGTTTCATTTCTTCGGCCTGACTTTTCTGTCCGAGGATCTCTGGATAGGATTCTTCCTTCTCACCGGTCTGGGATTCACACTTTTCTACGTCACGGCCCTCTTCGGACGTCTCTGGTGCGGCTGGGCCTGCCCCTACACCGTCTTTCTCGAGCACCTCTATCGCAGGGTCGAGCGGATCATCGACGGGGATGCCGCCAACCGGAGAAGACTCGACGCCGCCCCCTGGACCAAAGAGAAAATCATTCGCCGTGTCGTCAAACACGGAATCTATGTGCTTCTATCGCTCGCAATCGCGCACGTCTTCATTTCCTACTTCGTTTCGATTCCGAAGCTCTATCAATACATCATCGACTCGCCTCTGAAGAATTTCAAAACCTTCGGGGTGATGCTCTTTCTCACAGGATGTCTCTATTTTTCATTCAGCTGGTTTCGCGAGCAATTCTGTATCATTCTCTGCCCTTACGGCCGGATCCAATCGGCCCTGACAGACGACGAAACCGTGGTGATCGGTTACGATGCAAAACGCGGCGAGCCCCGCGGCAAAAAATCGGATCCCACTAAAGGGGATTGCATCGGCTGCAATAAATGCGTTCAGGTCTGTCCCACAGGAATCGATATTCGAAACGGACTTCAGCTGGAATGTATCGGGTGCGCCGCCTGTATCGATGCCTGCAATGGCGTCATGGAAAAGATCAAACGCCCCCTCGGTTTGATCCGCTACGATTCCCACAAAGGCCTTCAGGGCGAAAAGACACGCATCTGGAGGCCGCGTATCGCCCTCTACACCGGCTTCATCGTTCTCGGGCTCACCGTCCTGACGCTGTTTCTCTCAGGAATCCACAATGCCAAACTTGAACTGGTGAGGATGACCGGGAATCCCTACTACGTTGACGAGACGAACGTGAGAAATCAGTACCGCCTCCAACTCGTCACAAAACAGAATAACCCCACGACTTTCGATCTTACTTTCGAGAACCTTCCCGAGGGAGCATTTCTCACGGGCGTGGAAAATTCTGTAGAACTCACTCCGGGAGAGGAAACGACAAAGACGGTCATGGTTCAGGTCCCCAAAGAACACTACGAGGGCGAATTTACGATCAAGGTCAAAGCGGTCGTCACCCCGGGAGATTTCACCATCGAAGATTCGATCGAGTTCCTCGGGCCCAGTGCCTACACCCTGCGAAAAGAATAAAGCCGCGACATGATCGAATTCTTCAAAAAACGCCCCTGGATTTGGGTCATCATTGCTTTCATAATTCTCATGACAGGATGGGCGTTCCTTTTACGCCTTTCCATCACTCACCTGCCGGAGTCTATCCCGCTTGAATCAGTCGGGGAACCGGAACAACCATGACGATTGATTCCGCAACAATCACGCTGGGAAGCCTTTTTATCGCCGGTCTGGCCACGAGCCTGCACTGCGCAGGGATGTGCGGTTTACTCACCTGCGGTCTGGGAATCGCAGGCCATGGTCCCGCCATCGCCTCGGTAGGGCTCTATCACTTCTTTCGACTGGTCGGTTACTCAATCGCAGGGGGCCTTGCCGGCTTTATCGGAGGACAACTGGGCCTCTCTTTTTCCATCAACGGTATCTCGTGGCTTCCAGCTTTGCTGATACTTTTCCTCATCGCGATCGTATTCGGATTGGACAAAAAAATGGGAGCGATCCCCGGCTTGAACAAAGTCACCACCGCGATCCGACTGAAAACGCTATCGCTCCCGACACCGGCCCGGGCCACCATCATCGGACTGGCAACCCCACTGCTTCCCTGCGGTCCGCTTTACGCCATTCTCGCCCTCGCCCTCGCGAGCGGATCGGCGATCCGCGGCGCTGAAATCATGCTCGCCTTCGGACTCGGGCCGATTCCGGCGATAGCCGCTGTCCAATTGGGCTCTGCCTGGGTGAACCGGAAACTGGGGGCAAAAGGATTTCTCTACGCTAAACGCAGTCTCGCCGCAGCTGCTGCGGTCTCCCTGATATGGCATTTTTCTATGCTTCCCGGTGGGATTGCAGGAGATAAAATGGGAGATGGATCCACCTGCCGGTGCGATCTCGAGATCGAATGAAGAATTCCCTGAGCCAGTCCGAAAGCAAAGCCCGCCCCGCGCAGGCCTCATCGGAGAAACGGGAATGCACCCATTGCGGGAATCTCTTTCTCCCGCGATTCGATGAGGAAAAATTCTGCTGCTCGGGCTGCCGCGTCGTTCACGACCTCATTCAATCAGGCGGGCTCGGATCATTCTACGACCTCCTCGGGCAGAAAGTGCTGCAACCCGCCTCCGTGCAATCGCTGGGAAGAGACGAAGAGGAGGAACTGCGCGAAGCAATTCAAGAGGCGGAGTCCAATGTCACCTCGAACGACACCGCGGCGAAACTCGCTTTGCGAATCGGCAATCTCTCCTGCACTGCGTGCGTCTGGCTAATCGATCACCTCTTTCGCCAACATTCCGGAGCACTCAAAATCAATTCGGACACAACCCGCTCCATCCTCACAATCTGGTGGAATCCCGGCGAGCTGGATGTCGTGAATTTCGTTCAGACCCTGAACCAGTATGGCTACCCCGCGAGCCTCCTCACAGATGAAGAGTTTGAGCTCCCGAAGGAGAGCCGTTCACTCCTCACCCGGCTCGGCGTCACCGCGGGTCTCGCGATGAACACGATGGCCTTCAGCCTGCCATCCTATCTCGGGCTGGAGACAAGCGACGAACTCTCCCGCCTCTTCACGCTCGTCTCATTCGCCTCAGCCTCCCTCGCTCTCGCAGTGGGGGGCTCCTACTTTTTTCAGCGCGCCCTTTCAGCGCTCCGCGCAAAAACACTTCACATGGACGTCCCGATTTCCCTGGGACTCATTGCCGCATTCCTCGGCTCGCTCGCAGGCCTCATCTTCGACCTCGAAGGGATGCTCTATTTTGACTTCGTCGCCACCTTCGCATTCCTCATGCTCGGGGGAAGATGGATGCACCTCCGTCTACTCGAAAGGAACCGGCAGCAACTCTGGGCGCGGGAAAAGAACATCTCCTCCGTGATTCGAATCACCGGATCAGGCGAACGCGAACGCGTTTCAGTGGACCGGGTAAAAGAGGGCGACACGCTCGAACTCGCCCACGAGGGGATGCTTCCCGTCGACGCCATTCTCGCTTCCGATTCCGGTTCACTTCAGCTCGACTGGATCACCGGGGAACCGGAACCGGTATCCTTTCACGAAGGGAGCCTCGTGCCCGCCGGTGCGAGAAACAGCAGCAACGAACCGGTTCGCCTGATCGCTGAAGAAGCTTTCGCAGGCACATATCTCGCCACTCTTTTTGACAGAGCCTCGCTCGACGCCGCCGACGACGGAAGCGTCGAACAGACTAACATTCTCAAATACTACCTCCTCACTGTCATTGCCGTGGCTGTCGCCGGATTCGGATTCTGGCTCACCAAAGGAGAAGGCGGGGCGAAAGCTCTTCAGGTATTAATCTCCGTCCTCATTGTTTCCTGCCCCTGCGCGCTCGGTCTCGCCCTGCCGCTGTTGAACGAAATCCTCCTTTCCAAGTTGAAACAAAAAGGAATTTTCATCCGGCGCCACTCGCTCTGGAGCCGGCTGAAATCGATCCGGTTCCTCGATTTTGATAAGACCGGGACCCTGACAGAACCCATCAAACGCCTCATCAATCCGGAGGCGATTGACGAGATCGAGAAGCAGGGGGAAGACATTCTTAACGCTCTCGTTGCCCTGACAACTCGCAACACTCATCCCGTTGGCCGCGCACTCAACGACATTCTCCTGAGAAGATTCGGCGCGAAAAAGCTCGATCAGGATGCAGTCGTTTCCGCTCTTCCCGGGAAAGGAGTCGAGCTGATCGATGGCGGCACGCAATGGAGACTGGGTCGCGATGACTGGGCGACGGGCAACCAGAGCTCCCGGGAGCAGAAAGGCCACTGCGTCTTTTCAAAAAATGGCACCGCCATTGCCCGCTTCGAACTGGGCGAATCAATTCGGGACGGGGCCAAAGAGGAACTTCAGTCACTCGAAAGCACCGGCTACCGCATCCGAATCCTAAGCGGGGATCCTGACACAACAAGAGTTCAATCAACCGCATCTGAATTGGGACTCGCTCCCGATCAGGTTTATTCGAACCTCACACCGGAGGAGAAAGCGACCCTCATCGCGGACAACGGCTCACAAAACAGTCTCTTCATCGGGGACGGCGGGAACGACAGCCTCGCCCTTGCCGCCGCAGCCGCGAGCGGTACCCCCGCAACGGGAATCAAAGCGATCGAGAGTCAGGCCGACTTTGTGTTCACCGGAAGAGGCTTCCACGCGATCGGACTCCTCTTTGAAGCAGCAAAGCGCCGGCGTAAACTGATCCTCGCGATCTTTTTCACCGCCATTTTATACAATCTTATCGCCGTTGGAATCTGCCTTGCAGGACATATGAATCCCCTCCTTGCCGCGATTCTCATGCCGCTCAGTTCAATCGTGACAACAGCGATCGCCGCCCGCGTTTAATTTTTCAGGAGCAGAGCGCGAACTCTGTGGCAAACTGAAGGCATGGGCTTAATCACAGGCAAAGATCTGCTTGAAGCAGGCTGGTCAGAGGGACCGGCGCTGAAGAACCTGCTTGAGTCGGCAAAGGCACTTGAGTCAAAAGGGATCACCGACCCTGCCTACATTATCAAACTGCTCGAACGTGACTTTGAGAAAGTGGACCCGACCCTCCGCATGAGAGAAAAGGCGCTTCCCTTTTCCGAGGCCATCGAGGCGACCTCGAAGCTGGAGGAGAAAAACCTCGAGTCGGTCCGCAAGTTCATGGGCGAACTGATGCGCTGCCCTGTCGTCGAGAGCGGTGCGATCATGCCCGATTCCTGCCCTGCCGGATTCTCAGAGGCGACCATCCCTGTTGGCGGCGCCATCGAAACGCGCAACGCCATCCTGCCGGCCGCTCACAGCGCCGACATCTGCTGTTCGATGTATGCCTCCGTTTTTGAATGCAATGAAAGCACCAAAGGGATGATGGACGCACTCGTCGAATCGACCCGCTTCGGATACGGCGGTCGAAAAGATGAAGACCGTGTTGACCACCCCGTCCTGCACGAATCGATCTGGTCAAATCGCTACCTCAAGGGACTCGAAGAGTACGCCGCCAAACACATTGCCGATCAGGGTGACGGAAACCATTTTGCCTATATCGGAAAAATCCGGGTGACACGTGACCTCGTCGCCGCATTGGCAGAAGCAGGACACGACGAAACCGCCCGCTCCCTGCGAGACCGGGCCGGCAACCGAATTGACGACGCATCAGGCGTAGAATTCTTCACCCTCGTGACCCATCACGGCTCACGCGGGCTCGGTGCCCATCTCTACAAACGCGGACACAAAGCGGCGATAAAGGAAACCTCCCGCATCGCCAAAGGAATTCCCAAAGCCGCCGCCTGGCTCGACGTCACCACCGACGAAGGAGCCGATTACTGGGAAGCGCTCCAATACGTGAGTCGCTGGACGAAAGCGAATCACACCTCTATCCACGGGCGGTTTCTCGCCCGCGCCGAAGGGGAACTCGTCACCGAATTCGGAAACGAACACAACTTCGTCTGGCGAAGAGAAAATGCCGATGGCTCGAGCGTCTTCGCTCACGGAAAAGGAGCGACGCCCGCATGGAAGGATCAAGCGTCGGTCCCCCTGCTCGGCCTGATCCCACTGAACATGGCCGAACCTATCCTCCTCACTCTCGGGAACAACAATTCTGATTTCCTCAGCTTCGCCCCACATGGTGCGGGTCGAAATCAGTCACGCACCGCAACCCTTCGGGAATTTCGAAAAGCCAATGGAGACAGCGATGAAGCAACCATCGCCAAAGCGATCGCCGACGCCACCGGAGGTCTCGATATTCGCTGGTATTACGGGAAGGGCGACCTCACCGAAAGCCCTCTCGGCTACAAATCAGCGGCTCAGGTCAGGAAGCAAATCGAGCACTTCGAACTTGCCAATATCATCGGCGAAGTGACGCCTCTGGGTTGCCTCATGGCAGGAGACTCGGGGCCGAAACCGTGGATGAAGAAGGACCTTCTCACTCCCAAACAAAAGCGCCAGATCGAACACCGAGCCGACCGGAGAAAACAGAAGCAGTCCTACCACCGGTGGGAAGGTGAAGACAACGAGGACCTCTAGAAAAAGATCGCCTCCCCCATCGCCTTCCAAACCGTGCTGCGAGGTACCTTTACTTTTTCTGAGACAACGCGATCAAAACCCGCATCCACCATTTTTCCGGCGGTCTTCTTTGCGAGCAGCATCGGCAGTCTCGTGCAAAAGCGGGCCCTCGCGTCATTCACTTTAGAAAGATACGGATCGGCCTCTTCGAGAAAATCCTGACACGTTCCCAACCACTTTTTGTAAACAGGCTCAATAAGCGCGGAGGCGGGAGCTCCCTCCCCGTTCCAGCCAGTCGCGATCAGTTCCTCACGAGGCAGATAAAGCCGTCCGTTCGGAAGATCCTCGTGCAAATCCCGGAGAATATTGATGAGCTGCAAGCCCTGCCCCAGCTTTCGCCCCCGCACTAACATCGCTGCGGCATTCTCAGGCTCTGAGAAGCGTTCTCCCATCGTCGAAAAGCCCACCTTCGTCCAGAACTCGCCGACGCACCCCGCGACCCAGTACGCGTAGCGAAGCAAGTCGTCAGCATTTCGGCAGGGAGCGATTTCCCCGTCCTGAAAAGATTTTATATCCCAGGTCTGGCCGTGAACAATCGTCAAAACCACTTCACTGAGGTGAGCCTTCGCCGAATCGCCAATCCTATCATACCAACCAAACAACTCCGTGGACCGCGCGAGCAGATGTTTTTCCCCCTCATGAGTCAGTGCCGACTGGAATGAGGATAAGTCGAGGCCTCCCTGAAAATTTCCCCGTTGAATCCCCAGCCTGACCGATTCCAAAACGGCGAGCCGTTCAGAGTCGGGAAGCCCCGGAGCATCCGCGATCGTATCGGTGAAACGCGCCAGCAAATAGCCCAGTGAAACCGGCTCCCGCATCTCCTGCGGGAGGAAGCGCATACTGAGATAAAAGGACCTTGATACCGCTTTCAGCAAAGCGTCGTGATCCGGGAGGCTCATCTCAGGCGACTCGGCTTAGCGCAACGTCTCCGCTGCTTTGAGAATAATCTCCTCTGTCGTTTCCCAGCTGATGCAGGGATCGGTCACCGATTGTCCCCAGGTCATTTCAGAGTGGTCCGCGAGAATTTTCTGATTTCCCTCGACCAGGTTACTCTCGAGCATCGCGCCGACAAGCTGGCGGTTCCCCGCAGCCCGCTGCGCCACAATCTCTTCGAAGACGGAAGGCATTTTCGTGAAATCCTTGGAGCAATTGGCATGGCTCGCATCGACCACCACCGCCTGTGAAACGCCACCTTTTTCAAGACTCTGAATCGCACTGGAAACGGATTCAGCGTCGAAATTCGGTCCATCATCACCACCGCGAAGCACAGTATGACAGTTCGCATTACCTTTCGTGCTCACCATCGAGGCAACCCCTTCCGCGCTGATTCCGAAAAATGTCTGAGGAGCAATTGCCGCCTTGAGCGCATTCACCACCGCCGACATTCCGCCATAAGTGGTATTCTTAAATCCTACCGGCATTGAGAGACCCGACGCCATTTGACGGTGCGTCTGCGACTCCACCGTTCTCGCGCCAATCGCGGCCCAGCAAATCAGGTCGGCGATGTACTGAGGGGTGATCGGATCGAGGAACTCAGTCGAGGTCGGAACCCCGAGATCAAGAATGTCGCCGAGAAGATTTCGCGCGATTCGCAATCCTTCGGCGAGGTTTGCTGTTCCATCGAGGTCGGGATCCATGATGAGCCCCTTCCAGCCGACCGAGGTCCGGGGCTTCTCAAAGTAGACCCGCATCACAAGTTCGAGACGGTCCTTCACCTTCTCATTGAGCTCCACGAGCTTTTTCGCATACTCGATTCCCTGAGCTGGATCGTGAATCGAACATGGCCCGACAATCACGATAAAGCGGTCCGATTCGCCATGAAGGATGGCTTCGATGCGTTCACGGGAACCCTGCACGACAGCAGCCTGCTCAGCGCTACGAGGCATCTCGTGCATCAACAGGGCCGGCGCCGGAAGCGGGACATTAAAAAGGACGTTCAGGTCAGTGATCTTATCACTCATAGCCTCAACGAATCGCGGCGATGTGCCCCAGTGTCAACGATGAGCCCCCTTCATCTCCCTTTTTCTTTTTCCAAATTTTAATCATCATTTCCCCAAAACCGCGGCGTGAAGCCGCTTGATTAGGAGAATCAGATCAAAATCACGGCAACAGACGCGCCCTCATCCAGTTTCTCGCCCGGATTAAGTCTTAGTAGGCAGTTCGCTCGGCTCAATCCGAAGATGGCGTGTGATTGCTGGGTGCCGGAAAGCCGGAGCTTCCCGCTCTCCACGCGACCACGAAAATAATGGGGTCGATCGCCCGTGTTTTCCACCGCTTCCCCCAACACCACCGAAACATTTCCAGCCTCTCCGGAAACGCCTTCCGACAAGTCGCCTAACAATCGCCGAATCACCGGAGCGACAAAAACATGAAAGGTCACAAAGGCCGAAACGGGATTCCCCGGCAAACCAAAAACGAGAGTCCCATCAGGGTGGCGACCAAAAAGAAACGGCTTCCCCGGTTTGACCTTCACCCGCCAGAACTCCGTGGTGACACCAAGTTCTTCGAGCACTTCCTTAACGTAATCCTTTTCCCCGACCGAGACACCTCCGGCGATCACGACGATGTCCGCCGTCGCCAGTGCCGCACCGAGGACCTCACGCAATTCCTCCGGATCGTCAAAAGCATGGGAAGCTGCCGCAATCCCGCCGACTCGTGTCACCGCCGCCTGCAGCATCGGTGAATTGCTGTTGTAAATTTCACCCGCCAACAAAGGAGCCCCCGGCTCGACCAGTTCGTCGCCGGTTGTCACGATCTGAACAAGCGGCTTCCCGTGCACCGCCACTTCGGGAATCCCCTGCGAAGCGAGCAGCGCGATTCTCGCCGGACTCATGACATCGCCACGCTCCAATAACTTTTGTCCGGCACAAACATCGCCACCTCTCCGGCGAATATTCTCTCCCTCTACAACACCTTCAACGATCGTGATTTGATCACCTTCACGGGTGACGTCCTCCTGCATGATCACCGCGTCAGCGCCCACCGGCACCGGCGCTCCCGTGAAAATCCGAATCGCCTCCCCGGCCTGCAGAATAAGATGACAATCCAACCCCGCCGCCTGCACAGCCTCGTTCACCTGAAGGGTATCACCGGTCCTGCACTCCGCGGCACGAACCGCATAGCCGTCCATACTGGAATTATCGAAAGGAGGCGAATCGACCGATCCCGTAATTTCCTGAGCGAGAACCTGATCCAGCGTCAATTCGAGAGGAATCCACGTAACCGCGCCCGGTGAGGCTGCGTCGAGAATTCGACGTTTGGCTTCCTGTTCTTCAAGCATGCGGAAAGATAAAACGCACTTCCCTGCTCATAGTCAATCACCGAATATTGATGCGAACGTTCAGAGAAAAACCCATCCTGCCAAACCCGCAAGAATGACAACGAGCCAGACCGGCAACTTTGCTACAAAGTAAAGCGCGGCGACGCCTGTCAGAAAAACAACATCGTTCGTGGAGGTGATCGATTTTGTCCAGACAGGCGAATACAACGCCGCGCCCAGCAGCCCGACCACTGCCGCATTGGTTCCGATGAGCGCGGCACGAAGCGAGGGCTTTTTCACCAGATCCCCCCAAAACGGGAGAACCCCGAGAACGAGCAACCACGCGGGAAGAAAAATACCGACAAGGCAGACGGCGCCCATGAGCCATGGCCCGCCGACGCCTTCCATAATCGATCCAAGATACGCCGCGAAGGTAAACAACGGCCCCGGCACCGCCTGAGCAGCCCCGTAACCGGCGAGAAACTCCTCCCCCGTCAGCCAGCCCGGCGTGACGACCTCCTGGCTAAGCAGCGGCAACACGACATGCCCGCCCCCGAACACGAGGGCACCGCTTCGAAACATGGCGTTGAAGGCCGCGAAAATAGAATTGTCACTGCCGGAAGAAACGAAAAACGGCATTGCAAAGAGCAGTGAAAAGAAAACAACGAGACACGCCATGCCAAACCAACGAGAACCGGAGACTGAGCCAACGGGGTGGTTCCCAACAGGGTTAGGTCGCTCACTTAACCCTCTCAGGTCAGTGTTTTCGGCTGCGACAGACTTCCGGAAGAAAATAAATCCCAGCGCTCCGCCAAACACGATCACGACCAGCTGCATCCACGCGACCTCTGAAAGCAGCATCACAGCCCCGGCAGCGAGAGCGATGAACTGATGAGAGCGCCCCGGACAAAGGGACTTCCACATCGAAGCGACAGCATTGGCAATCACCGCGACGACCGCAATTTGCAACCCGCGAAGCCAACCGGCCGAAGCATCAAAACCTCCGTCGGAAACCGCCATGACACCGATCCCGAAAAGAATCAGGGCAATCGCCGAGGGCAGGGTAAATCCAATCCACGCGGCTGCGGCTCCCGCCAGGCCGCCGCGTCGCCACCCGATCGCAAGCCCCAGCTGACTGCTCGCGGGCCCCGGGAGAAACTGGCAAAGTGCGAGAAGATCGGCAAAGTCAGATTCCCCGAGCCATTTTTTAACTCCGACGAACCGGTCCCGGAAGAAGGCAACATGAGCCGTCGGCCCACCGAACGAGGTAAGACCGAGAAGGGTAAACTCACGCAGTATTTCCAGAAAGTGTTTCACAGCTCTCTCAGTTCACGTCTCAGCGGACACTTCTCAACCTGAAATTCGAAAACACTCAAGGCGCCCAATTGAGTGACGCGTAACCCGGGTAGGGAGAGGCGTCCCTGCCGATCCGGGGCGTCCTGTTGATTTCCCGAAATCCCCGCCCAGGATCTATCCCTTCCGCCAGAGCCAGCGCAGCGAATCGGGAAAGATCGCGCCACCGTGATTCCCGTTATGACCGCCCTCACCATATACGAACTTATAATCGTAGTCGGAGAACTTCAATGCCGCCGCCATTTGCTGATTCGCGAGCGGCCAGTTCCCGTGCTCATTGTCGAGATCGTTCGATCCATCCTGAAGAAAGACCCGCAGGGGCCGCTTATCCGATTTCCGGATCAGGGCAGGATAGACGTGCCCGCCTTTGATATTCGTGAAACTGCCGATATGACTGAGCACTTTTCGAAAAAGGTCAGGCCGCTCCCACGCGACCGTGAACGCACAGATTCCACCGGAGCTCATCCCGCAAATCGCCCGCATCTCAGGATCATCGGTGAGTCGATACTCCTTCCCGACTTCTGCGAGAATCTCCTTTTCCAAAAACTCCGCATATTTCCCGCTGAGGGTATCATATTCGACTGAACGGTTGCTCCCGACGCCTTCCGGAGCCTTCCAGCCCTGCTCCTTTTCCAACACATTCGTGAACCAGCCCGGATTGACAAAAATGCCGATCGTCACCGGCATTTCGCCGCTCGCGATTAGATTGTCAAAAACGACCGTAGAACGCACCTGCCCCGTTTCACCGACGTAGGCGTGCCCATCCTGAAACACCATTACCGCAGCCGCTTCCTTCCCGCCATACTGAGCCGGAACGTAGACAAAATACTCGCGAATCGTCCCGGGATAGACTTCGCTTCGAATCTGATGCTTCGTGACCTTGCCTTTGGGAACGCCGTCTTTGGGCATCGAATCCTCTCCGAACGGATACTCCCTGGGCTTCGGCTTTTCCTCCTCAGCCAGACCCGAAGACAGCGTAAAGAGCGAAATAATAGCGGCGATTGCGATTCTCATAGTGAGAACATCTTCCCTTTTTCGAACGCCTTGGCAAGAAATAGACTCTAACGTGTTCGAAACCGCTATTACGGGACTTTTTCCGTAAGGTTCCACCTTTATTCCCGTTTAAGATATCGCCATCATCCAAACAGCTTTCTGTTCATGACTCAAAATCCTCTTTCCCGCAGCACGGCTTTTCACAAGCCCCTTTTCCAGGCGCTGGCTTTCGCCATTTTAGTGATCACAACGGCGATTCCCGCAGTTTCAGTGGCACAGTCAAAATCACTCGCCGTCCGGGATAAGAACGTGGAAGCTCAGCTTGTTTCCAGCGTCAACTCGATCCAGCCCGGCGTACCTTTCACGGTTGCGCTCAAGTTAAAGATTGATCCGACCTGGCACACCTACTGGAAAAATCCCGGAGAAACCGGAAAACCCACCGAACTGAAACTGAACCTTCCCGAAGGCTTCACCGCAGGCGATCTTCAGTATCCTGTTCCGAAACGGTTCGTCGTCGATTTCGGATACGACATCGTCGAGGCCGGATTCGGCTACATCACGGAAGTGCTGCACCCAATCACAATCACCCCACCCGCTGACCTCGCGGTGGGAACTCCCGTTGCCATCAGTGGCACCGCTGAATGGCTCATGTGTGACCCGAATACCTGTATCCCCGGGAAAGCGGCGCTCACGATCAATCTCAATGTATCGGAAACGGCCTCACCGTCCTCCGCCGCCGGCGAAGTGGACGCGGCCATCTCAAAAATCCCCGAATCGACAGATTGGAAAACCTCCATCGCTCTCGAAGGCGGGGAGGTCATCGTCACAGTCGACACCGGTGGCGCCGACCTTCCGGCAGTGGAGAAAATCCATCTCTACCCGAACGAGAACTTCATCTTTGACCAGCTCTCCGTTCCGGAAATCTCTAACACTGACGGAAAACTGACTTTCACTTTTAAAAAGTATGAAAAGCTCGAAAGCGCTCCTGAGAACTTCAGCGGAATCATCGTCGCTGAAACCGGTGCAGGGAAGAAAGGCTTTAACATTTCCACTTCAGCCGGTGGAGCATCCGCCGCAGCGACCACCCCGGCCACACCCGCTGCCAATGAGACCACGGCTGCGGACAAACCGGCCACGCCCGAAGAGCTGCCCTTCGGAGGCGGACTCTTCGGCTTCCTTCTTGCCGCTTTTCTCGGGGGAATCATCCTCAACATCATGCCCTGCGTCTTCCCCGTGATTTCTCTCAAGGTGATGTCGTTTGTCGGTCAGTCAGGAGAGGACAGAAAAAAGGTCCTCGCCCACTCCCTTACCTTCGCTCTCGGAATCCTCGTCTTCTTCTGGATCCTGACAATCATGCTAATCGTCCTCCGCTCCGCCGGAAGTGACGACATCGGCTGGGGTGTTCAGCTCCGCCAGCCCGGCTTCGTCATCGGTCTCATCTTTGTCATGGTCCTCGTGGCACTGAGCCTTTTCGGAGTTTTCGAGCTCGGTGCCTCGATGACGACGGTCGGCGGAGATCTCGCGAACAAGTCGGGCTACGCCGGCAGCTTCTGGAGCGGCGCTCTCGCGGTGCTTCTCGCCACTCCCTGCACCGCTCCTCTCATGGCCCCGGCGATTGGATTCGCTCTCGTGCAGCCGGCGGGAATCATGTTCCTCGTCTTCACCGCTCTGGGCCTCGGCCTCGCCGCGCCTTACTTTATCTTCGCGATTTTTCCGAAACTCCTCGACGTGATTCCTCCTCCGGGCGCGTGGATGGATACTTTCAAGCAGTTCATGGGTTTCCCAATGCTCGCGGTGGTCGTTTGGCTCTCCGGCGTGCTCTCCAAACAGCTTAGTGTCGGAGGACTGCAGTGGGCCCTTGCCTCAGTTCTCATCGCCGCGATCGCCGCCTGGATCTTCGGTCGCTTCGCCGGTTTTAATCAACCGGCCTCGAAGCGGACCAAGGGGAAAATTGCCGCCGCTCTCGTCTTTGCCCTGAGCCTTTACGTCGCCTACGACGCCTCACAGAAGCGGGCCCCTGCAAGCACGACTGACATTCGCGACGTCATCGCCGCTCACCGTGCTGAAGGCAAAGATGTCTTCGTCGATTTCACCGCCGAGTGGTGCCTCACCTGTAAAGTGAACGAACGAGTAGCGATCAAAACGGACGAGGTCCAGAACGCCTTTAAGGAAAACAACATCGAGTTCGTGATCGGCGATTGGACTAACAAAGACGCCAGCATCGCCGCCGTCCTCGAAGAACACGGCCGGGCCGGAGTCCCTCTCTACCTTCTCTATCCTGCCGATCAATCCAAACCGGCTGTGATGCTGAAAGAGGGAATCCTCACCCCGGGTGATATCCTCGAGGCGATTGAGAGCATCAAATAATCAGGGCCGGACAAGAGGGACTTTTTACAAGTCCCTCAGCGTAGCGGAGGATCCTGAATCTTCCGCAGACGTGTAATCCTCAAAACCTGATAGTTCTCATCAAGGTGCCTTTGTGAGGTCCAGCATCACCTGCGGCCTGTCGGTGATGATGCCGTCGATCCCGGCTTCGATCCACTTTTGAGCGTCTTCAGTCTTGTTCACCGTCCAGAGCGTGACGAGAAATCCGGCGCTCTGGAGTGATTTGAGATTGTCCGCCGTAAAATCCGGGAATGCCCAGCCCACCCAATCAGGATCAAACGCCTTGATCTCGGTTAGGCGCTCAGCGGTGAGTTCCTTGCTCCCCAACGCTCCCAGCTTCACATCGGGCAGCTCTTTCTGAAAGTCTCTGAGGAAGTCCCAGTTGAAACTCTGCACGATGATCCTGTCACCACAGTCGAGGTCCCTGATCACCTTCGCATAAGCTGCGGCGGATCCGGTCTTGTGCTCGATCAGCGGAATCATGCCGTGCTCGAAGCACAACTCGAGTGCATCACTGAACAGTGGCATCTTCTCGCCTTTGAATTTCCCCCCGGCAAACCACGCTCCGACGTCGGTCTCCTTGATAGCATCCCATGTCTCCCCTTCCACCGTGTTCTTCTTGCCGGTAAACCGCTCAAAGGTTCTATCGTGAAACAACACGAGAACACCGTCGCTGGTTTCCCTGACGTCGAACTCGACCACCGGTGCTCCCTGTTTCGCCGCCTCCACAATCGAGCTGATTGTGTTCTCCGGGCAATCCGCACTCGCGCCACGATGCGCCATGATCACCGGCTTCCCTGCTTCCACTACTTGTCCTGACATCATTAAAAAGATTGATCCTGTGAGACCTAACCAGATCCGGGAATTCCGACTACGAAAGTTTGATAATCCGTTTTGCATTTTCTGAGAATATTTTTCTTTGAGCGTCATCATTTTTAAGGAGTCGTTTCACGTTGTTAATCTGGTCCAATCCCGAACAGGCCTGAATTTCAGGAGTAGGATCGGCACAATCCGTTCCCAGCATCAACTTGTCCTGATGCCTGTCGAGAAAAGCCGCGGCGTGCTCTTCATCACGGTTCAACGCATTGCGCCCCGATCCGGCGGAGAGATCACCATACATGTTGGGATAGTCACTCAGGTATTTGTCGGACAGACCTCCCGGCGTCACCGGTCCCGTCGGGTAATTCGTCGCCTGATCGTGCTTCGCATCGATATTTCCCCACCAGGCCTGAGCATGACCAATGAAATTCACTCTGGGAAAGCGTTCGAGCACCTTATGAAACCGCTCAAATCCCATATTGTAGCGATTGTGCTCAAAATGAAGCAACACGGGAACCTCGAACTCCTGAGCCACCTCGTAAACGCGGATCATCGGGGCAGAGTCACACTCAAGATGAAATTTTGATTCCCCGATTCCAACGGCACCGTTCTTTAACCAGTGTTCGAGTCGCGGAACGGCATCCGATGCATCGGGCACTTCATTGCAGAAAAAGGCGAACAAATCCGGTTGTTTTGCGGCAAGCCGCGCCGACGCCTGCGTCCCGAAAACCCGCGCGGCGAGGCCATTCGATTTCCCTTTATGAGTCGACGCCATTGCCAGTGCCGAGGCCGCCGGAAGCAACACCGTTTTGGAAACGCCCATCTTCTTCTGGTGGGCAATGAGTTCGTCGTCCCGCCTCCCGTGAAAGTTAACGTGCTGATGAATATCGATGATCTCAAGCGGTTCGTCTTTTCCCACCGCGGCCCCAACGGTGCCGGCAGCAATCCCGATTCCCGCTATTTTTGTGAATTGTCTTCGATTCATGCCCTGTTCATCCTTTGAGGCGATTATCTGACTTAACTCGAATCCTGCGAGATGAAAACGATCCGCCTTTGCGCCCTTTTGGTAACCCTCTGCTCTCCCCTGTTCGGGCAGGACGCACTTGAACTCTCCGCTGATGAGTTCCCCAGAGTCCCGGCGACGGAGCCGGCCGAAGCCCTGAAAACATTCGAAGTTGAAGAGGGCTTTCAACTCGACCTCGTTGCCCATGAACCGGATGTGATGGATCCCATTGCGATGGCCTTCGACGAGAAAGGCCGTGCCTACGTTTTGGAAATGCGCGGCTACTCGGAAAGAAGAGAGAGCGCCCTCGGCCGCGTCCGGTTGCTCACCGATACGAACGGCGACGGGAAATTTGATCACTCAACCGTATTTAAAGACGGGCTTAAATGGCCCACTGCGATCCTCTGTTACAAAGGCGGCGTCTTCGTCGGCGCGACCCCGGACGTTCACTATTTCAAAGACAACGACGGGGACGGCGTTGCCGACCAATCAAAGCACCTATTCACCGGATTCGGAGAAGGTCCGCCGCGACTGAACATGCAGGCACTCTTCAACAGCTTCCGCTGGGGACCGGACAACCGGGTTTGGGGAGCGACAGCAGGCAACGGGGGAATTGTCTCACGCGTCGGCGACGATTCCTTTGAACCGGTACCCCTGCGCGGTGCTGACTTCTCTTTCGATCCCGAAAAACTGGACCTGCGTCCCGAAAACGGAACCGCTCAATACGGGATGAGTTTTGATTCCGAAGGACGCCGCTACATCTGCACGAATTCACGTCACATCATCTGGGTGGCGTATGAACGTCATCAGGTGAATCCGAATCCCTGGTATCGACTTCCTGCACCTCTTGTGAACATTCCCGACGATGGAGCTGCCGCTCCGGTCTATCGAATCAGCCCGGATGAACCTTGGCGCATTGTCAGGACAAGATGGCGTGTCTCCGGTGTCGTCAAAGGCGTCGTTGAAGGAGGCGGACGGGTCTCAGGCTATTTCACCTCCGCGACCGGAGTTCATCTTTACTGGGGAGATACTTTCGGCGAGGGCTTTCGCAACAACGCCTTCATCGGCGACGTCGGCAGCAACCTGATCCACCGGAAACTCATCACCTTCCCCAATGGGCAAACCGAACCCGTTGCAACGAGAGCAAATCCGGATTTGAAGAGCGAGTTCGTTCGCAGCCGTGACAACTGGTTCCGTCCCACCAGCTTCGCGACCGGACCCGACGGCTGCCTCTACATCACCGACATGTATCGCGAGACGATCGAGCATCCCTGGTCGCTCCCCGAGCCGATCAAGAAACACGTCGATCTCAACAGCGGCTTTAATCGCGGGCGGATCTACCGCGCAGCACCGGTAGGGACGAAAGTTTCGAGCGCGCCCGACCTGAGTTTATTGTCAGACAAAGAACTGCAGGAACTGCTTACCCACACAAGCGACTGGCATCAAACAACGGCACGCCGACTCCTCTACGAACGCGGAACTCCTGCGGCCCCGAAACCGGCGGTTGAACCTTTTCCTGCGATTCTCGCCTCAAAAGAGTTAGCGAAAGACTACATAATCAAAGCAAAGGATGATCCCTGGATCCGGGCCGGGGTTCTAAACTCAGTTCGAACGAAAGAGGATCTTGTCACCGCATTGGAATTCGGGCCGGCACACGCGCCCAATGAGTTTCTGTCCGAACTCGTCGTTTTATTCGGTCGAAGCGGTGATCTCGAACTGATCAAACCCATGATCAAAGGGTCAGTCGAAGGGGAGATCAACGAGCAATGGGCGAGGGACCTTAACTCGCTGAAACAAGGCCTCGATGAAGCGGGTTCAGGTTGGAAAGAATTACTCAAAGATCCGAATCTCCAGACCCTTTTCGATAAAGCCAGCACCCTCCTTACCCATCCCGAAACGCCTGACTCTGAAAAAATGAGTGCGCTTGAGATCCTCCAGTTATCGGGATCATCACGCTTTGAACCGGCGATGAAGGATTTAATCAGGACCTCGAAATCTCAGCCACTCCTTACCAAACTGGCAACGACTATTCGCGACCTCGGCTTTCTCGTAGAACAATTTCCCTCTCTTGGTGACGAAGCGCGCAACGCCCTCACGCTTAAGATCCTCGCCAACGAATCCGCTTCGCTCGCGTTCCTTGAATCGCTCAAGTCGGAGAAAGTCACCGTAGCGGAAACACCCGCACAGTTAATCGCCGGCCTCAGAGCACACAAAAGCAAGGCGGTGAGCCAACTGGCTGAGAGCGCCCTTCCTCCCGTAATTTCACGCGATCAGGTCATCGCCGATTACAGCGACGCCCTCGCCGGGAAAGGCGACCGCAAAAAGGGTCAACTCGCCTTCGAGAAAGCCTGCATGGTTTGCCACCTTTCACACGAGGGAAAAGGGATCGAACTGGGGCCGGCCATTACGACCTTTTCCAACGCCGGTTCGGAATCCCTTCTCGGTAACATCCTCAACCCCAACAAGGAAGTCGCCCCGCAGTTCCAGGCATTCACTTTTGAATTGAAGAGCGGCGAAGTCCTTGTCGGAATCATTGAGTCCGAATCCGCAGAGGAAGTGACGATGAAGATGCCCGGAGGACTCAGTCGCACCTTCCCCCGGAATCAGGTCCAGTCGATGAAGGGACTGGGTCAGTCGCTCATGCCGGAAGGCCTCGAAGCGAGCTTGACGGTTGAGGAAATGAGGGATTTGCTAAGCTACCTTGCCGCTCCGGCGAAGTAGCCTGCAAATGCTCGCCCTCTTCCAGATCTTTTTCGACGTCTGCCTTCCCATTCTCGTCCTCGCCGGTCTCGGCTGGGGACTGGACCGGATCTTTGATCTGGATCTCAAGACGCTCGTCAAACTGAACATCTACCTGCTCGTTCCCTCATTCATTCTCGTGAGGCTTTCGACCTCGAATCTCGAAGGCGCCATCGGGATTCGCATTGTCGCCTTCACGATTTGTATCATCATTGCGATGGGCCTGATCAGCTGGGTCGTCTGCGCGATCCGCAAAACACCCGCCTCGGAGCGCTACGCGATGCAGTTGAGCACGATGATTTACAACTCGGGCAACTGGGGCATTCCCCTGATGACCCTGGCCTTCACCGAACTCGGTTCGGTCGTTCAGGTTTTCGTCCTCGCGACAATGAACCTGACCAGCTTCTCTCTCGGAATTTTCCTCGCGAACGCAGGCAGCACGGAACGAAAAGGTTTCTTCAAACCGATCCTGAAGCAGCCATCACCCTACGCGATCATTCTCGCGCTAACACTGCGCTATTTTGACAACCCGCTCGAGGATGTCGTCTTCATCTGGACGCCCCTTTCCTACCTCTCCAATGCACTCGTCGCCTTCGCCCTGATCACCCTCGGCGTCCAGCTTTCCAAGACGAAACCGCCGTCGACTCGAGGCAATCTTTCAATCGCTCTCATTATCCGACTCCTCGGTGGTCCGGCCGTAGCGGCAGTGCTCTGCCTCGCCTTCGGATTCAGCGGGGAAACGGCGGCAATCCTCATCGTCGGAGCCGCCTCTCCCACCGCCGTGAACACCGCCCTGCTCGCGCACGAATTCAAGGCCGACAGCCGCTTCGCCGCTGCGTCGGTACTTTATTCGACCCTGCTCGCCGCCATCGTTGTCACGCTGCTCCTCGCTGCACTCCGGGCCGAATGGATTCCCTGGGCAATCCCCGCCTGAAAAATCACTTCTTCTTTTTCTTCTTAAAAAGGAGACGATAGAGCACCAGCAGGATCACAACACCGGCAACGGAGACACCGATACTGGGGAGATTGAAACCGGAGGCATCAGCAACGCCGAGATCGAGAGCGCCCGCGACGAACTTCCCGACGACGGCGCCGACAACCCCAATAATCGTCGTGATGAGACAACCTCCCGGATCATCACCGGGAACGAGGAATTTCCCGAGTGCACCTGCAACAAAACCGACCGCCAGCGTGATTAACCATTCCATGAAATTATCATCTCACCATTTCATGACCTTGGCGAGAAAATCGCGTAGCTCTTTTGACACAGGATTCTCAAAGACAGCATTGGATTCCCCCATTTCCAGACAGCGCCCACCGGAAAGAAAGAGGACTTTATGGGAAGACCTTTTAGCGAAACCCATCTCATGAGTTGAAAGAACAATCCGCTGTCCGGAGAGACGCAATTCTTCAATTAAATCGAGCACCTCAGCCTTCATTTCCGGATCGAGCGCAGAGGTCGGCTCATCGAGAAAGAGAAGCCCCGGACGATGCGCCACCGCCCTCGCCAGTGCAATACGTTGCTGCTGGCCGCCGGAAAGTTGCGCCGGAGACTTTTCAAGATGCTCAACCAATCCAAATCGATCCGCAATTTCCCGTGCCCGATCCCTCGCATCATCCACGGTCCACCCGTGCACTTTCACGAGCGGCAGGGAAATATTCTCAATCGCTTTGAGGTGGGGAAACAAATTGAACGACTGAAAAAGAAATCCGTTCCCCATTCTGAATTGCCGAAGTGCTTCCTCTTCAGCGGGCACAGACGCTCCATCGAGAATCACACTCCCTGAATCGGGTGACTCCAGCCCGCCCAAAAGTCGAAGCAAAGTTGATTTTCCGCCTCCCGAAGGACCGATCAGAGCGACAACTTGATCATCGTCACCGAATTTCGCCGTGACCGAATCGACCGCCTGCGTCGCTCCATAGCGCTTACTCAATTCGTTGATCTCAATGCTCATAGTGAAAACGCTTTTCGAGATAACGGCTCAGCATGGAAATCGGAAATGTGAGAAGCAGGTAGCCAACTATCATCGGGATATAAGCCTCGAACGCCGCGTAGGTATTCGCGTTGACCTCGCGAGCCTGCATTGTGAATTCATGAACACTGATGACGAAGAGCAATGAGGAATCTTTGATCAAATTCGCGAACTGTCCCGCCGACGCCGGCAAAACCCGGCGCACCGCCTGGGGAATAATGATGTGACGGTATGTCTGTCCCCCGGTGAGCCCGATCGCACGCGCGGAGAGCCATTGCGAAGAGGAAATGGACTCCACCCCGCCGCGAAATATCTCCGCCAGATAGGCGCCCGAAAAACCTGACAAAATGACAACACCAACTCCGAAACGACTGTCCCAACCAATCGAATCGGCGATCATGTAGTAGCCGATCAGAATCTGCGCGAGGAGCGGCGTTCCGCGAATAAACTCCACGTAGACACGGGACAGAATTCGCGGCACCCGGTATTCGGAGAGTTGCCCCGCCGTAAGCACCGACGCGATGATGACACTGAGGCACAGCGCCGCAACCGAGATCCCCAGAGTCGTGAGCCATCCCGAAAACAAATTCCCCCGGTAGGGCTGAATCAGCTCCCACTGGTAATCATGTGCTGCGACGACCCAGACAATAAAACAGAATGTGACGCCGAGAAGAACGGAGACAAACAAACTGAGGAACTTTTTCACGGGCGAAGGAGATCAGGAAGTTTCCTCAGTGTAACGGTGAGTCGGTTTCGGCATTCCCGGCCGGAAGTGCTCGAGGTGGACGATCCGAAAAGTAAGCCCACGGTCAATCGCGATCACCTTTTCGAGCGCTGCATCAGCAGCACGCTCCAGGGTGTCGGGATCGACTTCAGCACGAATGTTGAGCAACAATTCACCATCGTCGATAGGTTCATAATGACGGTGCGACAACTCGGGAGTGGAGTCACCGCGCACCAGATTAATCGCCGCGAGCTCGTAGGGATCGCCAATCGGATTCAAGGTCATCTTGAGATGAGCAACCTCGGCGCCTTCATTTTCAAAACTCTCACGAAGCTGATTACCGAGCTCGACGAGAAGCTCATTACCGTCAAACTCATCAACTCCCCCGTCACACTTGATCTCAACAGTGGCATTCAACCACCCTAACAAAGCCTCACCTTCGCCGTATTTATCGTAGTCGATCTCAAGAAAGCGATTCGTATTCGAGACCGAGCCCAAAACCGCCTCAAACCATTCTTCGCACCCTTCCCCACCCCGGGCGGAAAGTTCAAAAACCTTTGAATGAGGAAACTCTTTCTCAAGTGCCTCACGAAGCTCAACCCGCGCTTCATCGGAAAGCAGATCGAGTTTGTTCATCACGATGTAGTCAGCTTCTTCGAGTTGCTTTCGATAGATGTAAGTCACGTTTTCGGAAAACTTACGACCGTCATCCAACCCGAGAACCCGCGCCGCTCTGAGAGGATCGACAAGAACGCTGAAGGCGGTCACATCATAGTCATCGCCGTAAATTTTCTGAAGAGGAAGACTCACCGTGGCGACGAGGTCGGTGCAACTTCCCACCGGCTCAGCGAGGAGAATGTCAGGACGTGTCTCCTCAGTCAGAGTCGTCGCCGCTTCGATCAGCGAATTGAACCGACAGCAAAAACAACCTCCCGAAATTTCCTGCACGGGGAAGCGATTCGAGCGTCCTATCGCCGAGTCAACGAGACCGGCACCCTGGTCATTCGTGATCAAACCAACCGTCTGATTTTTATCAGTCAGATACTGAGCAAAGCGCTGAATCAAGGTCGTTTTCCCGGCACCGAGAAACCCGCCGATCATTATATACTGCGAAGACATGAAAGAAGTGTCAGAGGGAATTCACAGTCTGACAAGGCCGTATTTCAGCTCGTATGAGGACGGTAGCTTAAACCGGCGATCAGCCCTATCCTGCTGCCCATGAAGTCTCCGCGCAGTGGGTTGGAAGCGCGCCACTTCTGGATGTTCCGGCACTGCGGAATTAGCAGCGCCACCTGACTGGCTACCGAATCCCAACCGTGAGGCCGGCCGCTTCGGATTCCTTGAGGAAGCCTTCGATTGAAGAGTCACGCGGTATCCCGAGATGGAGCGCGCGGAAGTAATGCTTCTCCGCCGACTTGGCATCGGGTTGATCTCTCGTCGCATACAGAATTGCGAGATTGAAATGCGCATCACCATATTCAGGATCGATCGAAACAGCATTGGTGAAGGCACGCTCAGCGCGATCGACCCAGCCCTTTTGCGTTGAAATCACTCCGACTGAGTTGTGGGCTTTCGCGTTCTGAGGATCGTAGGTGAGCCCCTCCTCCAGCTTGGCGAGTGCGTCGTCAAGCTTCCCCTGAAGAAACAAAGCGCGTCCCAGAAGGTAATTAGCAAGCCCTGACTTGCTCTCAATCGCGAGAGCCTTTTCGAGATAATACTCGGCCTCCGAGTAGTTCTTCATCGCGATCTTGAGGACACCCAGGTTGCAGAGACAGCCCACGTTTTTCGGGCGGTAGCGAAGGTAGTCCAGAAATCCGGCTTCGGCTTCACTGTAGCGACCTTCTTTGAAATCGAGTCGCGCCGACTTGTCGATCTGGGAAAGCTCAACACTGAGTTTCTGCTTTTCGATGACTCCGTCTTCACCCGGAATGGCAGGAGCATTTCCCGGCACTACCAGCGTCGCAGACATCGTCGCGCTACTGCCGTCAGAATTCACCTCACCGGCGTCAGCATAAGTGGTCACGGCCTCGGCATCGTCCGTTGAAGCCGCGTCGACGATCTCCTGGAACTGAGGCGAACGGAAGAGCGCTTTCTCTTCATCAGTCAATTGAGAACCGCGCACCATGTCTTCAATCAAAGTCAGAAGTGTTTCTGAGCGGACACCGGTTTTGGCGAGCTGCTTGAGAAGAAGCTCTTTCGCCTGTTTCATCTGAGCCTGACGTCGAAGCTGCTTCAGGACGACAGAGCGAAGCATCTCGTTTTCACGCTTTTCGATCGGGCTGGCGTTGGCGAGCGCATTCTTCTCTTCAGCAGTAAGGCCATCGGAGAGCAGCTCCAGCTTCCGCTGCAATTCGTCAATGCTTTGCTGGTGCCTGAGATTTTCGGAAAGCAGTTTATCACGCTCCAGCTTGATCTGCGTGATCTGGGACTTCAGCATTTTGATGTCCTCGTCCTTCTCGTTGTTCAGCTCGGAAAGACTCGATGCAAGTTGCTCGGCCCGGTCCAGTTTCGCGCTGAGTTCACGGTTGCGATCCATGAGCTCTTTAAGAGCCTTGCCACCATTGCCACCGCCCTGAACCACTTCGAGTAAATTATCACGCTCGCGCTCCACTTCGGCAATACGATCACGCATCTTCGCCTCGCGGGCCTTGGATTTTTCCAGCTCGGCGACCAGCATCTCATTCCGGCTGTTCACTTTCTCGAGTTGCTTGATCGAATCACGAACCATGCCCCGCAGCTCTTCTTCGTTGCCGCCACCATTGGCTTCGGCCTGCGCGAGACGATCGGCGAGTTCACGCTCATTCTGCCGCGCTTTCAACAGATCGCTGTTTACCCGCTGCAGAAGCTGATCCTTCATCTCCACTTCGCGGCGAAGTTTGGCATTCTCCTCGTTGAGGTAGTCGATCAAATCGTCATTCCTCGAAATATCTTTGTAAAAAGAATCGGCGATTCCACCGACTGTGGTTGGCGGCCGGGAATCAACTCTCGGCAAGCTCGGTGAACTCGGCCCAACCATAGTGGCCTGCCGTGGCAATGCCTGGCTCTCACCGTCCGTCCATGAAGGCAGCGAAGTTTCCCGCCCCGTCTCGATCTCCATGGAGCGCGAACGGGCACCTCCGGGATTCGTCGGTGGCGGAGCGATTCGAACTCCGGGAACACCGGGGACCCCGGCCCCGGGTTGAACTTGAGGAGTCCCTGCGTAATTCTGCGGTGCCTGTTGTTGCAACTGCGGCTGTGGTGCCAGCGGCATTACCTGTGGCGCAGGTGCCTTGGGCTGACGCATCAGCCCGGTTAATTCATCGCGCTTCTCTGCGATGAGGTGGCGTCGCTCTGTGACAATTTCTTTAAGATATTCAGGAAACTCTCTCGCGAGATGATCGTAAAGTTGCTTCGCCTCACCCAGCTGATTATAGCCGGCAAGATACTGTCCCTGCGCCTCCGACTCACGCGCCGCCTGAACGAGAAGAAATCCCCGATACCAGAGATCGGAAGGATCCATTTCCCCTTGAGCCTTCGCTGCAGTGGGACCAAAAATGCACACGACTACGGCGAGGGCGACACCAAGAGCGCCCGGACTTTTAAAAAGGCCGTTAGAGAAAATCATGTAACTGTCTGAGAAAGCGGGGGGAACAATCCGCAGGGTTTCGCGCACAGTTTCCTATGAAACAGGCCATGAGCCAAGAAGAATTACGCACTTTTTGTTCTTAAAAATGAGAATTCCTAAACTGACTTTAATCATGTTTTGAGTCCTTTTTGAGCTCTTTCTCCGCTTTCCGGAGATATATCTGACGAAACAGTAACCAGATAACCGGAGGAAGTCCCGCGCTCACGAGAAGAGTGAACCATGGATTCTCGTTTCCCGTTGCCCCGATCCAGGCAAAGACAAACCCGAGAGGAAAGCTGCCCGCGCAGAGAGAAAGAAAGAAACGTCGAAACGGCATTCGCGAAATCCCCGCGAGACAGGCGATCACTTCGGGGAGCAACGGCATCCACCGCGACAAGGCAACGAGCCAGCCTCCCGTTTCCGCCCGGAAGATCCGCTCCCCCTGCGCGAGCCCCTCTTCGCCCGCGAGCCATCCCGCAGCTCGACGTCCCATTTTCCAGCAGAGACCATACGCGAGCAATCCCGCACCGATCGAACCGAGGGCACTTAACAAGCCTCCGAGAAACCACCCGTAAACCAATCCGAGCGCGGACATCACCACGGTTCCGAGAATGGGCAGAAAGAGATCAATGATGAGCAATCCCATGCCTGCCGCCCAGGCCCACGACCCGGTGCTTCGCAGCCACGCCACCGTCGAGTCGAGCGACATTTTCTCTTCGAGCATGTCACCCCAGATCAAAAAAGGAATGAGGACAAGAAGGGCGAGAGCAAAGAATAAAATCAAAAGTCGTTTCATGACTGTTCAAAAACTAATGCAAAAAGCGTTCACGTGGTAGGGCGAAGCGTCACGCTGAGCGGGGCGAACGACGGGGCGCGACAGGGATGCCCCGCCCCACCTTGGAATACTCCCTCGCTTCAGGGTGCTCTTTCATTGTCGAAAGACCTCTTTTGGTGCTTAATTCAAACCATGAAACCGCGAGTGGAACCTGTCGATCTCAATCAATTGCCCGCCCTGGCCCACGAGGTCATCAAGGCAGCGAAGTTCCCCATGCTCGCAACCGTCGACGAGAGCGGACATCCGCGCGTTCGGCCCGTTTCCCCGGTCCGGGTCGATGAGAACTTTACCATCTACGTCGCCAATCTCGCCTCCTACCAAAAGACTGCCGAGATCGAAGCCAATCCCAAAGTGGAATTGGCCTACCTCGCACCCGACCACGATCAACTGAGAGTTTCCGGCATCGCCGAACGCGTCACAGACGCCGAACTGATCGATGAGATCTGGAAGTCCAACCCACTTCTGAAACTTTATCTCGGCAGCCCCGACAACCCCGAATTCATCCTCTACCGGGTCGTGCCCGAACAGGTCAGATTCATGAGAGAATGGGCCCTCGCTTATCACGAGGTGCCTTTTGAAAAATCCTGACAAAACCAACCGTATTAAACCGGGACCTGACCCTGTTAAGTCTATCACTATACCCTATTGGATCAGACCCTCTCGCGGCGCCGCAGCCCGGAACTTCCGCCACAGGAGGCAATCCTGTTCTACATTTCTTTTTTTACATTTCGTCTCACTCTCACACATGGATAAAAAAACCGCTAAAATCGGCCTCGTCACGGCGACCGCCATCGTCGTCGCCAACATGATCGGAACGGGGGTCTTCGGAAGTCTCGGCTACCAGCTTCTCGGGATTCCCTCGGGGTTTCCCATCATGGTCCTGTGGATCATCGGCGGAGTCGTCTCGCTCTGCGGTGCGGTTTGCTACGCTGAGATTGCCTCCATCTTCCCCAAATCAGGAGGCGAATACCACCTTCTCTCGCGCACCTGGAAACCGCTGATCGGCTTTCTTGCAGGGTGGATCTCCGTCACGGTTGGCTTTGCGGCACCGATCGCAGCCAACGCGGCCCTCATGGGAAGCTACCTCGGACGCATTTTTGAAGTTCCCCCGCTTGCTCCGGCCCTCATCGTCGTGATTCTCGTCGCGATCGTCCACCTCGGAAAGATCAAGAACATCGGCCGGTTCCAATCCATTTTCACCTATGCCAAAGTGGCCCTGATTCTTGTCCTCGGGATTATTTGTTTTACCAGCGTGGGCGCCGGCACCGTCTCATTTCTCCCGCAGGAAGGCGATCTCGGGCTCATCACCTCGAGCTCGTTCGCGATTTCATTTGTTTACGTTCTCTACGCCTACACGGGTTGGAATGCAGCTGTCTACATGATGGACGAAGTCGAGAAGCCGGAGAAGACCGTTCCCCTCGCCCTCCTCATCGGAACCGTCGTCGTTACAGCACTCTACGTAATGCTGAACGCGTCGTTCCTCTACTCCACTCCGGTGGATAAATTGGCAGGAGAAGCGGAAGTCGGCTTCGTTGCCGCTGAGCAGGTCCTCGGGGCGAAAGGCGGAATGATCATGGGAATTCTCATCAGCTTCGGACTCATCTCCACGATCAGTTCGATGACTTGGGCCGGTCCCCGCGTCGCGGCCGCAATGGGACGGGATCACCAGCGCTTCGGGCTTTTCGCGAAAACCAATTCCAACGGAATCCCCGCCCTCGCCATCGGATTGCAGAGCGTCATCGTCGTCGCACTTGTTCTTTCCGCGAGTTTTGATCAGATCATCCATTACGTTCAGGCGCTCCTGACGATTTCTTCGCTCATGGTCGTCGCCGGCGTCATTTATCTGCGGATCAAACACCCTGACTGGGACCGCCCGTATCGCGCCTGGGCCTACCCGCTTACCCCGCTGATTTTTGCGGCGGTGAGCATCTACGTTCTCATTTTCCAGATCAAAGAAAAGCCGGTCGAATTCCTCTTCGGACTCGGAACCATGGCCATCGGTATCATCTTCTATTTTCTCTGTTCCCGTACCGACTCTCTCGAATCTGAGACGAAAAGCTGAGATTTTGGCGATAAAAAGCCCATTTTCCTGGGTTTACGGCGAAATAGCGCTTGCAGGAACTAATTAAGTTTTCTTAAATAAACTGTTCCTTCTCCGTTCCCGCCGTTCCCAGTTCCTTGCCTGATAAAATTCCATCTTCTGACGGATCGCGATCCCCTGTCCAGCCAACAGGAGGAAATGTTTTTGGCGTCCCCGCAGGGAACCCCGGTTCAGGTCAGGTTTCGGGTCCTTCGACAGGACACCACCTCGCTCCGATCCCCGGTCAAACTGCGAAACCCGGTATCCGGGACTGGAATCCCATTCTGGATGAACTTCCCTACGGCCTCGCCGTTTTCAGTCCCGAGCAGCAGCTTCTCCACGAAAACAGCACCTTTCGCGATCTGCTTGGATATGGAATTCAGGAAAAAGGTGGCATCGAGCCCTGGCTTCGGGCACTGTCCACCGACGTAGCGCACGCGTCCAAATTGATTGAGACGTGGCGTGAATACTTATGGCGAAATCAACTCACCCAGGTCTTTTCCCTGAAGACCTCCAATCAGAGAATAAGAGAGATCGAGTTCCGGTCTTCACTTCTTCCGGATGGCGGTATCACGCTTACGATTCAGGATGTCACCGAAAAGCATCGCACGCAGGAAAATCTGCATCAGGGAAAACTCAAGTTCCGTGCTCTTTTCTCTCATTCCGAAACCGGAATCGTCCTAGTTGACCGGACCGGTCGGATCATCGAGGCCAATCCCGCCTTCCTCAAACTGTCAGGCCAGGCGCTTTCGCAACTGCGACTGAATACGCTGGCCGGACTCCTCCATCCGCGCGATGCGGAAGCCCTCGAGCAGGAAGAAGCGGCCCTTTTTAAATCCATCGACTCAGGGAACGGTGCCAATCAGGTCATTTCCAGAGAGATCTGGCTTCGCGCGAAAGAGAACGAGGTAAAAACGAAGATCACCTTCTGCCCCGTCGGGGAAGAGGCTCCGTCGCGGTCGATGGGGATCTACCTTTTTGAAAAACCCTCGACCTCAAACGAGGTCAACGAACAGCTCGCGACGAAGCTGCAGGCACTCGCAGTGAAGGCTCAGGCCCTGATTGCTTCGGTTCCCGACCTGATCATCCTGATCAACCCGGACCTCTCCATTTCAGACTACGCTCCGCCACCGAAGCCCTGGGAGGAGATTTCCCCCGACAAATCATGGCGGAACAAGCTCATCACCGACGTTTGGCCGGCGCTGGGCAATCTCGTCGAGGAATCCCTCCCCAAAGTGCTGAAGAACGGCGAGAACGTGTGCGCCGAGATTCGCGGAGAGGACGGCGATCTTTTCTCTTTCGAAGTGAATCTCGCCGCCTGCGGGAACAGCCAGACCATCGCAGTGATCCGCAATCAGTCGGAACTGCGACGCCTGCGTGAGGGTTCAGGCTGGCTCGACGAAGCTTTTGTAAAAGCCCGCGACGGCATCCTTATCTGTGACGCGACGGGACGAATTCAGCACACCAACGAATCGGGAGCAGCGATCGTCGGAGTCTCGCGTGAGGAACTGGCAGGAAAACGGCTTGGGAGCCTCTATCGCTCAGAGTCCGATCAGGGCTCCGGTTTCCAACGCAAAATTGCCATGGGCCTCTCCCACTCCAATATCTGGGAATGCGAGGAACCAATCGTAACCTCCGAGGGCGTTACCGTGGCCTGCACGAGTGAGTTTCAGCTGATCCGCAACGGATCAAAAGAGACTCTTCTCATGGTGACGATTCGCACCGGAAGCTCTACCGCCACTGCGCTACCGGCTGCGCAGCCTGCCGGAATTAACGATCCCGCTCTTACCAGAGAGACAACCCAGCATTCGTTCCGCAATCAGCTTCAGCTCGTCACCAGCCTCTTTAACCTCGAGCCGCAGGGAGTCGCAGCACGAGACGCGTTCATCAAATGGCAAATCCGACTTCGCTCGATGGCTCAGGCACTTCCTTACGGAGCCGGTGCTGATATTGCCGTGGTCCCCCTGATTCGCCACATCGCCGACGAGGTATGTGCACTCACCGGACAGGGCCCCGGACGCCGCGAAGTGATCGTCACCGGATTGGAATCCATTTCGCTGCCCGCTCAAACTGCGACGCCCTTCAGCCTCCTCATGGGCGAGCTCGTTCGTCTGATCGTGTGCGAAGGCCAGCGCGGCCCCGGCCCCGAGCTCTACCTCAATCTTCACGAGGCAGGCGACTCTTTCCGACTCGTCGTGAGACCGGGAACAAATCGTCGCTTTGCCTTCATCGACCGCGAAAGCGAGATTGAAACGCTGGAGATTTTGACCGAACAAATTCAGGGACGCCTCGATGTCCCCGGAGACGCCGATCCGTCGGAACAATGGGAATTAATCGTCCCTCTTCGACCGAATTAGGGAGCTGTCAGGCTTTGACCGCATCTAAGCGTCTATTCTTCGAAAATCTTCCTGTCATTGGTGAAAGATTGACTCTACCGTTTTAGTTTTTATAAAGCCTCTATGGATGATTTGCCTGCCAACCGATTGCGTCTCCTCATCGTCGAAAACGATAGAGTGACGGCGCGTGATCTCGAGGCAACCCTGCGCCGCCGCGGCTTCATCGTCGAGGGAATCGCTTATTCAGCCGAGCAGGCCGAAGATCTCGTGAAAGAGAAGAATCCTGACTTCGTGCTTCTCGATATCCAACTCGGTGAAGGCAACGAAGGAATCGAGCTCGCGAGGTCGATTCGTGAAGCGCACAACGTGCCCGCCATCTTTATCACCGGCTACTCTGAGGACGCCCTCTACGAAAAGGCACGCGTCGCCCGCCCCGCCGCCTTTATCCGCAAACCTTTTACCGACTCGGAACTCTCCGCCTGTCTCGAAGCCGTCGTGGAACGCAGCCTTGCAGAGGAACGTCTCAAACTGCGACTCCCCGGACTGGAGGCAGTCTCGGACCATCTACCACAGGCGGTCGTCGCCTCTGATGTCGCCGGAAACGTCGTTTACCTCAATCATTCCGCCGAAGCCCTTACCGGCTGGACGAAGGCCGATGCCTGCAATACCGAGCTGACGAAAGTGCTTCCACTGGAGATTCGGGAAACACTCGACAGCAACGACGGGAACAGGGAGGAGGGCGACTTCGGGGAAGAGCGCCTCAAGCCGCGCAAGGCCACCCTCACCACGAAAACGGGCGAAAGACGCGAAATCGAAGAGCGCTCCGCCCCGATTAAAACAGGCGATGGCGAAATGATAGGCCTCGTCACCGTTATAGCACCCTCCGCAGTTCATTCCGTCGCAGCGACCGCCCCCGAAGATCTCCCGGGTGACGAAGATTTCACCATGCCGGAGGATCCGAGGCCGCTTCCCCCGGCACGAAGCGAAGCGCTGAAAAAGATCGCCTCGATTGCGAACGATCCCCAATTCAAGCAACTCATCCGGCAGCGCAAACCGGAAGAAGAAACCGGGACAGCTCAAGAGGCACCGTCTCAGCCCGGCCCGCCCCCACTTCCCACAGAAACCAGGCCGGCCGCCACGGTGGCTTCCGTTTTCTCTGCCTCGAGCTCACCCCTCATCGATGAAGTCGGCGATCCTCTCATGGTGATCAGCGAGGACGGGGCCATCACCTACGCCAACTCCGAGGCCGCTGCCGAATTCGGAAAAGGTGAACCTCTCGTGGGAACACGTTTCTGGGAACACTTCGGCGAAGACGAAGACGAGCGCTACGACACGCATTTCAACAAACCTCTCGTCACCGGAAGACGGCACCGCTTCGATTTCCACGACACGAGCCGTGGAAAATGGTTCGAGATCCGTGCCTACCGGACGCGAGGAGGTGTCCTCACCCTTTTCACCGACACGACCGCAACCCGCCTCGAAGCCGCCGAAGCGGTTCGACAGCAGCGACTCGAAGGCCTCGGTCTTCTCGCACGCGGATTCGCGCACGACTTTAACAATCACCTCACGACCCTCACCGGAAACATCAGCCTCGCCCGCGAGCGCCGTCCCGACGATGGCGAACTGCAGGACATGCTGAAAGAGGCACAAACCGCAGCGACGAGAGCCACCGGGCTGGTCCAGCAGCTCATGACCTTCGCGCGGGGTGGACGCCCCATCCGCGAGCGCACCAGAGTGACCGACCTGATTCGCCGCGTCCTTACCGAACACCGGATTCAACATCCCGAGATTCGCTACCAGTTCCAGGGCGCTGAGACCGATCTGGTCGCCAACGTCGATCCTTCGCAGGTGACGCGCCTCATCGAGAACCTTGTTTCGAACTCCGCCGCCTCGATGACCAATGGCGGGGTCCTCATCGTGCGATGCTCCAAAGTGTCCCCCGAGGAAGTCATGGCGATACGTGGCTCCCACACCCCCGCCGACGAAGATCATCTCCTCATTGAAGTGATCGACACCGGCCACGGCATGAGCGATGCAGATCTCGAATGCGTCTTCGAACCCTACTTCACAACGAGGAAGGAAAACAACGCCACCGGAATCGGCCTGACCGTGTGCGAATCGATCGCGAAAGCGCACAGCGGCTTTATCCACCTGCAGTCCAAAGAGGGCAAAGGCACCATCGCCACTTTCTGCGCCCCGCTCGGTCGCGGACCGGACTCACTGGGAGACGATCCCGATGCGCCGATTGCCTACCCGAATTTCGACATACCTAATCTCACTTCGAAACCGCTCGTTCCGAAAGGCGAAGAGCCGCTCCTCGTGGGAACCCGCATTCTCATTCTCGAAGACGACGCCCCGATCCGCAGACTCATGGCAGCGACCCTGCGCCGCGCCGGACACGAAGTCGTCGAGACCAAAGAAGGACGCGAGACGATCGAAGTCTATCGGGAGTCGATGGAGAACAATTCCAAATTTCACCTTCTCATCTGTGATCTCACGATCGAGAACGGAATGGGGGGCGTCGAAACGATGCGCCAGCTCGTGCAAATGGATCCCGAAATTCTCGCGATTGTATCAAGTGGTTACTCCGACGCACCCGCGATGTCCAGCCCCGCCAGCTTCGGCTTCCGCGGAGTTCTGCCAAAGCCATACGCACCGAGTGAGTTGCGCGCCGCAGTCCATCGCATGCTCTCCGCGCATCACATCATTCCGTGATAGGTGGTCGCCGTGAACACGAACAACCATCGTCGGTAGCTGCCTTTTGCCAAAAGGCATTCACGGTGTCCTGATACCCAAACCCATCTGAATCCGACACCGTCGACGGCACGCACGACCTGCGGCCCGGCGAGACCGCAGCTACCTGAATCGGCCCCGCAAGGGGCAGCATTCCAGCAGCAGAGATTCCGGTGGTTTCACCACCGGCTATAGCTCTTTTGAACCTCCGGTTCAGCACTGAAAATAAATAAGAGCGCTACTCGCCTTTTGGTTCGGCCTTTTCCAGAGCGTCCTCAACGGGAGCCTCCGCGGCCGCTTCATCAGAAACGACCTCGTCAGCAGCAACCTCTTCAGTCGCAGCGGGAGAAACCTCAGGTTCAGGCGTTTCGGTAACTTCCACGACCTCAGGCTCTGCCGCTTTTTCAGCTTCGACTTCCGGAGCTGCTTCTTCCGAAGCAGGCTCGCTGACCTCTTCTGCAGGTGCTTCCGCTTCGACAACTTCCGCCGCCGGTGCTTCCTCCACCTTGGCGGTTTCCGCCGGCGCAGTGGTCTCAGCTTTTGGAGCCACTTCTTCCGCGGCTTCAACTTCCACTTCCGCTTCGACCTTGGCGTCCTCAGGCGCATCGCCTTCAGATTTTGCTTCAGGTTTCGCTTCGGTCTTCACCTCAGCTTTAGCCGTTTTCTTCTTCGCTGCCTTTTTCGCAGACTTCTTCGAGGCAGGCTGATCCGGTCTCGGGCCTTTTCCGATGTGAAGCTTGGTGTCGGCAAATTCGAGGACATACCCTTCTGAAGTGAGCCAGCGCAGGTTGCTGAGAACCTTTTTCGCGGCATCAGTCAAAGGCACTTCCTCTTTGGGCGCCGCTTTATCGGCCTTTGGATCCGGCTTGGTGAAATCTTCGACGAGCGAATCGAGCAAATCGACCACTTTGCGACCGGGGTTGGCGATCACGTAGTCGACAATTTTCTGAACTTCAGGACTGAGCGAGACTCCTGCGCTGATCGCGCGGGGACGAATCGATGAGACATGAAGCGCTTTCTTGCCGCGCTTGAAGAATCGCATGCCATGCTTTTCAAACTCACGGCAGAGCGACTGAATCATCGGCAGGGGGAAACCGCGGCGAAGTTTTTCACTCTCCTGTTTCACGTATTCAAGGAGTCCGGCGGAAAGGTCTTTTCCTGAGATATTCCCCGGAACGAGGACTTCGCTGACTTCGGCAATCACCTCAGCGGAGAAATGCTCACGGAAATGCTGCGCGAGCTCTTCCTGAGACTTGAGGACAAGCTCTTCCACTTCCGGCGCAGGCGCCTCCTCTTCAGCAGGTTCTTCAGCAACAGCTTCCTCTGAATCCGCTTCTTCGCCGGCGTCATCTGCCGGTGCCTCCTCCGAAACTTCCGCGGTTGCCTCTTCGACGACTTCTTCAGCCGTTTCAGTGACTTCCTCTTCTGTCACTTCCGCTGCAACTGCCTCATCAACTGCAACTTCGGTTTCGGCGACTTCAGCGCTTTCACCTTCCGGAGCAGGAACTTCAGCGGCTTCTTCTGCAACCACTTCCTCGACGACTTCCTCTTCACCCTTGAGGCGGTAATGACGGGCCTTGCTGACCTGCTCTTTCCACTTCTCGATTGTCTCCTCGTCACTCTCCATTCGAATGCGGGATTTCAATCGTTCGATCGGCATGTTGGAGAATCGCTCCTGATGCAGGCGGGCGATGTTCTTCTGGTATTCGTGATGGCTGGATGGCCCGAGCAAAGTCCCGCTCATGCCACAGACAGCAATGGCATTGAAGTTTCCTTTGGGTGCTTCCACTTCCACTTCTTCAACCGTGTAGTATTCCTTAATCGCCGGGCTGTTGAGGACATGCGCCACGGCCTCCTCTTTCGTCAGCCAGAGGGACTTATCAGCGAGGCACTGGAACAGTTTTGCTTTTCCAGCCTCTGCTTTGAAATGGATATCGTAACGCTCGCGCTCCTGAACGATCATCTTCGCAAGGTCGGAAACCGGGAAAGAGCGAAAGGTTTGCTTGATGTGACGAACCAGTCCCTCCACAGCGGGCTGTGAGGGTTCGAGTGAAGCTGAAATGCCTGCCGGCAATGGCTCGGGGCGATTTCTCTCAAAGTCACCACCACCTCTGCGGTCGCCTCCACGTCTGTCACCGCCACGACGGTCTCCGCCACCACGGCGATCCCCGCCGCCGCCATAGCCACCTCGCTGACCTCCACCACGACGGTCGCCGCCGCCACCTCCGTAGCCGCCTCGCTGGCCACCGCCACCTCCGCCATAACCACCACGTCGCTCACCTCCGCCGCCTCTGCGATCATCTCCGCCACGACGATTTCCACCGCCACCACCTCGACGGTCGCCACGGCCCCGTGCTTTATCGCCTCCGTCGTCGTCGCGACCAAAACGCTTCGCGCTCGTCTTCGATTCATCTTGGCTTTTCTCCTGCGCCCAATCGGGCATCAGATCTCGAGCTGAAAACTCCAGGGGGTTATCTCCGTCACTCATCGTATTTCTTGGTAGGCTGTCGCGAGGGGTGAATCTCACTTAAAAATTTTCTTCAGGGCGTTACAGGTAACTTCCGTGGTTTTCTCCATATCATCCGCTGCATGCGCCATCGAGATAAACCCGGCCTCATACTGTGAAGGGGCAAAATAAACACCGCCATCCAGACAAGCCCAGAAAAATCGCGAGAACGCATCAAAGTCAGACTTCTTCACATCGTCCACATTTGTGATTTTGTCCTCAGTAAAGAAGAGACAAAACATCGAGCCGATCCGGTTAAAGGTGAGATCACGACCGATCTCTTTCAAAGTGCCCCGGACACCATCCTCAAATGACTGGCCAATCTCCTCGAGACGCGCCCATCCGTTTTGACGATCCATCTCCTTCAGCTGGGCAATCCCCGCCGCCATTGCGAGAGGATTCCCCGAAAGCGTTCCCGCCTGATAAACCGGACCGTCCGGCGCGAGACAATCCATGATCTCAGCCTTCCCGCCGAAAGCCCCGACCGGCAGGCCGCCGCCGATCACTTTTCCCATCGCAGTGAGGTCTGGCGTCACTCCGGTGCGCTCCTGAACGCCGCCTTTCGCAACGCGAAAGCCGGTCATGACTTCGTCAAAAATCAGAACGGTGCCGTGTTTTGCGGTGATATCGCGCAGAAACTGCAGATAGCCATCCTCAGGAAAAACCAGTCCTGCATTTGCCGGAACCGGCTCCACGATGATCGCGGCAATCTCGTCACCCATCTTCTCAAAAACCTCTTCGACCGCTTCGCGTCGATTAAAGGGAAGCGTGATCGTCAACTCGGCCAGCGCTTTCGGGACTCCCGCGCTGTCGGGGGTTCCAAGAGTAAGCGCCCCGCTGCCGGCGGCGACGAGGAGTGAATCAACGTGACCGTGATAACATCCTTCAAATTTAATAATCTTGTCGCGTCCGGTGTAACCGCGGGCGAGACGAATCGCACTCATGGTTGCTTCGGTTCCGCTGCTGACCATGCGCACCTTCTCAACGGAAGGCACGTAGTCACGAATCAGCCTCGCGATCTCGATTTCGTGGCGGTTTGGAATCCCGAAACTGACGCCTTCCTTTGCCGCCTGAGTCACCGCATCAATCACCACGGTGGGAGCGTGTCCGAGAATAGCCGGGCCCCAGGTGCCCACGTAATCGACCATTTCATTGCCATCGACATCCCAAATCCGGCTGCCTCTGGCACGCTGAACGAAAAAGGGCTCACCACCGACGCTCTTGAACGCCCGCACGGGGGAATTCACTCCTCCGGGAATCACTTCTTTTGCTGCGCGGAAAAGCTTCGATGATAAATCACGTTTGACCATATGGTTGCCAATGAATCCCTCCTCATGTGCTTCGTCAACAAGCGCTTCGTGCCATCGGTGAGCGAATTGTTGTTTTTTCGATTTACGATATCGACTCCTTCATCTTAGATGGCTCTCCTGTTTCCGACTTGTCAGGGTATGAAATTATGAACGTTCACCATCTCGAACTGTTTTTCTACGTGGCCAAGCACGAAGGCATTACTGAGGCCGTACGCAAAATGCCCTATGGCATCCAGCAGCCCGCCGTGAGCGGCCAGATCCTGCAGTTGGAGAAGGACCTGGAAGTGAAGTTGTTTCACCGCCGTCCTTTTGCTCTCACTCCCGCCGGCGAGGAGCTCTACGATTTCATCTACCCCTTTTTCTCGCGTTTAGGGCAAATCGGAGAACGACTCAGAGGCGAGGAAAGCTGCCATCTCCGACTGGCCGCCTCCGCCGCCGCGCTGACCCATCACCTCCCCGACGTGCTTCAGGACCTTCGCGAAAGCTTTCCCGACCTCCGCCTGACCCTGAAGGAATTGTCCAATCCTGACATTGAAACAGCTCTGATTAAGCAGGAAGCCGACGTCGCCGTTGCCGTTCTCCACGGGAAAACCGGAGTCGGCCTCAAGACCATCAAGCTGGTCGACCTGCCCCTCGTCATTGCAGCTCCCGTAACCTCCTCGGCCACGACCTTCCGCGAGATCTGCTCCGGTTCGAGCGGAGAGCTGCTCCATCCCCTCATATCCCTGCCGCGATGCGAGCCTGTCGCGCAGATCTTTCAACAGGGCCTCGCCCGGAGAGAACTCAGGTGGCCGCCCTCGATGGAGGTGAACGAGCTGGGACTGATCCTCAACTACGTTTCACGCGGCTTCGGATACGGCGTCGCCGTTGATATTCCGGGAGCCGTCTGGCCGGACGGCGTCAAAAGAATCAAACTTCCCTCGGACTTCCCCCCTCTTACGATTGGCGTCCTCCACACAGGGGATTTGAAACCTCTCGCAGAAGCTTTTATTGCACTTGCAAAAACACATGCGACAAAGTTGCGGAAGCTCGGTTCCAAAAAGAAAAACTGAATGTCACTCAACGCTCTAATTTTTGACTTCGATGGATTGATTCTCGACACGGAGGTTCCCATCTACGAGGCCTGGGTATCGAACTATCGCGCCCACGGAATGGAACTATCCATCGAGAAGTATTCAGGTTGCGTCGGCAGTGACTTCAATGGTTTCGACCCGAAGGCGCATTTGGAGTCATTGTTAGGAGAAAGCGTCGACTGGGACCGCTGGGACCCCCTGAGGGAACGCGAATCACTGGAACGAACCCGGGCAATGGAGCCGCTTCCCGGTATCATTGACCTTCTCGAAGATGCCATGGAGCAGGGCATCCCCTGCGTCGTCGCCTCGAGCTCGCCCCGCAGCTGGGTCGAAGGGCATTTGAGCCGCCTCGAGCTGATGAGCTTTTTCTTCGCGACCCGCTGTGTCGATGATGTCAAAGCACCAAAACCGGCACCCGATCTCTTTCTCGCGGCCGCCGAAGTTCTGAACGAGCGCCCGGAGTCGTGCCTTGTCCTCGAAGATTCGCTGAACGGACTCACTGCTGCAATCGCCGCTGGAGTGCCCTGTGTTTCGGTCCCCAACCGGATCACGGGACACCTCGACTTCACCGGCGCCGCCGTGCAACTCAAATCACTGGAAGGGGTTAAGCTGGATCAACTCCGCGAAATTCACGCGGGAGTGAGTTAGCTCTGTCGATCCCTCCGTGGCCCCGGCCGGAAAAAATTATCCCTCCGCTTCCCTTTTCGCCGGTAGCGGATTGAAACTCATTCCGCATCACAGCCCATCTGCGTGAGGCTCCGCCTCGAAGGAATCCTCCTTTCGCCACTTCGTGCGATCCTCGCTATGGAGGCCTGTCTGCTCCTGCCTGCGCCTGCCTATCGGGCCGGCAGTGGCTGACGAACCGGCTTTTTCTTTCCGAAAAGCTTCTGCCCCAGTCGCTTCAGTGGCTGCTCTTCAACTTGCACTTCTTCGACCATCTCGGCGCGATGCTGAATCGTCGGAATCCCCGGCTCCGGAAACACCTGAGCGGCCTCCTGCCCCACATCGGTCCGGACATCCTCATCGTAGCTGGAAAAGACCGCCTCCTGATCATTGTGCACCACGATGGGTTGAATAAAGATCATCAACTCTGAACGGCTTTTGCTTTTGGACGTCGATTTCGCGGCACTACCGAGAATCGGAATATTTTTCAAAATCGGAATACCTGCTTCATCGACAGACTCCGTTTCCGAGATAAGTCCACCGAGAATAATCGTTGAGCGATTTGCCACCGTAACCGTGGTGTTGAGCTCCTGCTTTCCAATGATGGGAATGTCATTTCCCGCCACGAGCTGAGTTCCGACAATGCGGTCATTGATCTGCACAATATCAAGAGTGACCTCGTCGTTGTCGTTGATCGTGGGAAGCACCTCCAACTTCAGGACGACCTGCTTGAACTCAATGCTGGTGGTCACCGTGGCATTGTTCACCTGTCCCGAAGCATCCGTAATACTCTGCCCGGGAACAGGGACTTCCTGACCGGAAGTGATCTCAGCACGCTTGCCGTTCTGAGTGTAAACAACCGGTCGAGAGAGAACTTTGAAACGCTCCGTCGACTCCAGCGCCGTGACGACAACATCAAGCGATTGACCGATTTGCCCGTATACATTCAAGCCGCTCGTAGGCCCGAAGGGGGTCGTCACCAGCATGTCCGCGAGATTGGCAATATTGCCTCCGCTACTGATGTTATTTCGGCCATTGAGAAGGCCACCCGAAAAGCCACCCTCGCTCGCATCGCTTCCGCTGAAAGGAACATATTTCTGCAGGTAGTCGACACCGAACTGAGTATCGTCGCCGAGACGAAGCTCACCGATCACGGTGGCGAGATAGACCTGAAGCGGCTTGCGATCGAGGCGGTCAATCATATCGAGAACAACACGCTCCGATTCCGCTGAACCCATAATGATGATGCTGTTCGATTGCCGGTCGGCAATGATTCGTGTTTTTCCTACAAGGACCGAAATCGGTGCCGACTCGTCGACGGGAAAGGCAATCTGATCCTGCCTCTCATCCCCTTCTGTGCCCGTCTGATTCTGCTGGGTCCGGTTCTGCGCATTCTGATTTGTGTTATTGGCACCGGTCAGAGTCGCGAGCTGCGACGAAGTCACCGGAGTCTGGCGGGTCTGGATCTGACGCCCGCCCGGAAGCTGCGTCTGTCCCGTTCCGGTATCCTGCAGGATATCGACGATGACCGGTAGAATGTCGATCGCCTTGGTGTGCTGGAGCTTACGCTCGATCGGATCTTTCACCGTGGACGGCTGATCAAATTCATTGATCAATCCGAGGATGTAAGCCACGTCACTCGGAGAGGCAACGACCATGATACGGCTGAGTCTGTCATCCGGAATCAACTGAGCAGCCGGCTGGTCTGACGTGCCGATCCCATTGGTCACCTCAGCACGAGTATTACCGCCCGCCCTGTTGCTGTTCGCGTTATTCGAGTTGTTTCCGTTATTTCCGTTGTTGGAATCTCTTCGATCGCCGCCGGTATTTTGCTGACCGCTGACAGTGCCACGATTTTCGCTTTGTCGCTCGCGCTCCACCATTCTCGCGTCCATCGCAGCCTGAATAATCTGCGCGACCACATTCGGCTCTGCGAATTCGAGCTTCACAAACTCGGTAATAAGAGGCGCATCGTCGATAGGATGATCAATAATCGAGCGCAGACGAATCAACTGACGCACAATCGGTGAGGTCTCTGTAATCAGCAGACCGCGGGGATTCGTCACCGGGGTGATCCGACCGAACTCGTTCAGAATAATGTGATTTCCAAAAATAGTCGTCGCATCGTCAGGACTGATGTAGTCGAGTTCCATGAAGAAACCGACAAGCGACTCCCCGTCCGGCAGCAATTCCGGATCGGTATAAATCACAACTCCTTCACTGAAGGAAGCACTGCCAGCTCCTTTGCGCTCGCCACCGAGGAGCACTTTGACACTTTCCTCATTTGGCTCCACCACGAGAATGTAGCCATTCACCAGCAGGGCAGCCTCGATCAAACGAATTGCCTCCTCTTTGGAAACATCCGAAGGAGTCACCAAACTGACCTGAGGCCCTGAGAAAATCGTATTGTCTTTCACAATCGGCTTATCAATAAGCCGTTCGTAGATACTGAGAATATCGTTCACCGGGTTCAACGGAAACTGAAGGCTGACACGATCGCCGATTGGGCCGCCACCGGGACCTCCCGGCCCGCCGGGACCACGTCCTCCCGGTCCGCCGGGTCCCCCGCCCCCGGGTCGCTGCAGATTCGATGGGGCCTGACGTGTCTCCGTTTGATCATCGTCCTGAGCGAACGAAAAAGAAGCAGTGATACAAGTAAGAGCCAGGCCTACACAAAGCGTGGCGATGCGACTGTTCAGCCGTTCGAAAGGGTAAATCATGTTCGTGTTTGTATTCCTGAGAGAGCTCGTGCAGCGCGTCCCGCTTTGGGAAACCCCGGAACTTTCTGGAAGTTCCAATTTTTAGTCTCCTTAATGAATCTTTATCTCATTCGACCTTAGCACTCAACCAAGCATATGCGCTAGCCGCCAAATTCCCTTTCTGGCGATTTGAGTGGAATGGAAAATAACAGTTTCGCTACTGAACCTCACTGGAAGCCTCTCCGCTCGCGAAGGTCGTCGTGATCAGGTCCCCTTTTGAGAGCACTTTCGCATCTCGAACCACTTTGCCATCCTTATCGGTCGTAATCGAAAAACCACGCTCAAGAACGGCTTTAGGACTCAACGAATGCATGAGGTTGGAAAGGGCCTGCAATTCCCGTGACTTCCCTTCAACGGCTCGCCCCGTCAGTTCGGATAAGCGGTGTGACAAAGACTCCAGTTGATCGGTGTAAACCGCGCATTGCCGCTCCGGATGAATCGCGTTAAAAGCCCGCGAAGCGCTCTGAAAGTCCCGACCTGCAGCGTCCAATGCCGCATTGACGACCTGATCGATCCGCTCTCCGAGAAAATCGACCGACTGAATCCAGCTCTGGATGCGGCGCCCCGGCTCACGGGCCTGGAGCTCACGCTGATGGCTCAACACCTCGCGCTTTCGGTACTCGATTTCGTTTTCAACAATGGAATCGAGGTTCGCAGCAAGCTGGCCGAGATGACGTTGAATCCCGGCGCCATCCGGGGCGGCATTCTCCGCAGCGGCGCTGGGAGTTGGTTCGCGCCGGTCCGCTACAAAATCCGCAATCGTAAAATCGATTTCATGCCCCACTCCGGACATCACCGGAATCTCACAACCGGCGATAGCCCGGGCCACGACCTCTTCATTGAAAGACCAGAGATCCTCGATGCTACCTCCCCCGCGGGAAACAATGACCAGATCCGGCCTGAGCTCACCTTCCAATGAGTCAAAATGCGCGACGCCCGCCGCAATCTCCTCCGCCGCGCCCTCGCCCTGAACACGGGCCGGATAAACGAGAATTTTGAGCCAGGGAGCCCTCCTCCCGAAAACATTGAGCATATCGCGAATCGCCGCACCAGTCGGCGAGGTCACAATCCCAATCCGTTGCGGAAACGAAGGCAGCGGCTTTTTCCTCTCAGGAGCGAAGAGGCCCTCCTCTTCGAGTTTTCGCTTCAAGGCCTCGAATTTTGCCTGAAGATCACCGAAGCCCTTTGGCTGAACCGTTTGCGCGATGAGCTGATACTGCCCCCTTGCCTCGTAGACTGAAATATTCCCGAAAATTTTCACCTGTTGCCCGTTCGCGGGCTTCACCGGTGACTTCGAGGCGGCCCCGCGAAAGAGCACGCAGGAAAGCTGAGCAGAAGCATCCTTCAGCGTAAAGTAATGATGCCCCGAGCCGGGCTCGCGATGGTTGCTCACCTCGCCTTCGATCCATACCCCGCTGAAACGGCCTTCAAGAAGGGCACGAATATCCGTCGTGATATCGGCGACGGTGTATACCAACTCAGGCATTGGCTTAACCTCTCATCTGAGTGACCGCCGCGGCCATATCAGGAGCTTTATAGAGTGAAGTTCCCGCGACGAGGACATTGGCTCCATTCGCAGCTGCGATCTCAGCGGTCGTAAGATCGATCCCTCCGTCGACTTCGATATGATAGTTGAGTCCCTTCTCTTCGCGGTAGTCGCGGCCCGCAGCCACCTTCGGCATCGTTTCAGCTTCCATAAAGGACTGACCGCCAAATCCGGGGACCACTGTCATGACGAGGAGAAGGTCGATTTGATCCAGAAAAGGAATTACATCCTCGAAAGGCGTCGCCGGATTCAGGGCAAGGCCACATTTCAGGCCTGCTTCGCGAATCGCCCGCAAAGTCGCTGCGACATCGTGATCCGCTTCGACATGCACCGTGATGCGATCGGCACCCGCCTTGATAAACATCGGCAAATACTTGTCGGGGTGCGTGATCATGAGATGCACATCGAGAGTCAGTTCCGTGTGCGGCCTGATCGCCGAAACGAATTGCGGACCGAACGAAATATTCTCGACGAAATGGCCGTCCATGACATCGAGATGGATCCAGTCGGCTCCGGCCGCGTCAGCTTTACGGACTTCTTCAGCGACAATCCCCCAGTCAGAGGCTAATACAGAAGGCGCAATAAGTCGGGTGTTGCAGTCACTCATTTACGGGCATTATCTTCACGCTTTCGCCCATCCGCAAAAACTTTGTCATTTAATCACCGAATCTCTCCATGGTCAGCAGCGCACCCGACAGCGAAGACGAATTTTTTATCGATTTACTGAGCGATCCCTATCTCATGAGTCAGGCGATGAGACAGGCTCAGAAAGCCTACATGGCCGAAGAGGTTCCTATCGGTGCCATCATCGTCCGGGAGGGAACCATCATCGCACGGGCTCACAATCAGGTGGAAACGCTCAAGGACGCGACCGCACACGCCGAAATGCTGGCACTGACTCAGGCTCAGGAGGCCATGGGAGACTGGCGGCTCAATGATTGCGACCTCTACGTCACGAAAGAGCCCTGCCCTATGTGCGCCGGCGCGATCGTCCATTGCCGGATTCGGCGGGTCATCTTCGGCTGCAGCGATGCCAAAGGCGGTGCTGCGGGAGGCTTTATCAATCTGCTCCAGCAACCGACATTGAATCATTTCAGCGAGGTCACTCCGGGAGTCCTCGAAGAGGAATCCATCGGCCTTCTCAAATCCTTCTTCCATGAAGCGAGGGCGAAAAAGAAATCTGGCCTCAATCCTGAATAGGGATCAAAATCTGCTCTTATACTTTTGTTTATGCGTTTTCAGAATCTGGCTCGATACCCCGACATTGGCTCCAATTCCTACCTGATCGAGTTTGGCGACACCCGTGCCGTCCTCGATGCGGGGACTCACCCGAAACACACCGGACTGGATACGCTCCCTCTCTTTGACCGCGTCGAACCGGGAAGTCTCGATGCCATTTTCGTGAGCCACCCCCACCTCGACCACATCGGGGGCCTCCCTGTTCTCATCAACCAGCAGCCTCAGGCCGCTGTCATCATGAGCGAGGCGACGCGGGACTCCGGCGTCGCCCTTCTTCACAATTCTGTGAGCGTCATGACCTCACAGAAGCGCGAACTGATGGAGCCCAATTACCCGCTCTACTCCCATCGCCAGATCAACGAACAGGAGCCGCTCTGGCACACCAGGTCGGTAGGCGAATCCTTTTCCTTCGGGGAGACCGACCGCGTCCGCACCGAATTCTTCAGGGCAGGCCATGTCCCCGGAGCTGTCGGGATTCGATTTGAGCACGAAGGCGAAACGACTTTCTATACCGGCGACGTGCATTTCGAAGATCAAACCCTGACGCGGGGAGCCAATTTCCCCACCGGGAATATCGACACGCTTATCATCGAAACCACGAGGGGCGAATTCCCCCGTGATCCCGAATACTCGAGGGCAAAGGAAAAACAAAAGTTCGGTGAAACGATCGAGCGCATCATCTCGCAGGGCGGCTCCATCCTCATCCCCGTTTTTGCCTTTGGAAAGACACAGGAACTACTCCTCATGCTGCATGAGTTGCGCGAAGAAGGCGTCATCCCGCACGTCCCCGTCCACATCGGAGGGCTCTCCACCAAGATGACCACGATCGCCGACCGCCACGCGGACATGGACGGACGGTTTCACCGGGATTACCAGATTCTGGAAGAGTTCGAGGATCTGAACATTCTCGCACGCGGTCGCTCCGAGCCCGAATTTCATCCCGGGACAATTTACGCCCTTTCCAGCGGAATGATGTCCGAGCACACCGTCTCCCACCGCTTCGCGAGACGCATTCTCTCGTCGTCAAAACACGCCCTTCTCTTCGTCGGCTACGCAGACAGTGAAACGCCGGGCGGCAAAATTCTCGCTGCCGGCCAGGGAGGTCGAATTCAGTTAAATCAGGATTCCCCCCACGAAACCCCGATCGAATGTGAAGTCCATCGCTTTGACTTCAGCGGCCACTCCCCTCGAAACCAGCTCGCCGACTACGCCGTGAAATGCAATCCGAAAAAGGTCATTCTCGTGCATGGCGACTTCCCTGCGAAAACCTGGTTCCAGGAGGAGCTCGAACGAAGATTACCCGATTCAGAAATCATCATTCCCCGCCCCGGAGAATGGATTGAATAGATTTACCCGCCCGGGCCCACGGGCCCCATCTGCAGGCTACGTTACTCCGCAGCCCCGGCCTCAAGCGCCTTGACCCTCTTCATCAATGCCCCGAGCTGCTTGATACGCATGCTCTCGCGTCGATTTTCCTTCAACGGTTTCGCCGGATAACCGAAATAGGTTCCACCCGGCTCGGTGATGGATTGAATCACTCCGGTTCGCCCGCCACAGGTGGTCTGATCCGCGATCTCGAGATGCCCCGCGATACCGCACTGAGCCGCGAGAGTCACGTAATTACCAATACGGGTGCTCCCGGAAATTCCCGTCTGCGCCACGATAATGCAATGCTTCCCGATGATACAGTTGTGGCCGATCTGAACCTGATTATCAATCTTGGTGCCCTCACCGATCACCGTCTCGCCGAACCGCGCCCGGTCGATCGTGGTTGATGAACCGATTTCGACATCGCTTTCAACCCGGACGATGCCGAGCTGCTCAATCTTCTGATGCCGACCTTCGACAAACTCAAAGCCGAATCCATCTCCACCGATGACAACTCCGGGATGAATGATGACACGATCCCCGATGATACAACCTTCGCGAACCGTCACATTCGGTCCGATTTCGCAATCTTCACCGATCACAGCCCCTTCAGCAATGACCGTTCCCGCCCCGATGCGCGAGCCCTTACCAACACATGCCTTTGCGGCAACGGTCGCGTTGGGCTGAATCGACACCTCCGATACATCAAGAATTGCCTCAGGATGCACGAAGGCCGCCTCACTGACGCCGGCAACGAACGCGGGCGGCTTCACGCCGTGCTCGCGTATAATGGCGTCGAAGGCCATAATCGGGTTCTCAACCCGGATCAAAGCAACCCCTTCCGGAACACTTTCACCGGCAGACGGGACAAGGACAACACCAGCTGCGGTTGTCTCAAGCTGCTCGCGATACTTCGCGTTCCCGAAAAAACTCACGCAATCTCCAGCGGCCTGATCCAGCGAGCCAAAGCTGCAGATTTCCTTTCCCGCATCACCTCGCAGAAGCTCCCCTTCCACCAGTTTCGCAATATCACCAATCGTTGTTTTCATGATTTAGTTCGATACACAAAAAAAGCGACGGCACTGACCGTCGCTCCTTCAATTCATTCCGGAAATTCCTCCCGGTGAGGATTACTGCCCCGCGTTCAAGGTGCCGACAACATCAGCAGTGAGGTCAGTTACTTTTTCAGAAGTATAAAGAATCGCTTTGTTAGCCTTGGGCAAAAACGACTTATCAAAAATCAGGTCAAGCCCCTGAGACTCAACGATGGTGTTGACCGTTGATTTGATCTCAGCAACAAGAGTTGCCTCCATCTCAGTTCTCGCAGTGTTCACTTCTGAAGCGGCTTTACGCTGCGCATCAGCAATCTCTTTGGCTTTAGCCTGACGCTCTGCAGCGAGAGCCTGGAGCTTCTCCATTGCACCCTTACGCTTCTCTTCAGCCAGAGAGGTGTCACGAAACACCTTGTCGAGCTCAGCCATCTCGCTGGTCATCTTCTGATAAACCGCCTGACGCTCGTCAAGGTTGGCGCGTTTCTCGTCCGCGAGTTCATTGATCTTCTTCACTTCGATTTCAGTCTTGTAATACTGATTCAGTGCTTCCTGCATATCGACCACTGCGATTTTGATATCCTGAGCGGATGCAGTGACAGATGTGAGGGCAAAACCAATTGCACAGAAAAGAGTTGGCAGAGAAAGCTTCATGTTTTTCGTAAGAATAATCAGGGAGATTAATTTGTTCAGATTCGAGTGGCCATCAATGATGACCGTAAGAAAGACGGTAAAAGCCCCTGAATTATTAGAGGCTTTCTTAGGCAAACCTCAATTAGAAGCTTGCACCCATAGTGAACTGGAAGCGTCCACCATCATCGCTGAATCCATCGCTCTGAAGAGGAAGCGCATAGTCGAGGCGGACCGGAGCACTTCCGAGGATGAAGAGACGGAGACCAAGACCCCAGTCGGAGTGCATCCCCCCACCGATTGATCCGGTAGGACCGTCAGTAACTTCACCCACATCGTAGAAGGCAGCACCGCGGATCTTCTCAACAATCGGATAGGAAACTTCAGCCGTCGCATTCCAGGACTGATTACCACCGAGGACCTCACCGCTGACAGGGTCACGAGGACCAACATCGCGGTAATCGAAACCACGGAGGCTGTTCGCTCCACCGAGCATGTGACGTGTGAAAACGTGGTCACCATTCGCTGAGTTCTGGAATTTACCACTCAGAGTAAAGATACCATCATGTGGAAGAGAGAAGTGCTGAGCACCGCTGATCGTTGCGATCGTATCATCAACATCACCACCAAGTCCTGCGAATTCAAATCCACCGGAAACCTTGTGCCCTTTACGTGGAAGGAAAACGTTATCACGAGTGTCACGAACGACGCTCAAGCCAACCGAACTCTTAACGAACTCACCGTCTTCATTGAGGAACGCCTGAGAAGCACCTGTTTCAGCTTCGACATCGATATTCTCGAAACGATACTCAACCACTCCGTAAGTGAACTCGCCGAGTGACTTACGAAGAGAAATCGCAGCACCCACTTCAGTCTGGTCATACTGATCACTGAGGAAGAGAAGGTCGCGGTAGTAAGCTTCACCGGTAAGGGCGAGACGTTGACCGAGGAACCATGGCTCCGTGATCGAGATGCTAGCATCCTTACGCTCGCTACCGGCACGAACACTGAGGCGGAAACGCTGCCCGGCACCTGTGAACTGAGGCCAATCGAAGAGATCGAAGTTGGTCTGAGTGATTTCGAAGAAACCGGTAAGACTGTCAATCGAGCTGAATCCGGCACCGAAGTTGATCGTTCCGGTAGGCTTCTCAACAACACGAACAAGAAGGTCTTTTTCGTCGAGGTAGCTTGTTGGAATTGGTGAAACTTCGACGTTCTCGAAGTAGTTCATGTTCTGGAGACGACGCTCGGCAACACGTGTCTTCGTCGTGTCGTAGGCCTGACCGGGCTCGAGAGGAAGCTCGCGACGAATCACTTTGTCCTGAGTCTTGTTGTTACCCTCGATGTGAATCTGGCCGATCTTATACATCTGACCTTCCTCAACGTCGAGAACGACACGAACCGCACCGGATCCGGCCTCTTCGAGACGTGGCGTAACACGAACGTCAGCGTAACCGCGACTTCCGTATTCTTCGCTGATCATCTCGATATCATCCTTAAGCTTGTTACCGGCAAAAGTGTCACCGGCCTTCGTCTTGAGGTAGGGAAGGATATTCTCCTGCATTGAGATAGCAGCCACTCCGCTCACAGCGAGACTGTCAACCATGTAGGTGTCACCCTCGTCGATCGTCATAACAACGTCGACATACTTGGCATCGGCGCGGAGCCTTGAAACGTTGGTAACACGGGCGTTGAGGTAACCGTTGTCGCGATAGAAATCTTCGATGGCACGGACATCCTGGGCAAGCGTCTCAGGATCGGTTGAACCGCCCTTACCGAACATCGTTGTGATTGCCTTCTCTTTCTGAGTCATCTCATCTTTGAGACGGGCCGCAGTGAAAGCGCTGTTACCGACGAACTCAACATTGCGAAGCACGCCCTGCGTTCCTTCATTAATCGTGAAGATCACATTGGAATACCCTTCTGCGGAAGGAGCGTCGATACGGTAAGTCACCGTCGCCTCGGAGAATCCCTTCTTACGGTAGAGTTCCTGCATTCCCGCACGGGCTGTCTGCAAAGCGCTCTCATCGATTGGCTTGTTAACGGTCAGCTCAACCTTCTTAGCCAGCTTTCCGTCATCGATCAGCGTATTACCCACAAACTGAGAACCACCGTAAACCGCTCTTGTCTGAGCCACTACGATAAGGCGGACACCACCGCTTGAGTTTTCAGAGAGAATCCGGACGTTCTCAATGTCACCGCTTGAATAAAGGTTCTTAACATCCTCGTCGACCTGGGCGAGAGAAAGCTTGTCGCCGACGCGTGTCGACATATTGGAAAGGATTCGCTCCGGAGCGACCGTCTGATTGCCGACATACTGAACGTCGATGTCGGTCACTGTTTTCCCCTCCTGAGCAACTGCTTCGGACTGAGTGCCAATCAATAAGGCAACGCCTAAGGAAAGCCCCATAAGAGAGCGGCTAAGACGGGATAAGTGACTTTGGGTCAGGAATTTCATTACAAGCTGTTGTGTTCCGGTGTCGGGAGGGAGTGCAGTGTTGGTGTTTTCTCCTCCTAACGAAACCCAATTAGATAAATCCAACTGACGCAAGGTCAAGCTGGAATTCTGATCTATTCGGGATAAAAAAGATTCAAAACCACCGCACTAAAACGTCATTTCAGTACGACTTCAATCGAATATCGCACTTTGAAAGTTTACGCAAGTTAAACATATCGACATTTATAATAATTAAGATATCTTAAATATCCGTAGATACAAAAGATATTATCATTTGTCTGCCCAATTGATTTTCACCCTTATTTTTCTAAAAATACCGTGTCTGATTCAATCGCCAACGATCCCACAGACCTCCCCACACAGGAGTTCGAGCAGAGCCTGCGCCCGCCCGACTTTGGGGAGTTCTGCGGCCAGGCCAAAGTAAAGGAACGACTTATGCTGATGGTGGAAGCGGCAAAGGGGCGGAATGATGCCCTCGACCACGTTCTTCTCTGCGGCCCTCCCGGACTCGGCAAAACCACTCTTGCCCACATCCTCGCGCGCGGGTTCGGGAGCGAGATCCACATAACGAGCGGCCCGCAGATTGAGAAAGCGGGCGATCTCGCCGGTATTCTGACGAACGTTCAACACGGCGATTTTCTTTTCATCGACGAGATTCACCGCCTCCACCCTGCAATTGAGGAATACCTCTACCCCGCGATGGAGGATTATAAGCTCGATATCATGATCGATTCGGGTCCCAATGCGCGGTCAATTGCGCTCAGTTTGCCCAAATTCACCCTCATCGGTGCGACAACCAAGGCGGGAATGCTGACGCGCCCCCTACTTTCGCGCTTCGGAATCACGAACCGCCTAGATTATTATTCGCCCGAAGAGCTCGTCATCATCATCAAACGCTCTGCCGCTCTATTAAAAGTGGCGATCGAAGACAGCGGCGCACTCGAGATCGGCTCACGGAGCCGGGGAACCCCGCGAATCGCCAACGGACTCCTGCGCTGGGTTCGCGACTACGCCCAGGTCAAAGCCGACAATAACATTACCGGCGACATCGCCCGCGACGCCCTCGCGATGCTCGACATCGACGAAGACGGTCTCGACGAGATGGACAAACGCATTCTCGAAGCCGTGGTCTTTAAATACGGAGGCGGCCCCGTTGGCCTGAACTCCATCGCCGTCGCGGTGGGCGAAGATGAAGCGACCATCAACGAAGTCTACGAACCCTTCCTGATTCTAAAGGGATTTCTCAAACGCACCCCCCGCGGTCGCTCCGCGATGCCCTCGGCCTATCGAAAGCTCGGCGTCAAACCGCCCTCGGGATCCGATAGTGACCAACTGGAACTCCTCTAAGCCCTTTTCAACCCTCTTTATCTGAACCGCATATCATCATGAGTGATTTTATTATCCAGATTGAAAAGCTAATCAACGCCATCGGCGATCCGGAATACCGATACCTCCTCCTCGAACCTCTCATCCTCTACGGAATTATTTCCGGCGTGATCCTCATGATCGTGAGCCTCGCGATGAAGGCCCACAAACTCCAGATCGCGGCACTCGTCACCCTCGGCGTCGCGGCGATTGCGCATTCCCCTTATTTGGAAGCGCGACAAGCCGCCCAGCCGAGAATCGAACAGGTTTATAAAATCAGCTCACCGGCACGGGTCAAAGGCTTCAAGGAAAACTCACAGTCCTGGGTCGAAAAGGCATGGCAGTTCAAACTCCTTGTCCTCATCACCGTCCTCACCTTCCTCATCGGAGTGAATCGCAACAAGTTCGGATTCTGGCTCGCGGTCTCATCCGTCGTCCTCGGACTCATTGCCGCAAAAAACACGCTTTGGCTGAACTATCAGGACGCCATCGCCTACCACCCCAATCTCCAGACCCACGAAGCTCCCGTGGATAAAAAGGTTGTTTCCGCCCCGCCCCCGAAGGTGAAGAAGGCCACCACGGTCACCACATCCGCCCCAGAACCGAAGCCGGAGATCAAAAGCATCCAGCCGAGACCTGTCACCAGGACAGTGCCCCAACAGCAGGCCACCCGGATACCCGCCCCGCCGGCAGTGCAACCACTCGCACCCGCAGCACTGACCCGAACCATGTCCACCCCGACGCCACAGCGCCGTCAGATCCCGGGGCCAAGCGGCTTCGACGCTTCGCGCATTCCCGCGCCTGACATGCCGGTCAACCGCCCCGCACCGGCACCCCGCCCGCAAGCGAGAACAGTCCAGCCTCTCCCCCAATACGGCGGCTCCCTCCCCTCACCTACTCTGCCGACAAATTGATCGTGTAATGATCGACGACCTTGCCGTCGATGTCCCGCAACTCGAGAAGGACCTCTTTCGTCTCCCAGTTGATTTCAACGATCCCGAAATTCCGGCTCTGAAAATTCGTCGGACTGACCCGATGACGATTCGGTTCCCCCTTCATCCCTCCGCCGGCCATGCTGAGCCCGCTGGAAGTCATCTCGTAAACCGCAAAGCCGGGACTGTTCGGGTCTGAGGTTTTCAACTCCATGATCTCCCCCATGTGTCTGTCACCACTCACAAAGAGAACCGGACCCGTCTCGCAGGATTTCAGCAACTTCAGAAACCGGACCCGCTCGTTGGGAAAATTCTCCCACAATTCCCAGTTGTGATCCTGAGGAAGAAACTGATAGCTCGACATCACGATCCGCAAATCTGCAGGAGCCTTCAAGACCGCCTCAAGCCACTCCCACTGAGCCGCCCCCAGCACCGTCGCATCAGGAGAGGTATTCTTCCCGTATGGGCCGTGGGGCCCGCGCTCCGGCAACTCCACAGGACGGCTTCGAAAGTATCGGGTATCCAACTGGATGATCTGAAGCACCCCGTCATCCGGCCCTTTAAAATACCTGACATCGTATATTCCGGGCCGCTTTCGGGAATCCGCATCCGCCGGCGTATCAAAAAACCGGTGAAAGATCGCCTCCGAACTGTCGCGCATCGGATACTCAGCACCGCCGTCGTTCACGCCGTAATCATGATCGTCCCACACCGCCAGCACCGGGCAGGTTTTCAAAAGCTGCTGATACCCCGTCTTTGCCGCCAGCTTGTCATAGGCGGCCTCCATTTCCCCCATGTCCTCGGTGTCGGCGTAGACATTATCTCCAAGGAAAAGAAACAAATCGGGGTTCTGAGCAACGATTGCATCCCAGATCGGCTGCTCCCGCTCCTCATTGGCACATGATCCCAGAGCAATTTTCGAAACCGTTTCACTCTCCCGATCCGCCCCTCCCGCAGGCAAAACAGACAGGGTTAAGAGCGCCACTAAACAGGGTATAATCAAGGACTTAACCCTGTTAACAATACGACCTGACCCTGTTGCTTGAGACGTTCCCATGATCCATCATCCTATACGGAGGGGCGCGGATCGTCATAAATTGTTTTCGCATTCATCGGGTTTTTCTCTTATCTCAGAGCCATGGCATCGGACTTTCCAGAAGATAGCGCTCGAAAACAGGCAGCGGAGACGTTGGCGGCAATCAAAGCCGCCTCTGGCGAGAAGCGCACCAAGCTCACGATCTACCGGGAACTCCTCAAAACAGAACGGAAATCGATCCGCACCGCCCACGACGAAGGAGCCTCCGGCTTTGAAATAGCAAGCCGCCGGGCAGCACTCATGGACACCCTCCTCGAAGATATCTTCGAGCAGTTCCTCACCGAATCCGGAGCGGTCGAAGCCACCGGACAGGAATACCCCGTTACAATCATGGCGAGCGGTGGATACGGTCGCGGACATCTCAACCCCGGGAGCGATATCGACCTGCAGTTCCTCGTTCCGGGTTCGACCCGCAGCCTCGACCCATCCGTAACCGAACTCGTAAATCAAATTTCGCTGCTGCTGTTTGACCTCGGGCTCGATGTCAGCTATCCGATCCGCTCAGTCAAGGAGGCCTGCCAGTTTGCGAACAAAGATCACCAGACGAAAACAACGCTACTCGATGCCCGCTTCATTGCCGGCGACAAAGAACTTTTCGACACCTTTGAGGAGGCGTTCTTTGAATCCTGCATCCGCGGTCACGAAAAAAGCTATCTCGCCGAGCGAAGCCGCGATATTCGCACAAGACACAATAAATACGGCAATACCATCCACCTCCAGGAGCCCAACGTAAAAGAAGGCTGTGGAGGGCTTCGGGATCACCACAATCTCATCTGGGTGCTCTGGGTCCTTCGCAAGTCGCGCGACCTTTCCGCGCTCGTCAAAGAAGGCAACCTCACCGAAATTGCCTACAACGAGATCGAAGAGGCGATCGAATTTCTCCTCCGCGTCAGAAACGAACTGCACTACAGCCAGAAAGGCAGTCCCAGCGATATTCTCACCCTCCGCCTTCAGGGAATCGTCGCAACGAAACTCAAATTTCCCGGCAAAAACATCCTGCGACGAAGCGAAGCCTTCATGCGGGAATACTATCGCCTCACCCGAAGCCTCTACCATCACAGCACCTCGCTGATGCAGCGCTTCGAGCTGGAGGTTGTCAAAGATGACACCGCCCGCATCCCCATCCTCGGCTTTCTCGCCCGCAAAAATCAGGGCGAAGAATCTTTCGATGGCTTCCACACCAAGGCAGGTCTCATTTACCCGGATTCCGATGATGTGTTTAAAGAAGATCCCAAGCGGATGATGCGGATCTTCCTTCACGCGCAACGCCGCTCACAGCGCACCAGCCCCGAACTGAGATTGCTCATCAAACTCAACTGGGGACTCGTCGACGCCAAGTTTCGCAACAACAAAGCCGTTCGGGAAATCTGGGAGGAAATCCTCCAGCACCGCGGTCAGGTCGCCTACACCCTCCGCCGGATGCACCGGAACGGAATCCTCGGGCGCTACCTGCCCGAATTCGGCCAGCTCACCGACCTCGTGCAACACGAGTTCTTTCACCGCTACTCCGCGGATGAACACACTCTGCGCTGCATCGATGTGCTCGACAATCTCGTACACACCGAAGACCCGAAACTGCAGCGCTTTAAGAAAATCTTTCACGAACTCGAAGACCCCGTCGCCATCTACGTTGCCCTGATCATGCACGACACCGGTCGCGCCGAGAACGTGCGCCACCACGAAGATGCCAGCGCGATCCTCGCTGCCAAAGTGTGCCAGCGCCTTCGCTACACCGGTGATCGACTTCGCCTGATCATGTTCCTCGTCGATCATCACCTCACCTTCTGGAAAACCTCCACGACCAAGGACATCACCGATCTCGACACCATCACCGAGTTCGCCGACACAGTGAGAAATAAACGCTGGATGGAAGCGCTCTATCTTTTCACCTACGTCGATTCAAACGGCACCAACGACGAAGCCTGGAACGACTGGAAAGCCTCTCTAATGAAACAGCTCTTCCGCCGGACGAGCCACTATCTCGAAGACAAAAAGAAATACCGTCAGGAATTCACCCGTCCCGTCACCGAAACCAGAGAAAAGGTTATCAAAAAGCTTCGCGGAGGCTACATCGAGGAAGTCGACGCCCACTTTGCGGCTATGCCGAACCGCTACCTTCGACACCGCGGTTCCACCAGCATCGCCAGACACATCAGGCTCTTTAACCGCTTCTTCAAAACCCTGAGCAAAGACGGCATCGAAAGCCTTGTCCCCGTGATCGGGTGGGAGGCCCGCCGCGACGAAGGCTACAGCCTCATCGAAGTGGCCGGCTGGAACCGCCGCCTTCTTCTCGCCAAAATTGCAGGCGCCTTCGCCGCGAGAAAACTCAATATTCTCTCCGCCGACTTATTCTCCAGATCCGACGACCTCGTTCTCAATATTTTCAGAGTCTGCACCCAGACTTACAATCCCGTGACATCTGAAAGAGAAGTCCAGCGCATCGAGAAGCTGATTCACACCGCCTTCACTCAGGTCGAAGACGACAATGTCGAAGTCGAAGGGCTTATCAAAAAGCAGGAAGCTCCGACGTTTCTTCAGGAAGAGGCACCAAACTACAGCATCCCGCAGCGGGTCTATATTTCCAACAAAGACCACGCCATCGCGACGGTCATGGAGATCCAGGCTGAGGACCGTATCGGATTGCTCTACGATATTTTCACCACTCTCGGGGAGCTCGACGCGAGCGTCATCAATGCCCGCATCAGCACACAGGCAGGAGCGGCGATTGACCGCTTCTTCCTCGTCGATGAAACCACCGAAGTCAAAATCACCGACGCGAAGCGACTGGCCGAAATCGAATCAAAAATCTCCGGCATTCTGGGTCAACAGGTGACTCCGGACGAGGAATAAAGACAGGGCCTTTTCACCGCCCCCGGACAAAAGACCGATTGGCACAGAGCAGACCGGCTCTGAATCGAGTCGCGAAAGGCCTATACCCGGGCCTATACCCGGGCCTTCGTGATGAGCGCTTTGAGACGCTCCAGATCAGTCGCCGAACTCTTCGCGACAAAGCCGCGCGCGTGCGCGAAATGCACATCCGGCTCACCGTCGATTCTTGTGAAATCGAGCATTTCACAGTCTTCGTGTCGCGAGAGACCGTAGCCCGCCCCACGCCGGTCAGGATAAATAAGGCCGTGAACCTTTTCGCCCTGCGCATCAATGTAACGGGCCAAACCGGAGGACGGATCATCCGGCATCGGATCGGTGCGCGGCATGTAGAGCACGCGAAGCGCCTCGTCACCTTCGCCAACCTCAAAGAATTCCGCATACTGAGCCACGTAATCGATCCGCTCACGAAGTGTCCGCAGATACATCATGAGATCTTCACCGACCATGTTCATCACCTCCCAGACCGGATCCCCCGGGTGCAGCTCTCTTTTGTGCGCGAAACGACGCAGCATCGTAATATCAATCGGAGAATTCAGACGGTTGATAATCCCCCGCTCCACACCGAGCCACTGAGCCGTCTCAAAGGGCCCCCGCGTGTCGAACCACTCAGCCGGCTCGAGCCACTCGCAAAAACTACGGGCATCCTCGTAGAGCCCCAGATCCTTCAACACCAGTGAAAGCGCGCAAATAGGCTCGTGATCACGGGGGAACTGATGGTGGTCAAAATTGGATCTCTCCGAAACATATTCACCCCCCACATCAACCACCACGATTTCGGGATCGTCGAGATCAGACTGCTCCGGCTCACGACGCTGCACATGAATATTGTAACGGGCGATCAATAGGCAACAGGCCAGAAAATCGTCTTTATGCGCACTTCCGGGGTGAGTCAGGATAAACTTCATATGGGCTTGGGGAGAGAAAAGCCCTCGCTGCGAAATCTTAATCCGCTCGAAAACCTCCTCCGCTCGACATACGCGTGAAAATGACCGCCTGCAATTTATGAGAAAGGATTTTTCGTTTTCAAAGGCGGCTGATGTTCGGTGCAGCGGAGAATCCCCCCGATGAGGGATCGACCGCCGGTCTTTCGCCGCGAAGTCTGCGCCCCCCCCTAATCCTCTCGTTCCGCGGCCCCCTCAAGGATCGACAACCGGCGGGCGACCTCCGCGATCGCCGCCTCATCGCCTTCGATCTGCCACTCCATCCAGTTATCCCATTCAAATCTCAGCCTCAACGATTCAAAAACGAGATCGTAGCTGTCGAAATCGATCCCTTTATCAAACATCAACGCGCTGTATTCAGACTTCACCTTCCATCCGCATTTCAGCAAATCCGCCAGGACCTCATTCCCCCACTCCGTTTTAAGATCCTTGATTTGATGTTTGGCATCAGAATTCTTCATCAGGTAAAAATGCACAGGGGCGGGAGGGACAGGCCCTGAGAAGGCCCCGACTCAGTCAGCGTAACGATCCAACCACCTCTCAAAACTCAAAGACAATCTGATTCCCGCCGGGAAAACCGACGTAGCAGTGGTAGCCGCGCGCACTCAAAGAGCAAAAGGATCAAAGCCATCAAGAACGTATTCGATCAAAAGGAAATGACCATCAGAGTTCATGTATCACCGGTGTTCGAGTAGCGCAACAAGCTTGCAAATTCGTAAAGACTTTCCCTTTTCAATTCGAAGCGGTAAGGGCTTTTTTACCTAGTCTTGTCCGGTGGCGCTATTCAGGCGTCATCGATTGCTTGTTCTCTCTTTCCTTTGATGAATACAGGTAACCTTGTCGGCTACTAGTCGCTTCAAAATATTGCTTTAATTTGGAAGCCTTGAACGAAATTTCCACGATTCCGTCCCCAATAGAAACCCACTGAAAGCTACCTGTAGAATTTACCTCTCGTCGTTCCTTTATTCCCGTTCCGTCCGAATTGAATTTAAATGCCACTCGATCACCATCGCTCCAAGTGGGACCAATGAGGTGTCGAAGGGAATCATCGGAAGTAGCGGGAGCTTCGGGTATTCTCAAGTCGCGAGTCCCCCCGTCCAGTGATTCAAGTTCACCTTTTACTTTCAGGGCCATTTCGAGGCGCCCTGCTTTTGTGTAAGTTTCCAGTAAACGTTCCAGTTCAGATTTGTAGGTTTCATCGATTGGCTTCAATGCACGCTCACGCGCCGCCAGCCATGAAGTCCTTAATCGTTCGAGCCGAGTGTCATCCTGCGAATACAGGTGGGTAGTAAAGATGAAAATCAGAATGAAAGATATCGTTTTCATTGTTGCTGTACAAAATTGATTTTTTTAAGCCGAGACAATATGACTGGACGTCCAGGTCCCGCCTTCCTTGTCAATTAAACCAGATGGTGTGTTCCGAGATTATAATCGTGGGCTATTCCGCTTTTGACGACGAAACCTATCCAATAGATTAAAACATCAAACAATCAACAAGCGAACCAAAACAGACCACGCGATGAATATATAACTACATAATGGACTCAACGTCTATAGAAACTATATCACTGCTACCACTGCCAAAACCGCCCCTCCCAATTCTACGTAAAACGGGGTGACTCCAACCTGTCTGTTGAACGCGAACTTCTCAGAATTTGAAGTTTCGGGATCAGGCGAAAATGGCACAGGCTCAAGGGCACTTTTCAATATTTTGGTGAAACGAGGAGCGGCCTGAAGGGTCGCAAGCGAAGATCCGTGCCCCTTTCAATGTCGCTCAGTAATTGAAGTGCCCTGAAGTCTCACCTTCTTTTGGGAGGAGAGGCAGATTTCGGGGAGATGGCGCATCGCTCCGGAGATGCTTTCCGTTTCTGAAAATGCAACTCGGTTCCACTGTCGAGAAATGTCGCCTGCCCCCGTGATAGACGTAACGCGAACTCCTTTTGTCACCTGTTAATCCGGGCTTAACAGGTATTATCTCTTGTCGTTTCGCTGCGCCAAGACCCGTGAGATGTAGGCTGTCACATCCGAAACCTTCACCATCTTCCCGGCCGCTTCATCGGCGATCATTAGGTCAAACTCCTCTTCTAGAGCCATCACTATCTCTACGGCATCCAATGAGTCAGCTCCAAGATCCTCAATAAAGCGGCTGTCGGGTGTAATCTTTGGAGTATTTGCACCGAGGATCTCTCCCACAACTTTCTCTACGGATTCATGAACTGAACCATTCTTCGAGGTTACGACCTCCCTCGCAGGGGTAAACGTGGCGGTATCATCGTTTTGCTCACAAGCAGGAGTAGCAAGTGCCAGCGACGCTGCGGCCCCCATCGCGGTTAGCCTTGATCGTGATTTTGAATGCATCTGATTTTTTGAGAACGTTCAAGGCAGCTCAGCCCAAACCGGGGGCGCTGCCTCGGAAGAAAGGTAAGGATTCGAGCCTGACAAGTCAATCAACTCGCGGCGGGATGGGGCTTACGATCGCCGGCTCGTTGCGCCCGTTTCGGATGCCGCCACCTACAGCTGAGTCAGCTACTCTCGGATGGCTCGGCCGGTAGATTCTCAAGATTCTTCTTATAGCGCTCTAAATTGAACTCAGTGCGGTTTGTCATGATGTCCCAAATCTCAACACAAACGGCAGTCCCGATGTGCCTCTTCGCATCTTCTTCCGAGAACCCATCGGAAATCAGACGGTCAAAGGTTTGCTTCGTCTCGGGCGGATCATTGTCACGAAGCTGGTTGTCGACCACTTCCAGAAAAGCATTTTTCAGATTATCGCTAGCTTCTTCTTCCATCCGTTTCTGGCACGTCAAGAGATGGCGGGCGGAGCCTTACCATCCTTGTTTTGTTCGGCATTGTTGGATCCTTCGGTTGAGCTGTCAAGATTTAGGATTCGGATCAAAGCATCAATTCTTGAATTCACTCCCCATACATGAAATTTTATAAAGATCAGAACCAGAAGTCCAAAGAATGGAAGAAGGGAATCCATGTCATCATTCCAGAACCATAGGCACGAACCAACGATCACGAGCAAGGTGGGAGCAAGCCTATAACCGCGATAGCTTTTAGCTTGCTCGAGCATTGCCCGTCGTGAACGGGCGTCATCGAGAGCCAAACGTGCTATCACCTCTTGCTGCTCCGGAGAAAGCTTCGCGACCTGTTCTTTTGTGAGAATATCGATCATGTCTCTGAATTCTTTGCCGATTGAGATAGAGACGCCCTTTACCGGGCGCCCCCTCGCAGATCCCTGCGTTCGGGTTTCCCGCACAGGGCTCCTCAGAGAGACGCGCACATGGACGTCGATTCAAATACAGCGTATCAAATCGGCATCCCAATGCAAGCAGGTAGCTTGACACGGTTCTCAGGAGCATTCTTTTCCCGCCGTGAGTGCGCTGCTTGCAAAACGGTAAGGGACAGGTGAACTATGAAAAAACGGTAAGGGACAGGTGAACTATGGAAAACGGTAAGGGACAGGTGAACTATGGGTAGTAGTTCACAACCTGCGCTTGGTTTTTAGCTGCACGTATAAATTGCAATTCGGAGAGGAGGCAAAAAGCGTAATTGGCTCCTACTTACCGAATTTTGCCCAGCTTTTTCCACGTTTACTCACGCGAATTTGCATGCGCCGACTCCGCAGGCATACTGCCCCCCCTTTTTGCTTTCGAGCTACCCTTCGTCGCCCCTCTGCCAATGGGCTCAAAAAACGCAACGATCATTAACTGAGCCCCCATAGAACGGGAACTCAAGCCTTTCGCCCCCTCCCTATGAGATTAACTCGTCTCTCAAATCCCGGATCACGGTCAAGCCTTCCCAATCCGCATTCCGCATTTCGCGTGCGCCGGTTTCGCGGGTTTTCCCGAATTTCGAGCGATTGCGCTCAAACACCTCATCCACAAACTGCGCACTTCCCAAAACCGCCCCGTCCGTGAAATAGCGAACCCGACACCGCAGGGCATCTTTCAAAGTCAGCTTTCCGCCGCGCTTTTGCTCGACCTCCACCTCTTCCCGCGAAAAGCCCTGCCGCCCCGGCTTCGCTCCTGACTCGACAATCGCTCGAACTTCACCTTCGTGATACAACCACAAACGATACAGCGTCGCCGTTTCCTCCCAGCGTTCCTCAAACTGTCCCCCGCTGACCGTATCGGACTCGGCGAGAATCCTCCCGAGCCCGCGACGTGCCCAGCGATTCCCACCCACCGCTGAAGAATACCCGCACCAGCGGTAGTCCTCGACCTTCGAGACCATCCCTGCACGCACCGGATTGAGGTCAATGTAGGCCGCCATCGTCATGAGCGCTTTCCCCCGCCCCTCTACGAGCACGCTTTTATAGCGGTCCTCCCACAAGGTTCCGCGACGTCCGTTCCGCCGGTTATACCACTGACTGAAGCGTTGCTTGAGCTCTTTCATGAAACACGCCAAATCCCCCATCCGCTTGCGATAGCGATCCAGGATTTGGGTCTCCCATTCCTGATTCTTTGCAGCCCTTGCCCGTTCCAGCTCCTCGCGCAGCGTTCTCGCCACCGTGCTGTCATGAAGCCGCGCAACCCGCTCGATAATTGACGCCTCGCTCCAGCCCGCTCGTGTTTCCTCATCCGGCTCCTCGATCAACAAATGGAAATGATTGCTCATGACGCAATACGTCACGACCCGCATTCCATGAAAAGCCTCCAACCGCCGCATCAAAGCGACAAAATGCTCTCTTTCTTCATCTCCGAGGATAAATCTACCGTCGACGACTCTCGAAAGACAATGGTAGTAACTTTTCCCCTCTCCCCGAATGCGCGGCTGTCTCATGTAAAGACTTTGCACCCGAACTCAACTGTTCGCAAGAACAATACTCAATTATCCACCTGTCCCCGAGAATTTCCGAGAATTTTCTTGGTTGGTTAGTAGTCGACCGTCAGTGCTTCAAAGGTTCCGACCTCGATCCCTTCGTCACGCCACGAACCTTCAACCTCTTGAATGTCCGTCTTGATCTGCTCGAGCCTGCCTGACTCACCCCGGTAAACCATCGTCACCGGAAGCCGGTCGCTGAGTTTCTCGATGGACTTGATGAAGTGCTCACTGCGCTCAATCGGGTTCCTCAGGACGTTGTAGCCCAAGCGGATCCCATCAAATGGTCCCGGGTGGTGATGTACGATCTCTCCGTCAACGAGTGGAAATAGCCAGACGGCAACATCGTCGCCCTCACCTGTGATCGTCTGCACTCCGAAGTAGTCATCGACCTGCGAAAATTGGAGATCCTCGAACTGCTTGAAATCGAATCGACCCGAAGGGGGAAAATTCGGATTCTCGTATCCACATATCGCGAACAGATCTCCGAACCCTGGGCGATCATCCCCGAACAGGAGATCCACCACGATGCCTTCATAGCGTGCGGAATCAGGAAGGTCGTCCATCGTGATATTCTTGGGCTAACGTCCGAAGATAGGCAGCCTCACCTGGCGGCGCCACTCCGAATCAGAGTTGAGATTTGAATTTCCATGAAGCTTTCGACTCGCGGCGTGGTGAGGTTTGACTACTCTGCCTTGTTCGGCTCGTTGGTTTCAGATGAGCGGGAGACGCGATAGTCACCTTGGAGGTAGAAACGAATTCCCGAGTGAAGAGTCGCAATCGAGATCCCGATCTCCTCCGGTATCTTCAATACGTTTTCGGTGGGATCGCCGTCAGATTCGAAACTGGTCTCCGAATCGAACTTGGTGCCTTCGTCTAAAACCACTCCTTTCGAATTAGGTCCCCAATCGTCGAACGAAAAAGCACGGACCCTCCTACCGTCTCTGTAATGATAAAACTCGTAGGAGTTGTCGGCATCCCCAACCGCGATTCGAAGGACCTCAAATTGGTTCGCTAACCTCTCGATTCCTAGTGCAAGACGGTCGTGCGAATTGTAGAGCGAGTAGAATCCATCGTCCAGAAACGAGACCCATCCAGGCGCGCGCCCAACACCGGCATAGAAATTCGTATACTCGGGACTCTCCAGCGGATTTTGGGTCGAACAGTCGAAGAACCCCAGAAACTCCGTATCCGATAGTGACTCATTATCGCGGACAAATATCCAGTGTCCGGAATACACCCGTTTCTCTTGATCCACGATCATTTCTAAGCCGAACGTCAAAGCGCACCAACTCGATCCGGTGCGCGGTGGTTGAATGATAGAATAGAAGCCGAATCAGAAAAGAACTTTCGACTCGCGGCGGGGATCGAGTTGGGGTGCCGCAGCTTGTTGTGCCTAGTTGGACTTTGGGGAAAGCTGCAACTCATCGCTGCCGCGTCTTAAAATCAGTGGATCTGGGAGAAGGGAGGGAGCAAGCCAGACTTCATAGGGCGGTCCGCCTCGAATAGACCAAATGGATCTGTAGTGATGTTCATAGTCCAATCCATCAATATTGATTCGCGGCTCGGTATCTACGTGGGGGCCTTGCAGGCTCACAACAAGGCGATTCTCGCCTGATTGTTCGTGGCTTTCGATCCAAACTTGAGTAATCGAATAATCATCGAGGGTGGCGTCGGTGGGTACGTCATACTGAGCGACTAGTATGTCACGACGCTGGGCCCGATCTGCTGACCCGGATGATGAGATGCTATGAGGGGTTTCACTACACCCTGCAAGAGCAATGGCCATCAGTGTAACGAGTGAACACTTCATATTCCGGCACAACGTCCGAGCCATCGCAGCCTGACCAGAGGGCGATGTCTCGATGGTAGGGTAAGGATTCGAATCAGGTAAGTCAATCAACTCGGGACGTGGTCAGGCTTGCGATCGGCGCCTTGTGTACGCCCAGCATGGGCTGAAACCAAAAGGGGTTCAAGTCCCCTGTTTATAGA
>JAYWLB010000030.1:0-805 GCA_035967665.1 Verrucomicrobiales bacterium BCK34
TCTATAAACAGGGGACTTGAACCCCTTTTGGTTTCAGCCCATGCTGGGCGTACACAAGGCGACGATGCCAACTAGATCCCGCTATGAGTCGGCAGACCCTACTTGATTCAACACTCAACCCTGTTTGCGACTGCCGCCCTCGGATCTAGCGGCATGTCTCGGACGTTGGGCTATGAAAAAGATGCTTCGTCGAATAGCCAAGATCGTTGCGATCGTCCTGATACTCCTCGGCGTCGCTGCATTTCTGCTTCGTGATTCACGTATCGCGGCACAGATCAGATTCGCAGGGAATGCACATGTCCCATCGGTCGATGCTGATTTCAGCAACCTGTCGGAGGTCGTGCCTGCGAAAACCGCCTCTGTCGTGGAAGTGTTTCCGGGGTTGCCCCACAACTTCGCCGACTCGGAGACGTTCGTTCAGGAGCTTTGGAACTCTGAGAACCAGTCTATTCACGGCTATCGGTTCTACTCGGAGCAACTAGAGTTCTCCGACAGCTTCAGGAAAGTGATTCAAGACCTCTTTACCGATCAACGCACGTTCACACCCTATGGTGGCCCGAAGCTCTGTGGTGGATATCACGCAGATTTCGCCACACGGCTCGATGACGATGGGCAGCAGCACTGGTTTCTTGTCTGTTTTGGCTGCCACGAGATTCTCTGCTTCACCAAGGGCGCAGAACTCATCAGCGACCTCGATTCAGATGCATACAAAGCGCTCCTGGCCGCGTGGAAAACCGAACAAGCCCAATCGGGTAGGAACGGGGATTGAACCCGCTCCCCCAACACACCACCGGCCATACGGGTT
>JAYWLB010000031.1:0-646 GCA_035967665.1 Verrucomicrobiales bacterium BCK34
GACCCGCATGCCGGGTGGTGTGGGGGGAGCGGGTTCAATCCCCGTTCCTACCCGATTCTGCTTGTGTTAGTGTAGAGGGAGAGCGAGCAAATTCGTGAAAACTTCCGTTCCGGAATTCTTCGAAGATCCAATCGCGAAAACGAGAGTCAAATCGAACGTGAAATGGTTCGGTGAACTCGTAGCACTCCCTCGCCGATTTGAGGGCCTGTGCAAGGTCATCTTCGTCGGACGAGCTGAATGCCATAATGCCTTCGTCGGCAAAATCTGATTCCGGGTAAGCCACGTATCCACCACTCTCAGGATCAGATGGGTGATAACCGGACAGAAGAATGTGTGGCTCATCAAAACCCCATTTCTCGAGGTCATCCTCAGTTTCAACGATCACGTGAATGAACCCGATCGACGAACCCTCGTTCCACCAAACATGGTCGCCCAAAGAAACTTGTCGCCCATCGAGGTATTTCATTTTTGAGCAGAACGTATGAAGCCTGGCACCCGAAAAAGAGGGCGAGGCTCCGGGTAAAGGTTAGGGATTCGAATTAGGAGAGTCAATCGACACACGACGTTTTTCGGGTTGTCCAGCGCTGCCTTGTGTACGCCCAGCATGGGCTGAAACCAAAAGGGGTTCAAGTCCCCTGTTTATAGA
>JAYWLB010000032.1:0-769 GCA_035967665.1 Verrucomicrobiales bacterium BCK34
GGATCGATCGTCCCCACAGGAAACGCTCTGATCGTTTCATTCTTCGTCGCAGTATATCGGGTGTGGAGAACCTTCCCGTCAGGCCCGGGGATACGACGATTGGATGCGACCTTCTCAACAATCCCCGTTCCTACCCGATTCGCTGCTTGCGTTCTCTGACGGCCAGCGGGGCGTGTTGTCGTCAATCCACGAAGGGAAAATTGAGACATTGGAAACTCTACACTCCGACACCCAAAAACTTAGCTCATGTGATGGGTGAATATAGTCCATCCCAGACTCCTCGAAATCATCGTCAAGCTTCAACGCCGGATTCTCGTTCAGAAGATCCTCAATGCGCCTCCCGATGACTTCACATCCGTTGTAGATCGCATCATCGCATCGCACTGTAATAGTCCCGAGTCGGTCCCCATCTTCAGAATCAAATCCAAGGGTCAGATCAGGAGATGAATATTCGAAATATTCTACGGAAGAGCCATCGGAGTAGTCCTCTTTCGAACGTTCATGGGGTTGCCCTAGGTTCCTAAGAATACTGGCACGCGAACTCCCCAGCACAATATCGCCATATCCCTTGTGTGGCTCGATCGTCATTTTCTTCAGCGAACGTCAAGCATGAGGCGCGGCTGACCGGGAACGCGCGCTCGATGCAGGACAAGGTTTGGAATTACGGTTCATCTTTCAACTCGGCGCGGGTCAGCCGTTGCTCTCCATGCGCTTGTGTACGCCCAGCATGGGCTGAAACCAAAAGGGGTTCAAGTCCCCTGTTTATAGA
>JAYWLB010000033.1:0-1242 GCA_035967665.1 Verrucomicrobiales bacterium BCK34
GGAGAATCCATGACTGATGGGAACCGCCCGGTGCGGACCCGCATGCCGGGTGGTGTGGGGGGAGCGAGTTCAATCCTCGCTCCTACCCGATTAGGCCAGTTGTGGTTTGTAGTGCCGCCATTCGAGTTTACGGGGATTCTCTCCAAAGACCCATTCGAGTTCACAATCGACGAAGAGATCCGTCCAATGAGCGTGATCCCGTCCGTCTTTGATGTGACCGATACCGTCCTCGATCACATCGTAATTGGAAACCTCGGTCCGGCCAGCGGATCTCCCCCTCTCGTATCGGGCGATGCAGTGATTCTTATCGTAATCAGTGGTCGCGAAAACTGCCTTACCGCCTGCGGAGCCTGAAGCCTCTTTTGCGACCGGCTCACCGAGTAACTCCACAAGCTTCCCTTGCAGCACGACTCCGGTCATGAACTCAGCAATCGAAACGCCAAATCCATCTTCGCCATCGTCGGGATCGGGAATCTCAACCAATGGCATCAGATGCTCAAATACGCTCTCTTTTGAGATGCTTTCGATTCCGAGTGCGGTGTAGGTCTCTGCCATTTTATCAGGCCTATCGTCCGAGCGCTGGCGCCCGCTACCGGGAGTGCCGCGTCGCGACAGGGTTAAGGGTCCGAGCTAACAGGGTCATGTCAACTCACGGCGGGGTAGCGGGTTGTCCAGCCGCGTCTTGTTCGGCTTGGTTGTTTCGGAAGCGGAGTAGATCGTCGAACCGTTCAAGAACCTTCGTGACTGCCTTAGCCTCCGGAAAGTCGTCCTCGAATACCATGTCGTGAAAGATCCGGTAAAGAGATCCCCCAGCACCCTCCTTAGAACGAACGAAATATGGGTCGCCCGATCCGATTGAGCATCCTCCGACGGGGATGAAGCCGTGCCGCACCGCTTCGATGCCAGGGTATAGTTCAGTCGCTTCCAAAAGGATATTGGCGTCATCCAAAATCTCGATTTCCGCTCCAAGTTCCGAGCAATCTTCCGACTCGGGAACTTCGAACTCCATGCCTACGAGGTTGTGCTCGTCTCGGAACTGCTTCCAATATGCGGGGATCTCCATTTTTGAGCCGAACGTCAAAGAGCACTCAGCCCTGACGGAGAGCGCAGGTTGATTGTGGAATAGTCTGGCGAATCAGAAAAGTCATTTCAACTGCAGGGCGGTCAGGGCTTGAGTGTCTCGGCTTGTGTACGCCCAGCATGGGCTGAAACCAAAAGGGGTTCAAGTCCCCTGTTTATAGA
>JAYWLB010000034.1:0-14021 GCA_035967665.1 Verrucomicrobiales bacterium BCK34
TCTATAAACAGGGGACTTGAACCCCTTTTGGTTTCAGCCCATGCTGGGCGTACACAAGACGCCGATCGCAAGCCTGATAACGTTGTGAGTTGATTGACTTCCCTAATTCGAATCTTTACTCTGTCATCGAGCCATCGCTCTCTTATCAGGCTGCGATGGCTCGGACGTTGTGGCATGAAATTAAAGTGGGGCATATCGATCATTGTTCTGCTGGTAGTGATTGCTCCATTCTTCATTCGGGTTTATCCGCGCCCTCCGCTTGTGAGTTTCAACTATTTCCTGAAAACCCTCGAATTCGTCGAAGACTCACTGGATTCGATTGACGCGGACCTTGCAGGATATCCTCCGGGGGACTTCGAACTCGAGAAGGTCTTGAATGACTTGCGACTTACTGATCGGTATTTGGCGAACTTTGAATCCGATCCCGAGAAGGCAATGCTCTCGGACACTCCTCGGGTTCAGTTTGCCTTTCACGATCTCTACGATAACCCGATTAGGATTTGGATTAGTCGCGATTCATTCCGGGTATACTCGGCCGGCGGGGATGGTATCTCACAGTCGGGCGGTTGTGATCCTGACGACGTTTGGACCGGAGAGCCAGAGAAGGCTATTAAGCATACTCACAAATCATACTTTGATGCGTGGTATGAAGCCAACGATCGGAATCTATGGGTACACCTCGTCGAACAGCTCAGGTAACGGCGGCCACAACAAGCCGGCGCTGACCAACCCCGATACCCGCTGCGAGTTGTTTGACTTTCCTGAACCAAATCTATATCGTGTTTTCGAACGAGCGCCCTCCGGCATAGGGTTGGCAGGCCTAGACGTTCCAGAAAATGAGGATCTGCCCCCATTGTGAGGAAAGAGGACTCTCCGTTTGGAATTGCATGAACTCGAGTCGATTCTCTCCGGCTAAGTGTAGAGAGTGTGAGGGGTATTCCACATCGTTACATTTTTCCGCAGCCATCATTTCCGGTGTTCTCTCGAGCATCGCAGCTGTTCCAGTTGTCTTGGCGTTCGTTTTTTACGGTGCATGGGCTGCTGCACTTTCAATCTGGCTTTACGGAGTCATTCTTATGCCGCTCCATCTCATCGGCAGGCCGCAACCAGTCGCAACTGCTCCATTGGGTCCGTCGAGATTTTGGAAGTCGGCGATATTCCATTTCTGCTTCGTAATTTTTATCATCACGCTTTGGAGGACATCGAGCGTGTAGGCGCAGCGCGGGGCGCAAAAGGGCAGCGATGGACAAGTCGAAACTTGCAGGAGCACTGCTTTCCTTCGAAGTTGGGGCATACAGGTACAAGTCCAGACAAACCCAATGAGCTGCGGTTGAGCGAACCTGCTTCTCCGCTGCGAGTGGACTGATACTCTGGAATCGAACACTTAACTCTATTGCGACGCGACGTTCACGGTAGCGGTTTCCGCTCCGCGGAGGTTGTGTCTCATCCTGAATTGCCATGCCGATACAATCAAAAAAAAGCCCAGCAAAAGTTTCCGCCAGTGAGTGGTTGAGTAAAGGGGACGTCCTCCGGGGGCTTCTCGAAGGAAAGACCTCGAATACCGACATCACTCTCATCCGATACGCCACTGAGGTCGTCGGAGAGGGGCCGACTCTGCATGTTCATCCCTACGATGAGATCTTCATCATCACAGAGGGGAGAGCGCGTTTCACCGTCGGCGATAAGACCATTGATGCCGAAGTCGGCGACGTCGTCCTCGGACCTGCAAATATCCCGCACGGTTACCAGAACCTGGGGCCGGGGAAACTTGATTCCCTCGATATTCATATGAGTCCTGAGTGGATTCAATACAATCTTGCCGATGGCTGGGACAAATCGAATGTGCTTGTATCGGCCGACTCAAAAGTGAATCCCCCTGAAAACACACCGGACTGATAACAACTCAACGATTTTCCGAGGGGCACGATTTTCCGGGAATTTCCGGGAATTTCCGAGGGACAGGTTAGAATGTCGCTGCACGAAATTCCGAGGGACAGGTCAGAATGTCGCTGCATTCAGGGCACTTTTCGATATTCTGGTGAAATGAGAAGCGGCCTGAAGGGGCGCCAGCACAAAGCCCGGGCGTTCACGGCCGGGAATCAGCTGAATGCAGTGCCATTCGGGACAGGTTATCGATTCAAACGATTCGGGGAATCATCCCCCGAATTCATAGACTTCGGCTTGAGAGAATAGAACTGAAAACCCCGGATCGGGGGGGGGTAACCTGTCCCTGATATTCCGAAAGCAATGGCAGCACCTCAAAAAGCGATAGATGTCTTTCTCAAGAGTTTGGAGAGAGGCCCTGAGCAGAAGGAGACGACCTACGATGTGTCGCTGCTCCGGGGCCTCTCGGGTAACGAGCGCGATGTGGCAGAGCAAGCGCTGATAAGTCGAGCGAGGGAGGGCGACCTGATTGGGATTGAGACGATTGCTTTTGCGCAGGTCCACGCGGCAAAAGCGGTTCTCTACGACCTGGCCACGAAGGAGGGGGATCTCGGCACCGCTGCCGCGAGGGCTCTGAGGAGTCTGGGTGAGAGCACCGAAGGGATCATCGCTGAGGGGATCCGCGAAGCGGGAGATTTGCAGTCCGCATTTGCTGCATTTGATCTTCAGGGGGCCGACAGCTCTGAGGCGGTGGAGGGCTTGCTCAACGCACTTGAGCACCGATCTCTGTCTACTCGAATCAATGGCATTGATGGGTTGAAGAAGCTCAAACCTATTCCGGAAGTGTTTCGAGAGGTTAATATGACTCCCTACGGAAACTTGTCGGTTCGACTTCTTGTCGCGATGCCGGCAGTGTGGCAACCGGCGGCACGGGAACTGCGAGCTATCTGGCGTCATTGGCTCCAGGGTGGTTCTCTCGAACAATTTGGATTGCGCTACACTCCCGGTAATCGCGACCTCGTTGATCAATACTGGGAAAGCACTCGTGGTGATGAACCCTGGAACATAGGGCCGGTCGGGGAGATGAGCGGTCATGACCGGGTGTGGGCGGAGAGTTACGCATTGTTAAGGGCCGGACAACGAGATCGTTGGGCTGTTGATGCGATTGGGCGTCTCGGTCTGAGCCATGAACGGGAGGCTATTGAGCAGCTCAAGCAGGCCTCGACCGCACTGCGGGCCCCTGACTGGCAGGCGACGCTTGATCGCACCCTCGCAGCTCTTTCCTGAGTCAATTGGGGTGAGGCTGTGAAGCGAGCTGGTTGCCACTCCTCGCGAGCGCGAGCGAATCGTGATTGCGAAACCGCCCGGTGAGTCAGGGGGGCTGACGTTCAAAAATCCGACCGCAGGTTTTACCGCGAGAGTGCCGGTTTGCTGCGCGACGAATCGAATAAGAGGAGACTCTTGGAGCCCGGGTCCCTTCGCGTTGAAGCGGATGAAGGGATTCCAAAAGCACCTTGAGATCAACGGAGCCGTTTCCGAACACAGATGAAATGAAAGTTTCGTTCTGTCGGACGGTTCTTTTCTTCCGGTATTCAGATTTTCAGGTCTTCTTGCGGTTAAATAACGAAACGCTTCACGCGTTCACACATTACCTGAGGGGATTGGGCGAAGGCGATTCACTAACCGCCCCACACATCCTGACATGACGCTACGAGGATGGCCCGGTCCGGGGTGCCGTGAGAGTGCTTGTGGTTGTGGGCAAAATTCCCCCCTGTGTAGAAAAGCCACCAGCGTCCGTCGCGTTGAACGAGATTGTGAGGTGCGTGGATCAGGTAGCTGGCGACGCCTTCGCCCGGTTCGGCGCGAGGGATCCAGGGCGTTCGTTGCGGGCGTTCCCACTTGATGCCGTCTTTGGAAAAACAGGGCTCGATATCGATGGACTGGTTGTCGAGGCGGTAGCTGCCGAGCATTCCGAGCCGGCCTTTTTCGGTGTAGGTCACAGAGAGATAGTAGCATTGTTGATCGACGGGATCATCAGAGTCCGCTTCGATGACCCGCTGCCGGTTTCCCCAATGGAGACCGTCGGCGCTGGTGTAGCGATCGATGACGCGGAGGAAGCCCTTTAGATTGTCCTGCGGAGCATAGCGCGGGTCGTTTTCGTCCACTTCAATGAGCGTCACGGAAAACATTTCAAAGCTGCCGTCGGCGAGTTGATAAACGTTTGTGGCGTCGTTGGAGATCAGTGCAGCCGGTGCCAGTGCTTCACCCTCGATGGGCTTCGCGACTTTTTTGCCGAAACGACTTAGCCCGGCCTCCTTAGCCGCCCCGCCACCGACGGCCCGGTCGCCGGGATGGTAGAGACAGGGGTTGAGAGCGTTTACGACCTCGAACTGTCTCGCTGTTTCGTCGATACTGTCAGCTGCGAGGTAGCGAACGACGCCACCCCCGTGTGCCCAGAAGTAGAGTCGGGTGAGGCCGTTTTGAAGCCGGATCGTCACTACCTGAACAGGGTGGGCGCCTTCCGGCATTCCGCCGATCGCGAGCTGTGCCGTGGGGTCGGGCTTTCCGGTGGTGCAGACCGACCAGACAGGTTTCCATTCGCCGTCGATTTTTCCCTCGTGATAGCCGATGTTCTTGATCCCGGTGTCGGGCACGGAAACACTTGTCCAGATCCGCCAGCGATTGTTCGGGAGGGCTTCGACGGTGCTTGTGAAATTCTGGACCCAGCCGCCTTCATACTCATTGCCGGCTCGAAACTGTTCACCGTGGAGGGTCCATGCTTCCTGTGATGCCAGTGGGGACTGCCCTCCGATGATTGCCGGCGACGCGCTGGTTGCGAGAGCGGTGGCTCCGGCCTGCTTCAAGAAATGACGTCGGGTATTCTGTCTCATTGTCGCATAAAAGTGGGAATGTTATCAGTTTCCATAGTGGGAGAATGGTGCTGTTTGAAAAGTCGGAAGACGCCCGTGAAAATGGGGATTCTATGGTTGACCGAAATGACCGCTGCTTTTGTGCGCGCCGGGGGGCTGATTCAAGTTCTGATCGCCGCTGGCCTCTATCCGGCACGAGGAGGCTTGCCTTTGAATCAAGTGACGGCCTAGTTTGATTCCACGTATGTTTTCGACGTTTTCCCTCTCTTATTCGTCACGATACAGGTTGGTCTCCTGCCTGTGCGGAGGAGTGCTTCTGTTTCATGCTGCTCTTGAAGCCCAGTTTTTCAATGATTTCGATGTCGCTCCGCATAGCTACTACGAGCGGACAGGAACGGATTCATTTAGCAAACTCCTTACGAGAAAAGAGAAAGGGGATTACGATTTCGGAACCGAGACCGGGCTGCCGCTTCTCCGCAGGATGCTGCAGGAGCTGAATATTCCGGTGTCGTCTCAGGTGCTGGTCTACTCCCAAACGAGCCTGCAGCGAAAGCTGGTCAGGCCGGAAAATCCGAGAGCGATGTATTTCGATGAAAATATCTACCTCGCGGTGATGGCGGGAGGAAAGCTGGAGGTAAATTCTTTTGATCCGGAAGCAGGGGGGATCTTTTACTTCGAGGACCCGCCGGAAGAGCCGGGAGATCGCGTGGACTTTGAGCGGCCGAAGAGTTGTCTGGGATGTCACGGCGGGTCTGCGACGAATTTCCTTCCCGGACCGTTGGCCCGCTCGAATTTTGTCTCCGATACGGGCCGGCGCCTGGGAGGGGTGCGCAGCCATGAGCGAATCAGCCACCGGATCCCGTTTCACGAGCGATGGGGCGGCTACTATGTCACAGGGGCACCGCCGACTCTGGAGCACATGGGAAATGCCTTTGCAACGCGGGAGGGCGGAGAGGTCACGGTCGATCTCAAAGCACGAGCTTCTCTGGAAACGCTTGAGGGCCTCTTCGATCCGTCTCTGGTCCTGCGGGGGGATTCTAACATTGTTCCTCTGATGCTCTTTGATCACCAGATTGAAGCGCACAATCTTCTCGTGGAGATGCGTTATCGTGAGCGCATCTCGCAGTTTCGTGCCGCAGAGAACGAGGGCGTGATTCCCTCGCGAACATTGGTGAAGACGGAGGCGTTTGCCGACAAGTTGGTGAGGTATCTGGTCTTTGCCGACGAGGTCTCGCTGGCGGGTCATGTCATCACGCCGTCTCAGGACTACCTGAGAGATTTCCGCCGGAACCGGAAGGTAAATGTGGAGGGGGAAAGTTTGAAGGATTTTGATCTCAAATCGCGTCTCTTCAAGAACCGGCTCAGCTACATGATCTATTCCGAGGCCTTTGAGGGGGCGCCGGAGTCGATGAAAAATCGTGTTTATTCGCGTCTCTGGACGATTCTCTCGCCGGCAGAGCCGGTGGAGGGATATGACTATTTCGAAGAGGGCGAGCGGGCCCGGATTCTGTCCATTCTAACAGCGACGAAGACGGATCTGCCGGCTGATTGGGGCAGGGGGAAGGGCCCTGCGGTAGCGGGGCGGTAGTGTTCCCGGAGACGAAACGTGGAGCATAGCGGATTTGAACCGCTGACCCCCTGCATGCCATGCAGGTGCTCTACCAACTGAGCTAATGCCCCGCTTCGTTTTCCTGCCGAAATTGGCAGGGCCGGATCATCGAACATAAATCCGTTCGATTCAAACGGAAAAGTCTCAAGTTTCGATTTTTTGGTGAAATCGGGTGTTCGGGAATGGCGCGGATGGGCTTCGGGGAGAAATGCTCACGCAGTTTCTCTACGCATTGCGAATGTAGAGGAATCCGTGAGGATTTCTTTTGCGCCGGACCTGAGAGCGGATGGGCTTCGGGGAGAAATGCTCACGCAATTTCTCTACGCATGGCGAATGTAGAGGAATCCGTGAGGATTTCTTTTGCGCCGGACCTGAAATCGGAAAGATCGGGCAAACGAATCCGGCCCGGTCACCACCCCGACCGCGAAAATCCGGACCCGGAGGAAAAGCTCGAGCTGGAAAAGCTCGATCGTGATGAGCTGCTCGAACTGGAGGAAAAACTGGATCTGGAGCGGCGGGCTGATGCGATCGCCGCGGCCCGTCTTGCGGCGGCGGCGGCCCGTGCTCTTTCTGACTCTCGAGCGTTGGCTCGATTCAGTTCGCGGAGGGCTTCGCCGAGAGCACTGATGGCCCCTTTGCGGGCCTCGGTATACTGTCCGCGGGCGAGCTGCTGTTTCGCGCGGGCGAGGGTGCTGGCTCCGGCAGTGCGATTGATCTTCACTTTATGGCTGCTGCGCCATCCGTGGAGTTGCGAATAGGCTTCGGCCGCCTTCATGATCTTTTCAGCGCTGTCCCTCGCTGCTGCGAGTTCGTGCTCGAGAACGCTGCGGACTTTCCCAACGTCGGTTGTCAGTTTCGTGGTCTCTCTGAGAAGCTCCGGCCATTCGAGGTGACTCTTTTTGAGCTGCTTCTTAATCAAGGCCAGCTGAGCGGTGAGCATGCCGTGCTTGTTGATCGCTTTGCTCAGATCCACGCTGTCGGTGATTCCGTCGGTTCTGGCTTCGTTGAGGTAGTTGTTGCAGAAGGTGAGCGCGGCCTTTGCCCCGGTCGAAGCCGACTCGGTCATTTCGTAGGACTTCCAGTCGGCCTGAATGCCGTCCTCGAGCGCGTTGAGATGTTCGATCAGGGATTCCCCGGTCCGTAATTGCTCAAAAGGGTTCGGCTTTCCGCTGTCGAGGCTGGCGGCAAAATTCTCGACGTCGATGACTGAGAGAGCGTGGAGATCAATCGTGGACTGGCAGGTGCGCCGGTCTTCACAGAGTAATTTCAGGTCGGTGAGTTGACTCTCGAGGCGCTGGAGGTTTTTTCGGTTTGAGGCGATCGCTTCGAGGGTTGCTTCGTGCTGGTCGCGGATGAGCGAGAGCTGATGTCCGGCAAACCCGAGTTCGTTCCCACTGGTTTCGAGCAGTCCGTAAGCACGGATCAGTTCGCCTTTTTTGAAAGCGGCGGCACTGTCTTCGAGCGAGGTGCCGGCAGCGCCAAGACGGGTTTCGGCCCGTTCGATGCAGTTGGTGATCGATTGCTGGCCGCTGATCTCCTCTCCGAAACGGGAGGAAAACAGCTGAACGCCGGGAGCGTAACCGGTTTGGAGCTCTGCGAGGAGGTTCGCTGCGGGGGCAACTTCCGAAGCGAGAGCGTTCCGTTCTTTCACCAGTTCTGCATGCTTGTCGGCGTGGTTGACGACACTCTCACGACTGAGGTCCATCAGTGCATGAGCATCACTGAGACAGTGTTCGACTTCGTCGAGATCCTGCAACGCTCCGATAACGTTCCCGTGATCGAGCGCTGAAAGGGCCGTTTTGATTCCGTATTTGGAGAGCGCTATTTTCTCATCGGGGGAGAGGCCGGGTTCTTTCAAAAGCGAAGTGCCGACAATATTGGTTTCCCTGCTCAACCAGGCGCGGGTTTCGGCGACGGCTGCTTCACATTCAGTGATCTTCGGTGCGAGTTCATCGTTGGCCCGGTCGCATTGGTTTTTCGCACTGATTACGGTGCCTTTGAGTCGGGTAAGGTCATCAACGAACCCGGCCAGATCGGGGGCGATGGACTTTTCGAGGGCGTGGTTGCTGAGCTGTTCGATTCTCGAAATGAGGATATCGATCGCTTCGTCGATCCAGGAAACGGATCGTCCCGATTCCAGCAACTCGTCAGCAGATCTCGCAATGACCGGTTGATCGATGGCACGGAAGGACTCGATCGCCTGAACGATTCCAAGGGCGTCGCCAACCTGCTGGCGGCTCGTCGGAATGAGATTCTCGAAAGCGTCGACGGGATCCGCCTCGCCGATCGAGGCCGCCTTTCTCAGGTCTTCCTCCGTCACGGGGATCAGCTTTTGCCGGAGGTTTACGAGAGGAAAATGGGAATCCTTCCCCGCCGCGAAGGCAAGTTGGGCGGCGCTCCCGGAGACCCGGTTCATCTGAGCGCTCAGTTCCTGCTGCGTGATCGGTAATCCATCAATACCCGACTCAAGCCGTCCGAGATTCTCTTCGGCGAGTTGCTGCCGGGCGTCATACTCCTTGATCAGTTGTTCGAAGGAGAGGTAGAACGGTTCGTAGTCCTGAGTGTGGCCGAGAAGGCTGCGGGTGTTTTTAGCCGATTTCGGGGAGATGATTTTCTCAAGCCTGTCCTCGTCATCAAAACCGATAGGGCGGGAGGAGAGCAGTTGGATTGCCCGCTTATAACGTCTTGACGAAAACCCATTGAGACACCAGGCGATCGGCGAGGACGGCGAAACCAGTTCCTCGACCTCTTCGATAACCTGATCGGTCGCTGAGGACATGATGAAAAGTTCATCCACTCCGTGAATCGTTTCGTGGGCAAGCTTTTCAGTGGTTCCGACAAAACCCCGCTCCTCAAGATCGGCACTCGAACCAACGACGAGACTGGTTCGGTCCATGAGTTGAAAAAGCGTATCAAATTTGCCGCGGAGGCGGGATTTCCACGTCGTGAGAAGCTCTTCCGCCGCTTTGCGCGCGGGACGGCGCAGTCGATTGAGGGTGATGAGAACGATGATGACCCCGAGAATGAATAAGGCCGTCCCGAGCTGGCGTGCAAACTTTCGTTTCGCTTCCGCTGCGAGCCAGTTCTGATACTGGCGCTCCGCCGATTCGAGTTCTCGCTGTGCGGTTACGAGCTGCTGCACGTAGAGCAATTCGCCAAGTGCGTGGTTTTTCTGTGAGGATGTCAGGGCGGCTCCGGCCCTTGCGAGATGACCGGCAATGGCGGGATCGCCTTCCGCGGTGGGATGTTCAGAAATGCGCTTCTCAAGGTCAGGGAAAAATCGCGCACTCGCTTCCCACTGATCGATGCCGGTCTGGAATGTCGAAATGCTGTCGCGAGCCTTCTCAAAATGCTTGCGGGCGTTTGCCGAATCCTTCTGCTGAACCAGTTGTGAGATCGTGACGAGAGTGGCCTTCCATTCGCTGACCGGAGGGCGAACCACGGCACCGTTGAGAGCGGGATGACCCGATCTGAGAGCCGCGGCCCGTGCCACTGCCTCATCGATCAAGGGCGAAAGCTGGCTCACGTAAAGTTTTGCTTCCTCGAGTGCTTTCTCCTTCGCGATTTTGGCGAGGCGCTCGCGATTTCTCTCGCCTTCGATTACTTTGGTCAACGCGAGATCGATGGACTTCACGGTATCTTTAGCGGCATCGGCGACTCTGCCACCCGAGCGCATCGCGGCGATGGCAGGTCGATCAAGCCGGTTTACCCAATATCTTTCCCCGAGGGATCGTGTGTCGTAGGTTTCGGAGGCAAAGTAGGAGAACTTTCTCTCTTCGAGGAAAAGGACGAAAACGGCTCCATTGGCCTGGCCGGTTCGGGAATCGCGGAGATCGCCGAATCCGGTGCGATTCGAGAGGCCTTCGCCGAGAGCGAACTCTACAGCGGTCATTCCCGACTTGGAATCGTAGCGCTGCGTGCGTGCGTTCTGCATCAGAACGATGGTCCAGTTGGTGCCGTTTGCGTCGAGCCAGGATTCCAGTTCGCTGAGCCGCTCCTCGCTGAGTTGGAGATTCCCGTGAACCCATAGATGCTGATCCGGCTGCCAGTTGGAAACAACTTCACTGACGTTCTGGAATCTGGCGGCGGTGTCAGTCGCTTTCGATTCTCCCGAAATGACGAGAAGCGCAGCGGCGAGCAAAAGGTGAGGTAGCGATTTCACGTCGCAAATTTAGCACAGGGCCGGCGACCCCGGCTGTTATAAATTACACGCAATATTGTCACCCTGGCCTCAGGGGAGAATCGTCCAGTCAAGCTCGAGATCCATTCCCGCGGGGAGGGGAGTGACAGATCCGTTCGTAACCGTGCGCACTTCGGTGCGTGAGGGGGAACGCTCCATTGAGAAGGTTTCCGCTGAACGCGGGAAGCCGTAGAACTCGGGGCCGTTTGTGGAAAGAAAACGCTCCAACAGCTCCTGTCCTGCCTTTTCCCCGAGGTCTGCACCAGCCTGTTCGAAGGCCATCGCATAGAGCTGGGGGGCGCATCCACCCGTGTAGCAGCCGGCCGCGCAGCCACATTCGGTCGCCTTGGTGGTGTGAGGGGCACTGTCAGTTCCCGCGAAAAATTTGCTCTGTCCCGGCGTCATCACCGCCGCGCGAAGCGCGTCGAGATCTTTCTGAAACTTCACGATGGGGAGACAGTAGAGATGATACTTCAGTCCCTGAATCAAATGTCCCACCGTGTAGAGCAGGTGTTGCGGGGTGATTGTTGCGCCGACGTGATCGGGCGCACCGGCGACGAACTCCGCCGCTTTCGCCGTCGTGATGTGCTCACAGACAATGCGGAGGTCGGGATGCTCGTCGAGAATTCGCGGTAAGCGTTCGGTGTAAAAAGAGGACTCAGCGGTTTGTGCCTCATCGAAATAGTCCGATCCTGAGAGTCCGTGCTGTTCTCCGTGAATACAGAGAGTCACCCCATGCGCTTCCATCGCCCGGAAAACATCCCCACCGATCCACTCGTCCATGGGAACGCCGTGTTCCGAATTGGTTGTGCCGTGGGGCGGGTAGTACTTGCAGGCTTTCAGTTCGCCGGACTTCGCGCCTGACTCGATCATTTCAGGGGTGGTGTCACCTGTGAGATAAAGCGGGATGATGAGGTGTTCGAAGGCGTCGGCACCGGCGTAGTTCAGTGCCTTTCTGTAGGCTTCAATCGTCCAGCTCGTCTCGGTATTTGATCCTGAAATACTTGAGACAGGAGGCTGGGTGTTCGGCATCGCCAAGGCTCCGGCGCATCCCATTGCGAGATGATCCTCGATGTAGTCACTAACATTCTCACCCTGTCGAAAGTGGGTGTGGAGGTCATACCATTTAGGAAGAGTTATCGTCATGCTGAGCCGTGGATGTGATGAAAGAGTGCTCCGTTTTGATTCACCATGATGGCTCCCTTTGCAAGGTGCTACACCGGTGAACTTGATCTCTTTTTCCCTAGCCACCCTGAAGGCGGGGCGAGTCGTCATCGATAATCTTGTCGGCGCGGCGGCTTAAAGTGGCCTTCCAGCTCGCAGACAGGGCCGCGCAGTCAGCGAGGGCGCGTGAGGCTTCGGCGTCCTTTTTCCGGCGGTGCATGATATCGTTGGCTTCTGCGACAGACCATTGAGGAAAAGGGCGTTCCAGAAGCGTGATCCCGGCAGGGGCGGAAAGGGGGCCTTCTTCCAGCACTCGAAAATACCAGCCGGTGCGACCGGTTCGCTCGACCTGAACTGCGAGGTCCTTGATACGCCAGCGTCGCGCCAGTTTCCAGCACGGCTGTCTCGGTTGCGAGATTTGGACAGTGATCTTGCCGATCTGGAAAATGTCTCCGATGCAGACTTCCGATTCAAGGAGGCCGGAGGTCGTGAAATTTTCGCCGAATGAGCCGTGAGGCAGTTTGAGGCCGAGCTCCTCCTCCCAGATCGGGAGGTGTTCAGCGGGATAGACATTGATGGCTTTGTCAGGTCCTCCGTGGTGCTCGAGGTCTGCCTGACCGTCACCATCGATATTGAGTTTAAAAACCTGAACTTCCCCGCTGACCGGCCCTTTATTGAAGCCTGATCTCCAGGGACGGTCGAACGGGTCGTTGGATTGAGCGTCACCGAGATCCCGGGGAAGTCCCACTTGAATACTGAGTAGTTTCATAGCTTTGGGTGATGAAAAGCGAAGTCATCTAATGTTTCGGGGCCGTTTTGCATGATCTCAAGCGGGGATTTTCCGGGGGAGCCAGATCTAACCCTGTCAGGTCCCCGGCCTAACCCTGTCAGGTCGCTCACTTGAAGAGGCCATGGTGGAAGGCTGATAAAGCAGTCAGTCTGTGTCAGGTTCCGGCGGTACTGATCACCTTAAGATTTTACGATGAACTCTTTCTGCGCGACAACTCAACTGGCACTTCTGGCCGCCGCATTGGCTTTTCCGCTGTTCCACGCCGTAGCAGATGAGCCCGGCATTGACGTCTCCCTGAGCACGGGTAATGAAGCCGGCCTTTCCCCGGGGCCGGATCTCCATGTCGATCCGGAAGCCGGGAATGATGGAAACGACGGCAGATCCGCACCGGTTAAAACGATCGCCCGGGCCATGAAATTGGCTCAGCCGGGCGACACGATTCATCTCACGCCGGGGACTTACTACGAGAGTGCCAATTTCACGAACAAGCACGGGCTCCCCGGCAAGCCGATCACACTCGACGGGCATGGGGCGGTGCTCGATGGCAGTGAACCTGTTACGAGCGCAGAGTGGACCGAGGTTTCACCGGATCTCTACCGTCGACAGAGAATTTATAAGACGACCGATGACGCCATCGTGAGTCGCTGGTTTCTGCTCCGGGACGGGAAGATGCAGCGGATGAACCGTTGCTCGAAGGGGCCGAGTGAAGATTTGAAAAAGCCTGAAGATCTCCAACCGGGCGAGTGGACCTTTGTGAGGGAGGATGATGATGCCTTTTACTTGAAATTGGAACCGGGGGAGAAGCTCGATGAAGCCAATATCCGGTATCCGAAGCGCAGCAGTGCCGTGATTCAGAGCGTCACCGCCTCGTGGCTCACGGTGAAGAATGTAACAGGAACGCACGTCTACAATGACGGGTTCAATGTCCACGGAGCGCAGCGGAATCTGCTTTATGAGAACATCGCGGCGATCAACTGTGGTGACGACGGCTTCAGTGCTCACGAAGATGCTGACTGTCAGATTGACGGGTTTGTGAGTATTGGGAATGCCACGGGGCTCTGTGATACGGGGACGAGCCGGACCCATTACAAAAATGTCTACATTAGCGGATGCCATGGTTTTGACCTCTTTTTCATCGGGTGGAAGCACTCACTGGAGAACGCTCTGATTGAGAGCCATGCCGCGCGGACCTTCTGGGTGGACGGGAGTCGCCTCAATGACGGAGAGCGCTGTCAGGTGAAGCTGAAAAATGTCCTCATCAAGCGGCTCGGCGATGAGCCTCAGGAGTTGAGAATCGCGAAAGGGGGACAGTTCTTCGCTGAAAATTGCACCTTTGACGGCGTCCATGTGATGCTGACCCCGAAAGGCAGCCTCGAGTTTCAGAACTGTGTATTCCGGGAGGGAAAATTTCACCCCGAAGTGCAGACCTATCCGAATACGATCTGGCGTGGCGATGGCAACAGTTACGATTTCAAAACTCTCCGCGTGGTTCACAAAACCTACACTCCGGAAACGTTTCCGGAG
>JAYWLB010000035.1:0-20179 GCA_035967665.1 Verrucomicrobiales bacterium BCK34
CTGAAGGCGCATGGGAACATGTATGCCCTCGCAATCAATAATAAGGGATCGATTCGGGCCACGGGTGCGGCAAATTCCGGAGGACGTGTCTTTCTCAACGGGGCCGGCGGAAGTGTTTCCAATTCAGGTTCAATTCGGGCGTCGGCACCGAAGGTAGGCAATTCCGCGAGCGTTTTGATTGAGGCTGCCTACGCAAAAGTGGATGGAAGTATTCAGGCGGCCGGTGGAGATGTCCGTATTTCTGTGAGCGAAGACCTTGAACTCGGCGCTGAGGTGGATGTCTCGAGCGAGACAGGCCCGGGGGGGAGCGTCATTGCAGAGGGACGCGAGATTAGTTTGACTTCCGGTAGTAGAATCGATGCCAGTGGCTTTTCGGGTGGTGGAAATGTTCGTGTCGGCGGCGGTTTTCAGGGAAATGATGGGGAGGTCCGCAATGCTGAGAATTTAAACGTCGCTGAAGATTCCGTGACAATTGTAGATGCCACTGGCGACGGTGATGCCGGCTCAGCGATTTTCTGGGCTGACCGAAACACACTTTTCAGGGGCGAGATCAGCGGTCAGGCACTCGGCGCAGTTGGAAACGGAGGTTTTGCTGAAGTGTCAGGTAAACAGAATTTGACGTTTGAGGGTAGCGTAGATCTTGGCAACGGGATGCTTTTGCTTGATCCTGATGATTTCGTTATCGATGCCTCGAACAGTGGTGCAATTGAAACCTCTCTCAATGCGGGAACCAACGTCGTGATTTACACCAATCCCGCCGATCCGGGAACAGGTGGCACAGGGGCAGGGCACATCCGCGTGATTGATGATATTGAGACCGGGACCGGCGCGACCAATAATGGTTCTCTCTCGCTATTGGCTGCTCAGGATATTTACATCGTCCGCGATATTCGGCTCAACAGCACCGGGGGCGGGGATCTCAATCTGGTTGCCGGCTGGGATGGCACCACGGGGTTTGATCTTGTCGCGAACCCCGGCAATCCTGCCACAGGAGTTGCCGCTATTGACATGGATGCCTCGTTTTTCGACACGACGGGGACTTATGGCAATAATAACGGATCCATTGTGATCGGGCGGGACATTGCAGGAGGTACTGCTCCGGATGGTGTCAGCGTGGGAAGTCGTGCGGGGAGTTCGAACGCTGTCGCTTATGACTTTTCGCTTTTCGGTGGAAATCTGACGGCCTCTACAGGGGCAGACAGTCGCTACGCTCAGTTCGGTTATCGGGCTTCGACTTCCGGAATGGATCCATCAGGCTCCATTCGTGTGAAGGTTCTGAATGATGTTGTTTTAACGGCAAATCAGCTCACCGGTTCGAGTGAAGACAACAGCTTCGCTATGATTGGGCACGGAGGGGTTACTACTCTCGCTCAGCAGGCTGTTACCGGTAATATCACTGTCGAAGCTGGGAATAATGTGGATTTGAATGGTGGTATGGATCGGTGGAATTTTGCTCAAATCGGTCACGGGGGGAGAGCCTCGAATTCCTCGGCTACCGAGGTATCTCTCAATGGAAATATTAAAGTGAAGGCTGGAAATCTGCTTTCACTCGATGCCGGACCAGGCACCTACGCGTTCACCCGCATCGGTCTTGGGGGACTCGATATGCGGGTCAATGCCTCCAGTGGTGGGGATATCGATGTGGATGCCGGCACGATTACTGCGACTGCGGGACTTGGGGCAGGGCACCTCGCCGAGGTGCAGATCGGCCATGGTGGTTACAACGCCGAGTATGTCACCACGGGTTCGACAACAGCAAATTATTCTTTTGGCGGCTGGTTCGGTGAGATTGACGTCGAGACGACATCGGGTGGTATTACGTTTAAGACCGGGACGGCCCGAAGCAACAGCGCACAGATTGGGCATGGCGGTGGATCGAACACTGGAAACCATGGCTACGATACAGACGGTTCAACAGCTGATGCTTTGAATAGTAAAGTCATCGTGAAATCGGCCGGTGATATTACTTTCGACGGTTCACTTTCCGTCGGTTCAAACCGTCAATATGGGCAAATTGGACACGGTGGTTGGGATGCGGATGGCAGCCATATTGGAGATATTGAGGTGAATGCCGTTGGCTCGATAACCTTCACTGCCGGATCAGTCGATGATGCCTACGCCATGATCGGAAATGGCGGGAATGACGCGGCCGGTGATCATGCCGGTGATATCAACGTGACTGCGGGCGGAAATATTTCTTTCATTGCCGGAGGCGGACCGGATACCGGCGCTCAGATCGGACATGGCGGGCGTAGCTCAAATGGCCAGATGCAGGGGAATATAATTGTGACTTCGACCGGAGGAGAGGTTTTGGTCGATTCCAGTAATGGTGGTGTTAGAAGCTATGCTCAGGTGGGTCATGGTGGTCACGCTTCGATAGGTGACAAGGGCGCTGTGGGAGAAGTGATTAACGTGACCGCAGCGAATGACGTGAGGCTGTTTTCCGGGGGAGATGCACAGGCATACGCCCAGATCGGAAACGGCGGGTATGACGCGGATGCATCTACGGGGCACAGCGCGGAGATCACCCTCAATGCAGGGACGGACGGGAGCGGCTCCGTGGTATTGCGGGGAACCGCGGTTGCCGATAGCAGCGATGATGCTTTCGCCCTTGTCGGAAATGGTGGTTCTCAGAGCTCCGGTGCGCACTCGGGTAACCTCATCGTCAATGCGGCCGACGAGATCCGTTTGAATACCGGTGATGACACCCGAAGCTTTGCGCAGATCGGGAACGGAGGCTACAATTCTGATGGCAGCGGGCACTCCGGTGATATTACGCTTTCGACGACCTACGGATCGCTTGTTATCGAAGGGAAGCCCTACGGGAGTTCATCGTATTACAACGCGGTGCATGCCTATGCCATGGTGGGCCATGGTGGAACATACTCCGATGGAGATCATGATGGTAATATTTTGGTGACTTCGGGGAATGAAATCACCCTCAGTGGCGGTCGACCCGATGCAGGTTTTGAGATGATCGGTCACGGTGGTGTCGCGGCGGTCGGTGATTTCAGTGGTTGGATCGATGTCGAGGCTCAGGGTGACATCGACGTCCTCGGGGGCACGAACGATCAAACCTTTGCCCAGATCGGACACGGGGGGTATCAAAGCAGCGGCGATTTCTCAGCTGACTTTATCGATGTAACGTCTTTGTTCGGTTCAATCGATGTTATTGCGGGGTCTCCCGGTGCTTACCAAAACGGGAATGCTAATGCGTCGAATGTCTATGCACAGATTGGTTTGGGCGGAGTGAGATCTTCGGGCAACATGAGCGCGCCGATCACGGTGCAGGCCAGAGGCGATATTAATTTGACCGGCGGCGGAAACTTTAATGATTACAGTCAAATCGGTAACGGTGGTCACGAAGCAAGTGGTGATAAATCCGGCGCGATTGTGGTTAGCTCCGATTTCGGCGCTGTTAACGTGACTGCAGCTCGTCGCTCTGCTGATGCCTATGCTCAGATCGGTCATGGCGGTGTTCGTGTGACAGGAACCCTCCAGGACAATATTTCCGTTTCCAGCGCTACTGGAATTACCGTCAGCGGGGGGACCAGGGAGGCGGTAAACTCCTACGCTCAGATTGGCCACGGAGGATTGGAATCGGTCGGGAATAAGAGCGGTGCGATCGAGTTGAATTCCGGTGTCGGGCTTTCGGTTCTTGGTGGCACAGCAAATCAGGCTTTTGCCCTCGTCGGACACGGCGGGGTTCGGTCGGAAGGGTATTTTGACGGAGCTATCGATATTACCCTCGGCGGGGCGCTCGACGTAGTTGGGGGAAGCGGAGCCACGGCCGGTTTGGAAGGCGACTTCAATTTTGCGATGATCGGACACTCTCTCGCCGGAGCGGTGGGAGGCTTTGGTGGTTTCATGGGAAGTGATGGCCGGGTCGTTGTAGAAGGTGAGTATTTCAATTCAGCCGTTTCGTGGGTGGCACGAGATGAAGGTACCCTTCTTCCCAGCCAGCAGGATGGATCGGTGCAGTATAAGTTCACCAATGTTCGGGGTGGGGCATATATCCAGGCTCCTGATGGTGGAACCGGAACCGGTCCGACCACTGGTTCGGTCGCCTCTTATACGTTTACGGTTACGGAAGATGGGACCTATCGTCTCATTCCGAAAGCGGTCGGATACAACGGTAATAGCGATTCGCTCTATTTCAGTATAGCTGAGCTCCGCGATGGAACTGCCGCTGACGGAAGCAACGTGAATGCCGACTGGTATGAATTCACGGGGCAGGCTAGCGGTGTCCTTAATTGGGATACCACCGGCGGGGGTGCCGAATTGAATACGGCCGGTGATCCGAATCAGGCACCATTGTGGGACCTCGTAGCCGGTCAGACGTATACCATGGAAGTTCGAGCAAGGGAGGATGGTGTTGCTGTTGATACCTGGGCGCTTGAACTTGAATCGCAGTATAGTGCCGCTAACTACTCGGGCGATGGTCCGGGAGTCACCTTTGCCAACAAGAGCGGTGTCAGCGGTGCTTCTGATATTAGTATCTCGGCGGGCGGAAGTATTAATGTTCTCAGTGGGGCCAACAGCGATTCCTATGCTGCGATCGGGCATGGAGGTTCCTCTTTTCAAATTGGAGTAAGCGCGAATGTTGATTACGGGACCGCGATTGATGGTGCTGACATCTCGGTGGTGACTTCGTCGGGTGATATTCTGGTCGATGGAAATTCCGTTGCCGGGGCGAGCGTCGATGCGGCCCGCCGTTATGCTGCGATTGGGCATCACGGAGTGGATGCCGGATTCAATGCTTATGGCGATGTCGAGGTGCATGCTACAGGAGGTGCTGTCACCCTGGCCGGTGGAGAAGCAACTGACAGCTTCGCTCAGATCGGTCACGGAAGTGCAGGCGACTTCATTGAAGCTCAGAGTTCTTTGTCGGGGAATATCTGTGTGATTGCTGACAATGGAATATCACTTACTTCTGTGAACAGCGGATTGCGTTCCTATACTCAGATCGGACACGGAGCGTTCGGTCTCGAGGGGGACTTTTCCGGCGATATCACAGTAGCGACAACGGGCGGTGATGTGGTTTTGACAGGCGGTGCACTCTCCACGGGACAGTATGCCCAGATCGGTCATGGGGGCAGTGGGGCAAACGGTGCTCTTTCCGGTGATATTGAAGTTGCCGCGGTTGCCGGCGATCTCACGGTGACAGGAAGTAATGACGCCACGAACTACGCGATGGTTGGTCACGGGGCCGGGGATGGCAGCTCTGCCGGAACGCGCGGTGGCGGTGTCCAGTTGTTGGCCGGTGATGTCCTCTCGGCCGTGAACGGCACTTCAGACAACGCATTTGTTTTTCACCAGACGGCGGGTGGTCTCAACGTTCCCGGGAATTACTTAGGTGGTAACGGGTTTCAGTTGGTCGGTGGCAATGGAGTGATCCTGCCCGATTCGGCGATGGGCGGTCTTTCCGCGATGATTACAGGCAACATTGCAAATGGCCCTGTCTTTGTTGCGACGAGCTATGATGATGGTCCTGTCACGATTGATGCAGCATCGCTGGCGACACTCAACGACGACGTGAATCGAGTCATCGCGGTTGGCGGTGATATCACGCTGCTTTCCAGTTTTCAGAATGCCGGTTCCGGAGACGTGATGCTTCTTGCCGGTTACAATGGCGACGGGACCCCGGGAGGTTCCGGTTCTTTCAATGCTGCCAATTGTGAAGTGACGATGAATGGCACTCTCGTGGCTGATTTCAATAATTGTGCCGCTGATGGAAGCCAACTTACCATCGGAAGTTCCACTCAGAGCACCGGGCTTGTGGTGGGTTCCCGAACTGGTGTGACCAGTCTCGGGGGCGGGACAGTTACCCTGACCGCTGGAAACAATCTGGATGCGTTTTCCCAGATCGGTTTCTTCACCAATGGCTCGGGTGCCGCCTCAGGCGAGATTGCACTCGGAGTGGGAAGCGGGGGGCTGACGATGACTTCGGGAGATGCCGACGGGGCCTATACCCAGATCGGACATGGTGGCAACAATACGAGCTCGGATGCGGTGAGCGCCGATATTACAATCAGCTTTTGCGAACCCGGTGACATTCTCATGGAGGCAGGGGATGGTCTTGCTGCCTACACACAAATCGGCCACGGCGGAAATGAAAACGTTCGCAATGGAAGCAATGTCGACAGTGACATTCTCATCACCGGATTTCGCAACTTTACGATGAGTGCAGGAGATGCTGCTCAGGCTTATGCACAAGTTGGACTGGGTGGCTTTTCGGGATCGGGATTCGACGGTGGAAATATTGATCTGTCAGGCAGCGGGTCTCTTCAAATTACCGCTGGCGGAATCGATGCCTATGGTCAGATCGGTCACGGGGGTAAAGATCAGGTCGATGGCGCTTCTGAAGATGACCGGATCAATATTCAGATGGGCAGTTTTGTATCACTGGAAGCCGGAGCCGCCGATGGTGGTTACGCACAAATCGGGCACGGGGGAACGAATTCCACCGGTGAAACCGGAAGCCTCACTCGGAGTGGGGATATAACGGTTCGAGCAGGTGGTGCCGATGGTAGCGGCGATGCGATTATTCTTAGATCCGGCTCCGGCGCTGAAGCCTACGCTCAGATCGGGCTCGGTGGTTTGAATGCTGACTCTTCCTACACGGGGAATATTGATATTGATGCCGCTGGCGATATTGAGCTGATTGCGGGCACGGGAGTCCGGGCCTATTCCCAAATCGGGCACGGAGGCTTCGGTGCCTTCGATGCAACCCGGACAGTTGATGATGCTGTATTGGAGCAATCCGGTTCCATCAGTCTTGATACAACAGCGGGGGGTAGCCTCAATATGCAGGGAGCGAATGCTAAGACCAGTGGAGCAATCGATGCCTACACTCAGGTCGGGCACGGAGGTTCAGGAAGCTCAGGAGATGCCGACGGTATGATCGGGATTCATCTCGCCGGGGGCATTTCAGCGAAAGCCGGTGGAGATGCCAGCGGTAACGATCAACCGGACCGAACCTATTCTCAGATCGGGCATGGCGGATACGATGCCGATGGTCGGAAGAGTGGTGATATTGAAGTCACGACAGTGGATGCAATTCAGATCTACGCGGGCACAGGGGAATTTGCATATGCGCAGTTGGGGCATGGCGGAACGGCTGAAAGCGCCGGTGCCGATTCGGGTGATATTTCAATCACGACGACGGGAGCTTCCGGAGCCCTCGATCTTAGAGGGGGACATGGCGGCGACGGCTGGAATATTCATTCCTATGGTCAGATCGGTCACGGGGGGCGTTCCGCTCACGGAGCCAAGAGCGGCGATATCACTCTCTCAATTGCCGCTGGTATTGGACTCATCAACGGGAACCACGACGGAAACTACAAGCAAATCGGTCACGGTGGTTCCGGAACCAACGCAGCACTCAGCGGGGCAATCAATGTCACGGCGAACGGGAACATTGATCTGGTCGGCGGTGTAAATGACCTTACATCCGCACAGATCGGTCATGGGGGGAGCGACAGTGAAGGTAACATCAATGCTGATGCGATCGATGCAGCTAACACATCGGGTGTAAATGTGACCTCACAGACGGGGAGAGTCATGGTCAGAGGTGGTTCCTACAACGGGGATAGTGCAGATGGTCGCCGCGCCTATGCGCAAATCGGATCCGGTGGCTTCAGCTATGGAGTGATCGCGAACACAATTGACACTTCCATTTCCGTTAATGCCGCCACGGGCGTGCTCATCGATGGCGGGGGTAGAGACTTTAACTACGGGATGATCGGAAACGGCGGCTCGCTTTCAGACGGGGTCAAACTGGGGAACATCGAGGTGACCTCGCAAAGTGGCGATATTTCTGTTCTTGCCAGTGAGCGTCATGAACTGGCATTCGCACAAATCGGACACGGAGGATTCCGTGCCGACGGGACCGGTGGTGGTTCCATTCATGTCAAAGCACTCAATGGATCCATCGCGCTTCGCAACGGAGGCGGAATCGATGCCGGAACCGATGGCGGCGATTTTTATACAACAACACCACTGAACGCGAGCTACAGCTACGCCCAGATCGGGCATGGAGGGGCACAGGCCGGTGATTACGATCGCGACGGGGAAATTTGTGTGGTGGGAGTTGACGGCGTAAGTCTCAGTTCCAGTGAGGAAGGTGACCGGGCTTACACTCAGATAGGACACGGCGGGGTCGAAACTGACGGCGAGTTTACCGGGGATATTAATGTGGTTTCCACGGCCGGTGGGGTCTCTGTCAGTGCTGTCGGCACAGGTATCGAGGGGCAATATGCTCAGATTGGTCATGGCGGTCTTTATTCGGACGGCCGTATGAGTTCTAACATTTCGGTAGTGTCAGGGGCAGGTGATACTGTTCTCCAGGGAGGGGCGGCTGATCTCTCATTTGCCATGATCGGAAATGGTGATGGCTCCGGGACTTCGACTGGAATGCGTGAAGGGGGAGTGCACTTATTTTCCAGTGGGCAGTTGATTGGCGCGAATGGAGCGGGAACGGAAAGCAATGTTTTCATTTTTCATCAGAACGCGAACGGTCTGCTTGCCGCTGATTACGAAGGCGGCGATGGTTATCAGAAAGTAGCCAACGGCGGGATCAATCTCGCTGCTTCAGCTACCGTCGACGAAAGCACGATCATCAATGGCAATCTCGGTAACGGAACCATCACGATCGTAGACAGCAGCCAGACTGATTACACGATTGATGCCTCCAATATTGGAAATGGAATGGTCGATACTCCGGAGGATTTCTATATCATCACCGGCGGAAACATTACAATGGAGACCTCGTTTCAGAACTCGGGTGCCGGTGATGTGACACTGCTGGCAGGATGGAACGGAACAGGAACACAGCTGGATGGTAGCGTCGAATACGGTGATCCGATTAACTTCTGCGAGCCTATTATCAAGGCGGGTGGCTATGATGTGGATTTCACCAATTGTGAGACCTTCGGAAACAACGGAAAAGTTCTCACGATCGGAAGCGTTGATCAGACGAGCCGCGTCAGCGTTGGCACTGCCGGCGGAACGAGTACCTTTGCGGGGGCCGCTGTCCATGTTCTCGGCAGCAACGATGTCACCGATGCGGGAACGCAGTTGGGATACTACGCCAATGGCACCACCGATATCGCCGGGGCGATCAATGTGTATGCCAAAGATGGCGGGCTGCTTCTCGATGGCGGCACGACGGGAGCTTACGCTCAGATTGGTCATGGCGGTAGCGGATCCATCAGTGGGGCCCTCCTCGATGCTCCGATCACGATCACTTTTTGCGCAGATTCACCAGCCGGAGCGATTGAAATGCTGGGTGGCAGTGATGGCGCTTATGCTCAAATCGGTCACGGCGGTCCCTCTTCCGGCGGCGCTATTTCCGGTAGAATCGACATCAACGGTGCCGGTTCTCTTACGATGACGAGTGGTGGTGCCTATACTCAGATTGGGCATGGCGGTGACAATGCAGGACTGACTTCGGTGACGAATTCGAATATCGAGCTGGACGTTCGATCTTTCATAGATCTCAATGCCGGAGCGGGAACGTTTGATTATGCGCAGATCGGGCATGTAGGGAGGAATCCACAGAGCACCGACGTTCTCAGTTCTGATATTTTAATCAACACTGGCACGGATCAGACTTATGGCACTGGCTCAATTACACTGAACGGAGGTGGCTCGAATGCTTATGTTCAGATTGGTCATGGCGGAGCGAGGAATGACGGGACTGACCATTTTGCTACCCATCGGGGAGATATTACGATTGGAAAATCTTCATCAATCGCTGTTGAAGGAGGAAGCGGAACCGACGCCTACGCGCAAATCGGGCATGGCGGTGAAGGTGGCGGCGATGGCATTGCCGGAGAGACCGCCGGCGATTTCTCCGGAAACATCTCTATCATCACCGAGGGATTACTCAATGTCACTGCCGGTGGAGGTGCTGATACTTATGCTCAGGTAGGGCACGGCGGTGAACAATCACTCGCCGCCAAGAGTGGGGAATTAAGAATTGAGGCTGGCAGCATCAGCCTGTCCGGCCAGGGCGGCTCGGAAGCTTATTCACAAATCGGCCATGGTGGCGAGTTAGGAGACGGCGATGCGAGCGGGGCCATTTCGGTAGTTGCTGATGGTGACATTACGCTTGCCGGAGGCACTGGTAGTACCGCTACCTCCCAGATCGGTCACGGCAGCGGCGTCGTCAACAGTTCAGGAAACCGATCAGGTGAACTGAATATTTTCACAACCGGTGCGCTCACACTGACAGACGGTACTTCAACCAGCGCTCTCATTTCTCACCAGACAACTGATGGTGCAGGTGCCGTCGACTATGGGCTCTTAGGTGAAGATGACAGTAGCTTCTCGGTTGTCGCGCTCGGAGGGATCAATATGGCCTCCGATTCTGACCAGAAAGTTGGAAGCGGTGCTATCATCTCCTTTGCAGAAACGCTGGGAATAGCGACTGCTTCCGGTGATGTGACGATTGCTTCCGGGGGGAACTCTGCATTTGAGATTGGAAGCGACGGTAATGATGTCATTTATACGGGAAGTGGCGATCTTGCAATTCTCTCAGGAGGCGACCTCCTGGTTTCAGGAAGCTTGAATAACGCGGGTTCGGGCAATATTGGTCTCCTCGCCGGTTGGGCGAATGCAGGAACCACTGCAGTTGCTGCACCGGATACTTCGGGATCCGGCGTGCCCGATTTTACACCGATCGCAGTGACCGGGACTGTCGCGACTTCTGAGTTTGGTCTCAATGGCGCATCTGTGAATATCGGCAATAGCAGTCAAGCCACCGGTATCTCTCTCGGTTCAAAATCAGGAACGACGACGGTGATCGGTGACACGGTAAATCTCGCTGGAAGCAGTCTTTCGGCGGACGCTTTTTCTCAAATCGGATTTCGCGGGGATGCGACCGGATCGATTGTGGTTCAGGCAGGAGATGGCGGCGTCACTTTGAATGGCGGCGGTCAATCCGGTAGCTTCAGCCAGATTGGTCATGGAGGATTCGGGTCTGGCGCTTCAGCAATCGATGCTGCAATCACTGTTGAGACGAGCGGCGCAGTTATGCTTTCCGGCGGAGCCGGTGAAGGTGCCTACGCTCAGATTGGAAACGGCGGGACCGGCGTTACGGCAAGCAAGGACGGTGACGTGACTGTGACCGGGGCGAGCCTCGGTATGCATTCGGGCGGTGCGAACAGCTACACCCAGATCGGTAGCGGTGGTCTCATGACTCGCGGTGATGTCGAGTCGACGATCCGTGTCACGACGACCGTGGGCGGAATCGCTCTCAATGGCGGGGGCGGCGAAAATGCCTTCTCATTGATCGGAAGCGGCGGGGCCTTTGCTGACGGGCAGCTCGACGGTGATATCATTGTTAGCTCGGCCGCCGGCGTTGATGTCCTCGGTGGAGGAACGGCAGGAGACGCCTTTAACGGGACACGTAACTTTGCGCAGATCGGTCATTCGGTGCAGGGATTCTTTATTGAAACGATCGACGGGATATTTTTCGTCGATGCTCTCGATTACACGACACGCCATGCTTCCTGGATTGAGGTTCCCAACGAAGGGCCTTCGAATCCGGCAGGGGTTTACAGCAACGCCACTGACGGGGACTACCTTCACCTCCCTAACGGCGCCGGCGGACTGGCACCTTTGACGGGTTCAGCTGTCACCTACGAATTGGACATCACCACGGCAGGGACATACCGGCTTCTGCCTCGCTGGGTTGGCTACGACGGAGGGAGCGATTCTGTTTTCTTCGACGTCGTTGAATTGAAAGATGGTGCCGGTGGCACAATTGCCGATTACTACGAATTTGCTCAGGGCGGAACAGGAAATTTCAACAGCGTGCCGTTTACCACTGTCGGAGGTGCGGAGCAAAGCGATGGGAGTGCTTCCGGTCATACCGCAGCGATCTTCGATTTCAATACCACGGGAACCTACACGGTGCGTATCACCCCGAGGGAGGACGGTGTCGCTGTCGATTCCTTCGTGCTTCAATTGACAAGCCTGCCATCCGCATTCGGTCCTGAAGGCCCCGCTCTCACTCGTGATGCCCCCGGTATCGGCGGAGCTACCGGCAATATTAGTGTCACTGCGGTTGATGACATCAATCTCGTTGCGGGAATCAACAGCGACTCCTACGCCACGATCGGCCACGGCGGCACGGATCGTTCTATCGGAAATCACGCCAGCTTCGGCACGGCAGGAGATACCGCCGACATCACCGTGACTTCCACCAATGGCGGCATCACCCTCGACGGCGGGCAAAGTGCCGGCGACAACGCAGAGACGATTCGCCGCTATGCCGCGATTGGACATCACGGGGCCGAAGGGCAGTTCGACAGTTATGGAAACATTGAGGTCGACGCAGCCGGAGGAAGTATTCTTCTCAATTCGGGCGCGATTGAGGACGCGACGGCGCGGATCGGGCACGGGGGCGATCAAATCACCGGATCTCAGAGCGGGAACATTTCCACGAGTGCCCTGAATGATATCATTCTTTCGAGTGGTGCCGGTGTGAATGCCGAAACCCAAATCGGGCACAGTCTTGATTTTGGGTCTCTTTCCGGAGAGGTTACCGCGACCACCGGAGGGGCCATAACACTCAATGGAGGCTCCGGCCTCGGGACCTCCAGTCAGATCGGGCATGGAGGAAATCTCGGTAACGTTGACATCTCCGGGCCCGTGACGGTGAATGCCGGCGGGGCGCTGAGCCTGAATGGCGGGGAAACGAATGCCTATGCTCAGATCGGTCAGGGCGGCAACAACAGCAATGGAAGCAAAGACGGCGCCATCAACGTTACTGCAAGCGAGGTCGCTCTCACTGGCGGTTCCGGGCTTCTGGCTTCGGCGCGCATTGGAAATGGCGGTGCGGTTGGCACCGGCACTCTTAACGGAGCGGTCAGTGTGACTTCCTCAGCGGGCGATATTACTCTTGAAGGGAACGGTACAAACAGTGGAGCACAGATCGGAAACGGCGGCCGGAATTATGCGGGCGACGTCGTTGATCAATCGGTCACGGTGGAGTCAGCGAACGATCTCATCCTCCTCAGCGGTGGTGTTCGGGCTGCGACCCTCATTGGAAACGGCGGAGCTGACTTCTTTGCAACGACCCTCAGTGGAGACGTAACCGCAACGGCATTCAACAGCATCAGTCTAATTGGCGGAGGCACTGATGCATTCAGCCAGATTGGTAATGGTGGCACTTCGGTTAGAGCTGCTATCAGTGGAACCACCAGCGCGACAGCAAGTGGCGGCAGTATCTCGCTGGAGGCGTCCGGTGCTACCGGAGCCTACGCGAAAATCGGACATGGCGACGACCTCGATGCATCGATTGGAAGAGGTGACCGGAGCGGCGACATTACGGTCGCCTCGGCAACTGACATCACTCTGACCGGTGGAATGATAGGGCAGATCAACAGCGCTGCTGATCCGTCTCAAGTCACTTCACTCAGCGGGATTACACAAATTGGAATCAGTCAGCTGGACCCGGCGGATGAAAATGGTGGAACTCTCACGGCCGATGCGGAAAGTGAGTTCCAGGGCACCGACAGTCTAGAGTTCTATCTGCCACAGCGTGAGAACAACCAAATCGCTGTAGGAGCGAACATAAACGGAACTGCTTACGCAGGAGCGCGTCAGGATCCGACGGTTGATCAACTGCCGGAAGAGTTTGCGGTGAACGTGATCAATCCGGATGGTTCGACCGTTGCCGGAAATATCGCCGACAATCTTATCGGGGCAGGGCGCGACACCGCGGGAACGACTCCGCAAAACTTCGGGTTCTTCTTCGACACGATCGAGCTGGTGGATGCGACGCCAGTGGAAGATGAAACGACTGACGGAGGAGCCGGTGACGGAGGTGGTTCAGGTTTCCGCTTCGATGCGATGAACTACCTTCCCTCAAATGATCGACTCGTCGATGATGAGCGTCGTGAAGCTGAGCAGCTCTACACCGGATTCAACCCATATTCGATGTATTACGAGGGATACGAACAATATGACTCGAACGGCAACAGCATCTTCAACGTCTTGTTCATGGACGGTTTAGGATCGCTGAATGGCGGGAACTGATCAGGCTTGAGCTCTTCTGCGCGGGGGGCTCTGCTTTGGTGCTTTGCCCGACTCGAGCGTATCGGACGAAGCGGGCCTGGGTGGTTCACTTGAGACTGGAAGAGGATTGAATAGATCCGTGTAGATCTTTTCAAATCAGATCTACACGAGTCTTCCGGGCTGCGATTAATTTCTTATTCAACCAGCTTCATCGCCTTCATCCACTTCGCAGCGAGAGTGGGCCATTGCTTGATCTCCTCGTCGGTATTGGCGAAGCCGAAACCGTGGCCGCCTTTGCCGAAGATGTGCAGTTCGCAGTCGCGATCAGCGCGCTTCATCTCGATGTAGAAGCGGGCGCTTCCCTCGGCCCACTGCTTGTCTCCGTGGGCGACGACGAGGAAAGCAGGGGGTGTTTTGTCAGTGACCTTGATCTCGGGAGAAAGTTTGTCAGGATTCTTTTCGTCTAGCTGGTAGGCGGGGTAAACGAGCACGCCGAAATTCGGAATGCAGGAACCGGAGTCAAACTTGGGATCAGGTTTGTAGGTGCGGGTCCCGTCCGAGGTCAGAGCCATCGAAGAAAGGTGGCCTCCGGCCGAAAATCCGAGGACGCCGATTTTATCACTCTTGATCTTCCACTCGTCGGCACGGGCACGCATCATCCCGATGGCGCGCTGCACGTCCTGGAGCGGAGCCTCGTGTTTGGCCAGTTGATCACGACGGGGAACGCGATACTTGAGGAGACCGGCCGTGATCCCGATACTGTTGAGCCATTCGCAAACTTCAGTTCCCTCGTGGGAATAGGCGAGGATATTGTAGCCGCCACCCGGGCAGACGATCACGGCGGTTCCGTTAGGGTTTTCGGCCGGATACATTGTGAGCTGCGGAATACTCACATTCGACATGATTTCGATTTGGTAATCGCCCTTGAGATCTACAGACTCCGGCTCTGCAAGGGGCTTAGCTTCGCCGGGGACGCCTTCAGGCCAGAGGTTGATCGGTTCGAGCGGAGCGGCAAGCGCTGTGGAGGCTGAGCAGGAGGCGGCAAGCATGAGTGTGTGAATCAGTTTCATTTTTGGAAGTGGTGTTGGTGAATTTTGAAAAATTCCAGGGATTTGAATCTTGTAGGGCAAACGAGATCCATCGACAAGGCCCGTATTTCGTTATGCGAAGAACTGATGGGCTTCGGGCCACGTTTTAGGAAACGCGGCTACGGGAGAGAGCAGGCCCGATTGTAGCCATCCTTCTCATTGTCTGTCACAAGCTCCTTTCCGGTAGGTGGAGGACCGAGAAGAAGGTTGTTCCCGCGCCCATCAGGATCCGCATAGGCTTCACGAACGACATCCCTGGCTGCAATCGCGATCACTGCGTAGGTAATCCACCGGACCCACCAAAGCCGGGCTTTCCACCACGCGACGATCTTCATGAGGGAAGGTTCTCGTTCAATTCCCCGAGTGCTCCCTTCAATGCCATCACATCCTCCTCTGTATGCGCCGCCGAAAAAGTAATCCGAAGCCGGGCCGTTCCGGGCGGGACGGTCGGGTAACGAATCGCGGGGACGAGAAGGCCGTTCTCCTGCAGCCTTCGCGAGGCGGCGAGTGCGGCTTCGTTTTCCCCGATCACGAGCGGGACAATCGCACTGGCCTGTGCTTCGCTACTGAATTGCGCGAGTCGAGCCCAGAGCGCCCTTCTGAGCTCGTCACCGCGACCTCCTGCGATGAGAGCAAGTGCGTCCGTGATCGTCGCTGCGAGAGCAGGAGAGGGCGCTGTCGAGTAAATGAAACTCCGGGCGCGATTGATGAGCAGATCGATCCAGGAGCGGGACGCACAGACATAGCCGCCTGACAAACCCGCCGCTTTACTGAAAGTGCCCATTTGCAAATCGATGCGGTGATCGAGTCCTGTCTCCGATCCGAGACCGCGCCCTTGAGGGCCGATAATACCGAAGGCATGGGCTTCGTCGACTAACAGAAGCGCGCCGTAACGTTCTTTCAGCTCGATGATGTCTGCAAGTGGAGCGCGGTCGCCGTCCATGCTGAAAATGGACTCGGTGATAACGAGGATTCTCGCTGACTCGTCCGCGTTCTCCCGTGCCCATCTGAGTCGTTGCTCGAGTTGGTTGATATCGTTGTGGGCGAAGACCCGCAAGGTGGCTTCGCTGAGCCGTGCCCCGTCGATGAGGGAGGCATGTGAGAGTTTGTCAGCGATGACAATGTCGCCTTTTCGGCAAAGCCCCGAGATGACTCCGGTCGCGGTCGCGAAGCCGGTTGAGAAGGTCAAAGCCGCCTCCGTGTTTTTGAGCGCAGCGAGCGACTCTTCCAGTTTCAGATGCGGATCGAGAGTGCCGCAGACGAGACGGGACGCCCCTGAACCGACGCCGTGCCGCTGGATGTTCGCGGCGTAAGAGGCCTTCAACTCTTCGTCATTGGCGAGACCGAGGTAGTCGTTGGATGAAAAATTCAGTAATGGTGCGCCGCCGTGGAGAACGACACTTCGGCCCTGCGGGGAATCAAGGTGTCGGAGACTGCGCTTGAGGCCTTTCCCCGCGAGGTCCGCCAATTCTTCCCCGGGAGATCGCATCCTGACCGGTTGGTTATTTGGCCCCCTTCTCGAGGAACTCACTGGTGAGAAGTAAATCGAGCGCCTGCATCAGCGAGCGGTCCCGGAGCGGTGCCTTGTCCCACTGGGTTTTCTTGTTCTGACTGCGAAGCAGGTAGTAGTCGATCTCGGGATCGGTTCCGGCGACGAGCGCGGCTTCATTCATGCGGGGGCGTTGCTTCTGAAAGAGGATTTCGGAAAGCTCGGTTCCTTTCTGATTCTCGCGAAAGACGGCCTTCTTCACTTCAACTGGCGTAACGGTTTGAAGATCGGGGATGATCCCTTTCTGGAAAATCGAGGTGCCGTCTTCGAGGACCACTTCGGCGATGGCGTAGCGGAGAATGCGATCTTCACCGACGGGAACGTCACGATATTCAACGGTGAGGCCGGGCGTCTTTTCCCCGATAATGAGGCACTTGCTTTCGCGCTTCAGCACTGCGGCGATAATTTCACCGACATTGCCGGTTTCGCGGTCAACGAGAATGATGAGGTTCTTTGACCAGCTCTCGTCGGTCGCCTGTGAGATGAAAAGACTGGGCCTGTCATCGCCGGGACGACGAATTTTAAAGAGGAGTTCATTCGGCGGACGAAAGCGGCTCAGGATCTGCGATGCGATCGAAAACTCGGCCTGTGCCTGCGGCGAACGCAAATCGAGAATGAGATGCTGGATTTCCTTTTCCGCGGTGAACGATTTCAGGGCTTTATCGAGAGCGCCGACGTCGCCCTTTTTGAAGGTGCCGAACCGGATGTAGGCAATACGCGGGGTGAGGAGCGTGTCGTGAAAACGAAAGGGGGAGTTCCGCTCCGATTTTTGTTTCTCGGTCAGGAGCATTGCACCGAAGTCGAGTCGGCTCAGCATGCCCTGAAGAGCGGCGCGATTGATTGCCAGCGGATCGAGCTGTTCGTGATTGATGTAGTCCTTTGTGAGGAGGCGAAAGGATTCCTGGAGGCTGCTTTGATCGAGTGTGTCGATCAGTTCACGCAGGCGAATCGGATCATCGGCTTCCGGTGTCGTCGGTCCCGGAGCGGTGCCCTCGACCTGGGAAGTATCTTCAATCGCCGCGAGTGGAGCGGCGATTGAGCAGGCGAGAATGATAGCTGGCAATGCGCGGGAGATCATAGGAATCGTTGATGCTACTTTACCTGATTCGGGAAATGGTTCAATGCCCTGATTCCGTGATCGTCGTCAGGCCAGTAGTGATGCTGAATGATACATTGTGAAAGGTAGTCGGTCGAGGCGCCGATCGCTGATGCTATTTCATCCCCGTGAGCAAGGTGTGCGGTGATCGCAGCTGAGAGGGTGCAGCCGGTTCCGTGAAGATCCGGCAGATCGAGACGGGGATGTTTATACTCGTAGATCGCTCCGTGAATCGCAGCTCGGTCGATCATCTCATTTTCGGAGTCTTCCCCGTCAAAGTGACCTCCCTTAATGAGCACCGAACAGCCAAATCGACTGTTCAATTCCAGAGCGGCTGCCTTGATCTCCTTTGTCGTGCTGATCGCTCTTCCAAGTAAAATTTCAGCCTCAGGGAGATTGGGAGTGATGAGCGTCGCGAGGGGAATCAACTCCCGAATGAGGAGGTCGAGCCCATCAGCATCGAGGAGTTCGGCTCCGGCGGAGGCGCGGATCACGGGATCAATCACGAGATCCAGCTCAGGGTTCTCCTTCATAAACTGAATGATGACTTCGACAGTTGCGGCATTTCCCAGCATTCCTGTTTTTGCACCGAGAACAGGAAAAGCAGACGTAACCCTATTGAGTTGATGATCTAACAGGGTTGGATCGGTGTGGACGATGCCATTCACTTCGCCCGGTGACTCTGCGACAAGGGCGGTGACGGCATTCACCCCGTAGCAATCGCAGGCAGCGAACGTTTTCAGGTCGGCCTGGATTCCGGCTCCGGCGGAAGAATCGGATCCTGCAATCGTGAGGACGACAGGGGTATCTATGAGCGGTTTCTTCAAAGCAGTGGCGTAAATTGAGTGTCAGAGAAGCTTGCCAGAAAGCCGCCAAGAGTGCAAATAAGGACGTGAACTCTGACTCCCCTTATCCCAAGTCCCGCTTTGCGGCCAATTTGACAGATCATTCCGGCATCACCGAGCTGATGGACGATCTCGGGGAAGCGCTAACCGCCGGTCGGGGAAGGGTTAAGATGATGGGGGGAGGCAATCCCGCGCACATTCCGGCAATGCAGCAGATCTGGCGGGAACGGATGCGTGAGCTGGTAGTCGAAACGCCCGATGAATTCGATCGCATCATGGCGGATTACGATCAGCCTGCCGGCAGCCCCGCCTTTCGCGACGCTGTGGCCGGGTTTCTCTCAAAAAATTACGGATGGGATCTCACGAGGGATAACATTGCGATCACGAATGGTGGTCAAACCGCCTTCTTCTTTCTCCTGAACCGGTTTGGTGGACGGATGGCGGACGAGAGCCACCGCAAGATTCTGTTGCCGCTCGTTCCTGAATACATCGGCTACAGCGATCAGGGGGTCTCGGATGCGGCGATGTTCGACAGCCGCCGGCCCGAAATTGAGTTGATTGGCGACCGGCAGTTCAAGTATCACATCGATTTTGAAAATCTGGAGATCACCCCGGAGCACGGGGCCATCGCGGTGTCGCGACCTACGAATCCGAGTAGCAACGTTCTCACTGATGAAGAGATCGCGAAACTTCGCGTTCTTGCTGCGGATAACGGAATTCCTCTCATCATCGACAACGCCTACGGACTTCCTTTTCCCGGGGTGGTCTTTCGCGAAGCGACTCCGGTCTGGGATGAAAATATCATTCTAACATTGAGCCTGAGCAAACTGGGGCTTCCCGGGACGAGAACGGGGATCGTCGTGGCGCGTGAGTCGGTCATCAGTGAGATTCGCTCGATGACTGCGATCGTGGGATTGGCGAATAACAACGTCGGCCAGGTCATGGCGCGGCCCATGATCGAATCAGGCGAGATCGAAATGCTCGCCCGCGAGGTGGTTCGACCCTATTACCAGTCGCGTTCCGAGCGGGCCTACAAGCTTGCCCTTGAGCATCTGCCTGAGGATGTGCCGTGGAGAGTTCACGTCAGTGAAGGTGCCTTCTTCTTCTGGTTCTGGTTCGAGGATCTTCCCATAACCTGTAAAGAGCTCTATCAGAAGTTGAAAGAGGCCGATCTCATCGTCGTGCCCGGTGAGTATTTCTTTTTCGGACTCGAGACGGAAGACTGGCCTCATGCCTCACAATGCATTCGTGTGAGCTTTACCCAGCCCGAAGCGATCGTGGAAGCGGGTTTCAAGATCCTCGGAGAGGTCTTGCGCGAGGTCTACGGCGTGGCGTGAGTTTCCTTGCCTTGAGATAAAACGGTGCCCGGCCTCGCAATCCGTGAGGATTTCTTCCTTTGCGGGACCTGAGCGCCCGGGCAGGCAGGTGGAGAAATGCTCACGCAGTTTCTCTACATTTGTGGAGTGAAGTAGAGGAATCCGTGAGGATTTCTTTCTTTGCGGGAGTCGAGTGCCCGGACAGGCGGGATGAGAAATGCTCACGCAGTTTCTCTACATTTGCGGAGGGACGTAGA
>JAYWLB010000044.1:0-205060 GCA_035967665.1 Verrucomicrobiales bacterium BCK34
GATAGATCGGGAGCCTTACCGGACCACGCGGCTCGGCAGGGACGCCTCGCCCCACCGGCGACGATCCCGTGCCGATGGGTGGCGGATAAGATTTACGCCAGCGCAGATTAGCTGATAGGCAGAGAACACGGGATGCAATCCCATGCTACTCTCTACTCTCTACTCTCTACTCGGGTAAGCTAACTAATCCCCAATTCCTCGAGATGTTGCGCGATGATTTTTCGCTCCGTATCGTGGAAACGGTGGAACGGCGCGGCCATAAAATCGTCGCAGATTCCGACGAGGGAGAGGGAGCATTTGATGCCTTTGATGATCGCGGAACCGTGTTGACCTACGTGGTAGATACGGTTGCTGAACTCAAGAACTTTTGCGCTCAGTTCGCGGGCGGTTTCCCAGTCGCCGCGGGCGGCCGCGTCGTAGAGGTCCACATAGAGACGTGGATGTAGATTGGCACCACCGTTGACGCCGCCATGTCCTCCTGCGAGGACGGCTTCAGCGAGCAGCTCCTCAGGGCCGATCAGCACCGGCCAGTCAGGGCGCTTGTCGGCGGCCAGCTTTACCATCTTTTTGAAGTAAGTGAGATCGCCGGAGCTGTCTTTCAGTCCGATGATCTTTTCCTGATCGAGCGCCCAGTCGACGACTTCGCGGTGAAACGAGATTTTGGTAAGGGCCGGCATGTTGTAGAGCACGAGAGGAATTGGTAGCTCGGGAAGCAGTTCCTCAAGGTACTCGCGAAGTTCGGGCTGCCCGGCGGGAAAGTAGAAAGGTGCTGAAGTCACCGCAGCGGCGACTCCGAATTCGGCGATCTCATTAGTGAAGCGGGCTGATTCCACGAGTGATGTATCGGTGATTCCAACGAGGACAGGGACCCTGCCATTCACAAAACGGCAGGTGTGTTCGACCAGTTCACGACGGAGACGATAACTCAGGCTGGGGGCTTCGCCGGTGGTGCCGAGCGCGAAGATACCCGCGACGCCGCCTTCGATGAGTCGTTCCACGAGTTTTTCGAGTCCTGCGATATCGAGGGTGTCCCGCCCTGTGAGCGGGGTGATCATGGGCGGAATGATTCCGGAATAGAGAGGCTTCATGGTTGGATAGATTTTAGAAATTGAAGAATGAGTTTTTGTCGAACGGGGTCGTTAAATTCCTTTCCGCCGTGACCCGCGCCGGGAATTTCGTGGAGTGAGGCGCGCACGCCGGCTTCGGTGGCTGCGTCGCAGAGACGTTTGCACTGCCGTTGGGTCATGAGGGAATCCTCGCTACCGACGATGATCTGAAAAGGAGGGTCGCTCTTCTCGAGATAGGTGACAGGGCTGGCTTCCCTGGCGAGGTCGAGGTTTTCGCGGAGCGGGCCGCCGAGCAAACCGAAAACGGGGGAGCCGGGTGTGTTCAGTGAGTCGCTCGGTTTTTTCGCATACCTGGCCATTTGCGGGAAGTCAGCCGGACCGTAGAAATGGAGGACGCCACGAATGCGGGGTGTCGAGTGATCGGTCCGCGTCGCCAGAAGTGAGGCGAGGTGAGCGCCGGCTGAGAGTCCTGCGGTGACGATGTGATTGGGATCGAGGCGATGCGCGCGGCTGTTTTCAACGACCCAGTGCAAGGCATCCTTGCAGTCTTCCCATTGAGCGGGATAGGTCGCCACATCGGTGAGCCGGTAGTTGATCGACACGATGGCGTAGCCTTCCTTGAGGAGCCACTCTACCAGTTTGCAGTTCACTTTTGATCCCTGTTTCCAGCCACCGCCGTGTGTCCAGAAAATGACGGGGAAAGTTTCCTTTGAGTTGCTATCCGGGTAGTGGATGTCGAGTTCGAGAGGTCCACTCCCGCGTTCGGCGTAGACGTAAGTCTCTGTGGCGTGCAAAGATGCAACGCAGAATATCAAGAGCGCTGAAAGGTAGCGAATCATGCTTTCCGTGTTCCTGCGATACGGCTGACTAACAATCCGATAAGGAAAATCGTGAGGGTTCCGACGACAATGGTGAGGTTCCCGTGGAGAGCCGGTTGGAATTTTTCAGGGATCCAGGAGGCGCTCATCCAGAAAATGACGATAACACCAATGCTGACTGCGGTGACAGCGGCGACGTTGTTGGCTCGCTTCACAATCAGTCCGAGAAGGAAAAGTCCGAGGATTCCTCCTGAGAAAATGGAGGAAATCTTCCACCAGGCGTCGAGAGCACTCTGGACTTTTGTCATTGCGAGGGCAGCGCCCGTGCCGACAATTCCGAATACGATGGTGGCACCGTGAAGTACTTTCATGCCGGTTGCTTCACTGGGTTCCTTTTTACTGAAACGCTTCACAATGTCGCACCATGTCAGGGTCGCTGATCCATTGAGTGAGGAGTCAACCGAGCTCATTGCCGCTGCGAGAACCGCCGCGATAAGAATGCCGGTAACTCCGACGGGAAGCTCAGTTGAGATGAAGTGTGGGAAGACTTTGTCTCCTTTGCCAAGTGATTCGGGGAGCAGTTCCGGTTGGGCCTGGTAGAAGGCGAAGAGTCCGGTTCCGATCATGAAAAGAAGTGCGGAAATCGGGACGTAGAGGAGTGCTCCAAGCCAGACGCTCTTTTTTGCCGCTTTCTCGCTTTCGGCGGTGGCGTAGCGTTGCACGTAGCTCTGATCGATTCCGAAATTCTGAAGATTGATGAAGAGCCCGAAGACGAGAATGACCCAGAAGGTTGAATCGCTCAGTGAAACACTAAAGCTTCCGAGAGAGAATTTGTCGGCATCCGCCGCGATCGCAAAGACCTGACCGGGACCCTCAGGCATGCCGTTGAAGATCACGCCGAGGCAGAGAAAAATGCCCAGCGTGAGAACGATACTTTGAACCACGTCGGTCCAGATCACGGCTTCGATTCCGCCGATGAGGGTGTAGATCGTGACGAGCACTCCGGTGAGAATGATGATTGTGATGACGCTCCAGCCCGTGAGTGGTGCGAGGGCGAGGGCCACGAGATAGAGAATCGTTCCGACCCGGCCCATCTGGGTCAGTAGGTAGCAAACGACGGCATAGACACGGGCCCAGGGGCCAAAGCGCGCCTCGAGGTGCGAGTAGGCGGAGACTTCGCCGGTCTTGCGGAAAAAGGGAACGAAGTAGCGCGTTGCGACCCAGGCGGCGAGAGGAAGGGAGAGCCCGAAGACGAAGGGGTTCCAGTTCGCATCGAAGGCTTTCCCGGGGTTGGCGAGAAAGCTGATGCTGCTGACAAAGGTACCAAAAATCGAAAGTCCCACCGCCCAGCCGGGAAGGGCACCTCCTGCGGCCATGAAGCCTTCGGTTGTTTTGGAGCGCTTCGCGAGCCAGATGCCGAGGCCTACGACAATGGCGAGGTAGACGACGAGAACGATGAGATCAATGGTTTTCATGGGGGAATTGAGAGGGAATTTTCAGGGAGCGGGTTGAGAGTGGACGCGGTCGCGTTCGACTTCGCTTGACCAGCGGGTGAGTTCGTTGATGAGGCGGTCGCGAAGTTCGGGATTCCCGGCGGAAAGGTCTCTTTCCTCTCCGGGATCAGTAGTGAGATTGTAAAGTCGCGGAGGCTCTGTCGATTCCGCTTTCGGAATGTTGCTGGTGACAAAGGGCCTCACCAGTTTCCACTCCTTAGATCGAACGGCGGCGTTGTGGGAATACTGCGGTGTCTTCCGGTTCCACTGCCAGAAGCGGAGCTCCGGCGATGGTGTTTCGGGGTAGATGTCTGAAAGCAGACTCGCGAAGCTGGCCCCGTCGAGTGGCTTCCCATTCGGGATCGGTTTCAGGTCACAGATCTCCATGAGCGTGGGGACGACATCGGTGAAATGAACGATGTCGTCGCGTCGTCCCGGCTCGAGCGTTCCCTTCCAGCGCATCATGAGAGGGACATGGATACCGCCTTCGGTGACCATGTATTTGGTTCCGCGATTCGCACCGTTAAACCGTTCGCCTACCTGAGGATCCGGGCCGTTGTCGCTCGCGAAAAAGACGAGCGTGTTCTCTGCGAGTTTGAGGGTGTCGAGTTCGTCGAGGAGTTCCCCGATTCCCCGGTCCATCACTTCGATCATGGCATAGACGGTCGCTGTTTTTTCGGGAAGACCTTTGCTTAGATAATGATCGATGAGGTCCTGCGGAGCACTGAGGGGGCGGTGCGGGGCGTAGTGGGCGAGGTGAAGAAAGAACGGTTCCTCCCGGTGCTTGCGGACAAACTCTATTGCATGTTCGGTGAAAACGTCAGTGAGATTGGGGCCTTCAAAAGGCTCGTAGGTACCCTGAATGTCGAGCTGATATTCGTAGTAGGTTTTGATGTCGAGGCTGTCGTTGAACCCGATATAGCTGTCGAAGCCACGCTTGAGCGGGTGATAGTCCGGACCCGGTCCTGAATGCCATTTTCCGACGAGCCCGGTTGCGTATCCTTCCGCGGAGAAGCGATCCGCGATGGTGGTTTCGTCGAGGTGGAGGCGGGTCAGGTCGGGGAATTTGATTTGGTTTAAAGTGACCGAGCCGGTGCGATGCGGGTAACGCCCCGTGAAGAGCGAGGCGCGTGAAGGAGCGCAAACCGGTGAACCCGAATAGGCGTTTTCGAAGTAAACGCTTTCGCGAACGAGGGCGTCGAGCCGGGGCGTCCGGGAAAGGCCGTCGTTGAAGAGAGACAAGTCTCCAATCGCCATGTCGTCGGCGAGAATCAGGATCACGTTAGGGCGTTCCGCTGCGCTAACCGCGAACGACAACAGCGTGAAAATGAAGCTGAGGCAAAATGACTTCATGGCTCTTTGTAGTCGGGATTTTTCGTGGGGAGCCGCGCGCCTGCCTTTTCGAGGTGTTCGTTGAGTGCATCGCGAAGTTCGGCGGTCTTTTCTGCATTGGTCCCGCTGAGGTCGCTTTGCTCGTAGGGATCGGTCGTGAGATCGTAGAGCTCGACATTCAGGTTCTCGTAAAACTGCACGAGCTTCCAGTTGCCCCGTCGAATTGCCGAGTGAGGACGAGTCTGACTGGTGACGCCATCGTCGATCCCGATCTCGGCGGGAGCGGATTCGAATTTTTTCTCGGGATGGTAGTAGGGGAAATGCCAGTAGTGATCGTCGCCGGAAAGCGCGGGGCGTTTTCCGGTTTCAGCGAGTGACTGGAAAGTGGAGAAAAGCTCGACTCCTGAAACGGGCTCATCGACGATCGAATCGGCGATGACTTTTCCGCGCCAGCGAACGAGCATGGGAACGCGGATGCCGCCTTCGTAGAGGTTCCATTTGCTGCCGCGGAGTGGGGCGTTGCCGGCGTAGTTCGGGTGCCCTCCGTTGTCGGATGTGAAAGTCACGTAGGTCGAATCGGCGAGCCCGGCCTTGTCGAGCGCGTCGAGCAACTGCCCCACGTAGTGATCGAGTGAAGTGACCATGGCGCCATAATGAGCGAGAATTTCGCGGCGTGGATGATCGGCGGGGATCTTTTCGAAGTAGTGATCGTGAAGCCATTTCACGCGGGTGTGGATGGGATCGTGGACGTAGAAATGCGAGACCATGAGGAAGAACGGTTTCTCGTGATCCTGTTTCAGAAACCGGATCGCGCGCTCGGTGAGTCCGTCTTTCACGAACTCACCTTTTTTCAGATCGAGGAAGGTGCGTTTCTCTTTCTGGTTCCAGTAGGAGTAGGGATGGCTCCCGAAATCTTCTCCGGCCACCGAAAAGCCCTGTGCCTTTGGTCCATGGGTCGGACTCCATCCGAGATAGCGTTGGTAATGCTGGTTGAGATGCCATTTCCCGAAGAAGGCGGTCTCATAGGCGGCCTCGCCAAGTGCTTCCGCGATCGTCGTTTCTTCGAGTGGAAGATTGAGTGTAAACCGGGGCGCTCGGAGAGGGGCGTTGACGGTTTGGAAGCCGGGATCCGGTTTCGTGACAAATTCGAATCCCAGTTGAGCCGGCGTTTTTCCAGTGAGGATAGAGGCACGCGAAGCAGAGCATATCGGAGCGGCTGAATACGCCTGGGTGAAACGCGCTCCCTGCGAGGCTAGCCGGTCGAGGTGGGGCGTTTCAAACCATGGGTTGCCGTAGCAGCCGATATCCGACCAACTGAGATCGTCGGCGAGAATAAAGAGAATGTTAGGGCGGCTGTTTGCCCTCGCGGGGATCGCTGCATTCAGGAAGAGGGCAGCGAAAAAAAGTGCGAACAAAGGTGATCGTTTATTCGGCATTGGTTTCGCCAGGAAATTGTTGCTCCAGTTTCTCCGCCAGTGTCGCAATTTCAGCGGGATGTTCAGCTGCGACGTTGATTGTCTCGTGGGGATTGCCTGCGTGATCGTAAAGTTCCTGTGCGAGAATTTTCCCTCCGTCAATGGCCCGCCATTCGGTGTAGCGCCAGCGGTTCGTGCGGATCGAGTAGCCCCACGCTTTCCAGTTTTTTTCGGAACCGTAGAAAGGGTGCTGATGTTGAGAAAAAGCGGCGTCTTTCACCGAGGTCGTCGGGTCTGCGACAACGGGGGAGAGGTCATCGCCTTCGAGTCGTTTGTTGAGATTGCCTTCGATTCCGGAGAGGGTGGCAAGGGTCGGGTAAAGATCGACGAGCTCGGCAAATGCGTCAGTCTCTTGTCCGTGCCCTCCTGCTTTTCGCGGGTCCGCGATGATGAGCGGGACACGGGCGTCGAGTTCGAAGTTGCTTGTTTTTCCCCAGAGCGAATGCTCTCCGATGTGAAAGCCGTGATCAGAGGTGAAGCAGACAATGGTGTCGTCAGCGTGGCCTCCATCCTCAAGCCCGTCGAGGATCTCGCCGATCTGTGCGTCCATAAAGCTGATCGAGGCATAGTAGCCGTGGCGGAAGTGCCGCACTTCCTCGGTCGTGAAGTCGGCGTCTTTGTTTTCTTTCTTCACTCCGTATCCCCGGATCTCGCCGGAGGGATGCATCGCGAGTTCGGGAACGGCCTCAGGAGGGTAGGGATTGACGGGGAGTGGGATTTTGTCAGGGTCATAGAGATCCCAGTATTTCTTCGGAGCGACGAAAGGGAGATGCGGCCTCCAGAATCCGACAGCGAGGAAAAATGGCCGGGTCGTTCCCTTGTAGTCCCGCAGCATTGCCGCTGCGAGATTGGCGATTTGTCCGTCGCGATAGGCGGTGTCGGGAACGTCGAGGCCTTCCGTGACCGGTGACTTCATTGCAGGAAGTTTCCGGAGCGCTTCGGGGGTGTTCCTGTAGACGGTGTCGTCGGCGTGGGTGCCTTTGAAAAGGACTTCGTCGATAGACCACGATCTGCGATCCTGAGTTTCGCCGGTGTTGTGAAAGATCTTTCCGATGTCCTGACAGAAATACCCGTTGTTCTTGAAATGTTGCGGGAGGGTGATGAGAGTTGAACCTCCCACAGCTGACTCCCGGAAAGATTTACGAAGATCATCGACTCCGACCGTGTTGGGTCTAAGGCCGGTGAGAAACGAAGAGCGTGAAGGGTTGCAGACCGCCTGCTGGCAGTATGCCCGATTGAAAACGAGCCCGCGTTTCGCGAGACGGTCGAGGTTGGGCGTTACTGCCGCTTCATCTCCGTAGGGGCCGAGGGCGCAATTCAGATCGTCAGCGACGATGAAGAGCACGTTGGGACGCTCTGCCGCCCGGGAAAGTCCGGACAGCGAGCAGGCCGCTATAAGAGAGAGAAGGAGCAGGCGCTTCATTTTGTTGCCGTGGTCGTTCCCGGGCCCGGGTTACCAGGAGTCGAGTCCGATTGCTTTTCCTGCGACAAGCTTTGCCGGATCAATGACGACGTGTTTGACCTTCTGGCGCTTCCAGGTGTAGGTCATGTGTACGAGTCCGTCGCTCGTTTGAATCATCGCAGGATAGGAGAATTCCCCTTTGTCCGCTTTCTCCACGGTGGTGACGGCTTTCCAGTTTTTGCCATCGTCACTGATTGCGAGGTTGATCACGTTGCGCAGTCCCCAGCCATCGCTGCGATCTTTACGGCCGCCGGTGTGGTTGTAGAGGAGGAGGTGACGACCGTCCGCCAAAGTCACCGACTCGATTCCCGAATTGTTGTTCGGCATATCGATGAGTTTGAGTTCGCTCCAGGTTTTTCCGTTGTCTTTCGAAACACTCTCTGCAATCTGCTCATGCTTCGAACGAAGGAGGGCTTGAATGCTGCCGTCAGGATGAGTCAAGAGGGTTGGCTGGATGACCTGATAGGGTTGCTTCTCCGTTTCGACTCTCTCCCATGAGGTTCCGAGCTCGGGGTGATCGAGGTCGATGAGACGCTCCATGTGGAAACGCCAGTCATCGTCGTGCTCGGTTGATGACGGGCAGAGAAGTGTGCCGTCGTCGAGGAGGAGCGGTTTGCATCGAACCGGTCCGTCAATTCCCGCAGGGAGACGACGGCGATCAGTGAAGGAGCGACCGAAGTCATAACTGAACATGACTTCTCCCCACCAGGTTTGCGGAGTCGGGCCGTCTTTGAAAAACAGCATGGTCGGACCGTCACCGGGGGGCTGGAAAAGAACCGGGTTCCAGGTCGGGTAGCGCTGGTCAGCGTGCTGGATTCCGTTGGCCCACTCCTTCGGCGAACTCCAGCCGGAGCCGTCATTGTAGCTGGACCAAATTCCGACGTCGGGATCCTTCTCCTTCGTTCCTCCGAACCAGGCGGCGACGAGACCGCGAGGTGTCTCACAGATCGTTGATGCGTGGCACTGGGGAAAGGGCGCTTTTTCATAGATGAACGATTCACTTACGAAACCGGGGAAGCGGGGTTTGCGTGCTTCTTTCGGGGCCCGGGCAGTGATTTGCTCCCCTGAATAGGAAATACAATCATCGTGTTTGATGAAGTAGATGCGACCGTTCTCGGCGCCGACGACGAGGTCGGGCTTGCCGTCTTTGTCGAAATCACATGCTGTCGGACTGGAGGTGTGGCCGGCGACGTTTCGCTCCGAAAGGTTGCCGACTTTCTTGAGAACGATCTTGCCGTCGCGATCTTCGCAGTTGCGATACCAGATTGCGTTTTCGGAGTTCACGAGGAGGTCGAGTCGTCCGTCACCGTCCCAGTCAACAACGTCGAGTTTGTAACGTCCGCTGCGGCCGGCGCTGTGCTTGTTGAGCTGAATCGGCTGATTGTCTTCGTCGATGAAAATACGGGTCTCCTCTGTTTTGCGGCTTTGGCAGGTGAGGTAACCTTCCTGATCGAGAATGACGAGATCGAGTTTTCCGTCGCCGTCAAAATCGGTTGCGAGCGGTGTCGTTCTCCACTGCGTTTGCAGGTTCTCCGCTTTGGTTTGCCACCAGTACCATTTCGGAGGGGCTTCGCTCGTCCAGAACGAAAGCGGTTCTTCGACGAGGCCTTTCCCGGTGTTCTTCAGCAACTGGATGCGTGGCCAGATCGAGTTGTAGAGGATGTCGTCCCGTCCGTCGCCGTCCCAGTCAGCTACGGAGAGGGTGGTGTAGCCCCACTTTGCTTCGGCGGGTCCCTGGATGGATCCGTTCGGTCCAGCGAGAACGCGAAACTCTTTTCCGTCGGCTTCGATCAGCTCGGGGGCGCTCCACTTGGTGCCCTTCCCATCGAGGTTGGTAAAGATAGCGATGTTTCCCGCAGTGTTTCCACAAATAAGATCTTCATCGCCGTCGCCATCCCAGTCATGAGCATAGGGCGTCGCGAGGGCACCGAATTTCAGGGTGTCGGCTTCCTGTTTGAAGTAGACAGGTTGCTTGAAGAGAGGCGATTTAGCTCCCTCTGGAGTCACGTTCTCGACGAGTGCGACGCGGCCGTCTTCGTCTCCGACGATGAGATCAAAATCCCCGTCCTTGTCCCAGTCGAATGCGGTCGGGGTGATCATCTGAAGATGCATCACGAGCGGCTTGCCATCGTCGCCGTTCAGTTTGAAGCCGGTGGCATACTCGGGTTTCTCTCGAGTGCCGATGTTTTCAAAATAGGTGAAGCCGTCGAGGAATTCTCCGCAGAGGAGGTCGAGGTCACCATCGCCGTCAAAGTCATTGAAGTTCGGTGAGGGCCAGCCGAAGACGTCGACGGGGGAACCGCCCGCTTTGACTTTTACGGGATTGTCAGAGTATTTTCCATCAACGTTTTCGATGAGGTAGACCCAGCCGTGAAGCGGGCCGTTGTGCCAGCGGCCTTCCGAATCGTAGGCCTGATCCCAGACATAGTCGCTCCAGTCACCGACACCGACGACGAGGTCCTGATCGCCATCGCCTTCCCAGTCGACGTAACGCCACATCCGGGCACGTGTGTTCCCCTTGTGAAATCTGGCATTGTCGTAGACTTTTTTACCTCCGTTTTTGCCTGCTCCGGTGGTTTTGAAATCGGGATACTCGATGTTTTCTTTCAGCACTTTCGGCTTTCCATCGACGTAGCTGACCTGAACGTTGTGTCCGGTGGGGCCGAGGTATACGGCTGGTTTGAAAACCGGCATTTTCACTGACGGATCCTGAGTGGGGTTCTCGAAAAAGTAGATTCCGTTGGTTGGCTTGTCAGGGCCTGAAACGACGAGATCGATGTCGCCGTCTCCATCGTAGTCCATCGGGAGAGGCCAGGCCCAGAGTCCCACTCCGAGGTCAACTTCGAGACCCGGATTGTTGTATTTGAGTGCTTTCAGTTTCCATTCCTCCTCCGCCATAAGCGGAAGCACGAAGGCGACTAGCAGAGTGAGTATCGTCCACCGGAGTAGGTCCGTCGACGGTTTTGGGGGTGCGTGGGTTTCAGTTTTCATTGTCTGGGAAAAGATGATTGGGATTTTATGGAAAGTGGAAAATCAGTCGGCCCACCAGCGGTCGCTGACATCGGCGTCTGCTTCGGTGAGAGTGAGATCAAGGCTGTTGCGAATGTGACGCTGCATTGCGGCACTCGCGGCTTCGCTGTCTTTCGAAGCGATTGCGTCGGCAATGTTGACATGCTCCGCCTGGGTGATGTCGAGAATCGAGAGTTCGAACTCGTGTCGGTCCGCCTGGAAAATCCGTGTCAAGATATGAGAATCGCCCACGACTTTGAGCATTCTGCGATTGCGCGATGCTTCGATAATCGTCATGTGAAACGACAGGTCGAGCTCGTGAAATTTTTTGGCGATAGCAGTGGATGCCGTTTTTTTGCCCGACTTGCGAACCTGCTCGACGAGCTCTTTAGAAGTGGCGAGATTGCTTTGCAGTTCGCTGAGAAGTCGATCACTGATGCGCTCGGCGGCGCGGGCGGCAGCGTAGGATTCCATTGCCTCGCGCAGCTCGTAGAGTTCAATCGCCTCCTCGCGAGTGAGTTCTCTTACGACCGCGCCGAGTTGGGGGACAAGTTCGACAAATCCTTCGCTGGCAAGTTGACCGACCGCTTCTCTCACCGGGGTGGCGCTGATTCCGATCTCCTTACCGATAGTCCCGTAGGAAAGCCTCGAACCCGGAGGCACGGAGCCGTCGAGAAGCTTCTTTCGGATGTGGCGATACGCCTTTTGCGACTGGTTTACGGACATTTCTATAGAAGTCTATAGAGGTGTATTTTGAGAAGGGCAATCAAAATGGGCGAAAGGACGCGATCTCGTTATGCGCAGACGTGGAATGGGTTACCTTACCGGTGATGATGCGTTTGCCGGTGATTGCTATAATCCTCCTCGGGAGTCTTTGTGATGTCCACCTTCTCAGGGCGGCCGAAGAGTTGGGGCCGTCTCATCCTTTTGCCGGCGGAAATACAGAGATCAGCGGGAGGGACGCGCAACGGGCTTCGAAAGCGATCCGGAAGTGGTCGCAGCGCAATGCCTGGCCCGGTGAAGGTGAAGCGGAGGCGGAGGCGGCTCCCTGGTTTTGGGATTACTCGAAGGTCGGACAACGTGTCTTTATTCGTATTATCAAGGGGAGCAATTACAAGGGGACTCTCGAACTCTGGTTGAAGGGGGATCACTCGGCCCGATACACCCTTTTCAAAACCTATCGCATTGCCTATTTTTCAGGAGAGCCCGGGCCCAAAACGAAGCGTGGAGACAATCAGGCTCCGGAGGGCTTTTACTTTATCGGCCGCCGCGCCATGAATCCGTTGAGCACCTTTCATCTCTCGATGGATATGGGCTACCCGAATGCCTACGATCGCCATTACGGGCGCACCGGTGATCTCCTCATGATCCACGGAAATGCGGTTTCGATTGGGTGCTTCGCGATGACTGATCTCTCGATTGAGCAGATTTACACGCTGGTTGATGCCGCCTTGAGAAACGGGCAGCCCTTTGTCCGGGTGCACAGTTTTCCCTTTGAAATGTCAGAGGAAAATCTCGAAGACCACAAAGACTCGGTTCACTACCCGTTTTGGAAAAATCTCAAAGAGGGGTGGGACTGGTTTGAGGAGAAGGGGGTGCCGCCGAATGTGACGGTTGAAGACGGTCTCTATCGTTTTGGTTCCAGCTCCGATTGAGTCCGTTTATTCCGGAAGCAGGATGTAATTCACCCGTTTCTGCTCAGGCGTCCAGGGAGTGATCCTCCCGTTATCGAAAACGTGGATGGAGTAGTTGTGACGCTCGATGATGTGGCGCACTTTGGTTCCGTGGTTGCCGTCGGTGAGAGACTCGTTGATCTCGATGAAAATTTTGGGACGGTCCCTCGTAAGAATTTCTTCAGCACCTTCGAGAACGGCGATCTCGTGGCCCTCGACGTCGATTTTTATAAAGTCCACCTTGCCGATGACATGGGCTGCGCAGAAACGATCAAGACTCGTTGCGGGAACCCGGCAGACCTCGAAGGCTCCCTCAATGGTGTCTTTCTCGAGACTGGCCTCATAGTAGTTGAGAGTGCCGTCCGGTCTTTTCGGGATGTAAAAGTCGAGCTCCGCAACGTTCCCGGAGCAGGCCATCTGAAAGGCGTTTGTATTCAGAAACTGCAACGATTCAACGTTGTTTCTCAGAACCCGGAACATATCAAATGTCGGTTCAAAAGCGTAGACGTGGCCTTCGGGACCAGCTGCCTCGGAAAGGAATTTGGTGTAGAGTCCGAAGTTGGCACCGACATCGAGCACTGACTGTCCGGGCGAAACCAGTTCCTTTATCACGGCCAGTTCGGGCTCGGATTCCACGGTCGCATTCTGCAGCTTCTTCCTGAAATGGAGCTGTTGTATCTGATTTCTCGGATACGACGGCAGGCACGCGATAATTCCCTTAATAGTCATAACTTTGGCAAATAATAATCATAAATCATAAAATTACAACATTTAAGAGTTGTTTTTAATAGGTTTCGCAAAATTGATAGGTCGGAGGCGAATGGTGAGGTTAAGTTTTCCTTGCGCTGAACCGCAAATTTCGAGATAGCTCAAAAATGCTAGCAGAATCCATTGCGACTCAATTTGATGTGCCGGGCAGGCTTGTTACCCTGCAGCCGATCGGCTCGGGGAACGTTAACGATACCTATCGGGTGATTCTGCGAACCACCTTTTCGGAGGAGCAGTATATCCTTCAGCGAATCAACCAGAAGGTGTTTAAGAATCCGGCGGCGGTGATGTCGAATATGAAACTGGTCACTGACCATGCTCATGCCCGCATCGCGGCGGAAGCAGATAAGGCGGACCGGATCTGGCAGCTTCCCCGCGTCATTGCAGCTTTGTCAGGAGAGGATTTTGTGGTCGATGACGAGGGCGGATACTGGCGGGCTCTTTCGCTGATCGCGAGCACGACAAACTACGACAAAGTGAGTATTCCTGAACACGCCGCCGAGGCAGGAAGGGTTCTGGGCCATTTTCAGCGAATCATTTCTGATTTCCCGATCGATGCACTGGAAGACACCCTTCCGGGATTTCATATCACGCCCAATTACCTGGCTCAGTATGATGAGATTATTAAAGAACAGGGAGCGCGGCAGCGGCTAGAAGCGTCTTCAGAGGCGGCCCGGCTTCAACAGTTCGTTGAGGAGCGCCGGGATTTTGCGAGGGTCCTCGAGGACGAGCGCTTGAAGGGAGTTCTTACGGAGCGCCCCATTCACGGGGATCCTAAAATCACCAACGTGATGATTGATAACTTCACCGGAAAGGGGACCGCAATTGTCGATCTCGATACCGTGAAGCCCGGCCTGATCCACTATGATTTCGGAGATGCGGTGAGGAGCAGTTGCAACCCGGCAGGAGAGGAAACCAACGACCTCAAAGAAGTGAAACTCGATACGGGGCTCTTTTCCGCTCTCGTGAAAGGTTATCTGTTGGAGGCCGGGGGATTTCTCAGCGATACCGACAAGGGATACCTTTATGATTCCGTCAGGCTGATCACCTTCGAGCTCGGTCTTCGATTCTTCGCCGACTATCTTGCGGGCGATCTCTATTTCAAGACCACCTACGGTTCGCAGAATCTGAACCGTGCAAGGGTTCAATTCGCGCTTTGTGAGAGCATCGAAACCCGCGAGACCGCGATGCGCGAGATTCTGGAAAAGAATTTCTAACCAGCGGGCGGTTCAGAAGATCCGTCGACGGATCGATCAGCCCACCCAGTTAAAAGTCACCGGCTTCTCGATTTCGGGGTGAAGGCTGAGGTGGACAGGGCAGGTCAGTGCCGCCTTTTCGAGGGCGGTGCGTTTTGGATGATCAGCCGCTAGAGGTACCTCAATGACGACAGGAAGCCGGGCTATCCTGCGCGGCGGTTCCGGTGTCATTTCCTTGTGAACCTGCACTTTGGTACCTGTGAGATCGATCTCGTGCCGATCGGCGAAGATTCCCATGATCGTCATCATGCAGGTGCCGAGGGCGGTTGCGAGGAGATCGGTCGGCGAAAAGCGCTCGCCGCGACCGTGATTGTCGACCGGGGCGTCGGTTTCAATGGTTGAACCGGAGGGCCCATGAACGGCCGAGCATCTCAGGGTTCCTTCGTAGACAGCGTTTATTTCGACCATAAGTATTTTATTGCAGACTTTTCATGACGCGGCCTTTGAGGTTTCCTTTCAGGAAAATGCCTTTGTCGTAGAATTCAGCAGCAAACACTTCAAGGTCTTTGGCAAACCTCGCGGTTGCCGTTCCTGTCACTTTTGCTCCGGTGAGGCTGACGTCTTCGGTGAAGTCTCCGTCAACGGTTACCTCGGCCCCGAATATGGCAATGGCGACATTGGTAGTGGGAGCGTTATAGGTAATGTTGTTACCGATATACATGGTTGGCTTGTCGGGGGCTTCTGAAATCGTGGTTTCAGGTTCCTCGAATGTTACCGGTATGTAGCCTTCTTTAGCAATGTAGCGCCCTGGTCCGACGAAATAGACCGCCGCGGTCAGTGCCACTAACAAAATTACAACTAAAACGCCTGCGCCGGCAAGGCAGCCGCAACAACCTCCGCATCCTTTTTTCTTTTTCAACGGTTCGTAGGGGTCTGTAGGGTGCCGTCTTCCCTTTTTTTTCTTTTTATCGGCCGATTTGGATCCACCATAGGTAGGTTGATCGGCGCTGGGATCGATGACGTTCGGCTTTGGTGGGGGAGGTGCAGGGATTCCATCGGGCATTCCACTGACACTCTCCTTTGATTCTTCGTCACTCATCCTTGTTTATCTATTTGCTTTACTGATCGAAATTGAAGATCTAATCAACTCCAAACTTCGCTTTTTCCCAGAGCCAATCTATGCCTGATGTCGTTATTGTAATTCCTGTGTTTAATCGAGCGGATTGTATTGTCCGTGCGGTAAACTCGGTTTTGGCGCAGACTTATGATTCATTCAGTCTGGTTGTGGTGGATGATGGTTCCAGCTGTGACTTGAGCGAGGTAGAGCAGCTGGTGAGGGACTCGGGTCATCAGTGGTTGCGACTTCCGGTGAATCGGGGTGTCGCAGCGGCACGGAATGAAGGGGTTAAGCTCTCAAGTGCCAAGTGGATCAGTTTCCTTGATTCTGATGATGAATGGGCTCCGCAGAAACTTGAGGCGCAGTGGAACTGGCACCGGGAGAATCCGGCGGTTTCGATCTCACAGGTCAGCGAAGACTGGTATCGGAACGGGGCTCTGTTTTCAAAGCCTGAGCATTTGCGCCAGAGGGGCGGTGATCTCTTCGAGGCGTCGTGTCAGCGGTGTGCAATCGGGCCGTCATGCGTCATGATGAACCGTGAGATCTGGGATCAAAGCGGAGGGTTTGATGAGCGTTTTCGCGTTTGTGAGGACTATGCGCTGTGGCTGCGGATTGCTTCGGGGAATCACGTCGGACTCATACCGGGAGAATCCCTCGTGAAGAAGCACGGAGGGCATCAGGATCAGCTTTCGGTGGAGACGCCTTTGCTGGAAAGGTATCGGCTTCTCGCCCTCCTTGAGTGGATGCGGGACCACCCGGACGACAGGGCGCGGATCGAAACGGCGCGGAAATCGCTCCTGCATTTTGGTAACCAATTGCGGCGATACGGGGAAAAGCACGAGCTGACCGCCTGGCCTCATTTTTTCTCGAAGATAGATCTTTCGGGCGGGATTGAAGCAGCCTCTATCGATGAAGCGTGGTCGGTTTTTCACGGGGATTGGTGCAATCCTCCGGAAAAGGGAATCTGAAGGGCGGATGAGATACGTAGAACGTTTGGACTTCGTTTTATGGCTCATTACAAAACAGTTATTCATTGGTTTCGGCGCGATCTCAGGCTGACCGACAATGTTGCGCTTTACAACGCTGCGCAGAGGGCTGAGTTCATCGTTCCACTCTATGTCGCGAGTGAGTGGGCGGGGGAGCATGCCTGGACCGGTGTGGGACGTCAGGCGTTTCTTTGCGGGAGTCTGGCCTCGCTGAGTAACAATATTGAGCACGCCGGTGGAAAACTCGTTATCCGTCGGGGAGATGCGCTTGAGGAGCTGGAACGGCTCATTGATGAAGTGGAGGCCGGGGCGGTTTTCTTCAACCGGGACCCCGATCCCTTTGGCAGGACGGAGGAGAAAAAGGTCCGCGAGCTCTGCCGTTCACGGGGGATCGATTGCTGTGATTTTCAGGATGTCGTTCTCCATGAGCCCGGAGAGATTCTCACGGGGAGCAGGACTCCCTACAAAGTCTATACACCCTATTCCAAAAAGTGGTTCGACGAGGAGAAGCCGGAGCCTGTTGGAAGAGTAGGGTCCATGCAGTCACCGAGTGGTATCGAGTCCCTGCCGCTACCGCAGGTCGAGGATTGGGGGCTTTCCTTTGACGGCGATCTTCTGCGCAGTCCCGGTGAGGATGCAGCGGGGAAACGGCTTGATCGGGCCGTTGAGGAAGTCATAGGCGGGTATGCGGAGACGAGGAATGATCCCTTCGCTGATGCGACCTCTCATCTCGGTGCCGATTTGCGCTACGGTACGATTTCGGTTCGGGAGGTGTATCATCGTGCCGAAAAAGCCCGCAAGGCGGCGCGTTCGGAGCCGGTGCGGAACTCGATAAACACCTTTCAAAAGCAACTCGGGTGGCGTGAGTTTTTCATGGCCATTCTCCATCACTTTCCCGAAGTGCTCGAAACGGATTTCAATGCCGATTGGCGCGGTCTCCAGTGGGATGATCCGGCTGATAACGACAAGTTCACGAAGTGGAAAGAAGGCCGGACCGGCTTTCCCATTGTCGACGCGGGAATGCGTCAGCTCGCGGAAACCGGCTACATGCACAACCGTGTGCGCATGATCACAGCGATGTTTCTGACGAAGGATCTCCATGTGCACTGGAAGCTTGGCGAATCGCATTTTATGCAGCATCTCCTCGACGGGGAGATTGCGAATAACAATGGCGGGTGGCAGTGGTCAGCGGGAACAGGCGCCGACGCGGCACCGTATTTTCGGATTCAAAATCCGTGGACGCAGACGGGCCGCTACGACAAGGACGGCCGCTACATCAAGCGCTGGCTGCCTGAGCTGGAAAAGGTGGATCCGAAGCGGTTTACGAAGCCGCCCGGGGACGGGAAACCCATCGCTGACGATTATGTGCTGCCGATCGTGGATCACGGGGCCGAGCGTGAGGAGACGCTGGCGAGGTTCAAAGCGCACAGGGAATCGCGCTGACTGCCTTCAAGGAAGAAGTAAGAAAAGGAGCAGACGCGAATGGTCGCAGGTGGGGCGAGACGTCCCCGTCGAGCCGCGTCGTCCTGTGCGAGGTTCGAACCCGGGCGCCGCTACTCAGCGAGACGGGCGGCTTTCTGATTGTAGGAGACCACGGCGGCTCATCGGGCCGATTCGCCCCCCTGCCGGGGCCTTTTCGCGCTCACTTCTTTTCAGGGTCACTTTTGCTCTGATCGGTTCCGCAGTTCGGACAATCTTCGAATCGTTCCAACTGGTTGAGCACCTTGTGATAATCCAACCGCGGCTCTCCGTCCGATTTCCGGCGGGTCGGATTGAATCCGCAGGCGGGGCAGACGATCCTGTTCACGAGGACCCGTTTCCCGAGTCGATGTGAGAGGGGGAAAACGATGATGAAGACGAGCGGAATCCAGTAAGGCTGCTCGAGGAAGATGAGGAGGGCGGAGACGGCGAGGCAGAGCAAAAGGGGGATCGAACAACCCAGTCGCCGGTGTAGGATATAGGGTTTTTCCAAACCGCTGGTTTTCAGCCAGCTTTGCTTCTCTTCAGGGTTTCCCATGGGAACAGTATGCGTCAGAAAGTGACGTCTTCACCTCGTTGACCTCATTTTTTTCGATTCTTCGTTTTCCTTCTCTGAATCTTCTCTACAGTGGTATCGTGAGTTCGACCTACCAGGTGTTTGCCAGAAAATATCGGCCTAAATCGTTTAATGACGTTTTAGGGCAGGATCATGTTATCCAGACGTTGCGAAATGCGATTGAGAAGGAGCGGCTTGCGCATGCCTATCTCTTCGTGGGACCGAGGGGAACGGGGAAGACGTCCACCGCCCGGATTCTCGCGAAAGCGCTCAATTGCCCGAACGGCCCGAGCGCCGATTTTGATCCCGATGATCCCATTTGCGTGGAGATTGCAGAGGGAAACAGTCTCGACGTGCTCGAGATCGATGGTGCTTCCAACAACGGCGTTGAGCAGGTTCGTGAGTTGCGTGACACCGTCAAATTCGCTCCCAGCTCGGGGCAGTTTAAAATTTACTACATCGATGAGGTTCACATGCTCACGACGGCGGCGTTCAACGCCTTGTTGAAGACGCTGGAAGAGCCGCCCGAACACGTGAAATTCATTTTCGCGACGACGGAGCCCCAGAAGATTCTGCCGACTATCATCAGTCGTTGTCAGCGTTTCGACCTGCGGAGAATCCCGACGGATATTATCGCGACTCACTTGCAGTTCATTGCCAAAGAGGAGGGAATCACCCTCAGTGAAGAGGCCGCTTTTGCGATCGCAAAGGGCGCCGAAGGCGGGATGCGGGACGCACAGTCGATGCTGGATCAGCTCGTGGCCTTTTGCGGTGAAAGTATTGAAGAATCGAATGTCCTCGAGATTTTCGGCTTCAACTCGGCTGAGTCGATTGCCGAGCTGGGTGGTCTCATCCTGAAGAAGGACAACGCAGGAGCGCTTGCCCGCGTCCAGGAGTACGCCGAAGGCGGCAAAGATCTCTCAAAACTGCTCGGTGATCTCATCGGGCACTTTCGTCATGTTCTCGTGCTCAAAGTCGACCCGAATTCGACGGGGACAGAAGTCTCGTCTGAGGTTTTAAAAGAGGTGAAAGCTCAGTCCGAATTGATCGATACCTCGCGGCTTCTCACCTTGATTGATCTCCTCGCCGAGACCGATGGGCGCATGAAATGGGCGCCGAACAAGAAGCTGCATTTTGAAATTGGCGCGATCAAAGCGATCCAGGCCGTCTCCGAATCGACGATTGATGATGTCATTGCGATGGTGAATTCAGCCGCATCTGCCGCGGGGAGCTTGCCTGCCGTCGCCGCTGGTGCTGTTAGTGCCGCGACTCCCGCCCCGGCCTCGACTCCGGCCGCAGCAGCTCCTCCAGAGCCGGTGGCTGAGGCAGGGCCCGCAGCTACTCCTGTTTCGAGCCCGCTTCCGGAGGCTCCGGCGGATTCCGGTCCGGCGGTTCGATCAAATTTGGCGGGACAACTCGCCGCTGCCGTTAGCGGAAACCCCGAGCCCGCCTCTGTGCCGGCTCCCGCCGATGCGGCTCCTCAACTTTCCGTAGTTGCACCTGCTACCGATCCAACTCCAGCAGCGCCTGCTGCTTCTGTTGCCCCTGAGCAGGTTACTTCTGACGCGGCCCCGGCACCCGAATCTGCACCAGCTCCTGTCGGGGCAGGCGGCGAAGCGGCAGAGCCGGCCAGTGCACCTGCCGCCGCTCCGGGGAGTCTTTCCGGTCCTCCGCTATGGGACGAGGCGCGACGACTTCTCATCGAGCAGCGCCCGCTCTTCGATACCTGGCTCAACGCCGCTGTTTTCCTGAACGAAGACGCCGAGGTTTTCACGATCGCTTATTCGAGCGAACAGCGCTTTTTCAGAGAATCCCTCAGTCGCTATGAGGATGACATCGAAGCTCAAATTCAGGCGCTGACCGGCACGAAGGTGAAACTCAGAATCGAAGTCCGCGACGATGTCACCCCGATGGAGGTGCCGTCTCTCGAATATGAGGAGGACGAGCCTCCTGCTGAGAGCGAGGTTGCCAATCAAAGTGCCACACCTGCTCCTGCTCCCGTAGAGGTGGTTCCCGAGGTTGAACCGGAGAAAGAGGATTTCGCGAATGATCCACTCATCAAAGAAGCATTGACCGCTTTTGAAGGACGAATTATTAAATCTTAACATTTACTCAAGATCCAAAACGAATTGATATGAACATCGCAAAGATGATGAAGCAGGCCCAGCAGATGCAAAAGAAGATGGGCGAAATGCAGGAGGAATTGGCTAAGCAGGAGGTCGAAGCCAGCGTTGGCGGCGGCAAAGTGGTCGTTCAGGCAAACGGAGCCGGTGAGGTTCTTTCCATCAAAATTGATCCCGCAGTGGTTGATCCTGAAGACACCGAAATGCTCGAGGATCTCGTTCTCAGCGGCGTGAAGCAGGCGATCGAGAAGGGCAAGGCATTGAGCCAGGATGAAATGGGCAAACTTACCGCCGGTATGGGACTGCCTCCTGGGCTCGGATTCTAATCCTCTTCTGAATCGGAAGCGGGGATGAAACGGGTCGATCTGATCTATCCCCGCATTCCGCTTTCAACGGTCAGGCGCGTTGCTGCCCTGACCTTCGCCGGGGCACTTGTAGGAGGTTTCTACGGGGTGCTTCACGATCAGATCACCTACACGATAGGGCCGGAGTATTTCACCCGGTTCAAGTTCGATCAGTTTTCCTACGCCCGGCCAGCGATCGACAGCCCGCGTCTTTTCGTCGGGATTATCGGATTCCTCGCGAGTTGGTGGGTCGGCGCTCTCGTCGGTTGGGTTCTCTCAAGAATCTCTGTGAGAAGAGAAGGCGCCTTTCCTCCGAACGGTGTTTTTGCGAAAGCCTTCTCCCTCGTATTCGCCACCACTATCGTTGCCGGCGCGATTGGCTACGCATGGGGGCTTTATCGCCGCACGACGGGTTATTCTGACGGCTGGCGCGATTGGATGGGGGATCTTGGTGTTGTCGACGAGGCGTCATTTATGAGCGTTGGCTATATCCACAATGCCAGTTATATGGGTGGGTGTGTTGGTATGTTTCTCGGGATCTTGTATTTGTTGCGATTTCGATCTCCCGGAAGCCCGGGGGATTGAGGCGGAACTCGATATCTCAGGAGAGGCTCAGGATCATTCTGAGGATGCGATTCACCGGTGTCCGGCATGCCGGGGCCGGGGGCGGCTTTGGCATGCGATCTGGACAGCAGTCCTTGCGATTCAAGAAGCCGATTCAATGCGGGAAGGGGCTTGCCTTTTTCTCAGGCGTGTCTTAATTCGGGGAATGCTTGCTGTTGTTGTTACCATTGAGGCTCATCCGGATAAGGTGGATGAGATGATCGCCGCTCTTAAGGGAAATGCGTCGCATTCACGTCATGAGCCGGAGTGCCTGAAATGGGAATGGTCTCAGCACGTTGATGACGAGACTAAATTCGCGATTTATGAGCTCTACACGAGCCGTGAGGCGTTTCTCGAGCACAAGGCGAGTGATCACTTTGCTGCCTGGGTTGAGGCGAGCACGCCGTGTATGGCAAACAAGGTGGCGGGGCAATACGAGGTCTCAGATCCTGATTCCCGCTCCTAGCGCGCGGCGCATAATTCCGTTTTAACTCAGGCGACTTCGTCTTCGAAGATATACTCGATGCCGAGGTGTTTCGAGATCACGGAGAAGAGTTCGTGAGATCGGAATGGTTTTGCGACGAAGTCGGTGCAGCCGGCATCGATCGCTTTCAGCTTCGCCTGTTCGAGAGCGTAAGCAGTGAGGGATACGATAACGGTTTCGTTGCCCGGTTTAGTGAGGGCGGTGATTTCGCGGGCTGCGTCGGAGCCTTTCATGACAGGCATGTCTTCGTCCATGAGGATGAGATGCGGTTTCCAGTCCTGCCACGCTTTGACCGCTTCCTCTCCGTTTTCGACCTCTTCCATTTTGAACCCGGCTTTTCCGAGGATCTTTTTGAGGAGGAGACGATTCGTGGGTTGGTCTTCGGCGATGAGAATGCGCACTTCGTCGTGGGCTGAGTTGAAACCTCTGATTTTCTGGGCGGTGGACTCGTCGAGTGCGAGGCTGGCCTGACGGGTTCCCTCTTCGGCAGGGGCGAGTTCGTCGCATTCGATGTAGAAGCGGAAGACGGTGCCTTCACCGATGTGTGATTCCACTTCGACATCGCCACCGAGGAGCTGGACAAAGCTTCGGGCGATAGGAAGGCCGAGTCCGGTTCCCTCGGAAGACCTGCGCCCTGATTCGGTTTGAGAATAGCGCTCGAAAAGGCGTTCGATCTCGTTGTCGCTGATTCCTTTGCCGGTGTCGCGCACTTCGAACTGGATTCTGATTTTTCTGCGAAGTCTTCCTTCGAATTCGAACGGGTCAGATTTGGCGACGGCTTTGATTGAGAGGCTCACAGCTCCCTGGGCGGTGAACTTGATGGCGTTTCCGATCAGGTTGATGAGAATCTGGCGAATCTTGCTGCGGTCGGAGACGATTTCCCCGGGCATCTGGGAACCTGCGGCGAAGTTGAATCCGATGCGTTTCCCGTCGGCTTTCATCGCAAGCATTTCGTAGACGGATTTCAGCATCGGAACGAAAGAGAATGTCTCGTCGTTCCGCTCCATCTTACCGGCTTCGATTTTGGAAAGGTCGAGGATCTCGTTGATGACGTCGAGAAGGTGCTCGCCGCTGTTGTTGATGATGTCTAGGGTTTCCCGCTGCCTGGGATTGAGTGTTTTGTCCTCTCCGAGTATTTCCGAGAAGCCGATGATGGCGTTCAGCGGGGTTCGCAGCTCGTGAGTCATTTTAGCGAGGAAGTCGCTTTTTGCGCGGTTCGCGACTTCCGCTTCGTGACGGGCGTCTTCGAGATGCTGCTGGTATTCCGCTTCGATTGCGGCGGTATTCAACTGTGCGATAGCGATGCCGAATTGACCGGTGAGGGCTTCGAGCAATTTTACGTCGTCGCTGGTCCAGTCCCGCTCACCGTTGACCCGAAGAAAAGTAACGCAACCGTTGGCTTCTTCGAGGAAGCTGGTTTTTGAGCCGAGAATGGAAATGGAAGCCCCGGCGGGAAAGGCCTGTGCGACGCTTGGAGGGATCTCGGCAATATCGCTGGTGGAGACGACGCAGTTTGATTCGAGGATCCGGTGAACGAGGGTGGTTTCCTTTTCGAGGCTCGATTGTGCTCCGGTGGATTCGCCTTCGAAGGTGCTGAAATAGCCGACGGGTTTCAGTGCGTCGGTCTTGTTCCCGTCATCATCTGTCTCTGTGATTACGCGATGAACGAGACAGTGGGTTGCTCCGAATTGAGTGGTGATGTTCTGAAGCGCTTCGTTGAGAATGAGATCCTCCTGAACTTCGTTGTGGAGGTCTCTCGTCGTGCGTTCAATGAGAAGCCTGTTCTGAAGTTGGCGGGCGAGCGCTGCTTCCGCTTTGTCCCGGTCAGCGCGCAGGCCTTCCTCCCTTCGCTGCAGTTGCTTGACCCGTGACTGGATGATGTAGCGCGTGATTCCTGTGATCCCGGCAATGATGAAGAAGGCTGCCAGTCCACGGAACCACCAGGTTTGATACCACGGGCGGGGGATTGTGATCGCGATCTTGGCCGTGGTTTGAGACCAGGTTTTCCCGTCGAGCGAACTTCGGGCCTGGAATTGATAGGTGCCCGGTTCGAGGTTTGCATACGAAGCGCGACGGTCAATGTCTGCGGGTTGCCAGTATTTTTCGACCGGTTGAAGCATGTATTCGAATTTGCCGCGGTTGGGAAACCGAAAATCGAGATCGCCGAAGCCGATCGTGAAGCGGGTCCTCGGGTCAGCGGGGAGGGTGAGTTCGGAGGTGCTCGCGAGCGGCTTCTTGAGAACGCTGCCCTCGCCGGGAATCTGAATTTGCCCGAAATAGCCGAACTGCGTCAAAATGGGGGTAGGGGCCCGTGGGGTGTCCGGCAGGTTGGCAGGATCAATGATGTTGAAACCGTCCTGACCTCCGAAGCAGAGTTGTCCGCTGAGGTCTTTCTCGACGGCGTTGTAGGAGAATCCGGATTGCTGAAGGCCGTCGTCTTCGGCAAAAACCCGGAATTCAGTCTGAGGGCCGTTGAGTCTCGCAATACCGCTGTAGGTGCCGATCCAAAGTGCTCCGAACTTGTCCTGGGTGATCGAAGTGATGTTGTTGTCGGGAAGACCGTGGACCGCTGCGTTGTAGTTCGTGATCTCTCCGGTGGCGAGGTTGAAGCGGTCCACCCCGGCATCTTCGGTGCCAAACCAGACCACCGAATTGGCATCGGGATAGATCACATTGATTTTCTTTGAGTTGAAAGGTTCAGCCTGCGGGAATGTCGCGGAGAAAGTGACAAGCTCTTTCGCGCCCGGGGGAAGAATGTAGATTCCGCTTTCTGCAGCAATCCAGAGTTGGCCGTCGGCTGAGCGGCTCATTGAGATGACAAAGTCCGCTTCATTTTCGCCCGGCGGCTTGATGGGGATGAAGAGATCCTTCTCTTTGTCCATCATTGCGATCCCGCCGCCGTGTGTTCCAATGAAAACCTCTTCGGAAGCCGCTTCAATGATGGACGAAACATTGTCGTGGGGCAGGGATGCCGGATTCTCAGGGTCGTGTCGGAATGTGGTTACGGTTCCGTCATTTTTCCTTCGGATCAATCCTTCGCCCTGCGTTCCGATCCAGAGGTTCTTTTCGAAATCGAGATGGAGATCGCGAATTGAGGCTTTGATCGTCGCTAGTTCTCCGGGTAGCGCCTTGAACTGTTCGGATTTGGGAAGCCAGAGGGCCAGGCCCAGATCGGTTCCGGCGAGAAGGTTTCCCTCGGAGTCTTTTTCCAGTGCTCTTACGGCGGGGTGGGGCAGTGTCACCCCTTTTGCCGGTGTGCTTCGAATGTGGGAAAACCATTCGCGATCAAGGCTGAAGCGGCTGGTGCCGCCGCCCTTGGTTGCAACCCACAGAATTCGGGAGAGACGGTGTTCGTAGAGCGCAGAGATCTGGTTGCTGTTCAAACTCGAGCCGTCACGGGAGTTGTGTTGAAGGAGAGTGAACGTTTCACTGGCGGAATCATACTGAGCCAACCCGTTCAAAGTACCGACCCAGAGATCGTGATTGGAATCAACGAGAAGTGCGGTGATATTGGCCGCTTCAAGGGCTTCAACACGGGTCGGAGTGGTTTCTCCGGGGAGAAGTTTCTGGAGACCGAGGCCGGCAGTGGCAATCCAGAGAATGTCGTCAGCGTCTTTCACGACCGACTCAATGGGAGCGGTGAGTTTCAAGCGACGGGTGAACTTTCCTGTGTTCGAATCGAGCGAGTAGAGCCCGCCATCGGAGGTTCCCACCCAGACATCCGAATAGTTGGTGTTGCTCGACTGAATCGCAACACTGGTATCGTTCCGTGCTGAGATCCGGGCGGGAAGGGTACCGGGAAGAATGGAGATTGAAGCTATACGCAGGTTGGCGAGATCTCCTTCAACCGTGGTGATTTCCCCGGTCTCAAGATCGAGCTGGTTGAGACCGAGCCGGGTTCCAATCCAGAGGGTTTTGTCTTCAGCAATTTCGATATCGACGATCTCATTGCTGAGAAGTGAACCCGCATTCGGAGCTGATTTGCGAATCCAGGTGGATTTACCTGAGCGGCTTTCAAATTGGATCAGTCCTTCGGAGGAGGTTCCCACCCAAATCGAGCGGGAACGGTTTGCGCTTACCGACGGGTTTCTTGTCGTCGCGACGCAGGTGAGGAGGTCGCTGCTCAAGCCTGTCTCCGGCAAATCGGACTCGTTATACCTCGTTACGACCCAGCCATCGAAGCGATTGAGGCCTTTATCCGTCGCGATCCAGACATATCCGCTGAGATCCTGAACGATTCCCTGTACGTGGTCGGAGCTGATTCCTCCGCCGGGAGTGTCAGCTGCGAGCGTGGAAAACCGGATCCTGGTGCTGCTCTCCTGGCCAGGTAGCACTTTCGCGCACACGGCTAGCAGCAGGAGGGCGCCAATAAAAAAGCGAAATCTTGTATTGCTAATAGCCATTAAAATTATAATAATTCTAAATTAGTTTGAGAAATTCCAATAAAGATATATTTTAATGGGACTTATTCTTTTACTAATTAAGACCGAAGAGTAATATTAAATACTTTATAATCAAGAAAACTACAGTAATTTTATTCTCCTTTAAATGTTTTTGACTTACAAGAGTTCAATATCTCATCGCAGGGCAATGAGTTTGGTTGAGATTTTGGTCACTATTGTGGTCCTGGGGGTGATTGCAGCTATTGCTGTGCCTTCGGTGAGTCGAATTCGGGAGTCAGCAAAAGAGGCTGCCGCGATTAAGAATGCAAAGACGATTGCCCAGATGTCAGGCGCTCTTGCGGCACTGGGCGTAGCGCATGTGATTCCCGACTCAATGGGAGGTGCTGAGGCGACTGCCAGACTGCTCCGCGAAGGTGTCACAGTTCCCGAGGGAGTGATGGAGGGAGAGATTTTTGTGATCCCGGGAATGACCGATGAGCACATTGAAGAAGTCGGCGTTTTCCTCGATGTAAAATACGATAAGCGGGAGCTGCGACTGGAGTTTGTTCCGCCGGTGGACAAAAACGCGATATTTGATTTCAAACTCGACTGTTACGATGCCATCTGCAAGGTCAGGGACCCGGAGATGAGATCGAAAATGCTTACAGGAGTTCTCTCAATGATCTGCTTTTCCCTCTCGCTGTGAGGCAGGGGAGCATGGGCGCCACCGTTCCGGCGAATCGGAAACGGCGATACCTCTTTGGTTTAAAAGTCTGGGGGAAGCTCTATTCCGATTCGACTTCTTTAATCTCCGACTGTTCGCGAAGTTTATCGATCACGCTCTGAATCGCGTTGTTGCGTTGCTCGGTGAGAAGCTGCTCACCGAGGGTAGGTATTTCCTCTTTCGGAATCGGAGCGGGAGCCTTTCGCTCGGTCACTTTGAAGAGGTGAAAGCCATAGTGGGTCGCGACGACTGGGCTGATCTCGCCTATTTCCATCGAAAAGGTGATCGCTTCGATTTCGGGCATTGAGTCGCCCTGCTTCATGAAGCCGAGGTCTGTGTCCCTGTCATCGGAACCGTGCTCGCGTGCCGCAAGGTCAAAATCTTTTCCTTCGAGGAGCTCGCGGCGAAGATCACGAAGGGCAATGTAGGCCTCTCTCGCTGCGTCATGGCTGGATGGCTCCACAAAAATCTGGCTGACGCGAACTTCCTCCTCGCTCATGAAGCGGGCGATGTTCTCCTGGTAATATGCTTCGAGCGCCTCTTCGGACGGAGCCTGGGGGAAAGGCAGCTCGTCATCCATGAGCCGGTCAACCGTCATGCTGCTCTTGAGGCGGCGCAGGATCATCGCTTTGTCACCTTCGTTGAGACCGGTGTTGTCGAAGAATTCTCTTTCACCGCCATGTTCGGCTTTGATCTCCTCGAACTTCTCCGCGACAGCTTCGTCGGAAACTTCACCGAAACGTTTCACGGACTCCTGCTCCATGATGGTGCGGTTAATCACGTTGTCGCGGGCATACTGCTGGAACTCTTCGTCGCGGTCACAGCAGACGACTTCTCCCTGAGCCTGATAGTGCTCCTTGATGGATTCGAATTCCTCTGCGATCTCGTCGTCTTCGATTCGAGCGTCATTGATGATGTATGCCATGACAGGAAGGTGGAGCAGATTTCTTTTCTTCGCAAACACTGGGTTATACTCAAATCGCGTCCCGCACGGAAGTGCGGGGAATGAGGTTGAAACCGAACTGAATCGGGGGATCGTTGCGCCATTATGTTAGGTGATACAAAGAAGGCGTTTATCCTCGGTGCCGGTCTGGGAACACGGTTGCGCCCCATGACAGAACACTTGCCGAAGCCGCTTGTTCCGGTAGGGAACAAGCCGCTGATCACATATGCTTTCGATCATCTCAAAGCCGATCTCGGGATTTCCGGGTTTCTGATTAACACCCACCATTGCCCCGAAGCTTACGGCAAAGCCTTTCCTCAGGATTGCTATGGCGATTCCCGTTTGAGCTTTCGCCACGAGCCGACTCTGCTCGATACCGCGGGTGGAATTGACAACATCCGGGACTGGCTGCCCGCGAACGATTCTTTTGTCGTCTACAACGGGGACATCCTCACCGATATGCCTCTTCGCGACGCCTGGGAGCAACATGAGGCTTCGGGAAATGTGGTTACTTTGTTACTTCGCTCCAGTGGCGATGAACTTCGCGTTGGCTTCGATCCCGAAACGGGGCAGGTCGTTGATTTGCGGGGGGCGCTTCGACCTGACTGGCCGCACCGGTTTCAGTTCACGGGGATCTATTTCGTTTCCCCCGCGTTCTTGAAATTTATTCAGCCCGGAAAAATCGAGTCAGTTGTGTTGCCTTTTCTGGAAGCGATTCGGGCGGGTGAATCGGTTGGGGGCATCGTGGTCGATGAAGGGCACTGGAGTGATCTCGGCGACCGGGAGTCTTATATCGATGCGCAGGAGGTTCTCAGAGGCCCTTTCCCCCGGTATGGAAGCGCGGCGATGGCGGCGCGTATATCGCCGGATGCAAAAGTCCCTGAAAGTGTTGTGATTGACGAGGTTTCCTCGATTGGTGATGGGGCGGGAATCGGAGAAGGGGCAACGATCAGGGAGTCGGTGATCTGGTCGGGAGCCAAGGTGGAGGCCGGTGCTGTCTTGAACCGGGTAATTGTTCGTGACGGGCAGCGAGCATCCGGTCATTTGGAAAAATGCGACTTGTAGCCTGAATGGGGGAGTGGCGGGAGCAGTGATTCGGTGCGATATTTTTTTTGAGAAATATCCAACGAATTCCTTCTCTGATACGTCAAATAAGGAACGGGTATTGATCCGTTAGCATACAACCCCCGTAAAATTGGAAAAAATCGACATTCCCAGAAGGACGGTATACCGTCTTTCGCTCTACCAGCGTTGCCTTCAGAAATTCCGTGAGACCGGAGTCGAGACGGTTTCTTCGGAGGATCTTGCCGGTGCGGCGGGCGTGAAGCCTACGCAGTTGCGGAAGGATCTCGGCCACGTTGGACAATTCGGCACGAGGGGGCTCGGTTACGGTGTGACGACTCTTTCAGAAGCCATTTCCGGAATTCTCGGGCTTTCCATTCTACAGCCGGTGGTGATGGTCGGTGTCGGTAATCTCGGTTCCGCGCTCCTGCGCTACGGAGGATTCCGCCGCGAGGGGTTTGAAATTATCGCCGCGTTCGATTCGGACACTGAGCACGTCAAATCGACGACGGAGGAGATGGGTGTTCCGGTCCTTCCTGTCGATCAGCTCGCCGCTTACGTTCAGACTCACGGGGTGCGGGTTGCTATTATCGCTGTGCCGGAGGCTGCGGGCCAATCCGTCGCCGACGATCTCGTCGAACAGGGCGTGAGAGCGATTTTGAATTTTTCCTCCGCTGTCTTATCGGTTCCTGAAGGCGTCATGGTCAATCAGGTCGATCTTGCCGCCGAGCTCGGGAGTATCTGCTTTTTCGCCAGCTGAAACTGGATGTCTCCTTCCGGACTCGTCGAAATTCCCTATGAGGGAGTCTTTTCCCTGGAGGACACCTTGAAGTCCGGGCAGCTTTTCCATTGGGAAAGGGCGGTCCTCGACGATTGCGCGGGTTACGCGGGATGCCTGGGAAGTGGCGGCCCCTCTTTTATTACTCAGATCGAAGAGGGAGCCGTTTACGGACTCCCGGATGACGGAGCGGTCCTATCCCGATACTTCGGGCTGGATCATGCGATTGAATCAATTCATGGCACGTTTCCGCATGGAGATTCAGTGCTGGCGGAAGCCATCGCCTATTGTCCGGGGATTCGACTGGCGCGCCAGCCGATGTGGGAGTGCCTCGCGACATTCATCACCTCATCGCTGAAGCAGGTCGCACACATCCGGGCGATCTCGATGAAGTTAAGGAGTCGTTACGGCGAGGCTCACGAACTGGCGGGGCAGACTTTTTATTCCTATCCAGAGCCCGAAGCGCTCGCGAAGGCGGGAGAGGACGCCCTGCGGGAATGTTCTCTCGGGTACCGGGCCAAGTCCCTTCATCTCGCCGCAGAGGCGATCGTATCAGGTAAGTTTGATCTGGAGGCGATGGAAAATGAAGAGGATCCGGAGAAGGTCATGGCTTCCTTGTTAGAGCTTCACGGTGTCGGTGAAAAGATCGCCAACTGTGTGCTCCTATTCAGCGGTGGATTTCACGGGGCCTTTCCCATTGATGTCTGGATTGAGCGGATTCTGCGCGAGCATTACCGCAAGCGGGTACGGGGGCACAAGCTTCAGAAGTGGGCGGTGGACTACTTCGGCGAGAACGCGGGATACGCTCAGCAATACCTCTTTCATTTCGCGCGAAAGACGCTTTAAATGAAGATACCGTGATCCTCTTCACGTTGTTTTCACCCGATCCATGTCCGAGCAGCAAAAGCTATTTGCCAGTGTTTCCGGAGCACTGGTTGCTCACGCCATTTTCCTGATGGCGATCTTTGTGCTTTTGACGACGCGGAGTGTGAGCCGCGATTCGAATACGGCGAATCGCGCCGCAGCCCCTCAGCCGCAGGAGATATCGGTCATGATGAGTGATGTCATGGAGAATCTTGAGAGGGAGAAAGCAGAGCCCGTGCCGGAACTGGATCCCAAAACGGGCCGGAAGTTTGTGAGTACAAAGTCGAATCAGGAGGAGACCGAAAAGCCCGATCGTCCCCGTTTTGAGTCCGATCGCAACACAACCGCCGCCTCGGAATTGCAACCGGATGAGCTCTTGCCTCAGGAGGCCGGCCCCACCCTTGTCGGTGCCGGCTCAGATTCCGACCTCACTTTGACGGATCAAAAATACAGCGACGGTGAGATTGACCGGATGCCTTCTTCGCAAAGCGGAAAAGGTGCAAAGAGCGGGCCGTCGCAGGAAGTGGGCGCGATCTCACAGGAGGAGGGAAAAAAGGAAAAGATCTATCTGGCGCAGAGTGACTCCGGAGAGGCCGTTCACGTTCCCGAAGAAGCTTCTCTTGCGTCTGTGGCTGAAGCGGGCGGAGGCAACCGGGGAGATGACGGGTTTTCCGGGGAAAGGCGTGAGGATGATCGCAACGGCAAGGCGACGAAGGAAGGGGAGAATGCAGTCGATGCTGAGAAAACAGCGATGGGGGAGTACAAGCAGGCGGTGAGGGATGCGGTCGCTAAAAAGTGGCATCTTTATCGGGCGGAGAAGGAGGGGACCGCGATTTGGGGGATGATTAAATTGACCTTTCATGTCGATCGCAACGGTGAGGTTCAAGAGTTGCAAATTACGAAGAATGAGGCGAATGCCACTTTGCTTGATATTTCGCTTCGGGCGATCCGCGAGTCGGACCTGCCACCAATGCCGCCTGAAGTGGCTGAAGCGGTAGGGGAAGATGGCCTTGAAATTCGCTACGACATTATTACCTATTAAACGACTGTAATGCTCGATCCTTCTGTGAACGAAAAAGTGTGGGCCTTTCTCCTCTCGGGGGGCGTTTTCATGGCCTTTATCGCGGCCTGCTCTTTCGTCGCCATTGCCGTGAGCATTCACCGTTCCCTCACCTTGAGGTGGAAGTCTGTGATCCCGCCGGAATTGCGGGGAGATCTGGCACGCTGCGATCAGGTTTTTGAAAGTGATGAACCTGCGGCGCTCTATGAGATGCTGAAGCAGAGCGACAGTCCGATCGGACGAATCGGGCGCATTGCTTTATCTCCCGAGTTTACCTCCCGTGAAGAGGCCGAAAACGCGATTGAGGCTACCGCGAGAGAGCAAATGGTTAAGCTGGAAAACGGCATGGGCGTTCTCGAAGTCGTCATCACGATTGCCCCCTTGTTAGGATTGCTCGGAACCGTGAGTGGTCTTGTCGGAGTTTTCGCCACCTTGGGTGAGAGGGGGGATGTCGCCGATCCCTCGCTGATTGCATCGGGCATTGCGGTGGCGCTGAATACAACGATCGCGGGGCTGGTCGTCGCGGTCATTACCGTGATTTTTCATTCCTATTTCACCCGCCGCCTCGAGAGAATTGCGGCGCGAATCGAAGTGATTGCAGGGCATCTTCTCCATGAGTTTTATCGCGCCGGCGGCGTGGCGCTTTACGAGCAGGAATCGCAATCGTCGGCAGAACTGGATGGGATCCTGCGGGGCAGTTCCATCGCAGTCGAAACGGGGGGCTCAGAGCCGCCCACTACGGAGACCCGACTGTGAACTTTTACCGGAAAAGACGTCAGCGACCTGCTGTGCCGATCATTACCCTGATCGATATTCTTGCGATTTTGCTGATATTTTTCATTGTCACGACGACGTTTAAAACGCGTGAATCGCTCTTGAAGGTCAATTTGCCGTCCTCGACAAAAGTGCTTGGTGGTGAGGATTCCAGTCGTCGTGTCGTTCTGTTGCTGAGTGCGGATGGGAAAATCTCTCTCGGGGAGAGGATCCTTCCCGTCGAGGAGCTCGCTGAGGCGCTGAGGCGTTTGCGAAGTGAAAAACCGGAAGCCCGGCTCGAATTGAAGGCAGACGAAGGCGCTCCCCTAGGATCAATGGTGAATGTGTGGGATGCAGCGGCAGAGGCAGGGCTCGAGATCGGTGATCTGCCCTTGAGAATTGTTTTGAAGGAGTAGTACGATAGCCGCCGCCTGAATTTCCCGTTGGAGGGCTGAAAGATTGGGTTAAGATAGGCGTAATACTTTTTTCCCATGATTCGTAAGATTGTCTTCTACCCCGACCCCGTTCTTCGTAAGCCGGCTGCACCCGTCACTGAAGTGACCGATGAGGTGCGTGCCCTTGCCGCAGACATGATTGAAACGATGTATGAGGCTCATGGAGTCGGGCTCGCCGCACCTCAGATCGGTGTTTCCAGCCAGTTGGCGGTGGTGGATGTCTCGCACGACGAAGAATGCATTAGCTACCTTCGCGTGAATGGTGAAGAGACGACGCTCGATGAGATTTGTCCGCTTGTTTTTGTGAATCCCGAGTTGGAATTTCTCGGTGATAAAGAAGGTGACACCGAAGGCTGTCTCTCGTTTCCTGATTTGCGTGGTGAAATTGTCCGCCCGTCTGAGGTCAAGGCGACCGTGCAGACTCTCGACGGGGAAACTCTCGTCATCGAAACCGATGGTCTCTTTGCGAGAGCGATTCAGCATGAGACCGATCACCTGTTCGGGAAGCTCTTCATCGATCGCATGAGCAGTGCCCGGAAACTGGCGATTAAGCGCCAGCTCAAGGAGATGCAGGCCGAATTCGGTTAGGCTTTCCCGCTCAAACAGATATATGAAAGAAGGGCTCTCCTATTTCCTCAAAGGTGCCGCGATGGGGGCGGCCAATGTGATTCCCGGCGTCTCCGGGGGGACGGTTGCTTTTATCACAGGCATCTATGAACGGCTTATCAATGCCATCAAAGCGGTCGATGCGGCCGCTTTGAAAATGTTGCTCAAAGGCAGGTTTCGGGAGTTTGCGGAGAAGATTGATTTTCAGTTTCTATTTCTCATCGGGCTGGGAGTCATCGCCAGCATCGTGACTCTGGCGGAGGTATTGAAATACCTTTTTGCCAACCATGCTGTGCATGTCTGGGCCTTCTTTTTCGGGCTTATTTTCGCCTCGATTTACTTTGTCGGAAAACAGGTCAAAAAGTGGACGGCGGCCTGTGTCGTTGCTCTGATAGTGGGAACCGCGATAGCGGTGGCGGTATCGTTGCTGAAGCCTGCTTCGGAGAATGACAGTAATCTTTATTTGCTTTTGTGCGGGGTGGTCGCGATGGCCAGTATGATCATTCCGGGGCTATCAGGTTCGTTTGTTCTTCTTTTGTTAGGGAATTATCAGCTCGTCATGATTGAGTCTGTTTCCGGCTTGAAGTCAGGTTCGATGGAAGCGGTGAAAACGCTCATCCCCGTTGGGATCGGAGCTGTTTTAGGAGTCGTTCTTTTGAGCCGTCTTCTCTCCTGGGTCTTCCGTGAGTTTCACGATCTTGCCGTTTCGCTACTCACCGGATTTGTCGCCGGTTCACTTCTGATTATCTGGCCCTGGAAGAGTGAAATCGTTACGAGGTTTGAGATCGAAGGGGGATGGAAGGAAAAAGTGACCGGTTACGACTGGTTTATCCCCGGTCTTTCAGGGGAGCTTTTTATCGCGGTTGCCTTCATGCTCCTCGGGATGGTGCTGGTCTGGCTCATGGAGAAAAGCGGGAGCGGGGCAAGTGCTTCCGATTCTGAATATTCTCCGGTCGAAGATTGATGTTTTGCTGGAAATCGTTCCGGACTGAGCGTAGCGTTTTTGCGTGCCGGGACGTTGAGCGAGACTAACTTTTTCCATCGCGGAACCTGTTCTCTGACTCAGTCACCGAACAATCTCCGGAGGCCCTTATTATGGTCTTACCAGCGTTTCGGCACGCTTTTTCTATGAAAGCCATTTGGTATGCCAGCGTTGTCGGCGTCTTGCTTTTTGCGGCAACGGGGTGTCTGAAGAAATCGGAACCATTTCTTCTCAAGGATGTTCGCGAGGCACCCGCGCACATCAAAGAGCGGCAACTTGAATTTCAAGCGGTGATCCATCCCGACCTCTCCGGACGATACGAATGGAGAACGACGGCCGGTTCTGTGAATAAGACCGGTGGCGGTACTTCAAAGCGGATGTGTAAGTACGTGATTCCCGTGACGGAGCGGGGGTGGAAAAAGTCCGATCCGGTAACCCTCTGGATAACATTTGCCTCCTTTAAGCGGGATGTGAGCAAAGAGATTCGCGGGATACAGGCAGCTTTCGACCGCGGGACCGTGGTCGGTGTGCATCGTGATTTTCCCTCCCGTGATACCGGTGCCCTGCGAGGCGTTTCCGCCTGGCAGAAAGCGGTCGCGGATGCTGAAGCCCGGCACGGAATCAAGAGCGATCCCCGTGCTCCGATTGTCGCCTGGGTGCCTTGATGTAGCCGGATCAGGCTCGATTATGATCTTGTCCCCGACTCGTTGACTTGTGATAATTCGCTCCGGTTGAGGGAATTATTATGAAAACGAGCCGTTTGTTTTGTTTGTCGGGTGAGGTCGTTGTCAGCGCTATTCTGGTTGCCGCCTTGCATGCTTTTCTGATTCTGAATGCGGGAGCGATTACCCTGACAGGGTCAAACGGAAGGGCCGCCGAGCTTCTCGGGATCAAGGATGCGACACCGAAGGGGCTGACCGCTCAAACCGTGGCGGACGGGCCCATCATCGGGATTCCCTGGTCGAAGTTGGACCTTGAGGCTTTGGAGCGCGATCAGAAGCTCATTTTTGCCGCCTACGAACGCGCCGTTGCCGGTGAGACCGTTCCGCTGGATCTGGGGAGCTTCGCGAAGGATCAGCCCGTCACGGACGGCAAAATAAAGAGGTCCAAATACATGGGATGGTCCGATACGGTTGTCGGTGGAAAGACCTTCGCGCTTCAGATGCCTCTGGGTGAACCCCGTGGAATCCTTTTGCTCGCGGTCGGCGATTTAGGAGGCTCAATGCAGAATCTGGGGGGAAGAGACCGGGGTGAAGGGCCATGGGCTGAATTTCAAACGAGGTATGGTCTCGCGATTCTGTCCTACGATTTTAAGATGGATTCAATCGATCCCACCGTGATGGACAGTTTTGCGTTTGCTGAAAAAGGAAGCGGAAACCAGGTAATGACCGCGATAGCAAACTTTGCTAAAGAGATGAATAAGCCGGAAATGTATGATCTCCCGATCGCCGTGTGCGGTATGGACCGGTTTGGTTCAGCCTTCGCTTATCATTTTGCTCTCTGGAAACCGGAGATCATTCTAGGAGGTGTTTTTTCAAAAGGAGGCTTTTACAATGCGGAGCCGTCCCCCGGGGCGGCGGCACTTCCAATGGCTTTTATCTGGGGGGAATACTCAAACAATCATCAGCTCTGGCAGAATGAAAACAGCGCTGAACATATTTTAAAGAAGTATGCCCCGATGAAGCCGAACTGGATGGGGGCAATTGAATTTCGAGGTGATGGCGAGCTTTCCCAGTTTTCCGATCATTTCGCGAGATTGTGTCTCAAAGCCATTTTAGACGAACGCCTTCCCGAAAGGAAAGCCAGGCCTGAACCTGCGCCGAAGCCCGAAGGCGAAGAGGAGGGCGGCTCGAAAGGGGGGAAGAAGACTCCTGAGGGCGAAGAAGATGAGGAGATGGAAGAGGAAAAGGAGCCAATTGTGCTTCCGTTTGATCGCAGCGGGGGAATGGTGGGAAATTATAAAACCGGGGAAGTGCTCAAGATCACAGATCCGGAGGCCGAACTCTCAGAAGATGAGACTTTTATTATTTCCAGTGAGCTCGCCCGAGCCTGGAAGCAATTTCGCTCCGGCGAGTTGGATGTGAGCGGAGAATAGAGTCAGGTGGATTTGACTGGTCGTCGGGATTTTATGTTTAGAGTTGATCAGAGTGGGAAATTGGCCGGAAAGTTTCTCCTACCTTGTGTGCTGATCTTCACTCTCTGGCTGGTTACCGGCGCGCGCTCTCTTCATGAAGAGGAACTCCTTCAGCTTGATAACGGAGTCATTAAGATAGGAATTGATCGCGGGAAAGGTGCTTCGCTGACCTGGTTATCGTGGCGCGGGTACCCCGGGAATTCGATTAACTCGCACGACCCCGGTCGGCTCATCCAGCAATCCTACTATGCAGGAAAGGGTGTCGACCGAACTGCTGAAGGGCAACACAAGGCGTGGAGCCCGTGGACCTGGAATCCGATTCAGGGCGGGGGCGTTGCGTCCTGGGCTCGGGTGGTTGCGTTTCAAAAAGAGAAAGGGGAGAGCCTCTTTGCCGAGACGGTTCCCAAATTGTGGGACATGCCGGATGAAGAAGCTGAAGCCGTGATGCGGCAATGGACGGGGATCGAAGCGGGGATGCCCAATGTGGCTGTCGTAAAATGCGAATTTCTCTCGAAGCGGAAGCCCAACGATCAATGGGGCGAAGCTGTGGCAAGGCATCAGGAGCTTCCCGCCTGCTATTTCACTCGCAATTTCAGCCGTTTTGCAAGCTACCTCGGAGGCGGTGAGTGGCGTGAAGAATCGCAGCAACCGGGGCCACCCTGGGGGCATGCCGATCCGCCGAAAAAGGCGATGGCCTGTTTCAATGAAGAGGGGCAGGGAGTCGCTGTTTTCAGTCCTGCCTCAGATGGTCGTTGGAATTTCGGGCCGCACGGAGCAGAGGGCACCAGTGATCCGGTTGGAGGGCCTTGTGTCCATGTTGCGCCAATTGCCACGGTAAAGCTCGGGCCGCAATCGACCTTGCGATATCGCTACTGGCTGGTCGCAGGAACCGAAAACGAGATCGCGGTGAGGCTCGATGCGTTGTGGAGAAAATACTCCGACGAAAGGCTCGTGCTTACGAGCTTGTGATTGGATTACTGATTCCGCTCTTCAGAAAATACCTTGCCGGTTGGCTTCTCCGGAAGAGTTGCTTTCCAGTCTTCGATACTCTCTAAAAGCGAGGCAACCACCTCCGTTTGACTCTCTTTTAAATCGGTCGTTTCAAGCGGGTCGGCGACGATGTCGTAGAGCTCTACGTAGGAGGCGTCGTGATTGGAAACGAGTTTCCACTGTTGGTCGACAATTGCGTAGGAAACCCAATGGAACGAGTTGCCGTCAGGAGCGGGCTTGCTGGCTTTGGTCTTGGATTTCCAGAAGAGCGGCTTCTCGCGGACCTTCGCCTCAGTCTTGCCTGTCAGTGCTGCTAATTGACTCACTCCGTCGGGTTGGTAATCGGCCGGGAGCTTAGCACCGGCGATATCACAAAAAGTGGGAAGGAGGTCGACCGCTGAAATGAGAGCGTCTTTGTTCTCTGCTCCGGCTGCGATTTTTCCGGGCCAGCGCGCGATGAACGGAACGTTGATCCCTCCTTCAAAAAGGGCTGCCTTGTAGCCTTTGCGTCCGGCGGTGATTCCTTTTGCCGCGTTGATTCCCCAACCGGCCCCAGTGGCGGTATCGTAGGAAAGGGTGAGTTCGCCGGGTCTCGAAGCACGGGCAGGCCCATTGTCGGAACTGAAAATCACGAGGGTGTTGTCGGCGATCTCAAGTCGATCCAGTGTGTCCAGCACTTCTCCAATTCGATCGTCGGCATGAGACAAAACCGAGGCAAAGATCGCATCGGCTTCGCTCTCCATATCGCGGAAGCGCCACTCGTATTTAGGAACTGTGTGAAACGGCGTGTGGGGTTCGTGGACCCAGAGATTGATGAAAAACGGTTTTCCCGCCTCCACTGATTTTTCAATGAAGGCATTGGCGTGCATCGCGTCCTCATGAACCGGCATCTGTTCACCGGCGCAGTTGAAGGCACCGTATTCGTCGTAGCCATAGGCACTCGGAACCGGTGAGTCGGGGATCATATTGTTGGAGAGATGCCATTTTCCGAAATGGGCGGTGGCATACCCCGCTGTTTTCAAAAAACGGGGAAGGGTAGGGGCCTCCGTATCGAGCCAATCAGGCATGCCGCGTTTTTCGTTGCTGGGGACCCACGCGAAATGACCGTCAATGTTGTAACGGGCCGGAAAATGGCCTGTCATCACAGCGGTCCGGCTTGGTGAGCAAACACCGCTGGCGACAGTGAAGCGGTGAAAGTCCGTTCCCTCTTTGGCGAGACGATCGATGTTCGGCGTTTTCACATAGGGGTGGCCATGGCAGGACAAATCGCCCCAGCCCCAGTCGTCCGAGAAAATAAAGAGAATGTTAGGTTTTTCCGCCTCTGCTGCGGAGGCAATCTGCCCCGACGTGAGCGTCAAGGCAGTGGCGAGGATGACGAATAGGTTTTTCATGAGGGGATTTTGAAAATGGACTCCTGTGTAATGGCAGGAGAATCTCAAATCTCACGAAAAAATTCAACTGCCTTCCACGATGCCGCAGTTCGGCGTTCAAATCCCTGCGTTTGGGGAGCAGGGATTCGTTCGGTAGCCTCTAACGTTTAAGTATTCTTGAACCGGGCGCTAAGGTCGACCTGAGATATCACGCCAACTATCCCATCGAAGGCGGAGCAAAGCCGTCGCCGTAGCTGCGTGAGAGGATTTCTTTGTTCGCCTGCTCGTGATTGGTGAAGCGGTAGTTCGTTGCGTCCCAGTGCAGTTCTTCACCGGGGAAGCGGGTTGCTTTCGTCGCGAGGAGGGCCGGTTCGGTGATGCGTGAGCCGATGTCAAAACGCGTCCAGAGCGGCTTGTCGTTCCCGAGGCAGCAATCAGCCCAGTCCTTCCAGTGATCACGGGGAGCGACTTCCGGCATTTTCTCGTTCTCGACGAGTTTGCCTTTGCGGTAGATTTCCATTTTGCCTCCCGGTTCGACGAGGAGAGCGCCTTCCTCACAAAGAACCAATGTGCAGGTCGATTTGATTTTTGGAACCGGCAGACCGAGTGCGGCAAAGGACGGGCGAATGTTGCTGTCGTTGTAGTGGAGGACGAATTTGTCCCCTGCGAATTTGTCGCCGCCCGGGTAGGTGATTACCGATTGATTGTATCCGGTGTGAGACACGTCCGAGGGCTTCATCGTATTGGTCTGAACCGCTTCGGGGGCCTCGAGATCGTAAGCGAAGTAGAGCACATCGATAAGGTGACATCCCCAGTCAGCGAGCATCCCGCCACCGGTTTCCCAGTAGGAGCGCCAGCGTCTCGGGTGAAGGTCCTCGCTGTAGGGCAGTTTCTCAGTAAGGACGCCGTTCCAGAGATCCCAGTTCACCGTCTCGGGGATGGCTGTGCCTTCGGTGATGGGGCTCCATGGGTCGACGAAGTAGGTGCCGCGGCTCATCCCGCCGGTCCAGATGTGTGCTTCGACAGGGCGCCCGAGAGTGTTGGATTTCAAAATCTCGACGGCCTGCATCCGGCCGGTGGTGCAGGCGCGCTGATTTCCCATCTGTGTGTGAAGGTCAGGGCGCGCCGCGAGCGCTTCGCGAATCGTGCGAAGCTCATCGAGCTGGTGAACGAGCGGCTTCTGGCCGTAGACGTGTTTGCCGTGCTTGAGCGCGGTCACCATCATGGGGCAGTGGTTGAAATCCGGGGTGTCGACGATGACGGCATCAAAGTCGCCCGCTTTGTTCGCGAACGCTTCGCGGTAGTCGGTCACTTTCCAGGGGGTGCCGTGGTAATCTTCGATTCGGGAAAACATCGTTTCATCGACGTCGCAGAAACCGGCGAATTCGACCATAGGGTGGCCCTTGAGGCCTTTCCGTTGCATTCCGCCGATGCCGCCTGTTCCGATTTGGAAAATGCGGAGCTTGCTGTTCTTGTTAGTAGCGGCACGAACTGTGGCGGCGTTGGATGCGATAACGCCCGATCCGAGCGCGGCGGCGGACCGGAGAAAATGGCGACGATTCATCGGATTGGAGGGCTTTTCAGACTTCATGCCCGGAATGTAGAGGTTCAAGCGCTCTCTGGCGAGTCTGCTTGTATCCCGTTTTCGTGGGGATAATACCCCTGATATGGAACGCTATTTTCCGTCGAGTTGTGCCTGTGCGAGGCGGGCGAGGATTCCTATAGCCCGTTGAGAACGGTCATCGAGCGGGGAGCCGCAGCTGATGCGAAACAAATTCCTGAGTCCGCAAGTCGCGGAGAAGAGTGTTCCGGGGACAATGCTGATTTTACGGTTGAGCGCCGCGATTGAGAATTTTTCGGAATCAAATCCGTCCGGCATCTCGCACCAGAGAACGAAGCCCCCTTTGGGATTGGAGACCCGGGTTCCTTCGGGAAACTCCTTGAGTATCGCCTCGCGAATTTGCAGGGTTTGCTGTGCCAGTATTTTCCGGATTTTCCGAAGGTGGCGATCCACTCCGCCGGTTTTAAGGAAGGCGGCCACGACCATTTCGGAAACGGTCGCGTTGGCGATCGAGGTTGCGTATTTGAGATTCTTGACCCGATGATAGCGGGAGTCGGGAAGAATCCATCCAACGCGCAAGCCCGGTGCGAGTGCTTTTGAATAGGAGCCGCAATGGATCACGACTTCTCCGGGGTCGAAGGCTTTGAGAGCGGGGGGGCGCTTCGGTCCGAAAAAGAGATCTCCGTAGAGATCGTCTTCGATGATGGTGACTTGATGTTTCTCAGCGAGTTCCACGATGCGGCGTTTTGAGTCGGTGGGAATGACTGAACCCATCGGGTTGTGAAAGTTCGGCTGGAGAATGCAGGCTTTCACGGGGTGGCTTTTAAAAGCTTCCTCAAGGGCCTCTACACAAACGCCGTCGTCGGCAAGAACGGGGACTTCGATCGCTTTCAGTCCGAGCTCTTTGACGAGGCTCAGAATACCAAAATAGGTGGGGGACTCGACCGCGACGACATCCCCGGGTTCACAAAAGGATTTAATCGCGAGAAGAATCGCGTCCATCGCTCCTGAGGTGACAATGATTTCCTCCGGCGAAACAGCGATGCCGCACTCAATGAGCCGCTTCGCGATTTCAATTCTCAGATCCTCGCGCCCCGGCGGCATCGCATATTGAAAGGAGGTCGCGCCTTCCGAACGAATCACAGAATGGTAAAGCGTCATCAGCTTCGAAGTCGGGAGAATGTCGTCGCAGGGAACCGCGGCACCGAAGGGAACCACGCCGAGGGCGCAGGTCGAGTCCATGACGTCCTCGGTGATGTCGGCGGAGCTGATACTGACCGGTGCCCCTTTGGCGCCTGCTGCCCTCGTTCGGCGGGGCAGTCGGTCGGCTGCAATCACTTTGGGGCGGACAAAATAGCCGGAGCGATCCCTGGCTTCGACAACTCCTTTATCTTCGAGAAGGCTGTAGGCGCCGATCGCAGTGGTGACACTGACGCCCCAGTCGCGGCTCAGAGACCGTACCGAGGGAAGACGATCTCCGGCGCGGAAAGTTCCGGCGGAGATAAGATCCTCCACTTTTCCGGCGATCTGTTGATACTTGGGATCAGCGTTGCGGGTCGAATGTTTCATGGCATTGGGAAAGAATCCATACCTTGGCGGCGCAATCCAGATACAGATGCCCCAGCTTGATACCAGTACAGATTGAAAGAATTATACTGTACTGCATCACAATCGTTTTGTCTGTATCTGTTATTGTCTGTGATTCGTGTGATTCTGATATTGCTATGAATACAAAATCTCTATCGGTATCCAAATCAACAACGCGGACTTTTTCGCGCAATTCATCCCGTCCTGCGCCCCGTCCAATCGGGAAAACTTCTTCGACGGGAAAAGTGAAGGCGGCACTTCGTTTTATCCGTGACAATGCGATCGGCTGCGACGTGTTTGTCGGGATGATGCACGGCTACCCGCTTTCCGCCGGGAAATGATACGCTGGCTGCTTGCGGGGAGAAGTTCTGCTTTTCTCTGTGAGCACCTCGATGGCATTGGGCGGGGAATGCTCCGGCACGGAGCTGTTTCCGGCCGGTTCGGTTCGTCCGGTTTTACCTTGCCTTTGATGGCCATAAATAGAACCCTCCTCTACATGGATGACGATGAACGGAGGGCAGCTGAACTTTCGGCTTTTCTTAAGAAGGCTCTGGAAATCGAGTTGGAGGAAGGAGGCCGGCAGCTGGGTGAAGATGAGCTGAAAGAGATTGCCTTGAAGAGCGGGTTGAGCGAAGCCGACTGGGAAAAGCTTTCTGAAAGGCTCAGTTCACATGCGATTCGGGGACGTAATTTTCTGGAGCAGGGTAATTTCGAAGATGCGGTCATTGACCTGGAGGAAGCTGTCATTCTCGCTCCCTATTCTGCTGATATTCTATATGAATGTGGACTGGCGCATCTGGGACTCTGGCAGAAATCAGGAAAAGAAAGTGATCGGGCCCGGGCTGATAAATTGCTCCGCAAGTGTCTTGAGTTGGAGCCTTCGCATGCTGGCGCTGCTGAGGGCATTACTGAACTGAACCGGGTGAAACCTCCGAAGCGCACGAAGAAATGGGCATTGGTTGCAGTCGCGTTGCTACTGGTCTCAATCGGGGTAGGGGCGAATCAGCTGAGTTCATCACCCCTGTTTGAAAAATCGGGGGAAAGGGATTTGCCGGTGTCCGCCGCCGAGTTGGCGGACACGATCAGCCCGCATAGTGAGGGGAAGTATCACGTCAATAGCATCGGATTAAAGTTCGCGCCGGTTCCTATACTTGGCGGTGCCGGTGACGGTAAGGAAATTCTATTTAGTATCTGGGAAACGCGGAACGAGGATTATGCCCGATTCCTGATCGACAACCCGAAATACGGTTGGATCAAACCCGATTTTGGTCAAACAGGAGACCATCCCGTTGTTTACGTGAGCTGGGACGATGCCGTCGCTTTCTGCAATTGGTTAACAAAAGTAGAGCGGGAAAAGGGTTTTATTGGAGAGAACCAGCGTTACCGGCTACCGACCGATCACGAGTGGAGTTGCGCGATGGGGATTGGAGGAGACGAGGATGCCGGAAGGTTACCTATCGAAAAGGATACGAATGGTCCTCTTTTTCCGTGGGGCCGTCAGTTCCCACCACCCGTCGGAGTTGGAAATTTCTTTGGTGAAGAATGCCGGGATGCCCCTTTGCAGAATGCTCCCAATCGCAAAGTGGTTAAAAACTATTACGATGGTTATACTCGAACCGCCCCTGTTGGAAGCTTTCCGCCGAATCAGTTTGGTCTATATGATTTGAGCGGAAATGTCTGGGAATGGTGCGCCGACTGGTACTCTGAAGAGAAGTTGAATCGAGTGAGGCGGGGAAGTTCCTGGATCGATTTTGCGCCCGGGTCAGTAAAGGTATCAGAACGCTTACGCGGCTTGCCAGGCGCCGGCACGAGAGCGGATGGCTTTCGTTGCGTTTTAGTTACTGATGATATCGAGGCCAGTGAGTGATTTCAGGTCTTCCACGGAATTTCATGCCACTACGATTTTCTCATCTGCAACTGCGGCAGAGGGGAGCGGAGCCACTGGTGACAAGTGGATTAGCAGGAGATTTCGAGTGAACCCTCTGCTGTTTAAGCCTGCGAGCGAAGGTTTGGTTCTCTGCGTTGATCGCTACGATTGATCAGCGCCCATGCGGTTAGGAGTGCTGCGAGAATGACGATCAGCCAGAGTTGCCAGCGTGGATCGTTTACAGTTCGGTTCTCGGTGATCTTCGCGGGAAGGGCCTTAAGCTCGGAATACGCGGAGGCTTCAGAAAAGTCGGCTTCTCTTGTGTCGGCGAAGTTGCCAGCCCCGAGATAGCGCAGTTCGCTGCCCTGACGGATCTCAAAAAATCCGGGCGTGTTCGGGGCCTTGAGTGAACCGGCGGCGGTTGAGGGAATCTCAGCGACGTTGCCTCCGTCCTTGAGGCTGAGGTTGGCCGCGTCATCGCCGGTGTTGATTGCAATCTTTAAATCCTGTCGCAGCTCGACATTGGCTGATTCACTGCCGACTTTTTCGGTTCGGAGCTGGTTTACGAAACGGTGAATGAGAACAATGAAAGAGGGCAGTCGTGCTGCGTTGGAATTGAGGACATCGAAATTAAAAATGAGTTGTCGAATCCCTTCGCTGCGGCGCAGGATGATGAGCGGTCGTTCGCCCTGCCAAAGCAACACCGTCTGACCTTCGATCGAGGGAAGAGCCGCCGTCTTTTTCGCGATGAGCCCCTGCCAGTCGAGATCCTTCATGAGACGGTGATTCGACTTAACGATAGGACCTGAAAAGTAGGCTTGAGGAACCTGCTGCTGGTTGAGAAAAGTGATCGAGCGTGGCGGTATGGGTGTCGGGGAAAGGGGATTGTAGGTCGCAAAGACGAGGTCCGGTGTTTCGCCGGGGGCGCTCTGAGGTGTGTTTGGCAGACTCTCGATGATTTCGGCGACCGGGGCTTCGATGTTGGCATCCCCGGTGCGGGAAATTGTGAGTTCTTTCGCTTCGGGAATGAGAAGGAAGCGCTGATCGTCGAGCGGGAACGCGTCAGGCTTAATGAGTAGTTGAATCTGCTCCGCTCCGGCGGGGAATTTGCCTTTGAGGATTCGGGTTTCGCCCGGTCCGAGATCGATCGTTCGAAAGGCGGTGCGTTGATCTCCCGCAGCGAGAAGCCAATCGCGTGACTGGGGATTGTTTGAGTAATTCCGGATTGTGACCTGCCAGGAGGTTTCCGGGCCGTCGCTTTCGATGCGATGGCCGGCAAAGCCGACGTTGTCGATCGCAGAGCCGATACTGAGTTGGGCTGCCCCGAAGGGCAGGGTTTCGCGGGGATAATCGGTCACGAAGATGAGGGTGCCCTCCGATCCCGCGAGGCTGCGTCCGACGCGCAGGGCCGTTTCCGGTGAGTGCGCGCTGTCGGAGGGATTCCACGTCTCCAGTGCGGTGAGGAGTCCGTAAAATTCGGTGCCGCTGTAGAGGTTGTCGCCGCGGAGCTGTGATTCGACGAGTCGGTATTCGGTCGTCGCCACCGCACTCGTGAGCGGGGGGATCGCGGAGGTGAGTTCATCGGCGAGCCGGTCTTTGAAGGCGGCCATCGAGGCGGAGCTGTCGATGATGAGAACGACTCGCTGCACGGAGCGTTCACTCGTCCATCTCGGTTGCACGAGGAGCCAGGTCAGAATGAGAACCGAGAGCAACTGGAGCCAGAGGGGGATCGAGCTGCGGAGCCGGTCGAATTTCCGTCCTTTGATGCTTTGCCTGTCGATATGTTCGAGTAGAAAAAGGGTACTGATAGGGAGTCGCCGGGATTCTCTTTGAAGAAAGTGAATCAGCAAAATCGCAGGAATCCCGAGAAGGGCGAGGAATCCGAGTGGGTTGGCGAAAATGACGGGCATGGCGCTTAGCGCTTCGCGCTGTAAAAGGTGGGAAAGTTAAAAGTAAAAGGTGGCTGGGCTTCCGGGGGCTGGGCTTATGATGTAGCGGAACGAAACTCGTTCCGACTCTTCGGTATCTACTCTCTACTCTCTACTCTCTACTCTCTACTCTCTACTCTCTACTCTCTACTCTCTCACGCCAGATTCAGGGCGCCGGAGGGGACGGCTTCGAGGTTGATAGCGGCTTCAAATGCGGTTTCCGATGGGATGCGGGCGAGAGGGGATTGGGCGCGTATGGCCGCGGCTTTCCAGCGGGCGAAATGTCGTCGGTAGGCTTCGAGGTAATGCCTCAGAACGGTTCGGTCGATACGCCGGTCGTGGCTGGCGCGACTTTCCGTGTCGATGAATTCGTAATTGCCTTCCCAGTCGGGATTCGACTCTTCGCGGACAAAAGGAGAGAGGATCATGCCGCGACCGCTGTGATGAAGGAGTGCCTGCATCGTCGGCCCGGGATCGGAGAGAAAAAGGAGGTCGCTGATGAAAACCCGCAACGACCGCGCCCGCAGTGGAATTGCCATGAGGTTCGGTGAGGCGGACGCTTCGGTTTGCGGCATTTCCCCGGCGACCTGTTCCCAACGGTGGGAAAAGACGGCGGCGGGTTCGAGTGGTTTCCATCGCGGTCCTTTTGAAAGGTAGGCGTGAGTGGCTGCTCCTGACTTTTCGCCGGAGGCAATGGAGAAGTAAAAGAGTTCGAGTGCCCGGGTGGCTTTGTCAGGATTGGAAAACATCGAGTCGGATACGTCGAAAATGATTTCGACGACGGGCCGCACTTCCTCCCGGTAAAGCTTGAGCGAGTAGTTGCCGGTCCGTGCGTAGGCCTGCCAGTTGATGTGGCGGGGATCGTCTCCGGGGAGGTAATTGCGGTGGTCCTGAAAGTCGAGCGAGCTGCCGACGCCGGAGCCTGAGAACTCGCCGGCGCTTCCCCGCCAGTTGCGGTCTTTAAGCGGCAGGGTGAACAGTTCCGCGTAGCGTCGCGCCCGTGCGGCAATGGCATTGAGATCGAACTCTGTGGAAACGGCGGCCATGGATCACTTCAGATGTTTGAAAAAATCACGGTAGTGGGAATGACTGCGAATCCGGGGAACGAGGAGGCACACCGCCGTTGTGATGAGAGCGATGTAGAGAAATATGGGCTCGTCTGCATCGCCATCGGCAGAAGCGAAGAGAAGCACAGAGGGCAGCGGAAGAATGCTGTAGATCAGATCTTCGTAGTGGCGAATCGCGTTGGCCATGACGAGAACCAGCATCGAGATGACGAGAAGGCAGGCCTGGGTGAAGGCGTAGATCCCGAAGGTGAACTGGCTCGAGGTCTGGCGATGAAAGAAGAGCTGGATGATGACGAGGGGGAAAATGAGAAGGTTCGGACCTGAGATGATCGCGACCCATTCTTCGATCCCGGAAGGTCCGTCGCCGGTGTGCAAATTGAGGAGTCCGAATCCGGCCCACCAGGTTGCGACGGCGGGGCAGAAGAAGCCAAGTCCGCTGATCCATCCCGGGGCGAAGAAGAGCGCGAATCCACGGGTGAGAAAGTTTTTCCGGAAGGGGATAAGGACGCGCGCGTAGTTGGGGAGCGCCTCTGTCACGGCATCGATCACGGCAAAACTGAGGACGACGGCGCTCGCCGCCATGATGATCGCTCCGATATCGACAGGGAGAAGAAAAAAGCAGTAGGCAACCCCGCACATCGTGAGTGCTGCGAGTCGCTTAGTGGTGGCCAGATTCTCGGATTGATAGGCGATACGGCTTGCACCGAAGGCGAGGAAAAAGAAGCACCCATACAGGCTGCAAACAGCGAGGAGGACGAGAGTGGCCGCTTCGTCTGAGCTGATTCCGCTTCGGAAGACTTCCTCTTTCACAAGGAAGAAAAGCGTGATCACTCCAATCGCTGAACCGACGACGAGAACGCCGCGCAGAAGGAAGTTTTTGAAGACGGAAAAACCGATCGTGATTGCGCTGGCGAGTGCGGAGCCGAGCCCGAGGAGGAGTATTGTGACGAGGTCGAGAATGAGATCAATGTTTCCGAAGAAATATCGCATCACAAGATAGGGAAGCACTCCGGTAACGAATAGCAGCGTTTGCGCGTTGAGAGCGGTCCATTTGCCTAGGGTGATGCGCCAGCCACTCAGTTTAGTGAGCTGGATCAGGTCCATCGTGTTGAGCTGATACTCCGAACTGAGGGCGTTGAAGCCCCGCAGCGGTTGAACCACGAGCAGGGTTGTGATGATGAAAAACCAGAAGAAGCCGTTCGCGTCACTGGAACCCGGATCGGCGATGTTCGCGACGAAGCAGAGCACCATGAAGGTTTGCAGGAGGATGAAAGCGACTGAAAAGAGACTCGTCCTCATGCCCTGACGCAGTTCCTTCACCAGCATCGGACTGAGACGCGCCGGAAAATCGGTCATCGATTCGCCGATGGGGTCAGATTGGCTGATGGAAGGTTTACTCATGAGGGGCACTTCGTGCCGTAAAAGGTGAAAGGTAAAAAGTGAAAGGTCCGGGCTGGATCGAGTGGCCACTTCGTGGCGTGAAAGGAGAAAAGTCGGGGTTTGTTAGGGAGAGGGGCTGACCTGACAGGGTTGAGTCAGGGACTTAACCCTGTTGGGTGTGGGCTTGATAGGGTTAACTGACGATGGGGGTTCCGGAGGCTTCTATTTCTCCGAGGATTTCGATGAAGGCGTCTTCGAGTCGTCTTTCGCGGAGGTGAAAATCGGTTACGGGGAGGTCGTCTTTGATCATGCGACGCAGTACTGTGGCGATGACTTCGTCGTCGACGGAATCGACTTCGATACGGCCGCCGTTTTTGGTGGCGTCCTTAAACGTCACGTTGGGGGCGAGGGCGGCCCATTCCTGGAGGCGTTCCGGAGAATGCGCGAGCTGCACCTCAATGAGCGAGGTTTCCGCCGACCCTTTTCGGAGGCTTTCGGAGGTGCCGTGGTGGATGATTTTTCCCTGATTGATGAAGAGGAGCGAGTCGCACATTTCGTCGAGCTCCGAGAGAATGTGGGAGCTGATGAAGACGGTCTTTCCCTCCTCCGCGAGGATGCGGATGAGGTGTTTCAGTTCGACGCGTGCTTTGGGATCGAGGCCGGCAGCGGGTTCGTCGAGAATGAGGACGTCGGGATCGTGAATGAGGGCGCGGCCCAGGCAGAGACGCTGGCCCATCCCTTTACTGAGCTTGTCGATGAGCCGGTCGGAGAGGCTCCCAAGATCGGTGAAATCCATGACGTCGGCGATGCGCTCAATGCGCTCCTGGCCTTTGTAGCCGAGTGCTCTCGCGAAAAAGTCGAGATACTCGAGCACGGTCATGTTGTTGTAAGTGCCGTAGTGGTCGGGCATCCAGCCGATGCGCTTGCGGACTTCGCCGGGGTATTTGATGACGTCGTAGCCGGCGATTTTGGCGGTGCCGCCGCTCGGGTAGTCCAGGGTCGCGAGGATCCGCATCGTCGTCGTTTTGCCGGCTCCATTCGCTCCGACAAATCCGATGACCTGCCCGCGCTCGACGGTGAACGAGATGTCGTTGACAGCATGGACGCCGGTGAACCAGCGGGAGAGATTAGTCACCTCGATTGCCGGTGTCTGCGGCGGGCATACTGTGGTCACCGCCTCAGGCGATTCCGTGCCCCCTGATTCCGCTTTTTCAGATGGTGTCTCGCTCAAGTCACTCATTGGTCGATGCTGGTGATCCGGCTTCGAGACCGGTGAGGTTTCCTTTTTTCAGCGGCGTCCCCGTGAGGAGCATCCGGGTGTCCTGCCATTCGATACTGGGATGGGTGGGGAGGGCAAAGGCCCCGGGATCGATCACCCTGGCAAAGAAGCGATTGGGTTCTTTGCCCATGGTTCTGATCTTCGCTTTTAGTGTCGCGTCGAAATCGTCCTTTGCTGCAAAAAGCCATTTTTCGAATTCGTGGTTGCTGACTGACTGCAGTGGGATCGGACTTCCCGGGGCGACGGTGGTGTCAGGGGGCAGGGTCCAGGCTTTGCCGTTTTCGTCGCGATAGAAGAGTTCTTTCAGGCCTGTGTCGAGGGCGGAGGTGAGAACGGGGGTGCCGTCGTTGAACCCTGCACTCTCGATCCGTGAGCGGGTGGATCCGGCGGCACGGATCGCAAAGCCCTGTTCAGACCGGCTCCGGAAAAAGCCTCCCTGATACACCGTGTTAGCGATTTCGTAGAGAGTGGATTGGCTGCCGTTGCGTGAAAAGGGATTGTAGGTGCTGGAAGGGAGGTCGACGGGATTGATGTCGTAGGGGATTTCGGTTTCGAAGCCCTGATTGATCATCACTCCGGTGCGGCTGATCTGTTCCTGAGTGGTGTAGAGCCGCATTTCGTTTCGTCCCGGTTGCAGGTCGGCAAAAACGGCGCGGAGACCGGTTCCGCCGAGTCCATCCATGAGGAAGATCGCGGCGATGAGGATTACGCAGGCGGCGAGCGAGATGACGGGCGTGGTGATGAAAAGGCGATGACGCCTGCCCTTTTTCGCAAAGACGAAGAGATTCACCGGTGCGACGAGGATCGCAAAAAGAAGGAGGAGAATGAAAACGAAAACGGGGTTGAAGGTTTTGATACCGAAACGTTTCTGCAGTTGCCAGTTGTTGGAGAAGTCATCGCTGAGCGACTTGTCACGGGGAGTGTAGCTTCTCAAAAGAGGGCCGCTCTTTGAGATCAGCCTCGAATCGAGGACCGAGCCATTCCATTTGTGAACACTGATGCGGCCGAGGCTCACCCCGGTGGATTTTCTCACATTCGGGTTCTCCAGGAGCGTCTTTGGAATTTTCCTGAGCTCGCTCTCATCGGTGAAGAAAATCTCAAGGTTGCCGCCGAACCTTACCCAGGTTCGGAGTGCCTGTAGCTGGGCGGCGGAGATTTCAGCGAGACTGTCGACATCAATGAGAAGGCCGTCGAGCGCGGAATAGCCGATCCAGTTCGTCGGCAGGTAGCCGGCATCGAAAGAGTGGCCGAAATAGTGATTCTGTGAATCGTCCTTTTTAACGAGGTCGTTCAGTTTCGTAATATTTCGCTGCGCGATCGGCTTGCTGACAGCGAGATGCGGATATCGTTTGTTGGTTTGGTCACCGTTGGTCCGGCTGAAGCGGTCGAGGCCGGTTGCGGTGATGTTTACTTCCAGATTGCGGTAATCGTAGGCCAGAAAGGCAGGGGCGAAGTGGAAGATGACGTCTTCCTGAATCTCGGTGCCGTTTTTCACCGCAAACTGGAACCGGGATTCAGTGCTCAGCTTCCGGGAGCTGTTTCCTTCTTTCAAGGTGACTGTCCAGATGCGGTCGGCACCGGAATTGTTGCGAATGGTGATTCGGAAGGGAAGGGCACCCTGGCGGGCTGCTTTTCCAAACACGCTTTCCACCGTGGCTGAGGTGTCCTGCACTTTCGGGTAGGTGATTTTCGCAATTTCCTCCTGCGCCACAGCGGAATAGCTCACGAGGAGGCACGCGAGACTGAGGGCAAAGCATTTCAATGGGGAAAGCATGAAAATCAGATGGTGAGGAAGGAACGCGCTTCTGTGAAGGAATCTTGCAAACTTAAGACTGTTTTCTGATCAGTTGTCTTTAAGAGTGGAGGGGAGATCCAGTTCCTGCCGCGGGATCTCTTTGAGTAATTCCTCGACGACATCGCGACTGGTGCGCCCTTCAATGCGTGCTTCGTATTCGAGAATGATGCGGTGCTGGAGGACCGGCGCGGCGACGGCGGCGACATCCTCAAAACTGGTGTTGATGCGCCCTTCGATGAGCGCTTTGGCTTTCGCTGCCGAGGCGAGACCGAGGGCGGCTCGTGGACTCGCTCCGAATTTGATGGCCCCGGCGCATTTTGACTGGCCTCGGTGGGTGCCATCGACAATGCGGGCAATGTAATTAGCGACGACGTCGGGGAGATAAATTTCGCGGACGGCTTCGGTGATGGTGGCCAGTTCCCCGCCGGTCATTACTTTCTCCACCGTGGGTTCAACTCCAATTTCGCGGTTCAAGACGATTTTCTCCAGGGTCTCTACCGGGTTTCGATAGACTTCGAGTTTGAAGAGAAAGCGGTCCAGTTGTGCTTCGGGAAGCGGGTAGGTGCCTTCAAGCTCGATCGGGTTCTGCGTCGCGATGACAAAAAACGGGTTGGGAAGTTCGTGAGTGGTACCTAATACCGTGACGCGACGCTCCTGCATCGCTTCGAGGAGGGCTGACTGTGTTTTGGGAGAGGCCCGGTTGATTTCGTCGGCGAGGACGAGGTTGGCGAAAAGGGGGCCTTTCTGGAAAACAAACTCGCGGCCTTTCTCCGTTTCCTGGAGGACCGGGTTCCCCGTGATATCGCCGGGGAGCAGGTCAGGGGTAAACTGAATGCGCTTGTTGTCGAGGTCGAGGCATTTCGAGAGACCTTTGACGAGTTCTGTTTTTCCCAGCCCGGGAAGGCCTTCGAGGAGAATGTGGCCCCTTGCGAGCAGTCCTGTGACGACTTGATCGACTAAATCCTCCTGCCCGAAGAGCACTTGATTGAGGGCATCTCTCAACTGTTTGACTTTCGCGGCGTGTTCGACGATTTCTGATTCCTCAAGGGCCATGAGGGCAATTGAAATGGTGTTAGGAGCAAATTGCGAGGACAATTCGAGCCTTTGAGGGAAAATTGTTCGTAAAAACGCTTAAACTACGTGTTGATTTTTCTTTAGAAGACCGTATCAAGTCTCTCGCTCCGCCATCTGCGGGGCATTTTTGCTTTCCCCGGGCAGCGGGGCTTTCTACAAAGATTAGGAAAATGGTTAAGATTAGACTCAGACGTGAAGGATCAAAAGATAAGCCTTTTTATCGAATCGTTGTAGCTGATGCTCGTGCTCGTCGTCAGGGCGCATTTATCGAGCTCCTCGGCACATACGATCCTCTCAAGGACACGGACGACTACAAAATCGACCTCGAAAAGGCCGACGAGTGGATCGCCAAAGGAGCTCAGCCTTCTGATACAGTTCGCAGCCTCATCAAGAAGGCGCGTCAGGCTGCTTCTGCGTAAGCAGGTGGCTTTACAATTCAATTTCCCCAGGCGTCACCAACGTCCGGGGATTTTTATTCGGGAAAATGGAAGCAGGTCTCGCCGTTCATGAGTTTCTCGAATACGTGGTCGTTCAATTGATCAACCACCCCGATGAAGCGAGCGTTCTCCACGAGATTTCGGGAGACCGCCACCTTTATAAAATTCGTCTTCACCCCGATGATGCCGGTCGTGTCATTGGTAAAGGTGGTAAGACGATTGGTGCGATTCGCAGCCTCGCGATTGCATCCGCTCAGCTCAATGGTATCCGTGTGGATGTCGAGTTGGAGGAAGACGACGAACGCTGATTCAGCGCATCGCTCAGAAGGAGGGAGAGTCGAATCGACCTCTGCCTGGAATGGCGTCATTTCGGAGTTGCCAGGGAGGGCTCTATCCGGCCAATATCGCGCCATGTCCATCCGGTTACTTTCAGTATCGATTTTCAGTCTTTTGGTATTTTGTCAGGCTTCGGTCGTTTCCGCCGCGTCTACGGAAATGGCGGAGCGTCTTGCGCAGGCTGAGGCTGATCTGGAAAAGGCGCGGGAGAGTCTTCATGTGGCCCATCAGGAACTGGGTGAAAAGACCGAGAAAATCAACCGGCTGGAGCGGGCGCTTGAGAAGTCTCCCGGTGCGCGCCGGAAGAAGGAGGGGTCCGGTAAGGAGGTGGTGAAGTTGAAGCGTGATTTGGAGGCTGCTAATGCGAGGATTCAGGAGCTGGAGAAGAAGCTCAAACTCGAAGGGGAGGCAGCGAAGAAGAGGGAGGCCGCGTTAAAAGCTGAGGCGAGGAAGGCTGAGGTGAAGAAGGTCGAAGCGCAGATGGCGGAGGCAAAGAGGATAGGTGAGGCCGATGCCGTTAAAGAACCGGAGAGTTTCCGTGTGAATTACGAACTGAATTCTGCGGCAAGCCTTGAGGGGCGGGAGCTGGCGCTCAAGTGGATTCAGGGGCAATTGAAAAAGAATTCAGGTGCCCGGTTCGAGATAAGGGGCCAGGCGAATGACACCGCCTATAAAGAGGCGAACCGTTCGATTGCGGAAAACAGGGCAAATTTCCTCGCGAGTTTTCTAAGAGTGGGCGGAGTCCCCGCTGATTCACTTGTCGAAGTATCGGGGAGGGGAGTGGCAGGTGCCGGTGCCGCCGGGCGGATTGTTGAGGTGGTTCTCGTTCCCTGAGGTCACGGCGCGTGCGACATCATGTTGGTGATTCGCCGGTGGAGGATTTTGCGGCGATGCGATGGGCTTTTTCCGGTGCGAGGCGGCAGGTCTATACCGGGCTCCGCTCTGTTAAAGTGGCAGTGGCAATTGCGTTAAAGCAAGGGCGTTGGGCCGGCTTCTAAAAAAGAGCAGAAATTTTCTCGATTTTATTGACAGGGTGACGAGGAATCACTATCAACCGGCGCAGAAACTCAAGGAGGTGAGGAACTTTCTTTAAAGTGATTTTTTATGTGGCGGAAAGCCTGATATTACGCTTTAGATGATATTCGCGAATCCTTTGGGCTTTTTTGAGAAAAATCTTCGAAATGATATGATTTGGGTCTTTACCTCTTTGAAATATCTATCGTAGAGTCACGATGTTAGGATGAGGCAGGTTGGTCTCATTCGTAAATTTTTATCTGAAATTATGAAATCACTGCTTACCTTGCTTACACTGATCGGAGTTCTTGGATTTTCGACCACAGGCATGTCTCAGATCCAACTTGCGGTAGGGGATATTAAAGTCGACGAGCCTGAAGTTGAGGCTCAGCCGACGCCCCAGTTTCAGGCCGGTGGAGTTAAGAATAAGAATGTTCCCAATCCCAGAGAGTGGCTTGAACTGGAAGTGAAGTTTGAAGTAAAGGGGAGTGAGGATGATATCGTCCCTGAGTTGTTGTTTCGTTACTACGTTGGATTCCGCGATCAGAGCGGTTCACCACGCATTCTGACCGGTGACGTGAAGCACATCAATGTCGTTCCCGGCGACGAGTATTATTCAAGCGCTTATGTCTCTCCCAGCACTCTCGGGGAAATCACCGGCGACTTTAAGAAATTTCAGCCATCTTCTGTCATCGCGCAGGGGGTTGAAGTTTACTACAATGGTGTCATCATCGGTGGTGCCTCTTCAATGAGTGGTTCTAAGGCAAAATTCTGGCAGGCTGGAACCGTGCCGGGAGTTCTCGCCAAAGATGAGACACCATTCGCGCTGCTCTGGATCGATCGATACGCACAGAGTGCGAAAAAGTAAGCGCCCGCCGGGCTTGTTCTCTTTATTTAACATTTTCACGCTCCGTATTCCTATTGGAAAAGTAAATCATGGCAGATGATCGAATTATATCTTTGACGCTGGGTTCTCAGCAGATCACCGGCGCTATTTTCAGCAGAGGCGCCGATGGCAGCGTCAAGTTGGAGAAGCTCGAACATCGTGATTTTATCGGCGATCCTGCAGAGGATAGTTCGAGAAATGCTCAGGGGGCTCAGGCTCTTAATGAGATCGTCGCGGCGCTGAAGATCAAAGGAAAGAAAGTGTCCTACGTGGTTACTTCTTTCCCGGTTCTGTTGAAGTTCGCCAGCCTTCCGGCACTTGATGGTGCACAGGTTGATCAGATTGTTGAGTTTGAGGCCCAGCAGCAGGTGCCTTATCCGATCAACGAAGTGGTCTGGGGATACCAGTTAATGGGTGATCCCGATGATATCGAGGTGGAAGTTGTTCTCGCCGCCGTGAAGTCGGACGAGCTCAATGAAATCGATGAGATGGTCACAGCGGCAGGCGTGAAATCTGCCGGCGCAGAGGTTTCCCCCGTCGCGATGTTTAATGCCCTCGCATACAACTACTCGGATTACGAAGGCGCTGTTCTGCTTGTCGATATCGGAGCGAGGACAACGGACATGATTTTCCGGGAGGGTGGAAAATCCTTTATCCGGACCGTTAAAATCGGCGGGGCGGATATCAGTCGTGCTATCGCGAAGGAATTCGGAACGGAGTTCGGAGCCGCTGATAATCGAAAGGTTAACGATGGTTTCGTCGCTCTGGGCGGGGCCTATGCTGATCACGAGGATCCTGAAATTGCAGGTATTTCCAAGGTAGTTCGCAATTCACTGACCCGATTGCATTCGGAGATCATGCGGACGATTACTTTCTATCGCAGCCAGCAGGGCGGCGGGGCACCCGAGATGCTGCTTTTGAGTGGTGCGACCTCCGGTCTGCCCTTTATCCGTGAATTCTTCGCTGAGAAGTTAAATCTCCCGGTTGATCACTTTAATCCTTTCAGAAACGTGGCAGTTGCCAAGGGTGCTGACTCCGGTTTTGTGGCGGCAAATGCACATCGTCTCGGTGATCTGGTGGGAAGTGCTCTGCAGCAGGCGGGTGAGGTTCCGATGTCGATCGATTTGATCCCGGAATCCGTTCAGAAAGAGAGAATTTTGGCGAAGCGAAAGCCGGCATTGGTGGTCTCCGTGGTTGCTTTGGCTGCGTTTCTTGCGGCAATGGGCATTTTCTTCAGTAAGGGGGCCGAACTCACTTCCGCAAAAGCTGCGGAGATTGAGAATAAGGCAGGAGACCTGAAGGCGCACAATGACGCGATTCAGGATGCGAGGGCTGAAATAGAGCGCATCGACGGGCAGATGAACCCTTATAAAGATGCCGTGATTCACCGGATTTACTGGGTTCGGGTCTTTAATTATCTGGCTTCCAAAATGGAGAACGATCTGTTGTTTCTCACTACGATTGAACCTCTTTCCGCCGGTGTTCCTTTGATCGCGGATCAGGATAGTCAGCTGAGTGTTGCCGGCACAGAGGAGACGGCAACGGTGGACTCCTTTTTGATCAAAGGTCTCTGGCGTGAGAATGCGAACGGAAACAACGTCGTTTACGATTATTTTAAGAGACTGAAAGATGATGCCTCTGACGAGACCACCGATACCTTCTTTGATCTGAAGGACGCTGATGTCAGTGAGGTTTTGAAGGCTGATGCTGGCACAAGTGACGACCGCTATGCTTATCCTTTCGAGATGAAGCTTCCTCTTCCTGAGGGCAATCAGGTGAAATTCAGTAAGTAATATTCTCCGGCAATCAGTATGAATTCTAAGGTTTGGTTAATTGTTTTTGGTGTCTTTTCTGCCGTTTTGATTGGTGGTTCAGGTTTTTTCGCCTTTTCAAAATATAAGGAGTATTCCGACGCTGATTCCAGCTGGAATACCAAGGTGGGGACTATTGAGAGCCTTGAGGCTCGCGTGCCCTATCCTAATGAGGAGAACGAGGCGGCTGTAAAGAAGCAGGCGGTTGAGTATGACGCTGCTGTTAAGGGGTTGTTTGAGAGTCTTAACACCTTCCAGAAACCTTTGAGGGAATTGGAGAATACCGCTTTCCAGCAGCTCGTGAAAAAGCGGGTCGAGGAATTTCGTGAATTTGCCCAGGCCGGGGGGATGGCGGTTGATACGGTTGAAGAATTTCAGCTCGGTTTTGATCGTTACAGCGCCACATTGCCACCACCCGAGCTGGTTTCGATTCTCGATTACGAATTGGATGCGATTGATAACCTGTTGAGGGAGCTCGTTACGGCCGGTGTCACCTCGATGGGGACTTTCGAGCGGGATGTGATTCCCGGAGAGGTCGCAGGAACTGAGGCAAATGAAGAGGGGGTTGTCGTCCATAAATACCCCGTTCGGTTGCGATTCGTCGCTCCTCACGATTCCTTTCAGTCATTTGTGAATCGGATCGCCAATGATGAGAACTATTTCTACATCGTTCGAGTTCTGAAGGTTAAGAACCAGGTAACGGAAGGTGCCCCGAAGTTGACCTCCGAGGACGGAAGTGCTTTTCCGGTATTTGAGGATCAAAGCACCAAGCAGGTTGCCGGATACGAAATGCTTCTGGAGTGGGGCTATGGCACCGAAAGTGAGGAGGCGGTTCAGGAAAAAGCTAAAGCCGCGGGATTCACACCGGCAAGTAAAGATGCCCGGGTGATCATGGGGCAGGAGCAGCTTGAGGTATTTATGATTGTTGATATTGCCCGTTTTGTGAATCCGGATGATGTGGTCGCTAAAGAGAAAGTGGCAGAGGACGATAAAAAGAAGACTAGAAAACGATGAACGCAAAACCCTGGGATAAATATTTGCTCGTTGCGGTGGCTTTGGTTGTGATTGGCCTTTCCGGGCTATTCGCGATGAAGGCGACTGGTTTCTCCGATCGCTTTCAGCTTAAGTCGGCGATTCCGAATAACGAGATAGAGGCTACAGACGCTCCGATCGCTGAGATCGCGACCGGCTATGTGAAGCGCAAGTTGGTTTGGAAGACGGTAGGGAAAGGGTCGGGAGAGGCGAAGAAGCCTGTGCCGTTGTTTGTTTCTATTCCCATCGTTGAGGCAAAAGGTGTCCTGTATGACATGCTGGATCTCAATACTCCGCCACTCCGTCCTCCGGTAACAAACGCCTGGTTGATTCAGAATAATTTGGACTTTCTCACGGCCGGGGTGTTACAGCAGGATCCCGATGGGGATGGATACACCAGTCTTGAGGAATGGGAGGCTAAGACGGCTCCCAGCGATCCGGACTCACATCCTCCATACGCGGACAAGCTGATGTTTATCTCGCGCGAACAACAGGAATATATGCTGAAGTTTGCGGCACGCCCGGATAAGGAGCGTTTCCAGATCATGCGCATGCCTACCCGGAAATGGCCCAGACGCGAAAATTTCTATCTGCGCGTAGGTGAAACTTCGGACGACGGCCAGTTCAGGCTCGACTCCTTTGAGGAAAAGCAGGCTAAGAACAAATTCGGAATTGAGGTGGATGCCACCGTCCTTACGATTACTTATCTTCCTAAAGGGGATCAGCATGAGCTCGTAAAGGATATTGAGACGGTGATACCGACCTATTTCGCCCAGATGCAGTTCAAGTTGGATCCATCCTTCAAGGAGTATATCAAAGAAGGCGATGCATTTAATTTAACGATCGATCCGGAGACTAAATATCGGGTCATCACAGTGAACGAAGACTCGGTTGCGATTTCCTATCAAACAGGAGACGCACCTCTGCAAGAAGTCGAAATTAAGAAGAACTAAGAGTTGACATAGGAGGGATATTCTGGTTTTGATTGCCGCTGCATCGGCATATCAGGAGTTGAAACACCCTTTGCTGTAAAGAATTATGAACATGAGAGCTACAGACCGAACAATCACGTATTCCCTGATGGGATGTTTATGCGCGATTACCTCATTTGCCTGTATTTCGGGAGTCACCGCAGGCTCTGCTGGATACGGGGGCGGAGGAAGTGGTGTTCCATCTATCGCGTCACATTATGTGATCCGACTTCAGGAGCGCGTAAAGAAGGCCGATGAAGCGGCGTTGCGCGGTTCACAGCTGATGGCTGATGGTGATTACCAGGGAGCGATTGATCAATATCGCAACGCTCTGGACCTTCTTCCGGATGCACCGATGACCGAACCACGTCGCCGCGCCTACATTAAGCAGTTTGCGCGCGCCAGTGTTCTTCTCGCCCGTGACCGTGCCAACGAAGGGCGTTATCCTGAGTCGATTGCACTTGTTGAAGAAGTTCTCCAGCCCAGTGTTGATCCTGATAACATCGAAGCGAAGAAGTTGCTCGAGCAGCTGAATGATCCTGATTACTATTCTCCTGCTTTGACTCCTTCACACCTTGAGCGTGTTCGCCGGGTTAAGTTGGCGTTGAAAACAGGTCAGGGCTATGTCGACCTCGGTGATTACGATCGTGCGGACCGTGAGTATCACAAGGCGCTGAGCGAAGATCCCTACAACACCGCAGCGAGACGCGGCCAGGAGAATAATGAGCGTCATCGCATGAATTATTACGATGCGGCTTATGATCACACTCGTTCAAGAATGTTGCGTCAGGTAGCTGCAGGATGGGAATCGCCCGTTCCAAGTGGCCTTGATGTTGCGCCTGATATTGGTCTTCCAACTGATACGAGCACGACTGATATTCGTCGCACTGAAGAGAAACTTAAGACGATCATTATCCCGAGCATTGAATTCGCAGACACGCCTCTCAAAGATGCTCTCGACTTCATCCAGCAGCGAAGCGTAGAGCTGGATATTTCCGAGCAGAATCCTGCGAAGAAAGGTATTAACATCATTCTTGATGCCGGCACACTCGGCGCTGCTGCGGCAACTCCGGCAGCACCTGCCGGTGGTGATGACGGTGGCTTTGGTTTCGCCGGTGGTGGCGGAGGTGGTGGTGCTCTTGATACCGGTGGCGGTATCGGCGATACCCGGATTACACTCCGTCTCGGAAATGTTCCAATCGCCGAGGCACTTCGTTACACCACTTCGCTGGCTCAGCTTAAATACAAGGTCGAGCCACACGCTGTTGTTGTGATTCCGCTTTCTCAGCCCGACGCGGATCTCTTCACGAATACTTACGTTGTTCCTCCTACATTCCTTTCCATGGCCGATGGCGGCGGTGGTGGCGGTGGTGGCGGAGCTGCTGCTGATCCGTTCGCTGATCCAGGTGACGCAGGCGGTGGCGGAATTCCCAACCGTCGTAAGACAGCTAAGGAGATTCTTGAGAGTGCAGGTATTTCCTTCAGCACTGGTGCCAGCGCGATCTACAACCCTGCAACCTCACAGCTGATCGTTCGGAACACGCAGGATCAGATGGAGCTTGTTGAGGCATACATCGAATCGATTATCACAGGCGTTGAGAAGCAGATCTACATCACTTCCAGTTTTGTTGAGATTGCTGAGACTGATACTGAGGAACTCGGGTTTGACTGGCTGGTTGGACCGTTCAACTTCGGTTCACAACCACGTGTCTTCGGCAGCGGCGGAACTTTTGGAAACCAAATCGGCGGTGGAGCGGCGAGTGACTACTCTTTCGTGAATCCGGCAAACGGACTTCCAGTGGGAACCAACCCATTGACTTCAGGTTTGCGCTCAGGCTCGCAGGCCATCAGCGGTAACTCGATTGACGCACTTATCGCTGCAGCAGCGGGAACGGGTGCTCCCGGTTCGCAGTTGGCTCCGGCAGTATTTGGTATCTCGGGTGTTTTCACAGATCCTCAGTTCCAGCTCATGATTCGTGCGCTCAATCAGCGTAAGGGAACGGACCTGCTTTCCGCTCCTTCAGTGATGGCCCGCAGTGGTCAGCGCGCAAAGGTTGAGGTGATTCGTGAATTCATCTACCCAACCGAGTATGATCCACCGGAAATTCCAAACACCTTCGGCGGAACGCAGACCGTTTCTTTGACCCCCGGTGGCACTGGTTCATCAGGTGGTGGATTCCCGGTGACTCCAGCGACTCCGACAGCGTTTGAAACACGCAACACCGGGGTGACTCTTGAGGTTGATCCGGTTCTCGGAGCTGACGAATACACTGTTGATTTGAGTCTTGCTCCTGAGGTGGTTGAATTCAGCGGATTCATTAACTACGGAAGCCCGATTCAGACCACTTCGGTGAATGCTCTCGGTATCGCGACTCCCGTTGTTATTACAGAGAACCGAATTGAGATGCCTGTGTTCGATACCCGTAAGGTTTCCACTCAGGTGACCATCTGGGACGGTCAGACTGTCGCCCTCGGTGGCTTGATTCGCGAGGATATCCAGGACGTTGAGGACAAAGTCCCAATCATCGGTGATCTCCCGGTTGTGGGTCGTCTCTTCCGTTCGAGTGTCGAGCTTCACCTTAAGAAGAATCTCACGATCTTTGTCAAGGCGCAGCTGATGGACCCTTCAGGAATGCCGATTCACGGGCGGATCCAGGACGAGCCACTTCCGGAGCCTGTCCCACGTCCACCTATTACGACCCCGACGACATTTGCTCCCGGGCCGATCCCTTACCAGAAGTAAGAGTGTTGTTCGTTTAGTTTGATTTTCAGAAAAGCGTGGCTCGTTGAGCTGCGCTTTTTTGGTATCAATAGACTGCTATGTTGAGAATCGCTGTAACCGGAGGAGTCGCCTGTGGGAAGAGTAGGCTGGTTGACCAGCTTGAGGATTTTTTCCCGAAAGGGCGGATGGCCCGGTTTGATTGCGATGTCTCTGTCAGGGGACTCCTTGAAGAGAATGAGATTCAGAGTGTATTGATGAAGCTTGCCCGGGAGAGTGGGGTTTCGATCTCTTCGGGGGCGGGTTTTGAGAAGGCGCTCCTGCGTAAAGTCTTGTTTGAAAATTCGTCGTTTCGTGAGAAGGTTGAAGGCGAACTCCATCCTCGTGTTCTCTCCCATGCTGAAAAATTTGCTCAGGAGTTGGATGAAGGGATTCGGGTTCTGATTATTGAGGTTCCTCTACTTTTTGAGGTCGAATTTCCGATTCGAAGAGATATGGTTCTTGTGGTTGCGGCTTCCGCTGGATCTCAAATGAGGCGACTTCTTGAGGATCGTCAATTACCTGAGGACCTCGCTGCCAATATTCTTAAATCACAGATGTCAGTGGACGCAAAAATGAGGCGCGCCGATGTCGTGGTTTGGAACGAGGGGAGCCTTGATTCGTTTGATGCTCAGATCGAGCACCTTGCTAATCGCTGTATTTCATTATTTAACTGAATGACTGAAGATAAAACAACCGTCGACACTGAGATGACGCCTGAGAAGAAAGAGGACGAAATTGAAGTTCCGAAAAGTCTCAATATTAATGAGTTTCAGGAACTCTCTTTGATCGATCTGCATAAGGCGGCTCAGGAGGCGAAGCTGCGTGTCGCAGGGCTCCGTTCAAAGCACCAGATTGTTTTTGAGATTTTGAAGTTTTACGGGAGTCGTGGCACCGAGATGGTCGCTGAGGGATACCTTGATTTTTCCGGCGATAACTTTGGCTTTCTGAGGTGGCCGGCTTTCAGTTTTGCTTCGAATGCGGATGATGTCTACGTGGCTGCGCAGCTCATTAAGAAATTTGATTTGCAACCCGGGCACAAGATTAAGTGCCAGGTTAGAGCTCCTAAAGACAGGGAGAAGTTTTTATCGGCCGGGGATGTTCTCGAGATCGAAGGAGTTCCTGCTGAGGAGTGGAAGGCACCGGATGAGTTTGATCATCTCGTAGCGATGTTTCCTTCGGAGCGCTTGATTCTCGAATCTAATGAGAGTTCTTCCCCTTCGTCACGGGTGATCGATCTGATTGCTCCACTGGGCAAGGGACAGCGCGGTTTGATTGTTGCGCCCCCGCGCGGTGGAAAGACAATTCTCCTGAAGAATATCGCCGTCTCCGTTTATAAGAATAACCCCGAGGTGAAGCTGATCGTGATGCTTTTGGATGAGAGACCTGAAGAGGTCACTGATTTCAAAGAAACGGTGGATGCCGATGTTTTCAGTTCCACTTTTGATGAGTCATCGAGCCGTCATATTGAAGTGGCGGACATGGTCTTGAATCGGGCGAAGCGCCTTGTTGAAGAGGGGAAAGATGTGGTGGTGCTTCTCGATAGTTTGACCCGATTGGCGCGCGCTCATAACTCAACCGGCCAATCTGGCGGGGGAGGCGGTGGCGGGCGTCGTGGCGGAAAGCAACGTCGAGGCGGAGGCGGGGGAGCCGTAGGAAGCGGCGGCATTTCGCCCAAGGCGCTGGAGCGTTCGAGACGGTTTTTCGGTGCCGCCCGCAACGTGGAAAATGGCGGAAGTCTGACCATTCTTGCAACTTGTTTGATCGAGACTGACAGCCGCATGGATGACGTTATTTTTGAGGAATTTAAAGGAACCGGAAACATGGAGATTACGCTTGATCGTGAGATGGCGGAGTCGCGGATCTTCCCGGCGATCCATTTACTCAAGAGCGGAACGAGAAAGGACGAATTGCTTTATCATCCTGAGGAGTATCAGCGTATTTCGAGTCTTCGAAAGCAAATGACGCAGAGACCGGCTGCAGAGTCGATGCAGGTTCTCCTGAAGTTGATCGGCTCGACAGGGTCCAACGCGGAATTGCTTCTCAGAGGAATTCAATAAGTTCGTCCTATGACGCCCGAACAGGTTGAATCGCAGTTTGGCTCCATTCCGGAGTGTTACATTGATTGTTTGGAAGATCTGGAGGCATTTATTGCCTCTGTTCCTTCAGATGAGACATACGCGGCCTGTTCGATCGACACTGAGGCTGACAGCATGCACTCGTATGAGACGAAGCTGTGTCTCATCCAGTTTTCAATGCCGGGGCAGCTCGCCATTATTGACCCTCTGGCTCTCAGTAGAGAAGATCTCAATGTACTGATTGAGTTCGTAGATCGTTTTGAAATTGTATGGATGCATGGGGCGGACTACGACATTTCCCTGTTTAACGAGACCTTTGACTGGGTGCCCCGGAAGATTTGGGATACTCAGTTTGCGGCGCGATTTATCGGTAAGGAGAAATTCGGTCTCGCGAATCTGCTGGACGATGAATACGGGGTTGTGGTTTCAAAACAGTCGCAGAAGGCTGACTGGAGTCGGAGGCCTCTCAGTGAAAAGATGTTGGATTATGCCTACAACGATGTGAGGTATCTTCTGGATCTTGGAGCGAAGTATGTGGCGGAGCTGAAGGAAATTGGGCGCTTCGAATGGTTTTGTGAGACTTGTGATTTTGCCCGCAGTTCCGTCCTGAGTCGTACCGGCAAAGGTAAAGACGATGTTTGGCGAATCTCGGGTTGGGGAAAGCTTTCTTCGAAAGGGTTGCACTTTCTCCGTGCTCTCTGGCATTGGAGAGACAGTGAATGCAAGATTCTGGACCGCCCCGCATTTAAATTTCTCGGCAATGCGGAGCTGCTGAAGATGGCCGAAGCTCTTGAAAATGGCAGAGAAGCGAAGCCGCCTCATTATATCAGATCGCAGCCGGCGGCCCGTCTCAGGGAGGCCATTGAGGTAGCCGCTCAAGTTGATCCTTCCGAGTATCCCGTAAAGCGGAAGAGAGGGAACGGGCTTCGTTTGGATATTGATGAAAAGCGGTTCGATACGCTTCGCGCTCACCGTAATAAGGTGGCGGCCGAGCTGAATGTTGAGCCGACTATGATCGCTACGAGAACGGTTCTCGAAAAGCTGGCTTCGAATAATCTCGATGAAGCAACTCAGCTTGAGGGGATCATGTCCTGGCAGAAAGGATTGCTCGGGTTGGACTGAATCTCCTTTGCGGATAATTGCATTGATCCAATGTGATTGCGTTCCGGGCCCTGTTCCCGCGTATTTCCGGGTAGCACGAAAAAAAGGCACCGTCCTGTTGAACAGGAATCGGTGCCTTTTTAAGGTTAAGCAAGTTTAAGAGAGGATTAGACTTTCATCAGTTTGTCTCTTTCGAGTTTGAGTCCCATTTTCCGATACAGGGTTGCGATGCTGACTCCCAACATGCTGGCGGTCTTTTCGCGTGAACCACCGTTGTAGTTCAATGTCTCGCGAATGAAGAGCTTCTCCTGCTTGCGGATGTAATCTTGAAGTGCGGTTCCGATGGGAAGGTGATGAGTGGTCTTCTCGTCATCGTCGGTGATCTCGACTTTCTGCGTGACTTTGGGCGGAAGGTCAACGGGGCGAATCCGTCCGTTCTCGGCAAACGCGCAGGCGCGCTCCATTGCGTTTTGAAGCTCACCCACGTTGCCGGGCCAGTTGTAGCCATCGAGGATGGTCTGCGCGTACTTGTCGATTTCCGGAGCTTTGCTTCCGGTTCTCTCTGAATACTGAGAGAGAAAGTGCTGTGCGAGCACGCTGATATCTTCGACACGGCTGCGCAATGGGGAAACGTCGATTGGAATTACCGAGATCTTGTAGAAGAGATCTTCACGAAAGTCTCCGCTCTCGATACAATCCTGAAGTGGTTTCGCGGACGAGGCAATGAAGCGAACGTTCATGCTTTCGGGGAGGTCGTTGACGATTCGGCGTGTGTTGATCTCTTCAAGGTAACTTTCAAGTTTCGACTGAAGTCTTACCGGCAACACGTGAATTTCTTCAAGGAGGACCGTTCCTCCGGCAGCGCGGGAAAAGATTGTCTCGCTCCGGCTGGTGCTCGATCCGAACAATTCGATTTCCAAAAGCTCTTCAGGAAGAGCGGAACACTGAAGCACTTTGAAAGGAGCGCTCTTGCGTTTGCTGGCGTTGTGGATCGAGCGGGCAACCATCTGTTTGCCTGATCCAAATTCGCCTTCAAGGAGAACGGGGGAGTCGTTGTCAGCGATTTTTTCAATCACTTCCTTAATTTTTGTGATCTTGCTGCTTTCACCGATCATGCCGCCGGATTCCAAAGCGATCGCAGATGACTTGAAGTCCCCACTGTCGCTCCGGGCGGGGGCGTCACGTTTCGTGAGTCCCAGATCAACGGTGCGTTGAAGGTCGGAAAGCTCGAATGGCTTTGTAAGGTAGTCAAAAGCGCCCAGTCGCATCGCCTCGACAGCAGATTCGATGCTGCCATTGCCGGTCACCATGACGATTTGAACATCGGGATGGTGCTCGCTGCTCTGCTTAATGATGTCCAACCCGTTCATGTCTCCGATGAAGAGATCCACAATCATGAGATCTGGAGTGTTTGCCTCGAGGGAGGCAAGACCCTCGCGGCCTGTCTGAACCGCAGTGACCTGGTGACCCTGCTGTTCACAGGATTTGGCCATGAGATTGAGGATCGCTGCCTCATCGTCGATAATTAGAATTTTTGCCATGAAGTGTTGGAGTTACTGAGTGGTATTTGAGCGGGCGCGTAATTGCTTAAGACTATCAAATACTACGGATATCTTAACTAAAGCAACAAAAAACTTCTCATATTTGCAAAAAACGATTCTCATTCCTGTTGGCGAGAGGCATAACCTGATTTTTTTAAGGCCTTTAGAACCCTGTCGTTGTGTTGAGTGCGAAAAAGAATTATCCTGTATTCTAATCTTTTTCTAATAAGAGGAGCAGCGACTCGTTTTAAGCGGTGAACCTATTTTGTTCAATGTCTGCTGTTCCCTGTCATATCATGGAAGTTTCGCCCCGCGAACTTGTAGAATCCGCCCAGGCGGATTTCGAAGGCCCTTTGACAGGGTACGCTGCCGGATTGTTGGGTGGTGACTGGGATCGTGCACGCGATGTCGTGCAGGATACGTTCATTAAACTGCACAAGCAGGATCCCGATGCCATTAAGGGCAAATTGAAGAGCTGGCTGTATACCGTCTGCCGCAACCGCTCGATCGATGTTCTCCGAAAAGAGAATCCGATGATCACTTCTGCGGGGGAGGCTTTTTCGAAGCTCGATGATTCGACGCCTGATCCTTCGGCGTCTATGCAGCAGAAAGAGCGACACGAGGAAGTAATTAAATTTCTCGATCGTTTGCCCGACAATCAACGTGAGGTGATCCGCCTCAAATTTCAGGGTGACCTGAGTTATAAAGAAATTTCCGACGTGACCGGATTGAGTGTCAGCAACGTCGGCTTTTTGATCCATACCGGAATTAAGCGCCTCCGATCGATGATGGGCGTAGATCTCGACTGATTTTTTACCTGCCTGAATACTGCCATGAACCGTGAACCTGTAAATACTGACGATCCTCAGATGACCGCTTATGCGCTCGGCGAACTCTCCATTGCCGAGAGCGTTGAGTTTGAAGCCAAGTTGAAAGACTCTCCACTGGCAGCCCGTGAGCTTGCTGAAATGAATGCAGTGATGGGCCTTCTGACTAAGGGGCTGGCGGAAGAGTGGGAGAATGAGAGAGAAAACTCCGCGTTTGAAGTTGTTTCCAGTGCCGAGACCAATGTTGTCGTGCAAGGGAATTTCGGTCCCACTAAGAAAACCTTGTTCGCCGCCGCCGCGGCAGTTGCGATGATGGCTGTTGTGGGCAGTAGTTTTGTCAATTCGGGATCGGGTCTTGCTGACTCGTCCGGATCAACTACCGGAAAATTTGCGATGTCGGCAGCTTCGCAGGATTCGGTTGAGCCCGCGAATACGGTGGATCGTGGCACCGTCGCCAATGTGCCGCAGCTTTTCCTTGCCGAAGAAATGGACGACATTGGCGGTCTCCGGCTGGCAACGAAAGAGGACTCTTCAATCGATGCCACGTATATCGAGGCTTTCACTGCCGTTCCGGCCTCTTATCAGGGCGGTGTTGAGAGAGATGTTCAGAATGCTTTGCTGAGCCGGGTTGATTCCTATCTTCCTCCTGTCGCTGATGATTCTCTCGATGCTGCAAAAATTGAGAACCGTCTCGGAGAGCGCGTTATTTCAAGCGAGGGAGACCAAAGTGTTGGTTCGCCTGTTTTCGTTCGGGGATTTGTCTCCATGGACGGCAGCGATTCACAATTCGACAGCGGAGGTAAGACTCTCGTCGGTTTTAAACCCGTTTCTATCAGTGGTAATCCGGTTCAGTCCGGTGAGAGAGATCTCAGAATTCTTTCGGAACTCAGCGGAGTTCAGCGTGAACTCGAGCGTGTTGTTTCTGAAATGCCTGCAACTGAGGCTCGTCGTTCAGAGTTGATTCAAATTTTAAACCGGAATCGCGAGGCGATGTCAGATTTAAAGCGGGAATTCTCGCAGTAGATATTTTGTATTGTTTCCGACCGAGCTAGGATTGGTCGTGGAAGTAGACCTGAGAGCCGGGTGGTGAAAGCCACCCGGCTTCTTTTTTTCCCGGGTGGCGATTTGTGAGACCGTGAAACTTTTCTTTCGTAAGGGTTGAAATTTTGGATTGTTTCGTGAAAATACGCCTTCCTGTCGTTCCGCCTCTTTGAAAACTTCCAAAGCAACATCGCGCTCCTCTGTGGAGGGCCAGTCCCGAACTGAATTCGGCCTGCTCGAAGAGATTGTGCTCTCTGAGGCTCCTTTCTGCGGCGAAATTTTTGCCCGGGACGTCCTTATTGCGGGACGTTGTCTCGTGGAAATCGGCGCGGTTCGTGTCGTCACGGCCAATGTTCAGGGCCGGTTTGCGGGGATCTTCGGTCAGGTCACTTTGGCTGATGAGGGTCGTGTTGCTGAAGTTAGCGTTGTGGTTCACCGGACCGATGACGGATGGAAGGTGGACGGGCGCAGTGACTGCGATTCCACGCAGAATAATTCACACGTCGCCGCTCTGTTAATGGCGGCTATGTTAGAGGAGGGCGGATGTGAAGATCGACTTTTCGGTCTTGGCAATCAGGTGAGTTCGATGCGGTTGTTTTCCACCGACGTCCGGGCGGGGATTCTCAACTGGGATGATTCCGATGCCAGAGCTGTTCTAGAAGCGATGCCTCTGGCGAGGCTGAGCGGTGTGAATCCCAAAGTGGAGACTCGACTCCGTGAGATGGGGTTGAAGCGTCTCGTCGAGCTTTATCCCTGGGATGAGATCGAAGCTGACTGCCGGCAGTGCTATGCTTATTCTGCGATTCGCAAGGGTATGCAGGAGGTTTTCTGGGCCGATTTTCTGACGAATCGGCGAAAGGAGTTGGAGAATTTGGGGTGTCATATCGAAGTCGATGAAAGTTTCGGGCTTCAGGTGATCGAGCCGATGAACTTCTACGGAGAGATCGATTCGGAGGATGATGACGTCGATTGGTTCAGCTTCGAATACGGTTTCGAGAATAAAGGGGACCGGGTCAATTTGCTTCCCTACATCGTTCGCTATCTCGAAGGGAGGCCCTCGAGCGATTCGATGGCAAAGCTGGCCGAGAGTGGGGGAAACAGGAAAATCCCCATTCAATTGGGTGAGAAGGGGACCTATGCTGCTCTTTCCGCGAAGAAGTTGAAGACGATTCTCGAGATCATCTCAGAGTTGTTCGACAACCATGCTGTTTCCGAGGAGGGAAAGGTGAAACTTCACCACGTCCGTGCCGCGCAGTTGACTCGTTTGTCAGGAGATGATGCCCTCGTTGATCTCGCTCCCGAAGCTCTGAAGGCACGGGCGGAGGAATTGGAATTGTTGAAGCCGCAGACTCCGGCTGACGCGCCTGAGGGCTTTTTAGCTTCGCTGCGTCCGTATCAGCAGGATGGGTTTGAATGGCTGCAGTTTCTTCGGGAGCAGAAACTCGGTGGGATCCTTGCTGATGACATGGGATTGGGGAAGACGATTCAGACTTTGTGTCATCTGCACTGTGAGAAGGCGAGCGGCCGGGCGGACCTTCCGAGTTTGATTCTGGCACCGAAGAGTGTTGTCCCGAATTGGGAGAAAGAGGTTAAAAAGTTTGCCCCTTCTCTCAAGGTGATTGCGCTTCAGGGGCCGAACCGGAAAAAGTATTACGACGTGCTCAAATACTGCGATCTGGTGGTTACCTCCTATCCGGTTCTTGCCAGGGACGCGGAAGAACTGCTCGCGCAACCGTTTCACTATGTCGTCCTTGATGAGGCGCATACGATAAAAAACACGTCTTCGCAGGTGACCAAAGTCGCTTACCAGATTGATGCCCGTCATCGTCTTTGCCTTTCGGGAACACCGATCGAAAACAATCTGGGTGAGCTCTGGTCTCAGTTTCATTTCCTGATGCCCGGATTTCTGGGAACGGAGGAGAGTTTCAACCGCTGCTTCCGGATACCGATCGAAAACCAGCGGGATGAAGGTTTGCGGAAGCGCTTGTCTGAGCGCGTTGCCCCCTTGATGTTGCGACGGACGAAGACGCTGGTGGCCACTGATCTACCACAGAAAACGGAGATCGTGCGTACCGTGGAGCTGCTGCCCAAGCAGGTGGAGCTCTACGAGGCCGTCCGTGCAGCGGTAAGCCGCGAAGTGCATGAAGAGATTACCCGGTTTGGTGTTGAGAAGAGCAAACTTCGCGTCCTCGATGCATTGCTGAAATTGCGCCAGGTTTGCAATCACCCGCAGCTCTTGAACCTGCCGACCGCGCAGAAGGCAACGAACTCCGCCAAGATGGATCTTCTCATGGAGTGGCTTCCATCGATGGTAAAGGAAGGGCGTAGAATTCTCGTTTTCTCTCAGTTTACCGGAATGCTCTCCCTGATTGAGAAGGCGTTGAACAAGGAAAAAATTCGTTATCAAACTCTGACAGGTCAATCAAAGGACCGCGGACAACTGTGTGATGATTTTCAGGCGGGAAAGGTGCCTGTCTTTCTGATCAGTCTGCGAGCCGGGGGCACGGGGTTGAATCTAACCCTTGCTGATACTGTAATTCATTTTGATCCCTGGTGGAATCCGGCGCTTGAGGCTCAGGCGACCGACCGCGCCTATCGCATCGGCCAGAAAAATCCTGTATTCGTCTACAAGATGATCACTTCGGGGACGATCGAGGAAAAGATTCTCATGCTTCAGCAGAAGAAGCGGGCGCTCTTCGAGGGGATTCTCGACGGCACGCCGCAGAAACTTTCCTTCTCCGAAGATGAGCTGGAGGATCTTCTCGCTCCAATGAAGTAGATCAGTACTTCAGGCCCGGAATTTTCCCGTGGGCGATGAGTCTGCCGCGATCGGGTTCAAGCTCAAAGAGATCGACTCCGTTTCCGAATTCTCCTTTCGAGCTCTTGCCCCGGGCTCCGAAGACCCAGTGTTTGTCTTCATTGGGATCGTAACCCATGTAGAGCATCACATGAGAGACGCGGTGTCCCGACTTCCAGGTGCCGCCCCAGAAGATCAAATCGCCCGGTGACAGCTTTTTAAAGAGTTTCTTACTCGCTCCTTTGCCGTAGACATCATCGAGAGTTTTATTCTTTTTCAGCCAGGCGTATTGATCATAGGAAGTGCGCGGGACTCCTTCGACGCCGATTTTTTTCAGCAAATACTGCATGGCACCTGAGCAGTCGAGCCCGCCGCTTTCAGGATTGTCCGCACCGAATGAGTAAGTGAGGCCGCGCCTTGAGAGTTTGTGCGCTTCTTCGCGCAGAGCGCTAAGGGTAGGGCCGGACTCGTCTTCGTCAGCCGAAGGGATTTCTGTGGTCTCGTTAAACTCACTGCTCTCCAGATCGACTTCTTTCAGTGATTCAGGGGGGAGGTCAATTTCCGGAACACTGTCCTCAGGGAAAAGAGAAATGGCAGTGTCAGGGATAGGCGGCGGGGGAATTGTGACCTTCACCGACTGCGTTTTCATCTGCTCCATGCCGTCATTCACATTCTGCTTGATCGGTATGTGTCTTACCGGTGCAATGGGGCGAAAAGAGCGTTTCCCGGTTGTCTTCGGGCCTCCTTGAGCGGGAGATGGGAGCGCGAGAATTAGCAGAAAGCTAAAATAAACTCCCAAATATGTGCGAAAAGTAAGCATAATTTAAAAATTAACGCTTATTAACTAAAATTAAAGCAGAAAATTTAAAATAACCACAAAAAGACCGACCCCTCACAAGAGGAGGTCGGTCTACTGCGGGACGGAAGTCCGATTTCGGGGCGGAAATTTAATACGGGGCTTTCAAGCCCTGAGATCCTGCCATTTTCTGAGCATTACGATATGAGTCTTGATCAGGCTGACAGCTTGAGATCGTGTGTTGTGGTCAGGGTGATGGCGTTTCGACCATTGCTGACGAATGATTTGTTTTGCTAGTTCTGCCATTTCGATTCCCGAGTTGAATTCTTTGCGCTGAGTGTCTGTCTTCTATTGTCACCAACCTCGAAAGGGTGACGGCAATGTTGTGTGTGGTTACCTGAGTAGACGACCGTGCCCGGGTTTTAAGTCACTTTTATAGGGAATAATTCGAGATCAGGCGGCGCGTTGACCGCCGAATTCATCAACTCCATCCCAGTTCGGGCTTAGTTGCTCACTCAAAGACTGTTTAGCCCGGTGAATGAGGACCCAGAGGTTGGACTTCGAAATCTTGAGTTCGCTCGTAATCTCGTCGGTGGAGAAACCTTCGATTTCTCTCATTCTGAAAGCCTGCCCCATTTTATCAGGGAGTGCGGTAACGGCGGACTCGAGCTCCTCGAGGAATTCGTGTCTCTCGGTTTCTGCTTCAGGCTGATGAGCGGTACGATGATCGGGCTGTTGATCCAGCCATGAGAAGGTGCCGTCGTCATCGTGAACGGATGCATCCATATCGGTCGTGAGAACGGACGGGCGTCTTCCGTTACGGCGATAGAGATCGATGATCTTGTTCCGCAGTATTCCCGTGAGCCAGGTGCGCTCGGTGCAGTCACCTCTGAAACGCTTGCGGGCATTCCAGGCGGAGAGGAATACATCCTGAACAAGATCCTCCGCCGTTCCGTAATCGGATACGCGGGGAAGAGCGAACTGAATCAAATAGGTGCGATGCGCCAAATTCCAGTTCTCAGGATCGAGGGTGTGTTGTTTCATTTTAACTAGGGGATAAGAAGGGTTGTACAGAAAGGTCTGTCTGTTGACGGGGTAAAAAAATTAGAGTTGGATGAGGTCGATTGCTGCCGCTTTTGCGATATCGACAGGCCACAGTGCTTTCACGGTTTGTGCTTCGGTGGAAGCTCCCGAATAGAGAAGAAGAAGGCGGTCACCGATCACGTCTGCTTTCTCGCGGTCTGCGTTTTGCTGGAAAGCGAGCTCGCGAAAGAAACACCTCATGCATGCTTTGTGGTCAAGGATCTGCTTGCGAATACCGGTGCATTCGTCTCCGGATACGACCCCCGTATTATTGTAAGGGCAGCCGCGGAATTCGCTGTCGATGAGATAGGACTTCAGTCGATCAAAATAGTCGGCAAGCTTGTCAACGGCGGCGCCTTCCGCTTCGATGATCGCTTTCAGGCGGGCATCTGACTTTTCATGGGTGTCTTCAAGCCAGGCTTCACAGAGCGATTCTTTTGAAGAGTAATGCTGGTAGAAACTCGCCTTGGCCGTTTGCGCCTCGCTGATAATCTCATTGATTCCAACTTCGGAATACCCACGCTGATGAAACAACCGACTGGCTGTTTCTAAAATTCTTTCTTTGGCGTTTGGTTTTCGCATCGTGAGAATAGTATAAACAGACAGACTGGTCTGTAAACAGATTTTTGAAAGAATTTTTCACGAAAAGGGGGAAAGCCTTTGTTTCGCTAGTTAAATCGCAGGCTTACAACCGACTTTTCGGTGCGGAAATAGAGGTCTTTCCCGACCAGGGCGGGAGAAGCGCAATAGAGTGCTCCGACCTTGATGCGTGCGAGTTGTTGGTATTCGTCCTTCCTTGCGGCGATGACAGAGACGAACCCTCCCCGGTTTTCGTAGACGAGCAGTTTGCCGTTGGCGAGCAGGGGGGATGAGATTGATGATTGGGCTTTTCGCTCCCACAGATTCTCGCCGGTCTCGAGATCGAGGCATAGATGGTGCTCACTGCCAAGGTGGTAAACCGCATTCTGAAAAATGATAGGGCTTGAGCCATAGCGTCGCGCCAGAAAAGATTCGGACCACAGTTCCTCCGGACCCTCTTCGGAAAGCCTGTAGGCGATGAGGTTCTTTCCATCGGTTTTGCTGGTCACGATGACGTGGTCGCCGGAAACGACAGGGGTGGCATCTCCACCACCGGCCAGCTTCCAACGCGTCTCACCGGTGACCGCGTCCACTCCGATGAACTCATTCTGCGAGTTGCAAAGAATGGTTCCTTTCCAGATCGCCGGTGAAGCATTGGCCCCTTTGATTTCGTTATTTGACCAGCGCTCCCTGCCGGTCTCGACGTCAAAAGCGGAGAGCCGGTTTTGTTGCAGGAAGACTGTCCCGGCCGAAACCAGAGGCGACGATGCAGGACCGTTTTTTCCGGTAAGGGGCGCACGCCACAGTTCGTTTCCCGACTTTGCGTCGAGGCAGTAGAGGTTTTCACTGAGTGCGGCAAAGACCTTTCCGTCAGCGAAGCACGGGGTGCTGGATGAGCCGCGTCCGGTCGGCTTTCCTTTTGTCTCAAAACGCCAAACGACCTTGCCGTCGTCGGCGTTTAAACAGAGAACGACATCGTCTGCCACTTTTTTTGTTGCCGGAATTGCCTTTATAATCTGCTCACGAATCACCGGATCAAAGCCCTGCGCATCGACCCAGGCTTCCACTTCGCTTTGGTTCGCAAATTCCTTCTTTGATACGGTTTGAAGCGTGTCGTAAACGGTGAAGGGGATTGCCGCTTTCCCCTTTTTGAATCGTGATACGACCCAGCTGCCAAGGCTCAGTTGAGTCTTTTTGTCGAGGTTGCTCTCAACCCAGTCCTTCGCCCATTCGTCAAGCGCTTCGCCGCGGAGGCGCCGGCTCAAATTCATCCTTTCGTGCTCCATGGCTTTGACTGTTTCCTCAGGAACTCCTCCGAGCCCGCGGTATCCCAGAGTGGAAAGCACGTTTGAATCGATCTTCCTTGTCTCAGTTGGCTCGTCGTGATGCCAAACCAAGGAGAGGAAAACCATGCCTTCAGCGGCAATGACACTGCCATGACCTCCGTAGTGATCACTGGGAATCTCGTCGCTCGTCTCCCAGCGCCTGGTGAGTTCGTAGTCCTCCGCGAAAGTTTCAGGAAGTTCCGAATCCGGCCCGGCGTCGCCATTTCGATCCGGCCCCCGCCACTGGGGCCAATCTGCGAAGACGGAACTGGAGGTCAGGCAAAAAGCGAGGGCTGCAACGGGGATGAAATCGGGCTTCATTAAAGGGAACAATATGGGTATCCGCAAATCTATCACTGGCGTAATGATGCGCTTCCGTTTTAGGTAATAGCGAGGAAATTTTTGAATCGTGAACTCTCCCCCGAAAATCGTTTACATCACTGCCGGAGCCGGAGGCATGTACTGCGGCAGTTGCATTCGTGACAACGCTCTTGTTGCCGGATTGGAAAAACTGGGTTGGGATGTCATGCTGCTCCCGCTCTACACGCCGATCCGCGTGGACGAGGAGGATCGCTCGGTAGACCAGGTTTTCTTCGGCGGGGTGAATGTTTACCTGCAGCAGAAAATTCCATTCTTCCGCTGGATCCCGAAGTTCCTCGATCGCTGGCTCGACAATCCGAAATTGATTCGCCGGGTCGCTTCGGGGGCCGTATCCGTGAGCGCGAAGGAGCTCGGGGCGATGACCTATTCGATGGTGCGAGGTGAGGACGGATTCCAGAAAAAGGAAGTGCAGCGGCTTGTGCATTGGCTCAAAGAGGTCGTGAAGCCCGATTTGATTTGTCTGACCAACCTCCTCGTCGGGGGAAGCATACCAGCCTTGAAGCGCGAGCTGGATATTCCCGTTCTTGTCATGTTGCAGGGTGACGATGTCTTCCTTGATGAACTGGAAGAGCCCTGGCGCGGGCAGGTTCTCGACGCGATGTCTCAGCTTGCGGCGCAGGCTGACGGTTTCATCACTTTTTCCGGGTTCTATCGTGACCACATTTCAGAGGTTTTCGGAATCCCCGCAGAGAAATACTTTATTACCCCGTTAGGGCTTCAGACCGATGGCTCCGAAGCGGTGGTAGCGTCCCACCAAACCGTGCGGGAGGGGAAGACACTCGGATACTTTGCCCGGCTCGCTCCCGAGAAGGGATTCGATCTCGCCGTTGATGCGTTTCTTATCCTTGCCGCCGCTGATAGCTCAATTCGCTTCGAGGCAGGGGGATGGCTCTCTGAAAAGGACGAAGCCTTTGTTGATGAGCAGCGTGAGAAGATTCAGCGGGCAGGTCTTGAAGATCGTTCGGAGATACACGTCTCGCCGGATGGAAAAGCAAAAATGGAGATGCTGAACCGGGTCGATGTGTTCACCGTTCCGGCCCGTTTTATTGAGCCGAAGGGACTCAGTGTTCTCGAAGCGATGGCATGCGGTTTGCCGGTCGTGGTTCCGGATCGTGGCGCCTACCCTGAAATGATTGCCGGCAGCGGAGGGGGATTGCTTTGCGAACCGGAGAATGCCGAAGATCTTGCCGGGAAAATCGGCTTACTTCTCGCGGATGAAGCGCGTTGTCGTGAACTGGGCGATCAGGCCCGCGAATGGGTTCTCCGGGCGAACAGCCGCGAGGCGATGGCCCGTGCAACAGGCGATGTCTTTGCGAAAGTGCTCGGGTGCAGCCTTCCGGAGAGGGGAATTGAAGAGGGTTGAGTCTCTGACCTTACCCTGTTAGGTCGGGCGGCGGGAGGCAAAAACGTCAACCTTCGAACCGCTTTTGGTAGAGAATCCGATATTGGTAAAAGCGGTCGAGATTCTCTTTGTTCAATGCGTTGCCCGATTTGGCGTAGTCGGGAATAGCGTCGGTGTTGGGATCGATGTAGCGCTCCAGAAGCGTTTCGCCGCGCCACTCGCTGGCAACGGTGTCTCTGTCAGGATCAAAAGTTTCGTGATCACTGCCTCTCGCCTTTTTTATAACCTGAACCCTTGTGTGAATTCTGAAGGTGTTCGATTTTGTTGTTATCCTTGGGTAAATGTTAGAGTAAGGGCGCTCTCTCGAATTGTCTCCGGTGGGACTGTGATTCGCCCAGAAGCCTTTCATGATTGTGTCGATGCGGGGCTGGATTGTTTTGCCTTCCTCCGGTTCCGGAATGTTCAGCGAACTCAACCCGGGGCGCTCACGCATCGGAATCAGATGCACCTCGCATATCTCGGTGGCCGAGCGGAAAATTTCACCGTTTAGAAATCGATCGTCGAACTGTTTGAGCGTTTCATCGATATCGATGAGATGTCTCAAGTGCACTTTGGAAGGGAGCGGAGGGACGTAGTAGTCGGCGAGGGCGTGATCCCAGTTTTTATAATGGGCCGCGTCCTGATCGGAGATGATCAGCATCTCTTCCGCTTTCATTATGCCGTGCAGTCCCGTCGCGCGTTTTACATTTGTGAAAGGAAGAATCTGGTAGTTGAGGTTGATCTTCCCGGCGGTGGAAAAAGGCTCACTGATGGCGTAGGGCTCTACCACCGGCATCCAGAAGAGATCGAGAAGGTAGTGATCTTTGAGTCCTTCAGATCCGGGATGCGGGCGGCCGGGATCGGCAGGGTTACCCCAGGTTTGGGGGCGGAAAAGGAGGGTTTGCCAGGGAAGCTGACGTTTCACGCCGGTTGGAAGGGAACCGAACATGACGGGGGAACTGATTTGGCGATTGGGTGAGAAGTAGCCCGGGCCCTGGATGGCCTGTCCCCAGTTGTTGTCAAAATAGGGGGTGGGGACGTCGGAAAAGGAATCACCCCGACTGACACCCCAGCGATCTGAACGATTCCCGCCATCGGGTTTGTTTATGTAGGGGCCATCGACGGTGAGGGCGACACCGTTGTCAAAATCGCCGGTTGAAATCGGTTTGGAGGGCGTCATTCCGTCGGGGGATGAAAACCCTCGCGGAAAGTCGGGGAATTTGGAGAAGTGATAACTGGCGTCGGTTAACTGGGTTTCGACCGGGTAGTTAAATCGGGGATAGAAGCCGTCCGGCGTTTTGTGCAGGTCTGCATTTCCAAACCGCCAGTAGTAATGGGCACCCGCGGGAAGGAAGAGGGTGTGGTCAATGGGTTCGCCGGGGTTGAAGTAACCGGCGTGGGGACGGAAGACATTCACATCCACGTTTCTACTCGCGGCAATCAGTCTATAGTCGCCACCTGCTATCCCGTTACCGCGCCCGTGAAAGGGGGCGAGGCTTCTCAGGACGTCTCCTTCTTTCCAGTAGCCGCCTTTGTGAACTCCTGCGGCCCAGCGTGGATTGAGCGTTTTTGTGTCATTGCTATGGTTGTTTGCCGCAGTCCACGGAGATCCGGGGTTGGAACCCTTTCCGGTAAGCCGGCCGCCCCAGTAGTAGGCGCCGATAAGGTGATTGTTCTGGAGAACTCTACCGGTTCTTGACTTCTTTTTTCCGTTCACGAGAGCCTGACCATTCAAGTGCCATGGAACATCGGGGCGGGGATCGTCTTCGGGGTATTTTCGTGCATTGTTGATTTTGGAGTTGTTGAACGTCCACCAATACCGCGCTGAGGTTTCCGGTCTTCCGGCCCGGTTTCGAGTCCCTTCTTTTTGAATGAGAGGAATGGGGAAATCCGCGTCGGGGAAACGCAGGTGAATGCGTTGAATGAACTGGCTCTGGTAGCCATTGTGCTCGCAGAAAACGTCGAGCGTCAGAGGTGCTGTTTGGCTGAACTCGATCTTCCCGGAGGAAATGTCGATTTTAACGGGCTCACTCACAAAACCAAAATCGGTGTTACCCCGGAAGCCGGCATTGCCTCCCCACGCGCGGCCATGGAATCCGGAGCTCAGACTGCCGGATCGGTTTCTATTGATGATAGGTGCAAGTCCGAGGTCCTCTTTGTTGATTTGCAGCGAATTCAAACCAGTCCATTGGGTTCGCATTCGTGAATTGATCGATGACCAGCCCTGTCCGGGAATGAACGCCTCGGAGATAACACAGAGCTGAACCACAATCTCGTTTTTCTTACAGCTCGTTGGTCTTGTGTTTCCGGTGTGCCAACCTTTCCAGACCGGCAGCGCATGGTTCCAGTTCAGAGGGTCGTAGCCGGGGTGCGCCGGGTCATTGGCATGTCTGAGCTTGTCGTTTCGGTCGCGGACGGCAAAGTAGGGCCACTTTTCAGGGGCAAGGGTTCTCACGTTTACTTTCGAGGGCAGAGGATCCAGTGGAGGGAAGTTTGTGAAATGTATTCTGGTTGTTCCCCCCTTATAACCGGGAGGGAGTTTCATCGGGACAGTATCGACAATGCGTTCCCCACCGTCCCGTTGCGGCCGCGGAGAATCCCCCGGCGTCGCGCAACAGATCAGGGCAAGAGAGAATTCCGAGAAGGTGGGGAAACGGCCGAAGCCCATGGTGTCTCCTATCTGAATAGGGGCAACCTGACCATGTCCCTGGTGCGTGCCGTTGAAATTTTCTTTGAGTTCACCATTGCTCCAGTAGAGCGTGCGTCCGTTCGTGAACTGTGTCTGTTTGTTCGCGCTGCTTTCTTTTCCCGTGTAGAACAGTTTAGGGTGATTGTCATCAAAGAGATTCGTGGTCCTGACATAGTCAAAAATTTCGGTGAGAATCTGCTCGTGATCTTCATCGAATTTTGAGGCGAAGTCCTTTCCCACCCCCGGAACCGGTTTTGAGGTAAGTTGCTTCAGGTAGTTATAGACCTCCTGATTCCGGTCAATTTTTTTCCAGTCGTCGGTTGGACTGTCGGCATTCATGCGCGTGAAGTAGTAGGGATGGCCCGACGAGGTCGTGGAACAAAATCGAATCAGATTGTCGAAGCCGGTTAGGAAGCGGTCGTTTTTTTCATCGGCGGTTGTGGGCCAGATACTGACGCGGGGGAGGCCGTAGAGATTCAGCTCCGGCGCACGGCTGTGCGCGGTGAGGAAAAAGCGGGATTTCTCAAGGAGGTCGCGATTCACAATTCCTGAAGCTTCTCTCACTCCAGCCTTTTTCTGAAGCCGGGGGGCTTTAAAAATGAATTCATCAACGCTCGCGTAAAGTCTGTCTTTATCCGGCTCCACGCCCGGGTCTCCCCGGCGGTTAACCCGCGTTGCGCTTTGCGAGCCGCCTTTGTTCACGCGGGGAATGAGGTCGTAGATGACTTCCTTGATCTCGCCGTTCTTCTGCATGTCGCGCGACAGTCTTCTCGATGTCTGCATCGAGTCACCATCCAGTTCCGCAATGGTTTTCCGGATCACTTCATTTCCAAAGAGGACAGGGGATAGCGCCGTCGTAGCAGGATGGCCGGGAAATCGTTGATACTCTTTCCGGGTGGGCTGCGCCCGTCCATACCACAAGTCTTCACGCGAGACTGATTTCGGCGTGTCCCAAAAGGTGGGCTCGGATGCGGTATTGATATTCAGCTTCGAACATTCGTCATCCGTCCAGAAGGCGATTCTACCTATGATCGGATTGTCTTTTTCGGGTGTGACCCGTTCGCCGTTCGGTCGCGTCGCTGTGAACTTTCCGTTTTCGGGGTCGAGGTGACCTGATGTTCCGTCTTCGAGGAGGTAGAGCCATCTCACCGGCATAGGGAGTCGTGCCGTGGTGTCATCTGAAAGAACAGTTCCATCGATTGTTTCGGCAATGTCGAATCCCTCAACGGTTCCCAGCGCCCTCGGGTCGATGATGGGAAAGATGAGATTGCGATCCATCATCGAAGGTTCGTTCAGGTCAACGAAGTGTTGCCTTTCCTTTTGCCAGTTTCCCGGAGGTAAATCCTCAAGAAACTCCTCTTCGTCGGAAATGATCATGTCGTCATCTGAAAACAATTTGTAGCCAGCGAGGAAGTCGCCGTTCTCATCATATTTCCTGATTGCACCGGGCTGGCTTGCCCATGTTTCCGACTTTCCCACGGTGCCGGAACGCAGTTGGCTCACGACCAGGCTGGTTGCGACATCTGAGAGATCTCTCGATGAAATTTGATTCTCATAGACGGCTGAGGAGCGTGATTCTGACTGTGCCAGAAGAACAATTGCCATGACGAGAATGACCATCAGAGCCATGAGCAGAAGAATGGATATAAGCGCTGCTCCCGCGGAATTCCCGCGAGGCCTGTGATGCAGAGCTGGCCGTGGCGGTTTCATTGTCATGGGCGAAAGGAGCGAACCGCACCGGTAAAGGGATCGACTCGAATCGTGTAGAAATTGTCCGGCAGTGTACCTTTGTTTCTTTCGAGATCCTTGCGCGAAGCTGCCGTGAGGTGCCAGGTGTCGCCATTGGGATTTATGGGTAAGTTAGTCGATCCATCCGGATGAAACTTGAAGCCGTGGTATTTCTGTTCGGTTCCCGAAGCGGTTCGTATCAGTCCTTCATCTTTCTCCGCCTTCCTTGCAGCGATAAGGGTGGAAAAGTCTCTGTCTTCGCTGATGGCGATGCTCTCGCTGAGGATGAGCGGTTGTTGCAACGTTGCCGGAGTCTCATCAAGACCCTGCCTCGCCAGAACCAGGGTCCACTCTTTGTTCCGGTTGTCTTCCGGGGGAGGGTAAACTCGAACTTCAACATGGGCGTTGTCGGCAATTGCTCTCTGCCGGGCCTGAACGAGTTGATTGACGATTTGATCCCCGTTGTTGGTTAAATCAGTGGCCTCTGTAACGCGGTTGATTCCCATGACGCTCATAGAGAGCAGCAGTGAAATGATCGTGAGGACAGCGAGAATTTCAATGAGTGAAAAACCGGCTGCCTTTACGGCGTGTGATGGACCGGTTGATTTCATGTGCTCCATTTTGCAGAGCGAATCGCTACGGTTGCTGAAAAGACACGGTGGTTCAATCCGCGGTCAGTGAGGGACTGCTCAAGGGCTTGGAGATCCTTTTCGTAGTTCTTTGCCTCCTTGAACCATTGCGGGGAAACAAGGCGCGGGGGGCTTCCCTGATCTGCCGACGCTTCGAGGCGTATCGCCGCCGCTTCATCAATCGCCACGAGGGTTATTTTTACGAGGGGAGGGAGGACATTCAGCGTGTCCGGATTGGAGGCGTTTCGCGAATCATAGCGGTAGAGAGGCGCTATTCTCAAAGCGGTGGATGGCGGGGTCCCGGGAACCTGGCTCAACTGAGGGGAAATTATCAGGGCGATGACGTTGTCGACCAGAGGGCGTTTGTAGGCCGCGATTTGCTCGGCGGAAAACCATTCCCTGATCTTTGCTGCTGAATCACCGCCCGCTTCGTCCGCCTCGTAGACGGTGTTGAATTCAGTCGGGGACTGAAACTCCATCAAGCGGAATCGCCATTTTGATATTTTGCCTCTTTCCCGGGCAATGAGGAATTTCGGTTTCCCATACTCGTCGTCAGCATACTCGACAAAATACCCGAGACCGTTGAGGAGGCCGTCGAGCCGTTCGTATGATTCGTCTCTTGTGTATCCGAGAGTGGCCTGAAAGAAAACAGCATGAGTGACAGCCTTTCTATCCTCCATGAAACGTGCGGTATCATCAGAGAAAAAATGCAGTTCGGAGTCGCGGCGGTATTCGCCGGGAACACCCGTCGTCGATTTGCTTCCCGAGTAGTCGTAGTCCCAGTAAGTGTTCAGAGTGGATTGGCTCAAATTCCGGCTGATCTGTTCGAAAGCGAGTCTCGCGTCCCTGAATTGCGACGTTCTCTCCCACGACGTGGTCCAAACCTCCTGAGTCGTTTTGAGAATCGTCGCGGCTGAGACCATGATGATGGAAAGAATCGCCATTGATACTAACATTTCTACCAGCGAAAAGGCCTGGCGGAAACTGAGCCTGCGGTTGTTGATCCTGTTCTTCCGCATCGCTAGAACTGCTGGTTTAACGAGTCGGTGTTTTTCATGTTCGCCACCACTGTTGAGAACCTCCGAAAGCGCGTAGCGTTTTCCGGATCATCGAAGTCAAACGACTCTAGCGGTACGTCGGTAATCTCGACGGTGATACGCCGTGAGTGCTGGCTTGTCGACTTTCCAAGGTAGATGTCGTCCGGCAATGAATAGTCTTCGGAATCAGAAATACCGACTTCTTCAAGTGTTCTGTTAGGATCGATATTCACGTCGCGGGAGTGGATTTTGATTCTCGCGGTGAAGATGGCGTCTATCCCATATTCAGAAAGTTCGATGCCCTGCGAGTCGAAGTGGCGACTTCCGAGCTGTCTGCTGTCGAACTGATGAAGCACTTCCCATTCATTGAGCATCAGATCGTTGACGAGGTTTCTTGCAATGCGCCTTTCGATGGAACGTGAAGAGGCTTCCTTCATCGTGAAAAGGCTTCCCGGCAACATTGAGAACAGCAAAAGAATGCCCGACGAAAAGATGGCCAGCGCAAGCGCCACCTCAATCAATGAGAATGCATGCGCTCTGCGAGGTGCTTTTACAGCCGGGGTCATTAACGAATATTCGAAAAGCCGGACGACTTTTCAAGGGGGGTAGGGGTGGACGACAATTCTGAGTATTTTATTCGTCGCCGTAAAGGCAAAAGAGGCGGAACTACCTGTCACGCGAGTGGGTTAAACAGGGTTGAGCCTTTGACCTTACCCTGTTGAGTCCATGCATTTGACGTTGCTTCGACTGCGCTATTTTGCGACAACCTTACTCATGAGGAGGTGGATTTTAGCAGCGTTGGTGACGGGATTTTTGATGTGCGGAAACGGGGCTGATCCCGATTCGCCGCTGACACTCACCGTTCCGGAAATCTTCTACGCCGTGGAAGGCGTGCCAACTTCGTTGAACTGCCGCAGTTTTGTTCAAGTCTTGCCGACCGATTCACTGGAGGTTGAGATCGATTGCGCAGTTGGTCAGCTCGAGGACGAGGTGTGGCATCTGAGTGCTGCTGAAGGAGAGGCCGGTGATCATCCCATCACGGTTCGAGTCGCCCGCGATGTGACCGGACCATCCACGTCCGCATCGTTCATAGTGAGAGTAGTCCCGGCCAATGCGGGCGATGAGAGGGCACTTTCACTTCTTATCGTCGGTGACAGTCTCACCAATGCGTCCCGTTATCCGAACACCCTTGCGAAACTTCTCGATGAACCGGGCAATCCGGCATGGAAATTCATGGGGACGCATCATCCAAAGTCGGCGGCGGCGAAAGTCTTCCACGAAGGCTATGGTGGCTGGAGCTGGGCCCGGTTCAACACCCGCTATGAACCGAAAGATGATCAGACCGGAAAAATGCGGACGAGTCCTTTTGTGTTCCTCTCTGAGAAAGGTCAGCCCGGGCTCAACGTTTCCCGCTATTTCTCAGAGTTCCATGACGGGGACGTGCCTGATTTTGTTTTTATACTCCTCGGTGTCAACGATTGCTTCCATGCCAACCCTGAGGATCCCGCAGCAATCGAGGCCAGAATCGATGCGATGATGAAACAGGCTGAGGCGTTCCTCGCATCGTTGAGGAAGGCTGCGCCGAAGGCGGTTGTCGGCATTGGGCTCACTCCGGCACCGAATGACAGGGAAGGGGCCTTTGTCGCAAACTACGGAAAACGTTATACGAGGGACGGCTGGCGACGCATTCAATACCGCCTCGTAGAGCGACAGCTTGAGGCATTTTCGGGGCGGGAAAGTGAGAAGATCTTCGTCGTTCCCACCTCACACAGTGTCGATCCGCATCTCGGATACCCGCACGATAACGCAGTGCATCCCAATGACGCGGGATACGAAGCGATCGGGAAAAATGTGTATGCGTGGATCAAAGCGATGCTTGTGGATCGCTAAGCAAATTGACAAATACTATAAAAACTAGTATTTTTGTAATTTGGTTGATCCGCTTATCGAAATGATTCAAATGGATTAACGATTCTGGACTCACTTTAACGCATCATGTTTTTTGCGAAATTGCTCATCAAATTCATGCACTGTTGGCCTTTTGCGACAGGGCGTTACCGTTTGTTCACCCTGCTTTCGGATGAGGCGAAGGATCAGCTTGATGCCCTGCCGCAGCCGGTTCAAATGAGAACCGGAGTGAAGCTCTTCGTTCGTCCCCGGGATCATCTCTCCCGCATTTTCCGTTACTTCGGGACCTATGAGCCCAAGACCTGCCGGTTGCTGCGTGAGCACGCGGACCCGAACAGGATTTTCCTCGATGTGGGGGCGAATCTCGGGCTGCACAGCCTCGGTGTCGCGAAAGATGTGGGATGTCCCGTCGCCGCTTTCGAGCCGGGAACAAAAACAGCAGATTGCCTCGAGCGATCCGTCGAAGTGAATGGCCTTGGTTCGCTCGTCCGTGTCTTCCGGGTTGCCCTCGCTTCAGAGGCGGGGATGGCGACCTTCGTCGAACCGCCCGAGCACGTCGGGCAGTCCTCCCTTGAGTCACCCACTGATCCCGCGCACCGTGATGGCGAGCGATTTGAAGTCCAGGTGGAAGCGTTGGATCAATTCGCCGCTTTCAACGACTACCTTGAGGAAACGGGCATGAAAGTTGGGCTCGTGAAGATGGATATCGAGGGAGCCGAAGAAGAGGCTCTCAAAGGGATGATGGAAATGCTGAAGACGCACCGCCCTGCGATCATCATGGAGATCTATGATGGCAATCTCAACGGATTCGATTCATCGAGGAAATCGATTTTTGCTTTGCTGGAGGGCCTCGGCTACGAGCTCACCGAAGAGTTTGATTTCAACGGACTCTTTCTCCCCACGAAAGTGGTGGAATCATCACGAGCAGTCGTTGCTCACGAGGGCGGGCTGAAAACTGCCGCTATATAGTGAAAGTGCAGCCGGGCATTTTAGCGGCTGATAGAGACTCTTCAGCTTCTGCTATCGCTCGATACGCTGCGCTACCAACTATGCAATGACGCACAGTTCTCTACCATGGGGGAGGGATCAGGCATTCCCTGCCAATCATCATGAACAATGATACGTCGCGGCGGGAATTGACTGGAAAAGCTGGATTCTATGCACCTATAGTGCCAATCTGTAACAGGAGGGGGTTCCTTAACAATGAACAGGAGACCCATCCAGAATAAAACTGTTCTGCTGAAAATGAAGGAACCCGAAGCTACCGACGACTGCACAACTATCGATGTAGCTGACAGAGTCGGTATATTGCTCTGGGGATTCGGATTCTCAGTCCTTTTCACAATAGTAGACGGCCCCTTTCACATTGGTGGGCGTCATAGCAACAATGAAATTGAGATTCCTGAACAGTATTCGAACTACGTGACATGGACTATCTACGTAATCACCGCAGTGCTTCTTTTCCGGGTCGTCATCGGAATCTTGCACAACAAACAGATCGGCATGAAAGCCAAAGACGAAGATCGGGTTCGCTGAAGCTTTCATCGATTTGCACGCAGACCAATCGCGCGAACAAGTTGGAGATCTCAAGCCCGAAAAACGCTCCGAGTCGATTTACTTCCCTGATTAGAATTCTTATTCTCCACTCGTGGTCGCGCTCTCTTTTTCGGGCGGCAGGCCTTTAACGTAAGCCAGAAATGATGAGGGAGACAAATCCTACAAAGCTGCAGCGGGTGAACCCCACATCTCAGGAAATAGTATTATCGTCTGTTCTGGCGGTAGGATTTATCGCATTTGCACTCTTTGTCTCCCATGGAAAGTCGCAATCGGCCGAGACACTTATGTGGATACTTGGAGCCGGTTGGCTCGGACGCACGGTCGAGAAAATTGCTCTGCGGTGGAAAATCTCACGGCTGGAGCATTCAGCAGGAAACACGGAGAAGCCAGGCGAGGGCCATTCAACATTCACTGATTCGAACTAGCCCCAAACACAACAGCGAACAAGCCGGTGGTGGACAAGCGGCTACTCGCTCTGAGTCGACATGACCCTCTTGGATTCACGGGGGCAGGCGACATTTCTTGACCGTTGAGCCAAGTTGCATTCTCGGAATCGGATGACATCTCCGTAGCCGTGAGCCTTTACCCCGAAACCTGCCTCACCACCCAAAAAGGATGTGCGACATTTCAGCTGATACCCCGGGGATTTGCCTGCCAACTAAGAATTCCCCGTTGACGTCGCTAAAGCCAAAGCGTATTCCTTCGTTTCTTTTCTAAACGGGATATAGATATGGCTGAAAACGCGAAATACTTTGCAGGACTTGATATTGGTGGATCCACGGTGAAAACCGCTTTGGTGGATGAAAAAGGCGATCTTGCCGGCGAAATGGTTGAGGTTCGCAGTCATGTCAAAGACGGCTACGAGGCGACTTTCGGTCAGCTGGAAGGGGCGCTCGATCAGTTGACATCGAATATCGGCGTTTCGCGGGATCAGGTCTGTGGTATCGGAATGGATGTGCCGGCGCCTTCGAGTGACGGTGTGATCTGGGGACGTGCCAATCTTGCTGAAGACTGGGTCGGGACGAATATCCGCGATGCTTTTTCCGCCCGTCTCGGCGGTACGCCGGTTTACATGACGAATGACGGCAATGCCGCTGCGCTGGGGGAGTATTCAGTGCGTCGTAAGCACCACGGTGCGTTGCTTTTGGTTGCTCCCGGCACGGGGCTTGGCGGTGGACTCGTTCTTCCGGGTGGAACCGCCTACGAGGGCGCGAATGGGATGGCTCTCGAAGTGGGGCACATTTCCGTTCCCCATCGTGAAGATGATGGCGAGCTTCCTCAGTGTTCATGTGGAAAAGTAGGCTGCCTTGAGGCCTGGGTTTCACTTGTCGCGCTTCGTCGTCGTGTGGGACTCGAGTTGGCGAAAGAGGAGAATAAGAATCACCCCATTCAGGCGATCGAGACGATTGAAGAAAAGGCGTTCGCGCTTCGTGACTATGCTACGGACGGTGATGAAATGGCGATTGGTATCTTTCGTCAGCAGGGGCAGATCCTTGGCTACGGGATTGCTGATCTCGTGCGTGTTTTTGATCCGGGGCTTGTCGTTATTGGTGGCGGTCTCGCTGAAACGAGCTTCCGCGATCAGTACATGGACTGGATTCGCGAAGGCTTTGCAGAGCGTGCCTGGGAGGTTTACCAGCGCAGCCCGATCAATCCCGATCAGGTGACGACTCGATTCGAGTGGGCCTCGGGAGGTGACTGGTCAGCGGCGTTGGGTGTCGCCTATTCCGCGCGCGAGATGTTCCGCTAGAGGGACGCTGCGCGTCGTAAAAGGTGAAAAGTAAAAGGTGAAAAGTCGGATAGGCTTTGAAGCAACTATCGTGCGGTAGCAACTCGCTTCGAGTGGACGATCAGTTCGCTAAGACTCTTTTTCTTTTTCCTGATCTTACTCTTAATCCCTGTTGCTTGAGCTTTCTGAGCTCTGGAAGAGGGAAAAAGATAAAGTTAAAGATAAGGATAAAGAGTTCTCAGTAAACGTGGAGATTGGAAACGCGGAAGCTTCCATTGGCGTCTTCCTGAAAGTAGACTTTGGCGAGCCCTCCTCTGTAATAGAGGATCATCTTGTCGTCGTAGTAGGGAATGTTGCCGCCGTGCGGCATGTTCCAATTCAGCTTACTGACCGCTTCGGGAGTGGCATACTGCAACGCCATGCCCCGGTCCAGACGAATGAAGGCGGTGAGAAATCTCAATGCAGCGTCGTGCTTGGTGAGTTTCTCCTGCGGGGCGGGGGCCGTGGTAGTGGCTGAGCCGGAGTTCAGCGAAGATGCTGTTGTGCTACTCGTCTCAACGCAGGCGGTCATCGGGAGCGCCATCACCATTGCGAGAAAGAGGGGACTCGTGATGATTTGGATTCTCATGGGATGATTCTGGAGAAATGAATGAGTCGGCGAAAGCGAAATCACCTGGAAGCTTCGTCCCTTTTGCCGCCTGATTCAAGCGGGGGAATGATGACGCCCCTCTTCAGGAGCCAGCAGACGCCAATGAGATCGTAGACGCCGCGGATGGCACGGTCGAGATTGGTGTATTTCGATGTCCCGGCCTTCCGCTCGCGGTGATTCACGTCGATTTCCGCAATTTGGAGACCGGCATGAGTAAAGATGCCCGCGAGGTAACGGTGCAGCCCGTTGAAAGGGACGAGAAGATCGACGTAGTCGCGGTGGATCACCTTCAGGGAGCAACCGGTGTCGCTGATGCCGTCGTGAATGAACCAGCGACGAATCCGGTTGGCGATTTTGGAGGCGGTGCGTTTGCTCCAGGTGTCTTTTCGTTTGGCTCGTCTTCCCACGGCAACATCGCAGCCTTCTCCTCGAACGAGTTCGACCAGTTTACCAATGTCAGCAGGGTCATTTTGTCCGTCACCATCGAGCATCACGAGAATGTCGCCGGAAGCGAATTTGAGGCCCGCGTAGAGAGCTCCGCTTTGACCGCGGTTTTGGGTGAGCCGAACCGGGGTGACACCTTCGACGCTGCAGAGAATGTCCCAGGTGCTATCGGTGCTGCCGTCGTCCACTGCCACAATCTCAGCGTCAGGTTGGCAAGCCACGATTTCTTTGAGAACAAACTCTGCGCACTCCTCCTCGTTGTAGAAGGGAACGACGACGCTCACGGTGTCGAAAGTCGGAGCGGAGGTTCTGAGGCCCTTTGTTTGTTCAAAAGGAGAAGTGTAGCCGGGGGATTTCATAACAATCGGAAATGGTTATTTACTGCCGTTTTCGGGCCAGGATTTTAAATTATCGCCCCGGAATACGGTGTAGGTCCTTTCGGTAGCATAGCCGAAGGGCACCGTGAATTCTTCAAGCTTTTTCACTGAGGTGAAAGCCTTCGCGACTTTGGCGGGGAGTTCAGCGGTGGCTCCCCAATGCACAATCAGTCCGCTTTTGCCTGCGAAGCCGTCGTCTTCGGGATTGGGCCAGAGATCATACTGTGACAAAATTTTGTCCTGTCCGTGCCATCCGTAGACCCGCGGTTGATCGGGGAGGCCGAAGGCGAGATGACTGATGAGATCGCGGTGTCCGATCGCGGCAAGGAAGAGAGCGTCGGCATGAGGCTGCTCACGGCGGATCATCTCGACTTTGTCGGCGACGAGATCATGGCTCATGAGGCGGCGCTCCGGATCTGCCTTATGGCCCGGTTTTCCAATGGCCTTGAAGAACATCGGCCCGGCGTAAAAGTAGAGAACGAGAAATAAGCCTACCGAAACGGTAACGGGTAGAAGCCTTCGCCAGGAAATAAGGGGAAACTTGAAGAGGGTAACACGACCCGTGTACCAGCCTGCGGTCAGGGAAATCGCTGTCATATAGAAGACGGCGGGCCAGTTGGGCTGCAACTCCTGGCGCATCGCGAGAATCAGAAGACCGGCGAGTGGAATAGCGCTGAAGGTGAGGCAGAAGCGAATCGGGGCAGCCACTTTGCGGATAATGAACAAGCCGGGAATGCAGAGGCTGTAGACGAGAAACGCGGTTACGGGGGACAGCACTCCAAACTGGCTTCCGAAGAACGCAAAAAAGTCTCCAATACGCGTCATCAGCATCGAGCCGTCGCTTTCCTCCACTTCAAAATGATGACCCGTGTGTTGGAAGGTGATCCAGTCGTTTTGAGCGTTCCAGATCAGAGGCGGCGCGAGGAATAGATACGAACCGAGGAGGGTGAGCAGCAATGCGGGGCGCTTCAGGTGATGCCGTGTATCCCCGTTCAGGGCGAGGTAGACCACAGTAAGAACCGGGAAGATCATCATCATCTGTTTACTGAGATGACCTATTCCAAGAGCAAAAAGGAGAACGATCAGGGTGCCCGTTCCACCTTTTCCGGAAAGATTGCGCCACAGCATCCAGAGAGCGGTGGTCCAGGTGAAGACGAGGGGGGCATCTATCGTGAGAAAAAAACTGAGAACGGAATTGGCGGGAGCTATGAGGCCGAGGATGACCGCGATCCAACCGGTTTTGGGATCAAAAAGAGACGCCGTCAGAAAATACAGGAGCAGCACCGAGGTCGTTCCAAGAACCGCTGCGGTGGCGCGAATACCGAAGAGGGAACCTTGGCCAATCCAGTCAACGAAAGCGTAGAGCCAGGCAATAAAAGGCGGCTTTGAATAGTAGCCGTAGTCGAGCTGGCGGCCCCAGTCCCAGTAGTAGGCCTCGTCACCGGCCGGGTTGACCGGAACAAACCACGCGTAGATCAATCTCGCCACGAGAACGGCGGAAACCAGCCAGATCGAGCGGCTGAGAAAAGGGGACTGAGAAAGTGAGGAAGACATTGACACCGGGCGTCCAATGCTGCCTCAAGATGAAGCATTTTCCAGTAAAAACCGGCAGGAAGAGCCGGATCAATCAGCGGATCTGCTTAATGATCTTCTCGGCGGCTGAAACGCTGCTGCCTTCGACGTCTTCCCAGGAGGAATAAGTCTTCACTCCGTTTACGATTTTAGGAGGGTCTTTCTTTCCGTCTCCCTGTGTCGTCACAATGCGACTGTTGAGGCTCTGGCCGTCATCGTTGACGATTTCACCGTCGGCGATAATGGTTTCCGCGCCGGTGAAATCCAGTTCCTTTTTGGGAGGGCGAATCTTCGTCACCGGAGCTAAAATGGTTCCGGCGATGGTTTTCTTCTCCTTCTCCGGTTCTGTCTCGGCGCGGGGCATCGAAGGAACTTCAAAGATATTGTCGTCGGAACCGGCAGTCGCTGTTTCTGTCGGAGTATTTGCCACTACTTCGGTGGCTGTGGCCGGTGCGGTCGCTGAGACCGGCGCAGCAGGTTCGACGAACGGCATATCGGCTTTCGGTTCAGATTTTTTCCGGCTGAAAAACGAGAAAAACCCGCCGCCCTTTGACTCTTTGTCGTCAGTTTGGAACTCGGGGGTATCCTCTGTTCTGTCGGCGACAAAGTCTTCTTCCTGCTCAGCCATGGCAACGGAAGCCGGCGCTGGAGCCGCTTGAGGCGCTGGCGCTGGCGCTGGCGCCGGAGCTGGTTTCGAAACAGTCGGATCGGCAGTCGTTGAAAAATAAGGAGTGGATGGGGGCACCGGCGTCACGATGGGAGCATCGGATTCTTCCGCTTTGTCTTTCTTTCCGAATCCGAAGAAAGATGATTTCTTTTCCGCTGTGTCGACTTTTCGACCTTCTTCAATGACGTAGGACACTGGAGCAACAGGTGCCGGGGAGCCTCCGCGGAAGATGCCGTCGTGATCTTCGGAGGACTGGGAAGGAGGCGCGGGAGCGTTCGTTGCCGGAGCCGTGCTCGTCTGAGAAACGGGTTGAGTCGTTATTTCCGTTGGGAAAAGGCCGGATGAAAGCTGCTCCTCGTCGCGGTTGAAGCCAAAAAAACCGCTGCTCTTCTTCACTTGAGCGTCAGAGACGCAAGTGGAAGCCAGAGCAATGATTAACGCAGTTGGGAGTGTTTTCCTCATCACAATTAACAGTATAGGGTAGAACAGGGCCTCTTTCAAGAAACGCCCGTCTAATACCTAAACGGATGAGACAGGACTTTAATGACCTTTTTTTCCTCCTTTTTCCTGCAAAGACGCCAAATAGGCGATGAGATCACGAACTTCTGACTTCTTCATGATCAAACCCATAGGGGGCATCGCGGAGACGGGCGGCTGCCTCGTTGCAATCTCTGAGAGTGCTATTTTCTTTTCGACCTGTTGAGTGGGATTGTCCGGGTCAGGTATATTGAGTGTCAGGGTAGTGTCGTCTTCAGAGAGATAGGTTCCTCCGATGGTTTCGCCGCTTTTGAGCGTCATCATCGTTAAGCCGTAGCCGGGAACAACCACAGAGCTGGGTGCGACAAGTGACTCGAGGAGGTATTCGCGTGTTTGGCGGGTGCCGATGCCGGTGAGCTCCGGACCGGCGACGCCACCATCGCCGTTCACTTTGTGGCATTTTGCGCACTGGCCGGCGGCATGAGTCATGAAAATCTCTTTGCCCCGATTGACATCGCCCCCGTGGAGAGTCGGCTCAAAGGCCGCGAGTGGATCGGCGGGATCGAGTGCTGCGTTGTAGGCCGCGAGAGCACTTTTGACCGTCTCGTCGTTCTGGAGGGCGGCATTTTCAATGAGGTCGAGTAGAGCGCCTTTTTTCTCATTGGAAATCTTTGAGAGGCGCTCCGCGAAGAGAGCGGCGACATCCGGGTTCTGGACCGGTCCGAGAAGGCGATAGCCCTGCTGTCTCGTTTTAACGTCGTCGGATTCAGCCATGGCGAGTGCATTGGAAAGTCCGAGTTCCGGATTTGCCGCGAGCAGTTCAGATACGACTGCTCCTTTGAATTCGGCATTGCCGGACTTGAGCAGCTCAGGCCAAAGGGGATCGAGAGAAGCGATGTCCTGACGTGCAAGGCCGTTGAGCGATGCGACGCGCGAATCGAGTTCGGCTTTCTCGTCTCTGACCTGGGCAATCAGCAATTCGATAGGTGCCGCGACGCCATACTCGAGTGCAATTTTGGTGGCGAGTCCGACGAGATTGCCTTCGGCGGTGTCAAAAACGGAGGGGAGCGCTTTTTGGACCGCCTCGCTGATGTCGGGGCGTGAGGCGGGATCCAGAGGGCGGTAGCTTCCGTCGGTCGAGTCAACCGGCCTGGGGTTTTTCCATTCGGAAAGTGCGAGGAGGGCCTGTTCACGAAGCGTGGCGGGGAGCTTGGGCTGAGCCGCGTAGTTGATCAGCCGGGTTGCCGATTCGGGGCTACCGTCGCGGAAGTTTGCGTTGATCAGTCGGGTTTGAATGATGATGTCGCGATGGTCTTGAGGCCAGCGGGCGGACTCGTCACCAGCGGCGAAGGGGGCGATTTCTCTGGCGAGATCCGGAATTGCGGTAATCAGATTCAAGTCGTTGATCGCCCGGATCGCTTCATAGGCGATGCTCTTGTCTTCGTCTCTCAGAAAGTACTTTACGCGGGGGTCTCTCAGTTTTCTCAGGAAAAGGAGTGTTCCCATGCGGATGCCTGCGGACTCGTTTTGAAATTCTTTGAGGATTTTCTCCCGCTCGTTGAGATACCACATTCCCTGAACGGCGGAATGACGGAGGAATCGGTCTTTGTTGTCGTTCGCAGCGAGGATCTCAAATAATTTGGGAAGGGCGGGAACGTTGCCGCATTTTCCTACGCCGATGGCGGCAAAGGATCTCACCCGGTCGGAGGCATCCGCGAGGAGTGGTTCGAGGAGCACACCCATTTCCGTATTTCGTGAGTCTGAAAGGACCTTTACGGTCTGGGTGCGAACCTCAGCGTCTTCGTCGGTGAGGTGTTTTGCGATCGAGGTGAGAAGGGTCTCATCCTTTCTTGCGAGCTGCCCCAGCCCCCAAATCGAGTGAAGGCGCTTGAGTTGGTTTTCGCCCGGTTGTGCAGAGGTCAGGAGCGCTTCTTTCGAGTCGCGTTTGACGAGTTCGAACTGTGCCTTTTGGCGTACTCTCATGTCGGGATGGCCGAGTGCATCGACGAGTTCGGCTTCGACGAATGAAGTGAAGTCCTTGAGAAGGATTTCATGGGTTTGCTTCACTGCGGGGGAGTTGAGCTTTTCAGGGGAAGCGAGAGTGTAGATGTTCCCGAGATCCTGTTTCACCCAGCCGTTGTTGTTGAAGCAACTCAGATACATGCGGCCGTCGGGGCCAAACTCGACGTCGGTGTTCCCAAGGCCTTCCATGAAGACTTCTTTGTGATCCAATTTGAAACCAGCTCCGCTTTCCTTAACGCTGAAGGCTTCAAGATCACCCTTGGCTCCGCCGAAGTTACAAATCCAGAAATGTTCCGCGTAGCGATCCGGCATAGCGGTAACTCCGTAGTTGTAAACGAGCCCGCTCGGACCCCATGAGACGATATCGATAGGGGGAAGAGCGTAGGCGGGGCGGCCATCCTGTTGTGTTTCCCAGATCGTTTCGGTCATCCACGGGTTCATTGGAATCGACTTGTGACCGGGGTGTTCGTAGGTGGGGGTGCGCAGTTCGAGCTGGTTGCGGAAATTGAGAAGAACCTGGTGGCCGTGGTTCCAGCCTGAGTCACCGCCTTCGAGAATGTAGACGAGTCGACCTTTGTCCCATTGGTCGGCGTCGTTGTCGCAAGTAAAAAGGTTTCCATACTGATCAAAGGCCAGTTCCTGCGGATTGCGGAGTCCGGTGTAGATTTCTTCGAGGTTTGACCCGTCAGGATCGCAGCGAAATACGCCTCCGCGGTAGGGTTCGTGATAGTGTCTGCCCTCCTTTGTTGTGAATGAATAGCCCCTGTCTCCGATGGACCAGTAGAGTTTGCCGTCCGGTCCCCAGACGAGACCGTGCATGTCGTGTCCGGAAATGCTCATCCGCACGCCGAAGCCATCCTGAATCGATTCGCGCTTCTCAGCTTTGCCGTCATTGTCGGCATCAGTGAGTCTCCATAGGTGGGGGATATTGGTGTAGTAAATGTCGTTTTCGAATCCGGCGATGAGTCCGATTCCGGGGCCGTCCAATACATCATTGAATCCGGTTGCCCAAACGGATGAGCTGTCGGCTCGACCGTTCCTGTCCGAGTCCTTGAGAAGAACGATCTGGTCGGTGTATTCGGTGTAGAAGGAAAGGGGGCGGGTCACCTGGTCGCGTTCGTACATTTCGTAGCGGTCGCGGCTTGTTTCGTTGTTGATGTCGTCGAGGAGGATTTGCTGCTCGTTCCGAATGTCCTGAACGCCGGCTCTCCAGCGGTGAATTTCTGCGACGAAAAGATCGCCGTTCCTGTCGAAGCAAATCGCGCTCGGATTCTGAATTTGGCTGGAGTCGGCGAAGAGGGAGGCTTCGATGTCTTCGGGCAGAGTGAAGCTGCTGATACGGACCACTGCCTCTTTGTCGTAGTCGGCAGAGCTGAGAAATTCGGTCGGCTTCTCAAGCGTCTTTCCGGTGTCTTCTTTTTCCTGCGCGTATCCCGACGAAAGCGGCAAGATTAAAAACTGGATGAGGAGTAATGATCGGAGTTTCATAGTGAGAAAGGCAGCAATCCGGTTTCGCACCGGGGCAGCGGTTGCAATGGTCGCAGGAATCGAATCAAGTTCCACGGAAAAAGTGGACGAGGACACGCCATTAATCGAGCCGGAGCGGTGAACGGATCACCTCGTGGCAGCCTCCACCTTTCGGGACGTTCGAGTGGGCCCGGGACCGGGGCGGAAGAGGATTTCGACCCGCCGGGGTTTCTCGGCGACAACGCCTTCTTTAAAGACCTGACTCTCACCGAAGGAGACGATGGAGATACGGTGATTCTCGATTCCCTGTTCGATCAGGAAATCCCGCGTCATTTCGCATCGGGCGAGAGCGAGGGCTGCATTGTATTCGGGCTCTCCAATGGTGTCTGTGTGACCTCGCAACTGCACGTCGAGTTCACTTCGCTCTTTCAGAATCTTGATCGTTTTGGACAGCGTCTCCTTGTTGGCATCGTTCAGGTAGGTTGAGCCGAACGAAAAGTCGATGAGGTCTTTTTCGGGGAGTTTGATGGCCTTTTCAGGAGGTCTTTCAGCCGGCTTCCCGGCTTTCGCCGCGGCGATCTCTTCTTGAGCTTTTTCCTCCAGTTGCCGGGTCAGCTTTTTTGACTCCGCGGTCGCATCTTCCGCTCGTCGCGTGGCGATTGCGAGGGTTCTCAGCGATTCGTCGAGGGCTTCCCTGCTGCTTTTCTCGACGGCTGCGAGTTCCTTTTTTGACTCGTTCAGTTGAGCCGCCAGCGATTCGAACTGTTCCGCTCTCGCCTTTTCCGCTACGACAATGGATTGCAGGGTGATCGCATCTTCTTCGCTGAGCTTTTCAAGTGCTTCGTTGATGAGGATGGCTGCTTCCTCTGATTCTCCGCCTTGCAGCTTTGATAGGATTGCAAGGATCTCGGAAGGAGGTGTTTCGTCAGGCTTCTTCTCAGGTGTTTGCTCCACCTCTTCATCAGGCCCCGCCTGATCGGGTTCGACCGGGGCGGCTTCGGGTTGCCCGCTCAACACGAAGGTCGCTTTTTCATCTTCGGCCGCATCCCTGTCTTCGCGATTTGCCCATTGACGCGGAACTGTTACCGCCAACCCGAGCAGGGCCAGCAGGATCAGGAGCAGGGCAATATTTGCAAAGACCTTCATGATGATTAGTTAATCAAACTTGATGAAAATTCTCAAATTTATGTTTGTTATGTCAGGGGCAATCTTGTAACTCTTAAAATTCATTAGAGCGTTTTGATGATGCTAAGGCAAGTTCCATGGCGGCAAAAATATTATCACTATTGGAGATCAGCAATGAGCGGGTCCATTGCGTCGACGGGGACGACTCCGAGGAGATCAGGAACCAGTTCGCCCGTGAAGCGGAAGGCCTGCAATTGATCTGTAAAGAGCTCGGGAGGTCCCTTGGAACGCCCCGGCTGAACGGATGCGCCGTGAGCAGTGATGACGGAGGTCTTTCTTTTCGATTTATGAAAGCTTCATCCCGTGAGATCGATGCGCGCGGAATTTTCGTCTCTGGTGAGTCTTACTCGGCTTCCAGTTTGATGCAGGCAAGTCTTGCCGGCGAACCCTCTGAGAGTTGACGGCGATGGGAAACACGATCAGCGAGACAAGTTCCTACGATGCCATGTTGCAGGCCTTGCAAAGGCTCAAACGAATTCGAAAACTTGAAGGCACTGTGGTAATCCGGGACGGGGTTTGTCTCAGCTCTGAAACGTTACTGGGGGAGCGTCAGTTGAATGATTTCGTTCTTCAGATCAAGGCCCTGCTCGCGCAGTATCGAAATTCGGGTAAGCCCTTGAATCGCGCGTTGTTCGACTACAGTGGCGGAGGCTTTCTTGTTTTCAATTTGTCGCCCTACGTTTTCTGTTTCTTTTTCGGGGATGATGACGATGCCGCTGTCGTTGAGAAGGCGGGCGAGGAGTTTCTCGTGGAATGGAAAGATTCGTTGAAGCTCGATAGTGATGGTTCCGTAGTGCTGCCGGAACTGAAAATTGAAGTGGAAAGTCCGGAAGAGAAGGCGGATATGAGTGATTCTGACTCGCCGGGTGATGCAAAATCCGGTATCAATGGATCGATGCCGACTCCGATAGCAGCTCCTGATCCACTGTCACGCGAAGCGCGTTTCAAAGCGGACGTGGAGGCACTCTTTTCGAATGTCTTAAGTTCGAGGCAGGTCAGTCGAATCCTCGAACCGGAATGGAACACGATAAAAGCGATTCCACATGACTCGCGCAAAGAGCCTCCCGAGAAAGGATTCGGCAAGTCTCTGATTTCACAGGTCCGTGATCGCCGGATTCGAAAGCAGCTCGAGGCCGCTCATGATGAACTTTGCCTCGCTTGCTTTGGGCAAAAACGAGGCTCCTACCGATTATGATTTTACAAGTATCTCCCGGCGCTTTTTCGGAGGGGAATGTTCTCTTTCCTCTGGTGATACTACTCGGGCTGTCCCTTGTCGCGGTCGGGGCTGCGCGGGCAAAGAATGCCGCGAGCACTTCCTTGAACCACTTCGTGATTCCGGCAATCAGTCTGATTGCTTTTACCGGTTTCGGTATCCTGGTTTTTGAGGGGCTGTTTTCGGCTTCTGACTGGAAAGCTATGATTGCTGCCGGGATGTCCCGCGAGAGTGATCATAGTTGGACCCTGTTAGTGTTTCAGTCAGGGCTCGTTGCTGTCACTCTCTCTGTTGCCTGTCGATCGATGATTGATCGCATTCGACTTCGCGGCTTGATCGTTTTTTCAATGCTGTTCTCGGGTATTGTTTTTCCCGTTCTCGCTCAATGGGCATGGGGAGGTTATCTCTCTGATGACGCTGCTCCCGGTTGGCTCGAAGGTTCCCCGGTTGGGTTTTACGATTTTGCCGGTGCCGGCGTGATTCATGTCGTCGGAGGCGCTTTCGCTCTGGCGGGCTCAATGGTTGTCGGTCCAAGGAGAGGCCGCCTACTCGGTGATGGCAGACTCAGGCATATGGCAGGTCACCAGCCGGCTCTTATTTCGGCCGGCGTTTCTCTCGCTTTAATCGGGTGGTGCGGGCTTCACCTCGTCTTTGCCGGCCTTGCTGCAGTGTCAGGAGGAAAAGTGATCATGATGACCCTGGTTTCCGCTACCGCCTCCGGGCTCACTGCTATGACTCTTTACCGCATTTGTTATGGCGCTACAGGGTTTCATACCACGCTCTACGCCGTTGTCGGCGGGCTGGTTTCCGCTTCAGCCTGTGCTCCGACTCTGACTCCCGTGACCGCTTTCATCGTGGGAGCCGTCGCCGGCATCCTGGTAGTCCTCGGGACCTCCCTCGTTGAGAAACTGCGGATAGATGATGCGGGAGGCGCTGTTCCCGTGCATCTCATTTGCGGGTTCTGGGGGCTGGGAGCAGTTTCCCTTTTCGGGCCCGAAGAGATGAAAGGCGTAGAGGGGCTTAAGACTCAGTTACTGGGAGGGATTGCCCTCGGCCTGAGTGCTTTCGTGATCGCTCTGGTTCTCTTCAAGCTGATCGATAACAGTATCGGTCTGAAGGTTTCTGAAGAGGAACAGCAGTTGGGGACAGATTTTAATGAACTCTCATTAAACGCGTATCCCGATTTTGAAAGTCCGGAAGATTCCCGCTGATTTTTCCTCGCGGCAAATCCTACTCGAAATTCCTACTCGAAATTCCTACTCGAAATTTTTCGGAGTGATCTGGAACTTGCGAATCGCAACAGGTCCGTGATCTCCCTGAATGATAAAGTGGCCCTCTGCGGCTTCCTCACCGGCTTTCCCGCCGCGGGTGGGGCCGGTCACTTCGACATCTTCGTGAATGACGACTCCATTGTGGGCCACCTTCACAAAGCGCGCATTTTCGGACTTCTTACCGGTAGCGTCAAAACGCGGAGCCCTGAATGCGATCATGAGTTGCTGCCAGGCGCCCGGAGCCTTTGAGGCATTGGTTGTCGGAGCGGTTCCTTCATAGCCCCGCTTTTTCGGATCTTCGATAGTTTCGTCCCATCGCTCGTAGATGCCTCCGCAATCGCCGTGAGAGAGGGCATCATCTGCTTTGCCGTAGCTGTCGAGAATTTGAACCTCATAGCGATCCAGAAAGTAAATTCCAGAGTTCGATGATTTGGGGATCATGAACTCGACGAGAACCTCGACATCGGAATGTGTTGCTTTACTGACAATGTTAGTGCTCTTCCCCGACTTTCCGTTGAAGAGAATTGCCTTGCCTGCTTTAATCGATTTCCATTTCATCTCGGTGGTGCTGCCGGAGATGGACTCGGCCATGGCCCATTCGCCGGTGCTGTTCCATTGGGAGAGGTTTCCCAATTGTACCACTGCAGCGGCAGCCGGTTTGGCTACCGGTGTTTCGGCATGGAGAGGACTCAGAGTGAGGAAAAGGAGAGGTAGGAGTAAGTAGCTTTTCACAGGGAGATTGCACCAGTTTGGGTGAGACATGTCAATTCGGTGATGGGACGTTCACCCGCCATGGAAAAGAATGTGAGAAGCGCGTTTTCCGCGGCGTGAGATGGATTGACCGCCGGGTCGACAATGGATACAATTCGTTCATGAAGAAACTTTTTACTGTTGCGACTGCTGTTTTGTTTTGCGCTTCATCCATGCTCCGTGCGGAGTTGAGAGACTGGACGAGAGCCTCAGACGGGAAGAAGATCAGTGCCGAGTATGTCGGGATGAAAGACGAGTCGACCGTGCAGATAAAAATGGCAAATGGAAACCAGTTTGACGTGCCTCTCTCAGGGCTTTCAGAAGCTGACCGCGATTACATTAAAGGGCTCGAAAGCGGCGATAAGAAAGAGATGGCCAAGAGTGATCCGGCTGCCGTTCCGGAAGGGGAAACAACGGTTACCCTCAGTGGCGTTCATCTCAGTTGCGGCGAATGCGAAGATGCAATCACGGGCATTCCCGCCAATGAGGAGGTGAAGGTCGATCCTGCCGTGAAATATGTGGTCGATTCCAAAGCCGGCACCGTGACGATTACAGCGCCAAGCGGGAAAGCGGCGAAGACTGCGGTCGACGCCGTGAGTAGAATTGGTTTTTACGGTGTCTCAGACCACCCCACCATTAAAATCGCAGATTTGAAAGATGAGGAGTTTCTTTCCGACACGATGCGGGTTCGGGGCGTTCAACTGTTCTGCCGAAAGTGCATCAAAGAATTTGAGAAGGCGGTCGAGTCAGTCAAGGGCGTTGAAGAGGTCGATGCTAAGATTGGTGCTACCGCAATACAGGTCTCCGGAGAGGGCTTCGATTGCAACGCTGTCATTAAAGCGCTCCGTGAAGCCGGTTTTTCAGCCTCATTCAGCTAGGCTCCGGTCGCATCAATCACGTTGGTTGTTGCGATGTGCTGGACAATTCCTTTCTCAGTGATAATTCGATCCATGGGGACATCGTGCTCTTCCGGATTGAGGCTGGTAAGCTGATTGGAGAAGCAGACTCCCATGATGTGGGCCGGCTCAGGCGTCGCAGCAACCTTCGAGAGATAGCGGTCGTAGTGACCGCGGCCACGTCCGAGACGGGCTCCGTTTGACGAATCAAAAGCAACGCCCGGTACGAGCACGAGGTTAACCTCCTCGGGAGTGAGTTTCTTGCATTGCTTCGGATCGGGTTCGAAAATCCCATATTCTCCGACCGCGACCTGACTGATGCCGGTGACGTGATAAAACTCGAGGAGACCTTCATCGTTGATTCGGGAAAATCCCCATCGCTTTTGAGGATACGTGCTGAAGAGCGACTCCAGAGTTGGTTCGCTCGTCATTGAGAGGTAGGCAAATATCACTTCCGCCTCGCGGAATACACGTGTGTCAGCGAGCTGACGACAGATCGCGACTGAGGCGCTTGCCTTTTCTTCTGGTTTGATGGCTTCGATTGTGGCGAAGCCTTCGCGGCGTAGGAGCTGTTTATCCATTATGGCTTTTTATAGTCTTCGAGCGCCTCAGGCATGTAGCGCTGCAGTTCGGAAATTCGGGTTTCGTCGAGTGGGTGACTTGCTAGAAAAACAGGAGTGCTCTGTTGCCCGTTTTGAGCACGCCAGGCGGCAAAACGTTTCCACAGTTCAACGGATTCCTGAGGATCGTATCCGGCACGGGCCATGAAAATGGCACCCATGCGGTCTGCTTCCAGTTCCTGCTTTCGGGAAAAGGCTTTCGTAGCGAGGAGGGCTGCACCACCGAGGGCGGCAGTGGGGATCACCCCGTTGGATCCGGTCTTCTTGTTGAGTACGTATCCCGCTCCGAGAACTGCGGCGCCGGAGAGAACGCCCTGGGACATCCTCTCGCCGGAATGGCGGGCGACGACATGGGCAACCTCATGGCCGATCACCGCGGCAAGGCCCGCTTCGTTCTGAGAAATCTGAAAAAGGCCCGTATGGACTCCGACCTTCCCGCCGGGAAGCGCAAAGGCATTGGGTGAAGGGTCTTCAAATACGACGAATTCCCATTCCGCGTTTGGAACAGGCATGACTTTGGAAAGACGGTCGCCAACGCGTTGCACGAGGGCATTGTAGCCCTGGTCTTTTGAGATCGGCTTTTCCTGCTTGAGCTTGTTGAACTCCGTGAGGCCGAGTGCCGCCTCGTCTGCAGGGTTCATGAAATTGACCTGCTTTCGGCCCGTTTCAGGAACGGTGCGGCAAGCAACTGCGATGAGGCAGGCTGACAGGGTAGCCAGAGCAATCAACGGAGCACATTGTCTTTTCATACAGAATCGGGGAGCGCCGGAGATTCGAAGATTGGGTGGGGACTTTGAATCAACCGCCGGGACAATATAAACGCTTGAATGGACTCAGCCTTAGAAAAAATGCCGGATCTGAAAGAATTTCTTCTTTCGTTATGTGGGCTGACCGGGCCACGGGAGTGGCATTGTTAGCTTTGAGTGCCTGACATACAACCGTTTGGTGTCAGTGCCCGGTGCCGGAAATGGGGATTTCCGGTAAGCCGGCAGCTAACAGAGCGCTAAAAGAACAGATTGGCAATCGAGGCGTCGTCGAGCATTGCGGGGTCGGCGACTGCCATGAGCTGGCCGAAGTATTCCACCTCAGCCATTTCGGTGGCAGGGTCGAATTCCTCTGTTTCGCCGGCTGCTGAAGCGATTACTGGATCCGACGATCTGACAGAGTCAGGATTGGAAGTCAGGACGACAGCGAGCGCTACTGCCGCGCAGGTTGCGGCACCGAGAATGGCGGGGCGAAGTGCGGAGGCGGAAAAGTACGCCTTTACCTGTGAAAGCCAGCCGGCGCGGCCTTCGTCCTCGATGCGACGCACTTCTCTAAGCACGTTCCGGGAGAAGAACGGGCTGGGTTCCACGGTTTTCGCTGAGTTAAGAAGTTCCCATACTTTTTCAAGCTCGGGATCGTTTGGCTCCTGATGTTCCATGATTGTTTAAACTCCGCGTTTTCGCGCAAGTTTCACGGGATTTATTCTTTTTTCAGAACCTTTACCTTTTTCTCAATCCCTACTTCCTTAAGCGACTCCCGGATACCGTGGTTCCGGTCGTGGTCCTGATGCTTTGAGTTGGATTGAGAACAGGGGAGGGATCAAAAAGAAGATGGGAATTCGAGGGCGTCGAATCAAAGATGAGGGGCGTCAATGAACCCTTCCAGCTGTCTGATTCGGGTCGGGTGACGCATTTTCCGGAGGGCTTTCGCCTCGATCTGGCGAATCCGCTCGCGAGTCACCTGAAATTGTTTTCCGACCTCTTCGAGGGTGCGGCTGTATCCGTCAACGAGCCCGAAACGCTGTTCGAGAACTTCGCGCTCCCGTTCGGTGAGCGTATCGAGAACGTCTTTGATGCGATCCTTCAGCATTGACATGGAAGTCATGTCGCTGGGATCTTCAGCACCTTTGTCCTCGATGAAATCGCCGAGACTGGTCTCGTCGCTGTCACCAACCGGTGCCTGAAGAGAAATGGGCTGCTGCGCCATTTTCAGCACGGCGCTGACACGTTCGACAGGAAGGTGGATTTCCTCAGCGATTTCGTCTGAGGTGGGCTCGCGGCCGTATTCCTGGACAAGCTGCTTCTGCACGCGCATGAGCTTGTTGATCGTTTCGATCATGTGAACCGGGATGCGAATCGTCCGTGCCTGATCTGCGATTGAACGCGTGATCGCCTGACGAATCCACCAGGTTGCGTAGGTGGAGAACTTGTATCCGCGACGGTATTCGAATTTCTCGACCGCTTTCATCAGGCCCATGTTGCCTTCCTGAATCAAATCGAGGAAAGAGAGACCGCGGTTTGTGTATTTCTTCGCAATTGAGATGACGAGACGAAGATTTGCTTCAACCATTTCATCCTTGGCTTTTCTGGCCTCGGCGACGTGAATCTCAAGGTCTCCGGCAAGGAGATCAAAAGCTTCCTGGTCCATCCAGACTTCCTTCTCAAAAGCTGTTTTGGAGCGGGTCGCCTGACTCTTCCCGGCGCGGTCTTTGGCTCTCTTCGCTTCTCTCTTGAGTTTCGTCGATCGTTCGGTGAACTCAGCGGTGAAATTGACAAGGTCTTCGGTGACCTTTTGCTTGAAGTAGAAGCGATTGTAAGTCCGTGAGAGGCTTGCGAGTCCTTTCTTCCACTTTTCGGCGAGTTTGGGCGTCGGATCGCCTTTTCCCGAGCGGATCTTCGCGTAGAGATCGTTCATCTCGTCCCGAAGTGACTCGACCTGTTCACAAAGTTTTGTGAGATTTTTCAGGTAGCGGGCCCGACTTTCGATTTTCTTGTCGATGATGAGTCGATCAAATCGCTCTTCTCCATCTTCAAGTCGTTTTGAAAGGTCGAGATAGGAATCGGGAATGAATCCGAACTGCGCAAGGATCTTTCTAATCTCGAGTTCCGACTTCTCGATGCGCTTTGAAATTTCGACTTCCTCCTCACGGGTGAGCAGGGGAACCTGGCCCATCTGCTTGAGATACATCCGGACAGGGTCGTCGAGAATATCGAGACGACCGGCTCTTTCCGGGGTGACCTTTTTGACAGCAGGAGTGGCAGCGTTGTCTTCGTCTTCGTCGTCATCGTCGGAATCAGCCTTGAGGTTGTCCACCTCCGCTGAATCGATGATGCGGAACTTCATCGTGCGGAGACGCTCGATGAGCTCTTCCATCAACTCCAAATCCGTCTCCGTGTCGGGAAGGGCTTCGTTGATGTCGTCAAAAGTAAGATAATCCTGCTCCTTCGCGAGACGAATGAGATCTCTGACGATGGGCTGGAACTCGGGGGAGTCGAGCACTGATTTGCAGGCGGGTGCAGGTGCTGTGACAGCGGTTTTCGTCTTCGCTGCAGAGGTTTTCCTCTTCTTAGCAGGCGCCTTTTTAGAAGTCGATTTTGCAGTGGAAGCGGCTGGCGTAGCTGACTTCTTTTTTGTCGACTTTTTAGTTGAACGCGGGGTAGCAGCTTTGCTAACCTGCTTAGTGTTCGTTCGTTTCGCTTTTTTATCGACAGCCATTTTGAAAGTGCTCGGAAAAGTGCGGGTGGGACTACGCACCTGCGTGCTGTGGAGCCGCTAACGGTCGTGTAGTTGTATCCTAAGGTCAAGCAGTAGTTTGCTAAGCCGTTCTATCTCTTGAGGCGGAAGATTAGGGGCTCCCAATTGCGCTTTAGTAACTGATATCTGGTTTTGTATACTTTGCTTTACCAGTTTGGCGAGACAGTCATGCGCCAGTGCGAGGGTGAGGTTGGCGCTTTCTTCAGTGAGTAGTTTGGTCAGACACTGTTGGTCGGCATCTCCGAGCTGACTGATAAATGCGTTTACGCTGGACGGGACTCCGGGATCGAAAGGAGCCATCCAGATCGCGGTGAGCAATTCCGTCTCGGTGAGATTCCGGAAATACTCGGGGATGGGTTGCGAACCAATCGTCGTCTTGGTTTCGCGATCGGTGAGGAGTGCCCGGCAAAGAAGGCGGACAGACCGGCTTTGAATTTCCGTGGGACCGGTGCTCTTTACGGGAAAGTCAGAACTTTCCTGTGGTTGAAAATGTCCCTGATTCTGAGGCGGGCGATGATGGCCTTCCTCCTCGCGGCGCTTGGCAATGGCGTCCCGTTTGCGCTTCGTTTTTTCAAAGCGCTCTGTCGCGGAAATGGCGTCGTGGACGAGCTTTCTGACATCATCTTCGCCGACTCCGAGACGGATTGTGACCCGGCTGATGAGAGAATCGAGGAGCATGCGGTCGTCGATCAGGGCGATGTCCGTGGCGAGTTCTTTGGCAAAGTTAAGGCGGTCACGCAGGGTGCCCTGATTGAGTTTCGTGCCGCGACTGTCGATTTGGAAGTCAAAGAATTCGGGGGCTTTGCCCACAATTTCGCGGAGCGCGTCTGCTCCCTGCGACCGAATCAGGGAGTCTGGATCTTCGCCTTCGGGGAGCTGGGCAAGTCGTACCAACATGCCGGTCGGAGCGAGGAGCTTGAAGGCCTTGCTCGCCGCTTTGACGCCTGCGTTGTCCGAGTCATAGCAGAGCACAACTTCGTCGGTGTGACGCTTCAGAATTCTCGCGTGATCTTCGGTCAGGGCGGTCCCCAGCGGAGCGACAACATTCTCGATTTCGTTCTCGAAGGCGGCGATGAGATCGAGCTGCCCTTCGAAAATAATGACCTTCTTGTCACGGATAATGGCCCGTTTTGAACGGTCGAGTCCAAAGAGGGTTTTGCTCTTGTTGAAAAGGGACGTTTCGGGTGAGTTGACGTACTTTCCACCTCCCTGTTCGGCGGAAAGAACGCGTCCGCTGAAGGCGAGCGGTTCACCGAAATCGTTGTTCAGCGGGAACATGAGCCGGTGGCGGAAAAAGCTGTAGGCGCCCCGGTTCGGATTGTGTTCGTCCCGCCACTTCGCGAGGCCGCCGTCGACGAGCTGCTGGACTGAGAAGCCTTCGCCGTGGGCCCAGTCAAAAAAAGAACGTTGGTCCTCGGGCGCGTAGCCGAATTTCCAACTGCGGGAGACTTCCATTCCGAGACCGCGCGATTTCAGGTAATCGCGGGCGGGCTGGGCAAAGGGCTTTTTGAAGAGGAGGAGGTGGAACCATTCTGTCGCGGCCCGCTGGAGGCGCATCAGTTCGGATTTGCCTTTGCGGCGGGCTTCCGCTTTGGGATCGTAGACTTCTTCCTGAAGCATGATTCCGGCGCGGTCGGCGAGTTTTCGCGCAGCCTCAGGGAAGGGGAGATTGTCGTACATCTGCACGAACTTGATGGCGTCGCCGCCGGCCTGACATCCGAAGCAGTGAAAGATTTGCCGTCCGGGGACCACATTGAAGCTGGGGGTCTTTTCGTTGTGAAACGGGCAGTTTGCGACCCAGTTGGTGCCGGCTCTTTTCAAAGGGAAATAGCCCTGAATCAGCTCGACGATATCGTTGTCGTCGAGGATCTTCTGGATCGTTTCCTGGGAGATGATAGCCATGTGCCGAATGCCCCTGCATTCCATTTCACCCGCCTGTGCTGAGGCTGTAGAGGGTTAGGTCATGGACCTGACAGGGTTAGGTCAGACATCTAACCCTGTTTGATGGTTGAGGCAATGGAAGGCGTGCCGTTTCGGGGGTGAAAACGATTCTTTTTTACGGGTTGGATCGTGCCGAAATCCAAAAAAAGCCCGTCGGTAATTCGACGGGCTTTTCTGTTAAAATGAGAACTAGGTATATCCGGCTCAGTACTCCCTTTCTTTCTTTATACCCGGTTCCGGTTTCGCGTAGCGTCCGTCCGCATCGGGCATGAGAGGTGAGTCTCCATCCATTGTCAGTTCTTTTACATTGGGAGCAAAAACGTGCTCGCTGTTCAGCATCTGATCGTAGGTAATGACCTGCCCGGTGTGGGCCGCCATTCGTCCCATTGAAGTGGTGACACTGGCGGCGACGCCGCGGTCGACTTCGTTATATTCGTCATCGTTTCGAATTGCTTCGAGAAGGTGCTCCCATTCGATGTCGTAGGGATTTCCTTCGAGGCTGGCGCCGCGCTCCCCGGTCGGAAAGGACCAGAGGAGGTTCTCCGGCTTCGCACGATAATTGGTGTCGATATTCTGATCCTTATAGAGACGTGAGCGGGCGGGTACATGGCCGGCGGATGAGATCACGGCCGATCCTTTCGTGCCATGGGCATAGGCGGCGAATTCCTGATTGCAGCCGGGCATATTACGTCCTTCGTAGATCGCTTTCGCTCCGTCGGCGAAGGTGTATTCGACACCGTAGCTGTCGAAGTTCTGGTCGACCGCTTCGAGGTGTTCGCCGTTGCGCTCGATTGTTTTGTAGTGACGGCCGCCCACCGCTTTCGCATTCACAGGGAAAGCCCCTTTGATCATGCACATCTCGTCGATCCCGTGAATGAAGAAGTCACTGAAGGAGCCACCACTGAGCCAGAGGAAGCTGTGGAAGTTTTTGATCTGATACTGAAGCTCGGTCAGCCCGGTGGTGTTCTTCGGGGTGAAGCAGGATCCGATGGCTCCCTGCATGCGGTAGGAGCGCAGAAAGGTGATGTCGCCGATGGCTCCGTCGTCGATACGCTTTTTCAGTTCGTTTCGTGAGACGCAGTGGCGGCACATGAGCCCGACTCCCACTTTGAGATTTTTCTCTTTGGCTTTCTCGTTGATTTCGAGAAGTTTGCGTGAGGAATGACCGTCAGCCGAGAGAGGCTTTTCCATGAAAACATTGAGCCCTTTTTCGACGGCGTATTCGAACATGGGCCAGCGAAAGGCAAGAGGGGTTGTGAAGATGACGATGTCTCCTTTGTTGAGACTGTCCATCGCCTTTTTGTAGCCGTCAAAGCCGATGAATTTGCGTTCCTGAGCCACGTCGATCTTATCGGCGATACTGTCCTGTTTTTTGAGGGTTTCGTAGCTTCGGTTGAGGTTGTCCTCGAAAACGTCGGCCATTGCGTGCAATTTGAGCGGTCCGAGTGCTCCCGATACGCTGAGCGCATTCTTAACCGCACCGGTTCCCCGGCCTCCGCAGCCAACGAGGGCGAGCTTCAGTTCCTGATTGTCCTGCGCGTGAACGTGCGGGAGAGCGATCCCCGCGAGAACGGATGCTCCGGCTGTGGTTTTGATCGCGGAACGACGTGATGGAAGTGAGGGATTATCCTGTTGCATGAAAGGAGCGTGGCAGGAATCCGGAAACTCGTCAATTCCATGAAAGCGGTAGATTTTCTGCATAGAACCGGTCTGCAGTCTGATCCAGTTGTCTATATAATGGTGTTTGAAGTTTTTCCGGTATGATGCGAGGTGAAGACTGACGTGTAAAACCCTGCAATGGCGCTCTGTTTGAAACCAGTTAACCCGGCAAGTTTTCCTCCGGGATTGATTGCGATTCCCGAGGGGGGCAGTCGTGTGTATTTGGGGCGCGATTCCGGTAACGATGCGCAGGTGAACGTCGAGGCGGTTTCGAGTCGACATGCCCGCCTTCAATTGAACAGCGAAGGGGCTCTCGAGCTTCACGATTGCGATTCGAGCAATGGGACTTTCGTCAATGGTGAACGGATTCTCTCGCGGAAATTGTCCGAGGGCGACGTCGTCCGATTGGCAACGGCTGAGTTTTCGGTGGTGGAGTCGAATGGAAGTGTCATCCCGGGTGCTGCAGCGACCACCGGCGTTCCTCTCCCGTCAAAACCGGCTGTGACTCCGATGGGGCAGACCGCTCGTCATCCTACGATTGCAGGGCCGAAAGGACCGACTGAGGGGGAACTCGCGGCAAGAGCTGAAATAGCGGCTCTGAAGGAAACGATTGCGGAGTTGGAAACTTCGGAAGCGGGGCTGAAGGAGTCGGCGGAAGCGCTCAATGTTGAGTTGCGTTCCGTAAAGCGCGATCTTGCCGAATCCGCAGAGCGTGAAGCCCGGACTCGCGATCAGCTGAGGACGACACGTGACGAACTCATGCAGAAGGAGCGGGATATCGCCGCTTTGACTTACGAAGTGAGTCAGCGGGACGGCAGTCTCGCGAGATTGCAGGCGAGTGCTGAAGAGACGGGGGATGAACTGGCACAGTTGAAGGTGGCTCACAGTGACGCGACCAGTTCCCTCGAACAGAAAGCCAGTGCCCTCATGGTTGCTTTGCAGCGGGCTGATTCGGCGGAATCGAGTCGCGCTGCTTTGTTCGCCCGGACTGGTGCATTTCTCGAGCGATTGCAGCGTGATTGGAAAGAGTGGACCGGGGGAATTCAATTCGGGGGCGATGAATCCGGCGATGAGGTTGATGCCGTTTTTGCGAAAGGCGAGAGGTTGGCGGATGCGATCAGGTCGCAGCTCGATTTGATCGAACCGATCTGGCACGAGTTCGGGGACGGAGTTCAAAAGGAGCTCCAGCGGAGGTGCGGGAATCTTGAAGACGAGCGTTCAGATTTGGAGCGTCGCAAGAATGAGCAGCTTAGCCTTTATGAACAGTCGACTGAGGATTTAAAAGAGATCCGCGCCAAGGTCGACAACGAAGTGCGACGGGCGCAAAGCCTGAGTCGTAAAGGAACTGAGATCGCGATCCCGGAGCGCTTCGAATCGATGGTCATCGCGAATGACCGTGAGCAGGAGATTTTCAGGCTTCTGATCGAGCGGGTCGATCAACTGGATGAACTTGTCGAGAGCTACGCGAAGTCGAAAAAGTATCGGGATATCTACCTCGAGCTCACCGCCTTTCAGGACAACCTCGCCATGATCCTGAGTGAAAACGGGGTGACTCCGTTTCTCGTCGATAAGGGCACTATGTTAACTCCGAAGCTTCGGAAAGAAGTGCAGATTCTGGTAAAGAAAGGGTGGGGAACCAAAGAGTTCATGGAGCAGCCTTTCCGTCCCGGAGAGGTCACAAAAGTGATTCGTCACGGTTATCGAATCGCGGAGGGGGATCATTTTGAAATTCTCAGAAAGGTCGAAGTGTTGATACGCGAAGTGGGAGCGTGACCCTTGAAAATGGGTGATCCAGGAAAAGTCGGTGGTGCTGGTCGGGGCTGCAAGTGGCCGTGGCTGTTCGTGATCTTTCTGGTGATGGGGATTGCGTTGGCAGAGGAGAAAGAAGATCCCGGATCCCGGTGGGTCAGTGCCTACGGCTGGATTCAGACGGGTGACAGGCTCGCTTCGGTAGAGCTTTGGCCGCTGGCGATTGGAAGCTACATCGAAGCCGACCGTCAGATCAAGATACTGGCGGAAGAGCACCCTGAGTTTGAACCCGATGTCGTTGCCTACCGCCTCGAAAAACTGAAAGAGGATATCGAAGTTGCTCAGGAGGCTCTGACGAGTGGTGAGCACGATATCATGATGAAATATCTCGATTTTATCGAGTCATACGAGTTGGGAAAAAAGCAGCGTTTCGAGAACAAATTTGAGGATTCACTTTCGACCCTGAGCGAGGCCCGCAGCATTCTCGACGAGCTCATCGAGGAAAAGCCAAACGAGTTTGAAACAGCCGTGGAAACACAGCACGAGCTTCTTGATGACAGCATCGACTGGCTCTATTCGCAGGTGAGCTTCAAGCGTCAGGAATCGCGTGTCGTTTCGGTAGGCGATGGATATGACTGGGGGAGCACGCAGTACGTGAAAGAGTCCGATTTGCCGTCGAGCAAAGTTCCGGTAGAGCCGTTCGGGGGGCTGTTTCCGAATGTGCCGGTGGTGGAATCTCCCGTTGAGGATGACGATGTTAAAGTTGCGATGGAGAAAGAGGTGCAAGCCGGTGAAAAGAAAAGCGCGGAAAGCCCGGGCGGGGGAATGCGCTTCCGGATGAACAGCCGGGCGAAAGCGGTCGGCGGGGAAAAGTCTGATGACGCTGAATAGTTCTGGTTAATTTGATTCATGTGGTGTTAGACTTCGCTCATGAAAGCTTTCGCAGTGTGGTTCCCGCTTGTCGCATTTTTCAGTGTTCTCATCGGAACAGCGGCTGAACTGGATGAGTTTTGCGTGGTTCAAGACAGTGATGGTTATACCAATGTCAGGGAGAAGGGGGATATAAAGAGCAAGGTTATCGCACGGGTTGACCATGGGCAGCTCGTGTGGGTCTCTTCGGGCGGGATGATGAAGTGGGTTGATGTTCTCTTTATGGATAAAGAGGGCAAAGAACGCACCGGATTCATTCACTCGAGCAGGCTCAAAGCGTTGACTGATTTTGAGAGTTTCACCGGCGATGTGTCAGAAGCAGAGCAAACCGAAACGTTTACAAAAGGTGACATCAGGGTAGAAATTCAGCTCGAACCTTTTCAAATCGAAAACCGGGAACTCACCTACAAAGAGTTCGACGAGGGGCAGCGCTACCTGATTGAAATCGATGGAAAGGATTATTGGGGAATCGACGGTGTCGAGCCGCGAGAGCAGTATAAGAAGATCACGGTTCAGGAGGGGGACAGAAAGATGACACTGCCTGACGAGGCACTTCAAAATCTATTCAATCCCGGTCTCTATCCGGGAAACACGAAGGTGACTCTCAATCCCAAAGATGACGCGATCTACATCACCAGTTTCAACAGTGACGGGGCGGGAGGTTATGTGGTTGCCTTTGTGATCGAAGGCGGAAAATACAAAAGCCGGGCGGCGCTTTCCCCTTTTTAAGTGACTCACTAAAAATCGCGGAACGGTCCCCGGGGTTCGGCTTCTTCCATCGTTTTGAGCCATTGGTCAAAAGCGGTTTTGAGTGCAGCCAGCTTCTCAGGATGTTCTTCGGACAGGTCGTTCTTCTCTCCGATATCTTCAGCAAGGTTGTAGAGCCCCTGTTGCTTCTCGCTCATAAATGTCCACTTCCAGTCGCCGACACGGGCTCCAAGTTGATGGCGGCGTTTCCAGAACATCTCTGTGCGCGGTGATTCTGTTTCTCCTCGCAACGTCGGCCACCAGTTGTAGCCGTCGATGATGAGATTTTCGGGGAGTTCGTGATTCGTAGCCGCTGCGAAGCTGGGTGCGAGTTCGAGACTGGAGAGAAATGCATCATTTTCAGTGCCTGCGGGGATCTTGCCTTCGCTCCAGCGAACGATGCAGGGAACGCGAATGCCGCCCTCCCAGGTCTGAGCTTTCCGTCCACGCAGGGGGGCGTTGTCGGCACCTCCCGAGCCGCCGTTGTCGCTGAAAAAGACCACGATGGTGTCATCGGCGATTCCCTTTTCATCGAGGAGTGTGAGCATCTTCCCGATCGACTCATCCATGCAGGTGACTGAGGCCCGGTAGTCGCGCTGGCGGGCCTCTTTGGTGACCACTTTCGCAGCGCCGCCATACTTGTATTCTTCAATCTCCTGAAACTCCGGATCGACCGGAGGATACATCTTTTTGTATTTGTCAGGCGCTTGAACGCTTGTGCGGATCTCAGGTTCGAGCGCGGAGGAGTTGTGCGGGGCGTTGAAGGGGACGTAGAGAAAGAACGGATCTTTTCCGGAGTGATCTTCGAGGAATCTGAGAGCTTCGCGCTCAAAGAGGTAGGTGCAGTAGGTGCCGGTGTCTTCGGTCGTAAGTTCGAGGTTGCGATACATTGAATGCACGCCATAGCGTTCATGAGTGAAGTAATCGACGCCGGTATTCACAAAGCCGTAAAAGTCATCGAATCCGCGCGAGGTGGGAAGAAAGCGTTTCAGTGTTCCCAAATCCCACTTGCCGTAGATCGCGGATTTGTAGGTGGACGGGAGGAGATCGGGGATGAATTTTTCCCGGAGATCCATGCCGCCGATGCGTTCGAAGGTGACGTCGTATTCCCCCGGCTTGTATTTGTAGCCGTAGTCAGGCGCTTCGTTCCGGATCATGTCGTAGATCCCGTTTCGCTGAGGATACCGTCCTGTGAGAAGGCTTGCGCGGCTAGGGGTGCAGGCGGGCCAGGCGACGTAGAAATTTGTGAGTCGTGTGCCTTCGGCGGCGAGGCGGTCGAGTGCCGGAGTGATGATTCCGTTGCCGAGAACGCCGAGATCGTTGTAGCCCTGATCGTCGGAAACGATTAGGAGAATGTTAGGGCGTTTCGACTCTCCCTGAGCGGACAGGGTCAAAAGGGCAATCAGAAAGAGAGAGCAAAACACACGCAGAATCATGGGGCAGGTTCCGTGATCGCGAGGATTCCGGCAAACCAATTCGTCTCACGTATCGGCGGTGTTTCTCCTTTGATGTAGATGTAGGAGATCACCCCGTCGAGGTAGAGTGCGTCGGGGCAATCAAGCTTGTCTCTAAACAGTGTCGCAAAGTTATAGAAATTGGTGAGACCCAGTTTCTGATCGAGAACTGAGCAGACTAAAACCACTTCGCCGTCTTTTGTGACACCGACTCCGTTTCGAATTTTCTTACTCGTCGAATCCTTACCTAAGACCGGGTGGATTTCTCCACGGTTCACGAGGAGGGGGCCTGACTGTGTGGCGAGGTGCGGTTTAACGGCGAGCCTGGAGTAGCGATCGGACTCACTGACCGCTGCGGTTCCGTCTTCGAGCAGATAGAATACCCCGTTGGGCTTCAGGAAAAAGTTCGGGGTGAACTGGCCTTCGCGTTCTTTGACGAAGTCATTCAAGTTCAGTGCTTTCAGGGTCCTGCCCTCTGAAATGTGGAGGCCGGAAGGTCTGAAAGTCGGCTCAAAGATTCCGGCGTTCATCGCGAATTTCAGATCGCGTCCCTGACTTTTTACTTTCTCCGCCAGTTTGGGGAAAGTGTTCGGTTCTCCTTTTTGGGCGCTGAGGTGGAGTTCAAGTTTCTCTTTTGCCGGGTCGAGGCGGAAAACGTGAAAAGCAACGCCGCCGTGTTCGATCACCTCCGCCTCCGCTGCTGATGAGGCGAGAATGGCAAGAATGAGGCAACGAAGCAGTAGCATGGGGGATTCTATACGGTGGTGCGGGATCGATTCTGTCAACGCGTTCTCATTTCGCCAGTTGGAGGACGGGGGGGGAAGAGCGGGAGATTACTCGAGTTCCTTCACCGCGGCGAGATAGCGGGCTACAGCATCAGACGGTTGCAGGGCAAGGGAGCGTTCGATCAGTTCGATTGCTTTCGCATACTCCCGGGCATCGACGAGCAGCTCGCCATGTTCGCGATAGGCGTTGGCTGCGACTGAATCGATTCGGGCAGCTTCCTCGTAGCGCATTTCAGCTTCTTCGCGGTGACCGGCGTCGCGGTGGAGACGTGCGCGGAGGAGAAGGGCTTCCCCGTCAGTCGGCTGTTGTGTTAGATAGGTGTCGAGGCCTGCGATGCCTTCTTTGAAATCCTTGTTCCCTGCGTGGATCAGAGCCATTGACCGGGCATAGCGGGAGAGATCTTCTTTCGGGAAACTGCTTTCGTCGGAGGCGCGTGCGGATTCACCTATCTGTGCGTGCTCCTGACAGAGTTTCAAAAGTTGAGTCGCGAGATCCCACTTCTCACGGTTCGCGAGCATTCCGAGGGCATCGGCGCCCTGTCTGAGTGTCACTCCGGTGCCTGAAGTTAATGCGTCCCGATAGCATTTGAATCCCTGATCAACGAGGCCGTTTTGAATGTAGAGATGGCCGAGGGAAAAGGTTTGCGAAGCACCCAGTTCCCCGGCTCGGTGAGCGAGTTCCAGATTGGCGATCGCTTCGACTGGCTTTTCCAGAGCGATGAGACTTTCCGCCTGAGCCAACCAGTTTTGGATGCTCCCGGGATTTTTCGCGAGCATCTCCTGAAAGAGTGAGGCGGCCTCTTTGTGATTACCCAGCATTTGCAGGGCCTGGGCCTGACCGGATTTCCATTGTTCTTCCTGCGGTTGAACCATCGCTGCCTGACGATAGGCGTCGAGAGATGCTGAGGCGCGATCCTTGCGGGCGTGGCAATATCCGAGCAGCCCCAGTGTCAGTCCGTCCCGCGCACCGAGCTCGATCGCCCGGATGAGATGAGACTCGGCGTCGTCCCACTTTTCCTCCTGCACATAGACAACGGAGAGGTTGCGGTGAGCGTCGCGGAAATTGGGAAACAATTCGAGAGCCTCTTTGAATCGTTTGATTGATTTTTCGCTCTCGCCTTCTTCAAACTGGAGGGTCGCAAGAGAGAAGAGGATCGCTGGGCTCTTTTCAGCGATGCCGGAATTGTTGAGTGATTGGATCGCCTCGACACGTTTCTTTTCTGCGAGCAGTTTGCCGGAAATTTCCAGTTCTTCCGCTTCGTCCTCGGTGAGGCGCGGTTCGATGCGTGAGTCGATGCCATAGCTCCCCGTGATCGCTTTGCGGAAAGCTTCGCTTTTCCAGAGCGGATCAATTGGGAGCGGCTCGGCGGCAAATGCAGCCGAAGAAGCAAGGGTGAAGATCAATAGAAGTGAGCGCATCGGAAAGATCAGGGGCGAAGAATGAGGGGCCATTTGAAAAGAGCGTTCACAGCTCTGCCATTTTTACGGGGCGGAGTGAAACGTGAGTTCGAGGCGAAAGTGCGTGCCATGGCGGTGAAGTCATTGTGGCTCGAGTCGAGGACGCGGCGCACGTTGACTTTGCCGGAGGTATTGATGAGGACTTCGAGGGTGACACGTCCTTCGGTGACGCCGCGCTTTCTCTGGGCGGCGGGAAAAGAGACGCGGGGACGGCTCACCAGTCTCGGGCTGCTGTCGAGCTCGCTGGACGAGAACGTCATGCGTTCCTGGGGCTGATCCTGTTGCGGGGCGAAGTCCGTCGTTTCCAGTCTCAGTTCGACATCGCGATCCAGCGTCGCTTTGATCGGAGGTGCCACGGAATCGAGCTCGATGTTCAGTTTCGGCAGCTCCTTCATTTCCGGCGGCGGCGGGGGCTGCTCGACCGGTGGAGGCGGAGGGGCGGGGAGGCTCGCCGGGGGCATTGTGTTGAGTGTCCGGAGAGAAAGTGTCTGCGTCGGTTCGCTCTTGTAGAGTCGAATCACGGAGAGGAACATGAGTAATCCGACCGTCGCGATGAGCGCGAGGAGAATTCTCAACACGGGGTGTCCCGCAATATGGAGTGCTTTATTCATCAACGGTGGATACGAAAACCTGTTTGGCTCCTGCGAGTTTAGCTTCGTCCAACACTGCCACGGTGGATTCGGTAGGCGTGGCCCGGTCGGCTTGAATGATAACGGGTGAGGTGTCTTCTTTGAGCAGTCGGCCAACGACGCCGCGCACGCCGCTCACTCCGATCTCGCGACCGCCGTAGAAAACCTGGCCGGCGGGCGTGATACCGATGAGGATACTTTCCTTTTCCAGATCCTGCTGGGTCGCGGCCCGGGGTTTTGAAATCTCCACACCTGTTTCTTCAACGAACACTGTCGTGACGATGAAAAAGATGAGGAGGATGAAGACCACATCGATGAGCGGGGAGATATTGATTTCCCCTGTGGAATCGGAGGAGGGTTCCCCGAAGCGCTGAAATCTTCGTGCCATGGGTTAGGTGGATTGATCCTGTAGAAGTTGAGATTCGAGCTGGCTGAAATGCAGGACCAGTTCGTCGTAGCGGCTCTTGAGCCAGGCGCAGACAATGTAGGTGGGGACTCCGATAACGAGCCCGGTTTGCGTGGTGATGAGCGCTTCGGAAATGCCTCGTGAAATCACGTCGATAGGGGCACCGGCGGAGCTGCTGGACATACCGTGAAAGGTGGTGAACATCCCTGAGACAGTTCCCAGCAAACCGATCAAAGGCGCGGAGCTGATAAGAATAAAGGCGAAGGGGAAGCGGCGCTCCTGTTTGGAGAAAAGACGTTGAGCAATTTCCTGCAATTGGCGCGAACGGTCTGCATTGGCAGGGAGGCGATCATTGAGTTTCTTTTTCAGAGCCTCGCTCTCAGAGGTTTGTTTGAGTAGGGAAAGCCAGTCTCGTGATGAAATGAAAGGGGCGTCGGGGAGGCGCATCGCGGTCCAGAGTGAGATCAAAGCAAAGGCGATCGCGAAGGCCAGTACCACGAGGGAGACAAAGACCCATCCTCCCTCGTGAATGAGGGCTTTGATGTCAATGAGGATGGCTTGCAGGTCCGGCATCGTTAGTTCTTGGCGGCTTCGCTGGAGTTCACACCGTTGAGAAAAGCGAGACTCGTCATTTCCATATTCGCTTTGACGGCGGCAACCTTTCGTGAAAGGAGCGCGTGGAGAATCAGAGCGGGGATCGCGACGACGAGACCGAACTCAGTGGTCACGAGCGCTTCGGAGATTCCCGATGCGAGTGATTTGGCATCGCCTGTTCCGAAGATGTTGATCATGCGGAAAGTCTCGATCATTCCGGTAACGGTTCCTAACAAACCGAGAAGCGGGGCTGTCGCAGAGGCAATCGCAATGAGCGGAAGCCAGCTTTGCAGTGGGGGCTGGGATTCGAGGAAGCGCTCGAAGAGTTGCTCCTCGAGATCTTCACGGGAAAGCGACTTGTCATCGCTGTAGGCATCGATGCCCTGGGTGAGAATCTTGCGGGAGGGGTGTTTCATGGCACTGACCTGCTCGCGGGCCTCTTCGACTTTATCCCCGTTCAGGGCGTCGATGACTGACTGCACGGCGGAAGGGCGAACCTCGCGGATTCGCGAGAGCTGGAGCCACTTCCCGATCGCCACGAGGAGAGCGATGAGGCCGAGGAACAAAATCGGGTAGATCCAGAAGCCACCTTTTCCGATGTGCTCGATGAGCGATGGTTTTGTCTCAACCATGGCAAGCGCAGATCCGAGAGTCGGGTCGAAAGTCAGGCCGGCTTCTTCGCCGTTCAAGACAGCCTCGATCGAATTGGCTGAGTTTCCGGCAGTGACGACTTCCGGCTGGAGTTGATCGCCTGTCGTGACGAGCCCGGCGAGTTTTTTGTCTGCGGAAACGAACCAGCTGATCGGGCCTACTTCGGCAAAGGTTCCTTCGACGAGGACGCCCTCTTCGGAAAGGGCCGAACCGGGGATGGAAGACACGGATTCAGCCGCATTCAGGCGGTTAAGTGTTTCGGTAATGAGCTTGGAACGTCCCTCGAAATCAGCCTGGTTTAGTGTTGCCCGACTTGCTTCGACCCGGGGGAGGCTGTTGACGGCTTCATAGCTCTTGCGGAAATCGAGGAAGAGACTTTCGAGGTAGCCCTTTTCATCGCGCCATGCTTTGAGTTCGCTTTCGTGTTTGGCAACTTCCTCAGCAGCGGCTTCGCGACTGACCTTTGCGAGATCGGCGAGACGGCGTGTCTCCCGAAGGTCGGCCGAGAGTTGGTTGGTGGTCTTCGCGAGAGGGATTTTCTCCTTCGCGATCGCTGCCCGCTGATCAGCGAGTTCCTTTAAGGCGGAATCCAGGTCGGCGTTGATTTCGACGAGGACCTTGTTCAGGTCAGGAGTGGCTTTGGCAGGCTCCTGAGCGATTAAGGCGTCAGACAAAGCGAGGCTGATCAAAAGAGTGGTGAGAATCAATTTCATTTCGCCTGCTGGGAAAGGGGAAGTGTTACAAGAACGGGAGGAGTGCGACGGGCCTGAACCTCGATTGCTTCGCGAATCGTGGGTGCGAGCTTGTTGTTTTCGGTCCACTGCCAGCCTTCGGGGGTGGGGGCACCGCTTCCGCCGTAGCGACCGGAGGCGTCGACGAACCAGGCTTTACTCATTCCCAGGTAGAGCACATCGACCGAGCGAGCTTCGCCATTGATTTGGCGCACTTCAGAATCGATCGTGAAAACGTTCTGGAAGTCGAGGTAAGCCTGCGAGATGAGAAGCACGTCGCGGGTCCGCTGCTGGAGGGGGCGCTCCGGATCCGCTTCCTCGATCCGAAGGAGCGATTCCTCAACTTTGTCGCGGAGGGGGGCGGGAAACAGATCTTTGCTTGTCAGGATTTGTTCTTCCCATCCGTTGACGAGGCTCTGCAGTTTGCGGCGCCATTCTTTCAGTGACTCGCGTTCTTCGGCGAATCCTGAGAGTTGTTTGTCGAGCTCAGCGGCGCGGGAGCGGGCCGATTCGGTAAATTCTTTGAGTTGTTCAAGTTCGCGATTACGAATCTCGTTCAACTGGGAAAGGGTTGCGTTTTCCTCCTCCCACGCTGCTTTTTCCTCACCGAGGATCTGCTTCGTTTTGACCCATTCCTGCAACTTGGTCTGGATCTCCTCAGGGGCTGCCTTTTTGCGATCCTGAGCGGAAGCGCTCAGGCTGCCGGCAACAAGAATTGCCACCAGGCAAATTCCCGAAACGGTGAGGTGGATTGTATGTAGAAAGGTTGGGTGCATGAAACTGCCGATGGCGGTGCTTTGGCGTGTGCTGACTGTGTTTGAAATGGCCGTGTTGCTGTTCTGCTCTCCGGGAGCTTTGCCACTGAAATAGACGGAAATACTCCCGTGATTTCGACCTTCTAATCACTAATGAGACATAGTCTCATTATCAAGCGAAATTTAAGAAAGAATCAGGGCATTTAGCGCTAAAATGCAGCGACCTCAGTCAGGCGGATGAGGCCTTACTGAGGTCGCGTACTTAATATAATGTCAGGACTGTAATGTCCCGCTTTGAAGCAGCACTGTGGTTAACGCGCAATTGTGATCTGCCGCACTTTCATCGGGATGAAGGATATGCGGTCAAATGTCATTAGCGAAAGGCGCTTTGCAGTGCTGCGAATGGCTTATTTGTAAACAGGTGACTTCGCGGAAGTGAATCCACGTGGCTCCCAGAGCATTTCAAAGCCAATGTAGAATTCGCGTGGCGCGTTGCCGCGGGCGCCTTCAGGAATGCGGCTCGTTACCATGACTTCCTCGAACACATTGTGAACACCGCCGATGAGGCGGGTGCGGTCGTTGATTTGGTAGTAGCCGGAGAGGTCCACGAGAACACCACCATCGATGAGGCCCTGACGTGAGGATGTCACGGGAACAGGCGAATTCAGCGCGGTTCCGAAAGTGTCACTGACGTAGGTCGCGGTGAGATCCATTCCCCATACATCGGTTTCCAGTCCGACCCCGGCTGTGAGTTTCCACTCGGGGATGTAGGGGAGGTTGGCGCCTGCGATACCTGCACCACCTGCTCCGTCGCCATAGATGTCTTCACCGCCGCCTGAGTTGAGTGCCTGATCGAGCTCAGTGTTAGTCCAGGTCATGCTCACGAAAAGGGGCATGCGAACGGCACGATCCTGGAATGGGTCATAGCTCGCGAGAGCCTCGATTCCCTGAACGGATCCGGTTCCGGCATTACTTGTCGCAAGTCCGCCAAGTCCAAGACCGGCCGAGGTGCTGATGATGTTCTCAAACTCGGATGCGAATCCGACGAGTTCCGCGTTGAAGTTGTTACTCTGATGTCTCAAGCCGAGTTCGTAGGAAGTGCTGCGCTCGAGATCGACGCTGTCTTTAATGATGGAGCGGGGGGCGGGAACAGCAACACCTTCGTGAACACCACCAAAGATGGAGTGTGTTTCGCTGAGCTCGTAGTTCAGGCCGACTCCGGCGACCCACCATTCGGTGTCACCGTTGTAGGTGTTGGTCACCGTGTTCGTAGCGTCGCTCGCAAAGTCGGTGGCATGAAGGCGAACGTTCTCGTAGCGAACTCCGGGAGTGACGGAGAGACGACCAATTTCCATTGTGTCCTGCAACCAGACGGCAGTTGCGTTTGACTCCTGATAGCGATTGCCTCCGCTGCCGGGGCCCTGATCAACGATGATAGGGGTGGGGCCACCGATCGTAACCTCTGTATCTTCCTGGAATCGGCGAATGCTGTCGGTGTGCTCCCGCACTCCGAAGCTGAAGGTATGGTCGATCACATCGGTATCGACGCGGTAGTCAGCTGAGAATTGCACGCCGTAGGACTCGTAGCTCCGCGCGTTGTGGCGGTAATCAAGCATTCCCGGTGCGAGCCCTTTGAGCGTCGCGAGATCACCCGCATTTCCTGTAGGTCCGAGCGTGGTGTGCAGGGCGCTTCCATTGACTTGACGAAGTTTGAACCAGTCACGCTCGAACTGGTTGTAGTATCCGGCAACCTGGATATCGAGATCGTCGGTGATCGCCGCATTGTATTTCAGGTAAGTGCGATGCTGTTCGGTGGCGATATTGTCGAGAAATGAGCCGGCATAGCGGCGGTAGGGATCGGCACGGAAATCAGCATCGGTGAGGCCGAGGTAGGTTTCGTCGGCATCGCTCTCAGAGTATCCGTATTTGAACTCAAACTTCTGTTCGAGGACTGTGTCAGGCTCCCATGAGAATTTGATCATCGGCTCGATCACAGCGTAACCGGTGTTGTTGGAGCGGGGGATTCCAAGACCGGGGTCGATAGTACGGAATCCGTCGGAGCGCTTGTAATAGATTTCCGCGAGGTAGCCGATTCTACCGATGTCAGTTTGAATCGTGTTTCCGTAGTGCGAATGCGCCTGGAACAGGTTGTTCGATCCATAAATCGAGCGGAGGTAAAATTGCTCGTGCTCCGGGATCGGAGTGGAAAGGTAGTTGATGACGCCGCCGGTGGTGTTGGGGCCGTGTTTGATTTGGCTGGAACCTTTGAGGATTTCCAGTCCGGCCATGCGACCAACGTTTGGAGAGTAATAGGCGCTGGGTGCCGCATAGGGAGCGGGAGCCTGAAGGATTCCATCTTCCATGATGGTGATCTTTTCGGAACGGGTTCCGTCGACGCCACGGATGGAGATGTTAGGGAAAAGCCCTGCGCCATCCTCTTCGCGAGTGTAAACGCCGGGAACCTTTGCGAGGACGCGGTTCACGTTGACGTAGCTCTGATCGCGAATATCGCCTTCGGTTACAAAGAAGCCCGAACCGGGGAGTTCGAATGTTTCAGTGGCACCGCCGGTGAGCACTTCAGGTTCGATGGTGTCGTAGACCGTTACCTCGACGGGGCGGGATACGGTGGCGCGGCGGACCGTTTGAGTGGGAGCCGGTGTTCGTGCCGGCGCGGGAGTCGAGCTGACGACGGTCGCATCAAGTTGTCCGGTTTGGTCATCAATGACAGGGCCGAGATTTGATTCCGAAGCTGCGGCTTCCGTAGCTCCGGATTCAGCGGCTGTCTCTGCTTCCTGAGCAGTGGCGGACCCACTGAGAAAGGTCAGGGTTACAACGGTCACACCAGCCGAAGCGAGTTTGATCTGTTTAATTAGCGAGTTGATGGTCAAGCGGTTCATAAGTTGAACCCCATCACTAATGAGACAAAGTCTCAGTATCAAGGTGAAATTTTGAATTTTTACGTATTTCCCGGAACGTGGGGATTTGAAAGCCTTCGGAGCCCTTTAACGGCGGGCTTTTCGGGCTATTGGCGCGGACACAAAAAACCTGATTTTACCGTCTTGGCAAAATCAGGTCAGAGCACTGTGAGGCTGATCACTCACAGATTTTCGGGTGCATCTAGTCACGGGCGCGACGCGCCGCGATGAAAGAACGCACTGCCATGACGGTGAAGAAGATGCAGACAACCGTCATCACGAGGATCAATTTGGGAGCTGCTGCCGACCAGTCGAGGCTTCCTTTGATGAGGCCGGGAATGAGGCGACCGAGGCCGGCGAGGCCACCGAGAAGGGAAAATGTCACCGCGATGTGCATGCCGAGCATGTTCTTCTTCAGAGCGATGAGTCCACCGATGAGCATGAGTCCGCCAACGATGGCAGGGATGAGAGCGGTGAAGGATTGCTTGGTTGCTCCGAGAGCTTCCCAGGCAAAGTAGCCAACGAGACCGAGGGCGATGAGAATGATTGAGCAGATAAAGGTGAGGTTTTTCATGTGAGGATACGATGGCGATTTCCGAACTGGCGTCAACGCCGTCTTGATGGCGTTATACGTTCTCTTAATGGAGGCTTTGCGGAGGGCTCTCCGCCTGAAAACCTGTTGCTCTGAGTATCCATACTCATTCAAGGAGAATAGTAGAGCGCCGGAAATGTGTTCGGAATATTCGGATCAGCTCGATGAAATCCGGAAGCCGCGATTGGTTCCGTAGACGATGACGAGGAGCAGAAACGAAACGACGAGGAGGACGGCCGAGAGTCGATGCGCACCTGCGTAGTTGAGCGACTCGACCTGATCATAAATCGCAATGGAAACGACGCGGGTGGAGTCGGGGACGTTGCCGCCTATCATGAGCACGACTCCGAATTCCCCGAGGGTGTGGGCAAATCCGAGAACAGCGCCGGTAATGATTCCGGGACGGGCCATCGGCAGTGCCACTGAGAAAAAACGTGAAACGGGGGAGGACCCGAGAGTTGCTGCGACTTCGAGTTGTTCCTGTTTGATCGAAAGAAAGGCCGTCTGGATCGGTTGAATCACGAAAGGCAGCGAGTAGAGAACTGAGCCGATCACGAGCCCTTCGAAGGTGAAGGCAAGGGGCTCGATCCCGAGGGCGTTGGTAATTCTTCCCAGCGGGCCGTCGGGAGCGAAGGCGAGGAGAAGATAAAATCCCAGCACCGTCGGCGGAAGAACGAGAGGGAGGGCGATGATCGCATCAATCACGAATTGAAATCGCCATTTCGTTCGCGCAAGCCACCAGGCGAGGGGCGCGCCGAGAAACACCAGAATCGTCGTCGTCACAAGAGCGAGGCGAAAGGTGAGCCAAAGGGCGTTGATTTCAGGCTGAGTCAGCATGGGGGAACCCAGACCTAACAGGGTTAGGTCGAGGATTCAACAGGGTTAGGTGAGGGGGAGGAGAATTGCCGGGATGGCCTTTAGGGAAGGTCATATCCGAATTTGTGAATGATGTCTTTGGCTTCGGTGCTTTTGAGGAATTCGACGAACTCGCGGGCTGCCGGGGTGTCGGTTAGCAGTATCGCGCCCTGCTCAATGGGGGGATGGCTTTCCGCGGGAACAACCCACTGCGAGCCTTCCACTGCTTTACCTGAAACTTGAACCTGTGAGAGTGCGACGAAACCGACTTCAGCGGCTCCGCTTTTTACAAAGTGGAAGGTTTGAGAAATGTTCTCTCCCCTGACCCATTTTGACTCTAACAAAACACCAAGTGAATTGAGAACTTCGACGGCGGCTGCGCCATAGGGGGCCAGTTCGGGATTGGCGAGGGCGAGATGCCGGAAGCTGTCCCCTTTCAGATATTGAACGCCATCGGTGAAGGTGGCCGGATCGGGACTCCACAAAACGAGGCGTCCAATCGCGTAAACGAAACGGGTATTTGCGATTCCGAAGCCTTCCTCCTCCAGGAGTCCGGGACGTTTCGTGTCAGCGGCGAGAAATAGATCAAACGGCGCTCCCCGTTTGATTTGGGCGTAGTGCTTACCGGTTGAACCCGTTGATAGACTGACGGTTAAGCCGGATTTTTTTTCAAAGGCTGCTGCGATCGCTTTGGCGGGGGGGCCAAAGTTGCTCGCCACCGCGATGGCGACATCGGCGCGGTTCCCGGGCTTTTGGAAGAACAGGAGGAGGACGGCGATGGACAGGAGCGCTGCTGCCGCGATGATCGAATGGCGCCTCATAAAATGCTCTCCCGTTCGCAGTTTGTCAGGGCGCGAAATTCGCCGGGGGCGAGATCATCGGGCAGGCGAATTTTCCCGATGCTTTCGCGATGCAGGCTCACGAGGCGGATCTCATTGATGCGGTGGAACATGCGCTTGATCTGGTGGTAGCGCCCTTCGTGAATGATGACTCGGGCGCGGCAGGGACCGAGCAGGATGAGCTGCGCGGGGCGGGTTGTGATGCCTTCGGTAGGGAACTCGAATCCGGCTTCAAAAAGCGCGACGGCATCTTCCGGAACGGGGCGGTCGGTTTCCACGAGGTAGGACTTCGCGACTTTGGAATCGGGCTGTGTGAGGCGATCGGACCAACTGCCGTCGTTGGTGAGGATCATGAGTCCTGTGGAACTGCGATCAAGTCGTCCTGCGAGATGAAGCGAGGCTTTTTCAGGGTGGTCGAGTAGATCGATCACGGTGGTGTGTTGATCGTCTTTCGTCGCGCTGAGAATGCCCTTCGGTTTATTGAGCATGAAATAGAGCCGCTCGGAACCCGGCTGGAGGACATTGTTATCAAACGTGATTTTGTCAAAGCGACTCACTTCTTCACCGTGGCGGCGTGTCGACTTTCCGTTGATCGAAACCCGCTCTGTAACAATCCACTCGCGAGCGCTGCGTTCGCTCACGGATCGTTGTTTGGCAATGAATCGGTCAAGGCGCATGGGGTGCTTTCAGCACCGTAAAAGGGGAAAGGTAAAAAGTAAAAGGTTGCTTGGCTTCTGTCGGCGACGGGCAGGGGGGCGGAGAGTGATCGCCTCAATGTGCGACTATGACCAGCTCAATGGCGGGCGCAGGAACGTTTGGGGTAGGGCGAATCGTCCCGATGAGCCGTCGAGGTCCGATAAGATGGATTCCAACCCTGTCGCCCTGCCTGCGAAGCGGGGCCGTCGTTCGGGCGATCCAAAGGACCACGCGGATCGGCAGGGACGCCTCTCCCTACCCGCACACAACGCGCAGACACGAAAAAAGGCAGCCCTTTCGGACTGCCTTTTCGAAAAGCGTGATTCACGCGTTAAGAATCAGATTACTTCTTGGAAGCAGCCTTTTTCTTAGCGGTCTTCTTTTTCGCTGCCTTTTTCTTGGGAGCTGCCTTGAGAGGCTTCTCTTCAAGCGCTGCCTGTGCTGCTGCAAGGCGTGCGATTGGGATACGGAAAGGTGAGCAGGAAACGTAGTTGAGTCCGGTGCGGTGGAAGAACTTCACAGAATCAGGATCTCCGCCGTGCTCGCCACAGATACCGATTTTGAGGTTTTTCTTCGTGCTGCGACCTTTCTTAACACCCATCTCAACGAGCTGGCCAACACCTTCCTGGTCGAGACCGGCGAAGGGGTTGTTGTTAAGAACTTCAGCATCCTGATAGGTTGGAAGGAATGAAGATGAGTCATCACGTGAAAGACCGAGGCCTGTCTGTGTGAGGTCGTTGGTTCCGAATGAGAAGAACTCAGCGTGCTCGGCCACTTCATCAGCGGTGAGGGCAGCGCGTGGGATCTCGATCATGGTTCCGACTGTGTATTTCAACTCAGACTTCTTAAGACCATACTTCTTACGAACGCCTTCAGCAGCTTCGTCGATGACTTGCTTCTGGAGCTCGAGCTCACGTGCGTAGGCAACGAGAGGAACCATGATCTCAGGGAGAACTTTGGTGCCTTTGGCCTGCACTTCAGCAGCGGCTTCGAGGATGGCTTCAACCTGTGCTGCAGTTACTGCAGGGTAGCTGATGCCGAGACGACAACCGCGGTGACCGAGCATTGGGTTCTCTTCGTGAAGAGAGTTGATTCGCTTGGTGATTGCTGCAGCGCTCATGCCGATCTTCTTGGAGAGATCTTTCTTCTGAGCGGCATCCATGGTGCCGATGAACTCGTGAAGTGGTGGATCGAGAAGACGGATCGTAGCAGGGCGGCCTTCGAGAGCTTCGAAGATGCCGATGAAGTCTTTCTTCTGGAAAGCTTTGATCTTGGTCAGGGCTTTGGCGCGACCTGCGTCGTCGTCAGCGAGAATCATCTCACGAACAGCGTCGATACGGTTGCCTTCGAAGAACATGTGCTCTGAACGAGTCAGGCCGATGCCTTCACCACCGAAGAGGATCGCCTGGCGAACCTGCTCGGGTGTGTCCGAGTTGGTGCGAACACCAAGCTTACGGTGTGCGTCGGTCCACTCCATGAGTTCGACGAACTTCTTGTAAGTGTCGGACTTCTTAGCAGCCGCTTTGTTCTCGAGGAGACCCTGGATAACCTGTGACGGGGAGGACTTGATCTCACCTGCATAGACGTTTCCAACGAAACCGTTGAGTGAGAGGAAATCTCCTTCTTTCAAAGTCACTCCGTTACCGGAAAGTGTCTTCTTCTTGTAATCGATTGTCATGCCGTGAGCACCGCAAACGCAGATTTTACCCATCTGACGGGCAACGAGTGCCGCGTGTGATGAAGCACCACCTTCGGTTGTGAGGATACCCTCAGCAGCGATCATTCCGCGAAGATCTTCAGGGGAAGTCGCCATGCGAACGAGCATAACTTTCTCACCGCGAGCTTCAGCAGCGACTGACTCTTCAGCAGAGAAGTAGATCTTACCGGAAGCAGCACCGGGGCCGGCTGGAAGGCCGGATCCCATTTTCTTAGCCTGCTTCTCGTCAGCGGCGTCGAAGATTGGAGCGAGGAGGTGGCTGAGGTCATCAGCAGGAATACGCAAGATCGCCTCTTCCTTGGAGATGAGTTTCTCGCGAACCATGTCGATTGCGATGTTAACCGCAGCGAAACCGGTACGCTTACCGTTACGGGTCTGGAGCATCCAGAGTTTTCCGTCTTCGATCGTGAACTCAACGTCCTGAACATCACGGAAGTGTTTTTCAAGAATCGTGCGAACTTTGAGAAGTTCTTTGTGTGACTTGGGAAGGTCCTTCGCCATTTCAGCCACCTGCTTAGGTGTGCGAACACCTGCAACAACGTCTTCGCCCTGGGCGTCGATGAGATACTCACCGTAGAAAACGTTTTCACCGGTTGCGGGGTCACGTGTGAAAGCCACACCTGTTCCGGACTTCTTACCGGTGTTACCGAATACCATTGCCTGAACGTTTACAGCGGTTCCCCATGCAGCAGGGATGCCGTATTTCTGGCGGTAAACTTTAGCACGGTCGTTCTGCCATGAATTGAAAACGGCGTTCACGGAACCAATCAACTGTTCCATTGGATCCGTTGGGAAATCATTGCCGGTGCGCTCTTTGATGAGCTTTTTGAACTCGGCTACAACCCACTTGAGCTCTTCTTCGCTCAGGTCGGAATCGTTCGCTACGCCACGCTTTGCTTTCGCTGCGTCGAGGATCACTTCGAATGGATCGTGGTGCTCACCTTCGTGCTCTTCCACGCCCATGACGACTTCCCCATACATCTGGAGAAAGCGACGGTAGCTGTCCCATGCGAAAGTGGGGTTGCCTGTTTTCTTCGCGAGAGCTTCGGCAACTTCATCGTTGATACCGAGGTTCAAAATCGTGTCCATCATACCGGGCATCGACTCACGAGCTCCGGAACGAACCGAAAGAAGAAGCGGGTTGTCGAGGTTGTTGAACTTCTTACCCATCGCTTTTTCAATCTTGGCGATGTTGGCTTCAACCTGTCTCTTCAGATCAGCAGGCCATTTGCAACCATTGTCGTAGTAGTGGTTGCAGACCTCTGTGGTGATCGTCATTCCAGCAGGCACAGGGAGACCGATGCTTGCCATCTCAGCAAGGTTTGCCCCTTTCCCGCCGAGGAGGGCTTTCTGTGTACCGTTACCATCGGACTTTCCAGCGCCGAAGTAGTATACGAGTTTTTTAGCACGGGCAGGTGCTTTCTTGGTTGCCTTCTTTGAGGCAGCTTTCTTTGCAGTTTTTTTGGTCGCCATATCTCTTTGGATGCTTCCTTGGGTTTTGTTTTTAAGAAAGGGAATAGGAGACTCCCTCTGAAGGAGTCGGTGTGACAGGATTGGAGAGCCGTTGTATTGACGCAGCGCGAAGGGGGAGATGCGGCCGAAACATCCTCAAAATCGAATCGGCGCAACTTTAAGCGCGACTGCGATCCTGTCAAATTTTAGGTTTGCTAAGCGAATCGGGAGCGAAGCGTCTCGATTCGCTTAGTTCTTTTTCTTCTTCGTCATCCTTTTTTATCTCTTCAAAGACAACCTGTCGGCGCTCTTTGATGGAGATTGAGATTTTGAAAAAGAGAAAGGGGGATGGACCGCGAGCGGTCCATCCAGATCAATGCGCTTCGATTCGCTTGCCTTTGGGCTGGCCGATTTCCACGAGGAGATTCGTGAACCAGCTCTCGTCGATGTCGAATGGCTTGCCGCCTTTGATGCGGGGGAAGGCGATCGTGCTCATCTCGTCGTTGTTGTCCTCGTCGAGACCGGCGACTCCGCTGACACCTTCAAGTGCCGACTTGGCTGCCTGTGCGCAACTCGCTTTGATGAGCTCGAGATCATCCGCGTTCGGGGCCGCGCTCCGTGCGAAGTAACCGCTCTTCTGGATGAGCACTTTCTCTGCTCCCAATCTCTCTTTCAACTGGTTGGAGAACCAGGTGCCGACATTGACATCGTCGAGACGGTAGTGACCGAAGGCATCCTTTTCAGGCTCTTTGCCCTGGGCTTTGAGTTCGGCGACAACGTTGTCGAGGCCGGCTCCTTCACTGAGGAAAATGTTCACACTGTCGTGCTCATCCATTTTGTCGTTGAGACGCTCGATCTCAGACTCGAGATCGATTTCCATTTCCGGAACCCAGACAGCATCGACATCCCAGCGCAACTGGTGAAGCAGCGCTTCGGGCATCCAGTCATACTGGTGAAGACTTTCGTGATACTCGTAGGCCGCCCGGCCGGTGAGCCAGCCACAGTGACGACCCATCACCTCGTGGATAATGAGCTGGCGGGCACTGGTCGTGTTTTCGTTCGCGACGTTGCGGAAAAAGCGGGCACTCTGATGAGCCGCGGTCCAGGCACCGAGGGTTTGTTTGATTGGAAAAACGTCGTTGTCGATCGTTTTGGGGAGGCCCACCACGGTGAGATCGTAGTCGTTTTCCTTCAAATAGGCTGCGAGGTCTGCTGCGGTTGTATTCGTGTCATCGCCGCCAATGGTGTGGAGGATGTTGACGCCGTCTGCGACAAGCCGGTCAGCGGCCACTTTGAGAGGTTCTTCGCCGGGTTTTACGAGTCCTCGCTTCGTGCAGTCGGCGACGTTTGTGAGCTTGACGCGGCTGTTGCCGATCGGGCTTCCTCCGAAGTTGTAGAAGACTTCAGCGTTTTTACGCACTTCGGGTGGAAAGTGGTAGGATTTCCCGAGGAGAAGGCCCTGGTAGCCATTCAGATATCCCATCAGATCTGCCTCCGGTGCCAATTTATTGTACTGTTCAATCAATCCACCGATGGAGGCGGAAAGACAGGGAGCAATGCCCCCGGCGGTCAAAAAAGCAATTCTCATGAGATTTCCTGGGTCGTGTTTACTAACAAATTCCGGCGAATAATCTTACGAAAGAGAGAGAAGTCAACCAACTCGTGTGAGCTCTCAATTTACTTAAGATGTTTTAACTATTGATAATTATGAAATTTTTGATAAAATGTTTTAAATCGACTTAACCTGATGATTCGTATTCCGTTCACTTCACCCGGTGAGGCCCAGTCTGGAGCTTCAAATCAATTTGTTCATGCGCCGTCAAAAAGCAGACCGTTGTTGGGGAAGGATAGATCGAAGAATCTCGAGGAGAAACTTTCGGCACTGGAGGTGAAGTTGGTGGTTCATGCTGAGGAGCTTACCGCTCAGGTGACGGAGCGGGTCGACCGGATTCGTTCGCGGGTTGAGCGCGCCATGGAGCCTTTCATTGAAGAGGAGAGCAATTCGGTTGCCAAGTCGAATGGCAAAGTGATCGAGTTTGGTGCGCCTTCCGGTGACAAGGCGTTGCATCACCTGCACGCCAGGAATGCGCGTGACGCGATGAATGAGCTCAACAGCACCCTCGCAGCGACGAAGGAGCATCTCATTGCTCTTGACGAGAGCGTTGCGCGAATGCGCAGAGCGGTTCGGGAGCAGGCTTCGTAGCGCTTCGCGCTGTGAAGGGTAGAAGGGTAGCAAGTGAAAAGACGGCCGGGTTTAGGAACCGCCCTGTAGATGGGGGCATTCAACGATTCCCTGCCGGCTGTGAGGCCGGCAGAAGATGCCGTTTACAGTCAAGTGGAGCCGGAAAATTACTTGCTCGCCTCAATTGCTTTTTCCAGCTGAGTAAGGGCCGCTTTGGTTTCAGCAGCGACTTTGGCAGCCTTCTCTGACGAGGCCTTCAGCGCTTCGGCTTTCTTTGTCGCTGCGGCAACTTCTTTGATCGCGGCATCGAACTCCGCTTTAGAGGCGATGGCCTTCTTCGCTGATTCAGCAGCAGCACCCTGAAGTTCTGCGAGCGCTTTGTTGAACATGTCTCCTCCTGCTGGTGCCGGTTTGGGTGCCGGCTTCGGAGCGGGTGTGGCCGGCTTCGGCGCAGGTGTGGTTGGCGCCGGAGTGGCAGGTTTCGGGGCGGGCTTCGCAGCCGGCTTGGCTGGAGCGGTTGGGGCCGGTGTTGTTGGTTTGGCCGGAGCCGCTGCGGCGAGTTTCACAGGTTCCGCCTTGGGCTCTTTCCAGCCGGTGTTCACATCGACTCCGGGAATTGCTGCGGCAAATTTGGCGGCACCGGCGTCGGTGACTTTGCTCTGCCAGACGAAAAGCTTCTTCAGCTTTTTCAGCCCGCTGAGTTTAGCGAGGCCGGCGTCGGTGATGCCGGTGTTGTAGAGATTGAGATACTCAAGATTAGTGAGTTCTTTCAGAGAATCGAGACCGGCATCGGTGATGGCGGTGTTTTCGAGGTGAAGGCGCTCGAGGTTTTTCATGCCAGCGAGATGTGCGAGGCCCTTGTCGGTTACTTTGGTGCGGGCGAGGTCGATCCATTTGATATCTCCGGCGACCGGCTTCAAGAGAGCGATTTGATCATCGGAGTATTCCTTGCTTACATTCAGGGCGCTGAACCGGAGTTCAGGTGTGTCCTGGGCAATTGCCATGAGTGAGGCTCCGGATTTTTCCACGCTCGCGATGGTGTCGGCGATGAGCTTCAGCTTTGCGGGATCGGCTTTTGGTTGGTCGGCCTTGGCGACTTTGACTTCCATCTCGGGAAGATTGTCAGCGACGTGTGCGATTGCTTTTGCTGCTTCCGCGTCGGGCTTGAGCTCCGCGACGGTTCCTTTTTCTTTGGCTCCGGATTTGATCCAGAAGGCAATCATTGCGGTCTCCTGGGCGGAAAGCTGGTCTTTGCCTTCGGGCGGCATGTGCTCATCGTCATCGAGGGGGAGGTAGACCCGCTGGATGAGTGAACTCTCATCGACATTTCCGACGATGACGGATTCGCCTTCGCTTCCACCTTTGAGAATGGCTTCGAAACTGTCGATACGGAGTTTTCCTTTTTGTTTCTCCTCGCCGTGGCAGCCTGCGCATTTTGCCATCAAAACCGGAGCGACGAGATCGGCGTAAAGCTGTTTAGTGTTGGCGTCAGCCTTTAGTGACACAGAAAAACCGGCGACGAGAGACAGAGCGATTGATAAAGGAAAGGGTTTCATAAAAGATGGAATTTCTTATAATTCGACCGAAGTATCCGAATCTCTGAACGAGAAATCAAGCCTCAAACAGGTACGTAATCTGGTGTGACTAATCAGTCTCTTTTCGCAGATCATTGAGGAGATGGCGGGCGCGCCCTTTGAATCCGTTTGAGCTGTGCCGGAGATTTTGCTTAATGAGCAGTTCCACTTCGTCGCTCAATCCGGGCTCCCACCGGCAGATTCTTGCGAGAATCGTCATGGCGTAGATTCGCGTCGCGGCCATCTCATCGGGATTGTCGACCTTGTCGTAACAGAGATTGAAAAGCTTCCCTCTCAGGTCGGAGGGAATTTCTGCGGTCTGGAAAACGAGGAGCGCATTCCGGGTGATCGAGGGATGGGTTCGGGGATCGGAGATGAGTTTGAGAAGGCTGCTGCAATGAGGAGTCAACAGCTGCGGATGCTCGCGGCAGCAATGCCCCATCGTCCAGGCGGCGCGGCGGGCGAGAGGGTCCTTGTTAGTGAAAACAAGTGCCATGAGCTCGTCGAAACGCTCCCGGCGATTGCCGATGTAGGCGGAAATAATATCCGACTGCATTCTGGAGTGTTCTTCGAGGACTGCTTCTCTAATGTTCATGAACTTCGGTTATTAAAAGGGGTGCCGGGCTCGGGCTCAATCAGCAAAGTCGGGATAGTGCGGCGATGCAGAGTTGCGGGAGGTCGCTTTCCAGAGAAGTGTGGCGTTGATGAGTATGGAAACAGTGATAGTCGACGCATTGGGTGAGAAGGGGATTCGCGAGATGGTTGCCGCTTTTTACCGCAGGGTACCGAATGACGATTTGATTGGTCCGATGTATCCTCCTGACGACTGGAAGGGATCCGAGGAGCGACTCGCTGACTTTCTTCTTTTTCGATTCGGCGTTTCGGATGAATACACACAGAAGCGCGGGCATCCCCGTCTCCGGATGCGTCACATGCCCTTTTCGATCGGGGAAGCGGAGCGTGATCGCTGGCTTCAATTGATGGGGGAGGCGATGACGGAGGTCGGCCTTGAAGGCGAAGCGCACGAAACGCTCACAGCCTTCTTTGCCCAAGTCGCCGATTTTATGCGCAATCGTGCCGATTGAGACGGGAGGGAAAGGTAGGACTGTTAGACCATGAGAACGGGAAATCTTGCGATTCAATTTATTGCGGCGGCATGTCTTATCAGTGGGCTTTCAACTCCCGCGCCAGTTCAGGGAGCGGAGAAAGTGAAGGTCGTCTCGGTCAACTATCCGCTTCATTATTTCGCTGAGCGCATCGGAACGGATTCCTTTGCGATCGATTATCTCGTAGCGCCGGATGTCGATCCCGCTTTCTGGGAGCCGGAAGACGAAGCGCTCATGGCTTTTCAAAAGGCGGACATTGTGATTCGCAACGGAGCCGACTACGCCAAGTGGATGAACGTGGTAACTCTGCCCTCGACGACGAAGGTCGACACATCCCGCGCTTTTTCGGACAGGCTCATTAAAGTGGAAGGGGGCGCGCACAGTCATGGAGACGGAGCGGTTCATTCCCACGCAGGGACCGCCTTCACGACGTGGATCGATTTCTCGCAGGCGGCGATTCAGGCCGAGGCGATTGCAAAACGGATGACTCGTTACGCACCCGCTGAGGCCAAACAGATCGAAGAAAATCTGGCTGCTCTGAAAGGGGAACTCGGTGAGCTGGACCAACAGATGAAATCACTCGGGAAGAAGCTCGACGGTCAGTCTTTCGTCGTTTCTCATCCTATCTATCAGTATTGGTCGCGAGCCTACGGGATTAAGATCGATTCTCTCGAGTGGGAGCCGGAAATGAAACTGGGTGAAAAAGAAATCGTGGATCTCAAAGCGGTTATCGGCAAGTCGAAGCCTCAGTGGATGATCTGGGAAGGCGAGCCAACGAAGGAAAATGTCGAAGCGCTCGCTCAGCTTGGTCTCTCCTCTCTGGTTTTCTCGCCTGCTGCAAATCGTCCCGAAAAAGGTGACTGGATGCAGGTAATGCAGCAAAATATTAAAAACTTGGAAGAAGTATTGAAACCGTAATTGACGGGAGATTTGAAGGAATTGCATCGCGAGTCCTTTAAAAGCTGGATCTAAAGCATTTTCCTGCGCGAATGGGAACCGTTAAGAAGTTTTAAATTAAAGCTTTCATTAAGCGACCTTTTGAAATAATTTGTTGTGGTTCTACGAGGGTAGTCTTATAATTACCATAACGGAACAATCACCGGGAGTCACGACCCGGAGATCATTTGCTGGAGAGTCACGACTTCAGTGAATAAAACACAACACAAACAGAAACGAATGATTCGAGGCATACTATGCTTCGGCGGGTTTATGCTCGTCGCTGGAGTTGCGCTATTGATCGGCTTGCAGAAGACAGGGCGAATTGACGTGGCTTCTGTTTTCAATCCTATCCCGACAATTGACGATGCCTTCCAGCGCGGGTTTCGGTCTGATGTCATGGCTAAGATCAATGCGGTGCGGGGACCGATCGGGGCGGAGACGCTTCGGGGGGATGAGCCGCTTCAGGCTTTTGTGAACGAGATTGTTTCTCAGCACAGTGATCCTGAAAACCTCTCGCTTGAGATGATTTTCAATACGCTGCAGGAACGTTTTCCGGGTGCTCAGTATCTTGCTGCGAATCTCGTGACGGCTTCCGGGCGCGATGATCTGGTGAGTCGAATTTCCGGATGGAGCGCGATTGGTAATCCTGATTTCAATGTCGTCAACACCGCTGTATTCAAGTCGAAGCGCGGCATTGGTGCTCTCAGTGTCCTTTCCCGGAGGATTCCCCGATTCTCGCTGAAGGCGGCGAATCAGGATGGCGGGCGCTTCTATAATGAATGCCCACATTGCAATGAAATTCATGCCCTGGAACTGGACCGCGATTCCCGGACGATTATTCTATCCTGTCCCTACTGTGATTTGCCGTTCGATGTCCTCGCCTCGGATACCGAAAATACGATCTACCGTGCCACTGACTTTTTCGAGGGTTTTGATCTCGAGCGCGGCAATCCCTCCCTGACTTCGCTGTCCGACGAAGAGCGCATTTTAAACATCTGGAGGAAGGTGGCTGATCAGTGCGAGTATCAGCTCGATCAGGAGCTCGGTGACGTCCGCGAAGTCTGGAAACGCCCCAGTGAAACGTGGACGGAACAGGCGGGGGATTGTGAAGACACGGCGATTTTACTGACGGATGCGCTCATCACTGCCGGATTTTCGGCACGGGTTGCGATTGGTTGGAATGGCAATATCGGGCAGCACGCCTGGGTGGCCGTGAAGACCAAAAGCGGCGAATACATTCTCGAGTCGACCTTGCAGAAGGAGCTTGGGATGGAGGACCTCGTCGATGTGCAGGTCGCATCCGCTTTCTATCAACCCGAGCAACTTTTTGATCAGGAGCATCTTTATTACACGACGGCAAAGCCCGATAATTTTACCAAAGACTATTTCTCCGATTCACTTTGGAAGTTGATTCCCAAAGGGAGGGTCGAGAGTTCGATGATTTCAACTTCCGAAAGCGGGAAGGCTGCCGAGAAGCGGGCAGTCGAAGGAAACTTCGAAAATCGTCAATACGGCGTTTCGGCCAATTGACGAGCGGCGGTCGCTTCGCTACTGTCGCGGCACTATGAAATTGCTCCGTTTTGGCCCTGTTGGTGAAGAAAAGCCCGGCCTACAACTCGATGATGAAACCCGCATTGATGCATCCGGCTTCGGGATGGATTGGAACCATGACTTTTTCGCTGATCCGGCGAACCTCGATAAGCTGAAAAGCTGGATCGATGTGAATGCCGGAACCGCTCCCCGAATCAACCTCAATGATCGTCTCGGTCCTGCGGTGGCCCGTCCCGGGAAATTGATCTGTATCGGACTGAACTTTTCCGATCATGCCGCTGAAGCGGGAATGGATATTCCGGCCGAGCCCATCGTTTTCATGAAGGCGACCAGTGCGATCGTGGGGCCGAATGACAAGGTCACGATCCCGCGCAACAGTGAGAAAACCGACTGGGAGGTCGAGCTTGCTTTCGTGGTGGGTAAAAAAGCGAGTTATGTAACTGAAGAGGAGGCACTTGATCACGTTGCCGGATATGTTCTTCACAACGACTACAGCGAGCGCGAGTTTCAGATCGAGCGCGGTGGCCAGTGGGTTAAAGGAAAGAGCTGCGACACCTTTGCTCCAATCGGACCGTTCATGGCAACGAGTGATGAAATCGCCGACCCTGAGAACCTCGGCATGTGGCTGAAGGTTAATGGCGAAATGAAGCAGAATGGAAATTCCAACAAACTTATTTTCGGGATCGCCCACCTCGTGAGCTACCTCAGTCAGTTCATGACTCTCGAGCCCGGTGATATTGTTTCGACAGGAACGCCTCCGGGCGTGGGAATGGGATTCAAGCCGCCACAATTCATGAAGCCCGGCGACGTCGTCGAGCTTGGTATCGATGGCCTCGGTTCGTCGAGCCAGGTGGCGGTCGCCTGGTCGTAGCGAAACGCCTTCCGGTGGGAAATCGGGGAGCGTGAGTTCTCCGGTTTCAGACGCCGGGTATTTTCCGTCCGATATGAAACCCGATCACGCGATAGACTATCTGGAATTCCCATCGAGGGATCTGGAGGCAACGAAGGCATTCTTTACCGCACTCGCCGGTTGGAATTTTCAGGATTACGGACCGGAGTACACGGCCTTTGAAGATGGTGAAGCCACCGGTGGTTTTTACCTTTCAAAGGCGATCTCCTCCGCTGACCTCGGGGCGCCTCTAGTCGTTTTGTATCATTCCGATCTGGAAGCCGTTCAGGAGAAAGTGACCGGGCTCGGGGGCAAAATCACCAAAGAGATTTTCTCTTTTCCCGGCGGACGTCGTTTTCAGTTCGCCGAACCCGGCGGAAGTGAGTTCGCCTACTGGTCCGAGTAAATCTGCAGCCGCTCGGCGAGAGGCCGGTTCAGAAGCCCGCCGTATCAGTTGGGAAGCGGACTCTTCGTCTTCTCGACCAGGGTGATCTCCGAAACGACCATTGCTTTGTCGATCGCTTTGCACATGTCGTAGATCGTCATTGCCGCGATGCTGACGGCAGTCAGGGCTTCCATCTCCACGCCGGTTTTGGCATCGGTCCGGACGGTTGCGAAGATCTTCACCCCCGTGGACTCGATCTCAAAATCGACCGCCACTTTTGTGAGGGGGAGTTGATGACAAAGCGGAATCAGCTCAGCCGTCTTCTTCGCCGCCTGAATCCCGGCGATTCGGGCCACCGCGAGAACGTCACCTTTGGGGATCTCTCCGTCACTGATCGCAGCTACCGTTTCAGGAGCGAGGGCGATGAATCCCGTCGCAGTTGCTTCACGCCGGATCACCGGCTTATCACCGACATCAACCATGGCGGCGCTGCCGTCCTCGCGCAGGTGAGTGAGTGATGAAGAAAGATCTGACATCTCCCAAGGTGGAATCGGAGATCGTTCTCCGCAAGAATTTCCAGCAATGGAATCTTCAGAAAAACTCAGTAGGCGGAAGCCATTAAATACGGTTGCGGCATCGTGTAGGGAAGCACGAGATCGGACTCGTCCCACGAATCAACGACTTCCACCGGAACGCCGCGCCGGACGTGTTCATACATGATAGGGGCGACGCTCTGCGGAAGGCGAATGCAGCCGGCGGACGCCGGGTATCCGGGAAGGTCTCCGGTGTGCATTCCGACGGCGGAATTGCTGAGTCGCATCCAGTTGGGCATGTAGACATGATAGAGGGTCGAAACTTTGCCGGATTTGATCTTCTCGGTAATGGTGAAGGTTCCGCGCGGCGTGTATTTGCCGCGCCTCGCGGTCGATACTGCGGAGTCGATCGCAACGAGTCCTTTCACGACGAGGTAGGCCCGCTGGCGTCCGATATCGATGATCACTTTGCGCTCGGCGTCCTTTTCCCCGTCGAGCAGTTCCTGATTGATGTAGGCGTCTTTGTGTTCGTCGCGATACCACGAGCGATGACGCGGGACAGGCGTTCTTTTGACGGGTTCCGCGGCCTTTTTTGCGGCGGCCCGTTTAGCGGCCTGCTTGGCGCGGATCTTATCAAACAGCCCCGCTTCGGATTCCGGGATGGTCGCAAAAAAGCTGAGGAGAAGAACAAGCGCGGTGCCGAGCTGAAGGCGGCTCGTTTTGCGGGATGAATTGAGAAAAAAGAAAGGTTTCATAGCGTGAAAGTTCCGTGTCGCTGAAATCCGCGTTTCAGGGGGAATCAGGAGACAGGGTTTTGACGTTTCAATACCGCCGCTTAGGAGCAGAATGTCTGCCGTTTTGAAGCGATACTTTGTGTCAACTTCAGGTCACGAAGCAAGGCTAGGAGGTCGTTCCGCGCCTGTATAGTCTTTTCTGGCTGCAACAGTCTGACCGGGAGGTGCTTCCCCGTGATTTCAACAGGGTCGAATCGTGTATTCAACCCTGTCAGGTCCCTGATTCAACAGGGTTGGACCCGGCAATGAACCCTCTTTGAGCGCCGGAGTTTACTTGGCTTTTTTACAGGCCTCGTCGATCTGCTTGTGATTCAGAATCTGATACTCGCCGGTGGAAAGGGCGGGGGCGCGGAAATTGCCGATACGGATGCGCTCGAGGCGTTTCACGTTGCAGCCGACTTTCGGGAACATGCGCCGGATCTGGCGGTTGATTCCCTGGGTGAGAACGACGCGCAAACGACGGCGTGACTCAAAGTGGATTGAATCTATCTTCGCGAGACCTTCGGAGAGGTGGATTCCATCGAGGAGCTTCTGAGTGTGCTCGGGCTCGAGGGCGCGGTCGAGATGGACTTCGTATTCCTTCTCAACGTGATAGCGGGGGTGGGTGAGCTTTTCGGTGAGCTCACCGGAACTTGTCATCAAAAGGAGGCCTGAGCTCTCCATGTCGAGACGTCCGACGTAGTGCAACTTGCTGAAACGTCTTGGAATCAGTTCGTAGATCGTCTTGCGCCCCTGAGGATCGTTCTTCGTGCAGAGGTAACCTTTCGGCTTGTTCAGAATCAGCGTGAGGGGCGGATCCTGACGGAGCATCTTGCCGTCGAGCTTGACGTGGTCGCCTTCGCGGACGCGGGAGCTGAGATCGATCACGATCTTCCCGTTAATTTCGACGCGGCCCTGCGTGATGAATTCTTCGCAGCCACGACGTGACCCGACTCCGCTGGAAGCGAGAAATTTATTGAGGCGAACGCCTTTGTCCGCCGGAGATGCCATGAGAGCAGGGTGTGGAAAGCGGCCCGCTGAAGGGACCGCATTCAGTAGTTTTCCTGAGGGAAAAGTAAGACTTAAGCTTCGGGCTCAGTCTTGGGAAGGCCGAGTGGGCTCATTCCCTTTTCCCATTCACCGCGCTTCTGGAGCAATTTGACACGCTCAAAACGTTTGAGAACGCTGCGCTTGGCTCCGATGCTGCTGGACTTTTTGAGGCTGGCGTGTTGTGACATGACTGAAAAAAAAGGTGTATTGTTGGTGAGCGCCGACTTTAGGGCATGACTATTTACTTTGCAAGTGAGGAAAGACGGGAAGTCCTGCATTTTTTCTCCGGAAAGGCGTCATTGCGAGGGGGATCCAGGTTGACGTGCTCCCTCTCGCAAGGGAAATTGCCCGCCTATGAAGAAAACGACATCCATTTCTCCCTCGCGCCGGCACTTTCTCGGCACGGCTGCAGGGGCCGCCTCGCTCAACATTCTCTCGGGTTTTGTCCAGGGGCAGGGAACAGAGGCGAACGGGAAGCTCAATATCGCGGCGATCGGAGCGGGAGGACGTGCTTCGGCAAATATCGCCGGATGCCATGAGGCGGGGCAGAATATCTACGCGCTTTGTGATGTTGATGCGGCGCGTGCCGGAGGTACTTTCAAGAAGTTCCCCGATGCCAAAGTTTTCACGGACTGGCGTGAGATGCTGGAGAAGGAAGGGGACAATATTGATGCGGTGGTTATTTCCACTCCGGATCACCTTCATGCGGTGGCTGCGATGGCGGCAATCAAGATGGGCAAACACGTGTATGTGGAAAAGCCTCTTACTCTTACCATTTCGGAGGCGCGTGCGCTTCATAAGGCGGCAAAAGAAGCCGGCGTATGCACTCAGATGGGAAATACGGGACACGCCGCCGAGGGTGCCCGTCTTACCAATGAATTTGTTCAGTCCGGATCAATCGGCGAGATCGAGCAGATCTATTGCCGCACAAACCGTCCCGTCTGGCCTCAGGATTTGATTCGTCCGGAAGCTGAGCCCGTCCCTGATACAATGAACTGGGATCTCTGGCTCGGGCCTGCGGCGAACAAGCCATACAGCAGCAAGATCGCTCCGTTCAAATGGCGTGGTTTCATCGACTACGGAACCGGTGCGCTGGGCGACATGGGCGCGCACATCATTGATCACCCTATGTGGGCGCTCGGACTGGGCCTTCCTACAAAAGTGTCGATTGAAAAGGCGGACCGCAACACTCCGGGCGCGGAGAAGGATTCCCATCCGTCTTCCTGCATCATTAATTTCGAGTTCGCTGCCGCCAATGGTCGCGGACCGGTGAAGCTTCAGTGGCTCGACGGCAAATACAAGATTCCACGCACCAAGGGAATGCGTGCCGATAAAGAGACTCCCGACAACGGTTGCGTTTACCTCGGTAGCGAGCACGACATGATGCACGGAAGTCACGGTGGCAAGCCTGAGATCATCGATGCCAATTTCGCGTCCTTCAAGAAGCCAGCTGAGACTGAAGAGCGTTCACCCGGCCATTACGTCGAGTGGATCAATGCGATTCAGAAGAATGATCCGTCTCTCGCGAAGTCGAATTTCGATGTTGCGGTTCCACTGACTGAGACCTTGCTGCTCGGCGCGATCGGCACCCTGGTCGGCGAAGGCACAGAATTGACCTGGGATCCGAAGACGATGAAGACCGGTAACGCTGAGGCTGATAAGCTCGTTCATCACAACTACCGTGACGGCTGGGCTCTCTAGTCTGAGTTTTCTCTAAAGACCTATGAAAAGCGGCTCCGAATTTCGGGGCCGTTTTGCTTTGTGGGCCTGAGCGGTTCGGGGCAAGTGACTGCGAGTGTCAACAAGTCGGCGACGGAACGAATCTGTGTATTCCGCTCGTGAGGTGTTTTCCGCCGCTTCGCTTGTCAGTTATTGCCGCCACTCAATGCTGGCGGGGGCGCTTTCGAAATAGCGTAGCTCCCTCAATCATCACCCGCGCTGTCGGCGAGAACATCGAGGGTGAAGCCTCCGATGTGGTCGCCGTCTTTGCCGGGGTAAAGCCAGTCGTTGAGGAGGTTCATGGGGATGCGAACGTCGACGCCGCGATGGACTTCCATGAGCTCGTGCGGATCGTTCATGAGAATCCCGCAGATCTCGTCGTCAGTAATTTCGGTCACGGTGATCCACATGAATTCAGATCGGCGGCCTTCGATAAATTCGGCTTTGACGATATACTGGCTCGCTTCATTGGGGCTGCAATTCTCGTAGGCTTCGCGGAATTCCGGCCAGCGGCTCACTGCGGTCTCAACCGCGGCAGCCATTCTCGGATCGTTGTCGGCGATCTCGATGACCGGTTCGAAGGTGGGTTCTTCAAAAAGGGCGAGGGGATTGGTGCTTGAGAGCACTTCGATGAGCCCGAGGTCGAACTCGTTGCAGCGCTGCAATTCGGGGCAGTAGATCGCGAGACAGTCCGGGCCCGCCATCGAGGCGAGGATTTTGCCGATCACGGAGTAGGCGGTGTTCACCTTGTCCGGATCTGTGGTGTCGTCCATGAGGTCCACTGACAACCAGGCCTGATGTTCCTGAACGGCGTTGCGGAGTCGCTTGTCTTTGATCGATTCCTTTGCGAAGGCGACAGGATCGTCGATGTAGGGTTTTGTTGCGACGAGAACAGCGTAGAGCCCCTGGGGAACCTTCACCATGAAATGCTGGATGGCGTCTTCATCGTTACCGGAGTCCGGTGCGCGGAACGGCATCACGAAATGTTCGGCCTCAGGATTGTCCGATTCGAATTTGAATCCGAGTGCGCTCTCAACGCATGATCGCACTGTATCCTCGTCGGCCTTTTTTGCGTCGGAGAGAAAGTAAACGAGCGAGACGAGATTGTCGTTTGGCTTGGGGGCGGGCTTTCCTGATTTGTCGAATGGTTTTGCGCCGGGTGTTTCCTCCGGCATCAGCCAGCGGATCAATTCAAACCCGAACCAGAAAAGTGCGAGGACGAGTGCGACGATTCCAACCCAGCTCAATCCGGACGTGGTGAGACGGATAACCAGCGCCAGAAGGATAACGGCGGAAAAGAAGGGAAAGTTTCTCAGTTGGCGGCGCATGCGAGTTCATATCGGCTATTTCCCTCCGGTGTTTTGGCAACCGACGGTAATGGCCTGGTGAAAAGGAACGGTGAACATTTCCCCGTTGAGGTCAAGCACTGTATCATCGGGACGGGGACAAATATAGCCCATCCAGAGGCTTCCGGGCTGAAGACCGAGGCTGTTTTCCGGCAAAAAGAGCAATCTATCTCGAAATGGTCTCAGAATCCTGCCGGAGGAATCGTTGCTGCCGATTTCCATGGGTGCCACGTAAATCCCTTTTTCCGTGCTTCGTATCACGGTGGTTTCAACGGGAATCCAGGTTGATTTGATCGTTTCTGAAATCACTTCCATTTTCCGCATAGCCCGTACTGTCTCTTCTTCGCGGAATTTCCATTTTCGCAATTGCTGCTCCTTTTTGTAGTGGGCGTAAGCCGCCTCATAGGCTGCGTCGGGATCGTAGTTGAATGCCTCTTTAAGGGAGCTGTTGAGTAGTGCGAAGGGGAGACGCGCGATGCCTTTGCTGTGGCGGATCAGTAGCGCGTCCGGTTCGGCACGGACGAGTTTGCAGGCTTCGAAGCTGCGCTGATCGAGTGTTTCGATTCGGATTGGAAGGGAGACGGGTTCTGCTGCCTTTGCCTCTGTAAGGATCGTGAAAATGGCAAGCCATGCGGCGAGGGGAAGGGTGAGTGCGGGTTTGAGACAAAACTTGAGGAATAGTTTGGAATTGGTCGAAACTTCTCCTATGGATGGTTGTTTACTCATGGGTTGAACAAAATGTTTGAGATGAAAGATTTTCCCCGATTCCTGTATCTTTTGCCTTTGGTGGGCTCTCTTCTGGTGGCTTCGGTCTCCGAGGTGGCTGCTCAGGGGCCACCGAAGGGGCCTCCTGAAGCTTTAGACGGAGAGAAAGCCAAAATATGGGAGTCGCTTTCCGATGAGGAGAGGGACAAGCTGAAGCAGGCGCTGCGTGAGGTGTGGTCCGATCCTGCCGTGATCAGTGCGCGCGCAGAAGTGCAACAGGCCAGTGATGCTTACCACAAGGCGGTCAAGGCGGCGATCAATCGCGCTGATCCGTCTGCGGCGAAGGTGTTGGGTAAATTGCACTCGCTGGGCAGTGGGCTTCCTGATCGCAAAGGGGATCGTCGCGGTCCCGGTCATCGCTTTTCCAATCGCGGGGAGCGATCAATCGGGGAAAGTATGGGCTTTCCCGCAGGACTCGCCGATTTCAGTGAAGAGGAGCGGGCCCGTTTTCGCGAAGTCGAAAGCGAGGCGAAGAAGTCTTCAGCGGTTAAAGAAGTAATTGCGGAATTGGAAGCCAGTCGCGAAAAGGATGAGGCGGCGCGAATGGGTAAGCTGGATCTCTACCGGAAGCTTCGCAAAACAGTGCTCGCCGAAATGGTGAAGATTGATCCGAAGGTGGAGGAGTTGGTTGCAAAGTTACGCCCGGAAGGCGGCCCCCGTGAAGGTGGACCGGGACCTGAGGGTGGAAAGGGAGGTCGTCCCGGAGGAAAAGAGGGTAAGAAGCGCCCTGACAGCGAGTGAGGTCACTTGCGATAGGGCGGGGTTCTCCCTGTGCTCAATTCTGTTTCTCAATGGCTGCCCGGTGATGCGGGGCAGCCATTTTTTTGTCCTTTTGTGAATTCGGAGGGATTTGCGCGGCGCGGCAATGCCAACCGGGCTATTGACGTGGAATTCCGCTTTTCAGCCCGGTTTTTCAAGTTCGGAAAAGTTCAATCAATTCCGGCTTTCTCCGCTTCTGCCGACCTCTCGGCGGCTCTGCGGCGCCCACTCCAGAAAGCTCTGTTTTATTTAGAAAACTTAATATTTAGGCTTGATTAACAGTAGTTTGAGACAATATAGTCACTTATGCCTAGTTTGATTTTTTATGAAAATTACAAGGCATCAATTCTGAGCCCTCCCACAAACTGTTTTTGTTCCGTTCTCCCTGATTTTCATAATTATGATTATATCGATCAAGCCCTGGTTGGAACTCGAGCAGAAGCCGGATTTGACGCAGTCCTTGATGAGGGTCGGGGAGTCATTTGCAGGGTTGGAGCTTTCATCCGACGCGGAATCCGACGATTTCCGCATGAGTTATCGCAGCTATGGGCCGTCCGCCTCAAATATCGGGCTTGAACAAGGTAAACGCATGGAATTCTATCATCAACCCATCATGTCGGCCGAGATTCTCATGGCCATGGCTCCGATTCGTGGAAAGCAAATTTTTGACGGAACTCTCGGTGGCGGAGGTCACTCGGAGCTGTTTCTCAGTGAGGGGGCGCACGTTATCGGGTGTGACCAGGATGGCGATGCTCTCGAGCACGCGAAGAAGCGCCTCGAATCATACGGGGATCAGTTCCTGACGGTGCGCGGCAATTTTGAATCAATCGACTCACTTCTCGCTCAAGTCGGCGTTGAGGAGGTGGACGGGATTCTTCTGGACCTGGGGGTTTCCTCCAAGCAGCTCGACAATCCGGAGCGCGGTTTTTCTTTCCGTTTCGACGGTCCTCTCGATATGAGGATGGACGACAGGGCTGAGTTTTCGGCTCGCGATCTCGTGAATGACTGGTCGGTGGATGAAATGACCCGCATTTTCCGTGAGTATGGGGAAGAGCGTCACGCTTTTCGCGCGGCTAAGGCGATTGAAAAGGCCCGCGAAAAGGGGGCAATCAACCGGACTTCAGAGTTGGTGGATATCGTTTCCGCTGTCATTCCCAAAGTTTCGAAGAAGAATCCGGCGACACGGGTCTTTCAGGCGATTCGTATCGCGGTGAACCGTGAGCTTGAGGTGCTCGAGAACACGCTTGAGAAATCGGTCAACCATCTCGCTCCGGGTGGGGTTCTTTCCATCATTACCTTCCACTCGCTGGAGGATCGCATCGTGAAACACTTTATGCGTCGGCGCAGTACGCCGTTTCTGGATCGTCCGGAATGGCCTGAGCCTCGTGAAAACCCTGAGTATTGCCTCCAGCTACCTCACCGGAGAGCGATCGTCCCATCGAAAGAGGAAGTAGAAAGTAACCCAAGGGCCCGGAGTGCTAAGCTCCGTGTCGCAGTAAAGCTGTAACGTTATGGAAAAGAAGAACCGATATAGAAATCGCATTCATTGGCTCACGATCTCGCGCCTTGTTCTCGGCGCCGTTCTATTGCTGGCGACCGGGGTCGGGTTTGTTCTCGTTCGTAATCAGCATGTCATTCAGGGCGACAATATTCGAGCGGCCGAGGAGGAAATTTCGGCGCTCGATCAGGAGATCGAGCTTTGGGAGTTGCGCATCGCTGCGGTTCGTGACCGGCAGGAATTGTCGAGACGGCTTCGGTGGGTTCAAAGCGATTTGAAAGAAGTTGATACGAGGAAGGTAATAGAGATGGCACCGGCTGCGGTCGAAGCCAGCCAGGTCCCGGTTGCCAGCGCTTACTAAATTTACGTTTTGGACAAAGGTATCAAAAGACGATTGACGATCGGATGCGCCCTTCTGGTGTGTCTTCTTTCGTTGTTGAGTGTCCGGCTTTTTCAGCTTGAGGCGTTTCATGGTGAGGCGCTCAGTGCCGAGGCCCGGTCTCACTACGAGTATAAGGAGACCCTTCATGCGCAGCGCGGACGTATTTTCGACCGGTCCGGTGAATTGCTGGCTCGCAGTCAGACGGTTTTCTCGCTGGTGGCGGATCCTTATCACCTTCAGGATCCCGGTCAGGCCTGCATCGGGCTGGCGACGCGAGACGGTGACAGTCCCCAGGCGGTCAGGAAGCGTTATCTGCCCGAAGAGGTTCTGAGCGAGTATCGCGGCTATGTTTCTGAGTCGATTGCAAAGGTTTTGCGCATGCCTGCGCATGAAATTTCACGGTCGATCAAAGAAAGTGACGGTGGTCCTGTTGTTTTGGCGCGGAATATCGAAGATGATTTCGCACGGCAGATTGAGAAGGTCCTTGATCGCAAGAACCTTCGCGGACTTTACCTCAAGCGCGGGGAGCGCCGCTACTATCCGAGTCCGCTTTCGCTGACTCAGGTGATCGGGTATGTCGATCAGGATGGCAATGGTGTCTCCGGAGTCGAAAAGACTTTCAATGACGAGATGCTGGGGACGCCAGGATACCGGTATTGTGAGCGGGATCGCAAGCGTCGCGAGATTATGGCGTATCGCGGTCTTCAGGTTGAGCCCATTCCGGGAAAGGATGTTTACCTCACGATCGATATGGCGCTTCAGGCCACGGTGGAGCGTGAGTTGGACGGCATTATTGATAAATACCGTCCGGCCAAGGTAAGTACTGTCTGGCTGGATCCGAAAACCGGTGAAGTCCTCGCGATGGCGAGCCGGCCTCACTTTGATCTTTCGACGCGGGAGGGAATTCGGGGGATGGATCCTATTCGGAGGAATCCGGCCGTGACCGATCTTTATCAGCCCGGCTCCACTTTTAAGGTGGTGGGTTACGGAGGGGCTTTTGACCGTGGTCTTGCGACGCCCTCAAGTCTGGTTGACTGCCATCAGGGCAATTACACACTCGATGGATTTCCTCTCAAGGATCACCACCCTTACGGGAATCTTACGGCGCGTCAGGCATTTGCAAAGTCTTCGAACATCGGGGCATATCTCATCGCGAGACCGCTCAACAAGCACATTTTCCATTATTACATGGGGCAGTTCGGCTTTGGTCAGGAAACGGGCATCGAGCTGACTGCAGAGGCACGCGGCCGCGTCTTTCCGGTTAGCAAGTGGTCGCGGACTTCTTTCTCCAGCCAGGTCATGGGCTATGAAGTGGCAGTTACGCCGATTCAAATGGCAATGGCCTGCAGCGTTATTGCAAACAAGGGGGTCTACCTGCCTCCCACCGTGATTTCCGGAACGAAGGGGCATGAGAGAGATGCCACTCTGGTAAAAAGCGATTTGCGGGCCCGTCGCCGGGTCATCAGTGAGAAAGCGGCTGATCAGGTCCGCTCCTGCATGATGGATGCGATGCTGGATTCCGGAACGGGAGCGAATGGTCGCGTCGCCGGTTACACGGTTGCCGGTAAAACGGGAACAGCGAGGAAGCACATCGAGAACGTCGGGTATGTGAAAGGTCGCTACATTGTTTCTTTCATGGGATTTCTTCCAGCTGAAAATCCTGAGCTGGTTGGATTAATTGTGATTGATGATCCCCGTGTTGACGGTAAGGAAGTCTACGGGGGTTCAGTCGCGGCCCCCGTCTTCAAGGCGATCTCTGAGGACGCCGTGAAGATTCTGAATATCGATCCGGATAAACCGGAGGAGCTTCAGGGTGAGGATGAAGCGACGCTTGCAGCGATTACAGGGGAATGAAATTAGAAGAAGTTATTGAGTCTGTTCATGTTAAGTCGGTCTCCGGACCGATAGATATTGATGTGTCGGGAGTTTATTACGACTCACGGAAAGTCACCGAAGGAGGTGTCTTCTGTGCGTTGAAAGGTGTTGGTAGCGATGGTCATGAGTTCATTGATTCCGCGATTGAAAATGGCGCTGTTGCCGTGGTCAGCGATCAACCTTATCCGGCTGAGTTCTCCGGAACCTGGTTGCATGTCTCTGATGCGCGGGGTGCGATGGGCCGCATTGCTGCCAATCTCGAAGGCAATCCTTCTCTGGAATTTCCCGTTGTGGGAATCACAGGAACAAACGGCAAGACGACGACTGCTTTTCTTGTCCACTATCTGCTTCAGACGGTCCTGCATCGCGCGGGTATGATCGGAACGGTTCATTATGCGACCGGGGCTGAGTTCTACGATGCTCCTCATACCACGCCTGAAGCCCCTGATCTTCACAAGCTTCTTCGCGAGATGCGTGATGCTGACTGTCGCGGTGTCGCGATGGAGGTTTCCTCACACGGGCTTGCTCAGAAGCGGGTCGAAGGGGTTGCTTTCAATGTGGGTGTCTTCACGAACCTTTCTCAGGATCATCTCGATTATCATTCCAACATGGATGATTACTTTACGGCAAAGGGGCTCCTCTTTGCCCAGATGGAAAGAGAGCAGGCCAAGGACGGGGTCGCTTTGATTAATGCTGACGATATCTATGGCGACCGGCTTTTGAAGATGCCGTTTGAGCGGGTGAAAAAGCTCAGTTACGGCCGCTCCGCCGGTTCGGATTTCCTGATTGGTGATATCCGTTCCGATTTCAACGGGACTCAGTTTACCTTGAAATACAAGGAGCGTTCCTTCCTTGTGAGGACACCCCTGATCGGTGATTTCAATGTCTATAACACTGTTGCCGCAATTGCATCCGCCAACGCGGTGGGCTTGAATTTACGTGAAGTCATCAGCAAAATGGCCGATGCACCGCAGGTTCCCGGGCGTCTTGAAGCGGTCAGTGGAAGACAGATCAATTACCGTGTCTTCGTCGACTACGCCCATACTCCTGATGCGCTCGTGAATGTGCTTCGATCCCTTCGTGGCTTGTCGCCAAACCGTATCATCACCGTATTCGGTTGTGGTGGTGACAGGGATGTTTTGAAGCGCCCCCAGATGTCGCTTGCGGCTGAGGAGGGGAGTGATTTTTGCATCCTGACATCGGACAATCCGAGAACTGAGGATCCAAAACAAATTTTGGAGGATGCCGGGAAAGGATTCCTCGGTTCCGAATATGAAGTGATTGCAGACCGCCGCATGGCGATCAAGCACGCCATCGAGATTGCAGGTGAACGGGATATTGTTCTCATTGCCGGAAAAGGGCACGAGACCTATCAGGAGATCAATGGCGTCCGTCATGAGTTTGATGATCGCAAAGAGGCTAAGCGCCAAATCAACCTGAGAGCTGAGAGGGGGGAAGGATGATTCCTGCTTCTCAGTTACAGATCGCTGAATGGGTTGACGGGGCTCTGATTCAGGGGCGTCCCGCTTCGATGATTGAATCGGTTTCAACTGACTCGCGAAAAGTGGGGCAAAGCCAGATTTTTGTGGCTTTGAAAGGGGAGAAATTCGATGCGCACCATTTTCTGAATGACGTCGCTGCCAACGGGGCTTCGGCAATTCTTGTCAGTGAGCTTCCCGCTTCAACCGAGTCCTTTGGCGGAGGGATTATCCGCGTGAAGGACACGCTCGCCGGACTCCAGGCAATGGCGATGAATCACAGACGGTCCAACCGCGATCAATTTGTGGTGGGGGTTACAGGGAGTAACGGGAAGACTTCCTGCAAAGACTTTCTCAGTGCCGTGCTTGAGGCTGACGGTGCCGTCAATAAAACGAGCGGGAACCTGAACAATCATATCGGGCTCCCTTTGACCATTTTGTCAGGATCAGACACGGATCGCTACGGGGTCTGGGAAATGGGGATGAATCACCCCGGTGAGATTGAAGTTCTCGCTGAGATTGCGCAACCCGATGCCGCTGTGATTACGCATATTGGAACAGCGCACATCGAGTTCATGAAAACCCGTGAGGCGATTGCCGCTGAAAAGGCATCGTTGGCTGCAGCGGTTCCGGCGGATGGTTTCTGTGCGATGCCTCAGTCAGATCCGTTTTTCGGTTTTGTTAGGGATATGGTTCGCTGTGAGATGGTCGGGGTGGGCTTTGACGAAGGTGCCATTCAGGCTCGTGAGGTCGTTTCTGTTCCCGGGGGGCGCACCGAGTTTATTCTTCATTCCGAATTTGGTGACGATGTTAAGGTGAGTCTCCCTGTTCGCGGTCGCCACATGGTCATGAATGGACTTCTCGCAGCGGCAGTTGGTTTTAAACGCGGAATCAGTTCCGCCGATATCAGTGAGCGTCTTTCCAATGTCGAGATGACCGGCGGGCGTCTCCAGGAACGAATCATCAACGGGATGACTTTTCTGGATGACAGCTACAATGCCAATCCCGACTCGATGCTCGCTGCGCTTCGTGCTGTAAGCGAAGAGTCGGTCAGCGGCCGCAAAATTGCCGTTCTCGGCTTTATGGGGGAGCTCGGCACGCACGAGGAAAGTGAGCACCGCCTCCTCGGAGAGCGCGTTGTCGAAATGGGAATCGATACTCTTGTTACCGTCGGCGAAAGGGCTTCTTTGATCAATGAGGGAGCAGCTAGCCTGACGGGGGATAATTTGAATTTTAAAGATCACGGCGCTGCTGCCGAGTATCTGCGAAGCCATGCAACTGCAGGCGATCTTCTTCTCGTGAAGGGGAGTCGTGCAGCGGGAATGGAGCAGGTCATCACGCTTTTTAACTGATTTTGTTATGTTGTATTATTTGCACCAACTCAAAGATGCCTATGAGCATCTCGAAGTGCTGAATGTTTTTCAGTATCAAACTTTTCGCGCCGCCGGTGCGGCTCTCACTGCTTTCCTCTTGTGTCTGCTGCTGGGCAACTGGGTTATTCTCAAGCTCACAGCGCTCAAGATCGGTCAACCGGTGAGGACGAAGGAGGAAGTGAACAAGCTTGCCGAACTCCACGGCGGTAAGACCGGAACTCCGACGATGGGTGGAATTCTGATTGTCGGAGCTGTGCTCATTTCCGCTTTGCTCTGGGCCCGGGTGACCAATCCGTTTATTCAGACGCTTATTTTTGTGACCATTGGAACGGGGCTTCTCGGCTTTTTCGATGACTATCTGAAAGTCACTAAAAAGAATTCAGTGGGCGTTCGGGGAAAGGTGAAGCTGGTCGTTCAGCTCGCGATTTCCCTGGTCGCGGTTGGTTTCCTCTATCTCCATCCGGATACAGGTGAGTATATACGGAAACTCTACCTGCCATCGGTGAAGTATCCGGTGATCGAGGACATGGGTATCTTTACTTTCGTGTTTCTGCCGCTTGTGATTATCGGCTGTTCAAATGCCGTAAATCTCACCGATGGTCTCGATGGACTGGCTGCCGGTTGCACGGTCACGACCGCGGCTACTTTTGCCATTTTTACCTACGTGGCAGGGCACCAGGTGATTGCGGAGGATTATCTCCTCGTTCCTTATAACAAGCATGCCGGCGAGGTTTCGATCTTCTGCGCGGCGCTCGCGGGTGCGGGGCTCGGCTTTCTGTGGTTCAACTGCCACCCGGCACGCGTCTTCATGGGGGATACCGGATCACTTTCAATCGGTGGAATGCTCGGGATGGTCGCGATTTGCTGCAAGCAGGAGCTTCTCCTCGTTATCGTCGGATTCGTTTTCGTGATGGAGGCTATGTCGGTCATTCTTCAGGTTGCGAGTTTTAAGACAACCGGGAAGCGCATTTTCAAGATGTCTCCGATCCATCACCATTTTGAGTTGTCGGGCTGGGAGGAAAGCAAGGTGATTAACCGCTTTTGGATTATTTCGATCATTGCGGCAATGATAGGCCTGATGACTTTGAAGCTTCGTTAGTATGGATCTGAAGGGACAACGCGTTGCCATTCTCGGCGCAGGGGGAAGCGGGCTTGCTGCGGCAGCTCTCGCTCTTGCGTGTGGTGCCAGCGTCGAAGCCTTTGACAGCGGCGATTCTGAGAAGCTGAGAGATGCCGTCGACCGTTTTGAGGCAGCCGGTGTCAGGTTAATCACGGGGGATGCTGCGCTTACTCCCGAAGGAAAATATGATCTTACAGTACTGAGTCCGGGGATCGCCCTCTCGTGGCCGATTGCTCAGGTTTTTGCGGCTGTTTCGACGGAGCTGGTAGGCGAGATCGAGCTCGCGTTTCGTGCCAATACGGCACCTGTGATTGCAATCACGGGGACGAATGGCAAGACAACGACGACCTCTCTCATTACCGCGATGTTGAAGGGGGCCGGACTTAAGGCCGTGGCGGCGGGGAACATTGGATTGCCCTTCAGTGAAGTGGTTCTTTCCGGTGAGAATTACGATTGGATCGTGTTAGAGCTCAGCTCGTTTCAACTGGAGACAATCTCGACCTTTTCGTCCCCGATTGCGATCTGGTTGAATTTTGCTCCTGACCACATGGACCGCTACGAAGCGGTTGAAGATTACCGGGCTGCCAAGGAGCGTATTTTCATGAATCGTTCCGACGGTTCGGTGGCGATTGTCCGCAAGGGCGAAGAGGTGGCGCCGGAGTGGCCGCGCATCGAGTTTTCCGCTTTCGATGAGGGGGCTGACTATTTTTATTCGGGTGGTCTGATCGCTCAAGCCGGAGTGAGTGATACCTTTGATTTTGCCTCCTGCCAACTCCAGGGGCGGCACAATGCTGAGAATATGATGGTCGCTCTTGCGGTTGCGGATCATCTCTCCCTTGACCGGGAGGCCGTTTTGCCTGCTTTGCTCTCTTTTCTTCCCCCGGCGCACCGTTGTGAGAAGGTCGGGCAGAAAGACGGGGTCATCTTCGTGAACGATTCCAAGTCCACCAATCTGCACTCACTTGAGAGCGCGCTCTCGGGGCAGGATGAGCCTGTCGTTTTGATTGTCGGGGGAAAGGACAAAGGTCTCGATTTCTCCACCTTAACCGGACTCGTTTCAAGCAAGGTGAAGCACGCCGTTTGTATGGGGGAGATTGCCTCTTCCATCTCGGAACTCTGGGGCGGCACCGTTCCCTGTGAGTGCGCTGAGAACCTCCCCGCAGCCGCCGGCAAAGCGTTCGCCGCAGCCGCTGAAGGGGATGTGGTTCTCTTTTCGCCGGGAACTTCGAGCTTCGATATGTTTTCCGGCTACGAGGCGCGTGGCGATGCCTTTCGCGATGCGGTGGCCAATTTGTAACTTTCTTCAACAACAACCAACAACAACAACCATGAGCAACAAGAGAAGAAATCGTAGAACCGCGAAAACATCCCGACACGGGGTAATGGGAAGAGCCCGGGCGAAGACCCGTCTTTCCGCCAATGTTACAGAGGAGCAGGGCTGGTATCTGGATTCCCCTGACATTCGTCTCACAAGAATTTTTACAGTCGTCCTGCTGCTTCACGCGGTGGCGATCGGTGGAATCATTGCTTTCAAAATGGTCGACAAGGCTTCGGATGTCAGTGGTATCACGATTTCGTCGAAGACCGAGGTTAAGGATGCCGTTCAGAAGAATGCGGTCGTGGCAAGTCGCGTTACCGATGCCCCTGCTGTAGCGAAGCCCAAGCCGGTTGCTGCGCCCCTTCGTAACGATCCGACACGCGATGACCAGTATCGTGTTCAGGCGGGTGACAACCTTCCTGAGATTGCCAAAGAGCTCGGTGTTCCGGCGCAGGCGCTTCGCGATAAAAATGCGATTATTTCTGACAACGAACTCTATCCGGGGCGTTGGCTTGATATCCCTTCCGGAGACGAGTTGAAAGCAGCCCCGCCGGTTGTCGCGCAGCCAGCTCCGGCTAAAAGCGCTCCAGCTGCCGCGGCGAGCACCTATTCGGTAAAGAAGGGGGACACTGCGTGGGGGATTGCGAGGCAGTTCAACGTGTCATTCGGTTCTCTCATGAAGGCGAATGGAATCAACAAGCCTGAATCGTTGCAGATCGGACAGACCTTGAAGATTCCCGCTTCGAACTAGGTTACCATTTTACGACAACTTAGAAAGATGCACCGGAGAAGCCTAACATTCCTGCTTTCAGCTGTTTCATTCCTGATCATTATCGGGTGTGTCATGTTGATCAGCACCTGCGTATTCAGTGCTCATGCTGATGCAGGTGACGGTTATCGTGAAGCGAAGCGTCAGGGTGTCTGGCTCGTGCTCGGTATCGCTACCTGCTGGGGTGCCGCGATGTTGGACTACCGCTTTTGGAAGCGAAATGTCTGGCTTCTTTTCGGTGGTGTTTGTTTTCTGCTCTTGCTGTGTTTCGTGCCGGGTATTGGTCAGGAGATCAACGGCGAGCGGCGATGGATCGGGATGGGGTCGTTTCAGATTCAGCCGTCAGAGTTGGGGAAGATTTCTGTTGTTGTCTTCCTCGCTTACTGGTTTTCCCGCTATCCTGATTGCGGCTCCCGCTTTCTGCGCGGGTTCGTGTACCCTCTCGCGATCGCCGGTGTTCCGATCGCCTTGATTCTCTTTGAGGTCGACATCGGCACCACTGCGGTTCTCTCCGCTACGACGCTCCTCGTTCTTTTCGTCGTGGGAGTGAACTGGAAGTTCCTCACCGGTCTCGGGATGACAGGTGTCGCCGGATTCCTCGCGATGCTGAGCTACGCGCCGGACCGGATGGAACGCGTCATGGCGTTTCTTGATCCCGAGAAATACCGTCTTGGAGCGGGCTTCCAGCAGTGGATTTCATTGATGGCAATCGGATCGGGAGGCATGACCGGCCGGGGTGTCGGTGAAGGGCGTTTAAAAATGCTCTACATGCCGTTTGCCCACACCGACTTTATTTTTCCCATGATCGGCGAGGAAATGGGCCTGGCCGTGACCGTGGCGATTGTCATCGCGTTCATCACCATTGCTGTTTGTGGCTTTGTGATTGCTTTTCATTCACCCGACCGCTTTGGAACGATTCTTTCGATCGGGCTGGTGGGATTCCTCTCTTTTCAGGCCTTTTTGAATATCGGTGTGACCACTTCGATTATTCCGAACACGGGCCTGACACTTCCATTTGTGAGCTATGGAGGATCCTCTCTTCTGATCGGTTTCCTCGCTATCGGGATACTTGTGAACGTATACCGGCAGGGTAAGATCAGTGATGATCAGAAGTCGGAATGGGTGCACCGGAGACGGATTACCCCGCGTGTCTAGCGGACGTCGGCGGGGTGCCGGTTTTCTCGCCGCCAGAGGATTTAGAGGATTCCGGCGCGCATGAAGATTGGCTTCAGGGCCACCTTGATTTTACGCGCGTTGCGATAGGCCATCAGTCTCAGCGAGTTCATGAACCCGCGGGTGTAGACTTTGACTGACATAATGTTGTAAGTGTTCTCTGCGTAGTCGAATTTGTAGGCCTCGCTGCCGCAAAGGAAGTCATACTCTTTGATTCCCATTAAAGGGAGGCGGTCCATCTGCCAGTGCAGAAGGCAGACTCCGGGGGAGCCGCCTGAATAGGGAGCGTCGTAGGAACCGATGTAAGCGTAGAATCGGGAGTCCGAGTGAAACCCGAGATCGAATGCGATGAGCTCTCCGGTTTTCGCCCGGACTTCAACGATATGGATTCCGGTGTCCGGTTCCTGAGCGGCGTTAAGAATGAAGTTCCGGTAGCTCTCGTTTGCAAAGATGGAGTTGCCTTCCTTGCGGTGCTGATTTCTCTCGTGCAGCGCAGCAATATCATCAATGGTCGAAGCGGTGATCTGCGAGTGTCCGAGGAGCCTGTATTCGTGGCCCGGGGCAAGATCCTCGAGACGGCGCAGGGCGCGGCGGATTCGCTTGCGGAGCTTTGCTTTGGCTGCGACGAGAAACGATTCTCCGTCCTCAGAGAGTTCAAACCAGGGGCAGGGGCCTAAAACCTTCTCGTAGTAATCGAAGCCGGTATTGGGTGCATAGCGTTTGATCAGCGGCCAGAGATTGCCACGGTCGGAGAGCTGATGAAAGTGAAAGTGAAACCTTTTCTTCCGGGCGTGAGAGAATAGCTCCACGATGAATTGTTCGGCATCTTCCGCAGTCAAAGCGATGAGGTCCTGAAAGTCACACAGGCTGTCTCCGGCGAGGCGAATCCGATTGCCTTTCCGGTAGCAGGGAAGCAAAGCAACTACCTGCCCGTTTCTTTTAAGGACGAAAATCAGGGCTTCGTCGAAGGTGTTGGAGTAGGCCTCATACCAGGTTCGGTTCCATCCGAAAGACTGGAAGATCGCAGGCTTACCTCCGGTGAGAATCAGCCAGTCCGTGCGAATCCCTTCGAGCTCATCCAGTGCATTGATGCATGAGAACTCATATCGATCCGGTTGGCGTGAAGCCAACGGTGAGGGGCGAGTTTCATTCGCAACGGGAGGGTCTGACGCAGGATGTGATGATGCCATTCTCAGAAAATAGTTTTAAAACCGACTTTCAATAAATATTAAATTGTAATATAATTATCATAATGAGTCAATTAAATCATAGATCTTTGCGTCGACTGAATGCCTTTCGGTTGATTGGCAGGGTGAACGGTTTCATCAACCGTTCGATGGAAAGTATTCACTCCGCTGTTTTCATGGGGGTGATCGATGATGAGGTCCTGCAGGAATATGATATCTACCCTTATGGTGACTGGAAGGACGCGGCTAAGGTTTCCGGAGATGTGAAAGGTGTCGCGGATTGGCTCGATGTTTTCATCTCCTCGCACGTAACCCGCTCTTCCCGTGTCTTGGTCGTCGGCGCTGGCGGGGGAAAGGAGCTTATCAAGCTCCGTGAAACGGGATGTTCGGTGACAGGTATTGAGTTCGATCAGGCCTTGTTTGCGGAGACTTCCACGATGCTTCTGAGATCTGTAGACGGGGCCGGTATTACACTACGCCACGCTGAACGGTTCAATCTCGAGGGCGAACGGAAGGACTTCGACATAGTGATCGTTCCCCGGTTTTACACGTCTTTTGTCCAGGGGCGCCCTGAAAGAGTCCGGTTTCTAAAAGCCTGCTCAGAGCGCTTGAGGGAGGGCGGGGTGATTGCCTTTGATTACTTCACGCGGCCTGAAAGTGAAACTGCTCCCGCTTCATTTCTGTTCAAGTTTCAGCCTCCAGTGGCCAACTTCCTGCGCCTTCTCAGAGGAGGGGGGAAACGACGCATTGAGACCGGCGATCACCTCGATCCAAAGGTGCCGCTTTTACATCACCATTACAGCCATGCCAATTTGGACATCGAGCTGTCGGAAGCCGGGCTCACTGCTGCCGAGCAGGGCGAAACCTGGTTTGGTTGGTCGGTCGCGAAATGTCCGGTTGGCGGGGGGGCCGCGGAAGAGCCGGCTTCTTCGCTTCGTTCCACTCCCGCGGCGCCACTTCCCGAAGTTTCCCACTCCTAGTCCAGTATCGGTATGATCAACTACGAAATCATTACCTCCATCGAAGACCTTGAGCCGTATCGGGTGGAGTGGGGGCGTCTCCTCTCGGTAACACCCCATGCCTCCTGGTTTCAATCCTTCTCCTGGTTCGAAATGAGGTGGAAGCACCGCCGTGAGACGGACGAGTCATTGAAAGTGTTCATGGTCAAAGCGGACGATCGTCTCATCGGTATTGTTCCGCTGGTGGTGCAGCGAAAGCCGACCGCTCTCGGCAGCATCAGAAAGCTCCGGTTCCCTGTCGAGAACTGGTGCAGTTTCTACGGCGCGCTCGGTTTGGATCCCGAGATGATAATGTCCGAGGCGGCGAGCTATTTCCGCAATTCAAAGAACAAAGGGGCGGATGGATTTGACCTGATCGAGTTCACCAATCTTCCCGACTATCGCGCACAGGATGGTATCCCGTCATCTTCGCCGGAGCCAATGCTCCCCGGTTTGGAGCCGGGGCGAAGCGAAGTGTCGAAGTGTTCCGAAGTGGCGATGCTGTATATGGACGGCACCTGGGACAGTTACTGGGAATCGCGCAAAGCGCAGAAGAACCGGCGCCGCAACGTTGAGCGCTGCGCACGAAGGCTCGCCGAGCTGGGTGAAGTCACCTACCTCCGCTCGCGTCCCGATGCCGGTTCGACACCTGATTGGTCGCACTATGAGGCCTGCGAAAAACTCGCCTCGATGAGTTGGCAGGATGGCCTTGTCGATGGAAACACTCTGCATCACGACGAGGTGAAACCTTTTCTGCGCGACGTGCATGAAGCCGCAGTCAAAGAGGGCTGTAGTGACCTGACATTGCTTATGCTCGATGGACGACCGGTTGCTTTTACCTACGGCTACTGCTTTCAGGGCTACCTTGATTTGATGCGTGTCGGTTTTGATCCCGCCCTCGCCAAGTTCGCTCCCGGCAATGTTCTCTGGACCCGCTTGATCGAAGACAGCTATGCACTGGGAGATAAGATCCTCGACTACGGTCCGAGCTGTCTCGACTACAAGAAATTCTGGATGACGTGTTTGGAGCAGACCTACCAGGTCATCGAATACGGCACCAGCCCTGCGGCGAAAGCAATGCGCCTCGCGAGGAAGCTGAAATCAAAAATCGCCATCGGTGAAAACGCCGATCACACTAACGAAGAAGCCAAAGAGCGTGCTGCTAAAAACAGGCAGCAGAAAGTTGGTGAGCCGACCGGGCACGCGATTTCCTGAACGTTTGTTAGGGGCACCTGAGTTTCCCCGAAGGGGGGAGTGAAGAAGAAAGAGTGGACAGACTGGGATTCGAACCCAGGACCAATTGGTTAAAAGCCAACTGCTCTACCAACTGAGCTACCTGTCCATTGGTAAAACCCCAATCAGGTGGGATTGGGGAGCGCGAATGTATTCACGATTTAGGGTCATGCAAGTGAAAAACATCTATTATTTTACCTAAATCATTTCGGCCCTTCTCCACGCGGAAATGAGCGAACCCCGCAGCCCTTGCTCCTTCCCCGTCGCAGACCGGATCATCGCCGACATGGAGGATCTGACCGGGAGCGAGTTGAAGCCATTTCGCAGCGGCATCGAAGACCGCCGGATTCGGTTTGGAGGCGCCGAGCTCGCAGGAAAGAAGACAGGTTTCGAAAAAGCTGAGGAGACCGAGGTCGTCGAGGATTCTTCTGAGCCGTCCGTCAAAGTTCGAAAGAACGATGCACCGGTAGCGGGCGCTCAACTTTTCAAGTGTCGGGATTGCCGCGGGATCGGCCAGCCACGTTCCCGGTGATTCGAAGTGGAGATAGAGTGCTTCGAAGAAAGTATCGAAGCGTTCTTCGCCGGGCAAATTCGATCCGGCTTCTTCGAATACTTCGCGAACGATTCGGCGCCACCAGGATTTTTCGTCGGGGTCGGTCACGCGGCTTTGGGGAGAAAAGGGGAGCGGGGTGCGTTTCCAGACTGAACCGAACGCTTTTCCAAGATTGTCGGGATTTGACTCTATGCCATGCTCGGCGGCGATGCGCGCGTAGGAGACCCCGACCGGTTCGGCGAGATGGATGAGCGTTCCTGCGGCATCAAAGGTGATCGCGAGGATGGGGGAGTGAGAGATAGATTGCGGCATGAGAATGAGCGATAAAGGAGGTCGATCAGGGCTACGCGTATTTGGGCCATTTACACCTTGCCTTCATGATATGAAGCGGATATGTTGAATTTCCGACAATCGTGAGAAGGAATTTTGTGTTCCGGATTGTTCAAAGTGGGCATGGCCCGCTTTTTTTTGTCTCATAGACCGAGGACCAGCTGAAGAAAATGACAAACGAACTGTTAGCACTTTTCGAATATTACGAGAAAGAAAAAGGTATTAAGCGCCATACAATGGTTGAAGCGCTTGAGACTGCCTTGCTTTCTGCATCTCGAAAAAGCATTGGCCCGGCCAGGGAGATGCGGATTCATATTGATCCGGAAAAGGGTGACATTCGTGCTCTTGCCACATTGGTTGTTAAAGACCGCGTTGCGGATCCTTACGACGAGATTGATATTTTTACGGCTCGCCGCCTCAAGCCCGGTATCGATGTCGACGAGGAGTTGGAAGTGGATATCACTCCTGCCAATTTCGGTCGTATTGCTGCTCAGACAGCAAAGCAGACCATGATGCAGCGTCTCCGTCAGGCGGAGAAGGAAATGATCTATGACGAGTTCAAGGATCGTGCCGGTGACATCGTGAGTGGAACCGTTCGCCGTTTCGAGCGCGGTGATGTGTTTGTCGACCTTGGAAAATTTGAAGGTGTCATGCACCAGCGTGAGCGTGTTTCCACCGAGGAATACAATGTTGGTGATCGTGTCAGGGCTTATGTCGTTGCTGTCGAAAACGGCGCTCGCGGTCCTGAAATCGTTCTCTCACGCAGTCATCCCAATTTTGTTCGCCGTCTTTTTGAATCAGAGGTTAGCGAAATCGCTGATCGCACTGTTGAGATTCGTTCACTGGCCCGTGAAGCGGGGTATCGCACCAAGATCGCGGTCTACAGTGCTGACGAAAAAGTGGATCCTGTCGGTGCCTGTGTCGGCCTTCGCGGCGCACGGGTGAAAAACATTGTTCGTGAATTGAACAATGAGAAAGTTGATATCATTCGCTGGAGTGACGACATTAAAGCATTTGTTCAGGAGGCCCTCAAGCCTGCTGAAATCAAATCAATCTCGATCGACGAAGAAAATCAGTCTCTTACCGTCCGGGTTGATGAAGAGGAGCTTTCCAAAGCAATCGGTCGTCGTGGCCAGAATGCACGCCTCACTGCACGCCTCGTTGGTTGGGACGTGCAGGTGAAGAAAGATGAGTCTGCTCACGAAGCTTTTGAAGCTCAGGTGGCCGGTGCTGCTACTGCGATTGCAGAAGGTGCCGGAATCGGGGCCGAAGTGGCCGAAGGGCTCGTTCGTGGTGGTCTTAACAGCATCGAGATGATCGCCAGCGGTGTCGACGAAGTCGATATTGCCGATGTTCTCGAGATCGATGTGGAAGACGCGAGAGCGATTTTGAAAAAGGTTACCGATGCTGCCGGGGATGACGCTGAAGAGGCGACTCCTGTGGCTGAGGCTGCGCCTGCGACCGAATCTGTTTCCGAAGAAGCAGCTCCGGAAACCGAAGAGGCGTAAGATACTTTCGCCGAACGAAGCGGTGCGCCGCTCGTTTCTCAATTTGACAAAGCTTTTAATAATTACAGAATACAAACTCCATCAGAACTTGTCTGATGCGTAAGGGAACTGCCGCCCACCTTCAAAATATGCCTCGAAAGAACAGCAACGAATCCGGGAAACCTGACTCCGAAGAGTCAGCGCCGAAATCCTTGGATACAAAGAAAGCGGAAGCTCTCAATCTCTTCGAGCAAGATGAGAAGAAGAGCGGCCGCAAAGCTAAGACCTCAGTTCCTGCAAAGGATCAGGGATCTGTGTTCGGTCATCTTGGCAAAGAGGATCCTTCCAAGAAGATTGCTGAAATCAAATCTTCCCGGAAGTCGGCCCCTGCCGAGCCCGCGAAGACGGTCAAAAAGGCGAAGCCGGCTCCTAAGAAGGCTCTCGATATTGGAGGTTTTGACGTTGAGGACAAGCCCAAGAGCGCTGAGAAAGAGGCTGTGGTCGAAGAGGTTGAAGAAGTCGAAGAAGGCAATTCGATCGAGGAAGTTGACGGCAAGAAGATCATTCACATCAAGCCGCCGATCATTGTTAAGGAATTGGCTCAGTTGATGGAATTGAAGCCTTTCAAAATCATCCAGGATCTCATGGAGATGGATGTTTTTGCGAACCTGACTCAATCGATTGAGCCGGAAGTTGCTTCGAAAATTTGCGAAAAACACGGATTTATCTTCGAGAAAGAGAAACGTGAAAAAGGCGGCGGTGTCCACAAAGTGGAAGAGGTTATCGAAGAGCCGGAAGCTGAGATCATCGAAGAGGTCGAAGATGATAAACTCAAGATTCGTCCTCCGGTTGTCACCTTCATGGGGCATGTCGATCACGGCAAGACCTCTCTTCTTGATGCTTTTCGCGGATCCCGTGTTGTTCACGGTGAGGCAGGCGGAATCACTCAGCACATTGGTGCTTATCAGGTGACTCGAAACGACCAGACAGTTACTTTTATCGATACTCCCGGTCACGCCGCTTTTTCTGAGATGCGTGCGAGGGGTGCTGATGTCACTGATATCGTTGTCCTCGTCGTAGCAGCGGATGATGGTCTTATGCCAACCACGCTTGAGGCGATCGATCACAGTCGTGCCGCGGGCGTAACCATGATCGTTGCTATCAACAAGGTGGATCTTCCCCATGCCGATCTTAACAAGGTTAAGGGGCAGCTTCAGGAGCACGATCTTTCCCCTGAGGACTGGGGCGGCAGCACGATTTGTGTGGAAGTCTCAGCGAAAGAGGGAACCGGTCTCGACGATCTTTTCGAGATGATTCATCTTCAGTCCGAAATTCTTGAGCTGAAATCAAATCCGGAAGGCGCTGCTCGCGCAACCGTGATCGAAGCCCGGACCGAGCCCGGAAAAGGGCCGACTGCAACGGTTGTCGTTCAGGCGGGAACTCTTAACGTGGGTGATCCTTTCATCTGCGGAAGTCAGTCGGGTAAAGTTAAAGCGCTCATCAATGATGAGGGCAACCGGGTCAAGGAAGCCGGACCGGCGACACCGATAGAGGTGGTTGGGTATTCCGGAGTGCCTCAGGTCGGGGACGAACTCGTCGTTATGGATTCCGAGCGCAATGCGAAAAAGCTCAGTGGTGAGCGGATCGACCAGAAGCGCAAAGACAAGCTCGCTCCTCAGCAGAAGTCCGCTTTGGAAACACTTTTTGATAACATCGAGCAGGGTAAGAAGAACCAGCTCAAGTTGATCATTAAAGCGGATGCTCAAGGTTCACTTCAGGCGATTGAGAAATCGCTCATGGAGATTGAGTCCGAGAAAATTTCAGTCGATATCCTGCGTCAGGGTGCCGGTCCAATCACAGAGGCCGATGTGCTTCTTGCCAGTGCTTCGGATGCAGTTCTGATTGGATTCAACACCAAGGTCGAGGCCAAAGCCCAACCGATTGTGAAACGCGAAGGCGTGCAGGTGAAGCTTTTCTCGATCATCTACGAACTTATCGATCAGGTGAAAGAGTCCATGCTCGGTCTGCTTGATCCTGAGACCCGTGAGAACGTCATCGGTCACGCCAAGGTCACCGAGATCTTCAAGCTCTCTTCAGGTAAAGTGGGTGGTTGTATCGTCACAAACGGACGCATCGCGAGAACGGCCCGTGCCCGTGTTCTCCGGGATAAGGTTCCGATTTATGACGGCGGATTCTCGACGCTTCGCCGTTTCAAAGACGACGTCAAGGAAGTGAAAAACGGCCTCGAGTGTGGTATCAAACTTGGTAAGTTTAACGACTACCAGAAGGATGATATCATCGAGTGTTACGAGCTTGAGAAGCTGGAGATGAAACTCTAGTTTCGTGCTTTCCGCTGAATTACCGATCATTTTAAAGGGCATTAGCTCTCATTTTAACACGAGGATTCCCAAAAGTTTATGAGCCAGCGAATGACCCGGATCAACGAGTTGCTGAAACGCGAGATCAGCACTTGTATCGAGAAATTTTTTGAATTTCCCAATGTGCTTGTCACGGTACATGCCGTGGAGACGGCTGATGACCTCAGGGCGGCTGAGGTCTTTGTCGGTGTGATTGGGTCTCCTGCTCAATCGAGCGACGTTCTCAAGAAATTGAACAGCAAGCGTGGCTATATTCAGGGGATCGTCATGAAGCGCGTTACTCTGCGTTGCACACCGCTGCTTAAGTTTATCGCCGATGATTCGATCGAGCGTGGCGTTCGCATTCTGAATATCCTCGACGATATCGGAGAGATTGACCTCCCCGATGATCCGGAGGAAAAGGCCTAGGCCTTGAAGGGAACGAGGTCCCGTTCCGTTTCCCGCTTGGGAGTTCTGATAGTGGCAATCCCGCCGGCCAGGGCGGCCATTTACGTGAGGTGAGCGATTCAACCCTGTCAGGTCGGGTCCTTAACAGGGTTGAATGGGATCTCATTGCGTTCCACTGAGTCGGTTCCTTATCCCGGATCTTGTTGCGCTGTCATTGATACGTTTGCTACGCTCCCGTTTAATGAGTTCTGAGGAGTCACAATCGATTCGCAGGAAACGCTTCCTCTGTTTGAGCGTTTTCCTGCTTTCTCCTTTCGCTTTCGGGGTGATCGACTTGATTTATTATGACAGTCAAAGTGCGGAAGACAGCTCTTATCTGATTTCCACGATCATTGGCATTTTTGCGATCGTCGGTTGGGTGTCGTACGATGCGGCACTTCGCGATTATCCGCTGAGTAGCGGCTTGCGCTGGTGTGTTATTTTGCTCGCTGTGGTAGGTGTTCCTCTGTACCTCGTGAGAACGCGCGGTTGGAAGGGGGCTGCGATTATTGGGTTCGGTCTTCCTGCTCTCCTCATCAGTATGGCAACATACAGCCTGGGCTATTCTGTGGCGTGGTTGACCGGTTCGTGGAGAGGCTTGTGGTAGGCGCTTGCACATTGGGAGTAATGCCTGTTGGGTAGGGGCACTGCCTAATGGAACTCTCCTTCGATCCCCTTATTAAACGCATCTCTAAAAGCCGCTCGATTCTTCTGGTGAGTCACAATCGGCCCGATGGCGATGCGATCGGATCGCTTATCGGGCTTGGGCTTCTTCTCGAGGGAATTGGCAAAACGGTTCGAATGGTGAACGCTGATGTGGTTCCTGAAAGTCTTGCCTTTTTACCGGGATCCGAACGTGTAGAGCAGCCTGGCGAGGTTTCGGTGTTTGAGCACGACCTCATGATATCACTTGATTCCGCAGGTCCCGATCGAATTTCCGGGGAGGTCTGGGACCTCCGCAACGGTATCGATTTGATCAATATCGATCATCATATTTCCAATACGGTATACGGTGATATCAACTACATCGACAGTGCCTCTCCCGCTGCCGGTCAGATTGTCGCTCAGTTGGCTAATGAGGCGGGCTGGATGCTGACGCCTGACATTGCCGGCAATCTCTATGCGGCTATTTCCACCGATACAGGGAGCTTTCGTTACCCTTCAACCAGTGCGGAGACCTACCGGATTGTTGCAGCGCTGGTTCAGGCGGGTGTCGATGTCGGTGAGATCAATCGGCAACTTTACGACAGCTTCCCGATTCGTCGTGTCGAGGTGATGCGGGAAATGCTCAACGGTTTGCGCATCGAAGCAGGCGGGCGTTGTGCGAGTGTGAGTCTACCTCTTCGTACCACGAGTGAACTCGGGTTGAAGACGGGGGACACTGAAGGAGTTATTGATATCATCCGGGCAATCGATTCGGTGATCATTGCGGTATTTTTTGAGGAACTTCCCGGGGGGATGATTCGAGTCAGTTCCCGCTCAAAAGACGAAAAATACGGGGTGGGAGATATCTGCAACGTCTTTGGAGGTGGCGGACACACTCTCGCGGCCGGAGCCCGACTGCCGGGGCCGCTGGAGTCAGCGGAAGACCGCTTTTTAGCTGAAGTTATTCAGCGACTTACGGCGAATTGACTTGAAATGAACTCTTCCACTTTGCTAGGCTTCTTTTAATGCAGAGATTTCTCATAATATCAGTAATGTTTCTGATACTGTTGAGCGGTTCCTCACTATGCGACGCGGCTCAGTTTGATGATGCCTACTTTGATAAGATTAAAGGCAGTTGGGTAGGTGACGGGGAGCTGGTGGATTCCGCTGGTGTGACTACTGCGATTCATGAAGAATGGACGGCTGAATCTGAAGGAGAGCGCTTTCTGGTTCAGGGAACACGGCTTTCGGGTGAAGAGACTCAGGAGTTCCGCTGGGTTTTCACCTTCAATGCTTCGACGGAATTCTATGAATGTAGCTACTGGCATACAGGAATGGAAACAGAGATGAGATTTGAGGTGTCGCTGAACGGTAGTAAGGCGGAGTTGCGAACTCCCTTCGGAGATTCAGGAGGCGAGTTACTGGTTTCAAATTCTGTTGAGGGCAATACCATCGACGGTTTTGTGGAGATTACCGGCGGCAACGGTGAGGTGTTTCCGTTGGCGAAAATCAAACATACGAAAAGAGAGGACTAGTTTTGGCTTTCGAATTCAATTTCAGTCGCGCGCCAATGACCTTTCCGGAACCCATTCAAGGTCATGACGAGTCCCTGTCCGGGTGGGTTTTTCTGCATTTTCAACCGGGGCTGTTTTCTGGAGGAGCTGACTTATGAGGTTCCCTTCATTGTTTTTGTGTTTCGGATTACCTGTCGCAATTTTGGTATTGGGTTTCAGTCTCGCCGGTTTCTTCGGCTTTAGAACGATTCCCCAGTTGATGGATGAAATTGGACGGGGGAATGTTCAGGCTGGATTCGAATTGTCGATTCCGAAGCCGGGTCGTTATACGGTCTGGTCGGTGCTCGCGGAAGATGCCTCAGCGAGAGCTATCAAGGCAGAGCGGTTGGGACTCCCTCCCGGCGCACGTGTCTATCTTTACAGCAAAGAGACTGGTCGCGAGATTCCATTGACGAAGTTGCTGCAGCAAAAAAAGGCGTATGGCGGGGAAGTGTCGGTTTCGCTGGGAACCTTCGATACGAATGCAGTTGATCAGGTCGTTGAATTTAAAGCGACAGGTCTTCGTCGTAAAACCCTTGTCAGTGTAACTCCCGAGAACACCGCCGAAGCGGTGCGGGTTTTCGTCATGTTGCTGGGCATTGTTCTCGTCTCAATCGCTTTCGCTATCTTTGTATTCATTGTCCTGATTCATCGTCGCCAGCGTCTCGTCGCAGAGGCAAACCAGCCATAATGAATCGCTAAACCATTTCCGGTTTCCGGTGGACTGATTGGCGTTGTCTGAGTACGCTGAGGGATGATTCGACGTCTTGCTCCGTGGACTTTTATCTTGTTGCTCCTGTTTTCAGGGGGTTCTCCGGAATGTGTTGCCGATGGAGAGAGTTCTCAGAGCGAGTCGGGAGAGAGTTGGAAGGGGAAGACGCTCGTCATTCCAGTGGCGGATTCGGATTTTAGTGACAGCCGGCTCGTCCGTGAATTGGACAGAATGTTCAGGAAAGCGGATCAGGAAAAGCCTGCCGCGATAATCTTCGAAATACAGACCGGCATTGTCGCTCCCTGGGATAGTCAGCGGCGGATTCTCACATCGGTTCAGGGGCTCGAAGTGCCCACGATCGGTTATGTGAAGCAGTCGGGAATTGGATCCGGCGCAATGCTTTCTCTTGCTTGCGATGCCATTTATCTGGGGCCTTCCGCTATTGTGGGGGCCGCCGGAGTGAGTGATGAGGCGGAGGATGATGAGAAGGCGAAATCGGCGAAGCTGGCGAGAGATCGATCCGTCATGAAAGCGATGGCCCGCAGTCTCGCCAAAGGACACGGTCATCGACCTGAGGTGGCGGAGGCCATGGTCGATGAGGGTGTAGAGGTCAGAATCGGGGAGGAAGTGATTTCGGCGAAGGGTGAGATTTTGACTCTCACAGCAGACGAGGCGATTCGGGATTTCGAAGGGCAGCCGCTATTTGCGAAAGGGGTAGCGAATGATGTCGTGGAAATCTTGAAAGCTGAAGGGCTCCCGGCTGAGCGGGTTCGAATCAGCGCCCGCGAGTTCGGAGAAACGGCAAGTCGGGCACGAGTCGGTGAGGCGCGATCTGAGAGCGGGAAATCAAGCGTGGATGAAAGCAATGAAAACGCGGCTGTTGAGTCAGAGTCTCTTTTCGGGCGGCGTGAAGAGGGTTCCTATGCCGGAAAAGTGGTCGTTTTGAAGGTCGGGCAGGATACCCTGGCGACGGGGGATGCCAGTTTTGAATTCATGAATCGGATTCTGAAAAAATCAGAGTTGGATGGAGCCGAGGCGGTGATTTTCGATATGGACACTCCCGGTGGCTACGCCTGGCACACTGTTAGTCTCGTTTTAAACGGGTTGCAGAACGTGAGCTTTCCAACCTATACCTTCGTCAATTCGAGGGCGGAATCAGCAGGGGCGATCATCGCCATGGGAACGGATCACATTTACATGAAACCGGCGGCTTCAATCGGGTCGGCTCTCGTTGTCAGTGGTGCCGGGCAGGATTTGTCGGAATCGATGAACGACAAGGTCACTCAAATGATGATCGGGACAATTCGGAACGTCGCGGAGCTGAAAGGGCACAATCCAGACATCGGCGAAGCCTTTGTGACTCGGGAAAAGGAAGTGAAAATCGACGGGGTCGTGATTCACAAGGCCGGCAATGTTCTCAATTTGAACTCGATTCGGGCGACCGAGGAGATCGGGGGGAAACCCGTCCTCGCGAAAGGCATTGCTCTGAGTATTGAGCAGTTGGTTGAAAGGGAAGGCCTCGAGGGCGAGATTGTGATGTCGGTCCCGCTGGGAATGGAGGCTTTTGCGCACTGGGTTCAAAAGCTGTCGTTTCTCCTCATTATTATCGGTCTGGCAGGGGCGTATCTGGAGATCAACAGTCCGGGCTTCGGCGTTCCCGGGCTGGTCAGTATTTCAGTGCTGTCCCTCTTCTTTTTCGGGAACTACCTTGCGGGTAATCTCGCGGGCTACGAACTCGCGGTCCTCCTTGTGCTGGGTTTGATTCTCATTGGCATCGAGGTGTTCCTCTTTCCCGGAGCGATTCTTCCGGGTGCGATCGGTGTCGGGGTCGTCGTCGTTTCTCTCGGGCTTGCAATGGTGGACCGGGTCGATCTGGAATGGAAATGGGAGGGAATGCCGGACGCAAAAAGCTGGGGAGCTCTTCTGGGATCCGCTTTTTGGACTCTGATCGTCGGGATGGCGGGGGCTTTGATTGTCGCTCTGCTGGGAATGCGATTTTTACCGGATACGAAGCTGGGGAGTCGCCTCGTTTTGAAGGAAACCGTTGCTCAGGGGGCATCGATTGCAACGAGCCGGGAGATTCCCGCCTCAGCTGATTATCTGGGTTTAAGTGGGGAAACGACGACGGATCTGGTCCCCTCCGGCAAAGGCATGTTCGATGGAAAATTACTTGATGTGGTTTCGGACGGCGAATTCATCAAACGCGGCGAAGCCGTCATCGTCTTGAGGCACGAAGGCAGCCGAATCGTCGTGGGGCGAGCTTAGTGCCGCGTTCTCACATCGGGGCGATTCGTTCGGCTCCGACGTCGGTGGTGAGGTTGACGTGATCGTTGAAGCTTTTGAGAATCAACGAGGCTTTCAATTCTGCATGTTCGGGAATGTCCCAAAGATTGTTGTGTTCGTGCGGATCGGAGCTGAGATCGAAAAGCTCACCGAGACCGAGACTGTGGTAGACGACCAGTTTGTATTGCTCATCCCGGTACATCGTCGCAAAGGTGCCGTTCCCCTGGGTGAACTTGGGCGCAAGTGCGTCGAAATACTCACATCTCACTGATTCTCTGATCGGCGTATCCTCTGCCTTTTCGCCGGAGATGAGAGGGCGCAGGCTGATTCCCTGGTGGTAGTCCGGAATCGTCGCCCCGGCGAAATCGAGCAGCGTGGCCGAAAGGTCGAGCAGTTCCGTGAGCTGGTCAAAAGAGCCACCGCCATTGATCTCTTCCGGCCAGTGAAAGATGAGCGGCACCCTCACAAGTCCCTCGTAGAAACGGCACCCTTTGAACATGAGTCCGTGATCGCCGAGCGTTTCGCCGTGGTCGCTCGTGAACACGATGAGCGTATTATCTGCCTGTCCACTTGCTTTAAGGTGATCCCAGAGTCTTCCGAACTCGTCGTCGATCAGGGCGATCATGGCGTAGTATTTCGCCTGAGCGTCCTTTGCTTCGCATTCCTCCGGCGTTCGGGAACCGGTTTGAAAATCGGCGTCTTTCAGCTTCTCCTGAGCTGCGATGTCACTTTCCTGAAAGTGCGGTCCCGGCATCGCTTCGGGATCAAATTTGGACTCGTAGGATTTGGGCGGAATGAAAGGGGGATGCGGGTCGTAGACGTTGATGTTAAGCATCCACGGTTCCCCGTCGTCATGACGGTCAATAAACTCGATTGCCCGCGTCGTCGCCCAGGTCGTCTGATGAAATTCGGCGGGGACACCCTCTTCGGAAGCCCGCATTGCAGTGAGGTCGCCTCCCTGCTCCCTGACCCAGTCGGCGTAGTCGTGTTCACCTTTGGGCCAGTCATCGCGTGGCGCGTGGCTGAATTGCCAGGTCGTGAAGCCGTCATCCTCAATGCGGGGTTCGGTTCGATAGCCGGAGCTTTGAAGGTGGAATTTTCCAATCATACCACAGTCGTAGCCCTGATCAGCGATCAGTTTGCTGATGAGGGGGATTCCTTCGGGGAAGGTCGCGTTTCCGTTGCGGGTGTTGTGCAGGCGGGAGGGATAAAGCCCTGTCATGACGCTGCTGCGGCTCGGGGTGCAAATGGGGCTCTGGCAGTATGTGTGCGTAAAAGCGGCACCTCCTGCGACGAGGGAATCGATCACCGGCGTTTTGGCATAGGGATTACCGAGGGCTCCGATGGTGTCAAAGCGCTGTTGATCGGTGCAGTACCAGAGAATGTTGGGGCGTTTCATTTAAAGGGGGGGGTAGAGCCTTGGTCGTGAGCCCTGCAGTGTATGAGAAAACTTGGAAGTTGCAAAACGACATCGCCACGCGTAAAGAAATCGCATGAAATCGTTGCGTCATATGTTGATCCTGGTTGGAGCTGCCGGCCTTGCTATCACAGGGTGTGAGCCCCATAATTTTGAAGACACCAAGAGGCTTCACATGGAACATGGTGAGCATGGGGAAGGTGAGCATCACGGTGACGATCATCATGCCGGTGATCACAAGACAGAGGGGCACGATGATCATCACAAAGAGGATCACAAGAAAGACGCTCACAAAGAGGATCACGCTCATGGCGGGAAGAAGGCTGAAGAGCCGGCCGAGCCTAAAGCAGAAGCGAAAAAGGAAGCACCTCGTAAAACGGGACTCTAAGAACCTCGTGTTTTTCAATTTGGTGGCGGGAAGCGATGCTTTCCGCCATTTTTTTTGCCCTGATTTATTTCAGCGTCAGGGTGTGAAAGTAGTCCATTGCAACCAGTTTGCCGGGAAGTGCCTCAGCCTTGTGGGTGGCGATGACCCGTGGAAAATCTGAAAGGGTGGAGAACTGAAATCCTTTCGAGAGCGGGAGGAAGAAATTATCCTGATGGCTCGCGATGACGATTTCCGGATTGAGTTGTCTCACCGCATCCGCGTAGCGCTTCTGGCTGTCTTTCACCGCGACACCGACGATCGCGAGATCGACATCGGATACCGGCGGCATCAGGTCGGGGATTCCCCCTGATTCAACATAGATACGTTGTCCCTCGATCTCGATGAGGAAGGCGAGAGGGACGCCGATCCTCCAGTCTTTGGGTCTCGAAGGTGCGGCCGGAAGCGGTTCCCCGATCAGGCCCGGATAGGGAATTCTGCCGAGAACGCGGTCGTGAGCCGCTTCAAGGACGCGGACTTTCGCTTTTCCGACGCGGTAGATTTTGCCGGGGCTGGAGGGAAGCAACGAGCGACGTGAGACGCCACTCGCCTCAGAAAGCAGAGTCGCTGTTTTTGACCCGATGATGACCCCGCCGAATTGACGCTGCATCGCGGGAACATCGAAAAGGTGGTCAAAGTGGCCATGCGTAACCAGAAAACCGTCGATTGATTTGGGTATCGCCGCGAGTCGGGCCACTTCGCGCAGGATTGAAGGGGACGATTCGACCGGGGCGTTGAGGATGACCTCGCGCATCGGAATACGCGAGAGGTAGGGGTCGATGACAATGGTCGAGTCTTTCGACTTTACGACGTATCCATTGGTTCCCAGGTAGGTGATCTGAACCTCGTTTCCCGTGGGCCCTGGTATTTCCCCGGCAGGTTGGCCGACGAGAAGATCCTCGTATGGGGCAAGCCGGTTTGAGCAACTGCTGAGCGAAAGAGCCAGCCCCAGAGCCAGAAGTGAGGGTGCGAAAAAGCGGGACATCAGTGGCTGACCTGGTGGAGGATGAGATGATCACGGCGGCCGCGGATTTCCATCGGCTCAAGTTCTTTGGCGTCCGGTTTAGGATTCGAGGCCTCCCACGTGGAATGTGAAATCAGAATCTCGCAGCCAACTTCTTTGGTCAGTCCTTCGATCCGGGCGGCGGTGTTTACGGTGTCGCCGATGGCGGTGTATTCTTTTCGCATTGGCGATCCAATCGTTCCCACGACTGCGGGACCGGTATTGACGCCAACACCGATGCGAATGGCCTCGAAGCCTTCTTTCTCCAGCTTTTTGTTGAGTTCCGTGAGACCGCGTATCATCTCGATAGCCGCGCTGGTCGCATCGTTGGCATGTTGGGGGTAGTTTCCCGTAGCTCCGAACAGAGCCATGATTCCATCTCCGATGAGCTGATTCACGATGCCGCCATTGGCTTCGATAATTCCGGTCATGGTCTCGTGGTAAAGATTAAGGAGTCGCACGGCTTCTTTGGGGCTCAGGCTTTCGCAACGGGTCGTGAATCCGCGGATATCGGCGAAGAGAACGGAAAGAATACGGTCAACCCCTGAGAGCTCTTCCTTCGCTTCGAGAAGCTCATGAGCGATTTTGGCACCGACGTGGCGACCGAATGTATTGGTGACATGTTCTTTCTCTCTCAGTCCCGCGACCATGGAGTTAAACTCGTCGGCAAGATCTCCGAACTCGTCGGCTCTCATGTTGTCGAGGTGCACGTTGAGGTCGCCTTTACCGATGGCCTGCGCTGCGTTTCTCAGGGTTTCCACGGGCTGGGCGACGAGTCGGCCCATGAGAATACTACTGACGATGGCGCAGAAGATTCCCACGGCCGCGACGCTGATCGCAAAGCTGAAGTTCTTCGCTTCAGGGGCGGGGGAGAGAAAGAGGAGCAGGAGTGTGAGAATGGGGCAAATGCTCGCAGCGATGGTCCAGAGGCTGCCGCGGCCCGAAATGGAAAGGCGAAAGGCACACCGGGTTTTACTCGGGCTCGTTTTGGAGAAAAAATATTTAAAGAGCAAGGCCTGGCGCGCGCAATCGATCGAAAAATAGCCGATTGTCAGGGCAATGAAGGTCGCTACACCCACTGAGACGGGGAGGTGAAAAAAGACGTGCGGATTGATTGCTTCACCGGTGGCCTGGAGGGTCGAGAGGAGGACAGGGATGCAAAATATCCACCCGGCGGCAGCGATGAGCGTTGCTGCGAGCGGAAGGTTAACGACCCGTCGCTGATTTTTCTCCTGATCCGCTCTCGAAGCGGGGGCTTTTCGTAAACGGAATACGAAGACGCCCCACAAGACTACGAGGATCGGATAAGCGATCAGGTTGTAGTGGGAAATGCCTTTTTCCAAAGCCTGCTGTTGATTCGCGGACAGCAGTGGATTGAGGTGGGTGAGGTTGTATTGAATGTTGAAAACACTTCCAATCGCCTGCGCGATGAACATCAGAATGAAAACCGCAATGAGAGATTTGATAGGGGGACGGAGGTGTTCTGACGGTCTGCTTTCGACGGGCCGGTCGTTCTCTCTTCTCGCTATTTCTGATTCCTCTTTGATATCTAATTCTTGGCACGGTTACCTATCCCTGTCGATTCCGTATCACAAAAAAGGCCGGAGCGTTTCCGCATCCGGCCTTAAGGTAAATTGACTCAAACGTCTTTGATCAGTCGTTTGTGGTGAAATCCAACTCGCGGACCCAGATGTTCCGGAAGCGGGTCGGATTGTTGTGGTTCTGCAGCTTGAGTGGACCGCGCTCGAGAACGGTGTTGTAGTTCGCAACTTTCTTATGGCCCGACGGCCCGAGGTAGGGCTGACGGTGATGAGTGAGAACTCCGTTATGAAGCACAGTGATGTAGGCCTTCTTGAGGAGATTGCCTTCGGCATCCCACTTGGGAGCTTCGAAAACAATGTCGTAAGTCTGCCATTCCCCTGGAGGGCGGCAGGCGTTTACGAGAGGTGGCTTGTAGCCGTAGATGGCGGATGCCTGGCCGTCGGCATAGCTCTCGTTGTTGTAGGAATCGAGCACCTGGAGTTCGTAGGAACCGAGGAAGAAAATCCCGCTGTTGCCGCGGCCCTGTGAGTTGCCTTCCACCTTTTCGGGAGTCGCGAACTCGATGTGAAGCTGGACGTCACCAAACTCGCGTTTGGTTCTGGTGTAGCCACCCACTCCGGTTCCTGCTGGCGGAACCTCAAGGTATCCGTCTTTTACGATCCAATCAGAGGGAGAGCCGTCTTTGTCCATGATCCACTCATCGGCATTGGTTCCGTCGAAGAGAACGATCGCATCAGAGGGAGCGCTTGAAGCCGTTTCACCGGGTGTGACCACTTCAGGACGGGGACGGGCGTCATCGTGCACGCGCCACTTTCCGCCGGGGAGGAATGGGGTGTCGGTGTAGCCGGTTGGTTGCTCTTTGGGCTTTTCAGCAGCAGCTTTCCCGCTGTCCTTCTTTTTGGCTTCGTCGGCAATGGCCGAACCAAGCGCCAGATTGGCGAGAGCGCAGAGGATTAGAAATGGTGTCAGTCTCATAGATTTTAGTGGGGAATGGTGTCATGAATTGAACGGCGTGACAATGGCAGGATGACGGAAAAACCCCGTTTCTGAATTGAGCAGTCTTTCAAAAAGTGGTTTGAGATTCGCTGAGTAGATACGACGATTCCTTCTCCGCGCCTTCTATGACCAGCAACCTTCAGGGATACAGTTCCACCCTTTCTAAAGACTCAGTGAATGATATCATTACGAACCTGAGTGATACGCTCCATAATTTGCTCGAGCATGGATTGCTGAGCAAATTTATCGCGACCGTGGTTTTGATCGCCGCGGTGGGAATCATTCGATGGTCAGGCTCCCGTATTGTCCGCCGTTTCGAGCATTCCACTGCGCAAACGCGGAGGCGATGGCTCGTTCAGATCAAGAATATTGCCCTGATTTTACTGGTCGTCGGTTTGATCGGCATCTGGGCGGAGGCTCTCCGAGTCGTCGCGTATTCGCTTTTTGCGATTGCAGTCGCGACGGTCATCGCGACGAAGGAATTGATCCAGTGCTTTACGGGATCCTTTTTAAAATCGTCGTCTCACTCTTTCAAACTCGGTGATCGAATAGAGATTGGGACGATTCGCGGCGATGTCATTGATCAGACCGCCCTCACCACCACTATTCTCGAGGTTGGTTCCGACAACCTTTCACAACAACCGACGGGGAGGGCGATTACGATCCCGAACAGTTTGCTTCTGGATAAGCCGATTGTGAATGAATCGTTCACCCATGAGTTTGTCCTCCACATTTTCAAAGTGCCCATCAAGCTCGATGAAAACTGGCCGGCCGCAGAGGCGGATCTTCTTGCCTCTGCAAAAGCTGAATGCAAGTCCTACCTCGAAGAGGCGCGAAGGCATTTCGCAGGACTTTCGAGAAAAGAGGGGCTGGTCGGTTTATCAGTCGATCCCCGCGTTTCCGTGAGACTCGTTAAACCGGAGGAAATGGAACTCGTTGTTCGAATCGCGGTGCCCTCCCGGAAAAAGAGCCGGATTGAGCAGGCCATCCTGAGGGGCTATCTGAAGGCGGTTTTCGAACGACGGGTTGCCGAGAAGGCCGAGAAGGCCGAGAAAGCTGAAAAAACCGAAAAAGCGGAGAAGGATCTTTCTGCTGAGAAGACGAAAGAGGAAGTCTGATCCGATTCGCCTGTTGTTTGAAAGGAGGGCCTTTCGCTTCGACAGCGGGCCCTCGATACAACTTCAGACCTGATACCCGGGTTCATCGCTTCAGACCTGAGTGCTGGAATGGAAGCACAAAAAAATCCCGATCCGCACGAAACGAACCGGGACTTTTGAAAGACTTTTTCAGTCAGGATTAAACCTGGCCTGCGATAGACTTACCGGTTGAGAGGAGGTCATCACATGCCACGCCGATGCGGGCTGCCATTCCGATTTCACCTGCTTTGAGATAAGCGCGTGGGTCGTAGGCTTTCTTGTTGCCGATCTCGCCGTCAACCTTGAGCACGCCGTCGTAGTTTTTGAACATGTGCTCAGCGATGGGGCGGGTGAAGGCATACTGAGTGTCAGTGTCGACATTCATCTTCACAACACCGTAACCGAGTGTTTCGCGGATCTCTTCGAGTGTTGAGCCTGAACCACCGTGGAAGACGAGGTCGAACTCAGACGCGGCACCGTGTTTGCCCATGACTGCATCCTGACCCTGCTTGAGGATTTCAGGACGAAGCTTAACGGCACCCGGCTTGTAGTGACCGTGAACGTTGCCGAAAGTCGCGGCGAAAGTGAAACGGCCGATGGGACTGAGGGCGTCGTAAACAGCCATCATGTCGTCAGGTGTGGTGTAAAGATCCTCTGCTGGAGTGTCTTCTGTTCCCGCGGCACCTTCCTCTTCTCCGCCAACAACGCCGGCTTCGACTTCGAGGATGATTTCATTCTCCGCACAAAGTTTGAGATACTTTTGTGAGAGCTCCATGTTCTCTGCGAGCGGAAGCTCGGATGCATCAAGCATGTGGTTCTGGAAAAGGTTGTTTTCCCCCCGGGCACGACGCGCCGCTGTTGCAGCGATAAGCGGGTCGAGGAAATCGGGTGCCACGTGCGGACGGCAGTGATCAGTATTGAGTGCGATAAGCACGTCATACTGTTCGGCGAGGCGGTGCGTGAGCTCTGCCAGGGCGATCGTTCCGAGAACGGTGTTCTGGTGGTTGAGACCCGATGCGAACTGACCGGCTCCTGTGGAGAACTGGATGATTCCGTCGGACTTCTGATCAGCGAAAGCTTTGAGAGCTGCGTTGATGGTGACGAGGCTGCTGCAGTTGATCGCCGGATAGGCGTAACCACCCTCCTGGGCGGCATCCAACATGGCTGCGAACTGTTTTGGTGTTGCTACTGGCATAGATCGGACATTTAATCTGTTATCAATTCATATTCAAGTATGGATTGCTCTAAGCAAGGATTGTGCCCATTTTGGCACCTCTTTCTAAAAGTATCAGAACGATGCGAATTTTGATTGTCATGCGTCAGTTGAGATCCTAATTTTGGGCCCGAAGCAATCATGTCAGAGTCGATTTTTACACGTGAAGGCTATATCAGGCCGGCGGTGCTCATCGCCGCTTATCGGGGCGGCATGTTTCCGATGGCGATGGATAACAGAGGGGAGATCGGTTGGTTTTCCCCCGATCCCCGCGGCGTGATTCCTCTCGATGAATTTCATATCCCGCACGGGTTGAAACGGGCCCTGCGTAAAAAGCCTTTTGAGGTGAAGGTGGACACGGCTTTCAGCGAAGTGCTCATGGGGTGTGCGGATCGCAGCACGACCTGGATCAGCCGCGAGATCATTTCCAGCTACGAGAAACTTTTCGAACTCGGCTACGCGCATTCCGTGGAATGCTGGCGGGATGGCGAGCTGAAAGGCGGACTTTACGGGATCGCTATCGGAGGGGCCTTTTTCGGCGAGTCGATGTTCAGTCGTGAAACGGATGCTTCGAAAGTGGCGCTGGTCGCATTGGTTGAGCGCCTGCGTGAGCGCGAGTTTCAGTTGCTCGATACTCAGTGGACGACGACCCACCTGGGGCGTTTCGGCTGCTGTGAGATCCCACGCTACGAGTACTTACGTCAGCTCAACCGGGCACTGCTCGTCACGACGTCTTTTGTCTAAGGGCACCGCTGAAGCCTGAGAACGTCTACCCACCCGCGACCATCCGGATCACTTCGATGACGTCGCCATCAGAGACCGGCTCGGTATCGAATTCACGCGCCAGAACGGCTTCGCCGTTGCGTTCCACGAGGACCGGCTGCTCACCGATGTCGAGTCCGGCGATCATCTGCGACACCGTTGCGACGTTTTCATCCAGTTCGTGAGATTTGCCGTTCAGGGTGATTTTCATGAAAGGGCGGGGGAAATGGCGGTCGCGAGAATGGACTCGTCCCAGTCTTTCCAGACCGGCTCCAGATTGATTGAGCGAAGATACTCAGCCACCTCAGCGGGGCTGCGCTCGTCGGCGATATCAAACTGACCGGTTGCGGCGGTCTCGCAGGGTTGGTGATTGGTTTTCGCGAGGGGGCTTGGATTGGCCTCCGTTTCAACGCGACGTCCTCTCACCGTAAGGTGGACATCATCCGAGCCTTCACCGGTGTAGCCACCCGGTTCAGTGTGACTGCCGGCGCTGATGGTCGTAATTCCAATGGGGAAGAGAGCGTTTCGGAGTGCCTGTGATTCGCGTGTGCTCAGGACGATCCCCACCTGAGGAAAGCAGATCCGGAAAGCGCAAAGAGCCTGGACAAACTCGGCATCCGACATGGGGAACTCGGGTTCGAATTCTCCGGCAGCCGGTCTGAGCCGGGGGAGGCTGATCGTGAAACTCGATTTCCAGCAGGTGCGGTAAAGGTATTCGAGATGAGCCGCGAGGTGAAGCACTTCCTCTCTCCAGTCCGCCAGTCCCATGAGCGCTCCGATTCCGATGCGGCGAAATCCTGCGTCGTAGCCGCGTTCGGGGCAATCAAGGCGCCAGTCGAAGTTCTTCTTCGGCCCGGCGGTATGATACCGGCCGTAAGCCTCGCGATTGTAGGTTTCCTGATAAACGACGAGCCCCTCGCAGCCGGCTTTGACCATGGGCACATACTCCGGTTGCTCCATGGGCCCCACCTCGATCGCGATCGTGGGAACGATATTCCGGAGCGCTTCGATGCATTCCTCGAGGTAACCGTCGGACACAAATTTCGGGTGCTCTCCCGCCACGAGGAGAATGTTACGGAATCCCTGGTTGCAGAGGTATTGAGCCTCCTTCACGACCTGATCGACCCTCAGCGTTGTGCGCAGGATGGGATTGTCCCGTGAGAACCCGCAATAGGAACAATTGTTCACACATTCATTGGAAACATAAACCGGGGCAAAGAGCCGCATCGTTTTGCCGAAATTCCTCCTCGTTTCCGCCTGGGAGCGGGCCGCGAGTGATTCCAATCCCTTTTGGTCGGTAGGGGCGATAAGCTTTTGAAACCGGGAAAGTGTCGCTGAAAGCGGACCACCGGATTGAAGCGCGTTGAGATGTTCGACGAACGACATGAATGGGGGAAGATAGCCAGCGAAGGCCGGACGGCAACGCCAGTTGTCAGAGAAATATGCTTTCTCTTCATCAAACCGTAAAAAAACCGTTGCCAAAAACCTTAACCACCGGTAATAACCCAGAACTTAAACAATTATTCCCATTCCCAATGGCTGACGCATCTATCGAAGAAAAAGTTAAGAATATCATCGTTGAACAACTTGGTGTCAGCGAAGATCAGGTTAAATCCGAAGCAAAATTCATCGAAGACCTCGGTGCTGACTCACTTGACACTGTTGAGTTGGTTATGGCTTTTGAGGAAGAGTTCGACATTACGGTTCCTGATGAAGACGCTGAAAAGCTTACCAGCGTTGGTGAAGTGAATGCTTACATCGAAGAAGCGTCCAAGTAATCGCTTTTTTCCGCGAGTGCCTCTCCGGAGGCACTGATACGATGCGCCTCTTGCGGGGCGCATTTTTTGTGTCCGGAGAGAAGGGCCTCTTCCCTCCGGCCGGATGCAACTGAGTTTTGAAATCGGTGGATTTATAAGGGATTCGCCCCTAGCTTAGGCCACGCCCTGCGATGTCTTCACTTTCTTACGACGATATTAGTTATGCCATGGAAGCCACAGTGGTTGTCCATGAGCCTGAACGGTTGATCGATACCTTCGGGACGACCAATTTTGAATTCCATCTCCTCACGGAGCCGATGGATACTGCCGGGCAAACTCGCATAAGGGCCGGAAAGATGGAGGCGGAGCGCCCGCGCATTTTGCGTCCTGAGGGATACGAGGATCTCAATTTCGAAGGATTTGGCGAACAGGCAGAGGCTTTTGCGAGCTGGTTCCGGGAATTTGGAGACCTGAGTTTCTTTAAGTATGGATTCAACTTCGCGAAGCGTAACTTCACGGAAGAATCCGTTCATGAATCGGTTGAGGCGGTGAAAGACAAAATCATCGGGGAAATCAATTCGAGCGGGAACCCCTCGCGCGCCGTCATTATCGGGATTGAGGATTCCTGGGAGATTTCACTGATCAAATTCACCATGGAAATGATTGGCCGCTCTCATCAGATTAACGCTTTTGATTTTAAACGCCGCGGCTTGCTCTAGTCCTGCTTCGATTTTGACTGGGTATGGCTCGAATTAAGTTTTTGTTGGCATTTCTCGCTCTCCTCATCTGCGCAGGAGGGGTTGCCGGCGCGTTCTTTTATTGGAAGAAATTTGTTCAGCCCGACATTGTGGTGACCCGTCACATTGAAGGCAAAGCGGGCGATACGATGGAAAAGCCCGATCTCGGGAAACGTCACTACGATGCTGCAATCCAGCTTTTGAAAGATGGTGAGCTGCTTTCCGCACGGGACAGGCTTCTCTATTTGATGGAGTACTATCCTGAGTCAAAAACCTATCTCGACGCGAGACGCATCGTCGGGGAGGTGAACATGGATTTGCTGTTATCGAAGATTCCCATGGAGGGTAAAAAGGAGCACGTAGTCTCTCGTGGTGAGGCTCTTGTAACCATTGCCCGCCAGAATGAGACCACGATTGATTACATCATGAGGGTGAACGGGAAGACGACCGAGTTCATTTATCCCGATGAGGCTCTCGTCGTGTTTCCTCTCGCATTCAGGGTGGATATTGATCTCAAGAAAAAGACCGTAACCCTTTTTGCTAAAGATAAGTTTTTTAAGGAATACACGATTGTTGATACCAACCTTCCACCTGATCTGAAGCCGCCGGTGGCCACCTCGGTCAGTGAAAAAGTGGCCTGGTATATCGATAAGCCGCTGAATTTTACGAACGAAAACTATTTGAATTGCAGCAAGTGGGTGCGAACAGGAAAGATAGGACTTTTTATACGTCAGGACGATTCCGACAAAGAGGCCGACCGCGAAAGGCGTCCATACGGCGTCATGGTCGAAAAATCTGATATGGAAGAAATCTTCACAATCCTTCGAAATGGTTCTAAAGTGAACCTGGTTAACTAAACTTTATTTTCATTATGATGATCGCTGAACCATTGGAATTCGAAAAACCAATCGTGAATTTGGAGCGTCAGCTCGCTGAACTGAGAGATCGTGCCGCTGACAGCGACATTGACATGAGCAGTGAGATGAAGCGCATTGAGGATAAACTGACGAAAACCAAGACAGAGATTTATCGCAATCTCAGCTCATGGCAGCGGGTTCAGATTGCCCGTCACAAGCAACGTCCTTTCATGCTCGACTATGTGGAGCATTCCTTTGATGACTTTCTCGAACTCCATGGCGACCGCCACATCGGTGATGATGAGGCGATGCCCGGTGGTTTTGCCTACCTCGAAGGACGTCGTGTCGTCGTCCTCGGTCACCAGAAGGGCCGTGACACGAAAGAGAACATGCGCCGCAACTTCGGGAGTGCTCATCCGGAAGGTTATCGCAAGGCGCTTCGTCTCATGCGCATGGCGGAAAAATTTCGGCTTCCGATTGTTACTTTGATCGACACTCCCGGTGCCTATCCCGGCATCGAGGCGGAAGAAAGAAACATCGCTGAATCGATCGCCTTCAATCTCCGTGAAATGATGACTCTCACCGTTCCTATCGTTGCCGTGGTGATCGGCGAAGGTGGCTCCGGCGGTGCACTCGGCATCGGGGTTGCGGATCGCGTTCTCATGATGGAAAACGCCTACTACTCTGTGATCAGTCCCGAAGGTTGTGCTGCGATTCTCTGGAAAGACCGGAAGTATGCCACTGAGGCCGCTCAGGCACTGAAACTGAGCGCTGGTGATCTCAATGAAATGGGGATCATCGATGAAGTCATTTCCGAGCCGATGGGAGGCGCGCATCACGATCATGTGGGATCGGCGAATAATCTTAAGAAGGCAGTCATCAAGCACATCAAAGCACTGGAGAAAGTTTCGGAGGAGGATCTTCTTGAAGGTCGCTACCAGAAATTCCGTGCCCTTGGTGAGTTTCGCGAGCGCGGACGCTAGACTGCGACCTTCCCGATTTACTTCGAAAAGACTGATTAAATTGTCATAATCGACTTGATTCCACCTCAACCTGAATCACTTTCTCTCACATGAATTCTCTGTCTCTTGGTTTCGCTTACATTTGTGGACTCAGCTTGCTTCTTGCCGAGGTTTGCATCAGTGCCGGCAACGGTAACTGGACGCCGCTGTGGTTGTTCCTTGTTTTCTTTACCTTGATGTTTTCGATTCTCGGTTGCCTTCCTCTCTCGAACAAAGCGATCGATAAGGCAGGGCCGGTTTTCTCTATTCTCATCGGTGTCGGGATCCTCTTCTACGCTTTCGGTTCTTTTGGAGCGGGAAGCTACCTCGGAGGCTTTCTCAAGCTACTCGCAGCAGCGCTTACGATCGTGATCGGTCTGCTTGGCTTCGTGCACAAGACCCCTGAAGATCATTCAGAGGCACACTGAGAACTCCATTGTTGTGGAAGGGCGTCTCGCGGTAGAGGCGCTCATCGACTCGGTTTATTTTCAAACCGAGTCACTTTTTGTCGAGGAGGGGAGGCACGAGTCGCTTCTCGCGCGGGCAAAAGAAAAAGGCCTCGACTGTCAGCTGCTCTCACGTGAGAAAATAGCTGAGGAAGCTGGATTTCCCTTCCATCGCGGCGTTTTTGCCACGGCGAAACGGCCTGGGCCTGTCGCTCCGACCGGGGAGGCGTGGTCTTCCTTCTCGAGAATCCTCGTTCCCGTCAATCTCGCTGACGGAGGAAATCTCGGAACCCTGATCCGGACGGCTGTCGCGTTCGGGTGTGATGCGGTATTGCTCGAGTCGGGGAAAGGAACTGATGTTTATTCGCGGAAGTGCATCAGGGCTTCTGCGACTGCTATTTTCCGGGTGCCGGTTTTCTTCGTGGAGAGTCTGCAGGATACTCTTGAGCAATTGAAGCGCGAAGGGGTGTGCTGTTATGCAACGGCACTGGAGGCAGAGTCGGTTTCGCCGCGAGAGGTTGCCTTAACTGACCGCAGCGCGATCCTTTTTGGGCCGGAGAAAGACGGGCTCACTTCCGAAGTGCTCGCAGCCTGTGATGTTTGTATCAGCATTCCGATGGAGCAGGGGATGGATTCATTGAACGTCGCCGCGAGCGGGGCCATCGTGATGTATGAGATCTTCGGGCGCGGCTCGCAGTAAAGCGGGTAGGGATCATTGGCAACTCGTTCTATCGAAGCCACGTCGCGTGTTTGCGGGGCGTCCGAATGGGAACGAATTCTCCTTCCTCTACGATTCAGCAGTAGAGGAACGAAGCTCGTTCCATCGAATCCACGACGCGTGTTCGCAGCCCGTCCGTAGAGGAAGGAATTCTCCTTCCTCTACGATTTAGCAGTAGAGGAGCGAAACTCGTTCCATCGAAGCCACAGCGCGTGATCGCCGCGCGTCCGAATGGGAAGGAGTGCTCCTTCCTCTACGATTCAACAGGGTTAGATCACCGACCCAACAGGGTTGAGTCACAGGGGCAATCAGCTCCAGGCCTCGCGGAGCAATCTTAGAAAGTTTCCGTGGAAGATTCCGCTGATCTCTTCTTTTGAATAACCCCGGCTTTCAAAGATTCCCTCGAGTCGCTGCAGGTCGGCGATGCTGTTGAGGTCCATCGGTCCCTGCTCGGTTCCGAAGCCTCCGTCGAGATCACTGCCGATCCCGACGTGGTTCGCATTTCCGGCGAGCTGGCAGATGTGATCGACGTGATTGCCGATATGCTCGATTTTGACTCCGGTGGATTCCGGAGTCGATTCGCCGCGGGTCCAGCCCGGGATCATCATCCAGGCATCGAAAACGCTTCCGATGACGGCTCCACGTGAAATGAGCAGCTTAATTTGCTCGTCGGAATACTGCCGGGGATCGTCGACGAGGGCGCGGCAGTTCGAGTGGCTCGCCCAGACAGTTCCGTCATAAATGTCGAGTGCTTCAAAAAAGGAGTCATCGCTGAGATGAGTCGTGTCGAGAATGATCCCCAGCTCGTCCATCTTTTTGACAAGTTCTCTCCCTTGCCCCTGAAGACCGCCAACCTGGTCGTGGCCCATTGCGTAGCGGCCTTTTCCGTAGTGAGACGGGCCCATGGCGCGGAGCCCATAGGCGTAGGCGGTCTCGAGATAGTCGAGATTAACGATCGAATCAGCACCTTCGAGGCTGAGAACATAACCGACGGGCGCTTTTGCCTCGGCGGCGGCAACGGGATCTTTCCAGAGTTCGAGGTGGGCGTCGAGTTGCTCGAGATTGGTAACTGGGCTCATTTCCCCGATGTCGGAAAGGGCTTCGTAGTAGGCTCGCTGGCCCTGGGTCATTCCCCATGCCTGCACCGGGGTTTCCCAGCTCGCGACGGGGCCGGCCGGCTTCATGCAGCCTCCAATCTGCGTCGCTACGCAGAGTCCAATGCCGCCTTTCCTCATCTCATCGAGGCATACGGTATTGAGACCTCGACCTTTCATGTCTGTCATGCCCGCTTCGTGTCGGCGGATCTCGTCGAGTGGAAGTGTCAAATCGCGGTTCCATTCGAGAGCGTTCATGCTCAGATCAAGGTGGACGTCAAAGATTAAATTCATGGATGCAGGGTGGAATTTTTGTTAGATTCGAGGCATGTTATCATATTCTACAAGCAGCGCTAGACACGAGAACATGGCTATTGAAGTGAGGATGAAACGGGAACAGGTGATTTTTTTAACGGGAGTTAGTCTTCTTTTCGGAGCAGTCGACCTGGGCGCTCAGGAAGCAACTCAGCAGCTTCCGACCACGGTCGTGGAGGAACCGGTAGCGCCGCTGTATCGCAATCAGGCGAATGTTGAGCAGAGTAAAATGATGCATGATCGCGAGCTCGAGCAAGCGGCTCGCGAGGCCCGGATTGAGAAGGAGCTTAAGGCGGCAATGGCGGCCCAGGGAATGTCCGCCCGTCCTCCCGTGATCACGACTGCCGCTGAGTTTTTAGCTGCGAACAAGCCGCCGACACCACCACCGTCCGACACTCCGAGACCGGAGCCGCGCCGGGGCGGCGATTATGTGCCTGCTTTTGAGATTCCTGATGATCCGACGGCGCGCTCAAATTCCCGGGTAAAGCCCGAGACCGGACCAAGTGCTGAGGAGGCGATGATTCAGTCGACCGGTGGAATCGAAATGCCTGAGAAAAAGGAGGGCTTTTTCAGCCGGTTGTTCGGGGGAAAGAAATCCCAGTCTCCTCCGGAAAGCGCTCCGCCTGTGATGCCTTCCGAGTATCCTACGGTTGCTCAGGGCGATGCTTTGCCGCCTGAGCCTGCTCCGGAAATGGATCAAAACGACTCTTTCGAGATTCCCGATGCGCCGGGAATTAATGACGCTCCTGTGGCGCCTCCCGAGCCGCCATCACAACCGGTCGCGGCGTCGGGAGGATCAATTTTTAAAGGGAAAAAGCCGGCAGCGGCATCAGGGACAAAGCTGACCGTCGCTTCCGATGTGAATGCGACGGTAGCCGGAGTGCTCGTGAAACTGTTTGAAGGCGACGAGGTCGAGATGCTCGGGCAAACCGGGGCACTTGCTCAGATTCGGCTGAAGGATCAGCGTGTTGGCACGGTCCCGGCGAGTGCTTTGCGGTAGGCTTCGCTGAATCTTCAGCGGTAGAATTGCACTGTTTTCAGATCGTGATGCGCCGTCCGCGGCTGATCTTCCAGTGTTCGTCTGATCGTTTTCCGTCTTCGATGATGTAGGCTTCTTCGTAGAGGGCTACAGAGGGACAGACGTGGTAGGGAATCGCGAGGAATGCGGTGCCAATCGGAAATTGCGCCGGGTCGTCCACGGCGATGACGAGATGCTCTTCGCTCTGGCTCAGGAATTTCGCATTTTCAATCGCTGGGAATCGAACCCGGTTGTGAATCGGGTTTTCCGCTGAGACGGCTTTCGTTCCGAGGTCGACGCAGATTTGTCCATTGCCGGGATGGCTTACCACTCTGGTGAGAAGAAAAGCGGCGGGACGAAAATCGAGGTCGGGGTGATTCGTTCCGTAGCCTGCGTCCCACAGCAGCGGTGTTCCCGGTGAGCATTGCCACGGGCGGTTCGATTGGGCTGCGATTTCAGCGTGCATCGCAAAAGTCGGTGAGCCACCTGAAACGACGAGGGGGACGTCGATGTCATTGGCGAGTAAGAGTTCGATAAAGCGAATTACCTCAGCGATGGCGGCATCGAAGTCCTTCTTTCGTTCCGCCACTTCAGCCTGGTGAATGTGGCCGTCATAGGCGTGGATTCCGCCCCAATTGAGAAGGGGATGTTCGTTGATGGTTTTGACGAGGGCCAAAGCTGCGTCGCCGGCGGGAATGCCGGTGCGGTGCATCCCGCAGTCGAGGTCGAGGAAGAGAGTGGCTGTTGTCTCGCGGTGTTCCGCTTCTTCAATAAATCTCCTGAGACCGGGGGCGCTGTCCACCAAAGACGCAAAAGCGGTCCCGGGATAGGTTTTCATCAGCTCGAAAAAGCGACCCACATGAGGTCCAATGAGCGGGTAGGCGATGAGAACATCGTCGACTCCGGCGATCGCGGCGATCTCCGCCTCGGCGATGGTCGCGCATTTAATCTGATTAATCCCGCGCTCGCGCTGCAGGGCGAGGATATCACCGCACTTGTGGGTTTTGATATGAGGGCGCAGGCGTGATGCGTCTCCGTTCACCATCTCCAGCATTCTCTCGAGATTGCTGCGGACGATGTTCTTGTCGATGCACAGAGACGGGGATGGAACCGTTTCGATTCCATCCGGAAGATCATGGGGATTGATCATGACCTTCAGTCTTTGATCTCAACGATGATCTCGATCTCCACAGGGATGTTTCCCGGCAGAGAATTCGTCCCCATGGCACTGCGGGCACCGATGCCGGCTTCCTCTCCGAACACTTCGGCAAAGAGGTTCGAGAAACCGTTGATCACCGCCGGCTGGTCTGTGAAATCGTCAGTGCAGTTTACGAGCGCGAGCGATTTGATAAGACGCGAAACGCGGTCGAGAGAACCCAGTTGCGCTTTCAGCGTCGCGAGGAGGTTCAGTCCCACCTGGCGGGCGACGAGTTGGGCTTCTTCGAGCGTGACGTCTTCGCCCACGCGGCCCTTCATGAGACTGCCGTCGTCGAGGAAGGGGCCGTGTCCTGACAGATAGCCAAGGTTGCCGGTTTGCACTAACAGTTTATAAACTCCCATCTCTTTCGGAGCGGGAGGGAGGGTGATTCCTAGTTCGATCAATCGGGCTTCTGCACTCATTGTGTGCAGTTAAATGAGAACGACGCCGTTGGTCAACTCAGGTTTTGCCGCAAGTCCGTTCCAGCGCTCGACGAAACGTTCCCCGTTGTCGGCAAAGAGCGGGGATACCTCAAAGGCGAAAGGAGGCAGCCCTGTTTCGTCCGTTTCGATATCTATTCCCGCTGCCGCCGCCCAACGGGCAAACTGGCGTAACTGATCGTCCCGGCAAGTCTGAGCTGAGTCGACTCCCTCCGCATTTTTCACGGGGGAGAAATCGTCAGCTCTTGCCGTTTCGATAATGGTGGGATTGGCCGCAAACGGGAGCGCATCGAAGACGAACATTTCGAACTTGTAGGCGTTGGGTTCGGTGGGCTCCTGCAGGTCCCCGTTCAGGTCGATAAACGGCACCTTCTTGTGTGCGAGGTGAAAGGGGAGTTTTGCAGTGTCGTCTTTTCCTCTACCGAGACGATGAACGAAGGCCCGGCTGAAAATATGAATCGCGATGCTACCCGCGCGGAAACGCAGCTCGCCGTTCTCGTCCTGTTCGGTAGCCAGTTTATCGGGGAGGTCACTGTATTCGACAACGAGTGCTTCTCCGTCCTTCTGGCAGAACACTCCGACTTTCTCTTCCGCATAGGCTTTGGGAACCATCTTGCTGGAAAGGTCGGAGTTGGTCATGATGTGAAACCCGATAAAAGCCGGATCGATGCAGCGAACGAGAGGGTTGTCGACCTGGAAGTAGCTGAGGACATCGATGCCATCGGCCTCCATCTCACGGATCGCGCCCGATCGAACCAGTGCCCGGAGCGCACCGCCGTGGCCATCGGGACTTAGAGCAATGTTAGCTTTTCCGGCGAGAAGGATTTTGCCATCGGCATCAACCGCCGGCATGAGCCCCTGACTGAAAAAGTGGACTTTCTCCGGCGAGAGACCGAAGTATTCGTTGGTTTCGAAAAATTCGACGGTGGCCTCGTGATTGATCGTCGAGGTCATAATATACCACGGAATCGGGCGGCCGTAGAGGCGCGTCGAAGCGAGGATTTTTTCGGCGAAAACCTGAAAAAGGGAGGCTTTTAAAACAGGGGTGACGCCGAAGGTTCCCTTGGGGCCGTCATAGCCGAGGCGCGTTCCCTGACCGCCTGCTACGGTGAAAGCGGCGACGCGTCCGGTGCGGAGGGCGGATTCTCCTTTTTTGACTGCCTCTTTCCAGAGTTGGGGATCTCCATTCTCTGGAAGGGGAATGAAATCAGCCGGTTCCAGTTCGTCGGCGATGGCGTCGTTACCAGCGCTCCTGGTTTGGATTAACTCTCTGACAAGTGTCTCGATTTCATCGAGATCGATTTGCTCTGCCTCGGCAATGAGGCCGGCTTGCTCGTCGGCACTGAGGTCATCAAAAAAGGTGAAAACATGACCCTGACCGCGGTCTTTAAAGAGTTGAATGATATCGCTCATAAAGACTCAGGGTAGAAGATAATCCCCCCGCGGCAAAGTGATGATTTTGTAATACAGTGAACGGCACTTAGTCCTGACCGAGAATACGGGAACGTTTCGCTGCTGCTTCGACGGCACCTTTGACGATTTTCTCGAACTTGTTTTCCCTGAAAAATTCAAGGGCGGCGAAGGTGGTGCCGTTGGGGCTCGTGACATTCTCACGGAGCTTTGCGGGGGATTCGCCAGTGCTTTTGACGAGCTCGGCGGCGCCGGCTACGGTTTGCACGGCGAGACTCTTCGCTGTCTCAGCGTCGAGTCCCTGATCCATTCCGCCTGCGATGAGGGCTTCGATCATCAGGAAAATGTAGGCGGGGCCGCTGCCACTCACGGCGGTGACCGCGTCAAGATCCTCCTCTTCGACGCGGCAGGCAAATCCGACGGAATCGAGGAGCGACTGGGTGAGTTCGGCATCGTCGCGTGAGGCATCCATGCCAAGGGCATAGGCAGAGGCTCCCATTCCCACCATCGCGGGCGTGTTCGGCATGACCCTGACAACGCGATGCCGCAGCCCGGTGGCCTTTTCGATTGTCGAAATTTTGACGCCGGCGGCGATGGAAATCAAAAGCCTGTCGCGGGCCTCACCGAGGTCAGTCAGCATTTCGGGAAAACCCTGTGGCTTGATACAGAGGAGAATTACTTCGGAAGCGTCGACGACTTCAGCGTTGGATGCCACCTGAGTGACCCCCAGCTCTTTCGCCATCGCCGATGCCGCCGGCTCGAAAGTGTCATAAACAGTGACATCAGAGGGCGCGCACAACTGGCTTCTGATAATTCCGCTGACAAGGGCGCTGCCCATTTTTCCACATCCGATGACACCTAATTTCATGATTTAAATTCGTTGAAGCGGAGCACTGAATTGACTCCGTGAGGCGGAAACGTGGCGCGTTAGTTCGCGTTTGTCGAGAACGCCTGTGCCTGTTCGATCCAGCGACCGCTCTTTGCGCGGGATACTAGGCGGGGAATGCGTGAGCCGAGATCCGCTAAGGTGAGCTCTGCGAGGTCGGCTATCGATTCGATTCCGACGGCTTCGAGTTCCTTTTTCGCTTTAGGGCCGATTCCTTTAATCAGGGAAAGGGGCGCTCCTGCGTCGATATAGTCATCAGATTCATTCGACAGTTCTTTTTGCACCGCCTCTTCGGCTTTGATCCAGTCGCCGGCCTCGTCTCCGGGGAGACCTTTTTCCATTCTCTCCAGAAAGTAGAAATAGGCCAGTTTCGCTGTCTTCGATTGGATCTCAGTTTTAGTCATGGTGATGCAATGTATTTAAGATTAATTAATAATTTTGATACCAGTAATAAATAATCGACCTCAATGAAAAGTCATCCTAAAAAAACTGGTCGGAATGCTTCGCCGGTCGCAAGCGGCTGTCATTGAATTCATTGCGCCTTTGTTAAAATTTTGATGAATCGTTCATTGTAACACCCGGACAGTCCCGTCGTCGCATTCCTGGCCGGGTGAAGTCATTTCTGAGAGCTCCGGACGAAGAATGAGAACTTCGGGTTGCGATGATTGCCCTTGAAAATGGAGTCGGCATCTTGAATGGTTGAGGAGACAGTTTGCCCACCTATGAGCCAGGAAAATTCCCCTTACGCTGCGACACCGGAACTAATTGTAAAAACGTTCCGGAACATGTTTCTCGCCCGTATCTTTGAAGAGAAGATTTCGGCGCTTTATCGTGCCGGGAAGATCGTCGGTGGTGTTTATATCGGGACCGGGCAGGAGGCGTTCAGTGCCGCACTCGGGCAGCAGCTCGATCGCAGTCGGGGGGATGTTTACGCACCGTTGATCAGGGATCAGGCAGGGCGTCTCGCTTATGGCGAGCCGCTTCACGACGCTTCGCGAACCTACCTCGGTTCGGTCGAAGGGCCCATGAAAGGGCGCGACGGCAATATCCACCGCGGGAGACCGAAGGAGGGGATGCCGGCGATGATCAGCCATCTCGGTGCTTCAGTTTCGGTGATCAACGGAATGATGATGGCGAAGCGCTTTCAGGGAAAAACAGGTTTCGTCGGGGCAGCGAGTTCCGGTGACGGAATGACTTCCACGGGTGCTTTTCACGAAGGGCTCAATCAGGCGGCAGTGGAAAAATTGCCCCTGGTCGTCGCTCTTGCGAACAATCAGTTTGCCTACTCGACTCCCACGAGTCGCCAGTTTGCCTGTGAAGATCTCGCCGATCGTGCCGCAGGTTACGGCGTTCGAGGCTACTCGATCGACGGAACGGATCTTCTCGCCTGTCTCGAAACCTTTGCCGAAGCGATTGACCGGGCCCTCAATGGCGACGGCCCTCAACTCGTGGTCGGGAAGCTTCTGCGATTGTCAGGGCATGGTGTGCATGATGATGCCAGCTACGTTCCCGACGAGGTGAAGGCCGGAAAATTCGGGGGAGATTCCCTTTTCCTTGCGAGGGAGATGATACTGGCAAAAGGGCTGCTCACTGAAAGTGAACTCGGGGAGATGGAGACCGAATTGACGATGGAAGTTGAGACCGCGGTGAGTGACGCGCAGGGCGAAGATTCACCGAATCCGGCGACGGAGAACTGGAATGCTCTTTCTACAGGTGAGTTGGTCGAACGGATGTTTTAGAGAAGCAAAGCCTTTGACGGGAGGCAGCGCTTCGCGACAATGGCGCTGTGCCATATTACCTTCTATTGCCTTTTGCTTCGGCAATTATTTTTTCGCTGGGATCCATTGTGATCAAGCGGGCGCTCAAGGAGGGGGTGACGATGGATCAGTCGTTCCATCTCACCAATCTGGTTCTCGGGGCGATGTTTCTCCCTCTGCTGTTCCTTGAAAAATCAGTCGTTGAATGGTCGGAGTTCTGGAAGCCTGTTCTCATGGGCGTCGCGTTTTTCGTGGGGAACTGGCTCGCGTTTTTCGGCCTGAAGCGGGGAGACGTCTCTCTGGTGACGCCCATCATGGGGACCAAGGTGGTCTTTGTCGCTGTCGGAGTGGTCTTGCTCACCGGAAAGGTTCCCAGCGTCCCGCTCTGGATCGCAGCGTTCATGACTGCTGCGGGGATTTTTGTCATGGGGATTGCGGATCTGAAAAAGGGGCGTCACCTCCATTTTACCGTCGGGATCACCCTCGGAAGTGCGGCCGTGTTCGGCTTGAGCGATGTCCTTGTCAGTTGGTGGGCGGCTGATTTCGGGGCGCTTACCTTCATCACTCTGGGATTTCTATCCGTCTCGGTTTTTACCTCGGTGATGTGGCTCCTGCAAAAGCGTCCCAGCCTCAGGTTGAAAGCGGGGCAGCGAAGCTGGGCTTCGTGGGGCAGCGTTCTCATCGGGCTGCAGGCCCTCGCAATGAGCATAGCTTTGAGCTTTTTTGATGATGCCACCGGAATCAATGTTGTCTACGCCTCCCGTGGAGTCTGGGCCATCGTATTAGTGGTTGCCCTCGGCGTGAGCCTCGGTAACAGGGAACATAAGGATTCCGGTAAAGCGTTTTGGTGGCGCATCATCGGCACCTTCATTTTGACCGTGGCGATTGTCATTGCCGTGGTGGATCGTAGCAATCATCCTATCGTTTAAAGAAACAATGAACTCAGCTGAAGTCCCTGAAACCGTTGGAATCATTGCCGGGAACGGCATCTATCCCGAGACCTTTATCAATGCCGCCCGGAAAGCCGGCGTCGCGAAACTGGTCGTTTCCGCCTTTACCGATGAAACCGAACCGCATGTGTCTGAACTCGTCGATGAGATTGCATGGCTGCGGGTCGGGCAGCTCGGTAAAATGATCAAGCACTTCAAATCTAATGACGTCAAACACGCTGTCATGGTGGGACAGATAGCCCCGAAGAACCTCTTCGATCTCCGTCCCGATCTCCGTCTCCTCAAGATGCTTTCCAAGGTGAAGGAGCGGAACGCCGAGACCCTTTTCGGTGCGATTGCCTCCGAGCTTGAGAAGGATGGGATCACGCTCCTGCCTGCGACCACATTTCTCGATGATTTGCTTCCGGATGTCGGGCCGGTTTGCGGTCCTGCTCTCAGCGAGCGGCAGGAGGAGGATGCCGCCTATGGTTTCCGCATCGCGAAAGAGGTGAGTCGTCTCGACATCGGTCAGACCGTCGTTGTGAAAAAGGGAACCGTTCTCGCGGTGGAGGCCTTCGAAGGCACCAACGAAGCACTCAAGCGGGGCGGGGCGCTGGGAAAAGGGGAGGCAATGATGGTCAAAGTCTCCAAGCCCAATCAGGATTTCCGTTTCGACGTTCCCGTGGTGGGACCGTCAACAATCGAGACCGCCGCTGAAGCCGGCGTCAATGCGATCATCGTCGAGGCCAAGTCGACCCTGTTGCTCGGCAAAGAGGAAGTCGTCCGGCTTTGTGACGAGAAGGGCGTCAGTATCGTCGCCCGGGGCGTTTGAGTCCGGCACTCTCCCGTTATCGAAGGTCCGGCGCTATTCCGCTATCGTAATCCGGGGCGCTCCCTGATATTCTGGGTGGAATGCATGGTTTTTACACTCGCCGAAGTTTCCTCACGAAAGGTGTTGCTGCGGCCGGTGCGGCATCTCTGACCGGGCCGGGAAACTGCCGCGTCGTTTTCGGACAATCGTTAGAGAGATCGGAAGCTGATGACGAATCGCGTTTTTCTCTGATTGGTGATCTCCATTTCGACCGTCTTGAACATCATGATTTTGATTGGGTGAAACGAGAGCATCCGAATTCTCTCAGGCAGATTGAAAGCTACTCGCGCATCACTGCGGAAAACCTGCCAACGCTGATGCAGCAGGTGAAGGATACCATTTCCACGAAGCGTTGTTCGTCGGTGATTCAAATTGGTGACCTTGTTCAGGGGCTGTGTGGAAATGAGAAGTTGGCTCGTAGACACTGTGAGGAAGCGGTCGGGTTTTTCAAAGCGACCGGGCTTGGTGTTCCGGTCAGGGTGACGAAAGGCAATCACGACATTACGGGACCGGGATCGGTCGAAGCCTACCGCGACGTGGTCGTTCCCTGGATCGCTGAGGGATTGGGAAATGCGGAGTCTCTGGAGGCTCACTTTCTCCATAGACACGGGGAGGATCTGTTCGTCTTTTTCGACGCTTATGATCCTGCGAGCTTTGACTGGTTCGTCACGCTTTTGGAGCGGCGCAGCCCTGAATCGACAGGCCGTGTTTTCTTTATCGTTCATCCTCCCGTGGTGCCCTACAACGCCCGCTCTGCCTGGTGCCTCTACGGAAAGGAGCATCAACGCGAACAGCGGGAACGTTTGTATGAACTGCTGGGAAAACACCATGCCATCGTGCTTTGCGGTCATCTGCATAAATACTCACTGGTCGAACGAAAGACGAGCGGGGGGAGCTTTACCCAGCTTTCTGTCAGCAGCGTCGCCTACGATCTAGATGGTAAAGCGAAGGATTTGATTTCCGGGGTGGAGCAATACAGTTCTGATCTTGTCGATCTTGAACCCGGCCATTCGCCCGAAACGGTCGCAGAGCGGCGGGCGATACTGGAAAGAGAGAAGCCATTCATTCGCCGCTTCGACTACGGCAATTTCTGGGGGCACGCAGTGGTCAACCTTTCACCGCAAAAGGTCGAGGCCGATATCTACCGGCACCTGGATAAGGAGCCCTGGAAAACAGTGCGTCTCGCATGAGACCGGCTGAAGCGGGCTGGTCACTCTCGAAATTTATCGGGGAGAAAAGGATACACAAAAAATGTCATAGGAGGTTGCTCCGGAGGGCAGTTGCTGGCATAGAATGGCTTCATGAGCGTAAAAGTTGGAGTCGTAGGGGTTGGAGCAATCGGGCGAAATCATGCCCGTATTTATTCCGAGCTGGAATCAGCGGAATTGGTTGCGATTTACGATGCGAACGAAGAGCACGCCCGGGCACTGGCAGAGGAGTTTGGAACCGAGGCGGTTGGCACTCTCGAAGAATTGATTTCCCGTGTCGACGCGGCTTCCGTTTCCACGCCTACAGTGACTCATAGGTCTATCGCGACAGCGCTCATTGAGCAGGGCAAACACGTTCTCGTTGAGAAGCCTATTTCTGATTCAGTCGATGATGCCAAGGCAATGATCGATCTTGCGAATGAGAAGGGCTGCGTGTTGCAGGTAGGCCACATTGAGCGATTCAACCCGGTCATGAGTCAGCTCGAGGCGCGCCTCAATTCTCCCAAGTTCATTGAGTGTCATCGACTCTCCCCGTTTCCCAATCGCAGCATTGATATTGGGGTGGTTCTGGATCTCATGATTCATGATCTCGAGATTGTTCTGCATCTGGTGCATTCACCGATCGCCGCTATCGACGCGGTTGGAATTCCCGTTTTAACGCGGCGTGAAGATATCGCCAATGCCCGGATTCGTTTTGAGAACGGTTGTGTCGCCAATATTACGGCGAGCCGGATCAGTCCTGAGAGGATGCGGAAAATTCGCGTCTTCCAGGGGGATGCCTATTTGTCTCTCGACTATCAGGATCAAAGCGGCTGGATCTATCGCAAGGATGGAATGGAGATCGCCCGTGAGGAGGTGGAAGTCGAGCGCGACGAGCCATTAAAATGTGAACTCGCATCTTTCGTCGAATGTGCCGCCCGGGGCGAACAGCCGAAGGTAAGCGGCCAACAGGGGGCCGCCGCCCTCGATATTGCTCTCGAGATCACAAGGATCATCGAAGCTGCTCAGTAAGCCTGAGCCCGCCCGGTTCTCGTTCGATAGAACCTTGAGCAAACAAGGATTGACTGCGCCCCGCGCAGGCAGCGGAGTCTCTGCGCAGTGGACCCGCGTCTGGTTTGTATTCGGTTCGGGAGTCCCATGAGATGCTTCTCTCTATCTATGCACCTTGCTGGGAATGTGGTTGTATTTTATCAAAAGTGAGAGTCTTATTTAATATTTTTAAAATATTTGATTGGATTTATAGTCAGGATGCGATAAGTTTTTAAAACAATTCAGCCACATCGTTCCATGTTGAAGCAATCCATCCTTATCACCGTTCTTACATTCTCCGCTGGTGCTGTCTCTTTGAAGGCAGATACTCAGTCGACGACCCGCGAGTTCCGCCCTTTGATGGCGAAGAAAGTTGCGGTGGAATTAGCGTCCCGTGCAGGTCATGTTGCGGAGGCTGATTCCGTTCAGAGTCAGGCCTGGGCGCACTTTGATGCCCGCGATTGGGATGCGGCGATCGACAAATTTTTGACCGTCCTTGAGAAAGATCCTGCAAGCAAGTCTGCCGGAGAGGGCCTTGCAATGTCACTTTACCGTTCAGGTGATTACAAGTCGGCTTACCGTCTTGGATCAGAGCTTTCTGATGTGATGCCTGAAATCAAAACAGTCGTCTCAGAGACGGTTATCGCCGATGTCCGCTACATGGTGAGCGAGGGTGAGTTTGATACCGCAAAAGAGTTTTTGAGCCACTTTCCGGCGACTGACAGCCTCTACAAGAAGGCTCATACGATGCTCGCAGACGCCAACAGGATTTCGGTATCACTTGGCGCTGAGGCCGGTAGCAAACCCATCGGGGAGTCGCGGGGAATCGCGAAAAATTAAAAGGGATTTTGTTTGAACCCCTGGTGAAAAAGAGCGGTCATTGCGGCCGCTCTTTTTTTGTAACCGGCCGACAGAGGCGCATTACTTTTTAAGGGACTTCTCGCGCCAGAGAGCGCGATGGTTCATCGTCCAGTCGACGAGTGCCTTCTCAAACCCGATGTCGTGTCCGGCTTCCTCGCTCTTAATCCATTTGTATCGCAGGATTTCCTCACGCTCATTGATGAACTGTTTGTATAGCGAGGATTTAGCAACGAGCTGATCAGTTGTTAGTTCTGGCATGGGATGGCGGGTGGAAGAGCAGGTAAAATCGGCTAACCGCCGAATTCTTCAAGCGGTTTAGACGGTAACCTACAAAAAGAATTTCCCGGTCTTTCTGACTGTTTCAGACTGAACCACTCAGCGATGGCGGCGGCCACGTCGGAAAACGATTCTCGCGAACCGAGGTCTTCCGGGGGGCCCGGTTTTCTGGTTAATAGCGGCACTTTCTCCCGGGTGTGATCGGTTCCTGACCAGGTCGGGTCGTTTCCATGATCAGCAGTAATGATGACGAGCAGGTCTTCGGTGATCCGGGCTTCAAGTTGGGGGAGCCATTCGTCAAAAGCTTCCAGAGCAGCAGCATAGCCTTCCGGATCGCGGCGATGGCCATAGAGGCTGTCAAAGTCGACGAGATTGGCAAAAATGAGCTCCGGCGTATTCCAGTCGCGATCGAGGAGGCGGATGATCGTCTCGCAGCCCTCCGCATTGCCTGAGGTGGGGTGGGACTCCTGGATTCCGGAGCCCGCAAAGATGTCGCTGATCTTGCCAACGCCGATCGTTTTGACTCCGGCGTCAGTCAATTCGTTGAGAACGGTGCGCGGTGGTTTCCGGGAAAAGTCGTGGCGGTTTTTGCTACGTTTGAAAGAGCCAATTTCGCCTGTGAAGGGGCGGGCGATGACCCGGCCGATGTTCTCACGATCCGCGATGACCCGGCAGGCTTCGCAGATTTGGTAGAGCTCTTTTACGGGGATGAGAGCCTCATGCGCTGCGATTTGAATGACGGAGTCGGCGCTCGTGTAGAGGATGGGCGAACCGGTCCTGAGATGTTCCGCGCCGAGCTGCTCGAGGATGACCGTTCCGGACTCCGCATAGTTTCCGATAAAGTGGACTCCTGCCGCTTCCTCCATCTCTTTGACGAGTTCGTCAGGGAAACGGCTGAAAACCGAAAAGGGTTCGAGTACCGGGGCTCCCGCGATCTCCCAGTGGCCGGTCGTGGTGTCTTTGCCTGCTGAGATCTCAGTGAGGCAGCCCCACGACCAGGCAGGAGCAGGGTCCGGCGTTTCGGTGTCACCGGCGGCGAGGGCTTCGGCGGCGCGGAGGCCTGCGCGGTCAAGATGAGGCGTGGCAAAACCGGGGACCGCTTCGCGAATGTGTCCCACCGTGTTCGCTCCTTTATCACCGAAAGCGGCGGCATCGGGAGCGTGTCCAATCCCGACTGAATCAAGAACGATAATGAGCGCTCGTTTCACGGGATCATGCTTCTATACTCCGATGGGGTGCCAGGCGGTTTTAAATTCGACTGAATCGAGAATCCGGTAAGGATCGCAGGCGGCTTCGCTGAGCCAGGCCTCAGCATCTTTCAACGCGTGAGAGTGGACACGTTTCAAATTGTCGCCCGCTCCCTTGCGAAGTTCTGTCAGGGTCTTTGTATTACCCGTTCCGTCCACGACCGCATTTACATCCATGTGACTGGAAATCCAGGGAACCAGTTCCGCGTGTGGCCCCGTCAGGATATTGATGACCCCGGCGGGGACGTCGCTGGTTGCAAAAACTTCGGCTAGCGAAATCGCGGGGAGAGGCACTTTTTCCGAGGCAAGAGCGATGACCGTGTTTCCTGAGAGAATCGTCTGCGCAATGAGAGTGACGAGTCCGAGAAGGCCGGGACTCTCAGGCGCGAGAGCGACGACGACTCCGGTCGGTTCAGGTGTCGTGAAATTGAAATGCGATGAGGCAACAGGGTTAACGCTGCTGAAAATCTGGCTGTATTTGTCGGTCCAGCCCGCGAAATAAACGAGTCTGTCGATCGAGGCTTCGACTTCAGTGAGTGCTGCATTCGTTGAAATGCCGGTAAGTGATGCAATCTCTTCAGCGATTGCGCTGGAGCGACTTTCCAGCATTTCGGCGGCTCGATAGAGGATCTGACCTTTTAAATACGGGGAGGTTTTTCTCCAGCCGGGAAAGGCTGACCGGGCTGCGACGACGGCGTCCCGGAAGTCTTTTCGCGAAGCATGACAATAATGGGCGAGATGTTCTCCGGTTGTTGCGTCGGTGGCAGTCATGTAGCGTCCGCTCTCGGTGCGGGGAAATTTTCCGCCGAGGTAGAGTTTGTAGGTTTTCAGGACAGAAAGTCTCTGGCGTGGCATGCGCTCAGAATACAGGGGAAGATCAGTTTTGAACAGAGGAGATCGTGGAAAAATCTACGTTAAAAATGTCTGTCGCCGGCACTTACATTGTGATTCGATAGAAAGGTGGACAAGGAACGCGAAGAAAAGACAAATAAGCTGGCATTGGGATTGGCGACCGGGTGGATCCTGATCCGTCATCGTCCCTATCGTCGGAATCTTCTGTTTATCTCCACGATCGTGGCGCTCATTCTCGTCTTTGCAGGAGCGGTTCCGCTGGGACCTTTTCTGATGGAGCGTCCTCTTGCTTTCGCGCTGTTCTGGCTGGGGTGTTTTCTTCTCGTCGGTTTTGTCTTCATCCTCGCCATTTACGATCTCATCCGGATTCGCTCGGATCACCGGCATCGCATGATTGAGTTGGAAAAGGAACTCGCGGAAGCGGCCGAGGAGGCGAGGGATATTGCCAGGCAGGAGTTGGGGGACGATTCCTAGTTAGTGGTGGAAGCGCGGTCACGTTGCTTGCGAGCTGGTTTCGTTCCGTGTAAAAATGCGTCATCATGAAATTTGCCATATTGCTTAGTGCTTTCTTCGTTATCCTGCCCGCGCTTCACGCGGATGAGAGCCGGTTCGGAACACTCATTTTTGAGGATTACTTCGAGCGAAGCGAGTCGCAGGAACTGAAGGATGAGCCGGGCAATGAATGGACGACCTCGAGCGACAGGACTGCGGCAGGGAATAAGGAAGTCGATCTGCGCGACGGAGCGATGTATATTTACACGCACAAAGACGCGAATCATGCGACCTCGGTGCGTCATGCTTTTGCTTTCACCGACGGAACGATAGGATTGCGTTTCAAACTCGAAGCGGAGGATGATTCTCTGATGCTGAATTTCGCAGATCTGGCTCTGAAATCAGTTCATGCCGGACACCTCTTTAAAGTTCTTGTTAATCACGAGGGAGTGAAGATTGCCGATCAGAAGACCGGGGAGATGAATCTGAAACTTCGAAACGCGAAGAAGGACGGGACCCTGACGAGTGAACAAAAGAGGGCCGTTTTAGCGAAAGGAAAAACATTCCCTCATCCCGTCAGTCTGAACGAGTGGCATCAAATTTATGTGACTGTTAAGGGCGAGGAGATCACCTGTTCGATTGACGGCGATTTGGTAGGAAGTTTTTCGTCGGAAGGCTTTGCTCACGAGACGAAGACGCTCCTTCGCTTGCTGGTCGCGAAGAACGCCTACGTCGATGATGTGAAGATTTGGCGTCAAAAATAAGGCCGGTGGTTTCAGCGTTCCTTGACGCAAGGGCGAGGTCGCGGTAGCTCTTCCACATGAGCAAGGTGACGATTTATCATTTTAACCATTGAGGTTCCTCAACCAATGCCCTGGCGGTCGCCACGGAATTAGGAGTTGAACACGAGGTGGTCCTTTATATTAAAACCCCTCCGGGACGGGAGGAGTTGGAAAAGATTATTTCGGTGCTGGAGGATCCGGTCGAGGATCTTGTGCGGAAAGATTCGAAGTTTAAGAAGCTGGAACTGAATCCTGACGATTACGTCGGCAATCCCGAGGCTGTTATCGAAATACTCCTGAAGCACAAGCAGCTCCTGCAGCGTCCAGTACTTTTGAGAGACGACAAGGCCATCATCGGTCGCCCCAAGGCGAGGATCGTCGAGTTTCTCGGGTAGGAACGGTTTGTGCGAGGTAGGTGCGCCTCGCCGGGGGAGGCCGTTCGTTCGGATCGCCCGCGGTGTTCGCTTCGGAGGGCGTCGTGATGTTCGAGCACCGTCGACGATGCCTTCTGGCAAAAGGCATCTACCTGGTTCGGAGATGTGCATTGCGGATTGACTCGCGTTTTCGATCGTCGCAGTGTTCATTTCGACGATGACTACAAAAACCTTCGCAGCGAAGATAGACGGATTATTCAGGCTGTTGCGCTGCCTGGTTTGCGTCATCGCAATCCCGCTTTTCCCGGCCGGTTCGACCTGCTATGCCGAGACATCGACTTCTCAGATTGTCACAGTAACCACGAGCGACTGGACAGATACGACAGGGGAGCTGAATGCCTTCGAGTTTGTTGGTGGTGAGTGGAAAAAGGTCATCTCCGGTATTCCTGTGACAGTGGGCAAAAAGGGAATGGGCTGGGGCGTTGGTCTTTTTCCGGATGGATTGAAAGGCCCGCAGAAAAGAGAGGGGGACCATCGGGCTCCGGCGGGTGTCTTTGTAATTGAATCAGCTTTTGGAAGTCGTGAGCGAGCGGCGCTTAAGATTCCCTACAGGCGAACCACTGCCCTCGATTTCTGGGTCGATGATTCGAATTCGAAATTCTACAATCAATGGGTGCAGACCCGTGAGCGGTCAGCTCAAAGCAATTGGAATTCTGCAGAAACGCTGCTTCGGAAAGACGGGTTATACGAACTCGCCATTGTCGTGGGGCACAACCGTTCTCCCGCGATCGCGAAGCGGGGCAGTGCGATTTTCATCCACCGGTGGAGAAATCCCGGAGCCGCCACGATCGGTTGCACCGCGATGAACAAGACGCATCTGGAGACGCTCGCAACCTGGCTTGACGCTTCGAAGAATCCTCTTCTGGTGCAACTTCCCATTACAAAGCTGGATAAAGTGTCGGTGCCCAACGCCGTTCGGGCGGCTCTTAATTGATCTATAGAGAGCGCTTTACACAAATTTCCCGGGTGCAGAATACCTGAAAAAAGATTTGTCGAACCGTAAATTCTATGTAGCATCAATTCTCAATAGATCGACTCATATGAAAGGGATTATTACATTTTTGGCAATCACAGTGCTCTGTGGCTCGGTTGCTCAAGCGGGATGGGGATGGAACAAAGAGGCCTATCAAAGTGCCAAGTCTCCAATGGTTGAGCAGAGAACGACGAGCTCGAGCTACTGCTACGACACTGGTTTTGAGTTCAGTGCCTTTGGTTCAGGTTTCTGGCCGGAAGCGACAAATTTGGATAATTCTCTCGGTGGCGGTGCCGGACTTTCCTACTTCTTCGGACCGAATCTCGGTGTTGAGTTGATGTATGCAGTTCACGGTTCCGGCGTTGCTGAGCAGGTCGGAAAAGGAAACATCGTTTATCGTTGGCCTCTCGGTGGTGAGTGCTGCGCAACCATCGCTCCTTACGTTTTTGGAGGACCGGGTGTTGTTTCACGTGGCGGAAGTGAGTTTCTCTGGAACCTCGGTGGCGGTCTTGATTTCCGATTGGAGTCATGGGGCTGCATCGGAGTGTTCTCCGATTTCTCCTACAACTGGGTCGATGGCGGCGTATCCGATTTCACGATGATTCGTGCCGGATTCCGAGTTCCTTTTTAACAGGACTTCGATTCATTCGATTGAGAAACCGGGGTGACTTGTTCGCGCCGGTTTTTTTGTGTCGTGTTACAAAAAGGTTTGGCACCTTATGCGTCAATGAATTGGACGCCTCATACACTTCGCCTTGTCTCGATAGGATTTTTCATCGGAGCGACGGGATGGCTTCATGCTCAGGATACCTCTGTGGCGGGGAACGATCAGGTTGCCGATATCATTAAGAACTATCAGGGCCGTGGTGCCTTGTCAGATGGTTCCAGCCCGACGCCGCCGGAGGAGGCGCTGAAGGAGTTCACGGTGCGCGAAGGATTTGAGGTCGAGCTGGTGGCGAGTGAGCCGGTCATTGGTCAACCGCTTCACATCAGTTGGGATTCCAAAGGGCGCATGTGGGTGACCCAGTATCTGCAGTATCAGTTTCCCGCCGGACTGAAGATCGTGGAGTACGACAATCACCTGCGGGCTCAGTTCGATAAGATGCCGGAGCCTCCGCCGCACGGCGCGAAGGGCGCGGACAAAATCACAGTGTTTGAGGATACGACCGGGGACGGGCTATACGACAGTCATCGCGATGTCATCACAGGGCTGAACATCGCTACTTCCTGTGTCACCGGTGCGGGAGGAATCTGGGTAACGAATGCTCCCTACTTACTTTTCTATCCGGACGCGGATGGCGATGCGGTTCCGGATGGTGATCCTGAGGTGATGTTGTCAGGGTTTGGAATCGAAGACACTCACGCGGTCGCGAACAGTCTCAAGTGGGGACCTGATGGCTGGCTCTATGGCGCGACGGGGAGCACCACAACCGGTTCGGTGAACGATCCTGCGACAGGGGAAACCGTCGAGTGGCAGGGGCAGGCAATCTGGCGATTCCACCCGGCGACGAAGGAATTTGAGATTTTTGCCGAAGGCGGGGGCAACACCTTTTCGCTCGAGATTGATTCGGCAGGGCGTGTCTTTTCCGGAACGAATAACGGTAATACCCGGGGGATGTATTACCCGCAGGGAAGCTACGGGAGGAAGTCCTGGGGCAAGCACGGTCCGCTCACGAATCCCTATGCGTTCGGTTACTTCGAGCACATGAAGCACGAAGGGGATGATCGCCGATTTGCTCAGGCGTTTTGTATCTACGAAGGCGGACTTTTCCCTGACTCGTGGGATCACAAGATCATCGCCGCGAATTCCCTGCATAACATCGTCTGGGTCAGTGAGATTCAGCCCGATGGTTCGACGTTTAAAACGGTCGACGAAGAGCCGCTTATGCAGTCCGAGGATCGCTGGTTCCGTCCCGTATTCTGCGGCGTCGGCCCCGATGGCTGTGTTTACATCGCCGACTGGTATGATACCCGGCTGAGCCACGTGCGCCCTGTCGATGACTGGCACAAGAACAGTGGCCGGATCTATCGGGTCAAGCCGACGGGAACGAAGCCGAAGGTGACGCATGGGGATTTGAGTAAAGTGGGGATAGATGAGCTATTGAAGGCCCACGACGATCCCAACTGGGTTGTGAGAAAGCGTGCCGTTAACGAACTGGGCGAACGGAAGTGGGAACGTGCTGATATCGAAAAGATAGTAAATCACTACCCATCGATTGATGAAGCACGTGCCAAATCAAAAGCTGGCTTAATTGAACGATCCTCTCAAGATATCCGCCCCTTTGTATTTAGTTATATGTTATTCAGTCGGGGTAATTCCGATGCAGGTCTCAGATGGAATATTAGAATTCAGGGGGATTTAGCGGCTTCGTGGAATATGAATGGGGCGGACGAGGGGAACCGCGATAATAAAGCTCTTCGGGATGAATTTGAGGCGGCCTATTCGGGATTAACTCTCGAGGAACCCGACCTTGCGATGCGGGCGCAACTGGCAGCAACAGCAAAGCGACTTCCTGTTTCCAGTGCGATCGAAACGATTCAGCGTCTCCTGAAGTATGATGAAGACGCCACCGATCCGCATATCCCGCTCCTGATCTGGTGGGCGATCGAGGCTCATGCTGAAGAGGGTCGAAAGGAGATCGAAGCGCTCGCAGCCGATCCGGAAACCTGGAAATCGAAGATCTTTCGCGAAGTCGTCGCGGAGCGCCTTGCCCGTCGCTACTGCATGGACGGAGGCGATGCCAATTTCCTATCGGCGGCGAAACTTCTCGAAACAGCTCCCGATGCAGATGCCAAAAAGCGGCTCATGACAGGCTTGCAGCTCGCCTTTCAGGGCGCTCCGATTCCTGAATTGCCGGAGGCGCTTTCCACGCAAATGGATGCCTACGAATCGGAAGGCGGCGGGAACACGCTCGTTCTCGCGATTCAGCGTGGAGACAAGGAGGCATTGAAGAAGGCGCTCACAGTCGTCGCGAACAATGCCTCTGACCCGGTCGAGCGAATCGAGTTGGCGAAGCTTTTCGGCGAGGTCAATGACCCCGTCGTGATCGGAACGCTTCTCAAGTTGATCACGCTCGATCAACATAGCACCCTGAAAAAGGTCGCGCTCCAATCACTCGCCAACTACGACGATGACAAAATCGGAACGACGATCCTGTATCGACTCGGTTCGACCCTGCCGGCAGAACATGATGTGAGATCAACCGCTCATCGTGTTTTGGCAGGACGTCTCGCCTGGGCGAAGCCGTTTCTGGAAAAGGTCGACCTCGCTCATGTGAAGGCGCGCAACGTCTCTCCTGATGTTGTTCAACTTCTTGCTCAGCACAAAGATCCGGAGATCAATGCGGCGATCAAGAAGCACTGGCCGGATCAGCTCGCCGGTTCCTCGGAAGAGAATCAGTTGGAGATGGCACGTATTCAGAAAGCGGTCGCCGCCGGTGGTGGTAACGCTGAGGCCGGGAAGGTTCATTTCGCAGCGCGTTGCGCGGTGTGCCACAAACTCTTCGGCGAGGGAATGCCGGTGGGGCCTGAACTGACGGGCTACGAGCGCAACAATCTCGAGTTCTGGATTCCGGCGATTGTCGATCCGAGTCTGGAGTTGCGGGAAGGCTTTCTCTATTACGTCGCAACGATGAAGGACGGTCGAAAGATCATCGGAATGTTGAAAGAGCAGTCGCCGCAGAACGTGACTCTGCGCGACTTCGCCGGTCAGGAAACGCTCCTCGACCGCGCCGGAATGGAATCACTGGAGGCGTCGCCGGTCTCTCTGATGCCGCCGAGTCTGCTCGCGGGAATGAGTGATGAAGAGCTTCGCGACCTCTTCGCGTATCTGATGAAGGACGCGAAGTAGGGCGCGGAAAGTGGGAAAGTGGGAA
>JAYWLB010000045.1:0-367 GCA_035967665.1 Verrucomicrobiales bacterium BCK34
TATAAACCTGCACCAACCGGGCCCCCAGCTTAAGCCGCTCCCACACATCCATGGGGCCCTCCACCCCACCCACGCTCACCAGGGTTAGGTCCTTCACCCCCGCCAGGTAACGGAGCACTTCCAGAGACCGCCCTTTTAAAGGCCTTCCCGATAACCCCCCAGCCTCCTCCGCCAATGGGCTTTTCAGGCCAGGCCGCTCTAGGGTGGTGTTCACCGCCACCAGGCCCTCTAACCCATGTTTTCGGCAAAGCTCCACCACCTGGTCCAAGGCCTCAAAACTGAGGTCCGGGGCCATCTTGAGGAGAAGGGGCTTTCGGGTGGCGGGGCGGAGCCGGGAAAGAAGCTCATCCAAAAAGGGACCCTCCTG
>JAYWLB010000066.1:0-138350 GCA_035967665.1 Verrucomicrobiales bacterium BCK34
AAACAGGGGACTTGAACCCCTTTTGGTTTCAGCCCATGCTGGGCGTACACAAGGCGTCGCTCTCAACACCTGCCCCGCCGCGAGTTCAATCCGCCATGACTACTCAACCTTCAACCCACCGTCGAAGCCTCGCCCCCGGGCAGGTGTGAGAATGTTTTAAGGGACAGACGAATAAGAAAAGAAAAAGCTGTAGTTTTGAACAGTTGCGTGTAGCCTCAAGGGATGAGGACAGCACGACTACTGGGTGAAGGGCGTTCGTTTTATCACTGCATTTCGCGGGTGGTGGATCGACGGATGATCTTTAAGGGCAAGGATAAGAGCATTTTCCGGAAGATGATGCGGGACCTTGAGGCGTTCATGGGGGTGAGAGTGATTACCTACTGCTTCATGACCAATCATTTCCACCTGTTGATCGAAATCCCCGATCCGGATGAGCTCGCGCCGTTGTCGGAGGGTGAGCTGCTCGTGATCCTGCCCCGTATCAGCGATCCCACGGCGGTGAGGACGGTGAAGGAGGAGCTGAAGCGGGCTCATGCTGAGGGAAATGAGGCTGCGGTTACAGCGATTCTGGCACGATATGAACGGCGTCGCGGGAGCTTATCCCAGTTCATGAAAGAGCTGAAGATGCGGATGACGCGTTACATGAACAAACGGCTCAACCGGACGGGGACGTTGTGGGAGAGCCGCTACAAGAGTGTCCTCGTGGAGGGAAGTGAATTGGCGCTGCTGACGGTGGCGGCGTATATCGATCTGAATCCAGTGAGGGCGCGCATCGTAGATAGACCGGAGGATTATCACTGGTGTGGATACTCGGAAGCGATCTCGGGGACGCGGGGATCGAAGCTGGCCCGGAAGGGGCTGGGGGTGGCTTTGTCAGAGTCGCTCAGCGATCCTGAGATGCGGACGGACTGGCGACGCACTTCGGCGAGGTATCGGCAGTTTTTGTATGAGGAAGGAGAAGCGAGGGAGGCGAATGCAGTGACTGGTGAGAGTGCCCGAAGTGGCTTTGCAAGTGAGTCCGTTGTCGCAGTGATAGGAAATCAGGGGCAAATGCCGATTCGGTCAGTGGTCCGTCACCGCGTGAGGTATTTTTGTGATGGATTGATCCTCGGCAGTTTCGATTTTGTGGAGGAGGTCTTTGAGCGGGGCAAGGCGTCGGGTCTGTTGGACTCGAACCGGGAAAGCGGAGCCCGAAAGATGCGGGGAGCGAATTGGGGATCGTTGCGGAGTTATCGGGATTTGAGGAAGGATGTGATCAGCTCTTAATTCGACAGCTCTTAAAATGCCCCGCATCCAGTTTCTCTATTGCCCTTGCCATGCGGTAGCGGTTTTCGTTAGGATACGCCTACGATGAAAGAACTTTTCCGCGAATTCGATTTTACCAAAGTGGGCTACTACCAGTCGGTTCTCGAATCGCAGGGAATTAAGACCTTCATCAAAAACCGGGATCTCGCCGGTCTTGCGGGGGAGGCGGCGATCATGCCTGACGTCTGGCCGGCCTTGTGTGTCGTCGAGGACGCAGACTACGAACGGGCAATGCAGGAGATCCGGGACAGTATCAGTTATAACGCTGAACGCGTCGATATCGAGGTGAGCTGCCCGGCCTGCAGTGAATTGAATCCGGGTAATTTTGACCTTTGCTGGTCATGTGGCGCTACGATTGCTGAGCCGGTCGCGAAAGGGTGAACGTCGTTGTTATCCGCCAAGGCCCACGACGATTGCTCCGGTGATCGCGAGCGTCACTCCGATGAGTTTGCGGGGAGTCATGCGCTCTTTGAGGATCAGCCACGCCAGTAGAATAATAAAGACTGTTGAAAGCTGGTTGTAGATCGCGGCGCGCCCAACGGTTTCGTGTTTGAATCCGGCGATCCAGAAAAGGGTCGCTAAAAACGGGCCGAGGAGCGCCATGGGGATAGTGTGTTTCCAGAGGTCGCGCCGTTTGAATCCGAGGGTGAGACTTTTGCCATGTCCTTTCATGATCGCAAAAACGCCGAGAGCAGCGGTCGCGACGGCGAATCGGAAACCGGCGATCCAGACCAGTGATCCTTCCTGAATGACGTCGCGGACCATGAGGATACCGAACGCCATCGTGATATGGGCTCCCGCAGCGAGAGCGGTTCCGATGAGGAGGTCGCGCGAATTCTCAATTTCTTTTGTCCTGACCAATCCCACAAAAACACCGGAGACGACGAGGGCACCACCAAGGAGCTCAATCGCGGTGAGGGCTTCACCGAACATGAGAAACCCGACCACGGTCATGGCGGGTGCGTAGATGCAGTCGGCGAGTGCCTGGAGACTGGCCCCGAGGCGGTTCAAGGCCGCCGCAAACATGGTGTCGGCGATCGAAATCCCGAGGACTGCGCTGATGACGAGTCGGGTCCACACGCTGCTGTCGTAGTCGGGAAGGAGAGGATCCCCGACGAAGAACAAAACCGCTCCAAACCCGAGAATGGCGATGAAGCTCTTGAAAAAAGTGAGAGGAATCGGCGGAATCGTGTAACCGCTGATTCGCATGAGGATCACCGAGAATGACCAGAAAAATCCGGAGATAATGGCGTAAATGTCTCCCTGGGAAAGCATTGCGGGATTGGTAGTCGCTGAAAGTGCCTTTTGCACGGAGTTTTCAAGGATCGACCTCCTGTTGAACCGGAAGTTGGGGAGGGAAAATTGCATTTTTGAGGCACTGACACCGCTTGAGCCAATTTGACTTTCCGCTCGAATGGCGGTTCATTGTTCCAATGACTGGTTTTGCCAAAGCCTTATGTGTGCTTGCTTTCGTCGCCGTTGCGATGATGCAGCCTGCTGGTCATTGGTATTGCACAGTGATGAAGACTCTGTGTCCGATCGAGGCTGCGGAGTGCTGTTCCCATTCAACCGTTGCAGGCTGTGACAGTCATTCGGATGATTCTCATGAAGATCCCTGTTGTGTCGAGTTAGCGGGAGAATGGCAGGTTGTTCCTGCTTCCGCTTTTGTCAGCTTGCCCGAGCCGATGTTTTCTGAGCTTTTTGTCTGGAGTTCCCTTGAGGATATTCAGCTACCGCTTCAAGCCACTGCTTCAGGGTGGGATTACGGAGGTAATGATCCTCCGCCACAGCAGGCTGCTGCCCGCGCATTGTTCTGCGTGCGGTTGATTTGATTATTTGAAGAACAGGCATGGTCACTGTCGACCTGCCTTTGTCTGAACCGTAGATCGGAGTTTCCCGGTCGGTTCGACAACCTGTACGGCGCGCCCTTATCGCGTCATGTCTCGTGGATCGAGACACGGGGGATCTCCCCGTTGATAAACAATCCAATCCGGGCTGAATGATCGCCATAGATCTCTAACAGGCTCAAAAAAATTAACTTTGAAAATGAACACGCAACTTTCCTCCCTCCTGAAATCGTCCGGCTCTGCTGAGCTGGAGGCTGATGAGGGATATGGCGAACGCTCAGGTAAAGGCTCGAGAGTTTCCCCGCGTGACTGGAGGGCCCGGTGGGCTTTTGCTCTGCCCTGGCTTCTCCTCATTGGCTTTTTTCTCGTCCTCGCCGCAGTATTCGGGAAGAGGCTTCTGCCGGCAAAGGAGCTCACCGTGGTCACCGTGGTCACGGATCGTCTCAGTATTGAAGAAAAAGAATCGCCGATCGAAATCGTTGAAGGCGGGAAAGTGTTGCCTGTGAAAGAAGGCCCCGTCGCCTCTTTCGACGGACCTATGCTTTTTCAAGCCTCCGGCTGGGTGGAGCCGGATCCACTTCCCACGAAGGCGACCGCTCTCGTGGATGGCGTCGTTGAAACAGTGCATGTCCTCGAGGGCGATCTTGTATCAAAGGGTGAGCCGCTTGCGAAGTTGATCGATGAAGATGTGAGACTTGATTTGGAAACGTCGCAGAGCCGCCTCGCATCACTGGAGGCTCAGGTCGGTGCTCACAAACGTCAGATTGAAATGGCGGAGGCGGGAATTGTCACTCTTTCCAAGCAGGTTGAATCAGCGACGGCGCGGCGGGACGAGGCGGCTGATGTTTTACAGCGATTAATGAAGGTCTCAAGTGGAGGCGTTGCCGAGCGTGAGATTTCAGAGTCACGGCTCAGGGTTGCGACGTTGGAGGCAGAAGCTGAGGCGCTCGCGGTTACCGAAGTGGAGTTGAAAGCGAAGGTGGGGGAATTGAATGAGATCCTGGCTGATTTTGGAGCTCGAATAAAGGAGGCGAAAACGGATGTGGCACGGAAGCAGCTCGCTCTGGATCGAACCCGTATTCTCTCGCCCATCGATGGGCGCATTCTCAGGCTCATGGTTGTTCCGGGCCAGAAGCGAATGATGCACGCCGACAACATGGAGTCGGCAACGATCGCGATTCTCTATAACCCTAAAGAGCTTCAGGCGCGGATCGATGTGCCGCTCGCGGAAGCGGCTCAATTGGAGGTTGGTCAGGCAGTCCGACTTCGTTCCGAGGTATTGCCGGGCACTGATTTCAGAGGGCGTGTTACCCGCATTGTCGGCGAGGCTGATTTGCAGCGGAACACCCTTCAGGTGAAAGTCGCGATCGAGAATCCGGACGAGAGGCTTCGCCCGGAAATGCTCTGCCGCGCGGAGTTTCTAGGAGCGGAGCCGGAGACTCGATCCGGTTCGGAGAGGGGGCAGGCAACGGGATCCGCATCAGTCGCCCGCGTGACCATTTTTGTTCCGATGAATGCGTTCACCGGTGGCACTGCATCCGAAGCAGCGCAACAGGATGAGGCCACGGTCTGGAGGGTCGACGCCTCCGGTGATCACGTTACCCCGCAGCGCATTACTCTTGGACGTGAGGTTCGCGGAGGATTCCGGGAAGTCCGCGAAGGATTGAAACCGGGTGACCGTGTCGTCGTCAATCCTCCTGCCGATCTCAAATCCGGCGATCGCTTTCAAACTCTCACGGCTTCTGCTGATTCCCAACCCTCCACTGACCAATGAACGATTCTAACACGAACACTTCCTACATTCGCTGCCGCGAGCTCACTAAGGTTTATCAGAAGGGTAAGTTGACGGTCACTCCGCTTGAGGATCTTGATCTCGACGTGCGCCGGGGCGAGTTTCTCGCGCTGATGGGGCCGTCGGGTTCCGGAAAGACAACGCTTCTGAATCTCATTGCGGGTATCGATCGACCGACTTCGGGAACGCTTCATATCGGCGGTGATGACATCGCTTCCTTCTCGCGCGGACAGTTAACGAACTGGCGTGCAAAACATTGCGGCTACGTCTTCCAGCTCTATCACCTTGTTCCGATTTTATCGGCTTATGAAAATGTGGAACTTCCGCTTTTGCTGGACGGGACACTTTCCCGTCGTGACCGGAAGGAGAAGGTTCTCGCAGCGCTGGATCTCGTCAGTCTCAGCGACCGGGCCGACCACCGCCCTACTGAGTTGTCCGGTGGTCAGGAGCAGCGGGTCGCGATTGCCCGGGCGATCGTCGCAGACCCGGGATTGATTGTCGCGGATGAACCGACCGGCGATCTTGACCGTGAGTCAGGCGATCAAATTTTGGATTTGCTCCGCGAGCTTTCCGGCACTCATCAGAAAACGATTGTGATGGTGACACACGATGCCCGCGCCGCGGAGGCAGCCGAGCGAACTCTCCACCTCGACAAGGGGCGTCTCGTCGAGAAAGGCTTCGCTTCAACTTCAACTGAACCATCTGCGATTTCATGAAGAAGATTCTTCATCTCGTTAATCTGGCTTTTAAGCAGGTCACGCGTCACCGGCTTCGGACGCTTCTGACTCTGGGCGGCGTCGCCACAGGAATGTTTCTCTTCACTGCGGTGGAGACGATGCAGTCGAGTTTGCGCATTGCAACGGAAGTGAGCGCGGGCGACACCACTCTGGTTGTCTACCGCGAGAACCGGTTCTGTCCCCTCACTTCGAGACTGCCGGAACACTATCTGGCGGAGATTCGCCGGATCGAGGGCGTGCGCGAAGCGATCCCGATTCAGATCGTTGTGAACAACTGTGGTGCCAGCCTCGACGTGATTGCCTTCCGCGGAGTTCCGCCGGGCGACCTTGAGAAATACAATCCGGAACTGGAGATCCTTTCGGGATCTTTTGATGACTGGATTGCCCGTGGCGATGCGGCTTTAATCGGTGAGAATTTTGCGGCGCGGCGCGGCTTGAAAGCCGGCGATCAGTTTGAAGCGGTTGGCGTTCGCGTATCGGTCGCGGGTATAGTCCGCTCTTCACAGGCTCAGGATAATAACGTCGCCTATGTCCATTTACCTTTTCTCCAACAGGCCTCCCGCTTCGGGCTCGGAACTGTGACACAGTTCAATGTCAGGGTCGATTCAGCGGATCAACTTGAAGCGGTCGCTGAGAAAATTGATACGATTTTTGCGTCGGATACCGATCCAACCGACACGAGGCCGGAGAAGGCGTTCTTTGCTCAGACGGCACAGGACTTGATCGATATCATTCGTTTTACCCGATGGATCGGATTTGGTGCGGTTCTTGCCGTGCTCGGTCTCGTTGCCAATGCCCTCCTCCTCGTTGCGAGAGGTCGGGTCAAAGAGAATGCGATTCTTCAGACGCTCGGATTTCCCCGGCTCTCTGTCGGTGTTCTTATGGTCTGGGAGGGGATTTTTCTCGGTTTTCTCGGTGGGGTTCTCGGCAGTGGTATTGCCGCGCTTTTCTTCCATTTGAACCGGTTCACTTTCGGCAACGAAGGCCTCACTCTGGCGCTCATTCCCAGTGTCGAGGTAACTTTGAACGGTCTTGTCCTCGCGGTCGCGCTGGGATTACTCGCCTCGATCTGGCCGGCGTGGGTGGCCTGCCGCAATCCCATTGTCAGTTCCCTGAGGCAGGGCTGATGCCCGAAGAAGCTTGTTACTAATTCCTGTCATGTTACCTTTTTCATACGCGACCCGAAATCTTCTCCGGGATCCGGTGCGCCTTATTCAAAAAGTGATAGGCGCGGCGCTCGTTGTCTTTCTCGTTTATGCGGCCGGTTCCTTCAACGAGGGGATGAAGAGCGTTCTCATGGCTTCGGGGTCGCCGAGGAATGTTATTCTGCTCGGTGCGGGTTCCGAGGAAAGCGTCGAACGCAGCGAGGTTTCCATTCAAAGTGAGACCCTCGCCACTGCGGGCGTTCCGGGGATCGAGAAACGGATCGGCGTGCCCGCGGTGTCGGGTGAAGTTCACTACATGGCGCCGATAGAGGTGTCGGGGTATGGCTCCGGACAGGCACTCCTCCGGGGGATTACGCCTGGTGCCTTCGAGGTTCATCGGGAGGTTCGTATTCTTGATGGAAACTACCCGAGCCCGGGGCAGATTCTTGTGGGGCGACTTGCCCATCACAGTCTAGGTGTTCCGGAAAGCGCTCTCGTTCAGGGCGGGGAAGTGGAATTTGAGGGACAGACCTTTACGGTTTCCGGAGTTTTCGAAGCGCCGGGCACGGTCATGGAATCAGAAGTCTGGTTTGACCGGACTGACTTGATGACTGCGATTCAGAGAGATGCTCTGTCCTGTGTCATTGTCAGGATGGATTCCGATGAAGGCTACAAGGATGCCGATCTATTTGCGCGTCAGCGTCTAGATCTCGAACTCGTGGCGATGAGGGAGTCCGACTACTACGCTCAGTTGGCGGGATTTTATGATCCGCTTCGTGCCATGACATGGCTCACGGCCGGGCTGATCGGGGCCGGTGCGGTCTTCGGCGGTCTCAACATGCTCTACGCCGCGTTCGCTTCACGGATCCGCGAGCTTGCGACGCTTCAGGCGGTAGGCTTCCGCAGGCGTGCGATTCTCTTTTCGCTTGTTCAGGAGAGTCTTCTTGCAACTTTGTTAGGAACCCTTTTGGCCTCAATTCTCGCGATCGTTTTTCTGGAAGGTATTACGGTACCTTTCTCAATTGGCACTTTTAAGCTCATGATGCCACTGCCGGTTCTCGGACTGGGAGTGGTTGTCGGGCTTGCGCTCGGAACTCTCGGAGCACTTCCACCTGCCTTGAGATGTCTCGGCGCGCCGCTGCCGGTAGCTTTGAGATCCTCCTGACCGGTCACTGCTGTTTTCTCCCTAACCAAATCTAACTAAACCAAATCAATACTATGAAAAACATCACTAAATACTCACTTTTCGCAGCCTGCGGAATGATCGCCCTTTCCCAGCTTTCCTGTGAGAAAGCGGGGACGGAAACCTCCACTGAAAATGCGGCTGCACCGGCTGCTGATCCTCAGATTGAAGCAGTCTTTCTCGATGCGGCCCCTGAAGGCGCCGTCAGTGTTATTGAGTCCCGCAAGAAGGCTGAGCCCGGTGCCACAATCACGGTGAAGGGCCGCATTGCCGGAGCGATGGAGCCGTTCTCTGCTGACTATGCCACTTTGGTTCTCTCCGATGACAGCCTCGAAACCTGCGAGAAGAATCCAAGCGACAGCTGCAAGACACCGTGGGACGCCTGCTGTGTTGAGCCGAAGACGATTTCAGCTTCCCGTCTTACCGTTCAGGTTCTCGGCGAGGATGGCCGTCCTGTCGGGCAGACTCTCAAGCAGGTTCGTGGATTGAAGGAACTCGACAGTCTCGTTGTGACCGGAACCGTTGCGGAGGGATCAAGCGATGAAAACCTGATTCTGAATGCCACCGGAATCTTTCCGGAGAAATCGTAAAGTGAATCGGGGCGCTCAATGCGCCTCGAGCCAGTTATCTCCCGTGCCGGATTCCACGAGAATCGGCACGGAGAGCGGCAGGGCGATCTTCATGGCTTCTTCGATTTTAGGAATCAGTTCGTCTTGTTCATCGCGATGGAGGTCGAAGACGAGCTCATCGTGAACCTGAAGTAACATTTTCGTCTCGTAGTTGCCGTCCCGCAGCAGATCGGCAACTTTCACCATCGCGATTTTAATCATGTCGGCGGCGGTTCCCTGAATCGGAGTGTTAATCGCAGTTCGCTCGGCGGCGGATCGAATCATGCCGTTTCTCGAATTGATGTCGCGCAGGTAGCGACGACGACCGGAAAGGGTCTCGACGTAGCCGTCTTCCTGAGCCTGTGCGATCGTCTTTTCCTGAAACTCTTTCACCCGGGGATACTGGCGAAAATACTCTTTGATGATCTCACCGGCTTCGCCCCGTGAAATATCACCGTTGAGTCGCTGGGACAATCCGAAGGCGGAGATGCCGTAGATGATTCCGAAGTTCACCATTTTTGCGGTGCGTCGCATCTCACTGATGACTTCGTCTTCCGGAACCTGAAAGACGCGCGCTGCCGTTGCGGTGTGAATGTCTTTTCCCTCACGGAAGGCATCCATCATCGCTTCGTCTTCGCAGAGGGATGCCATGACCCGCAGTTCGATTTGCGAGTAGTCAGCGGCGAGAAGGGTGAAGGCTTCGTTTCGGGGAACAAAGGCTCTTCGAATCTCGCGGCCCTGCTCGGAGCGAATCGGGATGTTCTGCAGATTGGGATTGTTCGAGGCCAGCCGCCCCGTTGCGGTCATGAGCTGATGGAAGGTCGTATGGACCCGGCCGGTTCCCTCGAAGATCGAATTGGGAAGGGCATCGACATAGGTGTTTTTCAGCTTCGCGGCTTCGCGGTAGGTGAGGAGGGTGCGCACAATCTCGTGCTCCGCGGCGAGTGAGGTGAGGGTTTGCTCGTCCGTTTTATACTGACCTGTTTTGGTTTTCTTCGGTTTCTCGACGAGCTGGAGTTTGTCGAAAAGAATCTCGCCGACCTGTTTGGGCGAGTTGAGATTAAACTCCGTGTCGGCGGCCTTGTAGATTGAGGTTTCGTATTCGGCGATGTGTTGAGCGAGGAGCACGCCGGTTTGAGCGAGGGTTTCGGGATCGAGGCGGATGCCTTCCTTTTCCATCTCGACAAGAACCGGGACGAGCGGGCATTCGATTTTGGATAGAATCTCCTCCTGACCGGATTCGTTGAGCTGCTCTTTCAGAATCGCCGCGAGTTGCCAGGTGATGTCGGCGTCTTCGCAGGCGTATTCGGCGATCTGTTCGAACGCGGGTCCTGTGTTGGTCTCTTCGTCGCCGGTCATTTCCGCTTCGTCGAAAAGGCTCAGCTGGCCGCTCTTCTCGGCGGGTGCCGTGAAGACTTCGTCGTAGGCGATCGGCGTGTATCCGAGAAGCGACTCCGCGAGATAGTCCATTTTGTGGCGCTGGTCAGGCTCGATCAAAGAGTGTGCCAGCATTGTGTCGAAGACAGGAGACGCGACGGGATAACCCTGCCAGGTGAGGACTCCGATATCGAATTTCAGGTTGTGCCCGATTTTGACGATGGAATCGCTTTGCCAGAGCGCGCGGAATTCTTCGAGCACTGCGGCGGCGGTTTCGTCACGGGGGATTTCGACGTAAGTGGCGGTGTCTTTGTTCCAGGAAAAAGCGATCCCGATGATGGAAGTGGTTTTCTCGTCGAGTGAAGTCGTTTCGAGATCGAAGCAAAACGTATCAAGGGAGCTGAGCTTTTTGATCAGATCCGTGCGCGCCGCTTGCTCTGTGGCGCGAATAAACGTGTAGTCCTTTTTGAAGTCTTTGATCGTCTTCAGGGTCGCACTGAGCCCTTCCTCAGTTTCCTCGGTGGTGTGTCCGCGCCCGGCCTGAAAGGCGTCGCCATAGAGGCGTTTGCCAAGACCGTTGAACTCGAATTCGACAAAGAGTGACTGGATCGCTTCGTCGTTGCGCTCCGTGATGAGAAGGTCGTCGATGGCAATACCGACGGGGGCATCGGTCATGATCGTGACGAGTTGTTTTGAAAGGAGTGCCTGCTCCCGATTGTTCTCCACGTTTTCCTTTTGCTTGCCCTTCAGTTTGTCGGTATTGGCGAGCAGGTTCTCGATGCTTCCGTATTCAGCGATCAGTTTCCTGGCGGTCTTTTCACCGATGCCGGGAATCCCGGGGATGTTGTCGGAGGCATCTCCCCAGAGGCCTAGAATGTCGATGGTTTGCAGCGGGTTCTCCACCTGCCAGTTCTCGTTGATCGCCGCTTCGTCGAGAATTTCCGGGGCACTGCCCTGGCGGCCGGGTTTGTAGATCAACGTCGAACTGTTGACGAGCTGCGCGAAATCCTTGTCCGGTGTCACCATGTAGGTTTGAGAGTCGCCCTGCTCGGTGGCGTGGACGGAAAGGGTTCCAATGATGTCATCGGCTTCCCAGCCGGGGCATTCGATCACAGGAATGTTGAAGGCTTCGACGAGGCGTTTTACGTGTGGCAATTGCAGGGCGAGGTCCTCGGGCATCGCGTCCCGGTTCGCTTTGTATTCAGGATAGATCTCGTGTCGCGGAGTCGGATCGGAGGTATCGAAAGCGACCGCAAGGTGGGTTGGCTTCTGCTTTTCGAGAAGATCCAGAAGGGTATTCGTGAATCCAAAGAGCGCCGAAGTGTTCACTCGCGCCGATGTGTAGATCGGGCTTCGGATCAGCGCGAAATGAGCCCGATAGATGAGCGCCATTCCATCGAGAAGAAAGATTCGTTTTTTTGCTTCCGCCATCTCACAAGAGAGCGGAAGCCGTGCCACGAAGCAAGACCGAACTTTGAGGTGCTGCGCACCTTGGGAAGGTGGGAAGGTGACTGGATCGCCGGTGATTCGTGCCTCGACGTAGCCGCGTTTCCCAAAAACGTGGCTCACAGCCTATCCGGCCTTAGAAAAGCCTTTATCTTTATCCTTATTTTTTTCTGCCGTCGATAAATCGACGGCATTCACACCCCGGTAAGCGAGGTGTGAATCGATAGAGAGCCGATCGAATTCAGCCTTTCTTCTTTGCTCCGGCTTTGGCAGCGCCTTTGGCTTTAGCCGCCGGTTTGGGAGGATTGACCAGTTCTGCATCCGCAGGAATCGGGGTGGCTTCCGGAGCAGTGAGTTCCGCTTTGGGAAGGCGCTTCAGGGTGATATTGCGAATCTCGACCTTCATCGCAGGGCCTTTGTGGATCTGGAAGGCGATGACACCTTTCAGCTCTCGGTCCTTTTCATCGTGATCGTAAACATCGACGGTTTTGACGCCGTTCACCTCATGGACGAGATGGTTGCCCTTTGCGGTGATTTTGTAATGGCTCCATTCACTGGTGTTGAACTCCGGATCCTGTCCGAGATCACCGGTGATCATCGCTTTGCCTTCGCCGTTGATGACGACTTCCATGCCCCGTTTGGCGACGATGCCGCGGCCCTTCTCGTCGTAGAGCATTCCGTTGGCCCAGATAAAGGGGTGCATGTCACACTGGTAACCGCTCACAACGTTTTCGCCGAGGTCGGGGCGAAGCTGGGCACGGTATTGAATCCCCGAATTGTTGCCGTCGCTCGTCAGTTTCAACTCTGCATTGAGCTCGAAATCCTCCACTTCGCCCTCCCAGATCAAAAACTGGTTGTAGGGAAGGGGGCTTTCGTCAGTCGTTGTTCCGACGATGGTTCCGTCGACAACTTTCCAGTTTTCAGGATTCCCCGTCCAGCCGGTAAGGTCTTTGCCATTGAACAGTACTTCAACGTCCTCGTTGGCAGCCTCAGGCGCCGGTTCCGATTTGGAGCAGGCGCTCATTGAAAAGGCTGCGCAGACGGCAGAAAGAAGAAGGAGTGAAAAGAAAGAATTTTTCATAAGAGATGCAATGTGGATTGGGCGGGACAGTAGTGCAATATCACTGGAATCAGAGCAAAAAAAATACCCGGCCAGCTTTCGCCAACCGGGTATTAAATGGTTTAACTATCCGGACGATTAGTCAGGAAGGAGAACGTTCTCCTTGTCGGTGTCGAGCCAACCTCCGTCGCCTTCAGTTCCGCGCTTCTCGAAGATATCGTCGGTGAGACCGTCTTTACTTCTGATTGTCGCTCCAGGCTCAGCACTGGTGAGGCGCTCTTCAGTAACGTGACCGCCACAGAATCCGACGACTGCTTTCTTGGAGTTCAGCCAGGGGTGATACTCGCCATAGGTGCCGGGTGAGTCCATGAGACCATCGGCAACGAGGGGTGAGCGGGAGAAGCTGGTGTCTGTCTGGTTGGTGACATACGCATACACATTCTCTTCGGATTCGAGTTCGCCGTCTTCACGTGGTGGACGGAGTTTGTCCGGATCTTTTGTCTGCATCCAGAAAATGATTTCTGTATCGATGTAGTCAGGAATCAGCACGTTAAAGGCATCAGTCGATGTCGAGAACGAGTCATCCCCGCCACCGCCGCTGCCGGAATCAGCATCAGGGTCAAATGATGGGTAGAGACCTTCCCAGTCTGCTGCGAAAGCTCGCGCGCCGAGGAGGATCTGTTTGATGTTGTTCACATCTTTAGTTCGTTTTGCGCGTTCCTGAATACCGTTGTAGGCCGGCATTGCTGAACTCGCGAGAATGCCGATAATGGCGATCACGACGAGTAGCTCAATCAGGGTAAACGCCCTGTTTATTCTTGTGGGTGTTTTCATTTTTTCTTCTATTTTGGTTATTATTGCCCGGAGGCGTTATTTAGTGCCGGAAATGACATAGTAAATACCTCATCTCCATCGCTAGAATCGCATTTTTCAGTTTTGAGGACAAGAAAAATCGGATTTCCGGATGACTTTTTTAAAAAAAGAGATGATGGCAGGTGCATGAGCGAATTGATTCCCATTGAGGACTTATTCGAGGACATCATTGCCAAGTCGATGCGGGGGCGTCATATCTCCGAATCTGAACTGGCAGAGCGGACCGGCGTTCACAGCGATGTTTTGAAACGCCTTTGTCGAGGTGAGTTCTGCGATGAGCCGGCTTTGTTGAAAGTGGCAGAGGTTCTGCAGTTGGATCCTGTTGCCCTGACGATGTCCGCTTCGCTGGTCTGGCGCCCCCAGCGAGTCTCTCTGGACGGGGTTGCTCAGTTCAACACTCCGTATCGCGATATGAAGGTAAATGCCTTTCTCGTCTGGGATCCGGAAAGCAAGGTTGGAGCGGCTTTCGACACGGGAATTGACAGCAGTCTGATCACTGAGAGGGCGTCGGAACTGGGAGTAACCATCACGCAGATTTTTCTGACTCACACGCACAATGATCACGTCGCTGATCTGGAGCGCCTCAAATCGGCTTGTCCGGAGGCGGAGGTTTTTTGCAATCGCAAGGAGCCCTGGCCGGGAACGACGAAGTTTTCTGAGGGAGCGACCTTCGCGATCGGATCTCTGAAGGTGACCGCTTACACGACGAGCGGTCACTCTCCCGGCGGAACGACTTATTTTGTCGAAGGGCTGGAACGTCCACTTGGTGTGGTTGGTGATGCTCTCTTCGCCGGCTCGATGGGCGGGGGGCTTGTTTCCTTCGCCGATGCCTGGAAGAATAACCGGGAGAAAATTCTCACTCTTCCGGACAACACGGTGCTTTGTCCGGGGCATGGTCCGATGACTTCGGTCGCGGAGGAAAAGCGCAACAATCCGTTTTTTGCGGCTGAATTCCGATGATGAATCCGGAATCTCAACTGATCCTCGGCTCGGGGTCTCCGCGACGAAAAGATCTCATGGAGGAGGCCGGCTACACCTTTGAGGTGATCAAGCCGGAGGTTGAGGAGATCGAAGATGAGGCGATTCCGATTCGGGAGCTTACCGCGTTGAATGCTCAACTCAAGGCGGATGCTGTCGCCGGTCTTCACCCCGATGCTGTCGTCATTGCGGCAGATACGCTGGTATTGCTGGGAGAAACCGTTTTCGGAAAACCCCGTGACCGCGCTGACGCGAAACGCATGCTCGCGGAGCTGAACGGGCGCACGCATCAGGTCTTCACCGCTGTTTCTCTGAGGCGAAAGTCGGATGGAATCACTTCGGGTTTTTCAGTGGCAACGGATGTCACTTTTAAAAATCTCAGTGAGGAGGAGATGGCGGCGTATCACGCCAAAATTGAACCGATGGACAAGGCGGGAGCCTACGCTGCCCAGGATTTCGGCGAACTGATTATTGAGTCGTTCTCCGGTTCGATGACCAATGTGATCGGACTCCCCATGGATGAACTTGCGGCGGAACTTTTAAGCGGTTTTGGAATCACGCCTTCGACGGTGACTCGATAAAGAGAACCCCTTCTTTCCGTCGCGCGTGAAAATTGCCGGGGAGATTTGTCTTAGCCGGTTTGGCCTGGGAAAGGGCCACTTCCGCGACCTTGAGAACTTCACGCTGCCCGCAGTTGGGAACCCCGCTTTGCTGCAGCCAGCGGAGAAGTTGCCGGTTTCGCAGCGCTTCGGGAGTTGTGCGAAGGGCTGCAACATCGAGACCGTGATTGAGCGTCAGCGGGGCGGGGGTGAGTTCGGTGATGAGCGCTTCGTCGAGCCTCGCCAGTTCCGCCGCGCGGAGAACCGCCCCGGAAACATCGCGTTCAAAGCATTCCGAGATGCGGGGAAGGAGATCATTACGGAGGCGGTTTCGAAGCGCAAAACCTTCTGCGTTGCTTTGATCTTCGCGAAAACGAACGCCGTGTTCAGCGACGTAGCGATCAATCTCCGATCGGGGGATCGTGAGAAAAGGGCGAAGCAATTTCATCTCCGTTTCGCCGATGGTCCGGGTTGAAAACTCGTCCATCCCTGAAATCCCGCGCGCGCCTGAACCCCGGAATAGATTGATCAAAACGGTTTCGACCTGATCGTCGGCGTGATGGGCGAGAAAGAGCCGGTTGCATCCGAGCCGCGACGCGATCTCCGCCATCCAGTCGTAGCGCATTTTCCTCGCCGCCGTCTCGATCGAGAGTTTCTTCGCGGAGGCAAATGCGTTGACATCGCCTTCGCCGGTTTCGAAAGCGAGATTCAGCTCTTCGCAGCGGGCACTCACCAGATCAGCATCTTTGTCCGATTCGGTGCCGCGGAGCTGGTGATTGAAATGGAGGACGGTCAGGTTTTTAAAACCCGCCTTCACGAGCCAGTCGAGCAGGACCATGGAGTCGCGTCCGCCCGAGACGGCAACGAGGTAGGCGTCCGCGATCGGGAGGCGTTCGGTCAACCGCTCCTGAAGCGCTGAATCGAGTGAAGTGAGCATTGTTTCCCAGACCTAACAGGGTTGGGTCAATGACTCAACCCTGTTGAATCGACTCATTTAAAGAAAAAAGAGGCTGATCGAGGCCGGACGCGGTTTTTCTGGAGATATACTTTCTATCGGTTAAGAGTTTTCCTGATGGATACAATCCCCTTCATTGAAACCTTTCCCGCCCTGAGTCAGTTCGAGGGGCTTGTGCATGGCTTTATTCTGAGAGATCCGGCGATTGATGTGAAGACCGACCGGGAGACGGCTCTGGCGAGGCTGGAAGGGCATCATGTCGCTTCGCTGAAGGCTATGGGCATAGCCCGTGAGCATCTCGCGACTGCGGAGCAGGTCCATGGTGATGTCGTCGCTGCCTGCGATCCCGACGAGCCGATTGACTTTCATTTTCCGGAAACAGACGGGCTCATGACGCGGACCGCAGGGCAGTATCTGGGCATTTATGTTGCTGATTGCGGGGCTGCTTTTGTTGTGGATCCCGGGCTTCGTGCGTGTGCGGTGGTGCATTCCGGGAAAAACGGAACCGCTGCGGGTATCGTTCCCAACGCGATTCAGAGAATGGTTGAGCGATACGGTTCCGACCCGGCGGATTTGGTCGTGCAGCTCGCTCCCTGCATTCGGCCTCCGGCATATGAAATTGATTTTGCGGCTCAGATTTTGGCAGACTGTGAGAAGGCGGGGGTGCCAGCTGATCAGATTCACGATTGCGGGACCTGCACGAGCACGGACCTGGATCGCTATTACAGCTACCGGGTCGAGAAAGGGGAAACCGGTCGCCTCTTTGCGGTGATGGGCTGGAAGGAGACAGTTTAAAGGGAGCCCTGATAGAATGAGCGATATTTTTGAAATAGAAGCCCCCGCGAAGACCAATCTCTGGCTCGAGGTCCTCGGAAAGCGCGAGGATGGCTTTCACGAGATCAGAACGCGGATGGTGTGTCTGGGGCTTGCCGATCGGCTGAAGCTTTCGTGGCGCGACGATGATCAGGTCGTCTTGACGTGTTCGGATCCGACCCTGCCGACCGGTGAGGAGAATCTCGTCGTGAAAGCAGTTCGTGCTTTGGAGAAGCATACGGGGCAGGTTTTCTCGATTGCGATTGAGTTGGGAAAGCAGATTCCTTCCGGCGCCGGTTTGGGTGGTGGAAGCAGTGATGCCGCAGCCGTGATTCGTGCTATCAATGAGATGGCGAACCTTCATTTGCCGGAGGCTGAGATGTCTCAGGTTGCCGCAACGATAGGCTCCGATATACCGTTTTTTATCTACAACCGGCCCTGCGATTGTTTCGGTCGCGGGGAGGTGGTTGAGCCGCTCGACGAGCCGGTTGAGAAGTTGCCGGTCTTCCTGATCAAACCTGCCTTCGAGATTTCGGCCGGTTGGGCGTATCAGCGCTACGCGGACTCCGCTGAGTATGAAGGTTTTGATTATCTGCCGCAGATCTGTCCCTGGGGGCCGATGTTAAATTCGCTGGAGCGTCCTGTTTTTGAAAAGTATCCCGTGCTGGGGGAGATGAAATACTGGCTTTTGAGACAGCCGGAGGTTCATGCTGCGCTGATGTCAGGATCGGGATCGACGATGTTGGCAGTGTTGAGAGAGGACGTCCTTGCGGGCGATCTCGAAGCGCGGGCGATTGAGCGTTATGGCGAAAGCTGTTGGACATTTATTGGCAAAACCCTTTAGCATTCCATCAAGGTGGATCAGGAAAATCAGGAGAGTGTCAGGGTGGACGTCTGGATCTGGGCGGTGCGCCTGTTCAAGACACGGACGATGGCGGCGGCTGCCTGCAAAAATCAGCAGGTTCTTATCAACGGCGGGCGGTGTAAGCCGGCGCGTCAGGTTCGCATCGGGGACAGGATCGTGATCAAGCGCGGCATCATGACCCGGACGGTTGAGGTGAAGGCGATTCTCGGGAAGCGGATCGGTGCGAAACTGGTCGATGATTTTCTGATTGATCACACTCCGCCGGAGGAATATCAGCAGGCGACTGAAGCGGCTCGTTACGGCCGCTCCTCGGTGCCGCAGCGGGAGCCGGGTTCGGGACGTCCCACGAAACGCGAGCGCCGCGAGTTGGACGATGTCATGGCGGAGATGAGTGAGGTCGATGTCTCGTTCGAGGATTTCCTGAAATCTTTTCTCGAAGGGAGATGATCCGTTTGAGGTTTCCCCGAAACTTCCTGCTTTCGTTTTCCCGCTCCATCCCTTTACTTTATCGCTATGGCAAGACCAGCATGGGCGGAGGAAATTCGCCGCCTTTATCTCTCCAGTGCAACGAACCAGTTCGTCCTGCATGGCAATGTGAATGATCGGCTTCTCATTGAGGACGCTGATGGATCTCAGGCATCTGTGGGAAATCTGATCGACTACCTCAAAGACGTTCAACTGAGCCGGTTTGATATTGTCTTGAGCTACGAGCTGGGAGGAGGACTTCGGCTTGAGCGCGGCGAGGAGCTTTTCCGCAAACTCCGTTTCACCGAAGAGCTTCCTTCAGATCCGGCCAATGCGATTGGCTGCATCGATCAGTTTTTGCGCTTTCTCGTCAATCTCAGCCGCATCACGCCCGATGAAAGTTCGGACTCATTTGCGGGTCGAAATTATCACGTTGGGATCGTTATCAAGTCGGCAGAACTCATCTTTCCGGTCTCCAAACAGACGCGCGATTATCAGCTCAATTCGATGGCTTCAGTCGTCCGGGCCTGGTCGCAGGAGACGCATTTTCTCGATCAGAATCTCGCCGTTATTCTCGTCACAGAGAATTTGAATGACCTCAATCATCTTCTCGCGCACAACCAGCGGTGCTCCCGTATTGAGATTCCGATGCCGGGTCACGATGAACTGGATGCGGTCTTCTGCCATTTCGAGGAGACTTATCCGAAGGCTCTTGAGAATTTTAAACGCCGTCCCGAATTTCCGGCTTCGCGACTCGCGGGGGCGACAATCAGTTCGATCGAGTCGCTTCTGAAGCGGCGGGAGTATGAGGAGCAACCGCTCGAAGAGGATGATCTCTCCGATTTGAAAAAATCACTCGTCGAGCGCGATGCCCAGGGGCTTATTGAGTTTCTCGAACCGACCCGGAGCCTCGACGATGTTTATGGCCATGAGGCGGTGAAAAAGTGGATGCGTCAGGATATTTCGCTGTGGCGTCAGGGGGATCTCGAAGCGATGCCGATGGGCTATCTGCTGTGCGGGCCGGTTGGAACGGGTAAAACCTACCTCGTGGAATGCCTCGCCGGAGAGGCAGGGGTTCCTGTCGTGAAACTGAAGAACTTCCGCGATCGGTGGGTTGGCAGTACGGAGGGCAATCTTGAAAAAATCTTCGGACTTCTGCACGCGTTAGGGCGTTGCATCGTGTTCATTGATGAAGCCGATCAGGCTTTGGGCAGTCGTGATTCCGGCTCCGGTGACTCGGGAGTCTCAGGTCGTGTCTATTCGATGATGGCGAAGGAAATGTCTAACACTGACAATCGCGGCCGCATCCTCTGGATTCTTGCTTCGAGCCGGCCCGATTTGATCGAGGTCGATTTGAAGCGTCCCGGCCGTGTCGATGTAAAGATTCCGCTCTTCCCCGCGCATTCGCCGGAGGACGGGTATCGATTCATTCGCGCTCTCGGGAAGAAGCATCAATTGAATCTACCGAAAGAGTGTCCCGGGGATGTTCTGCCCCTCGTTCCCTCACTCGTTACTCCCGGTGCCGCTGAGTCCATCGCCATGAAAATTTACCGCCGCGTGAAAACTGAAGGTGTCGAAGCGGTGGTGGGTTTAAGAGACTGCCTCGACGAATATCAGAATCCGATACCCGTGGAGATTATGGATTTCCAGATCGAGATCGCGGTTCGCGAGGCGAGTGATCTGGACTTTGTTCCCGATCAGTTTCGGTTGAAGAAATGAGGACGGGGAACCGCTGGCCGGTGCTGATTACGGCTGATCCGGAAAAATGAAGCTTCAAAAATATCAGCTGAAGCAATCGCAGCCTGACCGCGTTTTTGAGCGCAAGTTAGCGTTCATGAGCGGTTGGGAGTTCTTCGATTTGCATCTCTCTTTGAAACTTTTAAGCGGCCCCGGAGTTTTATTCCCTGAATGAAAGGCATACTCATCATCACACTCACTTTTGCCGGTTTGCTTCAGGCTCAGGAGGAGGTGGATTCCTTTCTACCTCAGATCGTAGAGGCGTCGGATTTTACGGCCGTGCAAACGCAGTCGCCTTTCTTTCGCAGTCTCAATCTCAGCGATTCTCTTATTCTCACCGGCGTGGCTGAGGTGAATAACGAGCAGGTCGCGACGCTGTTAAACAAGGAGACCAACGAAACCTTTGTGGTTTCCAGTCAGCTCAATTCGCAGGGCTGGAAGATGGTTGAGTTGAAGAATGATCCCGATCTTGAAAAAGTCGCCGCGAAAGTGTCCGTCGAAGGCGGTGAGGTGGTTACGATTCGCTATTCAGAATTGCAGCTCAAACCCGGTCAGACGCGTCCGGGCGGCGGCCCTCCGGTTGAGGAATCCGAATCCCGCGATCGAAGGGGACGTGGTGACGGCGATGGTCGGCGCGGTCCTCCCTCTGAGATAAGGGAAAAAATGGGGCAGCTCAGTGAAGAGCAACGAGGGAAATTGTTCGATAAAATGCGCGAATTTCGTGAGAAAAACCCCGATATGCCCCGCGAGGAAATGGGTAAATACATGGTGAAGGAGATGGAGAAGATGGGGGCGAAATAGAGTGTGTCTTTCTTTTGAATTCGACGAAGTGATGGCCACGCGGCCGCTTTCCGCTTCACCGGCGTGCGCTTGAGTCGCCATTTTAATTTTTGATTTTCCGGTTCGGTGGGCGATTGGGAAGGAGGCATGTATCGTATCTTGATTTGTTTTTCTCCCCCGATGACCCGTCCGCTGTTTCTTGTTCTTGCTCTAACTGTTTTAGGTGGTTTCAGCGGGATCGTATTATCCCAGGAGGCTGCTGCTCCTGCTCCTCCTGAGAAACCGGCTACTGCTCCCGCTGAGAAGCCGTCCGGAAAAGAGGCGATTGAGGCCGAGGCGAAGATTGAGGCCGGTTTCAAAGAGAAAACAAAAGCCATCGCGTCCGCTACCGAGAAGCTCGCGGGTGCTTCCACGCTGCTTGAAGGGGAGGGAATGCCCGACAATTCGACCGCAATCGATAAAGCGACCTTGAGGGAGCGAGCCGCCCTGGTGAAGGCGAGTCTCGACAAGGTAAGGGTCGAGTTGCAGGCCCATCGTGATGAGGAACAGCGGCGTCTCGATCGGATGAACGAGATTCCCCAGCTCATTGAGACTTTAAATTCAAACAGGGCAAAAGATTCAGTCGAAAAGGGAGCGGCAGCGGATTCGAGTGAATTGGTAGATCAAAAGATCGCGGCGCTGCAGGCTGAGCGTGATTACTATCGAGCGGCGGCAGGGCTTTTTGCTGCAAATGGTGTTTACCTGGGAAAGCGTTCCGCTGCCCTGGAATTGTCAAATACGGCCTGGCAGGCGCTGGTCGACAATGAACGGATTGCTGATGCGAAGGAGGCGGAGGAATCTGCAAAGGAGAATGTAAAAACGATCAAAGATGATCCGAAGGCAGAGGCAATCGCGAAAGAGACTGCAAAGCTTGCCGAGGAGAGCCGTGTTCTTACTCAGGACCTGATCGAGGCGAAGGAGGAACTTTCATCGCTAACGGTTCTTCGTCAGGTTGTATCCGATCAATATGCAAATGCGAAGCGCCGCGTGAACCTGCTTCGCGATGCCAAGTTACCCATTGATTCAACCACGGGGAGGCTCCTGCGCAGTCAGCGAAAGGATTTGCCGTCGCCTACAGCGCTGCGAAATCAATTGCGGGAGTCGTTGCGGGACGCTGCGCAGGTGCAGTTGGATCTCTTCGAGCGGGAGTCTGATTTAACCCGCAATGCGATCGAAGAGGATGAGAACGGCGGGGCGGTTGAAGCCGCGAGAACCCGTCTCGTGGACCAGTTGCGAAAGATCAACAAGGACAGTCGCGACTACTTGAGTACGCTTTCTGAGACTGCAGCGGAATTGCGCGGTCTCTCTCTCGAGACAGAGCAGTTTGCCGAATACATCGACGAGCGTCTTCTCTGGATTCAGAGCAGTGCACCGATCGCTCTAAGTGACATCAATGAAGAGCGGCAGGCGATCGCTACGATGTTGAAAGCGAGACCTCTTGAGGGGCTGTGGAAACGGATGATTGGGGCTCCGGTATTGCTCGTCGTGGCGATTGCTATCCTGGGATTGCTGTGTTACCGCCTGCCGGCTCATCACCGCATTCTTGAAGAGCAGGGAAGGATAGCGGAGAGACGGAGCTGTCACTTTATCCGGCCAACGTTGATATCGCTGCTGATGACTTTGCTCATCGCCATGCCGATACCGTTTGTGAGCTGGTATCTCTTCAGTCGAGCGGGGGACACCTCGGCCGGGGTGGTTGAAGGGCTTCGCAATTTAAGCGCTTTTTTGACTCTGATAATGTTCTTTCTGGCCCTGACTTTGCCTGACGGAATTCTCGTAAAGCATATCGGAGTTTCAGAGGACCGTGTTTCGCTACTTCGTCGCAATTTGAAATGGGTCGCTGTTGTGATCCCCCCTTTGATCTTCCTCGCCAACGCGCTGCCGGTGGACTCTCCTTCACTGGACTCGGCGGGGCGGATATTCTTCATCTTTCTCGTCGCCTGCCCGATGATATTCTTTATCCGGATTTTGAACCCCGCCCGGGGATTGGTTCGCTTGCATGGTGAGCCGAGTGAAAGGCTGGCCTGGATTTGTTTCCTGCTAGGGCTTTTTCTGCCGGCTCTTTTGATTATCGGGGCTGCGAGTGGGTTCTATGCATCTGTGCAACAGTTGCGGATTCAGATTCTGCTTTCAGTGCTGATTGTTGTTACGGTCCTCTTCCTCATGGCACTGCTGCACCGCTGGATTTTGGTCTCGCGCAGACGAATGGTAGCATCACGAAAGGAGATCCCATCGGTTTCATCTCTCCAGGAAGAGGGGGAGGAGAGTCACGAGAAGGAAGAGGTTGTCAAAATCGAGGAGCAGACTCTCCGACTGGTTAGGGCTGCAGGGATTACTTTTGCCGTCTTCGGCTTGTGGGGTGTCTGGCTTTCCTCGCTTCCTGCGTTGGCGGTGCTGGATAGCGTGACGCTCTGGAAGGATAGTTCTCCGCCTCAGGTTCAGACGACGGTTAATCCTCTTGAATCGGTTACGTCGCTTTCCGGGGTAAGCGATTCGGAAGCATCAGAGTCCGTGAAAGTCAGTAAAATTGACAATGGTGTCGTCTCCCTTCAGGACTTGCTCTTCGCCATGCTGACGCTCGTTTTGACCTTTGTGGCGGCCAATAATATTCCGGGATTGATAGCCCTCGCTTTTTCAAGGCACTTGAGAATTGATGCGGGGAACAGCTTTGCGATTACGACGACGATCCGGTATTTGATTATGTTCGTCGGCTTCATAATTGCCTTTGCCTGGATTGATATTACCTGGGGAAAAGTTCAGTGGCTGGCTGCTGCGGTCACTGTGGGAATTGGCTTTGGATTGCAGGAAATTTTTGCCAATTTCGTCGCGGGCCTGATCCTCCTTTTTGAAAAGCCGATCCGGATAGGGGATACCGTCACAGTGGGGGATGTGTCAGGGAAAGTGACGCAGATTCGCATACGGGCGACTACGATTCGTCAGTTTAATCACCGCGAGCTGGTTGTCCCGAACAAGGAGTTTATTACAGGGCAGTTGGTTAACTGGACGTTAAGCGATTCGGTTCTGCGTGTTGAGGTTCTGGTGGGCATTGCTTATGGTTCCGACACGGAGCGGGCCAGACAGATTTTGTATGATGTCGCTGCAGAAGATGAGTCGATTCTGGACAATCCCGAGCCGAGAGTTCTCTTCACTGCTTTTGGAGACAGCACCTTGAATTTTGAATTAAGGGCCCAGGTGGGCGCGGTCGAGGATTTGGTGACAACGCAGAGCCGACTTCATTTTGAAATCGATAAGCGTTTTCGCGAGGCCGGTATCGAGATCGCCTTTCCTCAGCAGGATATTCACATTCGCTCAGGTCTCCCCCATATGGTCGCGCAGGTTTCCGCCGAAGGGGAGGAAAAGGAATTGGGTGCATAAAAAAAGAGCGTGCCGTAGCACGCTCTTTTGAATGAATTTTTTGGAAGTCGGAAACGACTACTTTTTCGCTGACTTCTTCTTAGCTGTCTTCTTCTTAGCTATCGACTTGCGCTTCGCGGTCTTCTTTTTCGTGCCGGTGCGACCGGGGAAAGTCAGTTCGGCGATGCCCGACTTATCGAGCTCCCCGAGATCGAGCGCGATCATGCGCTTATACTGCTCAGTGGTTGCCTCATTGAGCGGAAGATTGAGCTTTTTCGACTTGGCAAGGCTTCCGGCGATACCGGAATCTTTTGCCGCATGTGAAGCGGAGAACCAGCAATCGTGATCGCGATCAATCATGTCTTCGGCATCGGTTTCAAGAACGCGTGAATTGGCTCCGGTTTGAGAGAACACTTCACAAATCATTTTGAGATCGTGTCCGAGTGATTTGGCAAGGCCGAGACCTTCGGCGAGGCCGGCGGTGTTGATGTTCATGACCATGTTCACGAGTGCTTTCACTTCGGCCGCTTTGCCGACTTTTCCAATGTGGCGAAGGTTCAGGCTGAGGTCCTCGAGGAGCTTCTTGTTCTTTTTGAAGACTTCGTCTTCGGCTCCAATCATGAGATATAGTTCACCGTTACGGGCGTGGCTGATACTGCTCGCCATGCAGGCCTCGATGCAGTCGGCTTTGCGCCGCTTTGAGCCTGTAGCGATGGTTTTCTGCATCTCCGGACTGAGTGTGGCGCAGTTGATGAAGGTTTTACCGGCGGCGTTGGTGAAGAGCGAATCTTTCTTCCCAAGGAAGATTTTCTTCATCGCAGCGTCATCGGTCACGACGGTGAAGATAATGTCGGCATTGGCCGTGACATCGGCGAGTTTTGTATAAGCGGTAGCGTCAAGTTCCTCGGCGAGGTCATTTGCGGCGGGGCGAAAAACATCGAAAACAGCCGTCACATTGTAATTGAGGTCATTGAGATGACGGGCCATGTTTGCTCCCATTCTGCCGACTCCAACGAATCCGATTTTCTTGGGGCTGGGACGACGGGCGGTTTTTTTCTTTGGGGTTGTTTTACTCATGATGAAATCACAGATTGTTCAGGGAAAAACAAAGTGTAACTGAAATTACTTCTTCGCCAAACATTTATGAAAGAGAGAGACGGGCGGCATCGGGGACTGCAGACATTCAGGGATGCCTGGAGAGGAATTGTTTCAGTGGCGGAATCCGAGTTTAATTTTCGTGTTCATCTGTTTTGTTTGGTGCCAGTGATAGTGTTCGGGTGCTTTTTTAAAGTGAGTGCTGTGGAATGGGTCGCTTTGACGTTGTGTGTGGGGTTCGTCCTTTTTGCCGAGATGTTGAATTCGGCTCTTGAATACCTTGCTGATACGGTTCATCCGGAAGTGGATCCCGGGATCGGTAAGGCAAAAGATGCAAGTGCCGGGGCCGTTCTGGTGGCCTCTCTTGCGGCGGCCACGGTTGCCGCTATCATTTTTATCCCCAAAATATGGAGTCTTTTAACGAAGTAAATTCACCTGCCTGGTTGGCCGGATTGATTCAAGTCCTGCCGGAAGGCCGCGTATCAACCGCGGGGGCGGTGCGTGCGGAATTCGGTGTGGATCGGTGGCATGCCTCTGCCATGCCGGAGGCGGTCGTGCAGGCGGAATCGCGGGACGAGGTTGTCGCGACGCTTCGATACGCCAATGAGCATAAGATTCCCGTGACAACACGGGGTGCGGGCGTTGGCTATGTGGGGGGCTGCGTTCCGGTGAAGGGCGGTATTTTGCTGTCTGTCAGGAAGATGGATCGCATTCTTGAAATCAATCCCGCTGATGGTGTCGCCGTGATCGAACCCGGCGTGATTTTAAATGACCTCCAGGAAGCGGTGCGTGAGCAGGGCTGGTATTATCCGCCGGATCCGGCGAGTCTGAAAGAGTGCTCCGTCGGGGGGACAATCGCGACGAACGCGGGTGGTCCCCGTTGTGTGAAGTATGGAGTGACCAGGCACTACATTCTCGGACTTGAAGTGGTATTGCCGAACGGCGAGATTCTGGAAACGGGCGGGCGTTGCCATAAAAACAAGACGGGGCTCGATCTCATCGGTATGTTTGTCGGGTCTGAGGGTTTGCTGGGGGTCGTGACGAAGGCGACCTTGCGATTGATTCCTCATCCGGAGGCGCGGGCGATGCTGACAGCAACCTTTGCCGAGTTCGAAGAGGCGGCGGAGGCGGTTCAGACGATTCTGAATTCGGGGTGGCAGCCGTCCGGCCTCGAGATCACCGACGGATTCACTTTGCGGGCCGCTCGGGACTATCTCGGACCGGAAACACTTCCGGATGGTAATGCCCATCTCATCGTTGAACTGGATGGTCGGAAGGAGACCGTGCTTCGGGATTTGAGTGCTTTGAAAGATCTTGTCACCTCTCTTGGTGCGATCTCGGTGGAGGAGGCGAAGGACAAAGCTGCCTGTGAGGCGATCTGGACGTTGCGTCGTGAATTTTCCTATTCGCTGCGGGCAACGGGTTTGACCAAGTTGAACGAGGATATCGTCGTTCCCCGTTCCAAGCTTGTCGAGCTGGTGCAGTTTGCGAGGAAGCTGGAAGCGGATACCGGCATTCCGGTTGCCTGCTTTGGTCATGCCGGAGACGGGAATATTCACACCAATCTAATGGTTAAGGATTACGACACCGACGAGGCGGCTCGCGAAAAAGCAGACGAGGCGCTCGACGTGCTTTTTAAGTGGATCATAGAGAATGACGGGAAGATCACAGGGGAGCACGGAGTTGGTCTTGCGAAGAAGCGCTGGTTTAAAGACGCGGTGACTCCGGTCGCGAACGAGGTTCACCGCATGCTGAAGGCGACTCTGGATCCTAACGGAATTCTAAATCCCGGTAAATTTATTGAATAATCATGTCTGAAGAAACTGACACTATTGAAGAGGGAAACGAAGCGGTTGGCAAAGAGCCTATGCTTACGTTTGAGGAAGCTCGCGTTCTCGGTTGTCTCATCGAGAAGGAAACGACGACTCCTGATCACTATCCGCTGACGTTGAACAGTCTCCACTCGGCCTGCAACCAGTCCAGCAACCGGGATCCGGTCGTGGATTTCGGGACGGACGTTGTCGAGGAAACGCTCGAGGGATTGCGGTTGAAGAAGCTGGCGGTGTTGCTTCGTCAGGCGGGAGCGAGGGTTCCGAAATACAAGCACACGATCGAGAATAAGTTTCCCTACCTCACCGATGGGCAGCGGGCTATCATCTGCGTTCTTCTTCTGCGCGGCCAGCAGACCGTCGGGGAAATTCGCACGCGAACGGAGCGTCTTCATCCCTTCGCCGACATTGAGCGCACTCAGGCGGTGCTCGATCAGCTCGCGGAGTTTCAACCCGATCCATTGGTGCGACACATTCCCGCAGGAGGCGGGCGTCGGGTCGCAACCTACGTTCATTTGCTGTGCGGCGAGGTGGAAGCCTCCGCTCCTGTTGCTTCCGTGGTTCGGCCGCAGGCTGTTGCTTCGCCCTCTTGGCGCGAAGACGTGGAGGAAGAGATCGCCAGCTTGAAAGCGGAAGTGTTATCACTCCGCACTGAACTGGAAGAACTGAAAAACAATCTTGGCGTATGAAATTTATCCCCCTGGCGAGTCTCTTAATTTTTACCTGTGCCGGTTCGTTTGCTGCGGAACGGGTTCCACTTTGGCCGGAAGGTAAAACGCCGTATAGCAAGCCGATCGACAAGGAGACGGGTTCCCCTTCGATCGAAGTGTATTCAACGAAAGGGTCCGGGAATCATACCGGAGCTGCGGTCGTGATCTGTCCCGGAGGTGGCTACGGGGGGCTTGCAAAAGACCACGAGGGGCATCAGCCGGCGCAGTGGTTCAACGAACAGGGCGTGTCCGCATTCGTACTTCAGTATAGGCTGGGAAGTCAGGGACATCATTACCCAACTGAACTCGCCGACGTGCAGCGTGCGATTCGCTGGGTGCGCTCGCAGGCCGGTGAGTTCGATTTGGCGACAGACCGAATCGCGGTAATGGGCTTCTCGGCAGGCGGTCATCTCGCGAGTATGGCGGCGACTTTGTATGATGAAAAAGCCTATGAGGCTTCCGATGCAATCGACGAAGTCAGTGCGCGGCCTGATTTTGCGATCCTGTGTTATCCAGTCATCAGCATGGATTCTGATATCACCCATAAAGGTTCGAGAAATAATCTTCTCGGCCCTGACAAAGCCACTGATGATGACTTCGCTGCCAAGTTGTCATCGGAGAAAAATGTCACTGCGGAGACCCCTCCGACGTTTCTTTTTCAAACGAACGCTGATACCGCCGTTCCGGCAGAGAATGCGACCCGCTTCTTTCTCGCCTGTCGGGAACATGGCGTGCCCGTGGAGTATCATTGCTATCAGAACGGTCCTCACGGAGTCGGGCTCTATCGCGGTGATCCCATTCTCGGAGGCTGGTCTGATTTGCTGAAAAACTGGCTCCTCGTGAATTCGTTCTACGCAGAGCCGAAGTCTCAGGCGGCGGTGAGTGGGAAAGTTAGTCTCGACGGTGAACCTGTGAGTTGGGGCGTGATCACTTTTCATCCTGAAGATGAGAATCAGCCTGTCACTTCGGTTCGTGTCCGCCGTGGTTCCTTCTCCGCAAAGCCGGAGGAAGGACCTGTTCTGGGAAAGTCGACGCTTACCTTCGAGGGGAGTATCTGGGAGGCCACAGGAAATCCTGAAGACAAAGCGGTCGCTCTCAGATCACTCTCTCCGGATAGCGATGCCCCGATTACGGTCGCGGTTTCCGGGGAGATGAAGCCGTTGCAATTTGATTTCACTTCACGGTGATTTTTCCGGATCGTATTCCCGCAGGAAAGTGAGCACTTTTTCTGCGGGCATCTCACAGGGCTTCAGGGATTCGCCGCGGTTCGTTTCGTAAAAATTGAGGCTCACGAAGTCATCGCCTCCCGCTTCTTCGGCGAAGAGTTTGATGGAGCGGCCGGCATTGTGGATCGATTTAGAAACAAGGTAGGTTTTTCCCCGGAAGCGGCCGTGGGAAGTTCCTTCGGGAATGGCGTTGAGGAGATTCCGAATCATTCGCTGAGATTTGTCGTATCATTGACGCGACCCCGAATCAAGGCGAGGTCGTGTTTCGACCATGAGCGAGATTCCCTTCGATAACTCCTACACAACTCTTCCGGAACATTTCTATCGCAGGGTTGAACCGGCGAAAGTGACGGGACCGCAGCTGGTGCGCTTTAATAGAGAACTGGGCGCAGAGTTGGGATTGAAGCTGGATTCCGTGTCTGAGTCCGCGCTCGCAGGGTGGTTTTCCGGCAATGTGTTGCCGGACGGGGCTGATCCGATCGCCCAGGCTTACGCCGGACATCAGTTTGGTGGATGGGTGCCTCAGCTCGGTGACGGCAGGGCGATCCTGTTGGGTGAAGTGATCGGTTCGGACGGAGTTCGAAAAGACATCCAGCTGAAAGGCGCGGGGCGGACCCCGTTTTCGCGCGGCGGCGACGGGAAATCTCCTCTCGGGCCGGCGGTGCGCGAATATCTCATGAGTGAGGCAATGGCGGGACTGGGCGTGCCTACGACCCGTGCTCTCGCGCTGGTCTCGACGGAGGATTCGGTTTTCCGCGAAGAGGCGCTTCAAGGGGGTGTTTTTACCCGTGTCGCTTCGAGTCATCTCCGGGTGGGGACCTTTCAGTATTTTCTCGGGCAGCAGGATACCGACGGTCTGCGGGTCCTCGCTGATTATGCCATTGCCCGGCACTATCCGGAGTGCGCTGAAAGTGAAACGCCTCACCGGTGTTTTCTGGGAAAGGTGGTCGCGGCGCAGGCTTCGCTGATTGCCCACTGGATGACCCTGGGCTTCATCCACGGAGTCATGAACACAGACAACATGACGATTTCCGGCGAGACGATCGACTATGGACCCTGTGCGTTCATGGACACCTTTGATCCGGCGAAAACTTTCAGCTCGATTGACCGGGGGGGACGCTATGCCTGGGGAAATCAGGCGGCGATCGGGCATTGGAATCTGACCCGTCTCGCAGAAACGATGCTCGCTCTCTTTGATGAAGGCAGGGAAAAGGCGATTCCAATCGCAGAGGAGATTCTGGGGACCTACGAAGAGGCTTTCAAAGCGGCCTACTTCGGGCGTTTTCGGAAAAAGCTCGGTTTGACGGCATCTCATGCGGAGAGCGGCGATTTCATCGAGGACACGCTCAGTTTGATCGCTGACGAGGAGGCCGATTTCACACTTTTCTTTCGCCATCTCACGAAGGTGGCGAAAGGGGAGTCGGAGGAAAAGTGGCTCGGGCTGCTTAGTGATCCCCCGGCCGGGGCGGGCTGGCTGGAAAAATGGAGAGCCTTTGGAGAACCCGATGCGGCACTCATGGCTGCGGAGAATCCGGTGCTGATCCCGAGGAATCACCGTGTCGAAGAGGCCATTCTTGCAGCTTATAAGGGCGATTTCTCTCTGTTCAACCGACTCACGGAGGCGTGGCGCAATCCCTTTGCGGAGTCATCTCAGAACGATGATCTGGAAGCTCCTCCCGGACCCGGTGAGGTTGTCGAGGCGACGTTTTGCGGCACTTGATCAGTTAATATTCCGGGCGACGGTTTTTTTGGATGATTGGATGATGATCGGGGCGGGTTGTGTTAGTTTCTGCCGCCGAAATTTTAGTTTAACCTGATACCTCGTGAGTAAAGAAATCGACCAACCCAGAATCGAGAAAGCTGTCCGCGAAATTCTCATCGCCATTGGTGAGGACCCTGATCGTGACGGGGTCGTTCAGACACCGGCTCGTGTCGCGCGCTTTTATGCCGAGATATGCAGCGGGATGCTGGAGGATCCGAGTGACCATCTCGACAAAACTTTCGAAGTTGATCACGATGAAATCATCATTGTTCGCGACATTCCTTTCTTCTCGGTTTGTGAGCATCATCTCGTGCCTTTTTTCGGGAAAGCGCACGTTGCCTATCTTCCGGAGGCGGACGGACGGATCGCGGGGCTTTCCAAGCTGGCGCGGCTTGTCGACGGCTATGCGAAACGGCCTCAGGTTCAGGAACGGTTAACCGGTCAGATCGCGAATGCGATCGAGGAAAAACTTCGTCCACGCGGTGCTGCTGTCGTGGTGGAGGCCGAGCACCTCTGCATGTCGATGCGCGGGGTGAAGAAGCCGGGGACGAGCACAGTGACCTCCTCCATGCGCGGGATTTTCAGAAACAACCCGTCCTCGCGCGAAGAAGTTCTGCAGCTGATTCTCGCCACAACCCGTTGATCGTCTCTGATCAATCCTCGTCTTCGACGATTGCGTATTCTTCGAGAATGCTGCGGCTCACATATTGGAGGGCAGCTTCGGAGGTCGCTTCGAGGACGACAGGGCAGGCGTAGCCGGCATCAAGTGCTTCCCGCCACCGGTCAGCGCAGACGCACCAGCGGTCTCCGGGTTTCAGTCCGGGGAAGCCATACATGAGCATCGGTGTGCTGAGGTCGTTGCCGGTCTCTTTGCTGAAGGCGAGAAATTCGGCGGTTACTTCGCAGCAAATCGCATGACAGCCAAGGTCTTCGGGGCCCACCTGACACTGTCCGTCGCGGTAAAAACCGGTTAGCGGTTCCGTGCTGCAGGGGATCAAATCTCCGCCAAGGACACTCTTGTTTTTTTCCGGATTCATCTTATCCGTAGCTTGCAGCGGAGTATCGTGATTTTCCAGAGGGAAAACGAGCTTCTTGCGGTCTGTAAGTTAATTTAACAGCAACAGACTAAGCATCGCTTTTCACATGAAGCGAAACACAGAGAAACATGGAAGATTCTGATCAGGGAAATCAAGGCAATGCTGCGTCTTCAGGCGGAGGCCTTCGTTGGGTGATTCTTGCCCTCGTTCTTGTCGGGGGACTCTGGCTCGGGATTCAGGCGCTGCGCAATGCAAAGCCGGCCGGGGCCGGAGGGGCTCAGGGTGGCGCAGCGCCGCAGGGACCGCCTCCGGCGACCGTTATTGTGGTTCCGGTGACACAGACTCCGGTTCAGGAGACTCGCAGCGTTACGGGAACTCTGCGTGCCATGGAGCGGGCGAATGTGGCGGCGCAGGAATCGGGTGCGGTTCTCGAAGTGAAAGTCGATGTCGGGGATTCCGTGAAAAAGGGCGACGTGATTGCTTTGTTGGATGAAAGAAGGCTCAAAGCGTCCCTTTTGGAAGCGAAGGCGAATCTCACCGCGAGCGAGGCGACGATCTCGGAGCGCAGTGCCGAGTCAGAGCGGGCGAAACGCGATCTCGAGATGAAGGAGAAGCTTTTCTCCCAGCGAGCGGTCGCGGAGCGTGAAGTGCTCGACGCCCGGGAGTCGACCGAAGTGAAGGAGGCGCGCCTCAAAGCGTCGAAAGATCAGGTTGAGGCCATGCAAAGTGCCCTCGAGCTCTTAGAGGTTCGTCTCTCCGATACCGCGATTAAAGCCCCTTTTGACGGCCGCATTGTGAGTCGACACGTTGACCCGGGTGAGTGGATCGCGCCGGGGAATCCGGTTGTGACTCTGATCTCCACCGGGAAAGTGGAAGCGTGGATGAGCGTTCCGGAGCGGTTTATCGGTCAAATCACATCGTCGGGGAGTAACCTGTCTATCACTGCAGACGGCTCCGGCGAATCCGCTGAGGTGATTTCGCTTCGTCAGGTTGCTGACATTGATCCGGTAACGCGATTGTTTCCTGTTGTGGTGACGTTGAATGATAAAGACGGTGCGCTCGCGCCGGGGCTTTCGGTGCATGCCGACTTGCCTGTGGGTGAGGAAACAGCCCGTCTCGGAGTTCCGGTGAATGCGGTGATTGAGTCCTATCAGGGCGCTTCGGTGATGAAAGTGGTTCAGACCGGCGACGGTCTCCCCATTGCTGAACGGGTTCAGGTAACGACATTGTTCCGCCGCAACGAAATCGTGTATGTCGAATCGCCCGGTTTGAAGCCGGGTGATCAGGTTGTAGTCGAGGGCAATGAGCGACTTTTTCCCGGAACGCCGCTGATGGTGGCGACTCCGGAGAAGAAAGCGGAGAGTGCTGAAGAAGTTAAAACGGAGGTGAAGCCCTAGGGGCGTGAGATGATTGATAGAGCGATCAATCAGCCGATCACGGTTGCTGTAGCGGTGCTGCTGAGCGTCTTCGCAGGCCTTCTCGCGGTGACGCGCGTTCCGATTCGCATGACCCCGGAAGTGGCGTCAGTTGTTGTTTCGGTAGTGACGGCCTGGGAGAGCGCCTCTTCCGAGGAGATCGAAAGTGACGTCGTCGAAGAGCAGGAAAAAGTGCTGGGGGAAGTCACTGGACTGAGCGCAATGACTTCCACGAGTGCGGCCGGTCAGGGAACGGTTCGACTTGAGTTCGAGACCGGAACTGACATCGACGGTGCTCTTGCTGAGGTTCTTCAAAAACTCGATGAAGTGCCCGGATATCCCGAAGGGGTTCTCCAGCCGGTTGTGGAAGGAGTCGATCCTGAGTCCGTTGATTACATTTCCTGGATCGGTCTCGCTTCGACCGATCCGAAATTCGATTCCGCGACGCTATACGATTTCATGGAGCGCAGACTCCGGCCACGATTCGATCGTGTCCCGGGAGTTTCTCAGGTGGGGATTCGCGGAGCGGTACAATCCGAGTTGCACATTGTTGTCGATCCGGTCGCGATGGCGAACCGGGGGATCACCTACGCCGGATTGCGTGCTGCGATTGAGCAGGCGAACGTCGATGTTTCCGCAGGGCGAATTGTAGAGGGCAAGCGCGACATTCGGGTGCGCAGCATGGGGCGTTTTCAAAGCTCTGAAGACGTTTCTCAAATGATCCTGACACAGGACGAATCAGGTCCCGTATACCTCGGCGATATCGCGACGGTGGAGGAGGCGTTCAAAGAACCTACGAGCTGGGCGCGGGCGAGGGGATACAAAATGCCGTTTTTTAATTTCCAGCTCGAGCGCGGCGCGAACCTGCTCGAGACGATGGGAGCGCTCACCGCAGAGGTGGAGGCGATGAATGCAGAAGGAGGCGTTCTGGATGAGAAATCCAAAGAGCTGGGGCTGGAAGGGCGCTTGGAACTGATTAAAACCTACGACTCCACCACTTATGTGCGCGACGCGGTGACGCTGGTGCGTTCGAATCTGATGCTCGGGGGCATTCTCGCGACGATTACTTTGCTCTTCTTCCTCCGCTCGTTCCGCAGTGTCGGAATCATTGCGATTGCGATCCCGGTGTCAGTGATTGCCTCCTTCGTTGTTCTCGTCGCGTTAGGACGATCGATTAACATCATTTCTCTCGCGGGGCTCGCCTTTGCTGTCGGGATGGTGGTCGATAATGCTATCGTCGTGATCGAGAATATTTATCGTCATCTTGAAATGGATAAGCCGGCGCGGCAGGCGGCTCGCGACGGGGCGAAAGAGGTTGCCGGCGCGGTCGTCGCATCAACCCTGACGACTCTCGCGGTGTTTTTCCCCATCCTTCTCATTCAGGAAACCGCCGGTCAGCTTTTCCGTGACATCGCCCTCGCGATTATGGCTTCGGTAGGGTTGAGCATGATCGTTTCGATTACAGTGATCCCGGCTGCTTCGGCGCGGTTTTTACATCGGAGCGATGTGAACAACACCAAGAAGCGCCGTGGCCTAGCCCGTTTCCTCGAGGTCCTTCTCAGTCCGGTCACCCAATTTATAGAGTCGCTTCCGAAAGGGGTATCCCGCCTCGTCTCGCTGGGGACGGGAAACTGGGCGAGCCGGGGGATTGTCATTATCGGATTCAGCATGGTGACGATTTTCGGAACGCAGCTTCTCTTGCCGCCGCTTGATTATCTCCCCACGGGGAACCGGAATATCATTTTCGGACTTCTCTTTCCGCCTCCGGGTTACAACCTTGAGCAACTCTCTGAGATGGGTGAGCGGATCGAATCGCGGGTGCAGTCATCGTGGGAAACGACCCCGAATAAATTCGGTGTCGAAGATGTCATGGAGAAAGCATCCGGTCGATCCAGTGATCCGATAGACGAGCGAAAGCCGGTCGCGATCGGGATGGGGGCCCCCGAGGGCGCAACTGTGATGCCGCCTCCTCTGGAGCACTACTTTCTGGTTAGTTTTGAGGGGCGCATGTTCCATGGGGCAATTCCCGGTGATAAAAAACGTGCCATTGATGCCGTTCCACTTTTGAATTATGCGACTTCCGGTGTCGCTGCGCCCGATACGCTCGCCTTTGCTTTCCAGATGCCGCTTTTCCGGGTTGGCGGTGCGACGGGTTCGGCGATTAAAATCGATCTCACGGGGAACAATCTCGATGAAGTCAGTGGAGCGGCTGGAGCTGTGTTCGGCACCTTGATGGGCCAGTTCGGTCCAACCACCCTGAAGCCGGAACCGCCGAATTTTGCCCAGCCGCTTTCTGAGTTACAGCTCGTGCCGCGGGATGAGCGCCTGCGCGAGCTCGGAATGAGCCGTGCGGACCTTGGACTCGCGGTGCAGGCGAATGGCGACGGGATTCTCCTTTTCCGCGACTACGAGCAGAACGGTGAGCTTCGTGATATGAAGATCCTGAGCCGATACTCACGCGGTGATGATGCCATGGAGCAGTTGCTCGACGCGCCTGTGGCGACTCCCTCGGGAGCGGTCGTCGATTTCAGAAGTCTCGCAGAGCTGAAGCGGGTTCAGGGGCCTGATGAAATCCGTCATGTTGACCGTCTCCGCGCGGTCACGATCGAGTTGACTCCTGATGCTTCGATTCCGCTGGAAGTGGCGATCAAGCAGGTCGAAGAAACGATCGCGGGGTTGCGTGAAGGCGGTGTAATTCCTCCATCGGTGGGATCGCAGCTGTCGGGCTCGGCGGGCAAGCTGAATGAAATTAAGACCGTTCTTCTCGGTGACGGGAGTTTCCTCGGAACCGTTTCGAGCACCCTCTTTCTTGCCTTTCTCGTAATCTACCTGCTTCTCGTGATTTTGTTCCAAAGCTGGACTTATCCTCTCGTGATCATGATCAGTGTTCCGCTCGCGACTTTCGGCGGGTTTGTCGGCCTCGCGATGGTTCACCAGGTGAGCGTGATGGATCGTTATGCGCCGGTTCAGAACCTCGACATGCTCAGTATTCTTGGCTTTGTGATTCTCGCGGGAGTGGTCGTGAATAATGCGATTCTCATCGTCCATCAGACCCTGAACTTTCTCCGTGAAGATCCTTCGCTGGATCCGCAGCTGGCGATTCGCCTTTCGGTTGAGAGCCGTGTGCGACCGATTCTGATGTCAACGCTCACAAGCGTCGGCGGGATGCTTCCTCTCGTGATTCTCCCCGGTGCGGGCTCTGAATTGTATCGCGGGCTCGGGGCTGTCGTGGTCGGGGGGCTCGTTGTCTCGACGGTCTTCACTCTGTTTCTTGTTCCGACCGTTCTCAGTGCGATGTTTGCGATTCGGCGCAACGACTCTCCGGTCGTCCAAACTGACGGTTCCGTTCCGCAAACTGCTTCGTGATGAATTTTTCGACCTTCCCATTCAAGCTTCTTCTACTTGCTGCTACGAGCGGTTTTGCCGCAGCGTTGACGGGTTGTAATGTCGATCCTTCCGAGCTGAGCAGCTCGACGGTGCATGCCGGTGCGAAATATAAAAACGGCGGCAGTGAACGTCCTCTTCTGCCGGCGGGAGACTGGTGGGCCTGTTTTAATGATCCGGTTTTGACTCAGTTGATCCGCAAGCTCGAAGCTGGAAATCCCTCGCTCGCGGTGGCTCTGGCTCGTTATGATCGTGCGCGCAATGAGCTCGGACTGGCGCAGGCGGATCGCTTTCCCTCGGTGAGCGGGGATGTCGTCTGGAAGCGGAAACGGGACTCGGCTAGCGGAGTGTTTGTTCCGCCGGAAATCAATTATTCGGAGTATCGGGCAGCGCTCAATCTGAAATATGAAATCGATCTCTGGGGGCGTGTCCGTCAGACCGTTGAAGCGGCGCAGGCGGAGGAAAAAGCTGCGGCGGCGGATGTCGCGGCGGCGAGGCTTTCGTTGCAGGCTGAATTGGCGAAGCAGTATTTTCAGCTCCGTTACGCGGATGCTGAAATGGAAATTCTGAAACGCGGGGTATCGCTTCGTGAGGAAAATTTGCGTCTCGTCCGCGCGCGGGTGAACGGCGGAGAGGAGACCGGTCTCGGGCTTGCCCGTGCTCAGACGGAAGTGGATTCGACGAAGGCGCAGGAGCATGAGCTGTCCCGTTCCCGTGCGAGTCTTTTCAATGCGATCGCCGCGCTTTGCGGCGAGGTGCCGGGGCAGTTGAAAATTCCCGCGGGTGGAATCAAAGATCCTCCGCGTATTCCAAGCGGACTTCCTTCGCAGTTGCTGACGCGGCGACCTGACATCGTCGCTGCGGATCAGCGCATGGCTGCGACCGTGGCACAGATCGGAGCGACGAAGGCGTCGTATTTACCCCGCGTCAATTTGGCGGCGTCGGGTGGTCTTTCGAGTCTTGATCTCGGAACCTTGTTTGATCCTTCCAGTCTTTTCGGCGAGATCGGTCCCGAGGTGCAGGTGCCGCTTTATCAGGCGGGACGCTCGGGGCTCGACATCGGTCGTGCCTACGCAAATTCAGACGAGGCCGTCGCCCTGTACCGGGAGACGGTCCTGAAAGCGTTTCGCGAGGTGGAGGACGCTCTTTCCGCAATGCGCTATCTCGACAAAGAGATCGTATCGAGACGCCGGGCCTCTGCTTCTTCCGGGGAGGCGACCCGGCTTTCAAGTCAGCGATACAAGGGCGGTCTCGTGAGCTATCTGGAAGTGGTCGATGCCGAGAATTCCAGCCTCAATGCAAAACGAAGCCGGATTCAGGCGGAGTCAGCGCGACTTGTCACGAGCGTGCAGCTGATTCAGGCCCTCGGCGGTGGTTGGGAAGTTCCGATTCCAGAGACGGATTTGGAAGCAAAGGAATAACGCAAGCACGCTCGAAATCGCGAGAGACGGGGCGATCCAACAGGGTTAGATTGCGGAGTGAACCCTCTTAGGTCCAGAACATTGATCGGTCTTCTGCTGATGGTTGCTTCGGTTGCCCATGCGCAGCCGAAAGGCAAGATGAGCGGGACGGAGTATTTCGAAAAGCACGTGCGTCCGATTCTCGTGAAGCACTGTTACGAATGCCATTCCGAGGCGGAGGAAGCGCAAAAGGGCGGGCTTCTTCTTGATCGTGAGTCCGCGTGGCTGGAAGGCGGCGACTCGGGGAAGGCGGTCGTTCCCGGCAGTCTCGAAGCGTCGCTTTTGATCACAGCGGTGGTTTACGAAGATCCGGATTTTGAAATGCCTCCGAAGTATAAGCTGGAGGATAGCGAAATTGAGCTGCTCAAAAAATGGGTCGGGATGGGCGCTCCCGGACCTGCCGAAGACATGGGCGATACCGAGTTTTCCCAGCTCGGAAACCAGGAAGTGATTTTTGAAAAAGCTGCCGGTCACTGGGCTTTCCAACCGGTTGATGCACCGGCTCCTCCCGAGGTTGAGAACAAAGCCTGGAACGCTCATCCGGTTGACCGTTTTATTTTTGCGAAGCTGGCTGAGAACGGACTCACTCCTTCACCTCAGGCTGACGCGAGAACTCTGACCCGTCGGGTGAGCTACGCGCTTACCGGCTTGCCTCCGCGTGATGAGGACACTTTTGAAAAATCACCGGAAGCGCTCATCGACGACCTTCTCGCTTCGCCGCAGTATGGTGAACATGTCGGTCGGGTCTGGCTCGATGTGGCGCGCTATGCGGATACCGCTTCGACTTACCGGCCTGACACGAAGACGCCGCATTACTACCCGTATGCGTTCACATTTCGGGATTATGTGATCGATGCTTTCAACTCGGACAAGCGGTTCGATCAGTTCGTGAAAGAGCAACTCGCCGCTGATCTGATTGTTTCAGAGAACCGGGCTCCGGAACTGGCAGCGCTTGGATTTCTCGGCGTTTCCCCGCATCGAAACAAGTCTCACGATTTCGTGGATGATGCGATTGACGCAACGACGCGTGGTTTCATGGGGATGACGGTTTCGTGTTCGCGATGTCATGATCACAAATTTGAGCCGATTCCCACGGCGGATTATTACTCGCTCTACGGAGTCTTTAACTCGGTCAACAGACCCGAACCCTGGGACATCAACGAGTTCCCGGTGATCGACGGATACGATCCTGATGAAAAACTGGTCGCTGATTATAAGGCGCAGAATCAGGCGATTCAGAAAAAGATTAAGGATGCCGGTGCTTCGAAGAAGGGTAATAATCGGTCCGTCGCGGAGGCGATCAAGCAGACCGAACTCGCGCAGTTGCTTGTGAGTCACGACGGTGCGCCCGCAAGAGCGATGAGTGTTTCCGAGCGGGAGAAGCCGGAAAATGCGTTTATTTTCGTTCGTGGAGAACCTGCCAATAGAGGTGACCGGGTTCCGCGACGGTTTCTCAAAATTCTCGACGCTGCTCAGCCGGAGTTTACGAGAGCGAACAGCGGACGACTTGAGCTCGCGGAAAAAATCATCGACCCGGAGAATCCGCTTACGGCGCGCGTCTATGTGAATCGGATTTGGGGAATGTTGATGGGGGATTATATCGTCGATACCCCCTCTGATTTCGGGCTGCAGGGCGAGGCTCCGAGCCATCCGGAGTTGCTTGATTACCTCGCGGCTGAGTTTGTCGAGAATGGCTGGTCCACCAAGTATCTCGTGAAGCTCATTGTTACTTCGAAAACGTTTCGTCAAAGCAGTCGCACTGTGGAAGCGAGTGTGGAGGTGGATCCTCAAAACCAACTCTATTGGCGGGCGAACCGGAAACGGCTTCGCATCGAAGAACTTCGCGATTCTCTGCTCGCACTTTCGGGGCAGCTTGACCCGAGGATGCACGGCCGAAGCGGGCAGCTCTGGGGCGATGAGTATTCGAAGCGTCGCAGCATTTACGGTTTCGTGAATCGATTCAATCAGGATACGACCCTGCGGAATTTCGATTTCCCCTCACCAATGCAGACAGAATCGAAGCGGACCGAGAACATTGTCGCACCTCAGGCGCTCTTTCTGATGAACTCTCCCTTTGTGATCGAGCAAAGCGAGGCGCTCGTGGCGTCGCTCGAGTTTGATGAAAAACTCGACGGTCCGTCCCGGATTTCGGCGATCTACGAAGAGGTTTTTCACCGTGAGCCGGTGGCGAATGAAGTTAAGCAGGTTGAGCGGTTTGTTGAAATTGAAGAAGGCCGCAATGTTCAGCCCTGGTCGCTTGTGGCTCAGTCACTTTTCATGTCGAACGAGTTTCTGTATGTCGACTGACCCCTATTGCCGAATGAATTCTGAATTTACTGTTTCAAGAAGGGAAGCGCTCCAAAAGGTTGGATTTGGTTTCGGTGCGCTCGCTGCATCGGATCTTCTTGCGGCGATGAAGGGCGGGGAATCGATCAGCGAGTCGCCACTCGCGACACGCGATTCTCATTTTCCGGGAAAGGCGAAGCGGGTCATCCATCTTTTCATGAACGGGGGGCCGTCACAGATCGATACCTTCGATCCCAAACCTTCGCTTGCGAAACTCGACGGGCAGGAGCTCCCTGATTCGATCAAAGAGACTCTGCAGCGAACGCAGCGGGATCGTGCCGGAACAGTCTGGGCGTCTCCATTTAAATTTTCCAAACACGGGCAGAGCGGTCTCGAGATCAGTGAACTCTACCCTCAGGTCGCGAAGCACGCCGACAAGCTGTGTGTGATTCGTTCGATGCAGAGTGAGATTGCGAATCACTCGCCGGGGCTCCTCATGATGAATTGCGGGCATCCGACTCTGGCGCGACCCAGCATCGGTTCGTGGGTTCTTTACGGGTTGGGGACTGAGAGTGAAGATCTCCCCGGTTACGTCGTTCTGATGCCGAACGGAATGCCGACAGCCCAGTCCCGGAACTGGACCAGTTCATTTTTGCCGGGGGTTTATCAGGGGACTCACATTGAAACGAATGTGAAGAAGGGCGAGATGATTCCGCACCTCAAACGAAGTGATATCAGGACGGGGACTCAGCGAAATCTGGTTCGACTCACGCAGGCGCTGAATCAGCGGCATCAGCATTTTCGTGAAGGCGATGAGCGATTGAACTCGCGCATTCATTCGATGGAGCTCGCTTTCCGGATGCAGACCGCGGCGACGGATGCGTTTGATATCACGAAAGAACCCGAAGGGATTCGCGAGAGCTATGGCGATACTCCGACGGGACGCAATTTGCTCATGGCGCGGCGTCTCGTTGAGCGGGGTGTCAGGTATGTGCAGTGTTATCACGGGGCAGGTCAGCCGTGGGATAATCACGGGGCCTTGCTTCCGCGAATTAAAACTCTCACCAAAGAGTCCGATCAGCCGATTGCAGCATTGCTCACCGACCTTGAAATGAGGGGAATGCTCGAGGACACCCTCGTGATTTGGGGCGGCGAAATGGGACGGACTTCGACGATTCAGAAAGGGCCGAAGGACGTTGAGAAATACGGACGTGATCATCATGTCGACGGGTTCACGGTCTGGATGGCCGGAGGTGGTGTCAAAGGCGGCATGACCTATGGCTCAACCGATGATTTCGGGCTCGGGATCGCTTCTGACCCGGTGCACGTGCACGATCTGCACGCGACGATCCTGCACCTGTTGGGATTCGATCACAAGAAGCTGACCTATCGCTTTTCGGGAAGAGATTTCCGTCTCACCGACGTTCACGGCAAGGTCGTCGAAGCGCTTTTGGCATAAGCGGATCCGGCGCGGATTCGTGATTCTGCGGAATTGGTCACGAAAAATTTGGCGTGAACTGGTGGCTTGTCCGAAACGGCAATTCTCCCTACGATAGCGCATGAATTTTATACTCCGATCATTTCTCGCACTGAGCCTCGCCCTGATGCCTCTTTCCGGCCGGGCCGAAGAGGAATCTCATGACATTGTCATCTACGGAGGCACCTGCGCGGCGGTAATTGCGGCAGTGCAGGCGAAGCAAATGGGCAAGTCTGTCATTATCGTCAGTCCTGATAAACGCCTCGGAGGACTTTCCAGCGGTGGTCTTGGCTGGACTGATACAGGCAACAAAGCGGTCATCGGCGGTCTTGCCCGTGATTTTTATCATCGAATCTGGAAGGAATACCAGAAGCCGGAGAGCTGGAAGTGGCAGGCGAAAGAGGAATACGGCGGCAAAGGTCAGGGGACCCCTGCGATTGACGGAGAGGAAAAGACGATGTGGATTTTTGAGCCAAGCATCGCCAAGGCTGTTTTCGAAGATTACGTGAGCGAATACGATCTCAAGGTGGTTCGTGACGAATGGCTCGACCGCGAGAACGGGGTTGAGCTCGAAGACGGTCGCATCGTTTCGATCACCACCTTGAGTGGAAAGAAATATCCCGGGAAGATGTTTCTCGATACGACCTATGAAGGTGATCTTATTGCGGCAGCCGGCGTCGACTATCATGTCGGTCGTGAAGCGAATTCCGAGTTTAATGAGAATTGGAACGGCGTTCAGACGGGGGTGCTTCATCACCGTCACCATTTTGGCGCTGTGGCTAAGCCGATCAGTCCCTACAAGGTGCCCGGTGATCCGTCGAGCGGCGTGATTGCCCGTGTCAGTGCGGAGGATCCGGGCGTTAAGGGCGAGGCCGATCATCGCGTTCAGGCGTACTGCTTCCGTATGTGTCTTACCAATCATCCTGAAAACCGGATTCCGTTTGAGAAGCCGGAAGGATATGACCCCGGGCAGTATGAGCTTCTCGTGAGGATTTTCGACGCCGGTTGGCGCGACACCTTCGGGAAATTCGACCCGCTTCCAAACCACAAGACTGATACGAATAATCACGGGCCGATGAGCACCGACAACATCGGCTATAACTACGACTATCCCGATGGCAGCTATGAGCGTCGTCGTGAGATCATTGCTGAGCATGAAACCTATCAAAAGGGCTGGCTCTACTTTATTGCAAACGATCCCCGTGTTCCGGCAGAGGTGCGGGAGGCGATGCAGAAGTGGGGGCTTCCCAAAGACGAGTATGAGGAAACCGGAAACTGGTCCCCGCAGCTCTACATTCGTGAGGCCCGCCGCATGATGGGGGACTTCGTCATGACCGAGAATGAGCTTCGCAAGGTCGTGCCGACGCCCGATTCAGTTGGGATGGGCTCGTATACAATCGACTCCCACAATGTCCAGCGTTACATCACTCCTGAAGGCTACGTCCAGAATGAGGGGGATATCGGTGTGAGCACGAATGGCCCTTATGAGATCGCCTACGGATCACTTGTTCCGAAGAAAGAGCAGTGTCAGAACTTGTTTGCCCCTGTTTGTGTTTCCAGCACCCACATTGCCTTTGGATCAATCCGCATGGAGCCGGTTTTCATGATTCTCGGACAGAGCGCAGCGACGGCGGCGTCGATCGCGATCGATCAAGGCATTCCGGTGCAGGATGTGCCCTATGCAGTGCTGCGTGAGCGACTGGAGAAAGATGGCCAAATTCTCGAATACGATGGTCCTGTTTCTGTCGGCAAAGGTAAGGCGATTGAAGATGTGAAAGGGATCGTGGTTGACGATGAGCAGGCTGAAATGAGCGGAAATTGGAAACCGAGTGCCACGAACGGCCCGTTTGTCCGGTTTGGGTATCGTCACGATAACAATCAGGACAAAGGGGAGGCAGCGGCCACATTTAAAACCAAGCTGGAAGAGGGAGGTAAATATTCAGTCCGGGTTTCTTATCCCCGGAACAATAATCGCGCCTCAAACATCAAGGTGGTTGTCAGTCACGCCGGCGGTGAGTCGAGCGTGACTCTGAACCAGAAGGAAAAAGGGTCGCATGATCCATTTCACGACCTCGGAACTTTCACCTTTGACTCGGGGGCGACTGCTTCTGTGACGATTAGCAACGCAGGAACTGATGGTTACGTCGTTATCGACGCAGTGCAGTGGTTGGCCGAATAGAGCCGAGGCTAATTCTGGCCGGATATCCGGTTTGCCGGTAACGACATCGGAACGATTTTGTTACCGGCCTGAGATGGGAGGCGACGGCTTGCGCAGATGACATGTTTTATAATCACGTCAAAACATTGCATTTCCGTCTTTGAAACAGGGGTGGTGTAATTTGCCTGGAAGTGAAGATAGCAATCGGGACCGGCGTCGACACTTTTCTGAATTGAATTGGTTTCGGTGGGCAGATCTGAGGGTGCTGTTTGGAGAAGATTGAGTTCAATGCAGTCGGTAGAAAGTACCGTTCTCAGTGCGTATAGGGCTTCTTCTCCTGCTTCAATGATGGAGTTGGATCGATGGATCCTCAGTGAGGCGTTCAGAATGGTGTTCCACTGTGATTCCGAAGGCATGAAGTAAATCTTTGGAGATCAAGGGAGTTGAAGGGTTGCCAACGTCCCACTGTTTTCACAGTGGAACGCTGGACTTCCTCCCCTATTGTGCGGAACAGAGACTGTATCCAGACACAAATTAGTTTCTGAGCTCAGTGGTTATATGCTCAGGAAAATTCGCTACGTTATAAGAGACTACCTATGTTTGTCCCGGGTGTCATCCCCCTAGATCAGGGGGGTGATTGTTCTTGTTTGTGGTTCGCTAAGTGTTGGTCGAGGCATGTTGCAATTTTAGCTGTATGTCTCCACCTCTTTCTACGGATTTTTCCAAAGTTAGTTACACTTTGCGCTAAACTTTAATGAGAAAGTTGTGACTTTCCCGGAGATCAGAGTTTCGCCGGTATTGGAACTGCAGCGGGGTTAACTCCTGGTCTTGTCGAGACCCAGTAACCTGATCGATTCCTCCAGCATCCAATTGGGATAGATGAAAGGTTCGAAGCTGATATTCTGCCAGCGAATGCGCTGGCTGGTATCGATGAGAAAGGTTCCGTGAAGTGGGGTTTTCTCAAAATCGTCGTAGGCCCGGTAATCCTTGAATGTATGTAGGCTTTCATCCGAGTAGAGCGGGAAGGGAAACGGGTTTTTCCCTTCGTCGGCACTCTGGAAGGTCTTTTCCAGTCCGGCGACAGAATCAGTGCTGATCGCGACGATGTCGATTCCTGCCTCTTTGTATTTCTCATAGACGGGTGCGAATGCATTGAGTTGCTCCATGCAATGGGTGCAGCCCCGCCCGAGGTAGAAGATGAGGAGGACCGGACGCGAGGTCAGGGATTCGAGTGAGGAATTGACGTGGTCCGCATTGGTGAGACGGAAAGGCGGTGCTTTCGGCGGGCTCCAGCGGAAGGGCCCAAGCGAATCGAGAGGAGGGCGGGCCCCGAGATCGGTCGCGGCAGCGGGATGCTTCTGCCAGGGCAGCGCGATTCCCAGATCCGTCGCGATGGGGGTGAGTGAACTGAAAAGAGGTATTTCGCTATCGGCTCCGTGAGCGACGGTGCGAAGCATTTCAAAGGCGGCTTTGGCTTTCTCCTTCTCTCCCGCTTTATGCAGGATTTTCACCTGAGCAATGAGGGGGAGGACTTCATTTTTCGCGCTGTTGACGGCCTCTCCGGCAAGTTTGATGGCCTTCTCATTGTCGCCGGCGCGCTGCCAGAGCGTCGCGTGGCGGTGCTTTGCGACTTTCTTTAGTTCCGCGAGATTCTCTTTGGCCAGTGTCGTGTCAGGTTTTTCTGCAGTCAGCGCTGAATAAATAGTGAGTTCCCGCTGGATGTCTTCGAGTGTCTCGATATTGCTTTTGAAGGGTTTTTCAGCGGCCGTTTTCGCCTCAGTAATGCCTTTCTCGTCTTTCTTGCTGTCTTTCGCCTTCGTTTCCGCCTTTGCAACGGCTTCGTCGCGCTCCTTCTTCTTCAGGGCGAGGCGCTCATTGATTGCCTGCAGGTGTTTCGTTCCACCCGCGAGGTCGCCGGTTTCAAATTTGGCGACTCCAAGGAATCGATCGTGATCGTTCGCGGTAATGGATTTGCCGTCCGGCTTGAGAGTGCCTTTCCCGGCTTCAAAAATGTAATCTTCCCATTGTTCAAAACGGATGTAGGTGTCGCGAAGTCGTTGCCGACCGTAACTCCAGCTGCTGCCATCGGGATTGTAGGTGGACTCATCCTCCTTCTTTTTGAATTTGGCGAGACGGGGAAGCGAAATCATGTTGGCCGCGAGCTCGACGGATTGATCATATTTGCCGAGTGAGTTCAGATTGCGGATCAACCATTCGTTGTTGTGGGCAAAGTTGTGAATGCGATCGGGGATGATCTGGTAGCGAATCATGTGAGCATGGTCGACGCGGGCGGAGGCTTCCTGTTGCCATGCGGCATCGTCGTAGCGTTTCAGTTTCGAATAGATATGACCGGGCATGTGCCACATGTGGGCAATCCCGGGGGCGGCCGGACCACAGTTGGCGGCGGCGGTGAGGGCTTTTGCCGCGTCTTCTTTGTCCCAAAGGTGAATCTGATAATGATTCGCGGGATGGTTGGGTGCTTTAGTCAGGATTTTCTCCGCGAGCAGATTCACAGCGTAGTGACTCGGGATCGTGAGGCCCTTTCCGTTGTTGTAGTAAATTTGCTTCAAGAGAAATGCCTCAGCTTCGATTTCATCGGGGTAGGCCGTGGCGATTTTTTCAAGGGAGCGCACGAATTCGCGAAGGCGCTTTTTGAGATCCAGTTTGTTGTCTTTGTAGTAAGCGGCGAGACCGTCGATCCAGAGTTTCTCAAAATCGTTGCAGTGCTCTTTCCGCTCGACGGCTTCATTGATGAATTCTTTGCCGCGGCTGTCGTTTTTGAAATTGGCCATCGCCATTCCCCAGTAGGCCATCGCGCAATCGGGATCAAGCGCGGCGGCCTGACGGAAGCTTCGTTCGGCTTCGAAGTCCCAGAATCCGTGAAGTTGCCCCAGGCCCTGATTGAAAAATGTCTGTGCTTCGGGCGATTGGGTCGAGACCTTCAGGGTGACTTCCCCGGTGCCCGGAATGAGAACAGCGGATTGCCTGGGGCCTTCGTTGAAGACTTCACCATGGCTGGAATGGCCCGGTGCCGTTTCCGCAGATTCGCTTTCAGCTGAGAAAGCAAGAGGCGTGAGAAATACGAGGAGGAGAGTCGCAAAGTGTTTCATGGAGGGATGGAAAGCGGATCCTATTTGAGTTCCTTGATGAAGATATTTCGAAACTGAACAAGGCTCGAAGCAGGGGAAAAGGTGCCGTCCGGCTTTTTGCCGCCGTGGTGCTGCAGGGCGATTTTTCCCGTCTGCGGAATTTCGGGGATGAGAGCGTTCTCGATTACGGTATGGCCATTGAGGACGACGGTGAGCCGGTCGCCCTTCATCGTGATGTGAAAGGTGTTCCATTCTCCAATGGGATTATCGGCCTTGAGCTTCGGAGTCACTCCGGCACGGACTTCCGGATCGGTTGCTGGGTTGTTTCGAATTCCATACATTTCGCCGGATCCGATAGGCCAGCACCAGATATTGAGTTGATACTTCGAAGCGCCCCGAAGATAAATTCCGGAATCCGCGTTGGGCATCGGGTGAGTGATCTTTTTCCCGTCGGCGTCGAGCACGTAGCTTCCGTCGGGAAGGACGTAGGGGACATCGTAAAACCCGGTTGTTCTCTTGAGTCTCCAATCGATTTTGAGCTCAAAGTCTCCGTATTCTGCCGCCGTCCAGAGGTTCTTGTCTCCCTTTGCTTCGGACTGGGAGTCGTAGTCGATCACTCCATCAATCACTTTCCAGTGATCATTGTCGCCTTCCGGAATGATCCAGCCGGTGAGATCGTTTCCGTTGAAAAGGGATTCAAAGCCTTCAGGCGCTTCGTCGGGAGCGGCATGGGAAAGTGCAGGTTGAAGCAACGCGAAAAGGGCGAAAGTAAGTAACGATCTCATTTACTGTATTCTGTATCAGAATCGTCGTGGAAAGGCGCACAGTTTTTCAGGCATCTATTCGCCATGCGCGGCAACTTACTTTCTCTAATACAAAGCGCGTTCCGCCGGAACTGACCGCGATGCGGAGTGGCATTTATCGTATTTGCATGTGTTTCAACAGGGTTGGATAAGTGAGCGAACCCTGTTGAGTCGTGCGAATCGAAAGCCCTGAAATCGGGGAGTCCGGCAAAAAGGCGTAATTCCACTACAATTGCGCTTGCGGGAGCTGTGAAACAGACGGATTGCATTCTTTATGAGTGATGCCGATGCCCTGGACATAGAGAGCACAGATCTGACGGACGTTGAGATCAAAGATGCTCAGGTGATTTTCAGTGCCGTCTGGAAAGACCTCGAAGCGGAGTTCGGTATCGAAATGCTTCGCTTTCCAAAAGAGATTATTCTCCTCGGCGGGGCTCCGGGGGCCGGAAAAGGGACGAACACAGAGTTTATCATGAAGGCCCGCGGATTCACCTGTCCGCCCATCGTGGTGAGCTCGCTGCTCGACAGTCCCGAGGCAAAGGCGCTGAAGGATAACGGCATGCTCGTCGGAGATCGCGAGGTCATGGGGATTTTGCTTCGGACAATGCTGGGCGAAGAATTTCACGACGGAGCGGTCCTCGATGGATTCCCCCGCACGAAGGTTCAGGTGGAGTGCATGAAGTTGCTTGTCGATGAAATCGGCAAGCTTCATCGCAAGTATGCTGAGACTGAGCTCGCGCGCTATTTCCGCCAGCCCACGATTCACGTTATGGTTTTGTTCGTAGATGAAAAGACGAGCGTGGAGCGTCAACTTTATCGCGGGCGCCAGATCGCGAAGCACAATGCCGAGGTCGAAGCGACCGGTGTGGGTGAGCTGGAGGAACTGCGGGCTACTGACCTCGATATTGAGGCGGCAAAACACCGTTACCGTATTTTTAAAGAGAGCACCTGGGATGCGCTCCAGTCACTTCGCGAGGTGTTTTTCTATCACCTCATCAATGCGCAGGGTTCTTTCGAGGAGGTCGAGCAGAATATCTTTAACGAGCTTCAGTATCAGAGTTCGCTCGAACTGGAGCAGGAAACCTTTGAGATTATTCGCGGGATTCCTCTGGCTGATGAAATCGTCGTTCATGCCCGCCAGGATTTAGTGAAGCGTCTCGACACTTATGCGAGAGAGCACCGGACTTTGTTCATCAAAGTCGTTGAGCTGATCAACGCCAAGTTCATTCCTATTATCGAACGCCACGCTATTTCAGGTCGTGCCGTGATTAACAACGAGGACGAGATTCTCGCTGATCCGCTTGCACTCGCAATGCTGATTGATGTCTTTTCCGACCGCGGGTATCACGCTGTGGTCGACAAGCAGCTCACACGTATTCCCGAGCGGGTCAACGTGAAGACCGGGGAGATCGAATTTCGACCAAACACGACCTATCGCATTCGGGTCTACTTCGAAGGCTCTGAGATTCGACTCACGGGCCGCTTCAAAATGGTTTAGGAAGTTTTCAGTCTCAAGTGGCTCTGTTCATTGCGCACTTGAGACTTCAACTGGATTCGACCTGGAATCTGCCTATTTGATTTCGATCTCAATCGCTTCGGTCTTCGTGAATTTCTGACGGGAATCACCGGAGCGCTGAAGGCTGGCGTAAAAGCCCTCCCATGGCTCAATATCGGCACGTCCGGCCCCACCATTGAGAAGAATCTTGTTACTCGTGGTCCGTGCTTTAAAGATACGCGGGCCAAACGACGGGCCTTTCACTTCCATTTCGCGGATGCCGCTTGGGAGGCGGCGAACGAGTTCGTTGAAGTGTCTCGTGTTCTCTCCCATCTCAAATCCTGTCTGAGACCAGTTTTTTGCAAAACGGTCGCGGAACTGACGCGGGAGGTTCATGATGACGACGTTCTCTTTATTCGCTTCACGCACGTGGTCGAGCTTGAGGCCGTCCTGTGGGAAATCGAAACCGTAGTAACGATCTTCTCTTTCTCTCGCCAAAGCGGGGACGGAAAAGTAGATGTGGGCGGAGTCTCCGGTTCCATCTGTGGGAGGATCAGCAACGTAAGTAGCGTTCATGCCTTTTCTACCGAGATAGAGATGTACGTCAAATTTGAGCTCGTCTTCGAGAATCATCTTCCAGACGATTTCTTTTCCATCGAAGGAGGGTTCCTCGGCATTTCTGAGGAACTCACGACGACGGGTCCGGTAGCGGGGATCCGGGTGGTCGGGGATCGTTTTCCAGCTGTGGTAGAAAAACTTGATCGGATTCTGAATATACTGGCCCTGATCATTTTTCAGATAGATGTAAACCCGGGCTTCAGGACCGTAGAATACAGCGTCGTATTCGGGTTCGGAAATGCGGTGGATTTCGACCAGTTTTTCACTTGGCTTGTCAGCATACCATTCGAGGCCAACCGCTTCCGGGCGTGGGGTCGCGAGCTTGATATCTAGATCGGCGAGGGTGGTGTCCTCCTCAGGCTTCTGCATGGTGAGAGAAGTGGGCTGCTCGTCGAGCTTTCCATTCATCAGAGAAACGAGTGAAGGCATTCTGCGACCGAGGGTGCGGTTCGCGATTTTCTTCGTCATGATATCGAGGAAATCGCTACCCGCCTCTGCCGGCTGCAGGTAGGTGCGGATTTTGCGACGGCCGAGCTTCTGGCCGATTTCGAGAGCGATATCTTCATCGACAAAGTCTTCGTAATCGGAGAACACATAAAGTGAGTCGATGCCCTGCTCCATGAGGAAATCAATCGCTGCATCGGTGCTGCTTTGTTCCCAGTGTCCGACAGAGAGGAACTGATTCGGACGCTCTTTAAAAGTCTCAATGAGACGGTCCACGTAGCGCTGAGGGGCTTTTCTCGGAAGATCGTGCCACAGGAACCAGTAAGGGGAGCGAACATTCCGGTTGGACTCGTCTTTGTAGTAGGGGATGACATCCTCCGGGACGATAAGGCGCACTTCACCGCTTTCTTTGCGATTGTCGTCGCGAATGAGCATGTTCCGCACGTAGACGATGGGGGCATCCTTGAAGTTCTTGTCCACTTCGCGAACCACGGCGGGAAGGAATTCTGCCATCGAGCCGGAAACGTCAAGAATCACACCGAGGACTTCGCCCTCCATCTCCTGACCGAACATCATCTTTGACTCGGTCGAGGTCGGCATCCCGAGGCTCATAGATGGGTTGAAGGCCACTCCGGTCTCAACCGCCATGTTGGAAACCTGCACGTCGACATTGGAAACGGAAAAGGAAGAAGTCGCGCTCACAGAAATGATGTCAGCAACGGCTGAGTTCACCGAGGTGGGTTCCACGGTGGGTTTGTCCATTTTCACATTTTCGATCACTTCCTCCTGCGTCGGAGGAGCGGAGGAGGCGACGATTTGCGGTGGGACGCGAGGTGGTGTTTTGGTAGCGACGAAGGTCAGCAGTGCGATGATCGCCACGTGAACCACCACGGTGATCAAAATGGAGTTCATCTTGTCCCGGCCGATCGTTTTCTCACGGATACGTCTTGCTTCCTCTTCCGCCGCATGGATTGCGTCCATTTCGGTGCTGGAAAAGCTCACCTGTGGGAGGGCGATGGGATCGTTTCCGTCTGCCGATCCTACGGCGATAACGGGAATCGCAGCAGCTCCGGAGTCAGTTGATAAATTTTCGTCAGCGTCGACATCGTCGGCGCTGAGTGCGACCGGCGTTGCCGCGACGGCAGCTTCGATGGTCTTCTGATACTCCAGAGCGGGCGCATACTCAGGGTCGATCTCCAGTGAGCCGGCGATGAGGCCGCGTGCCTGTTCGAGAGCGCCGACGGCGGCGTAGGCTTTTGCCGCATCCACCCAGGGCTGAGGTTCTCTCGGGATCGCCTCTCCTGCATTCACCACTTCAACAGCCGCGTCGTGCTGGCCTTCGGCAATGAGGGCTTCAACAAGTGCCTGGCGAAGTGACCAGCTTCCTGGATCTGCTTCTAGTAGGGGCCTGAGTTCGGTGGATGACATAGTCGGTGGAAAGGTGAAATTCGAATGTGAGACGGGATATCTATCAGTTTATTGATAAAAAGGGAACCATTTGTGACATTGTTTTTCAAAAAAAGACAAGCTGACTTCCCTATGCTGCCTTATCTGATTCCGGCTGGAATTGAGCCGAAGGGCGGAATTGAATTGTCCTCCGCTGAGGCGGATGACCTGCGAGGTCTCGCAGTGCCTTCGCCGGTTCAACCTTTTTCAGTTTGCGTCTCCATTAATATGGAGCCGAAGGGCGGAATTGAATTGTCCTCCACTGAGGCGGACGACCTGCGAGGTCTCGCAGTGCCTTCGTCGGTTCAACCTTTTTCAGTTTGCGTCTCCATTTACATGGAGCCGAAGGGCGGAATTGAATTGTCCTCCACTGAGGCGGACGACCTGCGAAGTGTCGCAGTGCCTTCGCCGGTTCAACTTTTTTCAGTTTGCGTCTCCATTTACATGGAGCCGAAGGGCGGAATTGAACCGCCGACCCACGCATTACGAATGCGTTGCTCTACCCCTGAGCTACTCCGGCAAACTGCTCCGACGAAATGGTCGGCGCGGCGTGGAATCTAGTCGAGGGAACGTTTCTGTCAATTGCTTCGATGACGGGCGAAACGCGATTTTCGGGAAAACTTTTTAAAAGGGTGTCACGCGGGGCGTTTTCATGGCAATTTATTAGAGAAGATGCAAAAGGAAGACCGCGAGCTTTTTATTGAGCAGGTTCGCGAACATCACGCAACCTTGCGTGGGTTCGTGCGCTCTCTCGGCGTCGCGCCTATGTGGGTCGATGATGTTGCGCAAGAGGCTTTTATCGTTGCCTACAATCGTCTCGACGAATTCGACAAGGAGCGGGATTTCGGTGCCTGGCTCAGGGGAATTGCCCGTAATCTGGTCATCAACGAGCGCCGCAAAGACGCGCGCCGTAAGCGGATTTTATCCGATAATTTAACAGATGTGCTTCTTTCCAGTTCCTCGGCATCGGATCATGAGGAGGAGGAATTGGGCGACCGCGGTCTCGCCAAGTTGAATGCCCTGCGGGAATGCATCAAGTCGTTGCCGGAGAAAAGTCTCGGCCTTCTCAAGTCTCGGTATGAGAACGAAAGTTCCGCTCAGGATATTGCTGAAGAATTTGAAATGAAGCCGCCTGCGGTGCGCAAGGCGCTGGAACGGGCGAGAACGGCTCTGAAGAAGTGCATGGATGAGCGTCTCGGTATCGATTCTGAATCGAACGGAGGGTATTGCGAAGCGTAGAATGAAACACGACCCGACAGAAATATGGCTCAGTCAGCTCGTCGATGGCTCAATCGACAGCGCGTCGCTGGATGCGCTGATTGAGGCGGCTGAGGAGAATGCAGGGCTGGCGGTTCGAATCGGGGACGAGCTTTCTTTTTCCGAGCTGATTCGGCAGGCGCTCGACGATCGCAGTTCGGGCGCTCAGGGGAATTTTGAGAAGGCGCTGGAATCGCAGGGGCGGGTGCCGTCAGAGCTCCATTCGATAGTCAGTGAGGGAAAAGCGACTTTGTACGATTACGATCAGATCGTGAAGCGTCTCTGGGAGAATCCGGGGGAGATTGAGGATTTGCGCCGCGAATTGATTGAGGATGAATGGTTTTCTCAGGTTCTTTCCGAATCGAAGAGCGAAGGGGCTTTTATCGAGGCGCTGGAAACGAGGATGTGGGCCGAAACGAGACAGGATCATTTTGTAGAGGACTTCACATTGCGCCTCGAGCAGGAATTCGCGGAGAGTGACGAAGCTGATAATGTGGTCGCTTTTCCCCCGTCGCTTTTCCGCACGGTTGCGAAGATGGCGGCAGTCGCTGCTGCGATTGCGATCGGTGCTTTCTTTACCGTTCAGCAGATTGCGGGGAATGTGGATTTTTCCCCGGCAGTGGCCTCTGTTTCAAAAGCTTCGAGTGACGTCAGTTGGTCCCGGTTTTCCTCGCCCGGTTCGGATGGCAGTGTGAAATCGGGGATGTATCAACTGGATAGCGGAGTGGTATCGCTGACGATGGCTTCAGGTAGCGAAATTACGGTGGAAGGGCCCGCCTTGTTTGAGGTTCGAGACGATGCCTCGGCTCATGTCCATGCCGGAGTGGCTCTGGCGCGAATTGCTCCGAATGACATGGGGATTTCGTTGAAGTCGAAGGGATTGAATATTTCCGAACCGACGAAACTCGTCGGAATCGACGCCCGTTCCGAGAACTCATCAGCTGCCTTGTTTTTTGAAGGGGGAGGCGGGGTTTGTCTCGACGGCGGGGGCGGATGTCGAAATCTTTTTGAGAGAGAAGCGATCAAAGCGGATCAGAGCGGGGACCGGTTTGTTGATATTCCTTTCAATCCACATGCTTTCAGCAAGGCCTGGGCGTTGCTCTCCGGGGTGGAGAAAAATATTGGATCGGTCCGTATTGAAATGCCCGGATCTGAGATCGGGCCTTCGAGGCAGATGGAGAATGAGGTGCAGGTTTTTGTCGAAAATGAATCATTTCGTCCCGCCAGTGAGCTTGAGGTCGATACGGTTCAAGTGGGCGAGTTTGCATCGGTTGAGGTGAATCCCGGGCAGAGTTTGCAGGCAAAAGGAGATTTACGGAGCTACCTCCTCCAGCTCTGGCCTTCCGATGGAAACGGAGCTGATCATAATGGCGAAGTTGAAGCCTCGTTAACCTTCGACCATCCGGTCGTCGGAGTGATCTATTCTTCAGATCGACTCACCGGTTCGGATGCCTCAGTGGGGTCTTCGCTCTCTCATGTCGGCGAAACATTCAACGCGGGGCGCGGGCTCGATTCCGGTAACGATCAGATTCTCCTGAGCGAAGATCGCCGCACCTTGAACCTGAAACTCAAAGGTGGCGTCGCCGAGGTCGATCAAATTCGCGTGCTCGTGGCACTGAACTGATCACGTTTCCTTTTCCGGAGCTGCGAGGATGAGGCGAATCGCTTCTGATGCTGCGGTAAATCCGAAGGTTCCCGTAACCGGCGCGGCGCTTCCAAATCCGGTGTCGCAATTCAGTCGAAGATGACTTCCGGGCTCCGGCTCTGCTCTCACCGAGCCGTCCTCCCATGGGTATCTTGCATTCTCGGTGCTGTAAACGGCGCGAACTCCGGTGGGCGCTTTCGCTTCCTCGCGGGGAAAGCTATATTCCTTTCGAAGATTTTTCCGCACCAGTTTGAGAAGCCGGTCATTGGTTGCGAAGGCTAGATCGGCGGTGCTCACTGCGGCGGGATCCTGTTTTCCCCCGGCGCCTCCGACCACAACGAGAGGAATCTTCCGTTCGAGGCATTCCACGATCATAAAGGACTTTTGTCGCGCGTCGTCGATTCCGTCAATAATGCAGTCGTAGGTAGGACAGAGGAGTTCTTCGGCTGTCGACTTGGTAAAAAATTTGATGCGTTCCTGAATCTCGATTTCCGGATTGATGAGTCGCATCCGCTCGGCGAGTGCGATCACTTTGGGGCGCCCAATCTGGCCTTCGATCGCGGGGAGTTGGCGATTCACATTGGTGATGCAGATGTCGTCCAAATCGATCAAGGTGATTTTTCCGATACCGCTCCTTGTGAGCGCTTCCACTGTCCATGAACCGACCCCTCCAAGTCCGATTACGGCGATGTGCGCATTGCGAAGGCGTGGAAGCGCGAATTTCCCGTAGAGCCTCGCCAGCCCGGAAAAACGATCGAGATATCCCTGTGATAAAATTTCGCTCAAAACGCGGCATCTTGCATGAAGGCGGGAAGGTTGCAAGTTACTGCCTCAACAAATTTTCATGAAATGGCTAATCGCAGCAATCGGCAAACCTTCTCTCAGTTACGCCAAATCGGGGGTCGCTGAATACACGAAGCGTCTCAATCGCTATGCGAGCGTCGATTTGAAAACCGATTGGAAGGACGGAGGACAGGAAAAAAACAGTGCCCAGCTTTTCGCTGCCAGCGAAGGCTCGATCCGAATCGTGCTGGACGAGCGCGGCGAGCACTGGACTACGGATGACTTCACCGGCCATGTTCGTTCCTGGCAGATGGACGGGGTGAAACGCGTTTCGCTTTTGATCGGGGGAGCGGACGGTCACTCCAAAGACCTCCGGAAGAAAGCCGATCATGTCGTCGCGATGAGCGGTTTTACGATGCAGCACGAGCTCGCTCTCGTTGTCCTCCTCGAACAGATCTACCGCGTTCACACGATCTTGCGCGGGGAGCCGTACCATCGCTGAAAAGGGGGGCACGCGATTAATCGTTTACTTTAGAGGAGATTTCAGGGTAGCGTTATAAATTCAATATCCAGAATAATTAACAAAAATTAATCATTTCATGCGAATGCCACTTTTGATATCTCCGGGGAGCTTTCTCGTTCTCCTGGTTCTTGGTTTCTCGATTTCACTGCACGCTGAGAAGCCGGTGAAGAAAGCACCGAAAGCGGAGAGAGCCGGCGGGAAAGCCAAAGTCGAACAGAAAGAGGTGGAGGGTGAGAAGGATGCAAAGGAAGAGAATACGAAAACCCATGAGGTCGTAGCGGAGACGTTTATTCTGAAAACGAAAGTTTCCGGTGTCATCGAGTCGACCCGGGCGACGCCCATTGCCCTTGATCTCGATCAGTGGAGCGATCTTACCGTCGTGAGAGCGGTGGATCACGGCACGGTGGTTAAAAAGGGGGATGTTCTCATAGAGCTTGAGACTGATGCTATTAAAGAGAAAATTCGGGATCTCGATCTCGGGATGCCGCTGAAGGAACTCGCGAAAGAGGCTGCTCACCTCGAGTTGGATAAGCTCGAAAAGACGACGCCTCTTACACTTGATCGATCCCGGGAGCTGAAAGTTCAGGCCGAAGCTGATTTGGCCTATTACGAAGACGTCACGAAAGAACTTCGTGAGCGCGATGCCAAAGAGACGGTTTCTTCGGCGGAAAACTACCTTGCCTACGCACAGGAGGAGTTGGATCAGCTATTGAAAATGTATGAGGAGGACGACCTCACCGAAGAGACCGAGGAGATCATTCTCCAGCGGGCGAGGCACTCTGTTAAAAACTACGAGTGGCTCCTCGAGAAAGCGAAAGAGCGCGCCGATCGTTCTCTCACCACGACGATTCCTCGGGAATATGAAAAGCTGAAGCAGGATCTCGAATTGCACCGGATCAACTGGCGAGCGAGCGAGACGGGCACGCGCGCCGCTCTCGTGAAAAAGCGTCAGGAAGTAGCGGCGATTGATCGTGATTTTGAAGAATCGGTGAAGTCGCTCAATGAACTGCGAATGGACCTCAAGGCGATGTCCGTTCAGGCACCTCACGATGGGGTTGTTTACTACGGAATGGCACAGAAAGGGAAGTGGACGACGGCTTCGACGGTGGAGCGGAAACTGCTTCCCGGAGCCAAGCTGACAATGCGGGAGGTCGTCATGACCGTGGTGGATCCATCGAAGGTTCAACTTCGCGCCGCCGCGAGCGAGACTTCGCTGAAAAATCTTGAGGTCGGCCAGTCGGCTGAGACTGAGATGAAATGGAACAGCGAGGTGAAACTCAAAGGGAAGGTCACGGGTCTGTCGTTTGTCCCGTTTTCAACGAACACCTTTGATACGATTGTCAGTCTTTCCGCCGCTCCGAAAGACAAGCCGGTCATGCCGGGGATGGCGGCGACGGCGGAAGTGATTACCTACGAGAATGAGAAAGCGCTCACCGTTCCCAAAGGAGCCATTAAAAAAGAGGGCGCCAAAGAAAGTGTTACCCTGAAAGGCGGGAAAGTTCGCCGCGTGGAAACGGGAAAAACCGACGGAAAGAAAGTGGAGATCCTGAAGGGGCTGAAAGCCGGTGACGTCATTGAACTGCCGGCCGCTGAAAAAGATGCCGCGCCAGCGAAATCTGGTTCGGAGGCGAAACCCGAAGCGGATTCCAGGCCCGATGCCAAAGCGAAGTCGTGAAGACCACTTTCCTCAAAAGTATTGTCCTGCCGGGGCTGCTGACCTGCTGCTTCAGTGGAAGTGTCGAATCGGCTGATCCTGCGGCGATTGATGCGGCGATTGTCAGCGGAGTCGACTTTCTGATCGACGATCAGAATCCGAATGGCAGTTGGGGCTCCGCCCGCCAGACCAAAGGCCTCAATATTTACGCTCCGGTTCCGGGGGCTCATGACGCTTTTCGCGCTGCGGTGACAGCATTGTGCATTTCCGCATTGTGTGATTCAGGGCTCGCCGATGAGCCGGGAGAGGCGCTGGAAAGCCTTGAAAAAGCAGAGCGGTGGTTTCTGGAAGAACTGCCCGCGGTGCGCCGTGGCACGCCCACGGCGATCTACAACGTTTGGACTCATTCTTATGGGATCAAAGCCCTCGTCGACCTTTACGAACGCGAAGACTCGGAGGAGGGAAAGGCGAAGTTGGCTGAACTCATTCAGGGGCAGATCAAGCGGCTTGAGCGATTCTCCTCGATTGACGGGGGGTGGGGCTATTACGACATGCGGGCGCAGACGGCGCGACCGGGTTCCAGCTCGATCAGTTTTACGACAGCAACCTGTCTTGTCGCTCTGAAAGAGGCGGAGGGAATCGCGGGTGTCTCCGTTCCGGAAAAATTGGTAAGTCGTGCTGTCGCGGCATTGAACAGGCAGCAGAAACCCGATCACAGTTATCTTTACGGGGAATATCTCAATGCCCGCCCTCTCTACAATGTGAACCGTCCCGCCGCCAGTCTCGGACGGACCCAGGCCTGTAATTTTGCGCTTCGCGTGTGGGGCGATGAAACCGTTACCGACGAGATCACCGAAGAGTGGTTGATTCGATTGCGTGACCGGAACGGTTGGCTTGATATCGGGCGGAAACGGCCGATTCCCCATGAAGCGTGGTTTCAGGTCGCCGGTTATTTTTTCTACTACGGGCACTACTATGCCGCGTTGAATATAGATCTGCTTCCGGAGAAAGATCAGCCTGCGTATCAGGAGTTGGTTGCCGACATCCTGCTGCCATTGCAGGAAAAGGGCGGCGCCTGGTGGGATTTTCCCTTTTACACCTATCACAAGCCCTACGGAACGGCTTACGCGGTGATGTCGCTGGTGCGCTGTCGATAGAGCATTCGCAAATCACGGGGGGATTCGCTGCGGTGTTGGATCAGTTTGGCAGAATCAGATCGGATTGATCCTTTGTGAAGACACGGTTGAACTCGCTCCGGTTGGAGAGGTGTTCACCGGTGGGTGTCCTGGAATGGTCCCAGGCCGGGAGTCGAAGGGAAAAGGTAGAGCCTTCGTTCAGGATGCTTTTGCAGAATACTCTTCCGCCCATGGAATTGGCGATGCGATCAACAATCCAAAGTCCCAGCCCGTTCGAAGTTTCGCCACCGGTGGGTTGGGGTGTCAGGCGACTGAATTTTTTGAACAGTTTGCTCTGGTCCGCTTTGCTTAAACCGGGGCCTTCATCGATGATATCAATGCCAACAACTTCGTCTCTCGCCATGGTTCGGATGCTAACGGTTGATCCGGGAGGGGAGTATTTCACCGCGTTGGAAACGAGGTTGTCGAGAATCTGGGCGATCGCCCCCGGGTCGCCGTTGGCAGTTGCCTCTGGATCACTGTGCAAAATTCGCAGAGTGATGGATTTTTTTGCCGCGATGATTTCGAAATCACGTTGGGCGCGACTCACGCATTCGGCAATTTTGCAGGGGCTTTCTGAAAGGTGAATTTTACCGTCTTCGATCGACCGGATATCGAGAAGCTTCGTTACAATATCGAGCATTCGGGTTGCTGATTTCGAAATTTCCCCTGCGAAATCTTTTGTCTCATTCCTGTTGAGGTCGTCTGTTGTGCCGATCAGATCGGCGAATCCAGTGATAACGGAGAGTGGGTTTTTAAGATCGTGTGCTGCGATATTGAGGAACTCGTTTTTTTCCAGGTTCAGTTTGATGAGCCCTTCATTGGCAAACGTGAGCTGCTCCATTGCCGACTCGAGTTGCGAAAAAGCCCGTTTCCGGGTCGCTTCGAAAATGAAGCCGAGTAAAATCATAAACGGGACCAGGGCGCAAAAGCCGGCCGCGTCTATTATCCGGGAGTGACGACTGGGAAACGTCTCCGGAAATTCGACTCCGATGAGATGCCAGAAAGCAAATAAACTTACGAGCAAAACTGCGATCACGGACCAGATGAGGGCTTCTTTCCGGCTCGTGAGAATCATCGCACAAAGCGGAATAACAGAAAGCCACGCCACGGCGTGTCCGTTCATTCCGCCTTCAATCATCGACAGTCCGAAGAAACCGGCGCTGACGCACAAAATGTAGAGATTGGAACAACGTTTCAGATCTCCCGAATGCTTGAGCGCCACCGGCACGAGCGCGAACGCCCCTGTAAAAATGCTGACGAGAACCCCGCCGTAGATGTGGCCTATCGCAAAGTAGAACCCAGCAAACGAGGCCCCGAAGAGGGAGCCAAGGATCCCGAAGCGAATCAGAAGTCTCGCCCGCCGTTCTTTGTCCGGTTCGAGAACCAGTTTCGCTGGAATCAGCTTGTCACTCAGGTCAATGAGTCTGGTGTAAAGCGCAGCCGCTTTGCTCAACCATGTAAGAGATGGTTTTGATTTTGGTTCAGGAGTTTCAGTTGTCATTTGTACTGAAATCGGTCCGCTATCGATGCTGACGGCATCTCAATCCGGGGTGAGAGGGGGAATAGGTAAAGTGGGAGGAATACTGTATTTTATATGGTGGTTATATAAATTATCATAATTAACAAGTAGATAAAGGCATTTCTGCGTATCGCGCGCTTCAGGGAAATTAAAATGGGGGGCGGGAGTCTTTCCTGACGTGTCTTGATCTGATTCTTTGAAGAAATCCGAGAATGCAGCAAGGTGGTGATCTTAAAAATGGAAACCAGCGATTTTGATTTCACGCTCCCTGAAGAGCTCATTGCCCAGCGGCCTCCGGAGCGTCGCGGCGATTCCCGTATGATGGTGGTCGACCGGGCCGCCGGGACGATCGAGCACAGCCAGTTTTCCGAGTTTCCATCGCTGCTGAAGTCGGACGATTTGCTGGTGTTCAACGATACAAAAGTGGTCCCCGCGAGGTATTTCTCAAACGACGGGTCGAAGGAGTTGCTCCGCGTCGACGTCCTCGGGCCCAATCGCTGGAAGTGTCTCGTTCGCCCCGGGAAGCGGCTGAAACCCGGGCGGACCATCGAAATCGGAGACTGTACCGGAACCGTCGTTGAAGTGTGTGAAGAGGGCGGTGAACGGATTATCGAGTTCGATCAGGTTCCCGATGAGGAAAAATTCGGTCACCTCGCACTGCCTCCCTATATAGAGAGGCCGGATGAAGAGGGAGATCGCGATCGCTATCAGACGGTGTTCGCCCGCGAGGCGGGAGCGATTGCCGCGCCCACTGCAGGGCTTCACTTTTCCACGGAAATGCTGGAAAGTATTCCACACGAGTTTGTGACCCTGCACGTTGGTGTGGGGACGTTCCGGCCGGTCTCGGTGGATAAGTTGAGCGAGCACCACATGCACAGTGAAACGTATGAACTCCGGCCGGAAGCGGCCGGGCGTATCGAGTCGGCTGGACGCACTTTCGCGATCGGGACAACCGTGGTTCGGGTCCTCGAATCCTGTGCCAAAAAGAGCCGGGAAGCTGGAGTGGAACGCCTTATGCCGGGGCGGGGAGATACTGAAATTTTCATTTATCCACCTTATCAGTTTCAATCGGTGGATGCCTTGCTAACCAATTTCCACCTGCCCAAGTCGACACTGCTGATGTTGGTGAGCGCGTTCGCAGGGAAAGACCTTGTCATGGAGGCTTACCGAAAGGCCGTCGAAGAGAGGTATCGCTTCTTCAGTTATGGAGATTGTATGGTGCTTGTTTGAACAGTTTTTGGCGTCATTATGTGTTGTCGTAATCTCGAAATGGTCTTAATATCGATTCACACACCTGTCGAAGCTGAACCATTTCGTTCACTACAAGGCTGAGACACACAGACCGCCCCATGTTCCATTCACTTTCGCAGAAGCGACTGAAAAGTCGCGGGTTCTCCAGTGGCCAAAAGCGACTCAAGCCAAATGAAACCGCGATGTCCGCGATGCTCAGCTCCGGCTGGCAGATCTGCGGACTTCTCTTTTTCGTGTTCGCCGCTTTGGTTTCCTGCTGGGTCATTTTCTCTTCAAGCGAGGAGGCTATTTTCGCGGGTAATGCGCTACAGGCAGCGGTGGTGGTGACAGTGATCACGGCGACTCTGATGGTGCACTGGCACGTCAGTTTGCCACAGACTTTCGGAAGGAATTCCAGGATTTCACTGATTCTCACGGTGATCCTGTTTCAGCTCATGCTCGTGAAGCTGAGCGAATACATCGCGACGACTTTTGCTCCGGCCGGTGGCTTCCGATTTCTCGTCGAGCCGTATATCTTTGCTCCTATCGTCGTCGCTCTCCTTGTGGGACGACGTCATGCGACATTCGTTGTTGTCTACTCGAGTTTGCTCGGAGCGATGACGGTGGTGAAAGAGGAGGCCTTTCTTTTCGTAATCTTCTCGATGATCTGCGGATTCGTAGCGATCTTTCTGACGAACCGGGTTCGCCGTCGCAGTCGCCTCGTCATGGCAGGTGCCTATTCCGGGCTTGCCTGTGTGATTCTCGGATCGATTCTCGGACAGGTTCAGTGGCCTGCCTTCGGGTCGGAATTTCAGGAATGGGAGATGGTCTGGAAGCAGATTCTGTCAGCCATCCTGGTATCGACGATGACAGCGATCGTGGTCAGTGGACTGCTGCCGCTGCTGGAACTGATTTTCCACATTACGACCGATGTTTCGTGGATCGAGCTGGCTGATTTGAATCATCCGCTTTTGAAAAAAATGACAATTGAGGCGCCGGGCACCTACCACCACAGCCTCGTTGTTGCGACTCTTGCTGAGACCGCTGCCGAAGAGATCGGGGCGGGGGCTGTGATGTGCCGTGTTTGCTCCTACTTCCACGATATCGGCAAGATGAAAAAGCCAGCCTACTTCGTGGAGAATATCCACGACGGGCACAATCCGCACGACGACCTCACCCCGAATATGAGCGCGCTTATTGTCATGGCGCACGTCAAAGACGGGGTCGACATGGCGATCAAGCACAAGCTGAATCCGCAGATCGTTGATGTCATTCGCGAGCATCACGGCACCTCGCTGATTCGGTTTTTCTATCACCGCGCTTTGCAGCAGCGGGATGAAATCCAAAAGCAGTTCGAAGAGGGGAATGCTCATGAAGAGGATATTCCCAAGGTGAAGAAGGAAAGTTTCCGCTACGCCGGTCCGAGGCCCCGTACCAGAGAGAGCGCGATTATCAGTCTCGCGGATTCGGTTGAGAGTGCCTCACGCAGTCTTCAGAAACCGACTCCGAAGAAAATCGACGAGTTGATCGATGAGATTTTCCGCGATCGACTCAACGATGGCCAGTTGGATGACGCCGCGTTGACCTTGTCGGACCTGGCCAAGATCAAGCGGAGCTTCGCGAACACTCTCCGCAGCATGATGCATACCCGCATCGAGTATCCCAAGCTTGACGACGATTCCGCGAAGCCGAAGACCAAGTCCCTCGGTAAGAAAAAATCGACCGACGCTGCGGCCGATAAGGGAGCTGTGAAGCCGGAAGGGAAGCCGGCTTCGAATGAGGCGGGCGGTTCTCCGAAAACTACGAAATTGAAGTAAATGAGTTCTGCTCCTGTCCTGGAGATTTATTCGCATACCGCGGAAGATATTTCCTCTCCGTGGTTGCTGGAAAAGGCGAACAGCGTTCTTGCTGACTGTCTGGAGGCAAAGGGGACGGAGGTTCCGGTTCTGGGGGATCTCGAAGAGATAGAGATCAGCCTCGTTGATGATGAGGCGATTGCCGATGTGCACGGTCAGTTTCTCGACGATCCGACTCCGACGGATGTGATCACTTTTCCCCATGGCGAGATTCTCGTCAGTGTCGAGACCGCGAAAAATGCGGGGCCGGAACACGGGCTGAGCATGCGGGATGAGACTCTTCTCTACATCATCCACGGGCTTCTGCATCTCAACGGACACACCGACCTTTCGGAGCCGGAGCGCTCTGCGATGCACGCGGAGCAGGAAAGAATATTGAGAATCGCGCTGGACTGATCAAGGGTCTGAACGTACAAAAAGAGTATGGAATGGTATTACGCTAGTAACGGGCAGCAGCAAGGTCCGGTTTCGCAGGAACAGTTGATGGAGCTGTTTCAAAAAGGAGAGGTGAAAACTTCTGACCTCGTTTGGAATGAAACAATGACAGACTGGGTTCCATTCGGAAACGTCCCCTCATTGTCTCAGGCCGGGGCTGCTACAGGTGGAGCTGCACCGGCAAGCGCCGCTCCTGCACAAAGTCCGGCTCCCTCGAGTGCTGCCCCCCGGAGTGCACCGGCTGTGGCTTCCACTATGCCAGCCACGGGCGGTGAGAATATTCCAAACTACCTCTGGCAGTCGATCGTCTGCATGGTGCTTTGTTGTCTTCCTCTCGCTATTCCCGCATTGATTTTTGCCACGAAAGTTAAGCCTGCTATCGAGATGGGTAAGCTGGATGAGGCGCGTGATGCTTCGAAGAAAGCCAAAATGTGGTGCTGGATTGCTTTCGGTGTCGGTTTGGTTGTGCAGGTTCTCTACCTCGGGCTCGTTGCTGTTGGCGCGATGGCTGAGGCAGGTGCCTTGCAGTAAAAAGTGTCCCCGGGAGCCGTTAAGAACGGCTTCCGGCATCGTTTCATGACACTGCGGGGAAAATGGATTGCCAGCCTCGTCAGTGCTCTCGTGCTGATTTCGCTCGCGCTCTACTTGAGGGGTGCCGATTTGCGATCGGGAACCCGCTGGCTTCCCTCGTGTTCCTTGAATTCCCTGACCGGGCTTCATTGTCCCGGCTGCGGAAACACACGTGCGGCACATGCAATCTTGCATGGTGATATCGCCGGCGCGGTTCAGCAGAATATTCTCTTCGTGATCGCGCTCCCGTTTCTCGGTCTGGGAGCCTTTCGTCTCTGGATGGACTGGATTTACCCGGGGAAATGGAAGCCTTTGCCGTTTCGATGGAAGTGGGGGTATTCCCTCGTTCTTATCGGTATCGTCGTCGCCTTCGGGGTCTTGCGAAATGTTCGTCAAACGCCGTTCTCCTGGCTCGCGCCGGTACCGCTCAGTGAGGTGCCGGAATAGAGATCAATAGGTCCCCGGGGTCTGCAGCGCTTTCAGTGCGTGACCGAGATGCTCCGCGACGAGCATGGCGTTCAGTGATTCCGCGGCAATGGCTTCGCGGATCATGGCGCATTCAGCAGCGCGCCCGATGAGCCAGCTTCCGAGGCAGGCCGCATCATGGATTGAGTGGCCGCTGGCAATAAGCGAGGCTGTCGCGCCGGTGAGGACGTCGCCCATTCCACCGCTCGCCATTCCGGGAGTCCCGGAAGTGTTGAGCTCGACAGGCTCCCCCGGAGTTGCGATGGCCGTGCGGGAACCTTTGTGAAGAAGCGTCAGGTCCCAATCGTCAGCCAGTTTTCGCGTTGCCTGAATTCGGGTGCCGCGTTCGTCGGTAAGCCTTGCCATTTCCCCGGGGTGGGGGGTGAGAAGTCGGTTGGCGGGTAGATGCGCCAGTGTCTCCGGGCTTTGTGCGAGAAGTGTGAGCGCATCCGCATCGATCACCATGGGAAAAGGATGATTCCTCATCAGGTCGTAGAGCGCTTCGCGTTTTTTCCGACTGTGACCGGTTCCTATACCAGGCCCGATGGCAATGACATCGGCCCTGCCGAATTGACTCGCTTTGAAGCCGGAGCGTGGCGTCACCATCACTTCAGGAGGGCATTGTGTGGCCACTATTTCGTAGATCTCATCAGGGACGTAAAGAGTGGTGAGGCCGGCCCCCGAACGTGACGCACCCAGCGCGGCGAGAATCGCAGCGCCGCAGAAACCTTTAGAGCCCGCGATAATGGCGACCCGCCCCGCTTCGCCTTTGTGCATGTTGAAGTCCCGGCGTTTCAGTCTCGGGCGCAGATTGGAGGGAAAGAGAAAGCGGACGCTTGTGTCGGCGTTCTCAATCGGGATATCGAGTTGGATCTCGACGAGGCGGCCCACATGGTTGACGGCTTCGTCGGCGGCGAAGCCCTTTTTGGCAGCAGTGATAGAAAGAGTGACATCAGCCTGAACCGCGCCCTCGTAGGGAACTCCCGTGTCGCCGTTGAGTCCTGTCGGGATATCAATCGCGAAGCAGGTTGCGAAGTTTTCGCATCTCAAACGGTTGATTTCATCGGTCGCTTCGCGCATCGGTCCGCGAATGTCGCCGCTTGCGCCGATGCCGAGAAGACCGTCGACGACGATGTGCGGTACGCCGTCGGGGCCGGGAGGGGAATCTTCGAGCGAGTCAAACTCAGCGAGCTTCTTCCGGGAAAGAGGGCTTCTCTGGTCCGGCGACTGAATAAAGTGCAACTCGATTTGCCATCCCCACGTTTTGAGATGGCGTGCTACGACGAGGGCGTCGCCTCCGTTGTTGCCCTTTCCGCAGAAAACAGAGGCCCTGCCCGGTTCGGGAAAAAACTGGCGAATCGCTTCAGCGCACTGGCGCCCCGCTTCGTCCATGTAGGGTTCAGCGGACACGCCGCCGGAGAAGAGCCGGGATTCGGCTTCGGAAATTTGCTGACAAGTCACCAGCATCAGCGATCGATTCGATCAGAATGATTTGCGATCGAACTGAATGATACCGCGGGCGATGCTGTCGGCAACGACCTGTCGATAAAGAGGATCCGCCATCGCGCTGCGCTCCGTTTTGTTGCTGATAAAGCCACCTTCGACAAGGATTGAGGGATGCTTGGTGTGGCGGAGAACTGAAAAGTTAGCAGTCTTCACCCCGCGGTCTGTGGCTCCGACGTTTTTGATGAGTTCCTTCTGCACCAGAGAGGCGAATTTTTCCGCATTGGAACTGCGGTAGAAAGTTTCGATGCCCATGGCTGAAAGGCGGTAGGCGGAGTTGAAGTGAATGCTGACGAAAACGGCGTTGCGGTAGCGATTGGCTTTTGATGAACGTTCGGAGAGGGCGAGGAACTCGTCTTTGGTTCGGGTCATTACCGTTTTGAAACCGGCCTGCTGAAGGGCGCGCTCAAGTCGGCGGGAAACATCGAGATTGATATGCTTCTCGTAAATGTAGGAATCAGAGGCACCGAGGTCGCGACCGCCGTGGCCCGGATCAATGATCACCGTTTTGAATGCAAATGCCGGAGAGACTGCGGCAAAGAAGATTGCAGCAAACACAGCAAGGAAAAGTCGGGTGCGATTCGTATTCATGATTAGTTCAACAACTCACTTTAACACGATTTATAGTAATTATCAAAATAATATTCAGTATATCCGTGTTATTTATTGATATGAAAGTTTAAATGGACTGAATTGCCGGTCAAAAGACGAGTTGGGTGGAGAACTATTCGTATGTTTTACAAGTTTTTGGCGGTTTACTGCAGGTTGAACGGATGCGCCTTCTCTTTTATTAGTAGCTGACTATCTTGGAATCAAGGGGGAAACCCCATTCGCCCGGTGAGGGCGTGATCGGGCTCCCCGTCGAAAACGAGGTAGCGATATCGTGAAACGTAGGGTTTCCCGGCCCTAATTGAGAAGGCCTCTTCCACCATCGGGGCGAAGACGAAGTAGGGTTTCGATGGATGAAGTCGCACCCATTGCGGCGAGCGAAAGTTTTCCGGAGCGTTGAAAACGGTAACTCCTGCATGTCCGCTATCAACCGGTCCGTGCATCGTAACCTGGTCCGGGCGGCTGTGGTTTCCCTCCTCCCGGTTGAGCCCTTTCCCTGTTTCGATGATTCCGGGAGGTTTGGATTCTTTATTCGCAGGCAGCCATTGCGAGGTTCCGCGGATCGCCATGCCCCCGTAGTGGTATTTTTCAATCGTGAGAGGGCTTTCCCCGATCAGAGTCTGGGTTGATTGGATGTCGAAAAGAAATACTTCATCGCCTCTGTCGTAGCCGGTCACTTCCCACGTTTCTTTAATAACGGGTTTAGCCCCTCCGGGCGCGGTGAGATCTTCGAAAAGATGTTCTACTGTGAAGGAGCAGTGTTTTGGCCCGTTCTCCGTCGAAAGTGTCTTTTGGTAGGAAATGCGACCGGACTTCAGTTTCTGATTCCAGAATTCGGGCTGGCGGCCTTCATACGTGGTTTTCGTCCAGGCGAAGAAAAGTCCGTGTTGGTGGGGGTGATCTTCCGCGTAGTCGCCTGTGATAACCCGTCCCGAGGGAGAATAGAGAGGATGGATGTAACCGGTTCGAGTGTAGTAATCGGGGTGGCTCGCCGCCTCAGCGGTCGGCTCCTTATTATAATGGAAGATGACTTTCTCCCCGCGCTTCATCGTGATTCGCTGAGGCGTCTCTTCGATTTTCATGAAGGCTTCCTCCGCGACGACCTGGGAGAGGGGGAGAATGGTACACAAAGCGGTGAGAAGTGTTTTCACACTTCCATTTAATACAATCGCGGGATTTTCGTCAACTGGCACCGTTCAGGGGTCGAGATCAGGCTTCAGGTTGCCATTTGACCGCTGGGTAATCGGGTTTAATCTCTCAAACTGCGGCAAAATGCTCAAGAAGACCTTGAATCGCCGCATCCCCCATTTATCCGAAAGGCTCATGAAAAAATTCAACGGAACGCTGGTCGCATGTCTCATTTTTGCCCTGGCACCTTCATTTATGACAGCAGAAGAAACCAAAAAACCAGAGTCGTTGAAGGAGCGGGTCAGTTATTCCTACGGTCTCATGATTGCGCGCCAGCTCACTGAGCGCGGTATCGATCTCGACCTCGAGCAGTTCAGTGTCGCTTTCAAAGCGGTAACTGCCGGCGAAGAGCCAATCCTCTCCGAGGAAGAAGTTGCCGCAGCATTCGAGGAGAGCTCGAAGATCGCAGCAGCGAAGCAGATGGAAGAAGCCGAGAAGGCCGTTGAAGGAGATGCGAAAAAGAATCTCGAAGCTGGAAAAGCTTTCCTCGCAGAAAATGCGAAGAAGGAAGGCGTAAAGACCACAGACAGTGGTCTCCAGTATGAAGTGCTCAAAGCCGGTGACGGTGCTAAGCCAAAGGCAACCGACGAAGTTTCCGTTCACTATCACGGAACGCTCATCGACGGGACTGTTTTCGACAGCAGCGTGGATCGCGGCGAGCCGACTTCATTTCCTCTCAACCGTGTTATTCCCGGTTGGACAGAAGGCGTTCAGCTGATGTCTGTAGGCTCTAAATACAAGTTCACGATTCCTTACGCTCTTGCGTATGGAGAGCGCGGGGCAGGAGCCGACATCGGCCCGTTCAGCACCCTCATTTTCGAGGTTGAGCTTCTTGAAATCAAAGGGGAGTAATTTCCCTTTTTCTCATTAACCCTGTTGGGCGGGGGAGTAGACCCTGTTTGCTCCGCCACCTGACCCTGTTGAATCACTGACTTAACCCTGTTAAATCTGTGATTTCATCCATTACGATTGTTTCAGGAGGGCAAACCGGTGCGGATCGTGCCGGGCTCGACTGGGCAATCGGGAATGGAATTTCATGCGGCGGCTGGTGCCCCGCGGGCAGACTTGCCGAAGATGGAGTAATTGACACTCGTTACCCATTGAAGGAAACCCCTTCTCCCGGATACTCTCAGCGAACTGAGTGGAATGTGAGGGACAGCGAAGGAACGGTGATCTTTTCTCTCACCCCGGAATTAACCGGTGGGAGCGCTCTTACGAAAGATTTCGCACGCACTTGGAACCGTCCCTGCTTACACCTTTATCCTCAAGTGGATGAGCCGGCAAAACGGCTCATCTCTTTTATTGATGAATTTTTTATAAAAACGTTGAACATTGCGGGGCCGAGGGCTGCGAACGAGAGTCGCATTGAGTGTTTTGTAACCGAAACTCTGGATCAGGCATTCTGTTCTCCGGATTGAGTGCAACGGGCCGTAACTCCCCTAAAACGAACCATAAATGGACACCATGACAGAAACGACTATTACCTCTGAGACTTCTTCAAAGGAATTGCTGAAGAAGGAGATTCTTGAGCAACTAATCCGGGTACAGGCACACGGGCTTGAAACGGCTACTCCACGGGACTGGTGGTGTGCGATTTCGCTGGCGCTCCGCGGTCGTATGCTGGAGCGGGCCTGTGAAGTGAGACGTGCGCATCGTCAGCAGAATGTGAAGCGGGTATACTACCTCTCACTGGAATATCTGATGGGGCGTCTTCTTGAGAACAACCTCGTAAATTTGAATCTCCTGCATGATTGCCGCGACGCTCTCGGGGATCTCGGACAGGATTTCGACACTATTTTGGAGCAGGGCCCGGATATGGGACTTGGAAACGGCGGCCTCGGCCGTCTTGCCGCTTGTTTCATGGATTCTCTTGCGACTCTGGATCTTCCGGCGGTCGGCTATGGCATCAACTACGAGTTTGGTCTCTTTCGTCAGTCCTTTGTCGAAGGGCAGCAGAAAGAAGCGCCTGATGAATGGCGTCGTTATGGCAGCCCCTGGGAGATTTGCCGCCCGGAATATACCGTGGAGGTGCCGGTCTACGGTCATGTCGAGAATCAGTTCGATGAGCTCGGTCAGGGGCGCCCTGTCTGGACGGGAACGCGCTCGTTTCTCGGAGTCCCATGGGATGTTCCGATTGTCGGATATACCGGCTCGACTGTGAATTTCATGCGTCTCTGGGAGAGCAAGGCGTCAAATGACTTCAATTTTGATATTTTCAACCGTGGCGGCTATGTCGAAGCGGTTCGTGAAAAAGCCGAGAGCGAGTCAATTTCCAAAGTCCTCTATCCGAACGACTCGACAGAGGGCGGAAAAGAGCTTCGACTCGTGCAGCAGTATTTCTTCGTGACATGTTCGCTGCGTGACATCATGCGCCGTCACCGTGCTTCGAATGACACGTGGGACAGTCTCCCTGAGAAGGCGGCGATCCAGTTGAACGACACTCACCCGGCGATAGCAGTTCCGGAGCTGATGCGTCTCCTCATTGACGAGGAAATGCTTCCATGGGATCAGGCATGGGGCATCTGTCAGGCTACTTTTGCCTACACGAACCACACGCTTCTGCCCGAGGCGCTTGAGAAATGGAGCGTGCCGCTTTTCCAGAAAGTGCTTCCACGTCATCTCCAGATTATTTTCGAGATCAACAAGCGATTCCTTGATGACGTCGTCAGCAAGAAATGGCCCGGTGATGAGGGGAAACTGGCTGAGCTTTCCATCATTGAGGAAGGTCATCCCAAGCAGATCCGCATGGCTTATCTCGCTGTGATCGGAAGTCATGCCACGAACGGTGTTGCCGCGTTGCACACTGAGCTTCTCATTAAGGACCTCTTCAAAACGTTCCACGAGCTCTATCCGGAACGTTTCCAGAACAAGACGAATGGAATTACTCCGCGTCGCTGGCTTCGGGCCTGTAACCAGGAGCTCTCCGCTCTCATTGATTACAAGATCGGCAGCGACTGGCCGCGCCATCTGGACCGGCTTCGTGACCTTGAGGAGTTCATCGACGAACCCGCTTTCCAAACGGAGTTCATGGCAATCAAGCACCGCAACAAGGAGCGCCTTGCTGATCTCATTCAGGAGCGTTGCGGTATCACCGTCAATCCTTCGGCCCTTTTTGATGTGCAGATCAAGCGTCTCCACGAATACAAGCGTCAGCACCTCAACCTTCTCAATATCCTGACACAGTATCGTCGTCTCATTCAGAATCCTGAGCTCGACGTCGTTCCTCGTGTCTTTGTTTTCGGAGCTAAGGCGGCTCCCGGGTATGAACTCGCCAAGGAAATCATTCACGCGATCAATGCTGTCGCTGAAAAGGTCAACAATGACGAGCGTATCGGTGACAAGCTGAAGGTTGCTTTCATTCCCAACTACGGTGTCAGCTCGGCTGAAGTCATCATCCCGGCGGCTGATTTGTCAGAGCAGATTTCAACCGCAGGTAAGGAAGCTTCCGGAACTGGCAATATGAAGCTGGCCCTCAATGGCGCACTTACGATTGGAACGCTCGACGGAGCCAATGTGGAAATCGGCGAAGAAGTCGGAGACGATAATATTTTCATCTTCGGCAAGACCGTTGAAGAAGTCGAAGATCTCTGGAATGCCGGTTATTGTGCCTATGACGAATACTGGGCCGACGAGGAGCTTCGTGCCGTGATTGACTGGATCAGCTCGGATTATTTTGCTCCTAAAGGATCTTTTGATAAGCTCCGGCACAGCCTTCTTGAAGGGGGTGACCCTTATCTCGTTCTCGCTGATTATCGTGCCTATGTTGAAGCGCAGGGACGCGTCGACGAGGCTTACAAGGACAAAACAGGGTGGGCCAAAATGGCGATCCTGAATACGGCCCGTGTTGGAAAATTTTCCAGCGACCGGACTATTGCGGAATACGCTGAGCAGATCTGGAACCTTCCTTCGGTGAAGGTGTAAGGAGCGCCATCCGGGAGGGGATCCCGGTTCACTCGCTCCAATGGACGAACTCGCTGCTAAACAAGTCCTTCTGGATTTTGAAATCATCATCCTCATCGCAACCGCGATGGGGGTGTTTTTCTATCATCTAAAGGCTAAATGGTTTCCCGGAAATGAAATGCCGGGTGAATACGAATTTGATCATTTCGATCTTATTCTGATGTGGTTTCCGGCGCTGCTGTTTCTCATCAATCCCGTTGCCGAGGTTTTTCTCGCGGGAATGGAGGCGGAACAGGAGGCTGAGGAACCTACCGGCACTCTGACCACCGTTTTTGTGAACCTCAGTTACTTCATTTTTGTGGGTGTAATGACTTACGGGATTATGGAGTGGGTTCGCAATCGTCGCGTCGTTGACTGGTTCGGTTTGAAGCGCCTTTCACTGCCTCACATTGTCATGGCGACGATTTCAGGGAGCGTGATCGCCATGGTCGTATGCGGGTGGGCGCTCGGCGGGGTTTCACAGTCTTTTCTTGAGGGTATTTTCGGAAAGCTGGACCAGCAGGAAGCTGTCAAAATGGTGCAGGCCTCCGGTTCAGTTTTTTATCTGAGTCTTTCCATCATCACTGCCTGTATTGCCGCCCCGCTGGTGGAGGAGTTTCTCTTTCGCGGATACATCTACGGAGTGTTGAAACAAAAGACCGGGACGCTTTTCGCGATGGTTGTCGTGGGTGGTATTTTCGCTGTCGTTCACGGGAATTTACCGGCACTGGTTCCGCTCTGGGCATTTTCCATTTTGCTTTGTATCTCCTATGAGATCACAAAGTCACTGTGGGTGCCGATTGGGATTCATGCTCTTTTCAATGTGACGAATATTGTCTTGATGCTGACGCCCGGGGGCGTTGAATAAGTGCATGACCTCTCGATCGGAAAATGAACGCCTTCGCGATATCGGCGAAGAAGCGCTCGTGGAGCGACTCATTGCGCGGCTTCCCGGAAATTCCGACGTCGTCGCCGGAGCGGGTGATGATTGTGCCATTGTCAGGTCGGGAGGTGAAGGGGGCTGGCAATTGCTGAAGACCGATTGCCTGATTGAGAGTGTCCATTTCGTGGCGGGGACGGATCCCGTCCTCGTGGGGCGAAAGGCCTTTAACCGCGTTCTCAGTGATATCGCGGCAATGGGTGGCAAGCCCTCCCATGCTCTCGTCACAATCGCGACCGATTCTGATCGCCAGGTCGGCGAAATTGAAGGCTGGTATGAAGGGATGTCCGCTGTCGCCGTTGAATGCGGCTGCTCCATCGTTGGTGGCGAAACCGCGAAGCTGGATGGAGATGGGGCGCTTCTCTCCATTGCCATGACAGGAGAGGTTTCACCTGATCGTTGCGTGCAGCGGAGCGGGGCGTCAATCGGAGATGGGATCTGGGTGACGGGGCGGCTGGGCGGATCGTTTGAAAGTGGACGGCATCTCATTTTTTCGCCACGGCTGGAGGAATCCCGGTGGTTGTGTGAGCGATTTAAGCCCAGCTCGATGATGGATTTGAGTGATGGTCTCGGGTCGGATCTGCCGCGGCTGATTGCCTCAAGCGGGCTTGGTTACTCGATCGATACGGCGGCGCTTCCGCTGCACCCGCACGTGACGATTGCGCAGGCGGTGACCGACGGGGAAGACTACGAGCTTCTCATGACGATGAGTCGGGAAAAGTCGGAACAGGTCCTGGAGCAATGGAATGCGGCGTGGCCTGATCTTCCGCTCACCCGTATAGGCGAAGTCGTCGCCGAGACCGAAGTTTCATTGCAGCGTGGCTGGGAGCACTATCTGAATTCATGAGCGAACTCATATTTGAAACAGCTACCGAAGAGGAGATGATAGCGGCGGGAAGAGCGTTTTCCGATTCGCTTGAGGCCGGCGATGTCGTCGCTCTTGTCGGGGATCTCGGTGCAGGGAAAACCCATTTTTCAAAGGGTGTCGTTTCAGGCCTTGGCGCGAAAGGGGAGGTTACGAGTCCGACTTTCTCATTGGTCCACGAGTACCCCGGCGGGCGGCTTCCTGTCTTTCATTTTGATTTTTATCGCATCGATTCTCCTGATGAATTGATCCGGATCGGCTGGGATGAATATCTCGATGAAGACGGCATTATTCTGGTTGAGTGGGCTGATAAATTCCCTGAACTTCTCCCCGAAGGGATGATCCCGCTTCATTTTTCGATCGAGGCTGACGGAGCCCATACTGTGACACGCAAATGATTCTCGCCATTGAAACATCGACGACTCATGCCTCGCTGGCGCTGGCGGAGAATGAAAGCGGCGTGATTATTGATCATCGCGATTTTGTCACCGACCGCGCTCACAATACCGCGATTTTTGCGTCACTGGATTCTCTCCTTGAAGGGCGAAGGGATCATATTTCAGAGATCGCTGTGGGAATTGGTCCGGGCAATTACAGTGGGATTCGCGTGGGTATCGCTGTCGCGAACGGCCTCAATCTGGTTCTCGGTTCCACCCTCGCGGGAGGTTCCTCGCTCGAAGCCTGGGAATGCAGTTCGGATTCCTACGTTGTTGTCGGCGATGCTCGCAGGAAGAGCTTTTTCATCGCTGAAGTGGTCGATAGAGTGTTGGTTTCAGCGCCCCGGCTCGTTCAAAGCGAAGATATCGAATCAAGTCTGAAGGTGTTTCGTGATCGCGGGCTCGAGATTCTGACGCCTGATGCGTCGGTTGTTTCATCGATTCCTGATGCGCGTCTATCTTTTCCTCATGCGCGGCAACTGGCAGCGGTCGCTGCAAAGTGGCCCGCTGAGCGGTGGTCTGATTCTGCGCCGCTCGAACCGCATTATTTGAGAGCACCCTACATCACGACGCCGAAGAAAAAGGTGTCCCGATAGAAGAGCTTGCCGGGATGCTTGAAATGGCAATAATGCGATGACGTTTTGTCAGTGTAACGCTCCGTGGTTTTCAGTTCCCATATTTTCCTGTTTGGCTTTCTCGCTCTCGCGCTGGCGCTCTATTACGCCACGCCCTCCCGCTGGAAATCATTGACCCTCACTCTCGTCAGTTACGTGTTCTACGGCTGGTGGAATCCCTGGTTCCTACCGCTGATGCTGTTGTCGACAGTGATTGATTACGCCTGTGGTGAGGTGATTTCAAAACCCGGTCAAACCTCGCGAAGGCGAAAGGTTGCCCTCTGGACTTCGATTATTTCCAATCTCGGTATCCTCGGCTTTTTCAAATACGCGATCTTTTTCGCGGAGACGACTTCGTGGTTCGCTGCTCAGTGGGGCTGGGGTGCGGTCGAGGCACCTGATTTTCTCTCGAAAATCATTCTCCCCGTGGGGATCTCTTTTTACACCTTCCAATCGATGAGTTATTCGATCGACCTTTACCGGGGGGATGCCCGGCCGGCGCGAAATTTCATCGACTTCGCCTGTTACGTTTCCATGTTCCCTCAGCTCGTCGCCGGGCCAATCGTGCGTTATGGATCCGTTGCCGAACAGCTCCGTGAGCGAACTCACTCACTTGATGGCTTTGTGACGGGGATGACCCGGTTCAATTACGGCTTTTCCAAAAAGATCTTACTCGCAAATCCGGCGGGGGTGATTGCCGATCTTTGCTTTGAAGCCGGCGAGGGGGCTCTCTCCAGCGGAATTGCCTGGTTCGGAGTAACCGCCTACGCCTTTCAGATCTACTTTGATTTCTCCGGCTACTCCGATATGGCGATTGGTCTTGGGCGAATGTTAGGTTTTAAATTTCCCGAAAACTTTGACTCTCCCTATCGCTCGAAAAGCCTCACTGAGTTCTGGCGGCGTTGGCATATTTCACTTTCCTCATTCCTCAGGGATTACCTCTACATTCCGCTCGGGGGGAATCGGAAAGGCGCAGGGCGAACCTATATTAATCTCATGCTGGTGATGCTGATTGGAGGGCTCTGGCACGGGGCACAGTGGACCTTTGTAATTTGGGGCGCCATCCATGGAGTCGCCCTTGCCGCCGAACGGTTTCTCAGAGTCCGTAAAGGATTCACCTTTCCCCGTTGGTTTGCTCTCCCGCTTACGTTTACCGTTCTGCTCATTACCTGGGTTTTCTTTCGAGCAGCCGATCTCGATTCAGCTCTGACTTATTTGTTGTCGATGTTCAGTTTTCAAGGGACTTCTGATTCAGCCGCGACACTCGCAGCGGTGCTCTTCCGTCCCTATCACCTTTTTGTGATCTTGGCCGGGGCGGTCGTGATCTGGGGCGTTCCGACGACTCAGGTATGGCTCAGACAGGTGACGGGTTTCAAAGCTGTTCTCGGACTTATCCTGCTTGTCGTCAGTGTCAGGATGATGTCACTGCAGGGTTTCAATCCGTTTCTCTATTTCCAATTTTAGATATGTCGAATTCCCCATCATCTAGAGGCAGTAACCGGGTCCTGATGGGGCGGGCGGCTCAGTGCGGGCTCGTTTCGCTCTTCCTGCTCTTTCTCGTCTGGCCGTGGATTGTGGAATTGGTAGCGCCGGGGGAGGATAATTCTCTAAGCGGAGGCGGAAGTCTGCAGAGCCGTCTCAAGCATCTCGAAGATCGTGTTAAAAGCCTTTCATTTTTTGTAAATGAGCGTCCCGCTGATCAGTCGTTTATGGAGGATGTCTTCCGGGAGGGGAACGCAAAAGTCTACATCGGTCAGGACGATTGGCTATACTACCGTCCCGATCTCGAAGCCGTTTTTGGAAAGGGGCCGCTTTATGTGGAACCCTCATCGGTCGCCCGCGAGAAAGTCGCGGATACCTGGGAGCCTCCGTTGGATGTGATTGAAGGGTTTGCAAAGCAATTGGATGAGAGGGGGATCGAGCTTGTTATCGTGCCGGTGCCGACCAAGCCGATGCTTTCCCGCAGCGGGTTGGGGCTGGACGGGAGGGATGAGTTTCCGGGCCTCTATGAAAGCGTCCTTGCTGAACTTTCAATGCGGGGAATCGAGGCGGTTGATCTGTTGCCTGTCCTGGAGACCTTGCCGGAATCATCCCGGTTTTTAAAATACGACACTCACTGGACCCCCGTGGCGATGGGTATCGCTGCAAAACACGTAGCCGGGGTGGTGAGTGAAAAAATAGAGGAGGCGAAGCATGGCGATCTGAAGATTGAGTGGATTTCCGAAAAGCGTTTCCATTCAGGGGATCTTGCGGGGATGTTGGATCGCAGTGGTGATAGCGAAGAGGAGGTCGAGTTGAGTATCCCGCAGGGCGCGGTTACTGATGATACCGATGCTCCGATCGTCTTGTTAGGAGATAGCTTCGTCAATATCTACGACGAGCCCGGACTCGGATTTGGTGACGAGAAAGATGAGAAAATAGGTGCAGGATTTGCTGCTCAGCTATCAGCCGGTCTTGCTCAGCCGGTTCAGATGATTGCGATTAACGGAGACGGAGCGACTGCGGTTCGGCGCGAGTTTGCGAGCCTTCCTGACAAGGCGCTTCGTTCCAAAAAAGTTGTCGTCTGGGTGCTTTCGGCGCGGGATCTTTTGCTCGCTGAGCTGCCGGCCCGGCGTGCCGGAATCCGGTGGGTGCCGGTGGAGTTCCGAAAATCTGAGGCAGAGCCGGTCGCTACCGAAATCGGACAACTGACCGTCGCTGCGACAGTCAGTGAGTTGTCCCAATTCGCCGATCCGCGTGAAACGGCATATAAAGATGCGGTCTATTCCCTCCTTCTTTCCGAGCTTGCGGTCGAGAACGGTGAGCACGGCAAAGAGGAAATCTACGCCTTTGCCTGGGCATTCAGAGATCGGGTTCTTCAGAAAAGTGCTCATTTTGAGGGTGGAAAGCGCTATCGATTCACTCTCGTACCGATGAAAGAAGCCGCAGAGGTTTCGAGCGCCACGCAGGTTGATGACCTCTTTAGAACTGATTTGGATCCGTGGTTCATCAAGGATTTTGAACCGTTGCCATAGTGCCGTGTCTCTGGAGTATCGTTTGACTTTTAGAGTATTTGCGTGTTTTTTCGCAGCGTCAGGCTTCAGGAATACAGTTGAGGCCGGGGCTGGTTGCTAACGCTTCAAAGTCTCAACCTGAATGGGGGAAGTGAACGACAGCTCTTCAAGTGTCACCCCGTGAAATGCGAATCGCCCAAAGCCTTTCGCACCATTCTACCTCGAATCGAAAGCGGACCTGTGCCGTTATCTCGTGATCGGGGCTCCTAATTGCTCATTTTTGAGCGCCAAATTGATTACCCAATTCTATACTCATGACGTTTAATGAACTCGGCCTCTGTGCTGAACTTGCCAATGCCGTTTCCTCAAAGGGATACAGCGAGCCGACTCCAATTCAGGCCAAGGCGATTCCATCCATCCTCGAAGGACGCGACCTCCTCGGCGGTTCGCAAACCGGAACCGGCAAAACCGCGGCATTCACCCTGCCAATGCTTCAACTTCTCGATTCACGAAAGCCGGCTCAGGAGGGTCGCGATTTCGGACGTGGGAAACGCCCCGGAAGGCCTCGTGCGCTCGTGCTCACACCGACTCGCGAGCTCGCGGCTCAGGTTGGAGCGAGTGTTGAGGAATACGGTAAAGGCCTCAGGCTGCGCTCCACCGTGATTTTCGGTGGCGTGGGAATCAACCCTCAGATTGACCGGCTTCGTCGCGGAGTGGAAGTCCTCGTTGCGACGCCCGGTCGCCTTCTTGACCATGCCTCGCAGGGCACGCTCGATCTCGGCGGCGTTGAAATTCTCATTCTCGATGAGGCTGACCGCATGCTCGACATGGGATTCATTCACGACATCAAGAAGGTCTTGAATCTGCTTCCGAAGAGGCGTCAGAATCTCCTTTTCTCTGCGACCTATTCGGATGAGATCAAAAGGCTCGCAGACGGACTTCTCGACAATCCGGTGCTTGTGGAGGTGGCCCGTAAAAACACGACTGCTGAAACCGTGGAGCAGTTCATGCACCCGGTCGCGAAGGCGGATAAACGAATTCTTCTTTCCCGTCTCATTCGGGAAGGTGACTGGCAGCAGGTTCTCGTCTTCACCCGCACCAAGCACGGTGCGAACCGGCTCGCGAAGCAGCTCGAAGAGGACGGTGTTTCCTCCGCTGCGATTCACGGAAATAAAAGCCAGAGTGCGCGGACCAAAGCGCTTGCCGATTTCAAGTCGGGCAAGATTCGTATGCTCGCAGCGACGGATGTCGCCTCTCGTGGTATCGATATCAGCCGGCTTCCTCACGTTGTGAATTTTGAACTCCCGAACGTGCCGGAAGACTACGTTCACCGCATCGGCCGGACCGGTCGGGCCGGGGAAGAGGGAATCGCCTATTCGCTCGTCAGTGCCGATGAGCGCAGCCTCCTGCGTGATATTGAAAAACTTCTCCAGAAGCCGATTCCGGTTAAAAAGATCGAAGGATTCGACATGGATCCCGAGGATGGCAAAGAAGACGCCAAAAACGTGAGCCGCGGACGGGGGCGGGGAGGTCGTGGCGGTGGCCGTGGACGGTCCGGTGGCGGCGGCGGAGATCGTCGTGGTGGTGGTGGACGTTCTTCCGGCGGAGGTGGTGGTAATCGCTCCGGTGGAGGCGGCGGAGGCAACCGGCGTTCCGGTGGCGGCAATCGCAACCGTTCGCGCCAGCGTAGTGCATCGAGCTCCTAGGTGCCTTGCCGTGCGGCGCAAAGGCTTGCCTGTCGTACGGGAATTGATTAGTTTTTTGTCACAGTGGTGAGCTTCGGCTCTCCAAGCTGACAATCGAGCCTTCGGGCTTGTTGAGTCTCTCCGGGGTTACCCCGGGGGATATTTCGACCGACCCATATCGAGTCGTGGACGTAACTACAGCACGCTGTAGGATTGCCCACGAAAGACCGGATACGTTGGATCGCCGGGGCCGCCGCTGTTATTTTGATGACTTCGAGCCGCCAGATTATCCGAATTCTAGCTCAGGCATTCGTCGCCGGTGAATTGAGGGATGAGGCTCTTTTCGAAAGTGGGGCTTTGGTGTGTATCGGGAGAAAGCCGGCCTGGCTGAAGGCGGTCACCAGGGCACTCTTCGAATCATTCCCCGAAACGTCACGGCCCCGCCTCCGGGAAATCGAAGAGCATATCCGGATGCTGCCCGCCTTTGAGAGTGCTCTCAGCCGGGGAAAGCTCAAGGTGGTGGCGGGTTCGGGTAAGTCTCACATTCCTCCCAAAATGCGTCCGGCTTCCGGTTCCCCTGAAACCTGGTGTGTTCCCGCAGCTACCGATTTTCAGGAGCTGGCCGGGGTCCTTGATTTGGACCCCGATGATCTCGGGTGGTTCACGGATCGACGGTGCCGGGCTGAGCACTATCACTATCGTTGGCACAGTAAAGGGAAGGGGAGGGGGCGGCGTCTCATTGAGATACCGAAGCCACTTCTCAAGCAGACGCAGCGAACCATGCTTGCTGAGGTGGTTGAGAAAATTCCACCTCATGAGGGCTCCTGCGGGTTTCAAAAGGAGCGATCCGTCTTCGATTTTGTGAGGCCGCATTGTCAAAAGAGATTCGTCCTCAAATTGGATCTGGAAGACTTTTTTCCTTCGGTCACGTCCGCCCGCATCGTGCGGCTTTTCATGACCGCCGGTTATCCGGAATACGTTTCCATCGTTCTCGCGACTCTTGCTTCCAACGCGGTGCCCCCGGATGTGATAGCAAAGAGCGGCCTCTCCATCCATTCACAGGCGAGACTGATGCATCAACACTTGCCGCAGGGTGCCCCGGCTTCCCCGGCGCTTGCGAATCTCTGTGCATTCAGACTCGACTGTCGTCTGGCCGGCCTCGCCCGTGCCTCCGGTGCCGATTACACACGCTATGCAGATGATCTCCTGTTCAGCGGTGGAGATGATTTCAGGCGCGGGGCGAGACAGTTCTATATTGCTGTTTTGGCAGTGATTATTGACGAGGGCTTCAAAACGAATCTAAGGAAAACCCGCTTTATGCCTTCAAGCCAGCGACAGCACGCAGCCGGTCTTGTTCTCAATGAAAAGCCAAGCGTGAGGCGGGAGGAATTTGACCGGTTGAAAGCGATTCTTCACAATTGCGTGGCAGAAGGGTGGCAGTCACAGAATCGTGAAAACCATTCTGATTTCAGGAATCATCTTCTCGGTCGAATTGGATGGGTCGCTGCCTCCGATGCGGAGCGCGGGGAGAGGCTTAGGTCTTCATTCGCAAAGATTCAATGGTGACATCGTCGGTTGCAGGCGGGCTTTTAAAGGCCCTTTTGCTTCCGGTATTGAAACTCAACAGGGGAAAACTCGACTCCTTTTGAGTCGGTCGTAGTCACTGTGTAATCGATTGTGGAGTCGCTGTTGAACGTGTAGGTCGCTGTTGCGGAACGCCGTGTAGCGGTCTGAAGATCGGTCTGTTCGACTTTGAAAATCAGTTTATTTTGCTTTTGATCGAAGTGGCCCTTGTAGGTTGCGAGGCCTGTATTCGAGTTGTCACACCAGACCCCCGTAAACTCGTGGAGGAGGTTGTCGTAGCCGAGGATTCCGGTTCCGGAATAGGGGAAATCGAGTTGAGGGCAGTCGAACTCCTGAACGAGGAAGCGGCGCCCGTGTATCCAGTTCAGTTTGGCATTGCCGCTGATCATTTCAGGATGGCTCTCCGCGGAAATGCGAATGAGTCCGCGCACTTTCCATTTGCCTTCGAGGCGTGCCAGAATCTGATGCCCGGCTCCCGTTTGCCCTGCCTCTTTAATTTCCCTGATAAGTGATTTCCGGGAATCTTGAGCCGTAACTGAAGCGGTTGCCGCGAGAATGACGATGGCGAGAAAGGAGAGCTTTTCTTTCATTGTTGTTTCAGTTTGGGCTTTTGCTTCAGGCACATCAAGGCGGGAAGTATGTAGAGGTCAGCGATCAAAGCGAAAACTATGACCATTATGATGATGATCGCAAAGACGCGCGCCATCGGGAGTGAGCAAAAGAGGAGGGCACCTAGGCCTGTGATGAGGACAATCGAGGTGGTGGTCAGCGCTGATCCAACTGAGTTTAATGTTTTGTTAGCTGCTTCCACTGCGTCGCCGCCGGATACTTTCAATTCGTGCCTGAATCGGAACAGAAACTGAATTGAGTCGTCGATTGCTATCCCGAGTCCGATCGTCAGCGCCAGCACAGTGTTGTAGTGCATCGATTGTCCTGCGATAACGAGGATGGCCGCCGTTCCCGCGAGCGGCAGGAGATTGGGTAGAATGCTTTTAAATGCAAAGTCGAAGGATTTGAAAACGAGACCCACGATGAGAAAGATTCCAAGGGCGGCGAAAGCGAGACCCTGACCCAGATTCCGAATCATTCTTTCGCTCATGACCGCGTGGACAAAGGTAGGGCCGGTCAGTTCGATTCGGTATCCCGGATGGCTTCTTCGAAGTTCGTCGAGTCCCTCATTGATTCTTGAGAACAGGGGGACCAGCTCCCGGGAGCCACGGTCGCCAACGGGAAATGTGATGACGGTGCGCCGTGCTTCCGGGTTGAGGAATCTTTCCGTGACGGTGCGGGGAAGATCCAGCCACCCGGGGATCGGGCTTCCGGCGTCTGCACTCGCGAGGATCTGTCTCATGAGCGAATGTAGACTTACGGGAGCACTTTCCGGATGACTTTTCTTCAGGGTTGCCTCGACGTTTGTGATGAGTTGTCTCACCGCAATCGAGTCGAAAGTTTCGTCATGAGGCCATTCAATCATCACGTTGAGATGACCGGAGTAGCCGAACCAGTCGTCGATTGAGGCAAGCGTTTCCATTGCAGGATTGGTTGCCGAGAGATTTTCGCTGAACTTGTAATCTGGCCGAAATTGGGAAACGAAGAGGAGGCAGATTGCGAGCAGTGCGACGGAAGCGCGGACGAACAATGCGGGATGTTTCGTAGCGGGCGAGTGCCCCGACGGGCCGGGAGGAGGTTTTTTTCTGCCAATCGATTTGCCGGAACGAGTGGTGGTTATGAAAGGAACCCACAATAAAGTTGATGTGAAAACGGCCAGGGTTACCCCGGCACAGGTGACACCGAATCGGGACAGCATCGGACTCGACGATAGCGTCAGCGATAGAAAAGCAAACATCGTCGTGAGAGATGAAAGAAAGCAGGCTGGTCCGACGAGTCGGATTCCCAGTCGCGTGGCCTCTTTCGGTGAGTGGCCTTCTTCGATTTTCTCGCGGATTCCGCAGAGAAGATGAACGGCGTCGGTGATTGCTATTGCCATGGCGAGTGGCGGGATGACGATAGAAATGAGGTCAAAGGTTCGGCCGGTGATACCCATTAAGCCAAGACTCCAAAAGGCGGCGATAAGAGGCACCGGGAAAGTGGCGATCCACGCGAACCAGCTTCGGAAAAGGCTCAATGCTGCTGCGGTGCCGAGAAGAGCTCCCACCAGTATGAGGAGGGGGAGTTCACGCTTTTCAATATCGACAAGTTCACATCGAAGAGCGGGAAGACCACTGACGCCGGTCGAAACAAGTCCGGCGTTTGACGCATTTTGTGCGGCCGCCTTGAGTTCCTCATAGATTTGATCGAGTTCCTCGATGTGTGCACCGGGATTCACGGGGTCAACAATCAGGAGGGTTGCATTCTTTCCTTCGTTGCTTCCGAATCCCGGGACGTCACGCAGTAGGTTCCGGGCCTTCTTGAGTTGGTCCCCGTCTGCGCCGGGACCGGGGATGATAGGAGCGAGATTGCCATCGCGTGCCTGAAGAATCGATTGAACTTTCGCCACCCCGTCGATGTCCTGCAGATCAAAGTGAAGCTCTCTCAACGTTGCAATGACCTCGTTGGAAAAGAGATCTTCCGCTTCGAATAAAACTAGAAATCCGGTTTGCTCGAACTGAATCTGTTCTGAGAGCTCGTCGAGAAGAGCCTGCTCGTTGCTGTTTCCCCGGAAAATCGAATCAAGGTCGTCGTCGAATTTGAGTTGAGAGAGGCCATAAAGCGCCACCAACGAAATTCCGATCAACAGCGACGCTGATACTTTGCGATTCAGAAAAAAGAGATTGGCGAGTCGCTCGAAACTCATTTGGTGTGCTTGCCCCATGGAATTCGATTCACCACCCAGGGGATATTGTGTGGGAAGGTCGGGCCGGGGATTCCGGTCGAAACCTCGTCCCCGTCTTTAACTCTCAGAACTTCAGCTTGAAAGCTCACCTCGCCGCGGCGCATCACCCAGTAATGATTGGAGGCGAAGACGGGTTTGAAAATTACCGGTGAGTTCCTGATGATTGACTTGGTGGCGAGCAGTGAAGAGGTGAAATTCATCTCTGCGACACCGCCCTCAAACTGAATTTCAAGGAGGGACGTTCCCTTGAGGTCACCGCCGAATTGAAATCGATACCAGTTCAACGGGTCGGCATCCTTCACCGTAATGACGACGTTGAGGCAATAGGGAAGTAGTCCCTTTGTCAGGGCGTGAACTTCAGCGCCGACCCCGTTCTCATCGCCAGGTGAAACGATTTCGGTTTTCAGAAAGCAGGCCGGCCACCATCTCGAGGCATCCGAAAAATTCAGGGTGCAGGCAGCGATCTCCTCCCGTTCTGCATGGATTTTCCAGCGATCGATAAACTGGAAGCAATGGCCTTCTTCCTTTCCCCGGTTGGCGAGAGCCCGTTTCATGGTCGGATTGGTTGGGTGTAGTGCTTTCAGCCTACATCAGAAAGGGGGGCTTTATCAACCAATGGGGCGTTGCTGTTTAGTCCCTGTGTGAAGGCGGCTCCGTGTTCGCAGCGCTTCCGGGGCACGCTGAGGGCGAGAGGATGTAACAGGATTCCAGGCTTTGGATGAGACAGGTGACTCGTTGCTTCTGCGTCGCAGAAGAGAGTCGGGATGACTGGATTCGAACCAGCGACCTCCTGGTCCCAAACCAGGCGCACTACCAAGCTGTGCTACATCCCGTTTCCTCGAAAGTGAGGGCCGAAAGTATTCATTAATTTTTCAGAAGATCAACAGAAGATTTTCTCTTCTTTTTGCGGGCCTTTCTGGTTGGTAAATGCCCGAAAATAGGTAGTTTGAGCATCACTTTAAAAACGACTATGGCGGATTCTCAGGAAAAGCAGCGAAAAACTCTCGAAGAACGTGATCAAATGTCTGATCTGGAACGCCTTAGGCATTCCACGGCACACGTTCTCGCGACGGCGATTGCGAAGCTGTGGCCGGATGCGCAGTTCGCTGCAGGCCCTCCGGTTGAGAATGGTTTTTATTACGATGTCGACCTCGAGCATCGCATCACTCCTGATGATTTTGAAGCAATTGAGGAGGAGATGAAAAAGATCGTGAAGGAGAATCAGGTTTTCGAAAAGGAAATCGTCTCCCGCGCCGAAGCGCTCAAGATGGCTCAGAGCGGTCGTCTCGCCGCTCTCGGTGAACGCGATACGCCGAGTGTTTTTAAAATCGACCTGCTGGAAGAGATTCCGGAGGACGAGGAAATTTCCCTTTATAAGAACGGCGACTTCTGGGATCTCTGTGCGGGACCTCACGTGGGACGGACCGGTAACTGTAAGGCCTTCAAGGTCATGAGTGTTGCCAGCGCTTTCTATAAGGGCGACGCCGCGAATCCTCAGTTGCAGCGGGTTTATGGAACCGCTTTTAAAAACAAGACGCTTCTGACCGAGCACCTCGAGCGGCTTGAAGAGGCTAAATTGCGTGATCACCGCAAGCTTGGAAAGGATCTTGATCTTTTCCACATCGACGAAGCGGTGGGGCAGGGGCTCGTTCTCTGGAAGCCCAATGGCGCTGTGATTCGTCAGGAATTGCAGAATTTCATCGGCGAGCACCTCGTGAGACAGGGATACAGTCAGGTTTTCACACCGCATATCGGGAAGCTCGATCTCTATCGGACTTCGGGGCACTTCCCTTATTACGCGGATTCTCAGTTTCCTCCCGTGATCGAGAAAGAGAGCATGAAAGCGCTCGCTGACGAAGGTTGTGGATGTGGCGAATTGTCGAACAAGCTCGAGTCGGGCGAAGTCGACGGGTTTCTTTTGAAGCCGATGAATTGCCCGCATCACATCAAGATTTTCCAGAGCAATCACCACAGCTATCGTGATCTTCCGGTGAGGCTCGCTGAATTCGGTACCGTTTATCGCTGGGAGCAGTCGGGAGAGCTCGGCGGAATGACCCGTGTCCGTGGCTTCACTCAGGATGACGCGCATATTTTCTGCACCGAAGATCAAGTGAAGGATGAGATTCTCGGTTGCCTTGAATTGGTTAAGATCGTGCTCGGGACACTGGGAATGGATGATTACCGCGTCCGGGTTGGCCTGCGCGACCCCGATTCTTCCAAATACGTCGGTGATCCTGCGAAATGGGATAAGGCGGAGTCAGCTCTGCGTGAAGCGGCGACGACTCTGGGAACTGATTTTGCCGAAGAGCCCGGCGAGGCTGCCTTTTACGGGCCGAAAATCGATTTCGTTGTTAAAGATGTCATCGGACGCGAGTGGCAGCTCGGAACCGTTCAGGTGGATTACAATTTGCCGGAGCGTTTTGGTCTGGATTACATCGGGTCGGACAATTCGCCTCATCGACCCGTCATGATTCACCGGGCACCGTTCGGTTCCATGGAGCGTTTTGTCGGGGTGCTGATCGAGCACTTTGCCGGAAAGTTTCCGACATGGCTTGCTCCCGAGCAGGTTCGGATTTTGCCCATCTCGGAAAAGTTCGTTGATGATGCTCAGGCGGTCTACGATCAGCTCCGTGAAGACGGAATTCGGGTCAAAGTCGACAGCGCTGACGAAAAAGTCGGAGCGAAAATTCGACTTGCTCAGTTGGACAGGATTCCGTATATGTTAATTATAGGAGCTAAAGAACAGGAATTGAATCAGGTTTCCGTCCGTCATCGTGATCGCGGTGATGAAGGCGCACTCAGCGTCGTTGATTTCAGGGAGAAAGTGGTCGCAGAGATCGCCTCCCGCAGCTTATGACTAAGTTGGTTTTAGCTTCCTCAATTCAGCATGAGTCGGAGACTTCTTTCGTCCGACTTCTTTCAACCATTTCGATGTTGCCCTCCAGGGGCTGTATCGCACCCGGGGGTTCTATTGCATAGTTCTCTCAATTTTTGACTAACCATATATCAATACAGGAGGTAATTCGCTATCGCTAAGAGACCCATCAGACGCCGGCCACGTGAACCAAGGACGAGAGTAAACGAGCGCATCCGTGCACCCGAAATTCGGGTGATTTACGGTGAGCACAATATCGTTCTTCAAACCCACAAGGCGCTTAAAAAGGCAAAGGAGCTCGGACTGGACCTTGTGGAGATTGCTCCGCATGCCAAGCCGCCGGTTTGCCGCATCGTTGACTACGGGAAGTACAAGTATGAACTCTCGAAGCAAAAGAAAACGGAGAAGCCTAAAAAGCGTGAGAAGGAAGTTAAGTTCCGTGTTGGTATTGAGCAGCACGACTACGTGAACAAATTGATTCACGCAGAGGACTTTCTTGCTGCCGGTTATAAGGTGCGTATCCAGCTCCAGTTCCGCGGTCGTCAGATGGCGCACAAGGAACTCGGATTTGTTGTCCTTGATCGGGTCAAAGAGGATCTCGCGGGAGTCGCCAATGTCGATTTGGAACCCAAGCTCAACAACCGGAACATTCTCATGATGCTTTCGCCTCTTCCGAAAGAGAAGCAGAAGCGCAAGTTCCGTCTTGATGACGAAGAAATTGATCTTGATGAAGCCGAAGCGGAAATGTCCGCTTCTGATGAGGCGGATGGCTACGATTCACACGATGATGATTCACATGATGATGAATCACACGATGATGAGGCGGCCGCTGAAAATTCAGCTGACGACGATTCCACCGAAGAGAAGTGATATTTCTCCGGCTGCGAAGCGGTGATAATGGCTCGCAGACTGATATTGTTCGATATAGACGGCACCCTCGTTGATACGATGGGTGCCGGTCTTGTTTCGTTGCAAAACGGTTTCTACACGGCTTTTCCCGAGTGCAAAGGACGTGAATTTCCTCCTCTCGATCTCGGGGGTGCCACTGACAGCGGCGTTGCCGGTTTTTTGTTCGAGCATTTCGCAATTGAGCCCTCGACCGAGGCAAGGGACCGGTTCTTTCATTCCTATGCGGATGATCTCGTTTCCCGGTTTCTCAAAAGCGATGAGATACGGGGAAGTGCGCTGCCGGGAGTGCTTCCGCTCCTGGATGCGCTTTCCAAAGATGACCGTTACGAAATTGCCCTGCTCACGGGGAATACGATGCGGGGCGCTTTTATCAAACTGGAGCGCTACGGGATGGAGCATCATTTCCAAACGGGTGGTTTCGGTGATGATCATGCGGATCGAAATCGTCTCGGCCCCATTGCTCTGGCCCGGGCCTCTGAGGTCCACGGCGAGGCTTTTGTGGCAGAGAATACGCTCGTGGTAGGAGATACCCTGAAGGACATTAATTGCGCGAGAGCGTTCGGTGCGAAGGTGCTTGCGGTAAGCACAGGAACGGTGAGTGCTGAGGTTTTAGAGGCCGCTGCGCCGGATGCTTTTCTTTCCAGCCTGGGGGAATCCGAAGATGCGCTCACTAGAATTGAGGCGCTTTTTTAATTTGAGGACTGGTTAGTGCTTTACACAGAGCAAAAAATCTGGTGTCCTTCCTCTCCGGCCTTGTTTAGGTCGCACTCCCTTTATGAAAAATACTGTTATTGCTCTTTTGGTCGCTATCCTTTTGATCGCTGTTGTAAACCTGCTCTCTTCGTTTGGAATTATCGGAGGTGGGGGTGCCGCTGCTTCCGGCACGAACTTTGAATACAAAGCGTTGAATGCTCAGCAAATGGATGCGCTTGGATTCCGTGCTGTCGCGGCGGAGGAAGGCATCGAGGTCTCCGAAGAGGGCGAAATTAATTTCCCCAAAGAGATGGTCGATAAGATTGCGAAGGTGAACATGCTTCCCCGCACCATTCTCGAGGTCGAGAAAGACGGGGGTTGGTCTTTTGTTACTGTAACGGGTGATAATCACTATCTCTTCCGACGTGCCAAGTAACTGATTTTGTTTTGTGTGGTTTGGAAAGCCGCCGGCGGAAACGCCGTGCGGCTTTTTTGTGTTCACGTTGGATCGGTTCAACCCTCTTGAGTCGATGACCTAACACTCTTAGGTGTGGGGAGGGATGAGGAATTCCTTCCAATTTGGGCTTCACGCGTGTGGCTGCGAGGTGGAATGAACTTCATTGCTCTACTGTGAGAGTCACCGATTTCGCTATTATCCCTCTATTTTTGACACGAATTTTACAGAGTTGTTACCTCGATCCAACCTGCGTCCTGACTGAATGGCTAGAGTGGGGCATGATGAATCGAAGCACTTGTTTTAAATCTGTACTCCCCCTGATCGCCGCGACCTGCTTTGCGGGAGGAATCCACTCTCATGCTCAGGAACCCGCGAAGAATCCTGACGCGAAAGTGGAACCGCAAATGGGAATTCTCGTTGAGTATTTTGAGCTGAATCATCGTGCCGCGAACAAGCTGATGCGCGAGTATTCAGCAAAGGCCGCTGATGCTCAGGGTCTGAGGGATCGACTTGGCGGGATGATTGAACGCGGTGAATCGACTCTCGTTGAGACGGCCTGGGTTCGAGCGAGAAGTGGCCAGAGAGCGAAGACGGAATCGATTCGCGAAACGATTTATCCGACAGAATATGATCCCCCCGAGATTCCGAATACGCTCGGAATGGTCGCGGTTCCCAGGAAGGTGAAGCCCGGAGAGAAAGCTCCTCTGGAAGACCCGATTTCGTCCCCCCCCGCACCGGAAGCGGCGAATGAGGAAGTGCTGATGACTTCTGCGACGCCAACTGCCTTTGAAACGCGATTTGTGGGAACGACGGTGGAGGTCGATCCTGTTCTGTCAGCAGATAACGAACTGGCAACTCTCAGCATAGCTCCGGAGATGGTAAGTCTCGAGGGGAGGGGATTTTTCATGCGACCGGATGCCAAAGCGATTCCGTGGGGGGTCGACCACATTTCGATGCCTTTCTTTTACACAATGAAAACAAGCCTCCAGATGAAGGCAAAGCCCGGAAATTACAACGTGCTCGGGATGTTCACACCGCCGGATAAGCCTGACAAAAAGATCATTGGGCTTCTCAAGGTTGATCTGGTTTTTGCCAACTGAAATAACTCTAACGCTATCACAATATGATGATCAAAAAAATTATAGCTGCGTTTCTACTGGTGAGTCTTGTTCTCTCTTCTCTAAGCGGGCAGGAGGCTTCAGAGAAGGCAGTCGAAAAGGAGCAGAAGAATACGGCCAAAGAGAAGAAAGATGTTTTCACTAAGGAGATGGTCAAAAACGATCCGATGAAGGACATTACCCCGGAGATTTCGCTCATCGTTGAATACATTTCTGTCGATCATGCGGTCGCCAATCAGCTCATTTCTCAACATGCCGGAAAGCCGAACGGTGCCGATGAGATACGGGATATTCTCGAGGGAATGCTCGATGAGGGGACGGCCGTATTGAAGGAGACGGTCTGGTTGCGCGGACTCAGCGGGCAACGCTCAAAGACTGAGTCCATTCTTGAGACGATCTATCCGACCGAATTTGATCCACCTGAAATACCCAATATTGTTGGAAGCGCAGGGTCGGTGAAGGGGGCGAATTCTGAAGATGGGGACGTCCCGGCGCGAACCTATATGACGGCGGCGGGACCGACCGCTTTTGAATGTCGAAATGTAGGGACCACACTTGAGATGGATCCCGTTCTCGCCAATGACCATACCCTCATTGATATTTCGCTGGCCCCTGAAATCGTGGAGAAGATTGGCGATGATTACTTCACCCGTGACGGGTTTGAGCACACCTCACGGGGAATCGAGCACATGGGAATGCCGGTGTTCTATACGATCAAGGATTCCACTGCTCTTACTGTGGCGCCGGGGAAATATCATTTTCTCGGGATTCACGCGCCTCATGACGATTCCTCGAAAAGAGTTCTCGTTCTCCTTCGTGCAGATTTGATTTCCTTCGAATAAGCCAAGTGATAGGCTGGCCCTGATGTTTTCTCTGAAACAATCTCCTGTATGGATTTTGGCGTTGATCCTCGTCTCGGCCGGCGCGGTTCTGGTGCTCGGTTTTCTTATTGCGAGAAAGACTGAAGTCGTCATCGTCGAACAGGACAGGGCGCCGCTGTCGCGGTTCACGAGTGAATTCTTAAAGGAAGTGAAGTCTCTGGAGGAGCTTTACGAAAGCCGTATTCTCGACGTGCGGGCCGGAATCGGAACGGGTGAAAATACGTTCCTTGTCGCTTCCGCCTGCCGGGAAATCGTCGGTGCAGAACAGGCCATCATTGTTCCCCGGGAAGGGGAGATGGTGGCGCTGGACCTGAGAGAGACAGATCGATCGGTTTCCCTGCCGTATCCCATGAAGAAGGGGAGCGGCGGAATCCGGAAAGGCATCATACTGGATTTCGACGATCTAGAGAGTGATTGCTTTGTCTCGGGATTTCACTGGTTGGAGCGGCCCGGTCAGGCTCTCCATTTTGCGATGATGCTGGATTACGAAACGGCCTTTGTTCTGCGGATCGACAGGGTTGCGGCGATTCGCGCGGCGGATGAGTGGCTCGCATCCTGGGCTCCGGATTTGTTCGGCCCGGTGGAGGCATCCGGTATTGCCGCGTCGGTGCAGGGCCCTTTGAAAAACGAGATCGTTTCGACGGGAGGGGTGGCACCTGATGCTCTCCCTGATTTGATTCTCCCGGTTTCCTCAGTCTTCGGAGAATGGAATGTTTCTTCGTATCCAAAGACGGAGCTGGTGACGAGTTACAACCTGCCTTTTATGATGGGTTCGTCAGCGCTCGCCGTTGTTCTGGTGTTGGCAGGGGTGTTTGGATTCACTCAGCAATGCCGGGCTGTCAGGATTGCTGAGCAACGCGTTTCATTTGTGAATCGCGTCTCGCATGAATTGAGAACCCCTATGACGAATATTCTTTTGAATGTTGATTTGTTAGAAGACTCGGTTGCGGAGGAGGATCTCATTGCGGTAAAGAGGCTCGGGCTTGTAAGAGAGGAAGCGGGACGTCTCAGCCGGCTTCTCGAAAATGTGCTCTGTTTCTCGCGTCGGGAGAAACTCAAGGGCGAAGAGAAGGAATCCGGTCAGACTCTGCGGTTGGGGCCCTGCTCTATGTTCGGGATGATCGATGCGGTGCTCGATCAGTTTGGACCGACCTTGAGTCGTAACAAGATCAGGGTAGTGAGAGGTGATCGCGATGTTTCGCATACGGTGCTCGCAGATCAGGATGCATTGATGCAGATCATCAGCAACCTGGTTTCCAATGTGGAAAAGTATGCCGCAGCCGGAGGAACGCTGGAGTTTCGCGTTGAGGCTATCGCTCGTGGAGAATCCGTTGCTCTCTCGGTAATCGATTGCGGTCCTGGAATTCCAGTGTCGGAAAGTGCGAGGATCTTTCGACCTTTTGAGCGTCTCAGCGAGGCAACCAAAGAGGGTGTGTCAGGGACAGGGTTGGGTCTTTCGATTGCGAGAGATCTTGCCGAAAGTATGAATGGTTCGCTCGAGATTGATTTTGAGCAACAGCGCGAAGGCGGGGGCGCCTGCTTTGTCCTGACTTTGCCGAAATCATCCAATAACATTGTCAGGATCGCCTCGTAATATGAAAATACTCATCGCAGAAGACGATCCTGTTTCACTCGATGCCATCGAGGCATGTTTGTCGGGTGAAGGATTCGGAACGCTTCTCGCGAAGAACGGGGAGGAGGCGATTCAACTCTGGGAATCGGAGAAGCCGGATCTGGTGTGTCTCGATATTATGATGCCTGAGAAGGATGGCTTTGAAGTGTGCCGCCGGATTCGGGCAACGGATAAGTCGCTGCCGATCTTGTTTCTTTCTGCCAAGAACGAAGAGATTGATGTGGTCGTGGGGCTGGAACTCGGGGCTGACGATTTTATTCGCAAGCCTTTCGGGAAGCACGAACTCATTGCCCGGGTGCGGTCTGTGCTTCGCCGTTCCGAAAGGGGAAGTGGCGATGGTGCCACCGTTGAAAGTTTTCAGATTCGGGATCTCATGACAGTTTATCCTTCCCGGCTCTGTGCGGTGCGGGAGTCGTCAGGTGAGGAGATTGAGCTTTCTCCCCGTGAGATTTCGATTCTCAGTTTGCTTCACGAGCACGTCGGTGAGGCGGTTCACCGCGACCGGATTTTCGATCACTGCTGGGGTATTGACTACTATCCGGAGTCGCGCACGCTGGATCAGCACATGGTGCGTTTACGTAAGCGGCTCGAGCTGGATCCCGCTAATCCCGAGATCGTCGAGACGGTTCGCGGGGTGGGGTATCGCATCAGGTCGTCCTGATCTTTCAGGCGCATTTGACCAACTTCGAGACACGCCGCATCACTTTAAGGTGTAAAGGCATCGACCACGATTTCGCCCAGTGGTGGATTGCATAGGTGTTGCCGGTAATGTTCCGGAACATGAGTTTCTGATCACCGGGAACATCGCTATACGGATTGTAGGGGTAGAAAAACTCAGGAGGGAAGACGCTGATCTCGCCGGAGAATCTGCTGAGCACTTTGGTGCAGACTTCCGGGGCGATGAGATACGGCTGGCCGCTCTCGAAGCGCTCTTTCATAAAGTCGAGACATTGCATTAGAAAAGGATGTCCCGCTTCTGCTCCGAGAATTCCACTGTTCACCCGACCGGCCTTCTCCTCACCTAGAAAGCATTTCTGTTCGAGAAGGGGGGCGAGCGGGCGAACCACTTCAAAGTCGGTGTCGAGATAGACGCCGCCATGTTCGGCGAGTTTCTGAAGTCTTACGTAGTCGGATACGAAAGCCCACTGCTTTTTCTCGATGTAGTGAGCGATAAACGGGTCTTCGAGGTCGATGTTGTTTTCATTCCAGAACATGACCTCATAGTCAGGGCAATGTTCTTTCCAGCTCTCCATGCAATCGAGTGAGAGTTGGCAGAGGGGCCGGTCTCCGAACCAGCAATAATGTAGTTTCTTCGGGATCATGATTTCCGGGATTGTGATTGAAATTCTTTATCCGAAACAGGGATTCAGACAGTTGGTGATTCGGATTTCGGTTGCTTGTGAAAGGATTTTGAAAGGAGCGGTGCGTCGCTCTCTCCGCTAAGTTGCCTCAGATTTGCGAGGACCATCAAGGCGAGCTTCCATGCCGGGAAAAGGAGGATGCCGCTGGCGAGACCCAGATACATCCACTCCATTCCCGCCAGATAGAGACCGCTGATTCCGAGGATGATACTGGTGACAAGACCTTGAATAATCGGAGCCACCGTATCGGAAAGCATCCCTGAACCGATCAGGATATAGCGGTTCACATCCCTCCAGCCAAGCAGGGTTAGAAAGCACATTTGAGCGGCGAAGAGGCTGCGATCAATCGCGAATTCGCTGCCATAGACCATCGGCACAAGAACAGGGCCGAGACCTATCATGCCAATTCCCATGAGGGTGATGAAAACGCCATAGAATCCGAAGAGCCTGAGCGCGGCGGTTTTGACCCAGCCGCCGTCGCTGCTTTCCTTGGCGTTGATCGAGGCGGTCCAGAATGGTCCTCCCACCGTTTCAATAATTCTCCGGAAAATGGCAGTGATAGTGACAAACACCTGATAAATCGCAACTTCCCCGGGGCCCAGTGTCCGGGCGACGAGAAGGCCGCAGACGGTTACTTCGACGAGAAAAACGAGATCGGTTGTCGCGGAAAAAGACATCCCGTCGATCCAGAGTTTTTTGAACGTTTCCCGGCTGAACTTTGTTCGTTTGGCAACAAGGTAGGGGCGCTTCCTCCATAGGAAATGAGTGTTGATGAGGCGTGCGAGGATGTTGGGGAGAAAGGTCGCGAGGAGCAGAAACGGAATGCTAGGGAAGAAGCGAAGACCGAAGATAATAATAGCCGCGCCGAGAATGTTTCCAATGCAGGCGAACCCGTTCGCGACATGGGCTTCAAGATATCCCTGTCGAGTGGAATCGGTGTGCCACATCATGATTTCAATACCGAGGAGTCCAAGTCCAATGAGGAGCGCGGTGCGCAATTCATCAGCCCATTTTTCGTATTCTGATCCGAAAAGAGTTTCGATAGGAACGGTCAGGAAGATGCTTCCCAGAATGAGGCTGAAGAGCACTGACAGTGAGACGATGATGAGGCCACTGTGCTGATAGTAGTGGCGTTCTTTGCTGCGCCTGTTCTTTGCCGATGCTTCCGCGATTGAGCGCGTCAGCGATGGCCCCATACCGAACTGCAGCATCGTGAGCATGAAGATCGTGAGGGAAACTGTGGAATAGATTCCGAATTCCTCACGGCCGAGAACCCGTGCAGCAAGCGGCAGGGCGATAAGCTGAAGAATCGACGAACTCGCCTTGGAGGCGATCGCGGTGTAGACAGCAAATTTGATAGTGTTTCCCCGATTCATTCAGATACTTTTTAATTTCAAGAATGGGATGGTCAGGCTGCTGCGCTGTGCCGCTCCGGGGTGGGGTGAACCCATTTTTCTCCCAGCTCAAAGTCGAAGCCTGCCGGGGAGATTCGGAATCTTCCCTCGGCGGGGTTGAAGGTCATTTCACCGAAGTAGACCTTCCCCTCGACGGCGTAGAGATCGACGCGGACGAAGTCGAATCCACGGCTCAGCGAGAGGGCCACAGATTTCATTTCTTCGAAAAGGTCATGCTCCGGAAACACGTCTGAGAAGCCGGGGCACCCTCGATAGCGTACTGGCTGATCACCCATAAAAAGGGGGCGCATTTCTTCGTCGAAGAAGCTGCACTCCTGTCTTTGAGCATTCACCCGCCTCACGACCTCAGTGATGACTGAGGATTCCCCGTTTCCACGATTGAAGACAAAGAATTTATAGTCGAGTGGCGTTCCGTTGGCCTGTTCAGGATCGATGAGGCGCTCTTCGACCAGGTAACCGGGGGAGATCATTTCATACCACCACTCGTTTGTTTTCTCTCCGTAGCTGAGTTTAGCGGCGATTCTCGTGCAGGCAGCTTTCGCGATTTCAGGGGTGTTCTCAGCGATCACTTCAGCCGACCCGCAGTCATTGTTCTTCTTCACGACGAGTTGATCTCCCAGTTCCAGAAGAAGTTCGGGAGATAAGTCAGTTCCCGCGTATCGGAGAGGAACAAGGTAGTCGACACCAATCGTTGCGGCGACGAAGTCTCTCACTTTAATTTTGTCGCTCAGCTCAACGAGACGCCAATCTCTCTCATAGAGTTTCCTTCTGTGGAGTTTCTCACAGAAGGAGTTCGGGTTCGCGAAGTCGGGCCAATATCCCATCTGAATAGCGAAGAGAATTTTCTCTTTGAGCAGGGGTGAAAGCGGCAGCGTCCGGATCGCTGATTTCGCCGCTTTTCGAACTGTGCGCGCCAATTTTCTCATCGTCCCAGGGCCCATTTCGCCGCCTCAGCAGCAGCTCGAATCATTTTCAGGAGAATAGCATGAGCGAGTCTCGTTTCATGAAGGTCGATCACTTTAAAGTAGCAGCGGATCCCTTTGATCCTGTTTCTGCTCATCTGGTTTGTGTGTGTGCGATGCAGGCTTGCCGGGGAATTCAGTTTGGCGAAAGCGCCTCCGCTTCTGATAAATCGGATCATCATTTCAAAATCCACTTTCAGGGGAAGGTCTTCCCGGTAGCCCCCGATTCTCTCGATCTTTGATCTGCGGTAGAGGATGCTTGAATGTTTGAAAGGAACAAGGGGGCGTGCCATTAGGGATGTCACCGGAGATGAGCACTTTGCGAGAGCGGGATATCGCATCAGTCTCTGTTTGTTAGATCCGTTTCGGAAGACCAGGGTATCGGCGCATATCAGATCGAGAGTGCTATCGGCCTCGAGAACTTTCCGGTAGATGGCTACGGTGTCAGGAAGAAACTGATCATCCGAGTCGAGAACCGCTATGAAATCCGACGTCGCGATTGAATTGGCACGGTTGCGGGCTGCCGAGATTCCGATGTTTTCATTGCCGCGAATGATCCGAAGATTCGGTAACCTGCTCCGGTATTCTTCGACGAATGCGAGAGACATGTCAGTGGAGCAGTCGTCGTAGTAAATGATTTCGTCGGGTTGTGATCTTTGAGCGACCAGTGAATCGAACATCTCCCTGACGTAGTTTCCGGGATTGTAGGCGACAATCACGACTGACAGCGTGGGTCGCTTCGCGGCGGGAGAGGAAACTTCCGTGATGCAGGTGCTGTTGTCTCCGATGAGCGTGTCGTTTGCGTAGTTCATTGTCAGGCGATTACTGAATGCGAAATGTGAAACGGATTCTAGAGAGCAAGCGGAAGTGTCGGACTCTCACCTTCATCGATGCCTCCAATGCGATGGGCGCCCCGATAGAGCTTCCGGTGAAGGATTCTGTATCCAACGAGATTCGACCAGATCAGCCAGAGGCTCGACATTCCGGCAAAGAGGGGAAGGAGGAGACGTGAAACGGCGTGCTCGTTCAGGAAAATCAGCGACGCGAGAATCATGGTCATCACGAAGAGGATCTGACGGTAGCAGATCGCTGACTTACGGCCCTTGGCAATCCCTGAGAGGCTTCTCTCTGACGGTTTCCGACTTAGAAACTCAACGAGGAGCGTGAACGAAATCCCGAAACTTCCGAGCGCGAAGAAGAGGAGACAGCTGTCCCGGTCGGTCTTCAGGTGCGTGTGGCTCGTGGCGAGAAAAAGGGTGCAATACAGAACCTGGGAAATCAGAACCTGGATCAGGAAATGGATTCGGCTGATAAAAAAGCAATTTTTCGGAACCATCCGGCTGAAAAGTGAGTCAGATCTATTTTTTATCATAAATTAGATTTTTTACAAAATAGAGTTGCAATTATGGTAAATCAAGCAATTTTGTTGAGAAGAATACAAAAATTATTAAAAGTCTAAAAACCGGAGGCAGGTTTTGGGCTCTTTTTTAACAGAGGTAACTTTTTGCAAATGAACGATTACACGACCAGCGCAGGATCATCGCCGCTATCATCCCGATTTTATGTAAGCGACTTGCTTCACCTCTTGAGGCATTACTGGGCCATTCTTCTGATTGTGCCTGTCTTGATCGTCGTGGCGATTGCTCTCTACGCATTTCTGGGAACGAAGTATTACGCAGCGAGTGCTTCGGTTTACATGGACCCGAGTTTCGGGCATCGCATTCAGACAGAGTCCAACGGGAAAGAGCCTCAAATTGTCGAGGATGAGGAAGCGCTCTTTTCGATGGAGGAAACCATTTGTTCGCCTCCGATGATCTTGCGGGTTCTGAAATCGCTGAAGCTGGATACTGATTTGGAGTTCCTTCCTCAGGAAATCAGGGAAAGAAAGATGAGCGGCGAGGATGTTCCTGACTCCAGGTTGGTCGATTCAGTTGCGTCGCGTTACAGTGCCGAGCTGATCAATGCGACAAGGATCATCAAAGTGCACGTGAGAGATGATTCCCCGGAAAGGGCAAGCCGGATCGCGGAGGCTTTCATTTCAGAATTCGTGAAGTTTCTTCAGGAGAATCGCGTCGAAAGCGAGAAAGAGCTGAAGACTGCTCTAATGGCGCAGTCGGACAAAATCCGCGCCCGTGCGATTGAGGCTGAACAGAATCTGAACGATTTCAGAAGTCAACAGCCCGACTTTCTCGTTGAGCAGGACAGCAACGTCTTTACCCAGCAGATGCAGGATGCGGCAACCGAACTCAGCAAGGCGAACGCGGAGTTGGTTCGTTTGAGAAGTCTCCGTGATGCGCTTGAGCAGATCGACGCGGAATCAAATCCGATGCGCATTCTTACGCTCTCGAAAGGGCAGTATGCAGTGGATTTGGAAAGTGTGGTTTCGCAACTCACCGCTGCTGATGCGAAGTTTGAGGAAGTGAAAGAGAAATACGGAGTGAATCACTCAGAGTATCGGGCAGCGAGCAATCAGCTGACCCGTTTGCGGGATTCACTCAAGGATCACGCCTCAGAGATCAAAGTGGCGACGACTTCAAAATTTGATCAACTCAGTCAGCAGAAAGAGATCCTCGAGACCGAGATGAAGGGGCTGCGGGATCGCTTCAAAACCTACAAGTCGGCAGGGGCCGAATTTCGCGGACTCCAAAGCGCGGTGGAGCGGGAGTGGGATGCATACGATCGAATTAATGATCGGATTTTGAATCTGGGTGACGGTGCTGATATGAGTGCTAATCTGGCGACCCCGATGGGAGCGTCGATCGTTCCTCACAAATCCACAAAGAGAAAGCTGATCTCCGCTCTCGCCGCGGGTATGGTGCTCTCTGTTGGATGGGTTCTTGTCGTGGCCGCCATTCTCATTCTGAAGGGATTACCGTTCACCTCCTCCCGTCAGATCAACGAGGTATTGGGGGTTCCTCTCATTTCGACCGCGGGAAAGGGTCGAACCATGGGACCGGAAACGCTTTCTTCGCTTCATATATTCACCCACTCAAACCGTGTTATTTACCTGACCTCGACGGAAGTTGATGCCGGTGGAGACAGCGTTTGTGAAATGGTTTCCAAAACGTTCCTTGAAAGAGGGGAGCCTGTCACCGTGGTCCGGATTTGTGACGCGCATCCGGATGCCCGCTACTCATTTGAATCGGATCGTGTCAAAGTGGTGGATGTTTCTTCAACGCAGACAGGGGTGAAGGAGTTGAAGAAAAATGTGAAGCAGTATCTCAAGGACAATCCGCTTCAGAATGTGATTGTGGATACGACCGCAGTGCGGGATATGGAAACCAAGCTTGCTTTGGGTAAGGTTTCCTCGTCGGCCATTGTCATCGTCCGGAAGAACGGCATCACCAGGGAACACGCCGAGAAGTGGTTCCAGCGCTTCCGTGGGAAAGTGGAGAACGTTCTCGCAATGTATCACGCCCCCGAGGCGACACGGACAGAGCCCCGCCTCGCCCTTCCTCTCAAATCGGCACCGTCTCCGAAGCTGATTCAATCGGAGCCTGCCCACTCCTGATCGGGAGTTTTCCTCATTGATCATAATGACACAGAGCTATTCGATCCTGAACGCGCGGCTGCCCTCATTTGATGTGGTTGTTCACAACGGGGTGATCGTTGCGCAGGCTCTTCTCGTTCTGATGTCCCCGTTTATCCGTCTCGCGGGCGGGGCCCCGATTCAGGACCGGGCCATGGACGTGATCTTCGCCCTCTATCTCGGGGTGGTTGCATTAAAATGTGTTTTTGGCAGGCCTACTTTCAGATTGATTGGCGGCCTCGCTCTTATTGGCGCCTACGGGTTCGCCGGTCTCGTCGAATCATACCTCAATCAAAATCTGGGAGGGTTTGTCTTTGAGGCGAAACTGTTCGTTTCATTGGCGCTCTTTTTCTGTCTTCTCGATGAGCGGCCGAAGATCTCGGATAAGTCACTGAAACTGCTGTTTGGTTCATTCATTGTCGCTTCGATCTGTTTTCTGGTCCTCAACCCGGGCGAGCGCCTTCACATCGTGAACGAGAGCAATTACCTGTGCATGTATGTCGGGATTGCGATGTTTTCGTATATCTCTGCGAAAGGACGAACCATCAGTAATAAGAGTCTGATCGGACTGGGGCTGTTTACGATGTTCCTCATCATTGTTTCCCAAAGCCGAACCGGGGCGGGGTTTCTCGCGGTAGCGTGGTTGGTCTATTTTTGGGAACGATATGGATTCGGAAAAGCTGCGCTCGCTGCCACGATCCTCGCGGGAGTGGGGCTCTTCGGAGCTGTGGCGGCGATTGCGGTGGATGCACCGATAGTGGCTCGCTTTGATGAGCTGAGGAATCCGGCAAAGGTCGATCGATTCATCTATTTGATTGAGGCTGGAAAGATTATCGAAAGGCGGTCAGTGAGCGAAAACCTCGTCCGTCTAACCTACGCTGAGCCTGTGTCGACCCGTGTTGCCGATGATATGAAGTGGCTCACAAGTCGAAGCGATACAGGAACGGAGCAGGGGCAGCTCTATCCACATCACTTCCATCTCGCTTATCTCCGCCTCCTCACGGGACATGGCTTTGTTGTTCTCGGGCTCTTCGTCGTCGCATTGCCTTTCGTATGGCGACACAACAAATATCTCGCCCTCGGGTTGGGGGTTTGTTCTCTTTCGATGTCGGTTCCCTACCTTTCCCTCTTTTTCGGATCACTTCAGATTGCAATGGCTTTCCCCTCTGTAAAATCGTCAAGAACCCTGGCAATGCTCAAATGATATCGGTGATTAACAAGAGACTCAGTAGCGGCTTCGACCTCAGGGAGGGCGAGATTCACACCTTTCTGAATCCGTACTCATATCTGTTGCTCAGGCAGAATCCTGAACTTCTCGAACAGTTCGATGTAGTTCATTTTGATGGGATTGCTCTCTGTAAGATATACGAATTGTTCCGTGTTCGGAGTGTGCCCCGGCGCAGTTTCGATATGACCTCGGTAGCGAGAGATGTGCTGAAAGCCGCCTCAATCGAAGGAAAGCGGGTCGCGTTTGTGGGGACGGAGGAAGGGGTTGTCGACAAAGCGGTCGATACGCTTCAGAAAGCTTTCTCGTTCGAAGTCGCGCTGGTAAGGCACGGATTCTTTTCCTCGGAGGAGGAACTGGAAACGTTCCAAAAGCACCTTGTCGAAGTTAACCCTGACATTGTTATCATTGGCATGGGGGTTAACCGTCAGGAAAAGTTCCTCATTCAGATGAAGGGGCTTGGTTGGGCGGGGACGGGATTCACCTGCGGTGGTTTTCTTCATCAGACCGCACTCCGTCTCGATTTTTATCCGAAGGCCATGGACAGACTGAATCTGCGCTGGCTCTATCGGGTTTGGCGGGACCCTTACGTGATTCGTCGCTATCTTCTGGATTACCCCAGATTTCTGCTCTGCTTTCTTTCGGACTACCTTTCATGGCGCAATGAAAAGCCGCTGGTCGAAAAAGTGATCCTGACTGCCGCTCGTCAGTATTCCTGACAGTCCGGGATCGAACAGGGTTCAACGACATTCGGATACCCCTCTCTTAATTTTATCAAATCAATTTACAAAAACAATCGATGCAAAAAACGCACCCGGCACCTATGAAGAACCCTGACAGACTACTTTCATTCGCATCATACCTGAGCAAATCGTCGGCGTGTGTTTTCGCGGGGGCAATGGCTCTTACTTTTCCTTTATTTGCACACGAGGCAGCGAAAGTGCCGGAAGTGGCTCCGAACGGGGAGCGTATTCTTTCGCTGGAGTCGACGCACACGATCAAACGCGATGGCAGGGTCGATGTCGAAGTGGAGTTTGATCTCGTTTCTGAGGGCATCTCTGTAAAGCGCGGTCCATGCCTTAATCTGCTGAAGGTCTACCGCGGGCCGATGGGGCTGGTGCTCGACAACGGGGTCGAAGTGACCGGTGTGTGGCGAAACGGTGCTCCTGAAAGCTATTTTGAGGATGAAAAGGAATTCCAAACCGCTCTGTATGTCGGGGGGCGTGATCGACTCCTTGAACCGGGGAATCACAGCTATCGTGTGAAGTACACGATGCAGGGAGACTGGAGAAAGGCAGGGAATCATTTCATGGGCGCTTTCGATATGGTGGGCGCTTTCAACGGCTTGCCGATTGAGAAAGCGGTTGCTCATTTGAAGTTCCCGGAAGGCGTTTCTGTGGAGCGGTTCTCCTCTTCGGTGACTGGGATTACAAGTTCCTCACCGGCTTATGAAACCACGCAGGTGGTCGACGGATTGAGAGTGGAGACGCACGGGGTCATGGAAAAAGATCGCTCCTTTTTCATCAATGCGATCTGGCCGGCTGACTCGTTTGCCTCGCAGAGTCAGTGGGTTCAGGTTCTCGTTCAGCACCCGAGACTTCCGGTGACTCTCTTCGCCGCCATTTTCCTGAGTGTTCTCCTCGGTTTTGTTCTCGTTAGGATTTTCGGGAGGCACAGGGCTGTCACGGCCGCGGCCTGATGCTTGCAAGTGCCGCCGGAGTTGCCTTCTTCACGAGTTGCGATTCCTCTTCCGTGAGCGGCCGGTAGGCACGGGGAAATTTCTCCCAGCCATATCCCCAGCGCCACGGAGTGGGTAAAAGCGGGGAGCCTCCGACACGCACACCGGCGAATGCCACGGCGGCGGCGAGAGGGTGTCCCGTGTTGCGGATGTCCTCCTTCATTTTCCGGTCGGCGGCGAGGCGGTCGGCGAAGGTGCCACCCTGCCAGTAGGTGAAATCGTGATGCTCACAGGCAAAGCACCAGAGCTCGCGATTCTCTTTCGGACCGTTGGGGAAACTGGTGCAGCCGTCTGACTTAAACGGTGCAAGTACCGCCACCTCGTTTGTTCTGCACGACGGCAGAACGACGAGAGCGATTCCGGCAAAGATGAGGATAAACGGTTTCACGGTGCCCCTCATTGAGTCGCTTCTTTCGCCCTTGCGCAAGTTTTTCCGGACGGACTAAACGGGAGGTTGAGGGAAGATGCGCTTCGATTCGCAATTGATGAGGCGCACGTCTTTGCACGGACCGTCGTAGGAGTCCCAGAATTCGATGAAGAGTCCCTCCGGAGCACTCTCTTCGATAATTTCTGAAAGCCAGGCGGCGTAGGCACTGTCTTCGCCTTTCGCGGCGTCGACGAGTTCAGGGAAGCGGGTCATGATTGCCCCGGCGAGCTCTTCGGGAGTGGAGTCGTCGTTGTCTCCCCAGTTCATATTCAGCTGATTGGTCAGCGAACCGGACGGGCCTCTGACGGATTCATCGCGAGGTGACAGTTGATAACGCCAATGGCAACCGCTCGGGGAGAGGCCAGCCCGGAGGCGAAGATTTTCATAGCCGCGCCGATGGAGTTCAGCGACGGCAAGCAGTAGTTTTCGTGAAGCGTTCATCGATTGTTAGTGGGCGTTCCCGTTCGCAATGTGTCGCATAACGCGGGCCGGGGAAATCCCGTTTGTGAGGAAAGGTGAGAGCATTCCTCAGGATTGGTGAGACAAAAGTGAAGGGAGGATGCGTTTTGCTTCCTTATTGATTCCTTCCGGCTGGATGGCAAGACAAAGGGGCACCTGAATAGGTGAATCGACCGCCCCGTGATATTTGTCTAAGTTTTGCAATACCGCCCGGTTTTTGATAGAAATTGGATTGGCCCCCCCGATGAAATCCTCCTCTCTATATTTGCTGTTCATTATGCCGTTCTTCGGGGCAATCGCATCTGAGCCGGGTGAGGGGGAGAAACTTTTTGCGTTGAAAGTGAAGCCGCTCTTCGCTGAAAAGTGCAACGCCTGTCACGGGGATGAGCCTGAGAAGATCAAAGGCGAATTCGATATGCGAACCCGCGAGACGATTCTAGCCGGCGGTGATTATTTCGGAGAGGATGTCCTTCTGCCCGGGAGAGGCGAGGAGAGCTTTTTGTATATTCTCACGAAGCGGACCGAAGAGGATTACGAGATGCCTCCAAAAGAGGCGGATCAACTTTCCGAAGAGCAGCGCTGGTGGATTCGGGACTGGATCAATGAAGGTGCCCCGTGGGTCGATGACGAGCGGGTCGCCCTGATACAGAAAATGTATGCGGAAGGAGAGCAGGTCGTGACCTCGAAGGCCCTCTCGGAGGATTGGCAGAATCGTCGCTACGAATCAGAGAAGCTGTGGGCTTATCGACCTCTCGTTGTTGAAGCGGTTCCTGAAGGGGAGCACCCCGTGGACTACTTTATCGGGAAGCAGCTCAAAGAAGCGAAACTCGATCCCGCGCCTTCCGCTGAACCCATTGAATTGGCGCGTCGCCTCAGTTTCGGGATCACGGGGCTGCCGCCTGCACCGGAGAGGGTGAATGCCTTTGTCGCTGCATACCGGAAAGACGGGGATGCTTCGTTGAAGGACTTTGTGAGGACGCTGATGGCGACTCCACAATACGGGGAGCATTTTGCACGTCAGTGGCTCGACGTGACCCGCTACGCGGACACTGCGGGATTCGCGAACGACTACACAAGGCCGAACGCCTGGCGGTATCGGGATTACGTGGTCAGGGCTTTCAATGATGACAAGCCATATCCCGAGTTCGTGAGGGAACAGCTCGCGGGTGACGAGATCGATCCGGATGATCCTGAGCATCTCGTCGCAACGGGATTTTTGCGAATGGGGCCATGGGAGCAAACCGGAATGAGTGTCTTTCGTGAAACCCGCCAGCAGTGGCTCGACGATGTCACTGACGCAACGGGACAGGTCTTTCTTGCTCATGCGATGCAGTGTGCGAAGTGCCACGATCACAAATTTGATCCGCTTCCGACTCGTGATTATTACCGCATGATGTCCGTTTTTTCGACGACGCAGTTTGCAGACCGGGAGGCACCTTTTCTTGAACGGGAGAATCGGGACTGGTTTGAAAAGGCTGATCAATGGGTTCAGGCGAAAGTGGCGTCCTATGAGGAGCAGAGGAAGGCGCTCAACAACAAAGTGGCAAAGCAGAAGAAGGAGGAATCCGGCGATGCCAAGGTGGGGGACAATGGACTTGATCCCGGGGATGAAGCTTCGCTTGCACGGATCTCGAAGAACATTTCAAGGCATCAATGGGAATACGATCGAACCAAGCCGATTGCCTACTCGGTTTATACCGGCAACACGATTGAAGTGAAGAGTGTCGGTGATCGAATCATGATGCCAAAAGCGGGGCCGTGGAAGCGGGGTGAATTGGAGCAGGCTGCGATTCTTGCCGGTGGCAATGCATTTTCCCCGACCGATCCCGTGACGCCGGGTGCGCTCAGTGCCGTTGAAACGCTGGGGGAGATGGGCGAACTCAGTTTTCCCGACGGGAAAGGGAAACGTCGTCTCGCTCTCGCTGAGTGGATTGTGAATGAGAAAAATCCGCTCACCGCCAGGGTCCTCGTGAACCGGATCTGGGCGTGGCATTTTGGAAAAGGTCTCGCAGCCAACCCGAATAATTTTGGTGGGACCGGGGGGATTCCGACTCATCCTGAGCTGCTCGACTACCTTGCCGACTGGTTCATCAAAGACGGGGCGTCGATCAAGCGTCTTAACGAGCTCATTCTGACTTCGGAGACCTATCGTCGAAGTTCGATTCATCCTGATCCGAAGCGGCTCGCGGAAAAGGATCCCAAGGCGGCGCTATACGCCGCCTTCGCTCCCCGCCGTCTCACTGCGGAGGAAATACGGGATGCGATGCTGGCGGCGAGTGGTGAACTCAGTGATCAGGTCGGTGGTATTCCGGCGCGTCCCGATGTGAATGTGGAGGTCGCGTTTCAGCCCCGTCAGATCATGGGGGGAACCGCTTCCGTTTACGAGCCTGACCCGCTCCCGGAGCAGCGCAATCGCCGGAGTCTCTACGCTGAAAAGATCCGCGGTTTGCGGGATCCCTTTTATGAAACCTTTAATCAACCCGGTCCTGACAACTCCTGCGAGTTGCGCGAGACTTCCACGGTGGCTCCGCAGGCCCTGACATTGTTCAATTCAGAGGAAGTCCTCGAACGCGCCATAGCCCTCGCTTCGCGGGCGATTTCTGAAACGGATGATGCGAAGAAGGCTGTTCAACGGGCTTTTCGCCTGAGTCTTGCAAGGTCGGCGAGTGACGATGAGTTGGCTGTATGTCTCGCCCACTGGGAGGAGGCAACGATCGAAGAGTCTCAAAAAAACTACCCCGCGAAAGAGTTTGCGACGGAAATCGAGCGCACTGTCATGGCGGAGAAAACCGGCGAGCCCTACGACTTTGTTGAGCATGTTCCCGCCTACCTCGACTACGAACCCGACCTTCACCCAGGTGCGGTCGATGCTGAAACGAGAGGCCTCGCCCAGGTCTGTCTCGTCCTTTTCAATCTGAACGAATTCTCTTATCTCGACTGACTATGAAGCGGAATTCAGATCACATATTCGCAACTCCGGCGCGGCGGGATTTTCTCTACGGGATGGGTGCCGGTCTCGGTTCGGTTGCACTGACCTCGATGCTTCGAGATACTGCATTCGGGAGTCATCTCAAGACGGTGCATCACCCCGCGAAAGCGAAGCGATGCATCTTTCTGATGATGGAGGGCGGTCCCTCTCACATTGATACCTTTGATCCGAAACCGGAGCTGGCGAAGCGTCACCTTCAAAAGTTTACGCGAAGCGGAAAAGAGGAGAGCGCGATGTCTTCGGGGGATCGCTACTTTGTGAAGAGTCCGTTTGATTTCATCAAAGCGGGAAAGTCCGGCGCGGATATCTGCACGGAGTGGGAGCATTTGAAAGAGCGCGTCGATGACATCTGTTTCTTCCGCGGGGCGCAGGTGGAGTCGGTGAATCATCCGACGGCCTGCTATCAGTTGAATACAGGGAACCGGTTTGGTGGCGATCCCGGAGTCGGTTCCTGGGTTACCTACGGGCTTGGAACGGAGAACGAAAATCTTCCCGGTTTTGTTGTGCTTCCGCGGGCGAGTTATCCTCAGGGAGGTGCCGCGAACTGGTCGAATGGATTTCTTCCCGCTGAGTTTCAGGGAACCCCGCTTCGGCCGGAGGGAAGTCCTATTCTCGATCTTTCACCTCCGAAGGGCGTGAGCCGTGAGCGTCAGCGTAAGAATCTCGATTTGTTAGGTTCTCTGAATCAGCGGCATCTGGAATCGCGGGAAGGGCGGGGGGATCTTGAGGCCCGGATGTCGAGCTACGAGCTTGCCTACCGCATGCAGATGGAGGTTCCCGGCGTGCTCGATTTGGAGGGAGAGGATAGGAAGACTCTCGAATCATACGGGATTGGAGAATCAAAGACGGATGCTTTCGGACGAAAGTGTCTTCTCGCCCGAAGGCTCGTTGAAAAAGGTGTCCGCTTTGTTCAGGCATACGCGGGGAACTGGGATTCACACGATTATATCCAGCGGGCTCACGGCTCGCTGATCAAGTCGGTCGACAAGCCGATTGCCGGATTGCTGAAGGATCTCAAGGAGCGTGGGATGCTTGATGATACCCTCGTTGTCTGGTGTGGAGAGTTCGGGCGGACGCCGGACAACGGGCTTCGCGGTGGTGGACAATCCTACGGTCGTGATCATAATGCGAAGGCAATGACAATGTGGTTTGCTGGTGGTGGCGTCAAAGCCGGTCATACCATAGGGGCGACAGATGAGATCGGAGCGGAGGCGGTTGAAAGTGTGCATCACATCAGGGATGTTCACGTCACACTTTTGCATTTGTTAGGACTGGATGATAACCGGCTCAGTTTTTACCATGCGGGCCGTCATAAACAACTTTCCCAGTTTGGAGGAACTGTGATTGATGATTTGATTGCTTAGCGAATGGTGAGGGATGTTCGCGATTGTCCGATTTCTTTACGTGCTGGTGCTCCCTGTCGCGGGATGTGTTGTCCTGGCATCTAAAGGAAGTCATCTCGGGGTCGGCTGGGCTCTGCTCATCGTTGTTGGGATTTTCATCTATCACTATCTTCAGGCCGCCCTCATTGTTACGGAGCGTGCGGTAAAGGCCGGGGTGAAGAATCTCTTCCTCGGGGTATTTCCGATCGTTCTCGTCGGGGTTTCGGCTTCCTTTGCATGGCAGGACTGGATTGTGGAGCAGATGTTTCTCGAAGCCGGTGCTTTCAGTCTCGGCGTGGCCTTCATCGCGGTTGGGAAGGGATTTCGGGAAGGGCGAAAGGCTCCCTGGGGAGCTATTGTGATCGTGTTTCTACTCCCCGCCCTGACCCTGGTCTATCTCGCGGGCCGCACGGTTTTTCGGGCGAAGGAGTTTTCGTTGCAGTGGGATGGTGCTCTTATCCTGGCGGTCGCGATGGTCGTTGCGGTGGTTGACACGGTGCGTCGCCTCCATCCCTACGTGCTCGGGAACGACCAGCTCGAGGAACCCCTTAAGCAGGGGTGGCAGATCATCTTTGCCGGGGTCTGGATGCTCGCTCTTTTCGTGGGTTTGCCTCTTATTTTGAAGTATCCCGGTTCGTAGCGGGATCGCTTCGCCGGTAAGGCCGGTTGTGAACGGGGCGGGGACCCTACCCATTGATACGGGCGATGATTTGCTTGCGTAGACGGGGGCATCAGGGGACCGTGTAACTGCTTAAGTCATATGAAAGTTCTCGTCACCGGTGGAGCCGGATATATTGGAAGCGTTGCCGTCGAATCTTTGCGGGCGGCAGGGCACACCGTGGCCGTATTTGACAATCTTTACATGGGGCATCGTGAGGCGGTCGATCCTGAAGTGACTTTCTTCGAGGCCGACCTTGCGGACCGAAAGGCAGTCGATAGCGCCCTCGATTCTTTCCGCCCTGATTCAATCATGCACTTTGCCGCCTATTCGCTGGTGGGGGAGTCTGTCGAGAAACCGTTCAAGTATCTTGGCGATAACGTCGTGAACGGGATCAACCTGATTGAGTCGGCCATCGAACACGGAGTGGAGCGCTTCATTCTTTCCTCGACTGCCAACCTCTTCGATGAGCCGGAGACGATTCCCATTTCGGAAAAGGAGAAGCTCATCCCCGGAAGTCCTTACGGGGAGTCAAAATTCTTTCTCGAGCGGATCCTTCACTGGGCGAACCGGACAAAAGGGCTTCGCTATGCCGCGCTGCGCTACTTCAACGCAGCCGGTTGCACTGAAACACGCGGCGAAGATCACGACCCGGAGACGCATCTGATTCCTTTAATTCTCCAGGTCGCCCTGGGGCAGCGGGAGAGCATCAAGATTTTCGGCGATGATTACGACACTCCGGACGGCACCTGCATTCGCGACTACATTCATGTCTCCGATCTGGCGCAGGCTCACATTCTTGCCCTGGAGGCTCTCAGGGAGCACGAAACGCTTCACTACAATCTCGGGAACGGGAGCGGGTTCAGCGTGAAGGAAGTCGTTGAAACTGTCCGTGAGGTGACTGGTCATCCGATTCCTGCCGAGACGACTCCACGACGGGCCGGTGATCCCGCGATGTTGATTGCGGACAGTCGCAAAGTGAGGAGCGAACTGGGTTGGGTCCCTCAATATCCTGATCTGAGATCGATTGTTCAATCGGCGTGGGACTGGCATCAGGCTCATCCGAACGGTTATTGAGTTGGCCGGAACGCGGCTCGAAAGGGAGTTTTTTTTGGTTCCCCAGTTGATGGCGACTTGCTAGGATTAACCCCATGAAAATTTCACGTCGAACCTGGATGACAGGTATGCTGAGTGCAGGTGCGCTTCCTTTGAATGATGCCTTTGCCGTTCCTGAGCCCTATGAACGCAGTGGTTCCTCTCTGCAGGTCGGGCTCGCGGCGTATTCATTTCGAAGTCACTTCGAGTTCATGAAAGGAGCACCGAACAAGTCACTCGCGGAGGGAGTCGAGCCAATTGACATGGTTTCTTTTATCAAATGGTGTGCTTCTCAGGGCGTTGCCGGCGCGGAGTTGACCAGTTACTTTTTCCCGCCGGATGTCGAGCCTTCCTATTTGGCTGAATGCCGGAGAGTTGGTCATGTAAACGGCGTCGATATTTCCGGAACGGCGGTGGGCAATAATTTCTCCTATCCCCGTTCAGCTCCGGAGCGAGCCGAGCAGATGGATTATGTGAAGCGATGGATCGATCATTCCATGATCATGGGCGCTCCGCACATTCGGATTTTCGCAGGTAAGCATCCCAAGGGCGTAAGCGGAGAGGAGGCCGAGGCAATTGCGATCGACGCGTTGAGTGAGGCTGCAGAGTATGCCGCAGAAAAAGGTGTCATGTTAGGGATTGAAAATCATGACAGCATTGCCACGGCGGCGCGCCTTCTTCGGATTGTAAAAGCGGTCGACAGCCCCTGGGTGGGCGTGAATCTCGATAGCGGTAATTTCATCGCCGACGATGTCTATGCTGAGATGGCAGCGGCGGCTCCTTATGCGATCAACGTGCAGTTGAAAACCGAGATCAAAGTCGGTGATAAGAAAGAGCCGGTCGATATGGAGCGTGTCATCAATATCCTCAAAGATTCGGGCTACGCAGGCTATGCGGTCCTCGAATACGAGGAGGATAAAGATCCCTTCGAGCACATTCCGCCTATTCTGGAACAGCTTCAAAAGCTCTGCCAGTAGGTTGGTTTCCGGTTCGCGATTTCGGAATAGTTGGTTTCGAGATTGACGCAGGGGGCGTCAATTTCGTGTCATGTGGGGAGACAAATTTGTCTCCCTTCTTTTTGAAAGCCATTCTTCCATTCTGTGTTGCGGCGATTTGGGCGATGCCCACGTCGGTTCGGTGCGTGGAAGAGGAAACGGAAACGGCTGATCCCACGGGCGCGGCGATCGAAACAGAGGGGGCTGCGCAACTGCTCGAGCGCGGCAGGGTGGCCTTTGCCGCGAATGATTTTTTGGTCGCAGAGGAGGCGCTTGAAAAATTCATTATCGATTACGGGGAGGCCGAGGAGGCGAAGGAAGCGGTTCGCGTGCATCGTCCTATGTTGGCGATCAGTAAGGTCGGGTTGAAGAAATTCGCGGAGGCACTGAAGTGGATCGCCCTGTCACTGAAGGATCCGAAGCTGGATGCCCGTCTCGGCGACGAGTTAAAATTCTGGCGCGGAATCTGTCTCATGACCGGCGGGGAACTGGTCGATGCTCAGCACGCATTCGGAGCCTACTGGGCGGATGAATCGCATCAGGCATTCAAACGCTACGAAGCTCTTCTTCTTTTTGCGACCCTATACATTCAACAGGGATTCCCGATCGATGCGGCTGATTTTCTCGAAGATCAGCAGCCGAAAATTCGTGAATCGGCTCCGGAGGCAGCGGGTCGGGCCGTCGTCCTTGAACTGTATGCACGCCTGCAGTCAGAGCAGCCTGACAAAGCTCTCGCGGTGATCCGTCGCGAGTATGACTCAATGGAATCAATGACGCAGGTAATCAGCTTTCAAAGTCTCGCTTTGCAGCTCGGGTCAACCTTTCTGGAAAACGAAAACTGGTACGATGCGATCATCTGCATGCAGCGGATCTGGCCGGCGGAGAAATTGATCGAAGCGCAGGGGGACCGGGTGAAGGAGATCGAGGAGCGAATCGCGCTACTCGAAAAGCGGGAGAACGCGCAGGGCGTTGTCTTCCAATTGAAAGCCATTTTGAAGCGGGTCGAAAGAGAGTTGGAGAATTTCAGGAAAATGGAAAACTTTGATTCTGCGCTCCAGCTGCGACTCGCGATGGCGTATCAGGGGCTCGGTCGTTATCGTGAGGCGGCGCTGATCATGGAAGAAATGCTGGCGGTGATGCCGCCGGATCCGGTTGTCGAAAGTGCCACCCTCGCGCAGTTGCAATGCTGGATGGAAATCAAGCGCTGGCCCAAAGCCGTCGCCGCGGCGGAGCAGTATGAGAAAGTTTTCGGCGAAGAGGGAAAATTTCTTCCCACGGTTTTGTTTCTCAAAGCCGAGGCGCTGCGGGAGGATCAGCAATATGGAACCGCTCAGCTTGCCTACGGGGATCTCGTGGAACGTTTTCCGGAGGATGATTTCGCGGCCAAAGCGCTCTTCATGCAGGGCTTTCTCTACCTGCAGCAGGATGACAATGAGGGGGCTCTCTATCAGTTTGATCAGGTTCAGCGGAAGTACCCTGAGTCGCCGATGGCTCAGGATGCCGACTACTGGACGGGGCAGGCCTTTTCGTTCTCCGGAATGTATGCGGAGGCCCGTGAACATCTCGAAGGATACTTGAAGCGGCACAAGACGGCGAAGTATTTGAAGGAGGCAATTTTTCGTATCGCAGTCTGTACCTTTTCACTGGCTGAGTATGAAGACGCGATCCGTTTGCTCGAAGGATTCGTCGAAGACTATGCAGGCGATCCTTTCACGGATGAAGCCAATCTCCTGCTGGGCGATGCCTACTTTGGTCAGGGTGAAACGGAGGCGGGGTTCGCGGCTTATGAGCGTGTCAGGCCTACGGCGGTGCGGTTTTTTGAAGAAGCCTGGTTTAAAAAGGGAAACGCTTTCAAGTTGCTTGAAGAGTATGAGACGATGCGGACGCATTTCGAGGATTTCGTTGTCGCATACCCTGACAGTAATCGAATGCCGGAGGCGGTTTACTGGGTCGGGTGGACCTATCTGAATGCGGATGAGCCTGAAAAGGCCCGGGAGAAATACTGGGAGGTGATCGAAAAATACGGGAATGACCCGGATCGCTACGGCGTCCTCGATGTCATCGCCGCGTTGCCGAAGGTTTATAAGGATGAGGGCGAAGACGGTAAGGAGACTGTGCTCACGAAGCTTCAGGTCATGAAGACGAGAGCGGCGATCGCGAAGGAGGCGACGCGCGCGGTCCGGGCTGGCTACGGGAAATCGCTCATCGTCGGAAAAGCGGATACCGTGGTGGGGTCTGATGTCGCGGTGCGTTCGGAGTTGCTCGATATCTTCAAGTGGGTCGATCCGCAGAATCACAACCCTGCCATTTCGGTGGCGATAGCTGAGGCGCAACTTGCGGCGGGAAACCGGACCACTGCCAAAAATCTCTTCACCGAAATTCGACGGTGGCATCCGCGTGCGGTGCAGAAGGATCGCATCTATCGGGCTCTCGGGTCGATTGCCGCGCGGGAGGGTGACACCGATAAGGCGATTGAGTTCTATGACAGGTTTGAGCGCGAGGCGATTGCCTCGGCACAGTTGGGGGAAGTTCGGATTGAAAAGGCGGGGATTCTCAGGGAAGTGGGGAAAACGCGGGAAGCGCTTGAAACCCTCGAGTCAGTTCTCGAGACAGGTGGTGTCACCGCGCAAACCAAGGCCGGAGCGCTCTTTGATCTCGGCGAGACTTGCGTGGCGGCCGGGGACCTGAAGCGGGCCATTGTCTATTTTGAAAGGCTCTACGTTGCCTACGGAAAATTCAGCGAGCTCAATGCGAAGGCTTATTGGGAGCGCGGTAAAGCACTCGAGAGTCTCGAGCTGAACCGTGAGGCACTCGAGACCTATGAAGAGCTGGTGAGTCGCGCGGATCTGGAACGTTTCGAGGAAACGAAAAAGGCAGGAGAGAAGATTGCCCGGTTGAAAACCCTCGTGCCTCCCGCCGGAGAAGCCGAAGCAGGGGAAAGCGAGGTCGCGTTATGAAGTTTTTCGTGATGATATTGTGTTGCCTGATTTCCGGGTTTTTATCGAGAGCGGAGGATGTGATTTATTTGAAAACGGGGGAGTCTGCGCTTTGTCGAATCGATGCGATCACGCCGAAGATTACGAATTTCACTCTCTTGAGTGATCCCGGTCCGGCGAAAGGATCAGCCCGCCGAACGGTGGCAACGGAACGGATTGATTATTTCGTGTTTGGATTCAAACCGGGAGAGGAAGCGGTCTATCAAAACCGCAAAAGGGAAAGTTCGGAGGTGCTGGAGAAATGGTGGAATACCTGGTTCGCTCATCTCAGTCGCCCCCGCGCCCGGACCGCGGCCTTCGGGAGTGCGTTCGCTCATGCCCTCCTTCGCGAGGATCCCGAGATCAATGCGAAGCGGGCTCTTTCTGTTTTTGATCGGATCATCGGTCGAGCCTGGTCGGAGGACGATGTTGCCGAGGCGAAGCAGGGACGATTGCGGGCCCTGATGGCGATGGGGGATCTTGAGACGGCGACTCATGAGGCTCATTTGCTCGCGGGGGAAACCGAGGATCCCGGACTCCTTATCGAAGTGAAATACCTTCTCGCCCAGGCGGATTTTGAAACACTGAAGGTGCTTATCGAAGAGAACCCGAAATGGGAGGAGGACGATGAAGTGCGGCCGGAACGGAATCGCCTATATCACATCGTCGTTGATCAGTTACTCTGGCCTCATCTCTTCCACGCGACCCGGGAGAATGAAGCGGCGCGCGGTCTTTTTGGCGTTGCCGGCGTCTATCGTTTCGCGGGTGAAGAGGAGCTCGCTCTGGCTGCCTGTGAGGATGTGATCCAGCTCTATCCCGAAACCGATTTTACCCCGGGAGCTGTTGCCCTCGCCGAACAAATACAATCTCAATCAGCACCTCACACTCCGGAAAAAGAAGACCCATGAACTCATATTACTCTCCACGCCGATTCGCGGGAATTGGATTTTTCCTCATCGCTTTTTGCGCAGCTCTCAGTTCTGCCTTTGCCGGGGATGCCGCCGATGCCGGTGTCATTGAGCAAAACGTTTCCGCACTGGATCTTTATAATCAGGGCGGGAGTTTCATGCACATTTTACTGGTGTGCTCGATCGGAACGATTGCGGTGGCGGTTTATTGTTTTGTTCAGATTAACCGGAAGCGAATGGCTCCACCGGAGATGGTCGACCAGGTCAACCGGGCAATGGCGGCGAAGGATGTCGGTACGGCCTACAGCGTTTGTCAGGGGAATCCCAGCAGCTACGCGAAGGTGATGACAGGTGCGTTGTTGAAAGTGAACTTCGAACGCGATCTTGCCAACAAGGCGAGCATGATGGATGCGGCAGCGGAGGGACTCGACGAGGAGGAACATCGTCAGATGGTCTGGGTGAATTACCTGAATATCTTCGCAACGCTCGCTCCGATGGTGGGATTGTTAGGGACGGTTTGGGGGATGATCGAGGCCTTTGACAAACTGGCGACTACGAGTGGTGACGCGAAGCAGCTCGCGGGCGGAATTAAGATCGCGATGGTGACGACAGCGGGTGGACTTATTGTAGGTATCCCCGCGATGTTCTTTTACTTCTTCTTTCGCGACAAGCTGCAGGGAGTGATGACGACGGTGCAGAAACACGCCAGTTTTGCGATCGATATTCTTTCGGGGGAGATCCGGCTCGAAGGGGCCGTGCAGGAGGAAGTCGCCGCCGCGGAAACGGCAACGGAAAGCGAAGATTCAGCAGAGAGCTAGTTTATGGTGCGCCGCCGAAAGAGACCTTTGGACGAGGTGAGTTTTCAGATCACTCCGATGATCGATATGACTTTCCTTCTCCTCATCTTTTTCATGGTGACCCAGAAAATAACGGAACAGGAAGTGAATGTGCCGGTGAAGCTGCCGGTCGCTCTCAGTGCCGCCCCTCCCCAGAAGACGGAGCGGGATATCATTAACATTGATGGAGAAGGGAATTATTACATTGGGGATCGCATCGCCTCGAAAGAGGAAGTGCTCGCTCATCTCAAAGTGAAGTTCAAAGACTTCCCTCCGCTTCAGATTTATCTCAGGGCTGATCAGAATACCCCGTCGAAAAAGATTCGGGAGTTCGTTGAAATGGCGACTGAAGTGGGAGCGATCGATTTAATTTTTGGTGTCTATGGAAAACAGTAAACCCATGCGAGCGCTGAAAAACAAAGCGGCTTCTATAGCCGAGCCATTTCCCGGGGGAGGGGGAGGTGCCCCTGCCGATCCGGGCAGTCCGATGGAACGCTCGAATGTGGGCTCCGCTGCGCGACTGGTTGATCGGGTTTTTCGTTACCGAATCGAACCGCGCGGCTCAGCGGGACGCTTCGCCCCGCCTTTCGCTGGATTTTGCACTCACCACTCAATCGAGCGACACTTAACAGGGTTGGGTGAAGCGCTTAACCCTATTGAACACGGATTCTATAAATGAGACGAGTGAGAAAGAGAAATCACCAGACGGTGGAGATGCAGATGGGGCCCATGATCGACATGGTCTTTCTTCTGCTCGTCTTTTTCATGGTCTCGGCGAAGCCCATCATACCGGAAAGCGATATCCCGATGGGACTCCCGGGGCAGGTCTCCCAGGAGGAGGCGGTTGACATTCCCGATGAGGCGAGGGTCATCATCGAGCCGAACGGTCAGATCGTTCTCAATGAGCAGCAACTCGACTCGCCGGGCGGAACCTCACTCCCCGAGTTGCGTGCAGTCCTGGTCCGCTTTCGGGTTTCGGCGGAGAACGCGGGGAGCGATGCGCTCGTGACCCTTGCGCCTCATGATTCTGTTCCGCATCAGCGACTCGTTGATGTGCTCAATGCCTGTGCCGAAGCCGGTATCACAGGTGTCACTTTAGCCGGAGCGACTGAGGAATCATGAGCGAAGTTTCTCTTTCCCTCGATCCGGAGACGCCTCCGCCGAAGCCGCCGAAAAAGAAACGGACGAAGCCGGGCTCGACTGATCAGGAGAAAAGTCATCGTCGCGCTCTCATCAGTTCGATCATCATTGGCAGCGTGGTCGTGCATGTCATTGCTTTGATTCTCTTCGGCCTCTGGACGGTGGCGCAGCATTTTACCCGGCCGGAAGCGCGTTTTGAAATGAAGAAGGTCGTCAAGATTCCGCCGAAGACGCCCGAACACAAAATGAACGTGGCCAAACACGAGGCGATGACGCCGAAGCCGACTTTCAATGACAAACTCATCAGCACGCGACCGATTGATTTCGCGCTGCCGGATTTGCCTCAGGTGGACATGGATCAAATGCTCCCGCTCGATCCTTCGGAGCTCATTTCGGATCAGGTGAGCAGTCTTGTCGGGAGTGCTGCGCTCGGTTCGGGGATGGGAACCGGAATGGGTGGCGGCGGTGGAACCGGAAAAGGGATGAGCCTTTTCGGTGTGCCGGCCGACGGTGAGCGTATTCTCTTGCTGTTTGATGTCGCGATCAGTGTCGTGAACAAAGCAGAGGCTTCGGGAGTTCCCTTCGATAAGGTGAAAGAGGAGACGGTGAAGTTTGTCGATTCGCTTCCGATCAGTTCACAGTTTTCGTTGATTCAATTCACGGGTAATTACATGCAGTTCACCGATGAACTCATTGCGGCAACGCCCGGAAACAAGAAACTGGCGAAACAATGGGTCGAGAAAAAATGGACCACTGCCGGGGGACTCAGTTCCGCTGCCGCCGGAGTCACGCAGAATTTTCGCGGCGTTATTGGCGTGTTAGAGCGGGGACTCGAGATGCGTCCCGATGTGATTTTTATTATTTCTGATGCGAGTTTTAACTGGCGACCCGACGGGGGAAACGGTTATCCTGCAGTGCCTTATGACGAATTCAGGAAGGTGATTAAGAAAATTGAAGAGGAATCACGGGGCCGTGTGCCGATTCACCTTTTCGCTTTTCAACCGCGCGACGAAGACGCCAAAGAGCTCAGTCGAATCATCCGGAAAACGGGCGGGGAGTTTGTGGAGTTGAAGGAAAAGTAATAAAACTTTCTTTGCTCCCCGGGAAATGTCGTTTGATATGTGACTTTATCTGCCCGGTTGTTGTCTGGGATTACGCCCTCTTGTTGTTGGGCAAAAGCAGATACGGCTGCGAACCACATCTCCTCAATACACTATGAAAGATAAAATAATGTTAACCCTGAATGATTCGCTCTCAGGTCTCCTCGGTGCTGTCGGGCCCTGGGTGCTCACGTTGATCATCATCATCATTGGTTACTTCGTTTCCAAGCTCATTGCTGGTCTCGTTCGAAAACTTCTCTCAAAAACAAGCATTGATGACCGACTTGCTAAATTGCTTGGTCAGGACTGCGACGGTTGTGAAAAAGGGGTTTCCAAATTTGTGTTCTATCTACTGATGCTTTTTGTTGTCGTCTTTGCTCTGAATTCGGCAGGTAAAGGTGACGCAGTGGAGCCGTTGCAGAACATTCTCGATCAGATTATCGGATTCATCCCAGGTGTGATTGCGGCAGCTGTGATTGGTTTTGTTGGTTGGATACTTGCCACTCTTGCGAAGAATATTCTTGAGGGAGTTCTCACTGCTTCGAAAGTCGATGAGCGCCTTGGCCTTGGTGAGAATAAGCCGATTACGAGCAGTGTCGGCCTTGTAGCCTTCTTCGGTATCATTCTACTGATGCTTCCGCCCGCACTTGATGCCTTGAAGATGACCGAAATTTCGGAGCCGATCGGCAGCATGATCGGAGATATCTTTGATTACATTCCGTTTCTCTTCAGTGGTCTCATTATTTTTGCGATCACCTACCTCATTGCCACGATCGTGCAGAAGGTGCTTTCGAATATTCTCGGCTCTATTGGAGTTGACGGAATTCTCCAAAAGCTGGGTTACAACGGTGGAGATCTCATTGCCGGTAAGCCTCTTTCGCTGATTCTCAGCTACATCGCCATGGCTACCATTCTCGTGACCGGTAGTGCTCAGGCGATTGATGCTTTGCAATTGGACTTCATTTCCAGTCTTTCCAGCGGTTTCGTTGATGGGTATTTTAACATCCTGGTTGCTGTGATCATCATCTTTGCAGGTGTCTACATCGCGAATATTGTGGGTCAGCTCATTGAGCCTAAGAGTGAATTCTGGGCGAAGGTATCCCGTATCGCGATCCTCGTATTCCTCGGAGCGGTTGCGCTTCAGAAGGCCAATATCTCAAGTCTCACCAACGAGACGTTCCAGTTCGCGATCACTGCGACGATCATTGCCGCGGCCTTCGCTGCCGGCGTGGGAGGTGCGATTGCGCTCGGACTCGGGGGCCGCGACCGTGCTAAAGGATTCCTCGATAATTTGAAAGAGTAGGCTTAATTATTTTAGAAATATTAACTAATTCAGGGTCTTCGGAACACCGGAGACCCTGTTTTTTGTCGCACAAATGCAAAATCGAGGTATTTTTGCACATAGTAGAGTTTAAAACTTTTTCTTAACTCTTAGTTTTCCGTAATTTTTTAGAGTGAAATGAACCCGAAGCACTTCCGTCTCGTCCTCCTACTGAGCGGTCTGGCCTTGATACTGACAGGCTGCAAGACCCGGAATACCCAGCCAATGCCTATGGAGCCCGTTCCGGTCCCGCCAGCGGGGTATGGCGAGGCACCGCCTGCAAACGGAGATGGCGGCATTCCGCTTCCTCCCGAACAACAGGGTGGTCGCTTCGGTTATTCGGGCGACAACGCCGGTGCTCCTCCTGCGCCACCGAAGCCGGCTGATCCGCCCAAGCCCGGTGTCAGGGATGTGCGGGATATCGATCCTGCTGATTCCTCCGCCAGTGCTCCCGCGCCTCCGGAAAAGAAACCTGAGCCCAAGGCCACCCCGAGTTCTTCGGAAATGCCTTATGCGAACCCGGTTCCGGGAAATCCACTCGCGGTTACTTTGCCCGGAGCCAATGCCTCTCTCGGAAAAATTTCGATCGAAAAGTATGATTCTTCAATGAATCCAACAGGCGAGCCTCTCAAGCGCGGGACTCAGGTTCAAATTCCTGACCCCAATAACCCCGGGAAGAAGATTTTCTTCAAGGTTCCCTGATGTTGGAAAGCGAATTGCCTTTTCGCAGTGTCGCAGTGCTCGGGCCCGGATTGATCGGAGGATCATTGCTCCTCGCGATTCGGTCTCGCTGGCCCGATTGTGAATTGAGGTGCTGGGCCCGTCGCGAGGAAGCGGTCGTATCGCTGCGCGAGCGTTTCGGCGATTCGCTGGCGGCCTCCACTTCCGTATCTGAGATTGTCGATGGGGCGGAGTGCGTCATCCTCGCGATGCCGACGGGATCGATGGCCGGAGTCGTCGCTCAAATGAATCCGTTCCCGGATTCGAATGAAGTTCTTGTTACTGATGTCGGTAGCGTCAAAGGGCCGGTGCAGGAGGAGGTAGGCGCGATGGTCTCCGCTCTTGGCGGTCATTTTGTGGGGAGTCATCCCATGGCCGGTTCGGAGAAAAGCGGTCTCGACCATGCCGACGGGGATCTTTTTGAGTCGGCCGCTGTGATTATGACTCCGGAGGCTGCCACTTCGGAGGCGCTTATTGATCGTCTCCAGAGGTTCTGGGAAGGCCTCGGCGCAATGGTTTCTGAAATGACGCCGGAGGCCCATGATGAGCTCGTTGCCAGAATCAGTCACTTGCCTCACCTTGTTGCGGCGGCACTGGTGAGATCGATGCTGAAAGAGAATCCCGGGGCCGCAAAATATTCAGGGGGCGGTTTCCGCGATACTACCCGGGTTGCCGGGGGGCTCGAGTCGATGTGGACCGGAATACTCGCGGATAACCACGAAGCGGTTTCAGGGCAACTTAGCTCATTGATTTCCGAGTTGGAATCGTGGAAGGTGGCGCTCGATACGCTTGACCGGGAGCAGCTCCATCGCTTCCTGTCCGAAGCTCGCGAGCTTCGGGAAACCCTCTAATTTAGATCCTTTTTTAATTATTCTTCTATCATGGCCGAACTTCGCGTCAAAAAAGTTAAAGATTTCTCAGCAGAATTGAAGGTGCCCGGTGATAAGAGCATCTCGCACCGGTCTCTCATGTTCGGTGCGCTCTCGAACGGCCCCTGTGAGATCACCGGTTTTCTGGCGAGCGAGGATTGTCTTGCGACGATGGAGGCACTTTCTTCGATGGGAGTGGAGATCGAGCGACTTGGGGACAACGGAACGCATATCCGGGTTCACGGTTGTCGTGGCGAGTTTAAGAAGCCGGAGAAACCGATCGATTGCGGTAACAGCGGAACAACGATGCGCCTCATGGCGGGAATTCTCGCGGGACAACCGTTTGAGTCGACCCTGACAGGGGATGAATCCCTTTCTAAAAGACCGATGAATCGCGTTGCTGTTCCCCTCGAGCGAATGGGGGCGCGCATCAAAGGGCAGGGGGATCGTGTCATGGCTCCGCTCGTAATTACGGGGCGGGAGAAACTCACTCCGATTCACTACGATTCGCCCGTTGCCAGTGCTCAGATCAAGAGTGCGATTATGCTGGCAGCATTGAAAGCCGATGGAAAGACCACCATTACCGAGCCTCATCCTTCGCGGGATCACACCGAGAGAATGTTGAACTACCTTCTCGTTAAGAATATCCGGGAGGGGGACACGGTTTCGATTTGGGGTGGCCAGACTCCCGAGTCCCGTGACATCGTCGTTCCCGGTGATATCTCCAGCGCGGCTTTCTGGATTGTTGCGGCTGCGGCGAGAAAAGGCGCCCGGCTTCTGATTGATAATGTCGGTTTGAATCCAACGAGGATCGGCGTGCTCAGCGTCATGATCCGGATGGGTGCCAAAATCATCGAGCGAATCGACGAGTCCGGTTGCGAGCCGATGGGGTCGATTGAAGTCGTTGGTGATGGCCTCCGCGGAACCGAGATCGGCGGAAGTGAAATTCCCACACTAATCGATGAGATTCCCATCCTCGCGGTTGCCGCGGCGCTGGCGGAGGGAAAGACGGTGATCAAGGATGCTCAGGAGCTTCGCGTGAAAGAGAGTGATCGTATTTCCGCAGTGGCGGAGAGCCTTCGTCGTATGGGGGTTCCTGTCGACGAGTTTGCCGACGGCATGGAGATTACCGGCGGTCATAAGTTGAAAGGGGCCGAAATCAATTCACTGGGTGATCATCGCATTGCGATGTCGTTCGCGATAGCGGGACTGTTTGCCGAGGGCGAGACGGTTATCAAAGGTGTTGAGTGTATCGAGACCTCCTATCCCGGATTTATCCGCGAGCTGAAACAGCTCCAGGCGATGAGCCGATAATTTTTAAAGAAAGCCTCGCGAAAGCGGGAAATCTTTAAGAATTGCTCAATTTTTCGCTTTTTTCTTGTTCGAAATCCAAAAACTTGGTTTTCTACCGTGCTTTGGGCATGCCTCAGAGCCTGTAAATACGGTGTAAATACATAGTATGGTCAAAAAATGACCCTAAATGCAAAATAGTCTTGTATTGCCTTTGTATTTCTTTAAGATTTACATTGTAAAACATGGAATCGATCGGCCCCTGATGGCTTTCGGCTCCGGTTGTTTCCAAAATCTCAATTCTCCATCCCTATGAAAATCGCTAAACACCTCAAGTCAGGAAGATTTTTGCCGAAGAGTCGCAAAGGGGTCGCGCTTGTGACAGTGCTCACCGTGATGTCGTTGACGACCATTCTCGTGCTGACTTTTTTCTCTCTCGCAACCAGCGAGCACCGCGCTTCGAATACCTACTCGCACGGCCTTCAGGCACAGCAGGTAGGTGAGCAGGCCGTCAACATGGTGATCGCTCAGATTCGTGAAGCGACGACTGCAGGGACGAAGATTGCCTGGGCTTCGCAGCCGGGAGCAATTCGCCGGTGGACTGATGGATCAGGTAATAATGAGGAGTTCGCTTACAAGCTGTACTCTGATGAAGAGATGAAGACAAAGGACTGGGGGACTTTTGAAGAGGATTTTAAAGATGCGAAGACCTGGTCTTCGATGCCGGCACACTACGTTGATCTGAATGAGCCGATTATCAGGGGGGAAAAAGTTTATTATCCCATTGTGCATCCGCTTGCTTCGGATGAGCCGAAGTGGCCGAAAGCGATCGGTGACGATGATGCCGGGGTCGAAGGATTCAGCTACAACAAGTACTCGAACAGAACGCTGAGTGACGAAGGTGAGTTTGGAAAGAAAGCAGCGTCGAGAGCGGGAGCATCGGGACACGTCGCGATGCCGGTTAAGTGGATCTATGAGCTGGAGGATGGAACGCTGGGGGTCATGGCAGGCGCTGGAGGTAATCAGGATGCTTACTCATTTACTGCGATTTCGGGGTCTGGAACGGCCTCTGAAGACAACCGTATTGTAGCCCGGTTTGCTTATTGGGCAGATGACGAGACTTCAAAGTTGAATATTAATACTCACGCGGGTGGTCTTGCCTGGGATATTCCCAAGGCAGGGGGTGCGCTGGATATGGATATGGGACGGTTTCAGCCGGCTCAGAAGGAGTGGCAGCGTTATCCGGGGCACCCTGCAACGACGCACCTCGGGCCGGCGCTGGCTCCGGGGATTCTGGATATCGTAAATGACCGTGATGCAATGGAGATGCTTTATCGGGTTGTGCCCCGCATCGTGGGTGGCGGATCTCAGTCGGGCACTCGATACATTGATACCCGGCTTGCTTCAGAAGCGAACGGACTGGTTCCCGACACAGAGCCGCTTTTCCCCTCTCTTGATGATGTCGTGATGCGCTCGGATCGCGAGCCGCATGAGTATCCTGATGCTGATGGGAATCCAGTTCCCGCCGACGAGCTCAGTGAGTATCTTGAGCGCGCCAAATTCTTCGTCACGGTGAACAGCCGGGCGCCGGAGACCAATATGTTCAATCTGCCGAGGGTTGCCATTTGGCCTATCTACAATGCCAGATACGGCAGTGGTAAATACAAGACACATCTCACTGCTTTCGACCGGCTGATTCATTATTGTGCATCCATGGGCGATGCCGGCTCATCCGGCGACTACCCGCGGTTCGAATACATTTTCAAGCGTGAGAATGCCGATGATAACAAGCATGATTACGCAAGCATATCGAGAAATCAGGAGCTTTATGGCTATCTTGACACGCTGATGAGCGAAAATGTGCCCGGCTATGGCAGGTCGTTTAACAGTAAGTATGGAATCGAATCGCAGCAAATCCTCACGGAAATCTTCGATTACATTCGCAGCACGAATCTACACGATGACTCCATTTACGGGGAGGATTTTGAGAGGGCTTATGTGACTTCCAATAGCACTAATCACCGCACTTATACGAATGGGAGGAATGCTTCCAACAAGCAGGTGGGTATGAAGGGGCATGGGCAGGTTGTCCCTATTGAGATCGGGGAAACAAAGGGATTTGGGCGATTCTACAGCCTCGGTGGCGTCCAGGTTCAGGTGATTTCCTGCGCAGAGCCGGGTGACGCGCCGCTTCCTGCTCATATGGGCGCTCGCAGTTACAGGGGACGGAAAGATGTGCCTGTCTCAGGTCAACCGATCTATATGAATTTTCCGCCAATGCCGGCGGAATATCCGAACTTTAATGATCCCGCCTACGCTGCAAAAGTGGGGACGATGGGAGAGCCTCTGTGGCTCAAGGAATTGCGCACCACTGACCCCGGCCTTTTTCAGGCAGCGTTCGATCCTTCGAACTGGAACTGGCAGCTGGCGTATCTCGACCGGGAGTACTTCGGTAATGTTGTCCTGGGGGGGACTGAAAAGAATAGTGTCGATTTGATCGATTCGCGGAATCCGAATGACGGCCCGGCAAAATATAAGTTCAAGCGCAGCTCGCTGACTTCCTGGACGTCGGCGGGCGGTGACCCGTTTTCTACCGGCGCGACCCGATTGAGGAGGGATGAGCAACTCGTTCAGGCAGTACTGCTATTTAATTTGTTCACACCCAGCATTGGTTGGGGATCCATTAATCCGGATCTGGAGATTAAGATCTCGGTTGATAGTGAAGATTCTTTTCGTTTCGAGACGGTCGCGGCCGGGTTCAGTCCTTTCAGTGGGAAAGGGGTCCCGTTCCTTGGATTTATTCAGGCGGACTCTCCAAAATCCTGGATTTTTTCAACGAACTCAACTGATACAGCGTGGGGCGGACGTCGCTACGGAGGGCTTATGCCTTATGAGTTTTTGTTGAATGGTCCCTGGAGCGTTAACAGGAAGGTTCTTGCTGACGAGCTGAATATTCAGCCTTCCAGCAATCCTTCAACGCACGGCGGTCGTGGAAGGTTTACGTGGCTTGATCGAGGTTACGAACTTGTTCCTAATGCCTTGAAAGATTTGTATGGAGGTAGTTCCGACGGTGGTGATCCGGATCTGGTCGCCGGTGCCTACAGATACGACCTCGTTACTGTTCCCTTCAAGATCGATGGGGCTGACGGACCTCCGCGTACCGCAAGGGGTGCCTTCGAGCCGGGGCGCGTTGCTTTCACCGGGGGGGATCTTACTTTCGAATTCTTTCACGGAAATAAGCGTTCCGAGGGCTCTGCTTCACAAAGTCCCGACGTTGCCGGGGTTGATGGAGGACAGTTGGTGCAGAGCATTGTGGTCAATGTTCCTGATTTCGAGATTCATGAATCAGGACCGAAGCGAGCCCCCGTGGTATGGAATAGTCAGTTGCAGGGAGATTCGGAGACCTACTATCGAAATGCGAATGGAGGTTACTACAATGAGTTCGATATCCTTTCGAAAGATTCCTTTTCCTTCCTCGAGCGGAACAATCTGGGGATGGATCCCGGAAATCCGGTTACAGGTGGTAAAACACGGGTTTCGATTCAGGAGAACGAAAATGGCAGCAATGGAAATGTGGTTGCCAACGGAAGATTCGCCCAGATCAGTGTGCATGCCCGGCCGAGTCCCTTTTCAATATCTGATGTTGTTCAATCGGTGGAACTGAGGCACGGCGACGCCAGAATTGTGGCCGGGCGCAAGGTTGTTGGCCCGGACGAAGTGTTCGCTCCTCATCGCTATTATGCGCAATCGGGAAATGGTGACGGACGGCCGATGGCGCACTCCGTGACCAACTCAGTCGGGGCTGACTATGATGGCGCGTCCATCGAGGATGAATATCTGATTCGGACGAATCTTCCTCAGGTGGGAGGTGCTGACCCTTACAATAACCGGGCGCCTCTTCCTTTCGGTGTTGAGCTTTCTCAGAATGTTCAGCTCTATGGCGATTTTGATAATGGGTCCGGATTGATGATCGATGGTCCCTATATCAACAAGCCTGATGAAGGGAATACACATTCGTTGAAGACTAAATACGCTGCCGAGTTGCAAGGTCACTGGGAGGAAAGAAGGAATTACGGTGAGTTTCCCTACTTCAACCGCGACTGGCTGCACGAAAGTGGAGGTCCGGCATATTTCTCTCCGAACCGGATTGTTTCAGGGCCCGGAATGTTCGGCTCGCTTCCCACGGGTGTGAAGACGGATACTCCATGGAGGACTCTTCTTTTCCGCCCGAATACAACGGGGCCATCGGGGTATGCAAATCATCCCGGTGCGCAGGATCCGCCGGATCACCTGATTATGGATATGTTCTGGATGCCGGTGGTTGAGCCGTATGCGATCAGCGAGCCGTTGTCGACAGGCGGTAAAGTGAATATCAACTGTGAGTTGGTTCCCTTTCTTCATATTGAAAGGAATACCGCTCTGCGGGGCGTGTTTCGTTCGGAGTTTCTCGTTTGTATTCCGAATGCCTGGCACGCTGATTACAAGCACAATCACGGACGTGGCAGGGGGTATCACTGGAGGGATGCTCCATACGCCGGTGCCCTTCAAGGAAAGCGTCTGCGTGCCTCAATTGTGGATGATGCCACACTCAAGCAGTTTTATGACCGGTTTCAGAATGGCCAGAATGCCTTTAAGTCTTCGACTGAAATCTGTGAGATTCACTTAATCCCGGAGGAGCTTTCCTCCCGCTTAGGCGGTGACAGACGAGGAAGCGTTGGGAGCTACACTCCGAGTGTGGCACAGATGGAAAGTGGCAAATACTGGCAGGATCATTCCCTCGTGGGTGATAACTCCAGAGAGCGGCCTTACACCAATATTCAAACCCGGGTCACCACGAAATCGAACACCTTCAAGGTTCATTATCGTGCCCAGGTGCTCAAGCAGGCCAGAAGAGATAGCTCTGCTGAATACGGAGAGTGGCGCCCTGAAATGGATTCAGTCGAGGCCGAGTATCGGGGATCATCCATCGTAGAGCGCTATGTCGATCCAAATTCTGATAAGATTATCGACTTTGTAAAGAATCCCGGGAAGTCTCTTGATAGCTTTTATCAATACCGGGTTGTCAATCCACGACGCTTCGCTCCTTAATTTGAGGTAAATTTGCCAAAGTATGAAATATGTAAAATCAACAAGCCGCGCTTGCATCCGGGGGTTCAGCCTCGTGGAAGTGACCATCGCCATGGCGATTGCTTCCGTGGCTCTGGTGACGCTGATGGGATTGATTCCGCAGGGGATGGATACGATGCGTGAGGCCGGAGATACAGCGATTGAAGCGCGAATCCACCAGCAGGTCTTAAATGAGTTACAGCTCACCCCTTTTGATGATGATTCGGGAAATTCTCTTCTCGATACCTACTACAATGGATTGGAAATCTATTATGACTCTCAAGGTGAGGAAATGAGTCATAGTAAAAATCAGGGCTCGGTAGACGACGATAAGAAAAAGGGAAGTTTTTCCCACATCTATTCGGCGCGGGTTTCTGTTCCAAGTGAAAGCGGAGGAAAAATGCCCGAGTCTGTCGGTGGAGGAAATTTTTCCGGTTTCTCCTTCGGAGGAACGGATACCAATACGAACATCAGGCCCGTCATTGTGGAAATCACGTCCGCTGCGGGTGGGGACAGTAATTTTGATTGGGATTCCGATGATAATGCCCGCTTAATCAGTTCTTATCAAAGCGTCGTTGTGAAAATGGGTCGGGATCTTAACGCTAATTAGAGAAGGATGAATTTAAAATATAGAAACAAAAGTCACGCTCTGAGGAATAGAGGGTTTTCTTTGATCGAGCTGATGGTCTCAATGGGGATCCTGACAGTTCTGATGCTGATGATGACGGCTCTTCTTGATCAGGTGCAAAAGAGTTGGCGCTATTCAGAGAGTCGGATAAGTCAGTTTCGGGAAGCCAGAGTTGCGTTTGATTTGATTACAAAAAATATTGGTCAGGCAACTTTGAATACCTATTGGGATTTGAATGATGAAGATAATGATGGCCTCGTGGATGGCTATTTCAAGACTTCGGAGCTTCATTTCATTACTCTGGATGCCAGTGCGCTCAAGGGGTCCGGGGAGCAGGAGGGTGTGGGGCACGCCGTGTTCTTTCAGGCTCCGTTGGGATTCTCGACTGATTATCGGAATCTCAATAATCTCTTCAACGGGCGGGGCTATTTTGCCTCCTTCGGAAGTGATCGTTTGTATCGCCCTTCTTTCGTGAAGTCACCTCCCCGTTATCGCTTCCGGATCATGGAGTTCAGGCCTCCTGCAGAATCAAATCAGGTTTTTGAAGATGGCAGGCAGGAGCGTGAAAACCACTCTCCTCAGGAATTTACCGAGTGGTACACCCAGAGTATGTCGATCGGAGAGGGCAATTTTGAGTCTCATCTTAACCCTCTCGCTGACAATATCATCGCATTGGTTATTTCTCCGAGGGATGCTCTTGAGTCCGCTTCCGGCTCAAGGGATGAGACATACAGCGAGATTGCTCCGGACTACAATTTTGATTCGAATAGCGACGACCCCTCGTTCGAAGGATACTCTCAGCAGGTCCCTCCGCTTCTCCGGTTGACGATGGTCGCGATCGACGAGGCATCGGCGGTGAGGTTTGAGGATGGTACGAAGATGCCTAACGAATTTCGAAGTGTCACTTCCGGGTTGTTTAAGAATACGAGGCAGTATCCGGCAGATATTAAGAAGCTCACGGAAGAGCTGAACAATAAGAAGATAAATCACAAGGTTTTCAGTTCTCTCGTGATGTTGAGAAGCTCAAAATGGGGCAGTTAAAATTATATTTTTAGTTGAATGAATATTCATAGACATAGCGGGCGAAAGGCATTTTCGCTGATCGAAATGATGGTTGTGCTTGGAGTGGTTGGATTACTCCTCGCATTTGCGGCTCCTAATTTGTTTAGTTTGCTGACATCCAGCACTCTCTCGGGTGAGGGGACAGTTCTGCGAAATCAATTTACCTATGCCCAGCAGATTGCTGTTTCCAAGAGCTCGGACGTGGAGGTGCGTTTCTTTAAGTATGCTGACGAGTCCGCCGCGCAGCTCGATGAGCGATTTCGTGCTTATCAGCTCTATCAATTTGATCGGGAGGGTAACATGGTGCCGGTGAGCTCGTTCTTTCGGATTAAGACGCCCGTGGCGGTGCATGAAGACAGAACGACCCTTCTCAATACAGGGGCTTCTTCCGGTAACCAGAATGACCGCAAGTATGGATTCATCGCTCCCTATGAAGGAGTTGCTGAAGCTCCGGTGGGTTCAGGGGGAACGCAGGTGCCAACGAAGTACGTGGCCTTCAGATTTCGACCGGACGGGTCGACTGACTTGCCTTTCAGGACCTCTCAGAATGATACGTGGTATTTAACACTGGTGCAGGGCGAAGGAGCTCTGGCAGAGAGTGATCCCGCTAACTACGTTTGCCTTCAGGTGAATTCATACAACGGGCAGGTCACTGAATTCCGACCTCAGGCGGCGGCTAACTAGCGGGCCATCATCTTTCCGGCGAAAACAGGCAGTCACCGCAGGGGATTCCTCTGGTGAATTCCACTGTTTAGGCGATCCATTTTCGGGTCGCCTCTTTCGTTTTTCGCAACTTTTTGTACTCATTTGGAAAGTTTTGTGCCTTGCTAAAATTTCTCCTAAAAATCGCTTGTGAAATTTTTCACAAGCGATTAAATAAGGGCCTCTTTACTTCGAGATGGGCAACATTTTTCCACGTTGGACAAACCTTCTGGCGGTCAAACTCCTCGTGTGTCTGGGAGCTCTTGGCACGTGCGTAATCGCTGTGGCATGGTATTCATGGACACCGAAATACACCCGCGTAGGCTATATGCCGCAGCAGCCGATACCTTTTGATCACAGCCTTCACGCAGGGCAATTGGGTATGGACTGCCGCTACTGTCACACCCATGTCGAAAATTCGCTTCATTCGAATATTCCGGCCGCTGAAGTTTGCTGGAATTGCCACGGAGCCGGCAAGGTGAAGTCTGATTCTCCGAAGCTTGAGCCGTTGCGTCAGGCGATGGATGAGAACTACGAGAACTACACCGGTGAGCCGATCAAGTGGGTTCAGATTCATAAGACTCCGGATTACGCGTATTTCGATCACTCAGTTCACGTGAATCGCGGGGTGAGTTGTGTGGAATGTCACGGTCGCGTCGATGAGATGCCGGTGGTCTATCACGCTGAGTCACACAGCATGTCGTGGTGTCTTGATTGTCACCGCGATCCGGCAGAGAACCTGCGCCCTCTCAATGAGATCACGAATCTGGGCTGGACGGCAGAGGATTTGGACAAAGATCAGTTTTATGCTGAGCTTGCCGGTAAGACCGGGGCAAAAGTGGAAGAGCTTAAGGCGGCTGATGAAGGAAAAGAGTGGAGTCGCGAGTTGATCGGGGCGCACCTCAAAGAGGCTTGGCAGATTCATCCCCCACAGGATTGTGCAGCGTGTCACCGATAGGGTGAAGGAGGCAATTCGGAACGATTTGATACTTATTTGAATGAAGCGAAAGTGGAATCATCCTGCAGAAACTGAGAGTTCACGAGCTCACTGGAGAAGTCTTGGGGAGCTTGAGGGCTCGAAAGAATTTGAAGGCTGGCTTGAGCGTGAGTTCCCTCAGGGAGCGAGAGAGCTGGAGCTCGATGAGACTTCACGACGGAGTTTTGTGAAGTTGATGGGAGCTTCGACAGCGCTCGCCGGTTTCGGTGTTGCCTGTAAACGCCCCATTCAGCATCTGGTGCCTTACAACGAGCACGTTGAGTGGGTGATTCCAGGTAAGGCGCTTTATTATTCCACTGCTAAGCCGCGGCTTAGCGGGATCGGGTGCGATCCGCTTGTGGTGACTACTTACGAGGGGCGGCCTACCAAGGTTGATGGAAACCGTCTTCACCCGGCTGTGATGGGTGGTTCTTCTGCGTTTACGCAGGCGTCGGTGCTCGAGATGTATGACCAGGACCGGTCACGCGGATATTTCGAGGGTGAAAAGCCCTCTACTGCGGATGCATTTGGTGCAGCAGTTCTCGCTCCTTTGAAGGCTGCTGCCGCGGGTGATAAGCTCGGGCTGGTCTTGTCGCAGTCGACTTCCCCTCTTCGCCACGCTCTTATTAAAGAGGTGCAGGCGGCGTTTCCGGGGGTTCGTCTTTACGGTTACGGTGCACTCGATGGTGTCGGCGGACGTGCTGCCGCTGAGCTGGTTCACGGCAAGGGTGCTGTGCCGGTAGTGAATTTTTCGACTGCGAAGCGCGTTCTCTCTCTCGATTGTGATTTTCTCGGTGACGAGGCTGTCGGTGAGGATTCTCAGCGTGAGTTTGCCTCAACGAGGGACGTTGAAAAGAATCCCGATATCAGCCGTCTTTATGTGGCTGAGTCCGCCTTTACTTTGACCGGTGGAATGGCGGATCACCGTTACCGCACGCCTGCTTCGCAGATTTTTCCGATTGCGGCTCTGGTTGCTGAGGAAGTCGCTTCGCTTACCGGTGATGCGGCGCTCGGAACTCTGGCTGAGAAGGCTCTCGCCAAGGCGGTGAAGTCTGTCTATCGCCTCGACTGGATTAAGGAGTGTGCTGCTGATCTGGTTGCCTCGAAGGGGGGTTCTGTGGTTGTTGCGGGTGGTCGCCAGTCCGGTGCCGTTCACGCGCTCGTAGCGGGGATTAACAATGCTCTGGGAGCGTTCGGTGGAATTATTTCGGTTCGTAAGCACGATCTTCCCGCGCTTAACGATGTGGTGGCTCTCGCTTCCGATTTGGAGTCCGGCTCCCTCGAGACGCTGGTGGTGATGAATGATGGCGATCTTGCCTTCGACGCACCGTCTGATTTGGGTCTTAAGAAATTGCTCTCAAAAGTGCCGACGCTGGTCCATCTCGGTTATCGCCGCAATGAGACGGCTAAGCTGGCGAACTGGCATGTTCCCAAGACGCACTATCTTGAGTCCTGGGGTGATTGCCTCAGCCTCTCCGGGGTTTACTCGGTTCAACAGCCGATGATCAACCCGATGTGGGGTGGTGTTTCGGATGACGCTTTTCTTCTTTCTCTCCTTGCTGATGACGCTTCGCAGGAAGCGCTTCTCGGTCGGGTGAAGCAGTCTTTCGCTGCGGCGGGAGGTAAGAAGTGGAATGATGCTCTTCGTGACGGTTTTGCAAAAGAGATTAAGCCTGCTGCGCCGGTAACTGCGGTGAATCTGGCAGCCGCCGCGCCTCTTTTCGATTCCGTGAAGATTGCTGATTTTCCACATGAGGGCGGTATTGAGGTTTCTCTGGTTTCCGGCAGTGCTACTTACGACGGGCGTTTTGCTAACAATGGTTGGCTCCAGGAGGCACCGGATCCCATCACGAAATTGACATGGGATAATGCGGCTCTGGTCAGTGTATACACGGCGGAAGCTCTCGGCCTCGAGAATGAGGATCTCATTGAGATTGTTGCCGGTGATCGCAAGGTGATCGCGCCGGTATTGAAGGCTCCCGGTCACGCTGATTTCACAATTTCAATTGCATTGGGTTACTACGGTGATCTCGCTGAGGGGACTGTCAGTAAAGGGGTTGGTTACAATGCCTACCCGCTCATGACTTCAAGTCAGCCATACGTGGTTGGTGGTGCTACGGTCCGCAAGGCCGGTGGTACCAATAAGCTGGCTCTCACTGCTGAGCATTACAGCATGGAAGGTCGCGCAATCGCCCGTGAAGGTACGGTCGAGATGTATAAGGAGCACAGCGATTTCGCAGGGCACCAGGGAATGGATCATCACATTCCCGAGAATATGTCTCTGTATAAGGGGGCTGATTACGAGAATGGTGGCACTCAGGCGGAGAACAAGTTTATCAAGCAGATCCCGGGTCATGAGTTTCGTGTCGATCCACTTCACCAGTGGGCGATGACGGTTGATCTGAACACCTGCACGGGGTGTAATGCCTGTGTTATCGCGTGTCAGGCTGAGAACAATATTCCTATTGTCGGAAAAGATCAGGTTCTTGCCGGTCGTGAAATGCACTGGATCCGGATGGATCGCTATTTCACGAGCCCGAAAGACGCCGAGACGGTTTCCGAGCGCGGTTCGGCTCTCGACTATCTCGTTGGGGCGGAGTCTACCAAGGACACACCCGGTCAGCGTACTGTTGATGATGATCAGGTTGAGATGATTTCACAGCCGGTTGCCTGCCAGCAGTGTGAGAGCGCTCCCTGTGAGACGGTTTGTCCGGTGAATGCAACGGTTCATACCGCTGACGGCTTGAATGCGATGGCTTATAACCGTTGTATCGGAACCCGTTACTGCGCGAATAACTGCCCGTATAAGGCACGTCGCTTCAACTACTACGATTACAACAAGCGTCCGATCGATAAGATTGAGCTCGGGCCTCTTGCTCCGGCGGAAGGGAATGCAACCACGACTCAGGGCTTGCAGAAGAACCCGAATGTTACGGTTCGTATGCGTGGTGTCATCGAGAAGTGCACCTACTGTGTTCAGCGTATCACCGCAGCTAAGATCGCGGCGAAAGCAGCGGCTCGCGATTCTGATGAAGTTCAGGTAAAAGCGAATTCATTTACGGTGGCATGTCAGGATGCCTGTGGCGCTGATGCGATTACTTTTGGTAACAAGAAGGCGAAGGGAGATAAAATCCTCGATGCGAAGAAAAATCCTCGCAACTACGACCTTTTGAAGTATATCGGCACCCGCCCGAGGACCAGTTACCTTGCTCGTATTAAGAACCCGAATCCGAAGATGCCGGGAGCTGACCAAGTCGGCACAGTGACATCAAAAATGCACTGATCTTACGATCCGGAATTTTGACTATTTGATCTACCATGGCAGATACCAACACAGCAAAGACCAGCATGCACCCTACCGAAGTAGAGGGTATTGTGCGTGAGCCCCTGGTGCTTAATAACCGGTCTTTGGGATGGATTACGGACCGCATTTGCGGCATCGTTGAAAATCGTCAGCCGTTCATCTGGTGGGTGCTTTTCGTTCCTTCAGTCGCGCTCTTCAGCTGTCTCCTTTTCACGCTCGTTTACCTCGTTTCAACGGGTGTCGGTGTGTGGGGGAATAACCAGCCGGTAGCCTGGGGTTGGGCGATTGTGAACTTCGTTTTCTGGATTGGTATCGGCCACGCAGGAACGTTGATTTCCGCGATTTTGTTCCTCACCCGTCAGAAATGGCGGACCTCGGTGAACCGGGCGTCGGAGGCGATGACGCTGATTGCGGTGATGTGCGCCGGTATTTATCCCGGTTTCCACGTCGGACGCTTCTGGATGGTCTGGTTCCTTGCCCCGATTCCCAATGCGAATGGTATCTGGCAGAACTTTAAGAGTCCGCTTCTCTGGGACGTCTTTGCTGTCTCCACCTACTTCACCGTTTCAGTGATCTTCTGGTATATCGGTCTCATTCCCGATCTCGCGACACTGAGGGATCGTGCGAAGAAGAAGGTGCCCAAGTTCCTTTATGGATTTTTCGCCCTTGGATGGCGCGGTGGTAACCGTCACTGGCGTCATTACGAGATGGCATATTTGCTTCTCGCGGCGCTCTCGACACCGCTGGTTCTCTCGGTGCACTCCGTGGTCTCGTTTGACTTCGCAACTTCCGTGGTTCCCGGTTGGCACACCACTATTTTCCCTCCTTACTTCGTTGCCGGTGCTGTTTTCGGCGGCTTTGCAATGGTGCTGACTCTGATGCTTCCTGTTCGTAAGCTTTACGGACTCGAGGACATGATTACCCACAAGCACGTGGATAACATGACGAAGATCATTCTCCTCACCGGAACGATTGTCGGATACGCCTACATCATGGAGCTGTTCATCAGTTACTACGGTGCGAATAAGTATGAGACGGATGCTTTCCACATCAGGATTCTTTCCGGTCCCTACACCTGGGCCTACTATTGCATGTTCTTCTGTAACGTGATTGCTCCGCAGATCTTCTGGATGAAGTGGGCGCGTCACAATCTCTGGGTCGTCTTCATTGTAGTGAACTTCGTGAACATCGGAATGTGGTTCGAACGATTCGTGATTATTCCGACTTCGATTGCCCGTGACTTCCTTCCGGGGCAGTGGGGTTACTATTCTCCTTCCTGGGTTGAGAAGCTTATGTTCCTCGGAACCTTTGGAATGTTTATGATGTTGTTCCTTCTCTTTATCCGTTTTCTTCCGGTGATTGCGGCGAGTGAGGTGAAGGGTGTTCTGCCGGAATCCGACCCCCACTATCCGGAGTGGAAAAAGTTGCGTGAGAAACGCAGACAGTCGGAGCGCTAGTTTTTTAATTTAAGTAAATACGGGAACCGTGAGTGATTCATCAGTCAGTTCAAAAAACCTTTTCGGGTATGTCGCAGAGTTTGCCAATGCGACGGATCTCTATCATGCCGCTGAAAAAATGCGTGATGGTGGTTTTCGCCGATGGGATGTGCATACGCCGTATCCGGTTCACGGAATGGATCATGCAATGGGCCTTGGGAAGAGTTGGTTGTCCGCTATCGTTCTCGGTGGCGGTGTGACCGGGTTCTCAATTGCACTTTTCATGCAGTTTTTCACCCAGGTGGCTCTTTATCCGACTATTGTTCAGGATAAGCCGACCAACCTCTTTACGGTGCCGGCTTTCTTCCCTGTGACCTTCGAGCTCACGATTCTGCTCTCAGGGTTCGCGACGGTATTCGGTCTTCTCGGTATCATGATGCTGCCACGATGGAATCACCCTCTTTTTAATTCAAAGCTCTTTTCAAAATTTTCAGATGATGGATTCATCATGGTGATCGAAGCGCGCGATCCGAAGTTCAAGCGGGAAAGAACCCGCGAGTTCCTCGAGGAGATCGGTGCTGAGAAAATCGAGGAGGTTGCTTACTAATCAGGTTCTCACAATGCGTTGGTTTTTTCTAGTTTTAGCAATTGCGGTGGTCGCGACGATTTATGCGATCGGGCCGCGCGGTGAAAAGTTCTCGGACCCTCCGTTTGAGCTCTTTCCTGATATGGATCATCAATTCAAGTTCCGTCCGCAGGAGCCGAGTGAGTTCTTTGCCGATGGGCAGGCAGCTCAAAAGCCGGTCGCGGGAACGGTGCCACTCGGGTACTCGCTTCCACACGCCGGGAATGAAGACGACCTTGGTAGCGATCTGGCCTTTTCAAGTGGTGACGGATATTACAGCACAGGGCAGTTTGGCGATTTTTACGGCAAGGGTTACCCGAAAGAGGTGACTCTGGATGCGGCGCTGGTGAAGCGGGGACAGGAGCGGTTTCAGATTTTCTGCACACCGTGTCACGGTGAAACCGGCGACGGGCAGGGTGTTGTTTCCAAATACTGGGCAATTCCCCCAACGGCCAACCTCATCGACGCCCGTGTATCGGCGCTGCCCGAGGGACAGATTTTTTCCACGATTACTCATGGCAAAGGGCTCATGGGACCTTACAACGGTGTAATTCCGGTTAAGGATCGCTGGGCGATTGTTTCATACGTGAAGTCACTACAGAAGGCTTCCGGTAACTAATTTGTATTTACTAATTTTTCCTAAGACTTATGGCGGGATTAAAAGATGGCGATGATTTTAAGGACGGAGAATCCTTCAAAAATCCTCTTATCCTTAAAGGATTGTTCGGCCTTGTTGGTTTTGGCGGCCTGGCTTTATTTGTGGCGCTCAATTTTCTTCTCCCGGAGAAGAGAGGGGAGATGTCATACAGTTGGCTCTTTGCCCTGGTTTTCTTTCTTTCACTCGGAGTGGGAGGTGTTTTCTGGACACTTTTGCACCACGCCACCAACTCGGGTTGGGGGACAGTGATTCGCCGTTTGATGGAGAACCTCGGAAGTGTGATTCCCTTCATGCTTTTGCTGGCAGTTCCGTTCCTGATTCCGAACGGTTATCAGGATGATCTCTGGGAGTGGTTTCCGAAACGCGAAGCGGCTCTTGAGAAGGCTGAAGCGGCGGCAGAAAAGGGTGTTTCCCAATATGTGGCTGAAAAGCAGGCGGAAATCACCGCTGCGGAGGCAGCTGTGGCCGCAGCCGAGGCTGAGCTTGCCGCGATCGAATCTCCAAGTGCCGGCCACCGTTCGCACTTCGACCGCAAGATCGAGTCGCTGAAGACAAAGCTTGCCAAGCTTCAGGAGCAGGATCTCTCCGAGGATGCAGTCCATCAGAAACTGGTCGATAAGACTTTCAAAAAGGAAGAGGCGCTTCTCCATGTGAAAAAGGGCTACCTCAACGAAGGATTCTGGTATGTGCGGTTCTTTTTCTATCTGATCGTTCTTTCCGGTATCGCCCTTGCGCTTCGCCATTGGTCTATCAAGCTCGATAAAACCGGTGATCCGGGATTATTTCTCTGGATGCGTCGTGCGAGTTGCGGATTTCTCCCTTTCTTTGCGACCGCGTGGACCTTCCTCGTTTTCGATTGGCTCATGGCTCTCGATTACACCTGGTTCTCTACAATGTGGGGTGTCTATCTTTTCGCCGGTGCCGCTCTCAACTCGATGGGACTTCTCGTCATCATCGTGACGCTCCTTCGTCACTTCGGGTATCTCAAGAATATTGTGACGCTCGAGCACTACCACCTCATGGGTAAGTTGATGCTCGCCTTCGTGATCTTCTGGGCATACATCGCTTTCTCTCAGTTCTTCCTTATCTGGTATGCGAATATTACCGAGGAAACGAAGTTCTATCTGACTCGTAACACCGAGTTCTGGAACCTCTACACGATCACACTGCTGGTTGTGGGCCACTTCTTCGTTCCCTTCGCGATTCTCCTCCTCCAGAAGGTGAAAAAGCTCCCGCTGGTTCTTTCCGGTGTGGCGGTTTGGAATCTGGTCATGCACGTCTTCGATATCTACTGGATTATCATTCCGGAGCGCGGCCCTTCGCTGACAGCAGCCGGTCCTGCAAAGGATATGCTCATGGTGATGCCCGGTGCATGGTTGTTTGATGTTTTAGCCTTCGTTTCAGTTGCCGGGATCTTCGGCTTCTGTCTCCTCTGGCGCCTCGGATCTGCAAGTCTCTTCCCGTGTCGTGACCCTCGTCTCGATGAGTCCCTCAACGTCGTGAACTGATAGCTTTCGAGTTTTTGAATTAAGTTTATATGAGTGGTTCAGCCCCCATTTCAGAGTCAAAAGTGAAGCGTTTTATCGGAACGCTCGGTATCTTTGTTTTCTTCGGTTTCCTCGCACTGATTCTTTTTCAGAACGCAGGGAGTGAATCTCTCGAGGATCGCGCCGCCCGTGGTGACTTTGACGAAGCAACGACACAAGCGCGTTGGGAGAATCTGAAGACGGTGACAGAAGCGCAGAAGGTCGACGCGAAGAAGATCGAGGCGGCGATGGCTGCGGTTGCTAAAACACCCGTTGCACCCGCGAAAACCGATCTGGTTGTTCCCGGATCACCTACCTTTTTGAAGCAAATGGAGGCGCCGGCGGCTCCCGAAGCCAAGCCTGAAGCCAA
>JAYWLB010000012.1:0-458 GCA_035967665.1 Verrucomicrobiales bacterium BCK34
CCAACCCCGCGCGCTCATGGTCCGCATAACCCAAATCCGTCCCATTGCTACCTCCCCTCCAATCCCTTCGTTACCCCCCGCTCCGCCGTGGCCCGGGCCTCCACCCGGGGCAGGCCGGCCTCCACCGCCGCGTCCACCAGACGGTCCACCGCCTCCTGGGAGGAAGCCGCCGGATACCGCGCCAGCAAGCGTCCGGCCTTGTAGGCGGCCGCAGCGAGGGTGTTGTTGCGGTTGCCCGCAGGCGCCCGGCGCACCTCGTCCACCAGCTCCTCGAGGCGGTCCCTAACCCAAACCTCCCTTCGCCGCATCTCCTCCTCCAGCCCCCGGGGCACGGGGCGGGGGCGGTAGCGCTCCGCCTCCTGGGCCAGCTCCTCCTCGGTCCAGGCCCGGTGGATGATCCGCCTCTCCCGAGGAAGATGCTCATCGTAGCCAAAGACCACGCACTCCGGGCACCGCCA
>JAYWLB010000068.1:0-12546 GCA_035967665.1 Verrucomicrobiales bacterium BCK34
AACCTCCCCGAAAACCCCCGCCTCCAAAAACCTCCCTAACACCCCTCCAATAAAACATCCCCGACCCCCCTCCTCCAGAAAACCTCCCCACCCCCACCTCCAAAAAACCTCCCCAAAACCCCCAAACGCCCTCCTCCTTGAGGGTTTTCTCCCCAAGAGCCAACAGGGTAAGCTCGTTGAGCGAGCCCTGTTGGTTCATACTTTTCCTCTGTTCGTATACTAATTTAATTCTCAATACCAATGCCACAGGTCAAACATTACGGATGTTTTCAATTCAAAGAAGGAACCTCTCAATCGACTGTCGATGAATGCTTTTCAGCGATGGCGGCAATGGTTGGGGAGATTCCCGGGCTGCTCGATTTTAACTGCGGTCCCTATGATTCCGCCGAGGGTTTGAACGAGGGATATACGCATGGATTTATCATGACATTCGAGAGCCCTCAGGCCCGGGATGAGTATTTGCCCCATCCCCACCACGAAGAGGTCAAGGATATCGTGGTTCCCCATTTGGAGCGGATTGTTGTGTTTGATTTTAACATGCCTGTTTAAAGTCCGGTTCTGAGAGGTGGCACCCGGGGTTCGATTTCTCATGTCCGGTTTCTTTACGTTATTATGAAGCGTCTCTTCCTTCTTTTATTTGCTGCGGTAGCTCTTTTCGCGAATCAGGGATTTGCGAACTGCGGTGGTCAGGAACGTCCCAATATTGTTGTCGTGTTAGCCGATGACATGGGCTGGGGCGATTCCGGAACTTATGGGCATAAAATTACGAAAACGCCAAACATGGATAAGCTGGCCTTGCAGGGGGTTAAGTTTACTCAGGGGTATTCGGCCTGCGGTGTGTGTTCTCCTTCGCGGGCTGCCATCCTGACAGGGCGAACCCCGTATCGGAACGGGGTGTGGCGTCACCTCTCCGGGGTTCATGAGGCGCACCTGCGCGAAAGCGAGATTACTTATCCTGAGTTGCTTCGGGAAGTCGGCTACGAAACCTGTCACGTTGGAAAATGGCATCTTCTTTCAAGACAGCAGTTTGAAAACCCGGATTTTCCTCAGGTCGGCGAGCAGGGAGGGTATGATTACTGGATGGCGACTCATAACAACGCGGAGCCGAGTCATAAGAATCCGAAGAACTTCATCCGGAATGGCGATCCGGTTGGTGAGGTCGAGGCCTACTCGGCTCCGTTTGTAGCTGATGAAGCAATTCACTGGTTGGAAGAAGTGCGTGATGAATCAAAACCGTTTGTGCTTTCGGTTTGGTTCCATGAGCCGCACAAGCCGATTGCGACGGATATCAAATTCTCCAGTCTCTATGAAGGGCAGAGCCAGCGGGATGCGACCTACTTCGGAAATATCACGCAGCTGGACTTTGCGCTCGGCAAGGTGATGGAAGCTCTCGAGAGCGAGGGCGTCAGTGAGAATACCCTGATTATTTTCAGTTCGGACAACGGTCCGGTTCCTTCCAGTGGTGGCGACAGCGGGGGACTTCGAGGTAACAAGCGTAATGATTTTGAAGGCGGTATTCGTGTGCCTTTTCTTGCAAGGTGGCCGGGACATATCGAGCCCGGAACGGTGAGTGATGTTCCCGTGATCGGAACGGACATTTTCCCGACGGTCCTGGATATTCTCGACATCCCGCAGCCGGCTGACCGGACGATCGATGGAGTCAGTATGTTGCCTGCTTTCGAGGGAAAAGCGGTGGAGCGCCCCGTCCCCCTGTTTTGGCGGACACATGTGTCCCCGGCGGAGGATCGTGTCGCGATGCGGATCGGTGATTGGAAAATTGTGGCGGACGATACCCTGAAAAAGTTTCAACTTTTCAACGTGCAGAAAGACTGGCAGGAGAAAAACAATCTCGTCGAAGCGGAACCGGAAAAGGCCGCTGAGATGAAGCAGATTCTTATTCAGACCTGGGAGGATATTGTCGAGGAAGGTCCCAATGAATGGTGGGAGGCTGAAAAGAATAAGCCCGCGAAAGGAGCAAAACTGAGCTATTAGTGAGGGACTCCGTTCGTGAAAAAAATGAGGTGCCTTCAGGGAATCATACGCTGGATCAATCGCACTGCTCTCGGTCTGGTTTTAATGACAGTTCTCTCTGTCAGCAACGCAGAGAGTGAGCCGCCATCGCAGGCGGATTTCTTTGTGTCGACTCACGGGTCCGATGATTGGAGTGGAACTTTGGCGGGGCCGGATTCAGGAAAAACGGATGGTCCCTTTGCGACTTTGAACCGTGCTCGCGACGCGGTCCGGACGCTGAAAAAGACCGTGGACCGGGATATTCGTGTGCTAATTCGGGGAGGGGTTTATCGACTCGATGAAACCGTGGTTTTCGGGCTTGCCGATTCCGGAGAGGGCGGTTCGACGATCACTTACGCCGCCTATCCCGATGAGACGCCGGTCTTCAGTTCGGGGCGGGAGATCACCGGTTGGAAGCGGGCTCCCGATGACTATCCGGGGGTGCCTGATGCTGCCGTGGGAAAGGTCATGATCGCGGATGTGTCAGGACATTTTCGCACGCTCTACGATGCGAACGGTAATTTGCCGCGTGCCCGCTCAACGGGATTTTTTCCGCTTGAGGGGAGTGGTCGTGACAAACTTCATTTCCCGAAGGGGCAACTGCGTAACTGGCCGAACGTCGGGGACGCGGAGATCGTGGTGCGGCCTCATCATGCCTGGATTATGAATATCCTTCCGGTGGTGTCGGTGGATGAAGAGGCGCAGATCGCGCGAACCTCGATTGAGGCGACTTATCTCATGAACCGGCTCCATTTCCTGAAGGAGACCAAGTCGTGTTGGGTGGAGAACGTGATCGATGAACTCGATGAACCCGGTGAGTGGGTTCTGAATACAAAAGAGGGAAAGGTCCTCCTCTGGCCGCGCGATGATTCTCCGGTTTTTGCCCCGCAGTTGAATGAGCTGATTCGAGTGGAAGGGAGGATCGATAAGGAGGGGCCCACGGACGAGCCGGTTCGCAATTTGCGTTTCCGCGGGCTCACTTTTATGCATGGCGAGCGCTATCAGTTGGCCCCTGGCGATGACGGTTTACAACACGACTGGGACATGATTGACAAGGACAATGCCCTCGTGCGATTTCGCGGAGCGGAGAAGTGTTCCATCGAAGCGTGTCACTTTCTGCACAGCGGCAGCGGCGCGATTCGAGTGGATCTCCACGGGCAGGACAATGCGATTCTGGGAAATCATATTGAGCACATGGGTGGCGGTGGCATTCTACTCTGTGGCTACGGTCCCGGCACAAAAGATGTGAACCGGAAGAATCTCGTATCGAATAACCACATCCATCACGTCGGCGAGATCTACTGGCATTCCCCCGGTATTTTTCTCTGGCAGAGCGGAGAGAACCGGGTCGCGAATAACCTGATTCATCACACTCCTTACACATCACTAATTATTTCCGGATGCATGACCGATTTTTTCGGGAAAGGGGGGCGGGAGCTGACCGGAACGATTCGCTGGCACGAAATTGGCGGCAAGGCCACAGGGAAGAGGAGAAAGAGGACCCTGGAGGAGGTTCGTCCATTTCTTCATTCGCATGATAATCTGATCGAGCTCAACGAGATTCATCACGCTATGGAAAAGATGGGGGACGGGAATGCGATATACATTCGTGGTGCCGGCCCGAACAACGTGATTCGCCGTAACCATGTTCATCACCTCGTTTCCCCGATGCACATGCAATGTGCGATCCGGACCGACGGAGGGCAGATGGACACTGTCATTGCAGAAAACCTCATCTACAAATGCACCTCGCAGGGGATCATGCTGAAGCTGAACAACCGCTGTGAAAACAACATTATTGCAGACGTAATCGCTCCCCCGCGCGGCAACTACCTGGCATTGCGTGAGGGGCCCATGACCGGGGCTGTGATACAGAGGAATATTTTCTATTCGTCCAGCGACGAGGTGACTTTTATTGATGAGGTCGCACCGGGAAACCCCAAAAAAACCGAGGACTGGAGAGGAACGGTGATTGCGCGGGCCAGTGATGCGGAGATGGATTTTAATATCTATTTTTGCCGGGCAGATCTCTCGCTGGCAATGGCAGCGCTGGAGCGACAGCAGGAGCGCGGGGTGGATGCAAACAGCAGAGCCATTGATCCGATGTTTGTGGATCCGGAGAACGGCGACTTCCGCCTTCAGCCGGATTCGCCGGCTCTGAAAATGGGTATCATTCCGATCGATCTTAGCAAAATCGGGCTTCAAGTTTCTATCAAAGAAGATCAAACTCCTCAGTAGCCCCCATTTTCAATACACCCCCGGCAGCATGATTATCCGACCCAGATTGTTTCTTTTTATATTGTTCCTTTCAGCCGGGCTCGTGCAGGCTGAGCCACTGTCCGGGAGCCGCCCGAATATCGTCGTCGTTATCACAGATGATCAGGGAATGGGAGATCTTTCCTGCATGGGGAACGAGGTTGTGCGAACACCTAACATTGATGCGTTTTACGGGAAGTCAGTTCGCTTCACCGATTTTCACGTCAGCCCGACCTGCGCTCCGACACGGGCTGCGATCATGAGCGGGCGACCTCCCTTTAAAGTGGGAGTGACCCACACGATCATGCAACGCGAGCGCATGGCGCCGGACGTCTTCACGATGCCTCAGGCCCTCCAAAGCGCGGGATACAAAACCGGTCTTTTCGGGAAATGGCACCTCGGAGATGAGGAGGAATATCTGCCTCAAAATCGTGGCTTTGATGAAGTGCTCATGCACGGTTCCGGCGGGATCGGACAGGTCAAGCTGGGGGATTTTCCGCCCAATGGAGATAATCCCTATTTCGATAATGTGCTCCTTCACAATGACACAGTTGTTCAGACAAAGGGCTACTGCACCGACCTGTTCTTTGATGCTGCCACTGCGTGGATTGCGGAGCAAAAGGAAAGCGATGCTCCGTATTTTTCCTACATTTCCCTCAATGCCCCGCACGCTCCTCTGATCGTTCCTGAGTCGTATCAGAAGCGGTTTCTGGAGCTGGGATACGACAAGGGGACTGCAGGCCGGTACGGAATGATTGAGAACATCGATGACAATTTCGGGAAGTTGCTCAATCAACTGGAGACGTGGGGGGAGCGTGAAAGGACTCTCGTCATTTTTATGACCGACAACGGAGCGACTCACCTCGGTGGAACGCTTAAAGGTAAGAAGATTCGTCATTTTAACGCGAACCTCCGAGGGGGTAAGAACAGCCCTTATGAAGGGGGCACCCATGTGCCGATGTTCTGGCAATGGCAGGGTGTTCTCGGCGAGGGAACGGATGTCACCGCTCTCACGGCACATCTCGATCTTTACCCGACCTTTGCTGCTCTTGCGGGAGCGAAGCTGCCGGATACGATGCAGGAACTCGAAGGACGTTCGCTCCTGCCTCTTCTTGAAGATCCCGGGACAGAGTGGGAGCATCGGGAACTTTTCTTTCATTGCGGGAGGTGGAATCCCGGGCAGCGTGACGAATTCCAATACAAAAAATGCGCTGTGCGAACTCCGAACTGGCGTTTTGTAAATAACAGCGAGCTTTACCATATTGGAAATGATCCGTCGGAAACGATCGATGTCGCTGCGGACCATCCCCGGGTCGTAGCGCGGTTGCGAAAAGCCTACGATGCCTGGTGGGCGTCGACTTTGCCGCTCATGGTGAATGAAGGCCTCCCGGTCGTGAGAGCTGAAGAGCAGCCTCTCGCTTTGCGCTATGCCGCACAGCTGAATGAACGGGGAATTCCGGAGTGGGCTCCCCCGGAAGTGTCCGAGTGAGGCAAGGACAGAGGCTGCCACTGCTGACGTGACGGCGATGAGATGCGGCAGTCCCGAAGACAGAACTCTTTCCGGAGACGTGATTCTTCATTGCTTCTGAATCTCATGGTGGATTTCGAGTATGGTGTTTCCCGGCTTATTTGGGACACTACGATTGAACTTCAATTCGAATCATGAAACTCCGATTTTCTTTCATCATCGCGATGACGCTGTGTTCGTTGTCATCTGGTTATTCCTATGATCAGGACAGAAATCCGATTAAGATTACGAAATCGAGTCGAACCAAAGCTCTTTCCCATGAAGAGGAACTCTCGAAGTTTACTCTCGCTGATGGGTTCATTATTGAGCTGGTCGCATCGGAGGAAAACGGGATCATCAATCCGATTGATCTGACTTTTGATGATGCGGGACGGCTTTGGACGCAGACCGCTGAGATGTATCCGCTCGATCCGATGGGGGATAAAGCAAACCGTATGATTCGCGGGCAGCTTCTCGATCCGAAATCAAAGATTCATGAACACCCCGAGATGGTGCGTCTCAAGCGCCTCTACGAATTGAAAGACAGGGGGACGGACCGGATTGTGGTGATCGATGATCCTACGAAGCCGGTTGAGGGGCAGGTCCGCCACGTTGCCGGGGGCCTGACAATGCCGCAAAGCATCCTCCCATACAAAAACGGAGTCTATGTTGCTCATGGATCTGAGATGCTTTATCTCGAAGACGCTGACGGGGATGGCGTTTTTGAGAAGCCGACGACGATTCTGACGGGGTTCAGTTTTATTGACTCGCACACGATGTCTCACCTGCTCACACGCGCGCCGGGAGGGTGGATTAATTTTTCCCACGGGGCCATGAATTTGGGAGAGGTCACCGCGGTGGCGTCGGGAGCAAAGCAGCAGATCAATTACAGTAAAATTGCCCGGTTTTCTCTTGATGGCAGGAAAATTGAATTGGTTGCCAGTGGCTTGAACAATATCTGGGGATACCAGTTGCGTGCCAACGGGCAGTGGTATGGATCCGAAGCAAATGACAAGGGAATGTCGATCGTGCCGATGGAGGCGGGAACGGGATACGAGGGGATCGGAAATGACAAGCTCCGGCCCTACCAGCCGATGATGCCGCAACTTCATCCCTTTCGAGTTGGCGGGACCGGACTCTCAGGTTTGGCGTTCAGTGAAGACGATGCCGGCGGTTTTCCTGAGAAGTGGCGGGAGGTTGCGCTTCTTGCTAATCCTATCACCAACACTATCAATGCAGTAAAGATCGACCGCGATGCTTCCGGTGCGGTTAGAGCGACTCATCTCGAGGACTTGTTGAAATGTGAGGACGACTGGTTTCGGCCTGTGAACCTGACCTTTGGTCCCGATGGCTGCCTCTATGTTGCCGATTGGTATAACAAAGTGGTCTCTCACAATGAGATCCCGCGATCTGATCCCTCCCGCGATAAGACGCACGGCCGCATCTGGAGAATTCGTCACGTCAGTCAGGAACCCGTCGAAATTCCCAATGTTTTGAATGCCGGGGATGAGGCGCTCATCGGTCACCTTACCGGACCGAGTCGCTGGGAGAAGCGCGCCGCCTGGCATCAGATTGCCGATCGGCAGGCGAAGGATCTACTTCCCCGTATTAAGGAAATTGCAGTCAACCGGGATCTCTCCGTGGGATCCCGGGTCCACGCGATCTGGTCCTACGAAAGCCTCGGGGCATTCGATGAGGGCTTTACCCGGACATTACTCGACGATGAAGATCACAACATACGCCGTGAAATCATTCGCTCTCTTGCGAGTTTTAATTTATCCGCCGGGGAGTTGTCTTCGCTCGTGGCGGCGCACATCGAAGACTCGCATTGTATGGTCCGGTCACAGGTTCTCCGGACTCTGGGGGAACTGGGGAAAGCGGATCATTCAACGATCGGGTTGCTGATCGAAGCCTCGAAGTCCCTTCTGCCGGGGAAAGATGCCATGGGCGGAACTTATGAAAGGAGGTTCGAGCGGTATCTCGCACGGAAAGCGATGGAGAGCTACCGCGGGGAACTGAAATCGTTTCTAAGTTCATCAGAGTTGGAGGGGCTTCCCCGTGCCAATGTTTTGTGGGCTTATCAGTCCCTCGATGAAGGCGCCTTTGCTGAACTGTTTCCCCGGTTCTGGACCTTTGACAGTGCAGAGGAAATTGATGAGGAATTGTTCATCTCGCTGGCTTCGGTAATCGGAAACGAAGGGGTCCGGGAGTTGGTCAGTCCAATCTTTTCCGATCCGAAAAACTTTTCCAGGCTCTCGGACTTACTGATTCAAACTCGCGGCAGGGTCGACAGCAGTGCGTTTAAAGTTCTCTTCGGTCCGATCATTTCGAGTCTGGCGGCCGATCCTGACACAGACCGAAACCGATTGTATGAGCTCGGGCTGATTTTGAAAACTCCGGAACTGGGAGCTCATGCCCTCGCGGTTTTGGAAAAGGAGAAGAACGCGACAACGATCAAAGCCGCTCTACCCGTTTTGATGCTCAACCCTGAAGCGAATATGACCCATCTCGCTGCGTTGGCAGAGGATGAGAGTTTGCCGGCCTCGACGCGGCTGGAGGCCGTGATTGCCTACAACCTGGTAAATCCCAAAGCGGGATATTCACTCCTCTTGTCTCTTGTCGGTGGCATGGAGGTGAGCGAACGGGGCACAGCGGTCGATTCCATTTCTCTCACTACTCAGGGTGCAGGTGCACTCGCAAAGCTTCTCTCAGAGAATGTGATCACTGTGAATGACTTCAACTACCTCGCGGCAACGAGAGTGGCGGCAGCGGCACGAAAGAATCCGAGCGCCCGCAGACTGATGAAAGCCTGGTCGGAGCGAAAGAGAGCCGAGGACTTGAAGTTCGAAGAAAAGGTCGAGCACTTGGCTGATGTGGCCTCCACCTTGCCGGGGAATCCGGCGGTGGGGCAGGGAATGTTTCAGATGTGTTTGGCCTGCCATGCTGTGGGGACGCAGGGGCATTCCATCGCGCCCGCGCTCGATGGCTCGGCAAGCCGCGAAACTCACGCGCTTTTGACTGCTTTGATACGTCCCGATGTGGCGGTCGAAGGCGGGTATGAACTCTATCGGGTGATTCGTAAGGATGGTACCATGGTCGAGGGATACCTGTACTCGAGCAATGAAATCGGCGTGACCGTTGCGGTGATGGGTGGTCATCAAATTTTTACTCCGCGGAGTGACGTTAAAGCGGAGACCAGTGTGCCCGGTAAATCCTTTATGCCTCCGCTACTCAATGGCCTGCCTGAGCAGAATATCGTCGACCTCCTGAGTTACATCAAAACGTTGAAGTAGCGGTTAGGTATTCGCTTCTTTTGCCGGCCCGAAGTGCATTTTTATGAATTTTCAATATCGACCTTCAACCTCCCGGTTCTACTGTTTCGTTAGAGCTGCCGGAGTTCTGATTGTCTTGTTGATCCTCTCATTGGATGCCGTTGGGGATCATGAGGGAGGGGCGGATGAACTCCGAACTCCGAATGTGATCTTTATCCTCATGGACGATATGGGGTTCAGCGATGTGAGTTGTTATGGAGCGGAAAAGGTCACTACCCCTAACATTGATCGCATCGCGGCGGAAGGGCTGCGATTCACCGATTTTCATACCGCCGCCTCGATTTGCTCACCGTCCCGCGCTGCCTTTTTGACCGGGGCCTATCCTCAGCGAAACGGTCTCTATCTGGGGATCAACCCCGGGCGGGAAGCGCACTGGTTTCTGGGGCTGAATCCGGACGAGATCACAATTGCTGAACAGTTCAAGGCGAAGGGCTACACCACTTCGATGATCGGAAAGTGGCACCTCGGTATGCAGGAAAAGTTCCTCTATTATCATCAGGGGTTTGATCACTATTACGGTGCGCCGGAGAATATGGCTCACAGTCCTCTCTTCTACGATGAACGGGAAGTGATTTACAAAAAGACACCGCTCGCTGAGATGACGAGGCTCTACACCGGGCGGATCGTCAAACAAATCGGGGAGTTTAAGGATGAGCCGTTCTTTATTTATTACGCACACAATTATCCCCACACGCCCTTTGAGGCGGGCCCCCGTTTCAGAGGCTCTTCGAAGGACGGAATGCGTGGTGATGTCATTCAGGAAGTCGATTGGGGAATCGGTGAAATTCTCAAAGCGCTGGAGGATAACGGTATTCTCGAGGAGACCATGGTGATTTTCAGTTCGGATAACGGAGCGACTTCTGCGAAGTATTCCAAACCCTACCGCGGTACAAAATATGTCTCACTGGAGGGCGGTCACCGTGTCCCGTTCATTGTCTACTGGAAGGGCATGATTCGGAATCCGGCGGTGGTGGATGTCCCTGTGAATGCGATGGATTTGTTTCCGACCCTGAGTGAACTCATCGGCGCGCCGATGCCTCAGGATCGAACTTATGATGGCGTCAGTTTGGTTCCCTTGTTTTCGGGGCAGCCGATCAGCCGCTCCCGCGAGAAACCGTTTTACTATTACAACTGCGAGAATTTGCAGGCGGTAAGGGTCGGTGATTGGAAACTTCATCTTCCGCGCACTGCTGAGCAGATTCCGTGGTGGGGGCGAAAGCTGCAGAAGCCGATTACGATACCTCAGTTATACAACATCGAAGCGGAGGCCGGCGAAACGGTCGACCTTGCGGCGGAACATCCGGAACAGGTCTCGGAAATAATGGCCCTGGCGGTCGAGGTTCGCAAGAGGCTGGGTGAGTTCGGCCAGCGGGGATCTGAACAGCGGCCGACAGGAACCCTTTTTCCCGAAGTGCCGGTCCTGAGTAACGAGGTGCAGGATTGGGTTCCCTTATCCGACGCGGAGAAGGGGCGGGGCAAAACAGAGTTTAAAGGAGCGCGCTCCACGAATAAGAAGCGAAAAACGAAGAAGGCGAAGTGATAAGGCACGATACAGCTCGCCATGAACTCAGTGCTAATTTTAACCCCGGGGTAATTCTATGAAAAGACAGAGAGTATCTAGTGCATTATTAACCTGTGTGATGGCCTTGTTAGGGGTTTCTGCCCGCGCTGAAACAGAGTCTCCGCCCAATGTCGTTCTCATCTTTGCCGATGATCTCGGATACGGGGATCTGGGGTGCTACGGGGCCACTAAGGTGAAAACCCCGAATATCGATAAGCTTGCGACGGAGGGGCGGAAGTTCACCGATGCACACTCCGCATCCGCCGTCTGTACGCCTTCCCGTTATGGATTGTTGACGGGTGAGTATCCGTTCCGGGCTTTGGACGGGAAGGGGCTTTGGGGGCCGGCGCCGGTCGTGTCTCCGCTTCTGGTCGATACGGAGACGGATACGATCGCAGATGTTTTTAAGAAAGGTGGCTACGATACCGCTGCTTTCGGGAAATGGCACCTGGGTTTCAAAGAGGGAACCAATGACTGGCAGGAACCGTTGCGTCCCGGGCCGCAGGACCTCGGTTTTGACTACTACTATGGGATGCCGGTGGTGAACAGCGCTCCGCCGTATCTCTACGTTGAGAATGACAGGATCGTAGGCGGTGATCCCGACGACCCACTGAAATTCCTGGGAAGAGGGGCGAAGGATGCGACTCCGATTACCCCGATCACCCGGGAGGCAGGGGGCCGTGTTGCCAATCAGTTCCAGGGAGGCGTTGAGGCCCACAAGCTGTTCAATGACTACGAGGTTGGAACCACCCTTGCCGGGAAGGCTACCGACTGGATAAAGTCGCGCGGGGAGAAGCCTTTCTTTCTCTATTTTGCGACCACGAATATTCATCACCCGTTCACTCCGGCTAAGCAGTTCGAGGGAACGAGCGAGTGCGGCGCCTACGGTGACTTTATCCACGAACTCGACTGGATTGTCGGTGAGGTGATGAAAAGCCTCGAAGAAAGCGGCGTCGCTGACAATACTCTTGTGATTTTTACGAGCGACAACGGCGGGATGTTTAATGAAGGCGGACGGGTCGCGGCTTCGATGGGACATAGGATTAATGGTGATTTGTTAGGCTCGAAGTTCGGTATCTGGGAAGGCGGACATCGCGTTCCGTTTATCGCCTGGTGGCCGGGTGAAGTGTCCGCTGGCAGCGAATCCAATCAGCTGATGAACAGTGTTGATCTTCTCGCTACTTTTGCTGCGTTGACCGGACAGGAGTTGGAGGACTCAAAGGACAGCATCAACATGCTTCCGGCGTTGACCGGTGATCCTGATAGACCTCTTCGCACGGAGATGTTCATCACCCCGAACAAGCCCTCACACATGTCCTACCGGAAAGGTAAGTGGATGTTTATTCCCGCGAAAAGCGATGGGGGATTTTCCGGATCAAAGCCCGGTCAACACGCCTGGGGAGGGGCTGCCGTCGCAGCTCTCGTGAACACTCCGAACAGTGACATCGAGAACGGCAGGCTGAAGGCAGATGCTCAGCCGGCTCAGCTCTATGATTTGGAGGCGGACGTGAATCAGACGCAAAATCTCTATTACGGGAATCCCGGTGTGGCTCAGGAAATGAGAAACATTCTCGAAAAGGTCCGGCCGAAGCAGGCGCCGTCCCGCAAGGCGAAGAAGAATCGCCCCGGGAAGGGGACACCGAAATAGTTGTGTATGCATAACCGCCGCCCTTTTTCGGAGATTTGCGGGGACCGTGATGCCCCGTCCTTCATGAATGGTTCAGCTTGCGCGGGGAGGACGAATATCTGAGAAAGTTCAATCTGAATCGATAGAAAGAGCACACTCGAATCCGAAATCGTGAAATTTGCGCAATACAAAAACCACAAAACGTAGCCTAGTCTAAATTCGTCGTTATATAGGGAATGCGTAAACTGTACTA
>JAYWLB010000069.1:0-312 GCA_035967665.1 Verrucomicrobiales bacterium BCK34
TTGGCGAGGCGGAGGGATGCGCCATCCGCGGCAAGTTCGGGGTCACGTTGCTTCCCAAGGGCGGAGCCGATGCCCCAAACGCCGCCACCTTGGGAGGTTGGCAGCTCATGGTTTCCGCCTACAGCCGTTATCCCAAGGAGTCCGCCGACCTGGTGCGGTACCTGGCCTCCTACGAGGTGCAGAAGGACAACGCCATCCGGCTTTCCCGCCTGCCCACCCGTCCGGCCCTCTACACCGACCGGGATGTCCTGGCCAGGAACCCCTGGTTCCGCGACCTCCTTCCCGTCTTCCAGAATGCGGTTTCCCGGCCCT
>JAYWLB010000070.1:0-1616 GCA_035967665.1 Verrucomicrobiales bacterium BCK34
ATGCGAGCCGCAGGAATTCCCGAGGGTGGGGAGAGGTCCCTGCCCGGTCGAGCGGAGATTATGAGTAGGATTATGAAAAAGAAAAAGAGTGCGAGGAGAGGCGTTCTTGCCGATTTTCTTGGGCCGCTGGATTGGCCGGAGTAGCTAACCCGGCTTCGCAGGAATGGGGCAGGGTTGCATTTGATGGTACCGGACCACGACGGCTCATCGGGACGATTCGCCCTACCCGCCGGTCGAGCGGAGATTATGAGTAGGATTATGAAAAAGAAAAAGAATGGGAGGAGAGGCGTCCCTGCCGATCCTTTTGGGTCGCTGGATTGGCCGGAATCACTAACCCGCTTCGCAGGAATGGGTCAGGGTTGCATTTGATGGTACCGGGCCACGACGGCTCATCGGGACGATTCGCCCTACCCGGGCTCGAGCGGAGATTATGAGTAGGATTATGAAAAAGAAAAAGGGTGTGGGGAGAGAAATTGAAAATGAGCATAGGACAGTTACAGGGGGACCCTTTGGTGTATAGTTCCGGATCTATGCCAACCCGTAAACCTGCCCCGAAAAAGAAGGTCACTTCGAAGCCGTCAAACAGTCGCAGCGGGGAGACGCGGCGGCCCATTGAACGAATCTTCACGATTCATGAGGCGATTCAGCGGGGGCGCTTCCCGAACTGCCGTCAGCTCGCCGAGGAGATTGAGGTGACCCAGAAGACGATCCAGCGGGATATCACCTTCATGCAGAATGATCTCGGGCTGCCCCTTTCCTACAACGGGAAGAAACACGGGTATTTCTATGAGCGCCCCGTCCACGAGTTCCCCATGATGCGATACACGGTTGAGGATGTGGTCGCGCTTTTCCTCGCGAGGAAAGCAGTCGAACCGCTCCAGGGCTCCCCGCTCGAGGCGACGCTTCGCGATAGCTTCAAACGCCTCTCGGGGGCGCTTCAGGGTGAGGTTTCGTTTCGCTGGACCGATTTGGATGAGGCCTTTTCGGTGAAAGATTCCGGGGTCGTCCCTGCGGACGTGCGGCTTTTCGAAAAGGTTTCCCGCGCCGTCCTCGAATGCCGGGAACTCCGCTTCGACTACAGGAAGATCGACAGCGAAGAGTGGGAATCTCGGAAGATCCGTCCGTTCCATCTCGCCGACTTTGATGGCGGCTGGTATGTGATCGGTTACGACGAAACACGGAAGGCGCGGCGCACCTTTGCGCTGCAACGCATCAAGGCGGCCCAGGTCATGAAGACGACCTTTCTCCGCCCCGCTGACTTCAAGCTGGCGGATCATCTTGGCGGCAGCTTCGGGGTCTGGCATTCGCCGGAGGTGAAAGGCAAACGCGAACGGGTCAGGCTTCATTTCACGGGGTGGGCCGCGAGGATGGTTTCAGAGCGACGCTGGCATCCGAGTCAGGAATCGAGCTGGCTCGGTGCAAAGGAAGACAAACTGGAACTGGTCATGGACCTGAGCAGCTTCGAGGAGATCACCCGCTGGATCCTGAGCTGGGGTCCGCAGGTGGAAGTGGTGGAACCTGATATTTTGAGACAGTCTATCGCGAACGCGCTTAAGGAAACACTGGCCACCTATTCGTAACCCCGACAAAACAAAGCACTTTCCCACTTTCCCACT
>JAYWLB010000071.1:0-5897 GCA_035967665.1 Verrucomicrobiales bacterium BCK34
GTAAAAGGTTAAAGGTAAAAGGTCGGGTGGGCTTCAGTGGGAAAGTGGGAAAGTGGGAAAGTGGGAAAGTGGGAAAGTGGGAAAGTGGGAATCGGAGCGGAGCGTAGATAGACGGAGTGAAACGAAGTCAAAGTGGGATGGGCTTTGGGAAGATTATGATTAAGATTAGGAAAAAGAAAAAGAGTGAGGATGCATCGCTATTGAAGTCGAGAACAGTGTGTTGGAGGGAGGCTTGTTGGATGGGAAATTCTTTACTTCTTTACTTCTTTACTTCTTTACTTCTCTACTTCTCTACCTCTCTACCTCTTCCCCTACCGATTAAACAAAAACGAGGGACTGTTCACCAATGCCCAGACCAGATCCTGGGCGGCGGTGAGTCTCCGGTTTGCTGATTGTTGGATGGAGTAATTGGTGTCCTGTCGGATCTGGGTGAGTGCCCCGGGCTCCACTATGGGGGCTTCGGCTTTAGTGAGCGCGGCGTTCAGCTTCGTCAGTTCAGGATCGGCGGGGAGAGGACGTTTCTCTTTGAAGACCGCTGCGCGGCGTTTGCCCAGCTCGGTGTCGTTGTCGGCGACATAAGTTTGAAGCGCTTTGGTGTCTGTCTCGCTTCGCGCAGCAGGTGCCTTGGCGACCGCCGCGGCCACGTTGGCGGGAAGGCCCATGTTGAGTGGATCGGCATCGGTGGTGTAGTAAAGTCGGAAACGGCCGATGGGGTATTCGCCGCGCGAATAGCGATTGAGGATATCCACGACGATGTTGGCTCCTTTGGGATCGCCCTTCACCGCCTCCTCAAACTTGAACATGGCACGGTGGGGGACCTGAGGAACCGTGCCGGCGAGGGCCCAGCCTTTGTCGTTTCTATCCTCTTTTCCGTTGAATGCATTTTTGACATCGAAGCCGTTTTGATTGAAGCCGGCCTTTGCGTCGGAGAAGGCGAGTGGAAGCGCGGTTTTAGGATCTGTGAGAGTATTCCAGCGGGACTTCACTTCGGTAATGACAAAGTTTCCATTCGGATTGAGTCCTGCTCCAAAAGTCATATTACTTTCATTGGGAACTGCTTCGATCATGATCCCGGTGATGTTCAGAGCGGTTGTTTTTCCGGTCACAGTGAAATCGAGATTGCGGGGCTTGTCGCCTCCAAGAGAAAGGATCGATCCGTCAGGCTGAATCTCGATTTTGGATTTGTCGGAGGCGGTAACGGCCGCTATTTCAAGTGGCTGCCATTTTGTCCACAACTGCGATGCTTTCAGATTCGTGGTGAACTCTTCGACGAGTTTGGGCAGTTCGGCACGTCGTTCCGCTTCCGACTTCTCTGCGGCGGCGAGCCGTGTTTTCTGCGCGGCTTCTGCGGCCTTCTTTTTCCGGTCATGCTCGGGCATGTAGCTGGCGATCGCCGCTTTGGCCCCTGCAATCTCGCGGAGTCTCGCGATCTCGAGTTCGGATCGCTTTCCGACCCATTCGGATTCGGCTTTGGCTGCTTTTCCTAACAAGACGAGGTGATCCCGGTCGATCTCTTTTAAGACGGCGAGAGAGGCTTCGACCTCAGCGGCTTTGGGCGCGCGTGCAAGAACGCGGTAGTAGATTTCTTCGATCAGTTTCCTGTCATCGGGCTCGCTGAGAACGAGTTTACCCAGGTCGCTGTTCTCTGTTCCGATCGCATCGGCGATGGCAGGGCCCGAGAGAAACGCCATCACTGCGCTCATCTGGAGTTCATCGGAGCGCTCACACTCGCAGGAACTCTCGCGGGCGGGACGGCCGAGGTTGGCGAGGAAACCGCTTTTGAGATCGAGCTTTGAATCGGAGAGCTGGCTCGCACGTATTCCTTTTCCTGCGCCGGGAATGTCGGGGATCGCTCCGGTCACCGCGTAGACGGCATCGTAGAGTGTCTCGGCGGGGAGGCGTCTTGCCTTGGCATGGGAGAAATTGATTTCGTCATTCTCATTCCACTGGTTCGTTTGGATTGAGAGTTGGTAGGTGCGGGATTTGCAGATTTCAGCAATGAGCTTTTGCACGTTGAAATCCGATTGAATGAAGTTCTTCGCGAGGTGATCCAGCAGCTGCGGATTGCTCGGCGGATTTCCTGCGCGGATGTCGTCGAGAGGTTCGATCACCCCGGTTCCTAAGAGGTATCCCCACATCCGGTTTGCGTAGCTGGAGGCGAAATACTGATTGTCAGGGCTCGTGATCCACGCGGCGAGTTCTTCACGGCGGGTTGGCGCTTTCGGATCGGCAAAGGCGGCTTTCGCCAATTTGGCTTCGTAGGGGAAGGCCGGTGCCTGAACCTCTCCGGTCCGGTCGTGCTTGAGATCTCCTTCTTTTTTATCACCGATCGATTCGTAGAGTGGCTTCGCTCCTTCGACTGCGGAACCGCCGATGTTCTGCTTGGGTGCGTTCCTGGTGTCGCGCTTGAGCTCGACCCGGGCAAAATAGGCCGCGGTTTCGAAATACTGATCCTGTGTCCACCGCTCGAAAGGGTGATCGTGGCATTTGTTGCAGTTGAAGCGGGTCGCAAGAAACAGGTGCGTTGTGTTCTCCATGATCATGTCAGGATCACGGAGGATTTTATAATAGGACGCAGCCGGGTTCTCCTTGTTCGATCCTGACGCTGTCAGAATTTTGTAGGCAAACTCGTCGTAGGGAGTGTTCGATTCGACCTCTTTTTTGATCCAGGTTTGAAACAATTTGGCACCTTCCGCGCCGAGGAATTTGGAATTCACCTGGAGCATGTCGCTCCACTTGTTTGACCAGTGATCGACGAACTCCGGCGAGCCGATCAGTTCGTCGATGAGAGCGTCACGTTTCTTTTGAGTCGGTGTGTCGTCGTTGATGAAGGACTTAACCCTCTTTGATGTGGGAGGTAACCCTGTCAGGTCGAGGTAAATACGGCGGACGAACTCTTCGTCGGTGCAGAGTGGGGAGGGAGACAGTTTCATTCTCTGCCACTTCGCGGCGACGAGTTTGTCGATCTCGCCCCATGTCTCGGGTTCCTTCCAGGTGAAGCCGGATCGATCGCCCATCACGGTGAGAGTGGTCGCGGCGTAGGCACCTTCGTAACGGGCGAGAATGGGAGCTTCCCCGCGCCGGATCGTTTTGAGGAGTCCGAAGTCATCGTGCTCTGCGACTTCGGTGTTCCCGGAATCGATGAACGATTCCAGGGTCACGTCGCGCGTTTTTCCATCCGCGTAGCGGGCCATGACGCGCAGTTGCTGACGTCCGCCAATATTCTGAATCACCGGGTTTTTCGGGAACAACTCGATCGAGGTCACCTTCGCCGACTTCGTGTCGAGGTTGGCGCCTTCGGCGATCCACTGGCGAATCGTATGGTAGTAGCGGGAGCCGTTCTCCGTGACGGTGCCCGCCTCGTGTGGGACTGCTCCGGTCGCTTTGAGAAGCATGAGCGAATCATCAGGCGAAGCAAAATTGATACGGCGGGCGGTGTGGTCATCGCTGAATCCACGAACATCGTAGAGCGGGTCGTAGCCGCGCAGGCTGAGCTTGAATCCGTTCTTCCCGTCCTTGGCTCCGTGGCAGGTTCCCATGTTGCAACCGAGCCGGGTGATCACAGGATTGACGTCCTGAATGAAATCGAGCGATGCGGTTTTGCTGAGTCCGCTCACTTCGACGGGAACTCGCGCGGTGACATCCCCGTGAACGAGCATGAGACCTCCGGTGCCTTCTTCGAGAGGACGAATGATTCCGCGGTTCGTGATTTCCAACTGAATGTTTTCGGTGATTCGTTTTACGTCGCGAGTGACATCAGCGGTCGTTCCGTCATTGAGTGTTGCGGTGACGACGAGTTGGCGGTAAGCGCCAGCTGAATCAAGTTGGATTGAAGCAGGGGAGACGCTGATTGATTGAACGGTGCGGCCTTCGGGGAGTGCGTCGCCGCTCTCGTGTGCTTCGGCCTTTTTGTTGTCGATCTTCTTCGGGTCGGCTTTGGCAACGGCGAGTTTGGAATCGATCTCCACAGGAGTGAAAGCAAGCTTCGATCCCAGGTCCGTGGCGTTGAGGAGTCGCACCGTTCCATCGGCGGTACCCGCGGCGACGGTTTTCCCGTCAGGGGAAAAGGCCACTGAAAAGACAGCGGTATCGAGATCGAGACCTTTGATGAGCTCGGCGCCTTTGGTTTGGAATTCATCGATCTTGGGATCGGAGTTGCTCCCCTCCGTGTTGCGACGGGCCGTTTCAAAAAGCTTTTTCAGCTCCGGCGTGATCGTTGCGTCGTATTCGGATTTGAAAAGATGGATCTGTCCTTTTCCGTTGAGACTCGAAACGGCGACGAAAGTTTTTCCATCCGGAGCAAAGGCAGCGTCCCAGATGCGTCCTTTCATCGCGGGATACTTGCGAATGAGATTGGCGTTGTCTCCGATCTTGCGGGCGGTTTCGCGATACATGCGATAGATTTGGGGAACGCCGTCCGAACCTCCCACGAGAATGTGATCCTGTGATGGGTGCCGGTCGACCGTGCTGATCCCGCCCTTGAGCGCGCCGGGAGTGATCGAGGTGATGTTGTCGATGAAGCGCTCCGTCTCCACTTTCGTGAGTTTTCCCGACATATCCCGGCCGACGGAAACGAGATGATCACCTTTCAGGGACCACTCGGTATCGAGAACCCAGTCGTTGTGGCCGCCCATGAAGAGGACTTGCTCGCCGTTCTCTGCTTTGATCCCGCGAACGGTGTTGTCGGGCAGGCCGAAGGCGATGAGCTTGCCATCAGGAGACCAGCTCGCCCCGTAGGCGGTGTCGTAGCCGACGATTTTGGAAAGCTTGAGTTCCTTCTTCGCAATATCCCATACCTGGATTTCACCCATTCGCCCGGGGAGTCCGCCGGCGACCGCGAGTTGCTTTCCATCGGGAGAAAACTGAACTGACTCAATACGCTCTGACAAACCCACCAATCGGCTCACGACTCCTGATCCGTCGGCCTTGTGAATGAGGACTTCGTGAAAGCCGGCGATGGCGATGAGTTTTCCGTCGGGTGAGAAGTCGATTGCGTTGATGCCCGGGGAGACAGCGTATTTTGGTGGGTTCGTAGCGGTGTAGCGCTGCTTCGCATTTTCGGGGGTGTCGTCTTTGGCTCCCTGTTCGATCCATTTCGTGACCAACTTCACTTCGTAGTCGGACATCGGTTGATCCTTCGGGGGCATCTCGGGGCGTTTCTCACCTTTCTGAGTCACGACGAGATCGAGAAGCGGGCTTTCGGATGGTTTCTCGGGGATGACCGCTTCGCCGGATTCGCCGCCGGCAATGAGTGAGGCGACCTCCGTCATGATGTAGTCCGCCTTTGCTTTCGCGGGCTGATGGCAACCCTGACATTTTGCCTGAAGGACGGGGCGGACGTGTTCGTAGTAGCTGACCGTTTCAGGCAGGGCATCGGTCTCTTTGCCTGATACGTTTCCGATTCCAGTCGCGATCGCGAAAAGGGGGAGGGCGGGGATCAAAAGGCGCTTCATGGGGAAGGTCTGAATTTTCGAAAGGTCCGGGGATTCCCGACGGTCCTTCAACCATGATCCTAAAGGAGTTCGTAAAATCTCCACAAGGACGCGTTTACGGGCGATTCTGACCGTAAGATGAGGTGAGAGGTCGGCTTGCTGCTAAGAAGGGAAGGAATTCTCCTTCCTCTACTCATTTCGAATCGCCCTCGCTGCGGAAGGTAGAGGAATGAAACTCATTCCGAAGTCGCAGCCTTCCGGCCTGCTCCTTAGACGGGAAGGAATTCTCCTTCCTCTACTCATTTCGAATCGCCCTCGATGCGGAAGGTAGCGGAATGAAGCTCATTCCGAAGTCGCAGCCTCCCGGCCTGCTCCTTAGACGGGAAGGAATTCTCCTTCCTCTACTCATTTTGAATCGCCCTCGCTGCGGAAGGTAGCGGAATGAAGCTCATTCCGAAGTCGCAG
>JAYWLB010000077.1:0-114839 GCA_035967665.1 Verrucomicrobiales bacterium BCK34
AAGCGACTCGCATTTTGCAGTCGCTTTTTTTGTGCCCGGCCGTCACCGCCACCGCACAAACCTGACAGGGTTACGCCACCGACCTTACCCTCTTAGGTCGTGACTTCAGCGTGAAAATCGTGACAAACTCGCTTTTCATGAAGCAATTCTGGATTCTCACCCTCTCAGCTCTCTTCCTGCCACTGACCTGCCTGCAATCAGCCGGGCTGGAAAAAAACCGCCTCAAGATAGTCGATTATTTGCCGGCCGACTTTGTCACCGACGGCTCGATCAGCTACGAAAAGGAGCTGCAGGAGGCGATCGACGCAGTCCCTTCGACTGGTGGCACACTCACCTTCCCTGCGATCACCTTTCTTATCAACAACCCCGCAGGTCTCCAACTTCGTTCCAATCTGTCACTGGAAATGCCGGGCACCACCTTCCTCGCCGGAGAACAAATCGGTGAAGACGGCCAGGTCTTCAAAGGAGAAGCGATCACCAATACCTCCTTTAACGGAGGGAGAATCGTGGGCAGAAATGACAAGTGGCCCGACGGCGTCAATGTCCGCGGCATCTATCTCACCGGAGAATGCAAAAACATCCGGATCAACGGAATGGAAATCCACGACCTTTCGAGCAACGGCATTGGAGTCTTCGCGGAGAGCGCAGAGCAGCCCGCGACCGACATTTGGGTCACCGACACCGTGATCGACAATTGCTCTAACAAATACGGCGACTACCGCGCACCCGAAGGAGAACGCCGAGGCCCCGAGAAAGGCTCCGACAGGAAAGACCAGGGCGTCATCGCACTCTATCATGTGCACGATTTCGCGATTCGCGGATGCCGCTTCGAAGACTCACGTTCAGACGGAACCCACTTCTATTTCTGCGAACGCGGCCAAATCACAGACTGCAAAATCTACAGGGCGAAAATGGGAGGCTATTTCCTCGAGAGCTGCCGGCACATTCTCGCAACCGGCAACATTATCCGCGACAACGGTTCACGCGGAGTCACGATTGAGCGGGGAAGCCAATTTTGCACTCTCACCGGAAACACAATCGAAGGAAGCGGACGTGAGGGGCTCTGGATCCCTGATTCGCTTCGATGTGTCGTCACCGGAAACATTTTCTCCCTCAACGGGCGCAAAGAGAATGGCGACACCCTGAACACAATCTGGAACGCTAACATTACCATCAATCAGGCCCGTGGCGACAAACTCAATACTCCGACCGCCCATTACCTGATCGCAAACAACATCATAGAAACGGATAATAATCAGGTCGCCGCAATCCGCGTCGACACCCGCACCGAAACCGCGAACATCACCCTCTCCGGAAACATGCTCATCGGTGAGAATCGGAAAATCATCATCGAAGGCCCCGATCAGACTGCGGTTACCACAGGCGAAAACAGCGGAGCTGAAGTCGAGCGGGTCGAGGGCGAATAACGACTCTTTCGCCCCCGTTATCCTGCGTCAGCGACAGCGTCATCCAATCGCTTGATGTGCTCGCCCGGGCTCTTGGTTCCCCGCGCCATGAGCTGATATCCCATTGGAACAATAATCAGGGTAAACAACGCCGACAGTGCCACCCCGAACAAAATGACCACACCGATAACCACCCGGGTTTCCGCGCCGGCACCCGAAGTGACCACAAGCGGAACCGACCCCATCACCGTTGTCAGCCCCGTCATCACGATCGGACGCAAACGCCGCACCGAACCATCGAGAACCGCTGAATTGAAATCCCGTCCTTCGTCACGGAGCTGATTGATAAACTCCACAATGAGAATCCCGTTCTTCGCTGCGAGACCAATCAGCATAATGGTCCCGATCTGAGTGTAAATATTCTGGGCCAACCCGATCAACCAGAGCCCTAACAAGCCACCTACGACAGCAACAGGAACCGCGAGCATGATCGTAACCGGTTGAACAAAGCTTTCAAACTGAGCCGCGAGAACAAGATAAACAACGAGCAAAGCGAGGAGAAAAACAAAGATCGTGGAACTGCCCGACTCTTTAAAATCGAGCGATTCACCTTTATAACTGATAACCGCCTCTCCGGGAACAACCCGCTCCGCCGCTGCATCCACATAGGCCAGCGCTTCACTCAGACTGTAGCCCTCTGCGAGACTGGCCTCGATCGTGATCGCACGAATTCGGTTGTAGCGATTCAGCACCCCTGAATCGGCGACCTCCTCCAGTGTTACCAAATTGGAAAGCGGCACCAGCTCGTCGGTAACTTCGGATCGGACATAAATATTCGCAAGATCAGCCGGAGTCCTCTTCCGGTCATAATCACTTTCGACAATGACGTCGTATTCCTCTCCCCGCTCAACAAAGGTCGTCACCGTTCTCGATCCTAACAAACTTTCCAAAGCACGGCCGATATTCTGAATCGAGACTCCCAGATCGCCCGCCCGGTTCTGATTAATGTTAACCTGCAACTGAGGCTTCGTTTCCTTATAGTCGTAATCGACACCAATGAGCTTGGGGTTCTTGCGGATCTCTGCCAGCATCGCGTCACGCCACACCGCAAGCTCCTCATACTCGGGACCACCAAGGACAAACTGAACCGGCTTCTGTAGGCCGCGCGTCAGCCCCTGACGCATCACCAAAGCATTCTTAACCCCGGGAACATCGGAGACCCGCTCGCGGACCTCGTCCATAATCTCCCAGCCGCTTCGCCGCTCCGCCCAGTCGTTGAGAACCACAATCGTAATCCCCTGATTGAAACTGGCGATGTTTCCAAAACCACGCGGGGCCCTCACCAGCACCCACATGGCCTCGCCACTTTCGTTCAAATACATGAGCTTATCCTCCACCTCTTCCATCGTCTCGACGATGGAGCCGTAACTGGTTCCCTCCGGGGCAGTCGTGATCACGAAAAAGACCCCTCGATCCTCCTTCGGAGTGAATTCACGCGGCAATTCGTTGTAAAGAAACCAGCCACCGGTTCCGAACCCGGCGATCAGCAGCACCACGAGCAAAGGCACTTTCAGCAACCCGGAAAGCAGTCGGCGATAGACATTCTCGAACCTTTGAAAAACGCTGTTCACGAAGCGGGTCAGCCAGTTGCCCCTCGAAGTTTCCGCCTTGAGAACTTTCGATGCGATCATCGGTGACAGGGTCAAGGCGACAAAACTGGAGAAACAGACAGCCACCGCAAGAGTGATCGCAAACTCGGTGAACAGTTTCCCGAGATCGCCCTCAAGAAAGGAAATCGGAACAAAGACAGCAACCAGCACCAGAGTCGTCGCAATGACGGCAAAGGCGACCTGACGCGTGCCCAGAAATGCCGCGGCGAGGGGATTTTCACCGCTTTCAATCCGGTGATAAACGTTTTCAAGAACGACAATAGCGTCATCCACGACCAATCCAATCGCGAGAATCAACGCGAGTAAGGTCAGCAGATTGATCGAAAACCCGAAGGCATTCAGAACGATAAACGCACTGATCAAAGAAACCGGAACCGTCACTGCGGGAATCAGGGTCGCCCGGGCCGAACCGAGAAACAGATAGATCACCGCGATAACCAGCCCGACTGAAATAAACAGGGTCGCCGCGACCTGCTTGAGCGATTCGGCAATGAAAACAGAAGTGTCATAACTCGGCTGAAGATCCATCCCGTCGGGCAAATGCCCCCTGATGCGCTTCATTTCCGCGTCGGCAGCTTTGGATACATCGATCGTGTTGGCCTGACTTTGCTTGATGATCCCCAACCCGACACGAGGAACCCCATTTCCATGAAAGAAGCGCCTCGACTCTTCCGCCCCGCGCTCAACCCGCGCAACCTCGCCGAGGCGAACGAGAAAACCGTCGTCTCCCCGGAAAACGACCAGGTTCTCAAAATCCTCCTCGGAAAGAAACTCCCGCTTAATTCGCACCGTGAATTGACGGTCGCTCGACTGAATCGTTCCTGCCGGGAGTTCAACATTCTGCTTTCGCAGGGCGTCCTCAACATCACTCACGGTAAGACTCCTCGCGGCGAGAGCACGTCGATCAACCCAGACACGCATCGCATAACTCGAGGCCCCCGAAATGCGAACCCGGGCCACACCCGGCAGCACAGAAAACCCGTCGACAAGATAGCGCTCGGCATAGTCGGCAAGCTCCACCGGAGTGAGATACTCGCTCGTGAGACTCAACCACAGCATCACCTCCGTGGCTGAATCCTCTTTCGTAATTTCGGGCGGGTCCGCCTCCTCGGGCAATTCATCGAGAAGGCCGGAAACAGCTTCGCGGAGATCATTCGCTGCGGCGTCGATATCCCGGTTGATGTTGAACTCCACTGTGACCTGGGAGCGCCCGTCTTCACTCGCCGATTCGACCGATTTGATCGCTTCGACAATACTGATGCGATCCTCGATCAGCTGCGTGATGCGCCTTTCCACAACCGCCGCCGAGGCACCCGTGTAATTGGTCTCAATCGTAACGATCGGTGGATCAATGTCAGGAAATTCACGCACCTGAAGACGCGTCAGCGCGACGAGCCCGAAGGTAACGAGCAGCAGATTCAGAACCGTCGCAAAAACAGGACGGCGAATCGATATATCCGAGAGAATCATATACTACCGGTTCTCCCCGTCATTGATCGGATGGTTGAAAAGGCTCAGCCGGCCCCTTGAATTCCCCGGTCACCTTTACCCCGGCTCCATCGACGAGACCAATGAGCCCGTCCGTCACGATGACAGCGTGATCTTCGAGCCCATTCAGAATCTCGATATACCCGGGCAACCGCCGGCCCAGCTCTACCGGGGTCCGTGTCACCGTCGGAGGCGTCACCGACTCATCCACGACAAATATAAAATGCTTTGACTGAACCGAGACGAGAGAACGCTCGGGAACACTCAGGGAGTCCTTAGGGTTATTCTCCAACACTGTTGTCATCAACATCCCGGGACGAAGACGCTTGTCGGGATTTGGAATTTCAGCACGGGCCGTGATTGAACGCGTCACCGGATTCACCCGCGTGTCGAGCTGGACCACTTTCCCTGAAAAATCTTCACCGGGATAAGCTTCAGTGTTCGCCACGATTTGCAGACCGTTCTCAAGACTGCTGAGAAAGGTCTCCGGAACCGTAAAGTCCAGCTTCACCGGATCGAGAACATCAAAAGTCGCGATCAAATCACCCGGCTCCACCAGTGCTCCCTGACTGACCCGTCGAAAACCTAGCACTCCATCAAAGGGAGCCCGGATATTCCTGTCATCAATCTGAGCCTGAGCCTCTTCAACGCGACGTGCCGCAATCTCCTGCTGCGTTTCGTATTCCTGCAATCGCACTTGCGAAACAGCACCGTTTTCAACAAGCCCCCTCAATCGCTCAATCTCGCGCTCTTGTTCTGTCAGGGTCGATTTCGCTGCCTCAAGCGCTGCCATTTCTGCGGCATCTTCAAGCCTGACGAGAAGGTCGCCTTTTTTCGCGCTGTCCCCGTCTTCAAAAAACATTTCAGCGACCCGGTCTGTGACACTGGAAGTCAGGTCAATCGCCTCGAGCGCCCTCACCGTTCCGAGTGCCTCGACCCGGTCCGAGAATGCGCGACGCTCAACTTTGCTCGTCTGCACATTCGAAAGAGGCGCCGTCGAAGAGGCCGCGGGAGCGGCTTCTTTTTCCCCGCACGAAACCATAAAAACAGCTAACAGCCCGGAAAACAGGATCAACCGTAACTGATATCGGATGTGATGTAGCGTCTTCAAAGGGAAAGCTAGAACCACGATTCGCTTTTAGCAACTAACGGAAGCACGAAATTTATTCTGTGCTTGCTGTCCATCGCAACAAACCGCTACCCGCCTCACTTCGGCAGAGCAAAAGCAACAAGACTGCCACCTTTCGGCCGACCCGATTTGCCGCCTCCTGCCGAAATTACGACGAATTGCCTCCCGTCGACCATGTAGGTACTGGGTGTCGCATTTCCGCCAAAAGGCAGTTTAGCACTCCAGAGAACCTCGCCGGTTTCCTTGTCAAAAACCCGGAAGGTTTCGTCAGCGGTCGCTCCGATAAAAAGAAGTCCGCCGGCAGTGACGAGTGGACCACCGTAATTCTCAGTGCCCGTTGGCGGAATCCCGCGGGCGGTGAGCTCCGGATACTCGCCCAGGGTCACCTTCCATTTAATCTCCCCGGTATTGAGATCAACCGCGTTCAGTGTTCCCCAGGGTGGTTTGATAGCAGGATAGCCCTCCGGATCCAACCAGCGGCGGAAACCTCCGAACGCGTAATCGACCGGCTTCTCCGATGTCGCGGCGGAATCGGGAATCCCCTCCTCTTTTCGCGAAGCCGAAAGCTCTGACTTCTCGTTGAGGATGTAATTCAAAATCGCAGAACGTTGAGCCTCCGGCATCGTCGAATAGGCTGGCATGCGCCCCCCGCCCTGCCTCGTGATCTGCTCGATCTCGGCACGGGACTTCCTCAAACCAATATCAACCAGTGAGGGAAACTCCGCTGCCGCGTTCCCCTTCCGGTCGAGACCGTGACAGGCGCCGCAGAAGACCATGTAGTCCTTCTCCCCCGGAACGAGCGGTGTTCCGTCAGCCCGTCGCGTCTCGACCATCTGCAAGAGCCACGGCATCTCGTTCACATTCACATAATAGACGCCGTCGGGATCAGCAGCACCGCCACCCCACTCCATTCCACCGTCAAAGCCCGGAAACATCACCGTCTCATGCAGGCCCGGCGCAGGAAAAGGGCCGAAGTTCGGTGAGGCCCGGATTCGATCAAGAGTGAGCTGATGCACCTCGGGGGAAAGATTGGAAGCATCTTCCTCAGTATATTTCTGACGCATCAGCGGCACCGGCTTCGTCGGAAACGGCTGCGTCGGCCAGGCCTCTTCCCCGACCAGATCGGACTGGGGCACAGGACGTTCCTCGATTGGCCAGAGCGGCTCCCCCGTCACTCTATCAAACACAAAAAGAAGACCGTGTTTACTGCCCTGAGCGACCGCATCGATCTTTTTCCCTTCATGATTCACAGTGAGGAGAACAGGCGGGCACGGCAAATCCTTATCGAGAAGGTCATGATGCACGATTTGAAAATGCCAGAGCCGTTCCCCCGTCGCGGCATTGAGCGCAAGAATGCAGTTCGCAAAGAGGTTCTCCCCGAGTCGACTGCCGCCATAAAAATCCGGCTCGGCCGTTTTCGTCGCGACATAGACGATCCCCCGTTCTTCATCGAGCGACTGCCCGCACCACGGCATGAGACCGGTCGCCGTCTCATGGGCGCCCTCCGGCCAGGTCTCGGCACCGACCTCTCCGGGGCGTGGAATGAGGTGAAAAATCCATCGCCGCTCGCCCGTGATGACATCAAAAGCCCGCACCGCGCCCTGCCCTCCGACACCACCGAGAATGAGAAGATTTTCGTAGATGACCCCGGGAGTGTTGAGCCCCGAGCCAAGGTCGATCGAGCCCTTTTCGCCAAAGCTGCGGATCACCTCACCCGTCTCCGGATCCAGCGCAAAAAGAAATCCGCCAACACCGGTGAAGAGCCGCCTCTCTCCACCCTCTTCATTCTCCCAGTATGTCAGCCCGCGCTGACGCCCCCGCCCTTTGCCGGTGTGCTCGTTGGCGGGATCCCATTTCCACAACTCTTTTCCCGTCGCCGCTTCGAGAGCAACCACCTCCCGCGTCTGCGTCGGAGTGTAAAGCACACCCCCGACAATGAGATTGTTCGCCTGATACTCGGCTTTGTGCCCTGTGTCGTATGTCCACTCCACTTCCAGCTTTGTCACGTTCTCCCGGTTGATCTGCTCAAGTTCAGAATAGAGATTTCGCTCTTTGCCGCCCAGATACTCAGGCCAGTCAACATCCTGAGAAAAGGCGGGAGCAGCGAATATAATTAGCGCAATGCCAGTGAGTAATTTCATAGCCTAGAAGAAAAGCAAAAGTCCGGTGACCAATTGATGACGGTGACTCCATTCATCACCGTATTTGGCAGTCTGCCAGCGATACCCCATTTTCGCGACCACGCCATCGCGCACCTTCCATCGCAAGCCAGTCGTGACCCAGTTAAAATTAAAACCGTCGTCGGTGAACTCGTAAAAGAACTCCTCCTCGATGAACCATCTCGCCTGCTTCGGCCCGAACTCCCAGGGGGCGATCAGCCTCGTCTCATTGCGATAGCGAAAACGCTCCGGCGCTCCACTCCCGCTTTCAAACATCCGGTATTCGAGCCGGTGACGATTCGTAAATGACCAGTCGTTAAGATTTGTCTTGTAGCTGAGAATCGCAGAGGGCCGGTATTCGTCACGCCAGTCATTTCCAATCTCAAGCCAGGCATGGCGATACCCGACTTCAGCCGCCCATTTCTCACCCAGCGAGTGCCCGACGTTCAGATCCAGGTAGCCGAAAAACAAATCCTCAATGCCATCCCGGGAAGTCAGCAGATTCCGCGACGAAAGATACCAGCCGTCCTTGAAGCCGTATTTAAAAATCAGATTGTGCGCTGTCCCCGTGTCGGTTTCCGCCCTAACGCTCATGACCGGCAGGAGCACAAGAAAAGCAACACTGAGAAGAATTCGAATCATCGCCATGATCCTGTCGCCAACGGTGCAAAGCGTCAACACCGCGTCAGAGGGAACTCACCGTCATCAGGCCACGATCTAGTCGTAGGCAATCGCGATCGCATTCGCCGCGGCATGATTGTCAGCATGACTGAGACTGATCTGAATCTCGACGATCCCATTCCGCTCCATGAAGGCCCTGCCCGCGCCGGTCAGTTTTGCACCCGGCTTTCCGTTCGCGTTGCGGAGAATCTCCATGTCCGTCCACGCGAGATCTGCGCCGATCCCCGTCCCCAGAGCTTTCGCGATCGCCTCCTTGGCAGCAAAGCGCGCCGCGTAATGACGTCCCGCAGCGCTCATCGGAGCACAATAGCCCTTCTCAGCAGCGGTGAAAATCCGATCGATAAAGCGGTCGCCAAACCGGTCTATCGACTCCTGAATTCGAGCGGTATCAACGATGTCGATTCCGATTCCGTGAATGCGCATTGTCTTCATGTCAGGACAGTCCTTCGGCGATCAACGAGATCCAAATCACGAGAAGAGTTCCCCACCCCGCGATCCACAGGATGGATAGTATCAAGGCAAACCACCACGTCACACCGGTACGCGGCACAAACCCCGAGCGATCTTTCCGGTGTTTCAAAAGAAGAAACAAGGCCAATGGAGCCGTGAACAGAGTCAGTGGTGCGAGCAAGGTCACCAGAGCCAGAGCCCGCTTGTCGTAAAGTTTCGAACTCGCCTTGAAGTCGGAGGTCGGCTCCACTTCGCGAAGGCGATGCAAACACGGGAGACAGTATTTCTTTTCACTCCAGTGAATCGTAGCACGTTCTGACATGAAACTGCCGCAGGCATCGCAGATGTTCTCCGCCTTTAACTCAGGATAGAAAGTGCAAATCGCATCGTCCCCTTCAGAGGGTTGCGAGACATTCGCGGGAGAAACCTCCCGGAAGAGACGCGGATAAATCGCCAGCGAGACCTCGGCCTGACAGACGGGACATTTCTCATCCACCTTGGCATTTCCGTCCTGCAACATGAACATGCCGCGACAACGCGGACACTGCAGCGTGGCTGAATACGCGTCAGTCGTTGAGTCCTCAGTCGAAGTTGAGTCAGCCATCGTTAAAAATCCTTACTTACGCACAACGCGGGTTCCGATCAATCGATCATGAAAGGCACGACGTTCCGGATCAAACGCCGCCATCCAGTAAATCCCCGCGCAAAGACCGAGAAGAGCAGCGTAGACGAACATCCCCGAAACCATCGCAAGAACAAAAGCCGACGATTCATCATCGCCTCCCAGGTCGAGGGCGGCGAGTCCACCAACCACCGCCGCAAAACCCAGCGTCGAAGGGAGAAAGAGAATCAGATAGTTCAAAGGTTTCTTCGCAAGCCAGCGGAGAAAGGCCCGCTTGTAGGTGAGCCGCGATCCATCAGGATTAACAACCCTCGCACCGATGATCAGCTTTCCGAGAGTGCCCTGATACTTACCGACCATCCAGGTTTCGTAGAAAATGCTCACCCCGAGAATCGCGAGCAATCCAAGACCGTAGCAGACCATCATGACGACACTCCACCCCGAAAATACATCATCAGGACTGTCGCCGGACATTGACATCCCGCCGGAAAAAGCCGCCACGTAATAGGGAATCATACAGATCCATGATGGGACCATCTTGATCATGTAATCGAGAACCGAAGAGAGGACCCGCCACCAGAACCCCACGTAATCAAACTTCTTCGCGGTTGCATCTTCGACCCCAATCGTCCCCGACTCCATCAGGGTCTGAACAAAAGCCTCTTTGTGCTCAGGCCCTATCAAAGCCTCTCCGTAGGGGATCATTTCCGACACCGGGTAAATCTGCCCAGAATGCGCACAGACACCGATTTCAAGCGGAACATTGGACTCCGAATCCCGGTAAAGCTCCTCTGCGACAGAACGAAAGCTCGCCCATTCAGCCATGCCCTCCTTCCAGACAAGAGACCTCGAGTTGATCGCACCACTGCGGTTCAACCCCACCAGGGCGGAATCATCAACCGGCCCGAGTTGGATCGCATCTTTATCTGTGTAAAACCAGCCAGCCATTCAGTGAAGACACGGTGCGAGAAAATTGAATCTCTGTAAACGTAAAATCACAAAATGACCTATTTCAGAAGCCCAGCCGTTCAACCTCCTTGAACCGGAGGCATCAGAGCGACCTCATCACCTTCATGAATCACAAATTCGCGATCCGAATACTCGCAATTCACGGCAATGAGCATTTTCGCATCCCACTCTTTCATCCCCGGAAACCGGCTATAAACCTCCTCGAGAAAGGCCGAAACCTTGATCTCAGTCGCATCGAGTGACATCTCAAACTCGTCGCTCCCGCAGAGATCACGAAACAGGGAAAAAAGTAACACTTTAACTTTCATACACCGATCAGGTCTAAATTCTTCCGATCCACTCGTCTTTCAAGACCCCTATCATCGGCAGATTCCGATACTCATCCTGATAGTCGAGACCGTAGCCGACAACGAACTCATTCCCGATTTCGAAGCCCACATAATCCGCCTCGAACTCGACCGATCGCTCGATCTTCTTGGAAAGCAACACCGCCGTCCGAATCGACTTTGGCCGGCACTCTTCGCGAAAACGGCTGCAAATCGCTGACAAGGTCCGGCCCGTGTCGAGAATATCGTCCACCACGAGGACGTTTCGCCCTTCAATATTCGGCAACTTCTCCTGCAAAAAAGTCACCTTTCCGGAACTCTCAGTCCCGCCGAGATAACTCGAAACCGACACTGCATCAATCCGGAGCGGCAGATGAATCTCCCGAATCAAATCCGCCATGAACAGGGCCCCACCCTGGAGTACCGCCACAATCGTGAGCGGTTCCCCGTGAAAATCCCGCGCGATTCGCTCGCCCATTCCGGCGATACACTCGCGAATCGTGCCCTGGTCGAAAAGCACCCTTTCGAGTCGCTCTCCGAGAATTGGTTCGTTTTGCCCCATGCCCAATGAGACATCGAACGCCACCGTCGGGCAACTGAATATTTTTTGCACGAACCCTGCAACGCGTCGTAATTAGGAGTAACAAATCCCCCGCCCTTTTCCCATGACCGATTCCATCAAACAGAAAATCAATGAGCTGAGGCAGGAATATCGCAAAGGCAGCCTCCTGCGTGCGAATCTGGAGGCGAGCCCCTTCGAGCAGTTCGAAAAATGGTTCAACGAGGCCGTCTTAGCGAGCATTCCGGACGCCAACGCGATGACCCTTTCCTCGATCGGGATCGATGGAATCCCCAACGCCCGAACCGTCCTCATGAAAGAGTTCAACAACGGCGGAGTGACCTTTTTTACGAATCGTCACAGCAACAAAGGGAAAGAGCTCGCCAATTCCCCTGTCGCCGCACTGCTTTTTTTCTGGAAAGAGCTCGAGCGTCAGGTTCACGTGCGGGGTGACGTCGAGCAAACCTCCCGGGAAGAGTCGCAAGCCTACTTTTTCTCACGCCCCTACGACGCCCGCATCGGAGCCTGGGCCTCACTGCAGAGCGAAGAAATCCCCACCCGCGAATGGCTCTCGGATCGGGTCAGCGAGTTTGAAGCCAAATTCCCTGACAACGGGGAACCCGACTGCGTCCCCCTCCCCGAACACTGGGGCGGCTACCGCGTCATTCCGAAATCCATCGAATTCTGGCAGGGCCAGCCGGGGCGGAAGCACGATCGATTCCGGTATGAAAAAGGCGACGACGGCGAGTGGTCCGCGAAGCGGCTGAGCCCCTGATCAGAAAGTGCCCCGCGGAGCCACGTAACATGGATTTCCAATCCGTGCCCAAAGCCCATCCGCACGGAGTCTAACAACACGGGTTAAAAACCCATGCTACCCCGGGAGTCTCCGCACACACTCCCTCCGCAAATTCCCATTGCCCTGTAACATGGGTTTCCAACCCGTGCCCCACAGCCCATCCGCGCTCAAGCCCCGCCTCACTCAGCAATCAACCGATCAATATCATCCAGGTTCACCTTCATGACCTCCATGGTTTGCTTCGCCCCCGAGAAGGCGATCAACAAATGCCCATCCTGCTCGATCATGTGGGGATAATCGATATGCCGCTCGCCCACAAGATAGAATAAATGAGTGTAAACCAGCCCATCAGCACTGATCGCAAGCGTGAGCGGACTGCGCCTTTTAGGGTTAGCGTTAGAGACAAAGGCATGATAGCCGCGTGACGTCCTCAGGGCGAAAAACTTACTCGTCGCGTCAGGGAAGTTGGTCTGCACAATCGGGCTCCAGCTCTCACCACTGTCCGTCGAGAAAGTCCGCAAAATGCGCTTTGATCCACTGTTATCACGGATCAGCCCGACGATATTCTTCCCGTCCGGAAGCGTGTACCAATACGGTTCCTCGGGCCGGCCTTTTCCATCATAACTCGCCATGGGGTGAATTTTCCATTGATCAAATCCCTCGACGCCCCCGACCATAACGGAAACCTGGCGCTTGTGATCGCGCCGCGTCATCATCCACTGCCCGTTGGGGAGTTTCTTCGGAGGAAAATTGTTCATCGCATCATCGAGCACCGTTCCATGGGCCTCCCACTTGTTCGCTTCCTTATCCCAACGAAACGCTTCGAGACTGAGTCCCTCCCCCGGATACCCCGGTGCATTGAAATGACTCGACAGCGCAAGAAGCTCACCATCGCGCACCCAGAGCCCCCGCGCGATCCAGCCAAACCCGTCGATGCGCGGAGGCCCCGTAAGGTCGGCGGGCTCGCTCCAGTTCACACCGTCGACGCTCGTTGCATAGGAATTCCGGGTTCCGGGAAGGTCGTGATGGGGAACCACGTTTCGATGCTTCTCAGCGTCCACGCCCTTAATGGGACCACCGGGGCCGTCACTCCACATCGCCCAATAGCGACCATCGTAATATGCTAAATAAGCATGCTGATGCACCCAGGTTCCCGCCTTGTCACGGACGTCGCTCAGAATCGCGTGCTGTGAGGGCAAGTGGGTGAGTTTGCTGAAGTCGATTTTCTTCGGGTCGGTCCCCGTCGTTGACTTCAGATTGAGCATTAGCTTGCTCTCCTGCCCCGTCACAGGATGAGGAACGGGATAATCCGATTCCGCGGCACGGATCGTTGCTGAAGTTCCGGCGAGGAGAATCGCGCAAAGAATGAAGGGACGAAATGGGGGTGTCTTTTTCACAGTATCAGTGGTTGGAATGTTGAAGGACCTGCCCCTCGCGGGCAAGAATCGTTTGGAGTTCAGAAATGGGTATTGCACGCGGAGGCAGTTCATGTTTCACCGCGAGATGAGCGGCGATCCCCGCAGCCTGACCGAGACACATCCAGGTGGGTTCCATCCGAATCGATGAAAAGGCCACGTGAGTCGTCGACGCGGCGACGGGGACAATCAAACCGTCGATTACTTTCGGAATCATAATCCGATAGGGAATTTCGTAAGGCCGCGTGATCGAATCCAGCATCCCCAAATACCCTTCGAGCACGATGTCATCGCCGGGCTGCTTTTTCCGACAGGGAAAGCTGTCGATCGGGAATTCACCTATCGCGATCGTGTCGGGATGCCTCCCGATCCCAGGACCTCCCGACTCGGTGATATCGTGTTCGGTCAGGGTGTATTCGCCGACGAGCCTGCGCGCTTCGCGAACGTAGAGTTGAAACGGGAAATGCCCGTTGTCGGTAAATTCATCGAGCGGGAGATGATACTGATTCGCAATCGCCCGATGCGCCTCGGGGATCTCACTGTCGTTCTGGAGGAAATAGAGAAGCCCGAGAACGAGGTTCCGAATCCGGCGGAAAATGACCTGCCGCGCCGCGTCGTCACCCTCAACATAGCCAACGTTCTCTTCACCAAAGGGAAACCCGAGCGGACGCGGGTTGATGTTCACATCGGTTTTCCCATTCGGCAGCGTCGTCACCGAAAAGGCTCTCACCATCGTGTCGAAGTGGGCCGGTTCGTAGCCGCGATCCGGCTTCCAGTTTTTCGGACCGCTCAAACGCCCCGCCGCGAGATCATCAAAGTAGCCGAGATACTCACTCCGGTCGTAATCCTCCGGCTCGGATTCCAACGGCACCGAATTCTCCGGTCGAGTCGAAAGGCAGAGCCGGTAGGTGTAGGCCGGCAATCGACGATCCGCCCGGCCGGTCGTCCGGGGAAGAAACTTCGCTTCCTGATAATCGAAATAAATCTCCCCGGCGTGCGGTTCGTCGAATTCCTCCCGCGATTCGCGCCCGAGCCGAAACTCCGCGCCCGCGGCAGCGAGCAAATCCCCCTCGTAGGTTCCGTCGATAAAAACGCTTCCCGCAACCCATCGCTCTTGATCATCCGCCCGGTCAACAATCGAGATACCGGTCACTGTTTTCCCCTCCACCCTCGCCTCACCGATGCGATGATTCGTCAGGATCGTAAGCCCATCGCATTCATCTAACATTTCGCGAAAAATGCGCTCTGCCGCTGACGGTTCAAAATAGTAGCCGTTCTTACACAGTTCAAAATCCTCCGATTCCTCACCGAAGGTTTCGAGGTAATACTGCCTCATTCGCTTCGTAAACTCCTCAAAGAGCCCGCCGATCAAATGTGGCTTCTCGACATCACTTTTACCGAGCCCGCTCGACGACATCCCGCCAAGATGATCGTGATACTCAACGAGCAACACAGAACTCCCAAGACGGGCCGCAGCAATCGCAGCCGCAAGCCCGCCCGGGGTTCCCCCTAAAACAACAATATCAAACTCGTCAGCCTCCTCGTTCATTTCGTTCCTCCCTCCATCGTCCACACCGTCAGTCCACTGAGATCTTTGCGATTGCGCCCCCGAACGAGTGCAACCGCTCCCGCAATGACAAGGAAAGCAAGATTCACAAAAACACCCGTCCAGTATGAGTGGATCGGAACCGTGACCGCATCCGGCAGCCATCCCGCCGCGCTGATCCCGAGGTAAACATTGAGAGCAATCGCACCGGCCAAACCAATCAGGGCCGAACGGTTATCGATTCGCGTCGTGAAAAACCCCGCCATAAAAAGACCTAACAAGCAGCCACCAAAAACCGAAGCTACGATCCAGCTCAGGTCGTTCATGCTTTCTTTCTCAAAGGAACTGAAAAACACCGCGCCGCCAATCATGATTCCAGAAGCGATCACCGCGATGATTTTGGCCCACTTCAAATAAAAGCGATCATCCCGCCCTTTCGCGAGATAGGGCTTCATCAGATCCACCGTCACAATCGTTGAGATCGCATTGATCGACGAATCCAGACTCGACATCGCCGCCGCGAGCACCCCCGCGATGACCAGCCCCGTAATCCCGACCGGCACCTCTGTGAGAATAAAATACGGGAAGACCGTGTCCGCATCGAGCCCCGCGACCTCAGCGCTGGGATGGACCTGATAAAAGACAAAAATGCAGGTCCCCAGAAAAAAGAAGAACGCCCAGGTCGGCACCGCGACGATGGAATATATCGTTGTCGCCTTCCGCGCCTCCTTCAAACTCTTCGCTGCGAGGTAGCGCTGCACCACCGTCTGGTCGCTCGAATACATCGTCAACCAACTCACGATTCCCAGCAAAGCCACCGTCCAGAAAGTCCGTTCGCTAAGATTGAATCCCAACGAGCCGACATCGAACTTCGAGTGTTCCTTCCCGACTTCCAGAATCTGCCCGAGCCCGTTCGGCAGTTGGGTCACCACGGTGATGAAACAAACGATCCCGCCGACCCAGAGGACAATCGCCTGAACCACGTCCGTCCAGATCACCGCTCCGATCCCGCCGGCAATGGTGTAGAGCGAGATGAAAATCCCAACAAAAACGATCACCATCCAGATATCCAGTCCCGTGAGAAGACTCACCGGAATCGAAACGAGAAAGAGAACTTTTCCCAGTCGGATCAACTGGAGAAGAATGAAACTCAGAGTCCCGTAGAGCCGCGCCCCCGGTCCGAAGCGATCGCCCAGATACTCAAAGGCCGAAGTCGTCTTCCCGCGTCGGAAGAAGGGAATGAAAACCACAATCGCGAGGACCGCGACGATAGGAAGGGTCAGATTCGAAACGAGCTGCCGCCAATCCAGGGTATACGCCGCCGCCGGAAACGCCAGAAAGGTGACCGAACTGATCGAGGTTCCCAACATCGACAACCCGATCGCCCAGCCGGGGAAAGATCGATCGCCGAGGAAATACTGTTCCGTCGTGGTGTTGCGCTTCGCAAACCACAAGCCGAGCCCCGCCATTCCCAGAAGGTAGAGAATGAGGACAGCAATATCGAGAGGTCGGGCGATTACGTTCACGGGAAAAGACTAGAGCAGGGAATCCTTGCCGCCAATGTCACAATCGTTCATATATTTAACAAAAACGATCATGAGGAATAACGTGACTTACCTCGGAAGCGCCCATATCCGCTTTCCCAAATCGCTTCAGATCCGGCCCCGCCGGATCAGGAACCACCGCTTCCTCTTCGTCGAATCCGGCAATGGTGATTTCATCTTCCCGGAAAAAACGCTGAAACTCGTCGGCCGCACCCTGCTCCTCCTCGCCCCCGGGATGCGGGAAATTCGGTATCAGTCAGGACGTCCCGTTTCCTATCTTTACGTCGAGTTCAGCACCCCCGACGAACTGATCAGCGGGCCCTTCCTCGAATGCCCCGCGACCTCGCCTCATTTTCAAACCCTCGTGAACCTCCTCCGCTCCGTGAATCAGGAAAAGGGCAAAGGCGTCGACCATCTCATTCCCGCCGCGATTGAGTTGGCCCTCCTCCATCCCGCGCCGACAGACCGGGGCGCCACCGATCCCAGAATCCAGCGGGCTCTCAATCACATCGACAGCCATCTCGACCGCCCTCTCAAAATCTCCGACCTCGCCGAAGAAGCAGGACTCTCACTCCCCCACTTCCGCCGCCTCTTTCAGAAAACGGTAGCGACCGCCCCGAAAGAATACCTTATGCGCGAGCGGATGCGCTACGCCCGGAAGATCCTCCAAACCGAAGGCCTGCGTGTCGGAGAAGTCGCCGACCTCATGCAGTTTGAGACGGTCTTTCAGTTCTCGAATCAGTATAAGAGGGTGCACGGACACAGCCCGGTGAAGGATCGGCCGGTGGGGTGAATGGGATGAGTGAAGCTATGATGCCGAAGCAGATGCCCATAATCAAGATCACGTCCGGTAAACATGCCGGTGAATGCGATGCCACCAAATCTCAGAAATGCTCAAATCCAATCGGGTCTTGTTTGGTTGAGAACTCAAGTTTCTCCTATACGTTTCACGCAATGGTTTCACCTCTCGAACAAGAATCAAAAATCCATCAACTTTCTCCATATGTTGGCAAGTTGAAAAGCCAGATTGCGAAAGAGCTCATACTTGAATTTAGCGAGCGAGATCAGCTTATATTCGATCCGTTTTCCGGTTCCGGCACGATTCCGCTAGAAGCAAAACTGAATTTCCGACGATCATTCTCTTCCGACGTGAGTCCATATTCTCGTATTCTTACTCTAGCAAAACTCAACGCACCAAACTCGGTTGATGATGGCTTGAGAGAAATGAATTCGCTGATTGAAATTTCAGAGCGGCTACCACTCCCCGACCTCAGAAGTGTCCCGGCTTGGGTTAGAAGTTTTTTCGATCCTCAGACATTAAAAGAGACAATTCGATTCTTCGATTGTGCTCTCAAACGCAAAGCTTATTTTCAGATCGCCTGCATGCTCGGAATCTTGCATCACCAACGCCCGGGATTCCTCTCATACCCATCGAGTCACTTAACCCCTTATCTAAGAGACAAAAAATTCCCCCGCTCAGAATATCCTGATATGTATAAATATCGCGACTTCCGACCGAGACTGGAGAAAAAGATCACACGAGCTCTTAGCGGGGCGTCACAGGTAAACTCCACTCCAAATCGACCAAAAGTTTCCGAGTTTCGACAGGCTTCAATCTTTGGAGTTACTTGGCCGGACTCAATCAACTTGGTACTTACCAGTCCCCCATATATGAATGCTCTCGACTACGGCCGAGATAATCGTCTACGGCTTTGGTTCATTACAAAGCAAATCGATTCCAAGGTGGACAAGAAGAACATTACTAGGAAGCCAAATTTCACTCGCGCTATGAAATTGATAGGACAAAACTCAGATGAGCGCCTTCAGCCAGGGGGCTGCGTTGTCCTGATAATAGGAGAAACGGTTAGCAAAGGAAGGCAGGAGAATACAGCAGCAATAGCGAAAGAAATGGTTCTATCAAACACCTCTTTAAAACTAGTTGATATCAGAGACAAACCTATCCCTGATCTGCGCCGATCTAGAAAAAATTGTCGAGCAGTCACTAACGAGCAAGTTCTTGTCTTCCAAAAAAAATGAATAATAGCTCCCCAGAACTTACAGGAAAGAAGGTTGGAGACTACACACTTATCAAAAAGTGCGGACAGGGAGCCATCGGGTCAGTCTATAAAGCAGTAAATGACGGAGACGTTAAGGACGTCAGAGCAATAAAACTAATTGAGTCAAAGAACCTTCGCGACAATTGGGTGCAGGAGATAAATAAGACGACTCAGATTCAAAACTTTGCTCCTGTTGTCTCATTTATTGCCAACGGAACGATCGATTTCGACGACACTAACTACACTTGGATTGCTTGGAGATTCGTAAAAGGAAAATCGGTCAGCGAGACAATTAAACTCGGTGAAATGACTCTCCCCTTATTGCGGGAAATAATTGTAGAGACTTTGGCGGTGCTATTTTCCTGCGACAAAGCAGGCATACAACATGGCGACCTTCATGCTGGGAACATTATGATCGAGGACGCCAATCCTCTCAGCATTGATTCATCGAATAAGGTTCTTGTGACAGATTTTGGCTATCTTACGGCTTCACAGGGATTCACAATGCTCGATGATTTCCAAGGCCTTTCGATAATTGTGAAGGATTCACTCGAATCAATCAATTTTCATACACTCGATGGGAGAGATAAGGCTATCTATCGAAAGTTGAAGGAACAGAATCAACAACTGTTGTTAGATGCTGACCGTACTGAATACGATTACGCTCGCGATCCCCAGAAACTTCGTGAAGAATTCTTAAAAATCTTCAGTTTCGACCCATCTCAAAAGAAAGAGCTAAACCGCTCAGTTAGCGACTATCTCGCAGCTGAAATCCTTGGCGAAAATTATGATGAATGGCAAGCATTGTTCGTACCCGATTTCATCGGAGCCGACCGTTTAGTTGAACGCAATACTACAGTTCTCACTGGCCTACGAGGATGCGGTAAGACGACTGTTTTTCGCCGTCTTTCAGCGGAAATGAACATTCGGCTTGGGGGCCCGCCAAAAATTGCAGGCGCTGACAACTTCATCGGATTCTACTTCAACGCAAGGAGCGTTGCAGAAGCCTTTCCATGGCTGCCTGACAAGCATCGAGATCAGGCACGACAGCAGATTCTCCACTTTTTTCACTCGAGCTGGATTCTAGAAATTCTTGATTGGCTGATTTTATCGACCAGAGAAAAGGAATCGTTTAGTTGGATTATTCAATATTTCAGGCAGCTATTTGGAGACAGACTAACTGTTACTTCGACTTCAGTGCATGGCCTTCGCCAATTAAAAGTTTTCTTTGAAAAAGAAAGAGAAAGAGCACGCCTTAAGGCCGCCTTTGTTGAATCGGGATGGGAACTCAATTCAATAACACTACTCGAAGAGGTCGCTCAATACACCATCAACGCACGAGGGCTGGTGAACCAACCGTTCTACTTTTTTCTCGATGACTATTCAACCCCTTTGGTTACTCGCTCGATTCAGCAGATTCTGAATGCCATTGTATTTAGAAGAGGAACGAATGCTATCTTTAAAATTGCCACGGAGAGTACGGAAAGCTTAGAATACATTGGGCTGAACAATAAGGCACTGGAGCTTGATGATGATTTTGCTTTAATTGACTCAGCATATGAGAGCCTTCAAGAGCCACGAAAGAAGCGCAACCGCGAGTTACTTAATTCAATTCTCTCACGCCGGATTGTAAGGGACGAGGCTGCGGCGAAACATGCATCTGAGCTTGTTGATATCGTGGGCAAAACTCCATTCTCTTACAATGACCTGGCTAGAACAAGAAGAGAAGGAGCGTCCAAAAAGAAAGTAATTTATTCAGGAGAGAAGATTTTCTGCGATATTTGGAGTTCAAATACACGCGAAATAATAAGGTTGTTTTCAGAAATCTTAAGGTCAGCGGAACCCGAAGATTTCCCGAAACTTAGAAGGCTAAAAGAACCTTTGGTCAGCCCAAACAATCAAAATAGTGTTTTCCGAGCGGCAGGCGGGAAGTATAGAGATGTTTTGCGCGCTGCGTCAAATCCCACAAAAAACTTATGGGAGCGCAACGCCAAAAGTGACGAGTCATTTGGAGATAAGCTCGTTTCAATTGCTGATGCATTTAGCGAAATGGCAATTCAAGAGTTGCTATCCAAAGATACAAAAAATGGCTCAACAATAGCTCCAAAGCAAGCTCGTTGAATTGAAATTACCGATGCTGGAAATTCTGATTTACCGGAAGATCTTGTAGCCGTTTACCAAGGATTAGTCCGCTACGGAGTTTTTCTACGAGACTCCCGCGCTAAAGGAGCGCGGAGAAAACCAGTGGATCGCCTCGTTCTTCGCGGCATTCTTATACCTCACTACACAATGTCACTCTCTAAGCATGACTCAATCTCCTTATCACTTGAGCAGTTTTGCGGTCTTCTAAGAAACCCGTCGACCTTTGCTAAATCTTGGAACAAACAACGGAAAAATTCAGGAACCGAAGACTCAGCCCCTGAACTCTTCTAGAAGTATTATGCTCCCCAAAGTATCAGAATTCAAATCGGACGCATTTTCCACTTTTGAGCGATCCGTTTTACTTGTATCCGAAGGGTTTGAGCACCGTTCATTAGCCTTTTCGCAGGCAATACCGAAAGGCACTAGTTTCGAACAAATAGTAATTTTTGTTAATGAACCCGCTCGAGCTAGTCGTCTTCAAGAGCTTGAATCAAAATTGGCAAATTTTACATCTAACGAGATTCTACAGATTACATTTCATAGAAATGATCCTGAAGAATGCGAGCAGGCAGTGAGAAGCCTGCTAACCAACCGCCTCTACAATGCTTCGGATTTCGTAGTCGATATTTCAGTTTTCTCGAGACTCTTAATACTTATTCTATTTAATATTCTAGCCGTCATCGAGAAGCGTGTGAGAGTTATCTACACTGAACCTGAAGATTACAACCCAAGTAAAGAAGACTTTGAAGAATCGGTCCAGCAACGACCTGTTGATTTGGTCGCCTTTTCAAGCGCAGGATTAAAAAACGTTTTGAGAACATCTGGGTTATCCTCATCTGTAATGATTGGTCAACCAACAGCGCTCGTAGCATTTGTTTCTTTCAACGCCCACCTAATTAGCGGATTGCTTCACTCACTTTCGCCTGCACGATTGCTCCTAGTTGGCGTCTCCCCCCCAAGGCTTGGTTGGAGAGCCGCAGCTTCAGCTCAAATTCACGAGTCAATTATCGATGACTATAGCCGCGATAACCCACAAAACGAACTTGGTGAATTAGAAAGAGCGAGTTCAAGTCTTGACTACCAAGACACGATTCGTGTTCTAGCAGAAATTTACCGTGAATTTTGCTTCACCCATAGATTGGTATTAGCTCCCACTGGAAGTAAAATGCAAGCACTAGGTGCCGCACTTTTCCGAGCAATTTGCCCAGATGTCCACATTGAGTATCCAATGCCAGAAAAGTATTTTCATGAAGGATTTAGTTCCAAAGAAATCCACAAAATTCACGTAATTGACTTTAAAAGCCTCTCTAGAACGATCACTGATATAGAGCGTTGCTTCCAGTTGGACGGCTCATGGGATGATGTTTTTAAGGAAGAGAAATTTGTAGCTCCGAGGTCAGTTGATCTGGGATCAACCAAGAATTTTTAATTTGCCCCTCCCCGGCCTCCCAAAAGCAGCACCAACCTACCCCCTCCGAACAATCGTCGTGCCGCCGCCTCATTGAAGGCACATCACCTGTCCGACGCCATCCCGGAACTCGATCCTGAAGGTTCCGGTCGGGGCTTCGAGGAATAGAAATCCGTCAGGAAGAACGCTCTTTGGACCAGGTGACCGCCGGACTCCCATTCCCGGGTGCATTCCTGCAGCCCTTCGACTGGTCCGGCTTGCGTTTCGATCATGACCGGACCATCCCTGACATTCACGCCGGTTCGGGAGCTGAAGTCCCATTGACCTTCAGTTGCGATGAGATTCCCGCGTGGCAATGTCAGGGAGAGATTCAGCGAGAAGTTTGAGACAAATTCGCCACTCGTTCGAACGCAGAAAGGAAGCGCGGCAGCTCGATCCGGGGCGGGGCATCAGAAGAGGAATATCGAGGAGCTCGCCGTAGAGAGATTCGGCGAGAAACTGTTCTGTGGCATTCTTCCCCTGAAATCCGCCGATGGGGTCCAGCTCTCCCCGTGATTCGCGCCGGAGCGCATCGACAACACTGTGGAGGAGCCGCGCATCGAGACGCTGGCCAATTCGCTTTCCTGTTATGGTATACTCCGCGATTAATCGCTTCATCAGGTCCACGACGGGTTGCAACGCGAAGCCTTCCTCCCCGCCTCCGGAGCGGGGCGCCGCCTTTGATTTGGAATCTCCTCCGCGATAGGCACGGAAAAAATCGATGCGTCCTTCGCTCTCAAAGAAGCGATAGTTTTCACCTTCAAAAGGTCGATGGTCGTCAAACATGGAGAGTAGTCATTCGATGTGAAATGCCCCGTTGCGCGTCCTCATGAGGCAATCGGGTCACCCGTTCTTCTTCAGCAGAAGGGAGCATCGCAGTGCCCCGTTTTCTCCCGTTTCCGGCAGGCACAGAGATTTCCGAGATGCGTGCAAATCAGGGCGATCCCGCCGAGTGTGGTCACGATGCTGGCAGCGGGAATATTGAGGATGGTGTTTCCCTCGCCGTCGCTTAGAAGCGACGGACAGCAACTGTCGGGACACCCTTCGGCGTGAAGCTCCGTCTCTTCTGCGGGGAGGTCCTCCCCGACGACCCAGACAAAGTCCGCTTCCGACTCCGCTCCCGTGGCTTCATCACTCTCACTGGCGACGGCGGCCTCCCCTACAGTAGATTCGTTTGTCTCAGGCAGGTAGGGAAGGATGGCCCCGACGATGATGAGCACCATACCAACGAGGCCGGTCGCTACGATCCAGCGCTGTCGATGAATCCGAAATCCACGCAGCACCATCACGAAGGCGAGTGGAACAACGAAGAGTGCCACGATCCAGTGGGAGGCCGGGTGGGCCCACAGTTCACCGAAGGCTGGAGCGAAGAGCAGGATAACAGGAGTAGCTGCGCAGTGAATCGCACAGAGCACCGAGGCGATCACGCCGACGCGATCCGCGCCTTCTCCTGAAGAGTTTTCTAACTCGGGAATGGAGGTGACAGTGTTCATGATTCGATTGCGTTGATTCCCATGTTCCATTCCGGAAAGGGGTCGGTGAAACGGGCTTTCCACTCGTGATTTTCCATCGCGAGTTCTTCGTCGGTGAGGAGAGCGGCATCGAGCATCGCGGTGAGGGCCTCTTTATCCATATCCGAACCGATGAGGACGATTTCCTGTCGGCAGTCACCGTTCTCCCCTTTGCTGACGCGCTCGATTTCTGCGAGTTGGTCAGGGTCTTCGGGCCAGTGCTCTTTCGGCACCGCCGCCCAGAAAAACCCCATGCACTGGTTCTGGCACATCGCCCCCGCCTGCGACCAGTAGCCCGCCATCTCGAGACGGGTCGCGAGCCAGAAAAGCCCTTTGGAACGGATCACTCCGGGCCATTCCCGACTGAAGGCCTCGTATAGCCGCCCGGGGTGAAACGGGATACGTCGTTCATAGACGAAGTTCGAGATGCCGTATTCCTCCGTCTCCGGAGTGTATTCAACGAGCGAGTCGAGCCATCCAGTCGTTTCCTCCGCTGCAGAGAGGTCGAAGAGGCCTGTCCCCACGATCTGCTCGAGAGCGATTTCCGCATTGGTCGTCTCGTAAATTTTCGCCCCGGGATTGAGTGCGGTAATCATCCCCCGGATGAGACGTCTATCCTCCTCTGAGACCAGGTCGATTTTGTTGATGAGAATGACGTTGGCAAACTCAACCTGATCGACAAGAAGATCCACGATGGTTCGCTCGTCCTCCTCTCTCATCGCCGACTCGCGATCCTGAAGATTGTCGACACTCTCATAGTCCCGCAAAAAATTCAGCGCGTCGACGACCGTGACCATGGTGTCGATCCCGGAAATGTCCCCGAGAGAATGGCCATCCTCATCGCGAAAGGTGAATGTTTCCGCAACCGGCATCGGCTCGCTGACACCGGTGGACTCAATGAGGAGATAATCAAATCGTCCATCGCGGGCGAGCTTTCCGATCTCAAGCAGGAGATCTTCGCGCAGGGTGCAACAGATACAGCCGTTCGACATTTCGACCATTTTTTCCTCGGCATGGGAAAGTGCCGCGTCACCGGAACGAACGAGCGCGGCATCGATATTGACCTCGCTCATGTCGTTTACAATTACGGCGACCTTCTTCCCTTCACGGTTGCGGAGGATGTGATTGAGCAAGGTTGTCTTTCCGGCACCGAGGAAGCCGGAGAGCACAGTGACAGGGAGTTTTCGGGGCGAGAGCGGTGAAACCATTTCCATAGAATGTTGTGAGTCGCATGACGACTAATGCAATTTACTTGCAACTCACACTATCGCAAGTAAATTGCATTAATATGTTTTTAGCCGGAACTTTTTCATCCCTCCCGAACGACAGAAATCCCGCGGCACTTGCCGAAGGTGGAGACCAGACCAAAGCGAGCCGATAAGAATGATGAAGCCCGATCTCTCCTCCTCACCGTGGTTTCGGACAAAGGTCGCCGCCCCCGAAGCCGTCTACGATATGCCGGTATCGCGGCTGCGTGCTTTGCTCCGGGATTTCACGACACTACTTGGTCAGCAAATGTATTTCTGGGGGCGCGATGTCATTCATCCCAACGGCAACCTGCTTTGCGAAAACGGATTCGACAGAAGAAAATCCGAAGACCTCGAAGGAACGAGTTGCTATCGCAAGAGCCTTGAAGATAACACCTTCGTGGAATTGCACGGAGCCTGCGCCGGCCACTATGAGCGGTCAGAAGGTTCGGGTAAGAACTTTCTCTACATCCGCAACAGGAAGCGCTGCTTTCTCCACTCGGGAGACGAACCGCCCGCACCGGGAATCTACGCTCCTGCAATGCTCCATAACGGACCCGCTCTCGATCTTTACTTCGCAAGCCTGCGATTTCTGGACTGGTGGCTGGAGTATGAAAACTGGATCGAGAGAGAAACTTCGACCGGATGGAGAGAAGCCGGCTACCGGGCCTTCGCCAGCCTCCCCGCCTCACGCCCTTCCCTGCCACCGCAGGAGGCGATTCTCTGGCTCAATCAGTATCGAAGCAATCCCACACACATCACCCGCCTCAGCGAATGGATAAGATACGGCCATCGCCAGTGAGGCCCCGTCTTCGATCGCGGTCGGGCAATTTTACATCTTCCTCCCGGATTCATATGGGTTGCTGAACTTGCAGACAGCTTCCTTGATCAGCCCCCGCGGGTGGCACCGCTCAAGCTCCCGAAGCACACACCACTTGCGGCTCTCCGAACCTTGAGTAGTCTCTATAACAGAGAACCTGATACGGTGACACATCTCCGGCGGGATCACCGCCCCGTCGCAGATTAAAATGTTTAAATGAATCTCCTCGACTTCATTCTCGCGGCACTTCCGATCGGCCTGCTCGTCTATTGGATGACGAAGAAAAAGAGCATGCCGTCGAACTGGGCCCTACCTCTCGCGGCACTGTTTCTCTACCTGCTTTTGTCAGGGTATTTCGACGTGAGGCCGCTGTTGCTGCATGCCGCGGTCGTCGAAGGAATCCTCACCGCGTTGACTCCGATCATGATCGTTTTCGGGGCGATCCTGCTTTTCAAAACAATGGAAAAGACCGGCGCGATGGAAACCGTCCGCAGTTGGCTCAACGGAGTGACGACAAACCGGGTCGCCCAGCTCATGATCGTCGGCTGGGGATTCTCGTTTCTCGTCGAAGGAGTCAGCGGCTTCGGCACCCCGGCTGCACTGGCAGCCCCACTGCTGGTCGGCCTCGGATTTCGTCCTCTACCGATAGTGTTACTCTGTCTGATGATGAACACCATTCCGGTATCATTCGGAGCCGTGGGAATGCCAACCTGGTTCGGTCTCGGGGAGCTCGGCTTGAACACTGAGGAACTTCGCGAAGTGGCTTTCAAAAGCGCTGTGATCCATGCGGGGCCCTCCCTGGTAGTTCCTCTGCTCGCGCTGCGAATGGTGATGCCGTGGCGGGAGATCCTCGGGAACCTTGGCTACATCGCAATGGTGGTGGGAGCAACGATGACAGTCTACGTCACCGTTGCGTTCTTCAGTCTTGAGTTCCCCGCCATCGCCGGCGGGATCTGCGGATTGCTCGTCGCCATCCTTCTCGCTCACTACGGGATTGGACTGACCTCGGGCGGTGCGGCGGAAGATCACGAAAGAATTTCAGCGGGAAACCTCGTCAAGGCGACCTTCCCTCTCTGGGGAACCGTGCTGGTGCTGCTTGTCACGCGACTGGATGCGATTGGTTTGAAAGCTCTGCTAACCGCTACCTCACCGGCGACCGGGTTCGGGACACCGGCGCTGGGGGAATTTTATATCAGTCCTTTCCTCGTCGTCGGCTGGAAAAATATTTTCGGCAGCGGTCTGAACTGGTCACACGCAGTGCTCTATGTGCCGTCGGTGCTCCCGTTCTTCCTCATCTCCGGATTGTCGTTCCTCCTTTTTCGCACACCCTCCACAGGCGTTCGTGAAGTCTGGAGCGAATCGCTGGGACGCGTCATCAAGCCCATCGGAGCATTCCTCGGTGCCCTCGTGCTGGTCAAGCTGCTCATGGTCGGCGGTGACAGCTCTGCCGCCACCGTTCTCGGCGAAGGACTCGCCCGGGGAGCCGGTGGAGCCTGGCAATTCGCAGCGGTTTACCTCGGTGCACTCGGTTCGTTCTTTTCCGGATCCAACACCGTCTCCAACCTGACTTTCGGCGGAATCCAGCAGGCCACCGCAATCGGGCTGGGACTGGAGCAAACCACTGTGCTCGCCCTCCAGTCGGTCGGCGGCGCGATGGGAAACATGGTATGCATCCACAACATCGTGGCGGTATGCTCGATTCTCGGTCTGCAAAACGAAGAAGGGAACATCCTCCGTAAAACCTTCCCGCCGACCCTGCTCTACGGGATTATCGCAGGGCTGATTTCTCTCTTACTCTGAAGTCCCGAACCGCCGTTTACCGTAACTGCTCTGCGGCGGCCTTCGCGGAGACTGGACCTCGCGTCTTCTTCGCTTTTTTGCGCTCTTTTGCGGTTCGTTAGTCCCGTCTCTGCTACGCCCCCGGTTCAGGTTCAGGCGTGCGTATCACCGTCCGCTGCTTTTCGAACTGGTGCAGGGATTCATCGAAACAATCGGAAGGGAAGGCGTCGACGATGATCTCCAGATCGACGTAGCTTGCCCGATAGGTTTTCAGAAAACGGCTCACTGCTTCGGGCGAGAAGCCGATCCCGCGCTCCGTGAGCCATGCCTCGATCTGGCCACGGTTTCGATCCATTTCAAAAATCTGCTGAGGCACTCGCCATGGACGGATGAGGCGATGCACCAGTGGCGGAAGGTGGCTCGCGATAAGGATTGGCGAGTCAGCACTTGCGTTGTTTACTGCTGCTCTCAGATCTCCTAACAAACGCACTTCATCGACAACCTCAAAATCGCAATCGCTGTGCCACTCCTGCAAACATCGGATCGCAGTCGACTTCCCCGCTCCGCTCACCCCGCAGAGGACAATGCAACGCGGACGGTCGAATTTTACGCGGCCGAGGCCGTGAAAATCATGAAATGGCGAGTTCCTTTTCACGGTCGAGAAAGTCTTTCATTACGAGACCATTGAGGTTTCCTTCTATCTCCTGATCGACGAGGTCATCATGAATCAGCTGCACCTCCCAGTAGACACCGACGCCATGACTGCCCGTAACCATCATCGGTGGCAGAAGCGCTTCGTAAATGGTATCGAAGTAAACCTCCCCGGGAAACCAGCGCTCCACCGCATCCCCCTTCTTGATCAGATCCACTTTTTTCTCGTAGAGGAGAAGCCCCAGAAAGGGCGAGCGAAAGGTGTGGGTTCGCCGGTTCGAACCCGATCCAGTCGTGTAGGTGCCGCACTCCCGGTTGCAGGCGACGACCCGGAGAGTGATGTTATGCAGGTCGATGCGGGCTTTGCCCTGAAAGAGACTGCCGGCCCGGGAAACCAGACCGGGAGTGATTCCGCCACGAATCGGCATTTCAACAAAGGTCATGTACTTGCGCAGTTGCTTCCGGATCAGAATCCAGAAGAAAGCCCCCACTCCACCGCTCGCAGCGAGGGCGGCCATGAGGGGACTTTGCGACTCGCCATCGCTGTTTACTTTCGAGAGAAGTATCTCCTGACCATGTCCCGCCATCTGGTCGTGAATCCCGAGCGCGATTGCGAGGCCACAGGCGATGAGGGCAACGATGGCGAGAAGGACCGTAACGATCTGTTGATGAAAGGAGAGCGCCTTGAGGTTTTTCTTAAAACAGAAAACGTCCTTAGGCTCAATCAACTGAGCGGCGTCGACCTTCGATTCCACCCTTTCGAAAACCGGTTCGCGCAGCACCACGGTTTCTTTGATACGCCCCTCGCTGCCCCTTCCCTTCAACCGTGCTTCGATGGAAATATCGATTGAATCACCCTGAAACGGCAGAGCCTTGAGCTTTTCAAATGAAACGGAAAACTTCTGGCTGCGCCTCAGGGTGAAACTCTCATCCAGGGCTGTAATCGATGCATCATTTCCTCCTGATCGCTTCACTTTCACCCTCGTCCGAATCCGCAGGTCGAACTCCCTTCCGAGTGCCTCATCATCGTCCGAGGTAACCACCCACGTGATTGAATCAGGTTCCCACTGATCGTGGGACAAGCACTGTATCCGAGTCTCCCTCATGCCGGAGGATTAATTAATCCAGCGGCACGCGCAAGAACAAGATCGAAGACTTTCCTCATCCTTCCCGTGTGTGACAGAGTGAGCATCCCCTCGATCGAGTCGGCTGCTGTGCTGACAATTTACTTACGATCAGCGCCTTGCGTTTTCCCGAACGTTTTTGAGGGCTGGTGTCCACCGGGAATAATGACAGAAGTGTCTTCCAGTTTCTGTTGTAATATGAGCAATCACCCGTAGCAGGTAGGTAAGGCACTCGATTCCCGATGCCTCCCTCCTCATGCAAGAACTCACTCCTCAAGGTCAGGATGTCATCAATGATATCGCAGCACGCTACAACCTCAGCATCGATTCAGCGGTCGATATGTTGTGCGCGGTGAACCGCGGCGGCGGCACCATGGCTCAGTTCAGCTGTCCGGAACTGGGAAACGGCCAGTGGATGAGCGGCGGGATGACGATGGTGAGCGACATGTTCAACAACAGCCTCAAAGCGACGGTTAACAATCTTTGCGGCGAGCTCTCGAACGCACTGGCAAACAATCAGATGTTCCCGCCGCCGAAGGCAGGTTCGGGAGGCAGCAACTGGTGGCCGGGAGATCTCGGCATCCCTGCGAGTAGTGGCGGCCAGAACAACGTCCGCTACGCCTACTTTCCCCGGACACAACGGCTCGCAGTCGAAACCAACGGTCAGGTCTCGCTCTTCGATACCCTGAATCATCAGATCAGCGGCGTGAGCCAGCAGCAGGGCGGCGGAAGTTCGCTAACCTTTTCGAGTCAATTCGGGACGGTCTCCACTCTCGACCTTCCAATCATTTCAGGACCGGTTCCGCAGGGAAATCCCCTCCCGACCAATTTTGCAGAACCGCCCGCTCCTGTCGAAGCGGATCCGGCTCCGGAAGCGCCCGCACCTGCGCCCGCCGGAAATTCAGATGAGATTTTCGCTCTACTTGAAAAGCTGGGAAGCTTGCACCAAAGCGGTGTTCTCACGGATCAGGAATTCGACGCGAAGAAAGCCGAGTTGCTCGGGCGTCTCTAGCAGAGCGCCGCGAGACCGGTCGGATCGTCCCGCAGGTTCGATCGCCGGCCGCTATAGCGACAGGTTCTGCTTTTGGTGTCCTTTCTCCCTTTTTGTGACTGATCGCTTCGCGGCCTTTTACTCGCGCTCCCACACTCTCACGTAATCCACTTCCATGGTCGTGGGGAACCCTTCCGCGGTTGCCGCTCCGGGGACAGGCTTGATATCCTGCCCCTTCCAACCGATATGCGGGTGCCGCAATCCGAGTGAAAGAGTGATGTTCATTGGCTCGTGCCAGTAGAGATTCTCCTTCTTCGCGACCTCTTCCCCGTCAATATACCAGGTAATTGTTTCCGGAGTAACATCGCAACCGTAGACGTGAAAATCATCGCGGGGGTCCCACGGCGCAACCCAGGCGTTTTTGCACAGGTCAGGATCTGTGCCGGGGCGATGCCAGGTCACTTTCCCGTTTTCATCGGCGAGCCGAAGATGCAGATTCATGTCAATATGATGCACCGAATCGCGAACCTGAGTCTCGTGGTTCAATTCGTTCATTTGCAGTTCCACGAAATCGATCTCGCAGTAACGCACTTCGCCTGAATATTTCTTCCCGTCGCTGTAGACCCAGAACGCAGGACAAGCACCGGGGAAAAGATCGCAGCCTTTGATGCGCGCCTCATAGTAGCCGTAGGTCATTTGCCTGTGTGATCGCAGGATTCCCGATTTGTAGAACAGGCGGGTCTGATTTCTCAGATGCGGCTCATGAACCATTTTGATGCTGAGTTTCCCTGAATCTAAAGAGGTGTTTTCCGGCGCCCACGACCACGCCCCCCAACTTCCGGGATTGTTGTTCCACTTTTCCGGATTGATCCAGGCCGAGTCGAATTCATCGGAAACAGAGGGCAGAAGTTTCCAGCCTCCACTTTGCCCGAGCGGACCATCAGGCAGCGGCTCTGAAACAGTCACGGCGGGGGGAACCGGCAACATTGCCACGGCGACATTATCAATCGTCATCGACGGCATTCTCGCCATCCCCTTCCCTTTGAACTGAGTCCAGACCAGGGCAAGCCAATCGCCGGGTTTCCCCGCCTCGCTGATACCAAAGCTCAGTTTAAAGTTACCATTTCCCGTGATGGGATTCTCGACAGCAACGCGTCCCGCCGTGGCACCTTTACCGGTCTTAATCCCCGGGATAGTCGGAGCCAGTTCGGGAAGCATCTTCTGAAACGTCACCTGCATATCGACGTGTCCTTTGACAGCTTCGGTCCCTTCAAAGAGATGGAAAAGCAGACGGGTGTTCTCGTCAGCCGATTGGAAATCGCTCACATCGAATGAAACCTCATACTGTCCCACTGACGCGGATGAAGTATCGATGAAAGTGACGTAGCTTCGGCTTCTCGATTTTTCATATACCGGAATGTGAGAGCCGATCACGAGTGCCCCCCCGTCAATTGATCCGGGCGATTCCACTTCGGAAGCGTATTGCGAAGTCCCGCCGTATTCTCCAGCACCGATGTTGGGAAAGCCCGCCCCTTTCGCTCCGTAGGAAACTGAGGAAATGTTATTTTGATCAGGCCCTTTCGCGGCCACATAAACCGGGGGAACCTCAAAGGTTTCGGAGTAGAGGGAATCCGCCTGAGAAGACGAACACACTAACAAAACCAGACAAACCGCCGGGAAAATATTCATTTTCATACAGGATCAAAGTAAGACTCAACTCACCATCCAAGGGTTTCGGCGAGTTCAGATTGCATTTCAGAAACAACTTCGGGATGAGATTCGGCAACATTGACGGTTTCGTTAGGATCGTCTTCGTGATCAAACAGCTCGACGAAGACCGGCTTCGCCTCCGGATTCCGTTGATCGCGCCAAAGAACGAGTCGATAACGATCCGAGCGAACACTGTAGCCCATAAGATGTTGTTCAAAGAGCTCCCGGTCCCAGAGATCGCCATGTTGCTTTTGAATGCGGGTCTCGACTTCTGAAATGAGAGGCCCGAAGTAGGTTTCCCGCATCTCCGGCGAAAGAGGATTCGCCGCCCACTCTCTCAGAGCCGGACTCGGGAACTGACTGATCGCAATCTTCTTCCACGCCTGATCCGGATTCTCCAACAGCGGGGCAAAACTGCGCCCCTCGAGACGTTCGAGAGGAGGCACTCCTGAAAGTTCACAGAGGGTTGGAAAAATATCGACGAGCTCGACGAGCGCATCCGTAGGCTCACCGCGATGTTTCATATCCGGCGTCCACGCAATCAGGGGAACCCGGGTTGCGATTTCATAATTCGTCGCCTTTCCCCAGATCCCCATTTCACCAAGATGCCAGCCATGATCGCTCCAGACAATGATGATGGTGTTGTCCCGAACTCCGGCTTCCTCGAGAGCCGCGACCGCCTTGCCAATCTGAGCGTCGACGTAGCTGACGCAGGCATAATAAGCATGAAGGAGAGTGCGGGAAAGATCATCACCAAGGGGTCCCGATTTGGGAATGCCATGACGCGTTCGAAGTTCAAATGAGGCATGAAGCCCCACTGCGGCCCCACCTTCAGGCCCTGCGGTTTGTGTCGCGAGAGCCAACTGATCACGGTCATACAGGTCCCAGTATTTTTTCGGCGCGACCCAGTTGAGATGCGGGAGGTGAAATCCGAGCGCCATAAAAAACGGCTTATCCCCTTCCGCGACCACCTCCTTCATCGTTGCAATACCCAACTCGGTATTAAAGCCATCCTTGTAAACATAATCCGCGACATCGGCACTTTCATAGGCGGGTCCCGTCCCCAGTCCCCGCTTCGCAGCATCGCCATATTTAGCAATCATCTCCTTTTTATTTTGCTGATGAATCTCCAAATTCTCCTTGAGCGCATAGGGCATTTTCAACCGTTTAAAAGGGAGTTTTGAAGGATCGGGATCACGCGACCAGGAATGTTCATCGGCATCGCCCTGATGATAGATTTTTCCCGTGTAAAAAGTCTCGTAGCCATGCGCCACAAAATGCTGAGGCATCGTGACAATGTCAGGATTCAGCTCGCGAATCTTCACATAGTTGTGCGTGATCCCCGTCGTGTCCGGACGCGCCCCCGTCATGATACTCGCCCGTGAAGGTGCGCAAATCGCCTCCTGACAATAGGCCCGGGAAAAACGCCTGCCTTCCGACGCGAGCTTGTCGAGATTCGGCGAAATAACAGCCGGCGCCCCATAGCACCCCAGTTCCGGCCGGAGGTCATCAATCGCGATGAAAAGAATATTCGGCTTCTTCGATTTCTCTGCCGAAAATGCCGGCGACACAAGAAAGAGACACAGCAAAAGAAGAGACCCAAGAGGGTTAAGTCGATGACCCAACCCTCTTGGATTCCTCAAAAGAGAGGCGATAGCAGGTGGGGCGAATCGTCCCGATGAGCCGCGAGGTCCGATACCATGGGAATTCCCCTTATTATTTCGATGCGAAGCGGTTAGGTGGTTCGCTCCGCTTTCCCGGCGACCCGACCGGGCAGGGACGCCGCACCCTGTCCCATCCATCGCATCACTCTCGATTGGTTTTTCAGGTCCGCATGTTTCAAAAGTGACTGTCATATTTTCCGGGGGATTCATCTGTGAAATAGTCGAAGGCACGACTTGCTTACCAGATCACTTCCGACCGCTAAAAAAGCTAACGTAGCGGAGACATTTATTTTTCATATATCGCGACATAAGTCCGGCTTTTTTTGCGCTTTCCAATTCGATCCCGGCTCGCCTATTCTCTGGAAAAATCATGAAGAAGCTTTCTCTATCTCTCACTCTCGCAGGTGTCGGGCTCCTCAGCATCGCCTCATCGCACGCTGGTGAACTGCGCGACTGGACCAACAGCGCCGGCAAAACCATCTCTGCCGAAATGACCTCGCTTTCGGGCGAAGAGATCACCTTGAAGATGGAGAACGGACGTTCCTACACCCTGCCCTTGAGCAGTCTCTCCGCAGAGGATCAAACCTTCGCAAAAGCAGCACAGGCGGAGAAAGAGGCAATCGCGAACGCGCCGAAGCCAAAGACGGAAACGCTCATGACGGTTCCCGGCAAACTGATCTTCCAGTCCGATTTCAAGGAAATGCCTCCCGGCTGGAGCTCCAACGTCGGGGACTGGTCAGCGGGCGAATCCGGCCTCACCGGAACTGAGCGCGCCGCCGACGACCACGCTGCCGTCATGAAAACAGCAACTCCCCTGAAGGATGTTATCATCGAGTACGACGTTCTTTTGGGAAATGGCAAAAGTGCCATGTTCGGAATCGACAACAATGACCACATGTGTCGCGTCACCCTGACCGCGAATTCCTTTCAGGCACGCAAAGATGATAACGATCACGAAGGGCCCGACGAAAACAAGCCGTTCAACAACATTTCCGAAGAGTTCGACACTGAAGAATGGCACACGATTCGTATCGAGCTTCTCGGCGAAGAAATGCTGGCTCAAACCGGAGATCACATCAGCCTCGGAAGCGACCCGCTCCTTGCAAAAGAGAAGACGAAGTGGGGCTTTATCGTTGCAGGTGAAACGGTAGGCTTTCGCAATCTCGCGATCTGGGAGGCACTTCCCAACGAAGAGTGGGAAAAAACCGGTGCACGCCTGAAAAGAAAATTGGAAGTGGACTAACAGGTGATTCCCTCGTTGTCTTCACTCACCGATTCCCCCGCCAGCCTACTCCTCATCCGCCCCGCTTCCGCGATCGAGAACCACACGAAAGCCGACGATATCCAACCTGTCGTAGCTCTTGATCCAACGCCGACCGGCCGAAAGAATGTGGTTGCCATTGTTCGTTACATACGAGCCGCCACGCACCGCTTTCTCATCGAGCATATCGGAGTCCCAGTGACTCTCACTCCACTCCCAGACGTTGCCGCCGAGATCTTTGACTCCCCAGTGACTGAGCGGAAAGGATCCCACCGGAGCCGCTTGGCTGTAGGCATCGGGCAGGAAGGGCGCCGCTCTTCTATCCCCGTTCTCGGGACCGCTGTAGTTACCGAGGACTGTTGCCGGCGGCCAGTCGATGCCCCAGGGGTAGACGTCGCGCAGGGCATTGTGCTTTGACTTTGGGGGAGCATTCACATCCTCGAGCTGCCCGATACCGATGGCGCAGCTCCACTCATGATCGGTCGGAAGGCGATACCGGTCGCCGGGCCCGATCAGTCCAGCCTCCCGCTCCTTCAGAGTGAGCCATTCGCAGTAGGCTTTTGCCTCGTGCCAGTCGACAGCGGTGACCGGGTGATTATCGAAAGCTGTATCTCCAGGCGGTTTCCACCGGCTGCCCGGAACCTCTTCCGCGAAAGGTCTGAAGTCTTTGACTCTCGTCTCATAAACGCTGAAAAGAAGTGAGCCGACCTCCTGAGTGCCCTCGAAGACGGGCACGGGAACGAAAGACATTTCGAGGCTGTTTCTGAACTCGATGTTGAAATCCTTGGCAAAGATATTGTGACTTTGATAGAACTCGAGGGCGGCTTCGGGCTTCGAAACCAACTCCGTTGCCGTCGCGATAACTCCTTCGCCGGAATTAGCCACCGCTGTTGCTTTCTCACTTCCGAACCAGAACGCACCGCCACAAGCCAAAGTGAGAATAGCAGAAGCGAGGGCGATTTTCCTCCCGGGGCGGCGGGAGCCGGGACTCGGATTCTTAAGCTCGGTAAGCAGTTCCGCTGACTCCGCGCTGGCAGGATCAATCTCGAGAGATTTCCTCAGGAGCTCCTCGGCGCGAACGCGGGAAGCTTTGTTGCCGGACTCTTTCCAGAGACCCAAATGGGCTTTTCCACAGTCACGAAGGACACCGGCCCGATAGGGAGCCAGAGCGACCGCCTGCTCCAGCTCGACAATGGCTTCCTCATAGTTTTCGAAACGGAGAAAGTTACGACCTTTCTGAAGGTGTTCTTCCAGCCTCGCGCAGACACGCTTCCAGCCATCCTCGCTGAGCCCGGCCTTTCGAGCCAATTTCTCAAGAGCTTCTTCTGTCAATTGATCACCCGGTTCGGCGAGCTGGATATCGAGAACCTTTCGCAGGAAACTGGTTAGCTCGTCTGGATCAGAGTCATAGGACATGGTCTGACATGATTCAAAAAACGACGACACGATGCAAGGGCAAACCCTGCGCATTGTCACCCGGGTGCGACGCACTTCCCGGATGCTCTTTTCAAGGCCTTCCCTTTCCTAATCGGGAATCACCTCCAGGATCTGAAGGAAATCATCGAAATCGCCGGGAAGGCTTTGAGAGGAATCAACCATGTTGGAAAAAATGAAGTTAAAGATCGGTCCTCCGTTCGAATCATACTGCGCATAGCCCTCGAAGTAGATTCCAAACGAATTGAATCCCGTGAAGAGTTCTTCATTCTCACGCTGCCAATCGTTCAAAATCTTATCATTGGGAAGCAGCCCGAGCGCCTGAGCAAGGTCGAAGAGCGGACTGTCGAACCCTGCGAAACTTCCAAAAAATCCGCCACCACCCGTGGAGCTTGACCCGCCATCTTCAGGAGTGACAACAGGAGGCAGAACAGGAGCCTCGGTCAACCCGATCGAATTGTAATAAAAGGCGAAGCTCGCCGCGTTTGTCGGCGCAGGGCCGGTCCCGATCGCGTTGCTGTGCTGCCCCGGCATCGATGGTCCGACTCCGGTGGTGGCAACCGTAAATTCATCGTTACGCTGCGCAGGAGAAGGATCAACCTCAGCACCCGCAAATGCTTCGCCGTTCAAAAGTGCCCCGGCCTGAATGACGTTGCTTGAACGCTCAGGAAGATAAATTCTCAATTCGTCTTCGCCGGTAATTTCGCTATCGCCATCAGCAACAATCGATCCCGCGCCCGGATCAGTTGGATCGCCCGTGCTCACCGCAATCTGCGTGACGCCATCAAGGGCCGTCGCTACAGAAACGTGGTTCACGTGACCAATCATGCTGTCGGTCATCAAAATATCCGATGCAGCCGTTACCGTGATATCCCCGGAACGGGTTCCCGATCCACTGAGCGAGTCAATCGTCGAAAAGAGAGAGAACAAATCGTCACCATGACCAATTTTGGCGTAGGCGCCCTCACTGCCGTCGGTTACCACCATCGTGATATCATTTCCGGAGACGACGTTGATCGCACCACTCATGTTTCCATTCGAAGTCGCACCGCCGTTGCCAATCTGAGCAAAAGATCGAATCTCCGGTCCCCCGGTGAGGCGAATGTCACTTCCCGCAGTTACCGAAACCGCGCCCGCGATGGTGGCAGCACTGGAATCAACGCCGCCATTTCCTATCTGAGCACTGGCCTGGATTCCGTTACCCGCTGAGACGATCACTTCCATCGGCGAACTCACAGTAACAGATCCATCAATAGATCCAGCACTGTAGTAGACACCACCGTGACCAATCGCAGCTTCCGCAAAATGGCCATCACTTCCAAGCACTTCGAGATTGCCGACTGAAGTTGAAACAGTAATGGCGCCGGTGACACTGCCTGCCCCGCGGCTCCCTCCGTGTCCGATTCTGGAAGAAGCATCACTGCCGCCGCCTGCCTCTACGACAACATCTGAACCGTTCACCTCAATGCTGCCGCCTTTAGCCCCGGTGGCTCCACTACCGCCATGACCAATCTGAGTCGCCGCCTTGTTACCGTCTCCCGAATCCAGAGTCACGGCGAGGTCTGACTTCACGCTAACAGCACCAGAAAGTGCATTGCCCGAACCGGCCCCGCCGTGGCCGATCTGCGCGGAAGCGCCTTCATTGGCACCGCCGGTCAGAAGCACTTCGTCATCCGTGATGTTTCCGTTCGTAGTCGTATCGACAGTGATGGTGCCATCGATTGCGGCACCGGTCATGTTGATGCCACCGTGACCGATCTGAACGATTGCATTGATACCACCGCCACTCGCATCGAGGAGGATGTCGCCGTTTTCCGTCGAAGCGAGAATATTGCCATTGCTGACACCACCGCTGTATCCGCTCCCGCCGCTTCCGATTCTCGCGGATGCGATTGCTGAAGTCAGCTTGATATCCCCGCTGCCTGCGGCACCACCTGCAACCACACTGACAGCACCATCAACCTGGCCACTGCCAGCGCTTCCGCCATGACCAATCTGAGCGATCGCACTCGCAGTGCCGCCACCGGTAACGGCGACGTTTTCAGCGTTCACGATGATAGCGCCGGTCTTACTTCCCGAGTTAGCATTTCCACCGTGACCGATCTGAGCGCTGCCACCGCCAGCTCCGCCGGTAAGTCCAAGGGCGTTCCCACTGGTCGCGGTAACCGCTCCACTGATTGCCCCGGAACCACCCATTCCGCCGCTTCCAATCTGCGCGAAATTCCCGGCGCTGCCTCCGCCGTTAAGATCCAGTGTGGTCGCTGCCAACACCGCAACCGTCCCGGTCTTGGCTCCGACATGACTGCTGCCTCCATTGCCTATTTGCGAATAGCCACCGGCATTCGCTCCGCTCGCCGCGTTTAGAACGATACCGCCGCTGGTGGAAGTCACCGACACATTGCCGGTGATGGCACTCGCCGAAGTATTCGACGCACCGGTAGGACCGCCCCCGACACCAATCTGAGTGAAAGCACCTGCCCCGCTACCACTGGTCATCGAGACTGAGGCAGCGCTCACCGTTACGTGTGCATTTGTCAGTGTCATCGGAGAGCCTGAAGTTCCCAGCCCGGCACCACCGAGACCGACACGCGCTGCGTTATTGCTGTTCACCCCGCCCGTCAAGACAAGTGCTCCGGCAGCAGAAACGGTTGTGGTCCCGCTGAAACTCTCACCACCATCGTTATTGTCCGACAGTAGACCACCGGCACCAATTTGAGCATAGGCCTGAATGGCTCCTGTGCTTGCGTCAACGTCAACTCCCCCCACCGTGGTCGTCACTGAAGTATTTGAAATAATGTCACCCGATCCGAAATCAGATGTGGTGTCCAATACGCCACTACCTGCTCCGATCTGCGAATAAGCATTTGCTCCCGCTCCCGCTTTCAACCGTGCCGAGGCACCGTTAACGAAGGTATCCCCGGTTTTGGTCCCGTCAGCCGAGGAACCACCGAGGCCGATCTGTGTATAAGAATCGATCGCAGCTCCGGAGTCCAGGGTAACCGCACCACCGGGAAGCGCCGTCATCGAAAGTGGATTGAAATTCACCGCAACGATTCCAGCCAAAGCGCCATCCGAATCGGCACCTCCGTGACCAATCTGCGCGTATGTCCGGTTTCCAGTCGCTCCGCCATTCAGATCAACCCCGCCGAGAGCAGAGATGCCAATCAGCTCGGAACTCTTCCCGTGAGCTCCGTCATTGTCGTGCCCACCGTGACCGATCTGAGCGTAGGCATCTTCTGCGCTACCGCCACTTATCTCAGCTATTCCGGCAGTGAAAATCACGATATTCCCACTGGTCGCGACGTTATTTCCCGTGTCTCCACCGTGACCGATTTGAGCATAGGCATCACTAACAGTCCCACCTTTAACCGTGATTCCCCCGGCAGAGCTGGTCGGCACCGGACTCAAGGGATTGGTAATGTCCATGTTAATAACGATGTCTCCGTCCAGTGTCCCGTTAGTGTCGTTACCACCATGACCAATCTGCGCGTAGTTGTCGGAGCCTCCGGTTCCTCCGTCAACTGTGATGCCACCGGACGTAGCGGTCAGTGTAATCGCACTGTCCTGATTCTGATCGTTCCCATGGCCGCCGTGACCAATCTGTCCGTAGGCATCAGTTCCCCCGGTTCCGCCATCCAAATCAATCGTCATTGCCGTAAGATCGATTATTCCGCTTCCGGCCCATTCGCTGTTATCGCCACCATGACCGACCTGTGAGTAGGCTCCCGTGCCTGATCCCCCAAGCAGCCTGAAGAGCCCCGCTGTTGTGATGTCGATAAATCCCACTGCCGTTCCCGCAGTACCGACTCCATTGCCACCCTCACCGCCGTGACCGATCTGAGTGTAGGAATCGGTTCCGTTACCTCCCGTCATGACCACGCTGGTCGCCGCACCGATCGTAATATTACCGGAACGGTTTCCAAAATGAGAGGACCCATCGCTCCTCGCACCACCGTGACCGATCTGAGCAGAGGCGTTCGAACCACCGTTGGCGTCGAGTGTGATCGCGCCCCCTCCGATACCGCCCGCAGTGTCGGTGTTGATCAGAATATCCGCATCCGTGACCACCATTGCGTTCGTGTTAGCCCCGCCGTGACCAATCGTTGCATTGGTCCAGGTACCGGAGTTGCCCCCGATAAGATCGATCGCACCAAACACGTCGAGTTCGATATCATCGTCATCCAGAGCTGCCACCGAGGTGGCACTGTCCCCCCCGTGTCCAATCTGGCCGTATGCCTTGTCGGCAGTGCCGCCACGCACCTCGATACTGCCCGCCCCGTTGATATCGATCTTCCCACCGAACTCAGCGGCAGCATAACTAATTCCTCCATGACCGATCTGGGAATAGGCGCTGGTGCCTCCTGCCTGAAGGCTGAGTTCTCCGGGTTCGCAAAACGAAATCGTGATCGATGCATCGATGGCAAGACCGGCGGTTGCCGCCATTCCACCGTGACCGATTTGAGTGAAAGTCCCCGTCGCGGTTCCACTGTTAAGATCAACTCCACCTTGTTTAACATCGACATTGATTGCACCGGAAATGGGATTTCCGGCTGTCGCGTAAAATCCGAGTTGGCTGCTGTCATCAGTGGTCGTGCCGCCATTCATCTGCAGGCCGTATCCGAGGAGGTTGGTTGCCCCTTCACGACTACCCACCGAAAGGCGAATTCCCTGAGTGCCATCACCAATCACGACCAATCCCATGTTGTTGCCAAAGGCGTCTTTTCCGTCCGTGGCAAATGCACCACCGGATTTAATATCAGCAAAATTAAATGTCAGAAGAGGCGGGCAGGCTACGTAGTTGATTGCACCGGTTGAAGTAAGCGAGAAGACACCGAGCGGGTCAGCTGTGGTCGTCACCCCGGTCTGCCTGTCCCATCCTGCGACAACATTGATCGTTCCTGTGCCATTATTCTGCACCCGGTCGAGGAAGGTGAAATTTTCCGTAGCGAGAAGATTAAGTTCCGCTGCTGAGTCGTAGAGAATTTCAGCACCGGCTGCCAGAGTCAAATTCTTAGCCCCGACGGTGACTTGATTACCGGATCCGAGAACTGACTCGATCGCGATCTCATCGTCGGCGTTGATAACTTGATCCCCGACGGAGAAAAGAGTCATTGAGGAACTACCGGCTGTCATCCCGTTGTTGGCATCACGACTGCGATGCCCGAATCCTGCGTAATCAGCTCCATCCGGAATGGCGAGCCAGTTTTCCACTAACACAAATATATCACCGGAACGTGAACCTGTGGAATTGCTGCTATCTGGACTGCGATCATCACCGTGGCCGATCAGGGAATACGATTCGACGGGAGAAGGATCGCCAATTGCGAGCGGAGACCCTGCATCCATCGTCAATCTTCCCGACTCAGTGATGACCGAAATGTTGCCGGAGAGATTTCCGTTTGCAGCAAGGCCGCCGTGCCCGATCTGCGTGTAGGCACGATAAGCATTGCCGGAAAGGAGGGAAATATCTTTGGTTGCCGCGACCGCAATATCACCCTCGTGATTTCCACTGGCACTTCGGCCGCCGTGACCGATCTGAGCGTAGCTGTCATCATCGTTGACATCCGCCCCCCCGACGACTTGTCCCGTACCGCCCTGGAGGAGAATTCCGGTCGTGCTAACATCCGCACCAAAATTGACGCGGTCCCTCGTTCCGTCGAGATCGTAGTCAAAGATGTCATCAAAGGCTCCCGTGCCCAGCTCCGTAGTCAAGGCCCCTGTTCCGGAACTGACTTTAATGACACCGCTGTGCCCCACTGTGGCAGTTGTGTTTGCGCTCCAGCCGCCATGCCCAATCTGAGCGTAAACATATTTATCGGAATCGATCGTATCACCAGCGCCTCCTTTAAGAGTAATATCCCCGGCGGCACGCATGAAAATATTGCCACTGCTTGATCCATCTGTTTCGTGCCCACCGTGCCCGACCTGAACATAGTTGCCGGCGTCAGTGCCTGCTTCGAAGGACATGCTCCCGGTCCGCGCAACGACACTGATATCCCCCTTCATGCCGATCGTGCCGGCATCACCAAGATCCGTGTCGTAGCCACCGTGTCCAATCTGAGCGTAGGCCACATCAGCATCGGTGTGTTCTATTGTCAGGACAATATTCGCATACCCGCCGTTAGCACCGGGGTTCACATCCTGCAGGAAAAAGACGTCGCCGCTGTCATAGTTAATCGATCCCAGAACCTGATTGGCAGTGATCGTTTCACTCGAATCGGGATTGATGGTCAAATCGCCGTTGGCATCCACAGTAAAGTCAGCAAGAGCAATCAAGTTTCCATTTCCATCATCAACAATGGTTCCGACAGGGTTCCCCGAATCGTCGCGAATCAGGATAACCACCGTGGTGGGGATCACGTCCTGAAAATGGGAATTGGCCTCGCCGGCAATAGCGGAACCATCCGCAGTATCAGTATCGGCTTCAAAATTAGCGGCCCGATCGAGATTCTCGTCGTAGCCGCTTCCCAACCCGGCGGTGTATGTGTAGGTGGTCGTATGACCGTTACCCGGTGTCGCAAGTCCATCCAGTTGGCTGGCTTTGAAGGTAACATTGCGCTCCGCATACACTTGAATATTGCCGAGATGGTCGCCATCGGAATCCTGACCGCCGTTTCCGATTTGAGCAAAACTTCCGTTATCCTCTCCCGCCTCAAAGACAACATCCCGACCAGCCATCACCGAAATGGTTTCTGTAGCCAGTCCGATATTGCCGCGAGCGGTTCGCCCGCCGTTTCCGAGCAGAGCAAAATTGATCCCTCCGAAGTCGTCCTGATAGCTTTGACCACCGGCGAAATAGACATCGGCATTCATATTGTTTACCGTGCCGTCTGCTTCGATGCCGGCGCGAACAGTGATATTGCCGTGGTGATCTCCGTAGGTGGAATAACCACCGTGACCAAGTTGAGCGTAGTGAAACCGGCCTCCCCCGGTGCCGACGCTCGCTTCGACAGCACGAGTGATATCACCGGCAAGAAATGAGACACTGCCATGAGTCGAAACAACCGAGATGTCGCCGCTGTGCCCATTCCCCTGACCGGTTGTGGTGACACTTGCGTAGGTATTGTCAGCGTCGTAGCCGCCGTGCCCGAGCTGGGTATACTGACGGCCGTCCTCGCTTGTGAATGCGCCGGGTTCATTTCGATAAGTCCCCGCAACAAAGAGAATGTCGCCCCCGGCCTCGACGTTGATATTTCCAACGAGCCCTTCCGTTGCCCCGGTAACCCCATAAGTCCGGGAGTTCGTTCCCCCATGACCGAGAAGCGAATACCCGTCAACGGAGTCGCCGGAACGGAACACGATGCCCTTACCCGCGTCTGAGCCTGCGGTGAATGAACCCGCCCTAACCGAAATCGAACCAACATCATTTCCGGAAAGATCCACCCCGCCATGAGTCCCGTCTGCATCGTAGCCGCCATGTCCCAGTTGAACGTAAGCCTGCGAATTAGTGCCGGGATTGAAACCCGCCACGGCATCGCTGAGATCAGTCGACGCATAGAAGGCAATTCCGCCACTGACATCGACAGTGATGGTTCCGGTGTGAGAATCCCGTGTACTGTATCCGCCGTGTCCCAGTTGAGCATAGGTATAAGCATCCCTCCCCGCCTCGAAAACCATATCTCCATTAGTGATCGTCACCTGAATGTTACCGGAGTTCCCCGCGTCATTATCGGTGGCCTTCGCCACTCCTGCAGCGTCCGCGGCAGCGCTCGTGTATTCACCCTGATCATCATCCGAATTGTAGCCGCCATGACCAAGCTGAACAAAACCGGCGTTGGCTCCCTGCGCGGAGTCAGCTCCTTTGAAGTTCACGCTGTTGGTTGAACTCACGGTGATGTCGCCAACAAATTCCCCTCCGGATTCGTAGCCCCCATGACCGAGCAATGCATAATTTGCCTGCTTGTTTGCGGTGCGTGTTCCAATTCCCTGATTTGCCACAAAATTAATCGCTCCGGCACTGGTGACCGTCACATCGCCTTCAACATCAGCGAAATTGCGGAAGCCACCATGACCAATCTGGACGAAGGAATAACTGGAACCACCGCCCGTGGTTCCCAGCGTTTCGTTCGGCGCATAGAAATCAATATCTCCACCTGCTGCGGTTGTCGTCACCGTGATATCCCCCATGAAAGCTCCGAGAGTTGCGGTTCCGGCACCAGCGACCCCGGCAGTGCCGAGGAGATTCCCTGTTCCCGGAGCAATACCCAAACCATCAGGATTGGTCGTCGAAGGCATCCATGGATGCACGCCGCCGTTTGCAGTCAAAGAGAAGGGAGCGCTCCCGTAGGGCTGCAAAATAGCGTAATTACTTGAGGAGATATCGGTAACATCCCGGAAGCTGGAACGCCGCCCCCCGTGCCCGATCATGGCAAAGTTGTATGCGTCATTGGAAGCGCTGTTACCCGTTGCCTGAAATCTGATACCTGTCGCAGCCCCTACGATAATGTCTGAATCGAGTCGGTTGTCATTGCCATCGCCACCATGGTTGCCGAACGAGTCGTTACCACCGTGACCTATTTGAGCATACTGATAGGTGCGCTCCCCGCCCTCGAACTCGATCTTACCAGTCGTCGCGTTCACCGTAATCGAGCCGCTGTGCCCGTCGCCATACTGAGAAGCAGCATCCGGATTTGCTGAAATTTGATAACCTCCGTGGCCGATCTTCACAAAAGCGTTGTCTCCATCAGTATTCCCGCCGGTAAAACGGATATCCCCCGCGCCAGCCAGCACGTTGATGTTCCCGCTCCGGCTTCCGGGGCGGTAAAGGATATTAGTTCCATAGTAGTAATCGGGCGTTACCGAGGTGTAGGCCGCCACCCCGTGATTGCTCGCTCCCCCGTGCCCGATCATCGCAAAAGCATCCGAATCGCCACCATCAAAGCGGAGACCGGCTCCAGCTCTTACATCAATGTTAGTCGTGTAGGCAACCCCGTCGACAGTCCCCGCACCGATATCTCCATCGGAATAGAATCCGCCGTGGCCGATCATCGTGAAGGTCTGATTGCCACTACCCGCGATTGCCGGAGCATCAGGCCCACTGTCGACATCAGAATTGAAAACAACGCTCCCCTCCGTGGCTTCGACCGCAATATCACCCTTGTGGTCTCCGGCGGTCTGGTAGCCACCGTGGCCAATCATCGCATAGGTAGCGGTTCCGTTTCCGGAACTGAAGGTGATATCCCCCCTGCCAGTCACGACGTTGATATTCCCTTCGAATCCATCCGGCAAATAGTTACCGGAAGCGTCGAGTGGAAAGAAGACCTGCCCGGTGCCGTCGAGATTACTGAAGAGATTGTAAGTATCCGAACGATCGGCACCTGCGGGATTGCTGAAACTGTCATAGTGGCGAATCGAAAAATACCCCCCGTGCCCGATCTGAGCGAAGTTCAGGTTTGAGCCATTATCGAGATTTCGAAAGTCCTCCAATCGAAGCCCTCCATTAAAGTCAATCCCGGTCCCGGCGAGGACGTCGATATCACCCTGCTTATCACCGTAGACATTCACTCCGCCGTGACCAAGCAGAGCAAAATTCTGCCGCGCGTCACCGCGGGCTTCGAGATTCTCATCATTGTTTCCTGATCGGTTCAAAACGTAAACATGAGCCGCCCAGGGAACCATCGCCGCACCGCCGTCGGCGCGACCTCCCGAAAAGCTGATCTCCTCTCCCGCATTGACCCGAATCGTCTCATCCACTCGTCCCAGGTTTCCCGAGACATCATATCCACCGTGTCCGATCTGAGCGTAGGAACGCTTTTCATAATGGGCTCCCGAATAACTGGATCCACCGGCTTCGAAGATCACGCTCCCTGCGGTTGCATCAACATTGATATTACCGAAATGATTTCCATCAGTGGAAAAGCCACCGTGACCAATCTTCGCGTAGTGACCGTATCCGCGAACACCGCCACCCATGAAATCGATATCCCCGGTCAGTGACGTCACCGAAATCGCCCCGTTGTGACCATCCGTCATGTCGAGAGGGTCATTTTGATTGTTGTCGAGGGAACCATTGGCACCGGAGTTGTATCCGCCGTGTCCGATTTGCGCGTAGGCAAATGCAATGCTGCTAAGTGCCCCGGTTGAACGCAAATCGAGGTTATCGGAGATACCGTCGTTCATTATGTCGGGAACACTGTCGATGTTGCCGTCTCCACCGAAATCAAAACCGACCGAGAAGTCATCTTCGACCCCGTTTCCGCCTCGAAATTTCACTCCCGTTCCGGCCACGACGGTGATATCCCCTGAGTAAAAATGCCCCGAGGGTGCCGCAGCATCGTCACCGCCATGGCCAATCTGCACGAAAGCCCTCTGGTTATTGCCCCCCATTCCAATGACTGAACCTCCGGCAGTAACGTCAATATCACCCGAGTGACCGGTATTGGCAAAACCCGCCGTAACACCAGCTTCAGGGTGAACTCCTGCCACTGAATTGTTGCCGGTTCCCCCATGACCGATCATGGCGAGGCTCCGATACGAATCGAGAGCAATTGGAGTAACCGTCTCGTAATTTACGAACACATCCGGCGTACTGAGCGCATCCTCCGCCACCGCGACATTCCAGGTCACCTCTCCCGTTGCGTAGTTAATTGTGCCGACCGTTACACCGGTGGCGATAGCAATTGCCCCGTCGGAAATAACCTGTTGAGTAACCAGATTTCCGCTGCCGTCGTCGGTAATATGAGGCGCAGAACCGGGATCAAATGCTTCACCCTTTTGAAGACGAAACTCGACGGTCCCCGCGGTTATATTGTCGTTCATGAGGCGGGTCATCTGTCCGCCACCGGCTGCAGCAGCCTGATCCATGAGCAGCAAGCCCAAACCTCCTGTACCGTAGTAATATTGATAATGGCCGATGTCATTGGCATTCCCCCCGTCAGCGCCAAAGATATCCTGATACTCGCCAACGCGGGTCACCGTTCGATCAAGCGCCATGCCGCCCTGAAGAACGATATCGTTACCCGCTACCACTTCGATACTGCCAAGATGGGTTCCGTCTGAGCCATACCCCCCGTTGCCGATCTGGGCCGGAGCATTCCGTCCCGTGCCACCCGCAACGACCACATTCCCCCCGGCACCGAGCGCCTTTACAATAATATGCTCATCGGAACGGCCCTTGTGCCCCTGATCATTGATCCCCGCGTGACCGATTTGAGCCCAGTGATAACGATCCGCTTCGTTCTCCGTCGTCATCATGCCACCGACAACGTTGACACTTCCGGCCTGAGCAGTCACTTCGATGTCACCGTGGTGATTGCCGCCCGCTGCATAGCCACCATGCCCTACCTGAGAATACAGAAAACGTCCGTGTCCCTCACCTTCGCTGATTAGAAATCCGTTAGGGTCCGCGGGCAACGGCAGCGGGTTGCCTTCTCCATCGAGACGATCCGCAAGAGCCACAGTGCTTCCAGCGAAGAAATTGATGTTACCAGCGGTGGAGGTGAGAATAATGTCACCGAAGTGCCCCCATTTTTCGTCTCCAACTCCAGCCTCACCTGCGTTGGTATCACCGGATGAGTTTCGCACAAAGGTTATGCCCCCATTCTGGTCATACCCGTTATTATTGGTCGTGGAGGGATCCGCATCATAGCCACCATGTCCAATCATTGCCGAGTTGTTAAAATCCGCGTTCCAGGTGTTGTTGTTTATCTTACCGGTTCCCGCGACGACTGAGATGTCCCCGTCGGTCTGAATAACGATGTCGCCATTCAATCCAAATGTCGCAGCACCGTCTCCCGTTCCAGATCTGGAATTGTGACCACCATGGCCAATCTGCGCATAGCCGTACAAAGTGGAACCCGCTTTCAGTAAAACCCCAAGCCCATCGGCAGCATTCATGCCGTTGCTGATTCTAATATCGCCATAGTGGTTTCCATCGGAGTCGTAACCACCGTGTCCAACCTGAACGTATGATCCGTAGTCGTAATGACGCTCACCATTACCGCCCAAAAGTTCCAACTTCCCGCCCGACGTTCCGACTGCTTTGGCGATAGTGATATCGCCGGAATTGGCTCCGCCACGACTTCCATAACCTCCGTGCCCCAGCTGCGCGTAGGCAGCGAAAAAGTCACCGGCATGAAAGCGAACATCCCCGGCGACATTGACCGTAATACTCCCACTGTGCCCCGGGTCGCCGTTCGGGCTGCTATCCGGTCCATCCGAATTGTATCCCCCGTGCCCCAACTGAGCAAAGGCCCCTTCCTTGAAACCTTCAATGGTTGAGAACTCAACAAGAGTCACCGTTGCTGTTCCACCTCCCACAACCGAGGAGAATCGAATCATGCCCTGCTCGTAATTCGCCAACCCAACGAGATTACCGGCAGCGTCATAGAGATTGCCATCACGGTCGTCACTGCTGTCATCGGCAAGATCTCTGATAACGGTCCCATCTGAAAGCGTGATAACCACCGACCCCGGCTTCACATTGCCGGGTGCCTCGATTGGCTGAGCTTCCTCCGTGGCTGCGGTAGCCGCCGTATCAATGAGACCTGATAGGTGAACCCAGACATTGGCCCCGTTCTGAACCGCACCGGTGAGATGCGAAAGATCATCAAGCGTGCCATCGAGGCTCTGAGCAGTCAGCCCCGTGCTCATTCCGCCAAGGAAATCGACACCGCCATAGGAAGTAACCGTGATCTCACCGCTGTGATCCCCCCGGGAAGTGTGACCGCCGTTTCCAATCATCACGTATGCATTGGCTCCTGCATCATCACCACTGGCAACCGTGTATTCCAAAGTCACCCCGTCGAGCGAACGGCTACCGTCACGACGAATCGTCTTTTTGCCCGCAATACTGCCATCGAAAACAACACTTCCGCCGTTAGCGGTTACGGTGAGATCACCGTCAAAACCGGTGGCATCGTTCGAACCGTTGCTGTATCCGCCATGACCGATCTGTGCAAAGTCATTGTCAGAATCACCGGCGATAAAGGTAATTCCGCCGGTATTCACATCGCCATCCGCATTCCTGAGATCACCGGTACCCGCAGTCACTGTGATATTATGCTTGTTAGGCAACACCCCGTCTGACTCATACCCACCGTGACCGATCATAAGGAAACGCTCCTGAGTTTGCCAGAACCCGACCCGATTCACCGGTGTCGCTTTGGCACGCTCGTTAAACCAGTAATTCGCGTATCCTTCGGAATCGATCAACGCGTTGTGATTTCCCGAAGCGCCGGAGATAAAGCTGATGCTCCCACGGGCAATAACATCGATGCTCGCATCCTGATCCACGAGACTAACAATGTCACCACTACTCGCGTTCCCCCCATGACCGATCTTGGCATGGCTGCGGTACATTTTCCCGGCTGTGAACAAAATATCACCGTCAGTAGCAGCTGCGTCCTGACCGGCAGCGACATTGATGGTCCCCTGCTTCTCGCCATCAACATCGTAACCACCATGTCCAATCTGTACGAAGTTAAAACCATACCCCCCGTCGTTATTCGACTGCCTTTCGTCGCCACCTTCCATCACGATATCTCCCATCACCGCCTGAACATCGATATTGCCACGCTGACCGGTCGCCCCGGGATTCTCCGTGCTGGTAAGCGCTCTCTGATTGACGCCACCGTGCCCGATCAGACCATAGCTATACTGTAGATTGCCCGCCTTAACGCCGATACCGATTCGTGAGTTGGGATCCGCCGGATCGACATAGGAACCGCCGGCATAAACCGTGATGTCGCCGGAGGCGGAATTATCCGGAGCCGCCGCGGTATGATTATCCTGACCATCCTGCCCGGCAATAACAGTCCCGTCAGGGAGGCGAAATGTTCCCCGGTCAAACTGCGAACTATGATCTGCAAACGCCGGGGCATTGGCATACGCACCTCCGTGGCCGATCTGCACCTGGCTGTATACCCATGCTGACTCGCTCCCTGTCACTGGCTCGTTGTAACCCTGCAATCGAATCCCGCCGGCCGAAGCTCTAACATTAATAAAACCACTCCGGGTTTGATCGAGAATCGAAAAGCGGTTTCCCTCTCTGGACGATCCATGACCGATCTGCGCGTATCTGCCGTGCCCGCGGCCACCGATCAAATTGATTCCGATTCCCTCTGCATCAGCTCCTTCGGCAATCACGGTAACGTCGCCATGAAAACTGCCGTGATTCTCGGAGCCGCCATGCCCGATCATGGCATACATCCCGTCACCGGAAGCCGTGCCGGCAATATTGGCATCAGTTCCGAAAGTCGGTGCCGCCATAACCAATATATCTTCATCGGCATGGACTGTTATGTCACCCTTCACCCGATAATCCCGCGCATTTGCGAGATCGCCTCCATTGTAGGGATTCGTTTCAATATTCGTTCGCCAGCTGCTGCTGAAAAACTGCCTACCGTTGTCGTAGGAATCCATCACATAGCCATCGCGGGTAATGCGTTGATCAATCGCATTGTTATTCCGTGATGATTCGAACCCTGTCTGAACACTGCCGCCGTGACCGATCTGGGCGTAGCTCAGGCTGTCGTCTCCTGTCCGCATGTCGAGACGACCGCTGAGCCCGATCGTGATATCCCCGTCAGTTCCACTTCCGGCTCCGTCGAAGGCGCCACCGGCAAATCGTGTCCCGCCGAGAAGTGAGATGTAATCTTTCCCCTGAGCATTGCCGGCCGCATTCCCCCACCATTCATTGCGCTCGCCATTGGGATTCGCCGTAGCCAGTTCCCATTCGTATCCGGTATCCCGGAAGCCCAGTTGAACGTATTCCTCGCCACCACTGTCACTGGCTTTCAAGGTGAGATCGTGAGCTGCCACATTGGTATCGCCATAACGACTGCCAACGTTAATGTTGCGTGTCGTGCTCGCGAGAAAGACCGATCCACTGTTGTTCCCTGCCGCATCATTGGCAGAGTTGCCATCATTCATCGTCGCAAAAACAGCTGCCATATCAAAGGCACCCGGAGTCGTCTCAACGGTGCCGCTCAAGGGATCGACCAGGCCTGTCGCGCCATCCCAACCCGCAACAATGTTAATTCCCCCGGTTCCGGCGCTGCGAACATCATCGTTGAAAACCACGTTTCCTGTCGCGAGAAGGGAAAGGGTTCCCGGAGTCGTCGCCGCGTTTTCAGCGTACCATTCCACAGCTGCATTGACCGTAATATTGCCGACACCACCGCTTCCGAAATTGGAAGTGATGAGAACGTTCGTCCCCAGATCGAGTGAATTTGAGAGAGCGACATTATTGACGTTCGTAGTGCTCGCACCACCGGTGCTGATCGTCACATTGGTAGGGTCGAGGAGAAGTGTTCCGCTGAGTCCGTGATCCGCGGTCAAATCAACGAGCCCCCCGAAACCCAAGCTCTGCTTCCCTGAAATCTCCGCAAATCCACCGTTTCCGACTGCACCGGCACCCCTCGCCTCGATCGAACCCTCGAAAACCGTTGTATGATCAGACCAGAGAATGACAACGCCGCCATTTCCGGACTCCAGAGCACAGGAGCGAATCTCAGCGCCATCATCAACCATTACCGAGGTCGCATTTTTGATGGAACCATCAGCGCCCTGAAAACCGCCGCCAATCTTAACAACGCCCCCGCCGGACTGGCCTGACACATCAACATCCGCTGAAGAAGACAAGGCGATATCGACAGCCTCGATCTCAACATTGCCACCGACACCAGAGGAAGTAGAGGCGTCAAGCGATCCAGCGACGTGAGCAGCTCCGGTCGAGGCAATCTTGATCGCCCCTCTTTCAGCCCGGATCATTCCATCCACTTTTGCATACGCCGCCTGAATAAGAACCTGCCCCCCGTTCCCCAAGGAAGGTGCCGACGCCCGAATCGATCCGCTGTTGGAAACACTGCCGCCGACTCCCCGCAGAGTCACTCTCCCACCGCTGTTGCTCACACCGGTTGCGCGAATTGAACCTTTGTTGTTAATCGCCAACGCATACATGTTTCCGTGCGCTTTGAGTTCGACCGAAGCGCCCTCGATCGATCCTTCGTTCAGAATACCAGTGCCACTGACACCGGAGCCTTTTGCCCGGACAAAAACCCGCTCATTGCCGGCAGAACTGTTGGCTTTCAAGAGGACTTCCTCTCCGACTCCAATCCCGACGGTTCCGTTTCGAGCAGTGATTTCCGCTCCTGCAGTATTCGTGACAGTGCGGCCGATCAAAAACACATCGCCGCCGATTGCATTGATCCGCCCCATGTTGGTGATGTCCCCGCTACCACCTTTAAAAACCATGTCACCAGCGGCAAGGAATTCGCCATTATCCACATCCAGAGTCGAGAGCGCGAGTCCATGAACGTCAATCACTCCTGAAGCGCCGATCAGGATTCCATTGGTATTGATCACGAAGACATTCCCGTTTGCTTTCAAAGCGCCATGAATCTCGGAGGGATTGCCTCCCGTCACCCTGTTAAGAATCGCCGAGGCTGCGCCGGGCTGGTTAAATTGAGTCAGTTCCCCTGCGTCAATCGAGAAACTGGCCCAATCGACGATGGCCCGCTGAGAAGCCTGATTTACCTGAAGGTTTCCGGAACCTCCCGAGAAACTAACATTCCCACTAACAACCACTCCTCCGGAAGGATTCGCCTGAATCGGATTCGTCCAGAAAGTGAGCCCGGGAGTGAGCAGTGAAAATACCGCAATTTGCAACCGGGATGCCCTTCGCAAAGAATTACACAAACCGCCTCTCGACAGGGTGATCAACTTCATAACTTTCTGTGGCTTTGTTAGTTAATAACGCGCAATGACATTTATTGAGGTCAATCTGCAACGGTGTGAAATTAGCTAAATCGCGAACGAAGTGTCGACACAAATAGTTCATCCCCGCGTTTTAATTTCCCGTGACAATTCTCCCGATTTTCCGACGAAATGAGGGCTCAGGCAAAAAACGAGACCGTTACAATAACCGATTCATAATGAGCAAGTTACAAATCTAACGCTGCTACATTATTTTGAATAGCCGACAAAAACGAGGGATTCCCATGAGCCATAGATCACCCCGAAAGAGGGAAACGGCGGAGTCCCAAACCGCCTCTGAATGAGATTTGAACTGATTTTTTTCTCAAAAAATCAAAATGAGAGAGAAGCCGCAAATCGATCAGTTTTCACGGAAACCCGTGCTTTTCGTGACATGTCAGGACACCGGTGGCTCAACTTGAAAAGGGATAGCATGCCCCCTTTTGAGCCCCTGATAAGAATTCCAACGACCGGGTAAGGTTCAGTCACTTAGAATCATTCCCCTGCCCGGTGTCGCCTCATGGACGACACCGGGCAGGGGTACATAAAAAAACGCCCTCGTCGTTAAACGGGAGCGTTTTTAAAAATCGCGTTGGAAGGTTTGGTATCGGTATTTTCGAGGGTCGCCTGAATACTGCGTTTCGTGACCACAGACCAATCCTCAGAGGATTGGATCAAGCGGCGACTCTTTAAACCGATGCTAAAAATTCACGCAACTGCGTGTAAATAGGCTGGATTGCTTCGTCGTCACCGTTCTCTTGAGCCACCATTACCTGCGAAATGCTGTCGGCAATAATGTTACGGAGACGGCTTACAAGCTCGATACCTTTACGGGTGATCTGGACCATGACCTTGCGACGGTCGTCAGCAGCATGAAGGCGCTGAACGTATCCGAGTTTCTCAAGGCGATCGACCAGACCTGTGGCAGCTGCCGTCGAGTGACCCATCTTCTTGGAGATGTCAGTCATTGTCAGGTAGTCCTCGTTGGCGAGGTAGCCGAGCAGGAAAAATTGGGCGTAGGAAATATTCCCCTGGTTCAGTTCCTTCGATAGGTCGAGGAGGAAAGAACGCTGGGCGAACATAATGAAGTCGGCCAGCCTGTCGGCATTAGGGTCGACATCAACAACTCTGTCTTCTTGTGTTTGCATAATAATAAACCTCCGGGCGATTTTTTTGTTAATTTTTAGGAAGTAAAGATAGTTTAAACCCATTCAGGGTCCTCTTGCAATCGATTTGTTATAAATTTCATAAAATCCATACAAATAAATTCTTCAGACCACGTAAATATACTAAATACTTCGCATTCTTTTGCTAATTTCGCAATATTAAATTGTAAATCTGCATTGATTTTCAAAAGTGCGACAATTTCCGTCAAATGGCGAGACTATTCTGCGACAATGACAGCGCTCTCATTTTTCGGTGGAGTCTCGCAAAGCTGCCTTTAGATTCGATTATCAAGAAGTCTGACATTCATCAGGCCGGGAAAGTTCAATAGAACTTCGAGATACGGGGTTACTGGTCTTCAGTTATCCCCTGGCTTGGAAAGACTGCCGAAAGAACGATGAGATTTATATTAACGGAAGATTCCTGGATTCTCGATGCCCTGTCGCCGACAGAATGGCAGCTCATTTCCGAGATCCCGCTGATCGCATCCGGAGTCCATTTCACCGAAAAAACACGAGAGCGCCTCTTTCCCTCCCCTCTCGCAAATGACACTCTCGCAGACGAGGACACACTCTCCCAGTTGGAGGACTGGGACGAATTGATCAAACCCGACCTCATCGAAGCCTTCGAAGCCTCCAGGGACACAGTGCAATCTGATCTGGAAAGAGTCGAAGTTATCCCGGTTGAGGCGATTCTCCCCCCTGAAGAGGCGGATCTCAATTTTGCGATTGATGAATTCTACCGACTCGAGGTCAAAATTGAGAATACTGAACTTTGGTATAGCGCGCTGAATCAGGCCCGCCTTCTCATGAATGAGGAATACGACCTTGCTGACTCGGGGGATCGACTTCTCATCCAAATGGAGGGCCCCGATGCCGTGGACGAGAATCGTCTCCTCCTTCTCGCGCAGTATGAGATCTACAGCGTGATTCAAAATATTCTCATCGAGAGTATTATGGAGGGTCAGTAAATCACGAGGCTTTCAGATGCTGCCCCCCTCCCAATCCAACTGACGTCCTTGTCACTTTTTTCTCCAGCCATGCCACCCACACTCGAAACTGCCACAGCCAGCTGGAACCTGGTCGATCCGGATTTCCCACTGGATCATTTTCCCGAGCCGAATCTTTTCGAATCGATCATGCGGGAAGCAAGGTATGCGAAAGACAATGCCTACGCGCCTTACTCGAAGTTTCAGGTCGGTGCCGCTCTCATTATCGGGGGCAGGATCTATCGCGGTGCCAACGTCGAGAATGCCAGCTTCGGAGCAACCATGTGCGCCGAACGAACCGCTCTTTTCAATGGGGTCAGCGATGGCGAACAAAAGCTCTCACTCGTAGCCGTAACGACTTCAGCGGAAGCTCATTCCCCTATTGAATCGAGATCCCCCTGCGGGCTCTGTCGTCAGGTCATGAGCGAATTCGCAACCGCCAACGCTCTCGTGCTGCTCGATGACGGTGACGTGAACGGCCGGCTCACCGGGGATATTATCCCGTTTAAAACACTGTTTCCCTTTCAGTTCAGGCTGGAAAAGGAATAGAGAGCCCCTTACTCGCCCGTCCCCAGGCCCCGGGCACTCTCATCGTCAGCGTCGATGTTGGCGAATTCTACTGCCGCTCGCGCCTGATCAGAGCGGCCGACACGCAGCAGCTCGCTGTCGCCCACCTTATGGAGCTTCGTGTATCCCGGATGATGCGACTCTTTATAAGGCTCATTCGAAGCGGCATTGTAACAACAGATCATTGCCCAGCGGGGGTTCGCGGAATGATTCGGCCCTGAACAATGCAGGGTGTTCGCATGAAAGAACACAGCGTCACCAGCCTCCATTTCCGCATAAATCAGCTCAAGGCGCTTTTCAGCTTCACCGACCCGATCCCTGTCAGCGCCGGCCTGCTCGCCTGATAGAACGTGATTGATGCGCCCCATCTTATGAGAGCCCTTCAACAACTGGAGGCAACCGTTCTCCTTTGTCGCCGCATCGACTGCGATCATAACGCTGCACAGATCAGGGAACAACAGCCCGTTCTGATACCAGTAGCCATAGTCCTGATGCCAGGCCCAGGCACCACCGGTCCGGGCATCCTTCAGAATCATTTTTGAATGATAGTGGTAAACCTCTTCCCCTATGAGCTGTTCGACGGAATCAACAATTCGCTCCGATCGAGCCACCATTCCATAAACGCCGTCGCCCGGATGATTCCAGAGTGAGAGGCGCACCGCGTTTCCCTCACCGTCATCGAGGGCCGATGCCGCTTGATCGAGGGCATGATCACTTCGTGCCACGTCTCCCAGTAGAGAGATCTCTTCCCCCGTGAACAATCCACGGCAAATGAGGTAACCCTCATCGTGATAACGGGCAATCTCTGCGGGGCTGAATCTTCCTCTCATCCCATCAGCTTCCCAAAGCGGCAGACACTTGTAAATCGGCGTTGTTTCCAAATTCTGATAAAATCTGAGAAAACCGCCTTTCAAACTTGCAAATTTTCTCAAATCGTATTATTAATTATGACAATTACCGAATTTACCAATGATTTCAGCCTTAACCACTTTCCTGTCGCAAGCATTTCTCTTCGCATTGTCGCTTCTCATGGGGGTGGTTTGCTATATGGGGACGAAGAAAATCGCGACGCAAAAGCAGCTTGAGGTTGAGTTGCCCCTTGTGAGTGGAAGCGAAGTGATTCACGATTCCATGGTGATCAATGCGAGCGCGCACCTCCTCGCTAAAACCCATCAACCGGTAGACATCGCAGGTGACGTTCTCGGAAATTTCTACGTGCTTCAAAAGAACGGCGATATCATTCGCATCAGCCCCTCCGGTGCGGGCATGACCGTTTCCACCGGATACGCGAAGCTCGCCTCGGCCAACACCGCGAGCGATATCGGTTTTTCAGCGATTTCCCTCCACCCTCAGTTCCATGTCAAAAATTCGCCCGGTTACGGAAAATTCTACGTGGTCGGAGCAGAAACCGCCGGAAGCGGCGACGCTGACTTTACACCTGAATTTGGGAACGACGGCGAAGACCACCAGGATGTGATTTACGAGTATCAGACTGTCGATCCTCTTCTTGGCAATTTTAAAGGAACCAGCCGCGAAGTCGTTCGTTTCAGCCAGCCCGGAGCGGAGAACAACGTCGAGAGCATCGCCTTCGACCATCTCGGCCAGCTTTACATTGGCGTCGGGGACGGGTCCAGCCACGAAGTCACCCACACGAGCCCTTCAAAGAATGCCTCTTCACTTACTTCCGCTTACGGCAAGGTTCTCTGCATCAATCCTCTCGGGAACAATTCAGCAAACGGACAGTATGGAATCCCTGAGACAAACCCTTTCCGCCGTGTCTCCGACTCAGTGCCTGAACTCTGGGCTTTCGGCCTCCGTAATCCCCACAGTCTTCACTTCGATCCTTTTCAGGGATGTCTTAACATTGGTGACACAGGAATCGACGGAACGGAGGAAATCAACGTGAGCCGTCTCGGCGGCGAGCATTTTGGATGGGATCTCTCCGAGACAAGCGCTCTCTTCGACCGCAGCCTGCGTGCGCAGTTGAAAGACATCGTCACAAATCCGGCAATTACGACGAAAACAGGACGCGCCAACGGCAACGTCATTTACCGCGGCGAAAACTTCCCTGCTCTCGCCGGACGTATCATCATGACAAATGAAAACGGCCAGGTCCTCTGCGGCAACTCAAAAACCGGCATGAAGTATGACTCATCTGTCTCTCAGGTAAAAGTGCCGGGGCTCGGCGACCGTCCCCTTGCCGGACTGAAGACAACTCTCGATGGCGAGCTCATCGTTCTTTGCGAAGACGGGAGCATCTTTGAAATCCGCAAAGCAGCCTCTCTCGGAACAGAGAAGCGCGCCAACCGACAGCTTTTCTGCCAACTCGACGAAACGATTCCCGCGAAAGGTTAAAATTCAGCCGAGCCGGGTGTTCGCGGAAAGGGAATCACATCGCGAATGTTTGCGACACCGGTCACAAACATCAAGAGGCGCTCAAACCCGAGCCCGAATCCGGCGTGAGGAACAGAGCCGTAGCGCCGCAGATCGACATACCAGGAATAGGTTTCCTCATCGAGGTCGTGCTCTTTAAAATTGGCCTGTAGCACTTCGAGACGCTCCTCGCGCTGGCTCCCTCCCACGATTTCACCGATCCCGGGAACGAGCAGATCCATCGCCGCGACCGTCTTCCCATCATCGTTCTTGCGCATATAGAAGGGCTTGATCGCTTTAGGGTAATTGTAAACTGTGGTCGGACATTTGAAGTGCTCCTCAGTGAGGTAGCGTTCGTGCTCGGACTGGAGGTTGTGCCCGTATTCGACGGGATACTCGAACTTCTTCCCGCTCGCCTGCAACAGCTCAACAGCCTTTGTATAGGTGATGCGCTCAAAGCTCCGGTCACGAACCGACTGAAGCCTTTCAACAAGCCCCTTGTCGACGAACTGATTGAAGAAGGCGAGATCGTCGGCACAGGTTTCGAGAGCGTCACTGACCAGATACTTGATCATTTCCTCTGCGAGATTCATGTCGCCTTCGAGATCACAGAATGCGATCTCCGGCTCCACCATCCAGAATTCCGAGGCATGACGGGAAGTGTGGGAGTTCTCAGCGCGAAAAGTCGGTCCAAACGTGTAAATATTCGACAGAGCACAGGCAAAAGTCTCCCCTTCCAACTGGCCACTCACAGTGAGATAAGCCGGTTTGTGAAAAAACTCTTCGTCCCCCGTTTTGATCTCTTTTCCATCCATCGTCACGACCCGGAACATCTCCCCGGCGCCTTCACAATCAGAAGAGGTGATCACCGGCGTGTGAACATAATAAAATCCGCGCTCCTGAAAAAACCGGTGAATCGCATACGCCATACGACTGCGTACGCGAAAAACCGCTCCGAAGAGATTGGACCTCGGGCGCAGGTGAGCAATCGAGCGCATAAACTCCATCGAATGCCCTTTTTTCTGCAGGGGATAGTCCTCCTCCGCAGCGCCTAACATCTCAACCGAAGTCGCCTGAATTTCCCACAACTGACCTTTTCCCTGAGAACGAACCACCTTACCGGTCAGCGTCAGTGAAGCTCCCGTTTTCAGAGGAACGACATTCTCTTCGTAACCGGCCAGGGTCGCATCGGCGATCACCTGAATATTGGCGAGACAACTCCCGTCATTCACTTCAATAAAGGAGAATGCTTTGGAATCCCGCTTCGTACGAACCCAACCGCTAACGGTGACGTCTCCGGGTTCGGATTCGCTTTTGAGAATATCAACGATTCGGGAATTGAGCATGCCACAGTATCGAAATCGCTGCCCTAATTTCAACCGGATTTAAACCGGTTCTGAAATAACTGTTTCTACGGTCGTCCCGTGTCTTCGAGCACGTAGCGAAACCCGTAATAGGATTCACTGACCTCAGCCGGAACGACATTCCGGTAACTCAACTCGAGCATCGTCTTGTCGTAGGTATTCCAGCCACCGCCACGCAAAACCCGATAGTTGCTACCCTCACCGTTGTAGGGATCCGTGACCCATTCCCAGACATTGCCGCCGATATCGTAGAGTCCGTTTTCAGTTGGAGGGAACGAACCCACCGGCGAAGTCCTGTCGTAGCGATCGTTGTAGCCTTCGATCACAGCAACACCGAAAAGGTGCGCTGCCGATTGGTCGGAATAGTTACCTGCCCCCTCCGGGGGAGGCCACGCTGTGCCCCACGGAAAACCGGGGACCGCTTGAAAACTGCGCTCTTCGGGCGTGCTTCCCGTTTCTCCCGTAATCCCCGCGAAACGGCTCCACTCTGTATCCGTCGGAATACGATAACGCTGCCACGGGCGAATCAGGTTCAAGGCTCTCTCTTTCGCGGTAAGCCACTGACAGAATTCCACCGCCCCCGCAAGATCCACTCCTGCAACGGGATGCTCCATGGTACGCCCAACGATGGGAACAAAAGGGATCCCGTTTTCACCGTCCGACCGGAATTCACGAAAATCACTCAACCGCGTCTCAAAAGCGGCAACCATGAGCCCTCCCACCGGAACCAGCTCCATATTCTGGCTGTTTCTCCACGGCTGCCCATAGATCACCGAGGCATCACGGACCAGCTCCACCGTCTTTGCGATTGGCTCCTGAACATCCACTTCGCCCGTCACGGTTGCCACCTCGTAACCGGGTAGAAACACATCAACCGCGTATTGGCCCCGCCTCATTTCATTGTATACCAGCGGGGTCACACCGAGATGTTTCTCACCGAGGAAGACATCCGCGCCCTCAGGAGTTGAATTCAGAATCAGAACGCCGGCATCGTTGTCGAGATAACAGCGAAACGAATGGTCCAACTCGCTTTCACTTTTGAGCGGACGGTAGTACCAGCCCTCTTTGAGAAACCCGGCCTCACGGTCTTTTTCCGTCATCCACTCGCAAAATGCCTGCCGAATCAGATAATCCGATACGAAGGCAATCCCGTTTGAAGCGGTTCGGGGATACTCTTTACCGACTTCCGCCGCGAATTGATCAAATAGAGCAACCGAGACAAGCTCCGTCGAAAGGTAGTGCCCTCTCTCCCCCTCGGGAAGAAACGGAATCCCGACTGAATTAACCCATGGTTGCCCCGGAACAGGACTGCGATCCTGAACGAGCGTGGACAGAATCATCTGAAACCCCTCCTTCACATCCCAGGTATCTTTCCAGTCGAGGTAACCTTCTTTTTTGACCACGACTTCCACTTCCCCGACATCGAGATCGAAGAGTCGCGTCTCCGTTCTCCCGAAATCTTTGCCATTGATGAAAACGCTGGCGTTGCTGGGCTGGCTCATGATTTTCACCTGCCCCTGAGCAACACTTTCCTCAACCGGAGTAGCCACGACAACCGTATCCTCCTCTTCCTTACCTACTTTGCCGCCCTTGTCGCCTTTTCCGCCTTTGTCGTCCCTGCCCTCCTTACCGTTTTCCGCCTCCGGATCGGCAGGCCGGTCCGTAATTATAATGCCCGACCCCAGATCCGTTTCGTCCGGCAACTCAACGAATTCAGGATCACCGGGATCCTCTTTGGCATCATTGACTACAACTTCCTCAATAACACGCGGATCGTCCTCTTTATCATCCCCGGACTTGTTAAAAACGAAACTCCCGCCATTCGCAGCGAGGAACGAAGCGTTGTCCTTCCAAAGCCAGTAACCTCCGTAACCGATGCCCGCGAAAAAAGTGAGCAATACCAACGCGAGAACAAACTTCTTTCCCCCGCTCGATTTGCGTCGCTTCGCTTCACCGGTCTCAAGTCCGGTCACCGCCGCAAGCGCTTTTGCAAAAACGTGCGCCGATTCATATCGTTTCCGGGGATCCGGTGAGCCCGCGCGGCAAATCACACCGTTAAGCGAACGCCACTCGTCACGATTAACCGTCGGAGGTATCTCGAGATTGGTCGGCAGCTCGGGAAAATCGAGTCGATCTTTTCCCGTGTGCATCTCGTACAGCACCATCGCGAGCGAATAAAGATCAGCCGAACTCGTACCCGGTCCCTCCGGGGGCACATACCCCTCCGTCCCGACGTAGGTGCGCTGCCCGCTGCTGGCAACCAATCCAACGTCTGCGAGCTTGGGCTTCCCTTTTACAAAAATAATATTCGACGGTTTAACATCCCGGTGGGTGAGCCCCGCCTGATGCAAGTGTCCGAGAGCACCCGCAAGAGAAACCCCGTGATTCACACATTCGGAAACGGATCGCCCGGGATGCTTCCGCAAATCAGAAGACAAGGTTCGCGGCTTGTAGCTTTCCACGTCAATTTCCTCGCCGAAACCATCTTCGTCATCGGCGAGCTCCATCACGTAGTAATAGAAGCCGGCTTCGTCATCGCGACCGACATGCAACACATCCACCAGCCCCGGATGATCCTGAGACACTTTCTCGTATTTCTGGATCCCTTCAAATTCGCGCTCAAAGGTGCGTTCGAACTCAAAATCCTCACGCCTCACCACTTTCACGGCACGATACATTCCGGTCACGGTGCGCGACAAATAGACTTCACCATAGGCACCGCCACCGATGCGTCCGATGATTTCAAAGTTAGGGATGGAGGGCAGGTCGTCTATAATGGGAACCCGAATTTACTCGAACACCGCACTTTTTTCCAACGATCCTTTTAGCTCTCTCCGAGAACCCGGTCCTGAGGCCTTTGCTCCGGCAATTCCCGATGCAGACAGATCTCAAAAATGGTATCTGACGGAATTTCCTTCCCTTCCCACCCCACAGCCTGCAGGGATTCAGCGGAATTCCCTCCCGGGGAGACCCGGTGCCCGAATCCCCAGCCACCGTAGGTAAATCGCGTCTCAACCTCGTTTGGACAGGCCTCCGAAAAGACACCGAGATGTCGCGCGCCATAGAAAAGTTCATTGGAAGCATTGAACCCGATCGAAGTCGAACGGTCGAGGTCGTCGAGATCATCGCCGTCGAGCCGAACGAAGACACGCTCCCCCGTATCGAGCCGCTCCATTGAAATCCAACCGTTCCAGTCCGGTATTGACTCCAGCGATCTGGCCCGGTGGTTGGTTCCGCGATAAATCGTCTTCCCCCAAATTCCCACGTCATTTGAGCGAAAAAGCACGAGAACTTCAGGTTCTTCAGTCTCAGCCTCGACGTCCTGCTCCTCCTCCGCCTCAACCGGCGGAGCCACTTCCGCTTTCTCTTTTGTCAGATCCGTAAAACCACTGACACGGGCTGTTTTCTTGAGAGGCTTTTGAATGGGGGCAGTGTCATCGGGAGTGGCGAAATCGAATTCTTCGACCTCATCCGGAGCCCTGAACCCCTCGTCAGGGGAAAGATTCAAAAAAGGATTCTCCCAGGATTGCCCTGCAGCCCCCAACAATCCCACCGTCGGCTTGAATCCCCCGTCATCGGGAGAAGGTACCTCTTCAGATTCCGGCGAGTCGGCCAAAGGCTTCACATCGTCTGAAAGATCTTCAACGATCACGTCATCCAATCGATCCGCAGGGTTCTCCGTGATGGCTGTGGACAACTCATCCAGCGCTTTTTGAATGCACTGCCCCAGGGCGCGACTCTCATCGGAAGCGAGAGAGCTGCTCACGGAGCCATCGATTAACAAAATCGAAGAGATCGACTCGAATACCGGCTCCTTACCTGCCTTGAGCGAGTCCCCGATGTGACGATCAGTCTCATTGGAAGCCACTTCCCAGCCGGGTGACAAAGTTCCCGCGAGCGTTTTCGCCTCATTGAGAGCATCTCGTGACCGCGTCACCGCCTCAGAAGTGAATTCCCCGCCGGAAAGAACGTCATCCTCAAGCGGGAGAACGAGAGCACTGACAGATTTCAAAATATCGCGGTTCTTAACCAGGTTCGCTACCTGTTTGTCAGCCATCCCGAGGCAGGCCTCAATCGTTTCCGGTCTCGGAGCACTTTCATCCTCCCGGAGAGCGGTTAGTTGCTCAGTCACCATTTTCAGTCGGGAGAAATCAGTCCCCACCGTCTGCCTCGCGTCGCGGACCGCTTCAGTCAGAGCAAAGAGACTCGCCGCATAGCCGATCGAGGGATCCTCCGGTTTCTTCTGAAGAAATTCAGAGAACCGCGCCACCCGCTCACGTGACTCGCGTTGTTGTCGTTCGGTGAGGATTAACTTCTCGTGTCTCCAGCGAAGCGCCGCATCCATCAGAGGGTCGTTATCGCTCACTGCGAACGCTCTCCTTTCCTCTGCGCTGGGACGCCCGATAAGCCAACCAAAAACAAGCCCCCCGATACCGGCAAAAACCACGGCAAGGGCAATCCAGGTTGACCCTGACTCAAGCCCACGAATCCACCACTCACTTAACGCGGCAGCGCAAAAGTTCATCTCAGTTCCCCACAATGGGAATAGTTGGTCGAGGCAGACTGGCATTTCGTGGCAGGATTTTCCAACGCCTACGACATCATTAGACACACTGGCCTATCAGCCAAGCGTTTATTTTAGTTGGACGATTCATTTTAAAAGCTATTCGCACATGATGGAGTGCGTTTTCAGGATTGTCAGCGAAATGCTTTTTACCTAAATTGAGGATATGAAAACCCTCAACTTGCTGCTTTTAGCAACTTTTCTGCCCTTTGCCTCACTCTCCGCGCAGACAACGAGCCTCACTCAGGAAACCCTTGAAAAGGTAAAGCAGCAATTTGAAGCCCTCGAAAAGGAACAGGCGGCCCACCTCTCTCAGCGCAATTCCAGCGCCGGTGATATCTTCCTCCGCGCATCCGCCGATCCCAAAGCGGCCTTCGAACTCTGGGAAAAGTGCACGAAGTTGATCGAATTCGATCGCGAGGAGAAAAAGGACTCTGAATTCAGAGAATGGAAAGACGGAAACTCCGACAAGGCCCGCGATGACCGCTTCCTCGAATCACTTATGATTCAATTGAAGTATGTCGGGCTCAGTTGCCAGGCGGCCGAGGCCGAGAAAATTGAAGAAGTTTTCCCTTCCATTCTTAGCTACGTTGACGGTCTCAGCCGGATGGAGGAATTGCCAACTAACAACGTGCTAAAGTCAGTCGCCGATTCGAACTTTGCCAAAGCCTACAATCTGGAGGCCCTCCTTGGGAAAAACGGTCGTTGGGAGCCCGTTCCATTCAGTATCCGGGGCATATATGATAAAACAATTCTCCCGCACCTCCGCGAGAAGAACACCGCAGGTCTCATGAACGCCTGGGACAAACGAATCGAACAGCAGACGCGCCTCGCACAATCACTGAACACAGCGATGGAGGAAGCTGAACGCGAATTGCGTCTCGCGGAAGGTGATCGTCAGGCGGGTAACAAGAAAAGAGCACTCAACGACCTCGTGAACGGAGACCGCAGCAACATGATGCAGTCTCACGACAAGGATGACTTTGTCCGCGAAGAGCTCCCCCGCCTCAAGTGGGCAAAACTGAAGGACCAGTTCCAATATGTGAGTCCCACAACCGGGGCCGCCGCAATGCTTCAATTTCTGAAAGAGCATCTCACCCACGAACTGGGCGAAGAATTCATGAATGACTTCAAGAACGTCATTTCATCGGCCGAATCAGCGACAGCACAGGGCCCCGACGCCCCTTCAAATTAACCGGCCCGTCTTTCCAATTCATGAGAACTTCCATTCTTCTCACCGTCGCATTGTCGATTTGTACGTTCACCACAGCTGCACCACCAGCTCCCGAAAAGGTGAAAACGCTCGAACCCGGAGCCGCCGCGCCCGACTTTAATCTCCCCGGTGTTGACGGGAAAAACCACACCCTCGCCGAATATTCTGACGCAGATATTCTTGCCGTGCTCTTTACCTGCAACCACTGCCCCAGTGCCCAGGGCGCCGAGTCCCGGGTCAAACAACTCGTAAACGATTACGCGGACGAAAGCTTTCAACTCGTTGCGATCTCGCCCAACGATCCGCTTTCGGTTCGTCTCAATGAGTTGGGTTACTCCGTCTACGGCGACACGCTCGAAGACATGAAAAAGCACGCCGCCGACAACGAGTTCAATTTCCCGTTTCTCTATGATGGTGAAACCCAGGAAGTGACGAAAGCGTTCGGGGCAATGGCGACTCCGCATCTCTTCATCTTCGACAAAGAGCGGATCCTCCGCTATGTCGGACGCATCGACGACTCCAAATACGGTGATCCCTCAACGATCAAAACTCACGACGCCCGCATCGCCATCGATGAAATGCTGGCCGGAAAAACAGTCAGCACCCCGCAAACCCGCGCCCACGGATGCAGCACCAAATGGGCCTACAAACGCGATATCGTCGTTAAATATGAAGAGGAGTTCGCCGCGAAAGAAGTCACAATCGAAGCGATCGACGCCTCCGGAGTCAAAGCCCTCAGGGAAAATAAAACGGACAAGCTGCGCCTCGTAAATCTCTGGGCAACCTGGTGCGGTCCCTGCCTCGCGGAAATGTCCGGCCTCGTAGAGATCGGAAGGCAGTTTGAAACGCGCGGGTTCGACATGATCACGATCAGCACAGACGCCCCCGAAGCTGAAGGGAAAGCAAATCTGCTCTTAAAACGCTTCAACGCCGCGATGCCGAAGCTAACCGAACTCTCCGTATTAGAGGAAGGTCGCACGACCAACAACTACCTCTTTCACGGGGACACGGACTCACTGGCTGAAGCACTCGATCCCGAGTGGCAGGGAACCATGCCCCACACGGTTCTTATTGCTCCGGGCGGGGAAATCGTTCACCGCGTTTCCGGCGAAGCCGACATTACCGAACTCAAGCGGGTCATCGTGGAAAAACTGGGGCGCTGGTATTCCCCTGAGTAGCCATCACGTTTCAGGTGAAGGCACTGCAGGCTCCGCCGCAAAAAGTCCGGGGCTACCTCGTCGCTGCGGAACGCCTGCGCACGATCACCGCAAAACTTCGAAGCGCCCCCGAAGTCCACCGAGATGACTCACCATATGAGAGAGTAATCCGTATAGAAGAAGGGTGATCGACAACATCTCCAGACTCTCTTCGATCGTCATCAGAGTGGCGTAGGTGATCGTTTCTTCACCGAATTCCTGTGCGTGTCTTGCCGCGAACATTTCCATGCCAATCGCTCCGCTGATAAACAGACCCGCAGAGATGGCGAAATAGAATTTCAAATGAGCAGGCAGCCTCAGGAAAAACGGCAGGAAATAAGCAGCCACCATCAGAGCCAGAATCGAGTATGGAATAACCCAGGGCCAATGAATCAAACCGGACGTTTCCACCCGTGACATAATGATCGTATCCAGATTCTCATGGAAGTGCGCCATATCATCAATTCCGATGAAAGCGAGAATACAGCCTATAACGAACCAGTGACGGTGGTTTCCTTCTGACTTTGCCCGTTCAAATTTGGCGATACCAAAAGCGCACAGTCCCGCACAGGCGAGCTGAAAGCCTGAGAACAGAGTAGGTAGATTGGCCTCCATATCGAAATGGAAGAGCGGAACAATTCCCAGCGCATTCGGGCGCTCAAGCTGGATAAGAAAAAACAACGCGAGAAGATGCCCAGCCAGCAGCAGCGCATAGGTGCACAGCAGTGTCCCCACCACCGACTTGAGTCGAATTTTTACTTCCATTAATTAAAATTAAAGTATTCTCCAACAATTACCAGAACAATTAAACAGACTAAAATTCTGCCATTGCTGAGTATTTCGAAATCGAACCGGGAAAATTCATCCCTGCGATGGAAGCCCGAACCGGAAGGTCCCGTCTTCGAATCGCTCCTACCTCCCCTGCGCGGATCGCTCTCCCGTCAGCTTATCCGGCTTCGCTTCGACGCAAAAAAACCTACTCCTCGACCCGGATCGTTGCGGAACGCCCGTGTGCATCAAGCCCTTCGACCCGTGCGAACGCCTCCACAATCGGAGCTGATTTCTTAATCGAATCACGATCCAGCTTCACGATACTGGTGCGTCGCTGAAACATATCAACGGTAAGACCGGGAAACGATTTCCCCGCGCCACCGGTAGGAAGCTCGTGACTTGGTCCGGCGAGGAAATCACCCACTGCCACCGGCGAGTAGTTACCGATAAAGATCGCCCCTGAAGTCGTGATCTTCGGCACAATCGACTTCTCACGTCGTGTAATCAGGGAAAGGTGCTCCGGTGCAAACGCATTCACGAGATCGACCCCTTCATCAAGAGACTCTGTCAAAATCATCCACGCCCCGTCTTTGAGCGCCTTCTTCAGCTGTGCCTGACGACTCAAAGTCTTGATCTGGGTCTTAATCTCCGCATTCACTTCATCGAGCAATTGCTCCGAGTCAGTGATGAATCCCATGATGCTGTCACCGCCGTGCTCGGCCTGGGCCAGCATATCCGCCGCGATGTAGCTCGCCTTCCCGCTGCTGTCCGCCAGAGTCACGACCTCACTCGGTCCGGGCAGTAGATCAACCGCGACGACTCCGAAAAGCTGACGCTTAGCCTCTACGACGAAGGAATTCCCCGGGCCATACACCTTGAGAACCGGTTTGATCGTTTTCGTTCCGATCGACATCGCCGCCATCCCCTGAGCGCCCCCCACTTTATAAACCTCCGTTGCTCCCGCTTCTTTCAAAGCATAGAGCAAGGCGGGATTGACCGTTCCATCCGGACCGGGAGGTGTCATCACCACAATCTCCGGGCACCCCGCCGCTGCCGCGAGACACACCGTCATGTTGGAGGTGGAAACCAAAGGCGCAGTTCCGCCGGGAACGTAAATACCGACACGTTGAAAGGGAAGGTAGCGTTCACCGACTTCAGCTCCCTGACTGTTCTTTCCAGACCAGTCTTTTCGCAGGCTGCGTTTCGCGAAATTGATCACGTTTTTCCGCGAAGCGGCAATCGCCTTCTTTGTCTCAGAGTCGACCGCACCCTCCGCCGCAGCGAGCTCCGCTTCGGTGACGCGCAAGTCTTTCGCCGTCTTGAAACCGGCCTTGTCGAACTTGTTCGAAAGCTCGATCAGCGCCTTATCCCCCTTCGCAGACACCTCATCGATGATGCCTTTAACAATCGCCTCGACTCCTGCCGGAGGAGCGGAACGGCGATCCAGTTTACGAATCGCAGATTGGTAGTTCTTTTGGGTGTATCGGATAATGCGCATAATCAGCCTTCCAGAGTTGGCGGGGTCCTACTGAACAACAACCCAGAGCGATTTCAAATACTCGTCGCCATGGAATTCAGGGGGCATCGGGAGCCGCTCGCAGGAGATTACGTTCCGCCCCGCCTGCTTGACGCCGGAAACCACGTCCGCCTGAAACTGCGCTGCCGAGAGCCGGTGGGTATTCGCACAAGCGAGAATCCACCCTTTCCCCTCCACAATCGCCGCAGCGAGCCCTGCCAGCGAGGCATAGTCCTTATCAGTGCTGAAAGTACCCTTCTTCTTTCTCGAAAAAGTCGGAGGGTCGAGAACCACCCCGTTAAAGCGCCGGCCCTGCCTCCCGAAAGTCTTCAACCATTCGATCGCATCGCCTTTCACCCCAAAGTGATCATTCGGTTCGAGCCCGTTGAGCGTGAAATTATCCCAGGTCCAGTCGAGATACGTCTTAGAAAGATCCGCCGTCGTTGTCGTCGCCCTCGACTGCGCCGCCATTACCGAAAATCCCCCGGTGTAGGCGAAGGTATTCAGGACCGCCTCCCCCGCGCGTGCCGCCTTACCTACGCGCCTCCGGTTAAGACGTTGATCCAGAAAGATCCCCGAAGAATAGCCGGAACCGAAATCAATCCAAAAAGAGGCCCCGTTTTCCTGCACGGAGAACCGTTCCGTCACGACCTCGCCCCAGACATGTTCAGGAGCGGTGGAGGCGCTCTTGTCGCGCGGTCGCCAGTAGATCGAACGGGCCACGCCCTGAGCCATCGATTTGAGATAGTCGGGAAACCGCTCCGCCCTCGTTTGGACAAGCCAGCGCCCGTCGAAGTGATCCACCCAGACGCCCGCCTCCGCATCGTGAAAAATGCGCCATGCGTTGGTATCGTTACCGGGAGATAAAGAAAGCGTTTTCAACAGGGACTTTGGTTGCATTCTTCCCTAGCTCTTCCTACCATATTTGACAATGAATTCTGACTTGTTATCCAAACTCAACGCCGCTGTCGAAGCCGGCGATTTACTTTCCGACAGCCTTGCCAACATCACGGAATTTCTCGAGTCAGATAACCCTGTCTACGAAGCCGCTGTTTCAGAGCTCGCTGAAAGCGGAGAATGGTCTGAACTTAACAATCGCTTTTTCAAAAAACTGGCCTTCGGAACCGGCGGACTGCGTGGTCGCTCGATTGGAGAGATCGTTACCAGCGCGGAACAGGGCAGTGCTCCAAAGGGAGAGGGAAGACCCGAATTTCCCTGCGTAGGGACCGCTTCACTGAACTACTACAACATCACCCGCGCAACACTCGGCCTCGTTCGTCACCTCGTAAAAAGCTACAAAGGAGAAGGCCGGCCCTCCCTTGCCGTTGCCCGCGACACCCGCTATTTCGGTCAGGAATTCGCCGACTGCGTTACTAAAGTGGCAGTCGAGAACGGCTGTGATGTCCACATTTTTCCCGAGCCGCGATCGACGCCGCACCTCAGTTTTGCGATCAGACATCTCGGAACGACCTCCGGGATTGTGCTCACCGCGAGCCACAATCCCCCTCACGACAACGGATTCAAAGCCTATGGCTCCGACGGGGCTCAAATCGTTGAGCCGGAGGCCAGCCAGATCATTGCCGAAGTGAGCGCCGTTTCCGGTGAAAGCTACGACGTCCTCCCCGAATCAGAGCAGGGACAGGTTCACGAACTCGGTGCCGAGCTCGACGAAGCCTACATGGCGAGACTGGAATCACTCCTCCTCGACCCTGAGCTGATCAAGGAACAGGCCAATCTCAAAATCGTGTTCACCAACATTCACGGAACCGGTGGAACCATTTCGCCTCAGATGCTCCGGCGCCTTGGTTTTCACTGTGACACCGTCCCCAAGCAGGACATCGAAGATGGGGCTTTCCCCACCGTGAAATCGCCCAATCCCGAGAATGCCGCCGCCCTCCAGATGGGAATCGATCAAGCCGAGGCCACCGGTGCGGACATCGTCATCGGAACCGACCCGGATGCAGACCGCATGGGAGTGGTGGTCCGAAATGCCGCCGGGGAAATGACCCTCATGACCGGCAATCAGATCGGTTCGCTCATGGCCTACTACCGGCTCCTTGCCTTCACCGAACAGGGCATCATTAACGAAAACAATCGCGACCACGCCACCCTCGTGAAAACATTCGTGACCACGGAGCTTCAACAGGCCATCGCCGACCATTTCAGCGTTCCCGTGGTGAACACCCTGACAGGCTTCAAATACATCGGAGGAAAACTCAGAAAATATGAGAACGCGATTCCCGAAGAGCTTCGCAAAGACTACCGCAATCTCTCCGACGAAACGACGAGAGATCTCCGCCTCGAACATTCCAAATTCTTCGTCTTCGGAGGTGAGGAAAGTTACGGCTATCTCGGGACCGACTTCCTCCGTGACAAAGACGCCAACGGAGCCGTCGTCATGTTTGCCGAAGTCGCCGCCTACGCAAAATCAAAAGGGATGACCCCGGTCGAACTGCTCGATGAGCTCTACGTCCGTCACGGCGTTTACCTCGAAGGACAGCATGCAGAAACACTCACCGGAGCCGACGGCGCCGCACAGATTCAAAAGCTCGCCCAGAGCTACATCGACAATCCGCCGACTGAAATCGACGGCGTCAAAGTGAGCCACTTCCGCGACTTCCTCAATGGTGACCATGTCGATGAGGAAGGGGATGCGATCCCGAAAGAGAAGATGGTCTTCGTCGACCTCGAGGACGGTCGCGCCTTTGCGGTCCGCCCATCAGGAACCGAACCCAAGATCAAGTATTACATTTACTACCGCCCCGAACCCGGAACCGGCGGGTTGAAAATGCCGGAGGAATTGCCTTCCGCCAAAGCGATCGCACAACAGGCTTTCGATTCGCTCAAAGAGGCGATCGTCTCCGACATGCGCGCACGCCTCGCGTAAGCAGTCATTTTCACCTGAGATGATTAATCGACTCACGATTGCCGTGCTGCTCTGCGTAGCCTTCTGCGCTCCCGCATTCGCAGCCCTGCCACCCTTGCAGTCGGAGGAACTGGAAGCCTCCTCCGACGCAATCATCGTGGGCAAAGTTGATTCCGCTGAAGTCAACATCGCCGGCTCACTTCGTCATTCCATCTATCAGGTCAAACTGTCAGTCACTGTCGGTGCGGTGGAAAAAGGAGCAGAGATCATCAAGCCATCGCAGAAACTGACGATTCACTGCTGGCGTCTCCGCAAAGCGCAAAACGGCTGGGCGGGTCCCTCCGGTCAAAGAAACGTTCCCGCCGAAGGGTCCGACTTCAGGGCCTGGATCAGAAAGAATGAAGCAGGCAATTGGGAAGCACTCGAACCCAACGGGTTTTCGCTCACCGGAGCCTCCGGAGACTACCCTTTCCACAAATTCGAAAAGAGCCGCATGAAAGTATATCGGTATGCCATCATCGCGGCCGCCATCCTCATCACAGGCATCTTCCTCTACGCATCACGGGGACGAAGATCCTGACCAACATTAGCGAAGCGGTATTACCACAGCGCCGGCTTCCCCGGGTCACGCCAAAACCGGCTTGATAAGATGGCCGAAAACATCAGTCAGCCGGAAGTCCCTTCCCTGAAATCGATAGGTCAGCTTCTTGTGATCAACACCTAACAAGTGCAACATCGTCGCGTGCAAATCATGCACGTGGACGGGATCTTCAACCGCCGCGTAGCCGAGTTCATCTGTCGCCCCGTGCGTGACACCACCTTTGATTCCGCCCCCGCAAAGGAACATCGAAAATGCGTTAATGTGGTGATCCCTGCCACTGCCCTGTGCCATCGGAGTCCTCCCGAATTCGCCACCGAAAATGATCAGGGTATCTTCGAGCATTCCCCTTTCCTTCAGGTCCCGAATCAGAGCAGCGGTTCCCTGATCGACAATTTTTGCGGTCAGCTTGAACTTGTCCTCGATGGCACCGTGATGATCCCACCCGCGATGATAGAGCTGAATAAACCGGACGTCCCGTTCCGCGAGACGGCGCGCTAACAAACAGTTCGCAGCAAAACTACCATCCCCGGGCGTGCAACCATACATCTCCAGCGTCTTCGCCGATTCCGCACTCACATCCATCAATCCGGGAACGGACGCCTGCATTTTAAATGCCATTTCATACTGGGCGATGCGGCCCTCGATCTCCGGATCAAGACGGCGTTCCCCGAGAAGTCGATTCAGGTGATTCACTGTATCGACGACTCCTCGCTGCGCCTCCCGCGTCACCCCGGCAGGATTATTCACGTAATGAACCGCATCCCCTTTCGATTGAAATTGCACTCCCTGATGCCGACTCGGCAAAAAGCCATTGTTCCACTGACGCGATGAAATCGGCTGCCCCTGGCCTCCACCCTCACTGGTCAGAACGACAAACCCGGGGAGGTCATCCGATTCCGAACCGATCCCGTAATTCACCCACGCCCCCATGCTGGGACGCCCCGGAATAATCGATCCGGTGTTCATAAAAGTGTGCGCCGGATCGTGATTGATCTGCTCGGTCTGCATCGAACGAATGATCGCAATCTCATCGGCAACCGATCCGATATGAGGAAAGACCTCACTGATTTCCTGCCCCGACTCACCCCACTTTTTAAAAGCGTAACGCGGCCCCATGCACTTGAGCTTGCCCGCACTTTTCTGAAGCTGCGCCAGTTGCTGCCCCTCCGTAAATGAAGCGGGCATCGGCTTGCCGTCGAGCTCAGCCAGTTTCGGTTTATAGTCGAAACTCTCGAGATGGGACTGACCGCCCGCCATACACAAATGGATGACACGCTTCACCTTCACGGGTCGATGCCGCGTCTCACCGAGAACTCCACCGCCCCCCGACTGCCCAAACAGATTCTGCTGACCGCCTAACAAACCTGCCATCGATAGCGCGCCAATTCCTGAAAAAGAATTCTGCAAAAAGGTGCGTCGTTTCAGCTGATCAATTGTTTCAAAATTCATATCTAAAATACTTTGGCTCATCACCGGCAGCGGAAACTCTCATTAAAAACCCATTGCCTCTGATTAGCGTTTATGAGCGGTTCCCCATTCATTTAATATCGGGTGATCACTTCCTGAAGGTTCAAAATGCTACGCGCCACCGAAGTCCTCGCCGCCAATTCAATCCGGTTCACTTCTGCTGGAATTTCTTTCATCCCCACCTCGAGAAGACCATCCGCATAATTCGGCTCCGCTTTAAACCGCTCCAGCTCGGCATCATAAAGTTTTGTCAGGGCCGATAATTCCTCCGGCTCAGCCTCCCGCGTCAGGACCCGCTGAAACATCTCAGGTATCGCCTTTGAAGATACCGCAAGCGCCTTTGCCGCCTCGACGAAAGTGGGATCGTTGAGCAACACAAGAGCCTGCAACGGCGTGCTCGAAATATCCCGCTTCACCGAGCATTCTTCACGCGACGGCGCATCAAACGCCCGCATCGCCGGATGCAGGAAGGTGCGCTGCCAGTGCGTGTAGACCCCGCGCCGATACTGCTCATCATTCATATCCGCCTGATAGGTGCGCTTTGGAAAATTGAGATGCTGATAGTAATCCGCCGGCTGATAGGGATGCGCACTCCGTCCCCCGATCGCGGGATTCAGCAAACCGCTGACCGCGAGCGCATTGTCCCGCACCAGTTCTGCAGGCAGGCGAATTCCGGTCTGACGGGCAAGGAGCCGGTTGTAGGGATCGCGTTCCTGCAGCGAAGGGGTGCTCTTCGAACTCTGCTGATAGGTCTCTGAAAGAACGATTCGCTTCACGAGCGCTTTCATGTCCCACCCACTTTCAACAAATCCGGCCGCCAGCGAATCGAGCAACTCGGGGTGAGTCGGCCATCCCCCTTGCGATCCCAGATCCTCCGGGGCGCTGGAAATTCCTTTTCCGAAAAACCGTGCCCAGAGGCGGTTCACAAAAGTCCGGGAAGTCAGCGGATTCTTATCCGAGACCAGCCACTGCGCGAGATCGAGACGTGTCAGCGCACCCTCCTCATGGGAGGGAAGAAAATGGGGAGTGCCCGGCTGAACCACTTCACCCGATTTATCCATCCAGTTACCGCGGGCAAGAATTCGAATCTCGCGCCGCTTCGCCGACACCGTTGCCGGAAGCGTTCGAATTCCCGATCTGAGTGCGGCCAGTGCTCCCTCATCCCTGTGAACTGCTTTTCGTATCGACGCCAGCTCCGGAGCGACGGTTCGATAATGCTCCAGAATTTCCTTTTCCTCCGCGGCGGTCCAATCAGCTTCCGTCTTCGACAAAATCCCGCCCAGTGATTCAGAGAAATCGCCCCATTGATACTTTTCATTCTCCGTTGAAAGCCCCGACTGATCCCACCAGACCTTTCCACCGAACTGAGTGAAAGCGAACTGCGACAACTGATCCCCTGTTTTCAAACCGAGATCCTTCACCCCAACCTCAAGCCGAACCCACTTTCCCGCTTCAGGCAGATCGCCGGCTCGAAAATGCGACGGTCCCTCAGTCCCTTTCCCGAAAGAAATGTCGTCTTTTCCCCACCAGGCGCGATGCGACCAACCGCCTTTGGCATGATGGAACTGCAGCATGACCTGACTCGGTGGATTCGCCGGATCGAGAAAGACATAAGCATAGAGGGAATCCCCGTCGGAGATGTCGAGAGGCTCACCCTTTCCTTTTCCAATGTGCTGAATGAGTTCTTTGCCCTCCTGCAACCGCGAGACACCTCCGTCAAAAACCTCACCCTTGTCAGGTCCGACAAAGGCCCACCCTTTCGTATCAATATTTCGCTTCTCCCCGCGCTCGCTGATAATCACGTAGTCAACCGGACCGCCCTTCTGCATCAAAGCCCGCTGTTCAGCAGCCCAACCTCTCGCGGCGGCTTCAAGCTCCGGCGTCGTCACCTTGAACCTCGCCCGCTCTTCGGCCAACTTCTCCTCCAGCGCTTTCACTTGCTCCGCCTCTTCATCGTCGGGGACCGAAAGGATCGGCCCGCGCTTCCCGAACTTCATCCCCGAAGCTTCGAAGGGTTTGATGTCCTCCTGATAGCTACCATCGCCCGTCCAGGCCCCCTTCTCAAGAATATCGGCAAAGAACGCAGCGAACTGATAGAAGTCTTTCGTGGTGTAGGGATCGAATTTGTGATCGTGACATTCCGCACAGGCGAGGGTCGCGCCCATCCAGGTCGTCGTCGTGGTGCGGACCCGCTCGGCCTGATACTTCGCGAGGTATTCCGCATCCTGAATTCCACCCTCCTCACTGCTCTGCCCGAGCCGATTGAAAACCGCCGCCACTTTCTGCTGAAGCGTCGCCCCGGGCAGCAAATCCCCTGCGATCTGTTCAATCGTGAATTGATCGAACCGCATGTTTGCGTTGAACGCATTGATGACCCAGTCCCGGTAGGCCGAAACTTCGATGAGCTGATCCCCGTGATACCCGACCGTGTCCGCGTAGCGCACCGCGTCGAGCCATTCAATCGCCATCCGCTCGCCGAAGTGCGGAGACGTCAAGAGTTCGTCGACGTATTCCTCAAGCCCCGTTTCGCCAAACCGCTTCGCGTCCTCAACTGTTGGCGGAATCCCCGTGATATCGAAATGCAACCGGCGCAGCAGGGTCAGCGGCTCAGCGGGCGTTGAACGTTTCAGGCCCTCAGAGGAAAGTCGCTCCTCAACAAGCTCGTCAATCGATCGGGACGCGGCGCCCTTCTCAACCGGCAGGTAGGCCCAATGCGCCTCGTATTCAGCGCCCTCTTCAATCCACCGGGCGATGAGCTCCCGCTCCGCCTTCGAAAGATGCTTGTTAGAATCCGGCGGAGGCATCAGCTCATCCTCGTCGTCTGAATTAATCCTCCAGTAAACTTCACTCCCCTTGAGGTCCCCGGGAACGATCGATTCCTCAGCTAGAGCGCCCTCCCGTGTATCGAGACGAATATCCGCTTCCCGCGTATTCTTGTCAGGACCATGACAATGAAAACACTTATCTGAAAGGATCGGCCGGATATCGCGATTGAAGGACAACTTCTCTTCCGACTGGCCGACCTGAACAAACAGTGCCGCCGCAATGGCAAATGGGGTTAATAGTGGTCGCATCATCATCGGATATCCTTCAGAATCTTAATCAAATTTTTCACACGACCTCAAGAGTGGCCATTGGCGCAAAACACCGAAGAAATATGGCAAAAAAGCGTAAGATCGACGACGACGACCTCAACGGACCGGCTCTGATCAAGGAAACGTCGCGTCGCATCCGCCTCGCGAGGACCCATTGGGACGCGCACCGCAACGGGATCGCCCGCCTCGAACGCGAACGCGCCCTCAAGCTCTACAACCGCCTTTCTAAAACGGAAAAAGAACAAATTCCCCAGGTTCTACGCGTCTGGCTCCGCTACCGCAGCGAGAAGTATTTCGGCGATGACCGGACCCCGCCGGGAAAGAAGGGGCGGAAGTGAACCTTTTTCCCCATGATTGCAAAAATGCAGAATGGGTTTCCAACCCGTTTGCGAAGCCCATGATCAGAGGCTCAGCCGGAGAACACGGGATGAAAACCCATGCTGCAAATAGCCAGCTCCCCCGGCTAATCCAACAGGGTTAAATACTCGACCTGACAGGGTTAAGTGCCCCCTCCTATTCTCTGACCGCCAAATCATCGAGCAACTTCACCGGAAAATCTTCCGAAACGATGCGCTCTGAAGCCATGAGACCTTCGATCTTTTTAACGATGTCAGGATGATCGGCCGCAACGTTCTCTGACTCCGAAGGATCTTTGAGAAGGTCATAAAGTTCGACCTCGAGCGGATCCGTCGCTTTTTTGTATCGCTTTGTCGGGATCAGTCCGGTGCGAATTCCCTTCCACCGATTTCCCAGCCAGACAGACTGCTGCCCTCCGTAGCCGTGGAACTCGCGATAGAGAAAATCCCGCTCGCCGCCGTCCTCTCCAAGGAGCATTTTCGCAATACTGATCCCGTCAATCGTATCCGGTGTTTTCCCCGAATCACCAATCAAGTCGAGCATCGTCGGCATCCAGTCTTCGAATCCCGTCACGAAATCGGTGACACTTCCCGGCTTCACTTTTCCGGGCCACTTCACGATCTGCGGCACGCGAATGCCCCCTTCGTAGAGTTCCCCTTTGAGCCCTCTCAGTTCACCGACGCTGTTGAAAAATTCGTAGTCGACCTCTTCACCAAGATGGGTGGTGCCATTGTCAGAGGTGAAGACAACGATGGTATTCTCCGCAAGCCCCAGCTCATCGACGAGGTCGAGGACCCGCCCCACGTAGGTGTCGAGCTGGGTGATCATCGCTGCATAGGCTGCGCGTGGCGTGAAATGCGGGGTGTAACCGGCCTTCTCTCTCGTGAAAGGCGGATCGGTCCATTTCTCATCGAGGTAGGGTTTGAGATTCTCGTCGGGAACATGCAAAGCAACATGGGGAATCAGACTCGGATAGTAGAGAAAGAACGGCTTCTCTTTGTTCGCTTTGATAAAGTTGAGCGCCTGCTCGTTGATATGATCGGCGGCATAGTCCTGCCCTTTAAAAGGATCATAACTCTTCGGATCGAGGGGGTCCGCGCCCTCGGCGAGCCCGGAATGCCCCGGCACCGGAGGATCATTGGCGAGAGGAAACTTCGTCTCGTCGCTCCAGATAAAGTCAGGATAATAGGAATGGGCATGAGACTGACAATTGAAGCCGAAGAACCGGTCAAATCCCTGATCCATCGGGTTTCCTTCCGACCAGATATTACCGAGCCCCCACTTCCCGAACGATCCGCAGGTGTAGCCTTCCGCCTGGAGCAGTTCGGCAATCGTGACATCGGACGATTCGAGTGGAAACTGTCCCTCCGGCTTGAAGCCACCACGGTTGTTGCGGACTCGGGCCTTTCCCGGATGCATCCCCGTCATGAGGACACAGCGCGAAGGAGCGCAAACCGGACTGCCGGAATACGCCCGGGTGAAGCGCATCCCCTCTCCTGCGAGCTGATCGATCCGGGGCGTTTTAATTTTCTCCTGCCCATAGCATCCCAGCTCCCGATATCCGAGATCATCTGCGAGAATGAAAATAATGTTCGGTTTCTCAGCGGCTCCGGCCCACAGCACCGGTATGGCAAAAATCAGAGCGAATAGGAGTTTTCTCATTCTCCCGATCAAAGCGGTCGGGTCGTTTCCAGTAAAGAATCAATCCAGCGCGATTCAGTGATCTATCGGGCAAAAAGTCGAGCAAACTCGAAGGATGCTGATAGAATGGCCGCATGGCTCAACTTGGCAAAACCAACCAGCTCATGATCGTACGCTACGCCGATCAGGGGCTCTATCTCGACGCCGGCAATCTGGGGGAAATCCTGCTTCCAAACGCCGAGGCGCCCGAAGATGTCGAACCCGGAGAGGAAATCATGGTTTTTCTCTACCGCGACTCTGAAGACCGGCTCGTCGCGACCCAGAAGATCCCGAACGCCGAAGTCGACGAATTTGCGAAAATGAAGGTAATCGATGCGCACCCGAAAATCGGCGCATTCCTCGACTGGGGCCTCCCCAAAGACCTTCTTCTCCCCTTCGATGAGCAAACCGGCCCCGCCCGCGAAGGGCAGAGCGTCGTGGTCCGCGTTATTCTCGACGAGAAAACGGACCGCATCATCGCAACAATGAAGCTGGGCCGCTATCTCGATCAGACCCTTCCCCGATTTGAACGCGGCGAAAAAGTAACCATCATGATCACCGAAAAGACCCCACTCGGTTACAATGCAATGGTGAACTGGACGCATCGTGGCCTCCTCCACGAAAGCGAGATCCACCGGGCGATCAATCCGGGGGATGAATTCGAAGGCTGGGTCAAAGAGGTCCGCGAGGGCTTCAAAATTGACCTGACTCTGAGCCCGGTCGGCTACGGTCGCGTCACGGGACTCTCCGGACAAATCATCGACGCGCTCAAGGCAAACGGCGGTCGCCTCGAAATCGGAGACAAGAGCTCACCCGAAGCGATCCGCCAGCAGTTCGAGACGAGTAAGAAAGCTTTCAAGCAGGCCGTCGGAGCGCTCTACAAAAAGCGTATCATCAAGGTGGGCCCGGACTCGATCGAGCTGCTGTAAAAACCACTGAACCATCCGCTCCGCTATGCAGAGGAAGGAAACTCCTTCCGGACGGAGCCATGGAAAGATGGGGCAAGGATGCCTGCACTACAAAACGAGCGGGAACGATTTTGCGACCACGGAAAATTCGAATTCAACCGGCCCTTCCTTTTCAATTGCTACCGGCTCACCATCCGTCTCAAGGCTGACCTGTGATTTGAAACAAAAGCGGACCCGCTTCGCCGCGAAGGTTTCCGCTCCGGGGAACTTCTCAATTTTTCCGGAATAGAGTTTTCCGCTCTGCAAAATCAACGGCAGCTTCCGCCGTCCTGTGATCAAAGTGATGCGCAGCAATCCGTCATTCAATTCGGCGAGCGGAGCCCATTGCATCCCTCCCCCGCTGTAGCGACCATTGCAGACAAATCCGTTGATCAACTCGGTATCGCGGGTCTGCGTAGCCCCCTGCTCATCCTCCCACACCACCGTAACCTCACGCGGCGCAAAGGAGATCAGGGAACGCAAAGTGTGATAGAAATAAGCCGCAGCCCCCCGCTGAAACGACGAGGCTTTCAATCGCCCTAACATTTCCCCCGCAAGTCCTACCGAGGAAATATTGATGAAGGTTCGCTCCATGTGATGATTATCCCTAACAAGCGCAGAATCAATACGGGTGAATCGATTCTCCACGAGGGCTTCTTCGTAGTTTTCACTTGCTGCAGTGACGCTTTTGTAAAAATCGCCCCCCGTCCCGAGATTGATAATCCCGAGCGGAACATCGTTTCGAATCAGCTTTCCCTCATGCCAGTAGCCCCGCGCCGCTTCGTTAATTGAGCCATCGCCTCCCGCGATCAAAATTTGATCGGCAGTTCGATTGCGCAAAACTTTCGTAACCTCGCGAGTTGCGTCTCCGGGGCCGGTTGTATGATAGACCTCAAACTCCCCAAGCAATTCCCTCCACATCGCTTTCTGCGCGACAAAAGTCTTTTTCGCGGCGCCGTGTCGGCTCGCCGGATTGAGGATAATGAGTCGTCTCATCGTGAATACGTGCTTGGCAGAGGGGGTAGACTGCTACACCTTTTTAGCTCACTTCATTTCTATTTTCCACCCTATTTCCATGCGTCTTTCTTTAATCACTCTTCTCGCCCTGTCAGGGGTTTGCGCAAACGCAGCCGACCCGCTGACCTTCGATGATCCCAAGCCTCAGCGCTATGAACTCACCGCCCGCGCCAGCGAACTCGACTCGCGGGTCAAGGCTCATCCCGAAATCGGATTCCTCATCGACGATGAGAAGGGAAAACCCGCTGATATTCAACAGGCAACGGTCGATACCTCAGTGAAACCACGAGGCAAAATGGTGATCTGGCTGATGGGCTACAACACCGGTTTGTTTGAACGCCTCAACAGCTACGGACTCCATGCGATCCGCCCTCACTACGCGAACCGTTGGTTCAGCCTCGTCTGCAAGGAAAAGCCGATTGGCCCCGAGTGCCGCGGAAACGTCCGCCTCGAAGCCGCTACCGGCGAGGATTTCAGCGATGACGTCGATATCCCCAAGCCCGACGGGATGATGGAGCGCAGCCTCCAGATGGTGAAATGGCTCGCGAAAGAGAATCCCGAAGGGAAATGGGAATACTTTCTCACTGCCGATGGCAACGGACTTCGCTGGGAAGACATCATTGTTTCCGGCGCCTCACACGGTTCCACCACCGCAGCCCGCTTTGCCAAACACGTCAAGGTAAGTCGTGTCGTCGCACTTTGCGGCCCGAGAGACAACTACCAGACCTGGCAGTCACTTCCCTCAAAAACTCCCGCGAACCGCATCTTCGGATTTTCCCACGTTCTCGATGGAGGCTGGACCGCGGATCACTACTGCCGTTCCTGGGAGATGATGGGGCTTCATCAATTTGGCCGAATCGTCAATGTCGATAAGACGCCTTTTCCCTACGAAAACACCCGCCAGCTCATCACTGATTTCGACGTTGAAGGCAATACCAACCGCGCCCACAGCAGCGTCCAGCCCGGAGGCTCAGCCGGAAAAGACGCCGACGGAAAATTCATTCACGAGGACGTCTGGCGCTACCTCTACACCCACCCCGTCGACGAAGTCGGCGAAGGCGTTCCCGCAGACGACGACTGCCTCAAAGATCAGAAGCAGTAGTGGTAACGAGTCAGGAAGCCATCGCTGCCCGAACCCTTCGATGGCCGGAGGACCAGCCCCTAATCTTTCGGTGATCGATTCTTCGATTTGAAATCGGGAGGCCGCTTGCCGACCCATTTGACGAACTTCACAATCTCTTCGTTCTCACGCAACGCTTCAATCGTGTTGTAGGTACGGGCGAGTTCCGTTTCGGAAAAAAGGCTGTGAATTTTGCTGTGACAAATCGTGTGAATCACCGCGATCGGTCCGTGCTTTCCCCCGCGAAGTTTCGGCACAAGATGATGCCGGCTTTCAAGATGAGGCGGAATAGGTCGATCGCACAGCGGGCAGATCAACCAGTCGGAAAAATCCGTATGCGGCGAACTTCTTCGCCCCATCAGAGAGTGAGGTAAGGTGCCAGTCCCTGCAGCCCCCCTTCGCGTCCAAAGCCACTTTCCTTGAAACCGCCGAAGGGGCTCGCGGGATCGAATTTATTGAACGTGTTCGCCCAGATCACGCCCGCCTTGAGCTGATCCGCCATCGCGAAAATCTTACTGCCTTTATCCGTCCAGATCCCCGCGCTGAGCCCGTAACAGGTGTCATTGGCACGGGCAATCGCCTCGGCCGGAGTCCGGAAAGTGAGGACACTGAGAACCGGTCCAAAAATCTCCTCGCGGGCAATGCGGTGACTCGATGTTACACCGGTGAAAAAAGACGGCTTGAACCAGAACCCTTCCTCCGGGAGGGAACAGCCGGGTTCATGAAGCGTTGCACCTTCATCGATTCCCGAACCGACCAGTTCAGTGATGCGCCCCAATTGAGCTTTGGAATTGATCGCTCCAATGTCGGTATTTTTATCGAGCGGGTCACCGACACGCAGTGTCTCAATACGCCGCTCCAACCGCGCCACAAACTCATCGTGAATCGACTCCTGAACGAGGAGGCGACTTCCCGCGCAGCAGACATGCCCCTGATTGAAATAAATGCCGTTGATGACGCCTTCGACAGCCTGCTCGATTGGAGCGTCTTCAAAAACAAGGTTGGCCGCCTTTCCGCCCAATTCGAGAGTGAGACGCTTTCCGCTCGAGGCGACGGATGTGGCAATGCGCTTGCCAACAGCGGTTGACCCGGTGAAAGCAATCTTGTCGATTCCGGGATGCTCAACGAGCGCGTTTCCCGTTCCACCAGCACCGGTCACGATATTGACGACGCCATCGGGAAGTCCTGCTTCCTGAAAAATCTCTGCAAGATGCATCGCCGTCACCGACGTAGTCTCGGCCGGCTTCAAGACCACGGTATTCCCGCAGGCGAGAGCCGGAGCGATTTTCCATGCCGCCATCAGCAGTGGAAAATTCCACGGGATGATCTGCCCCGCGACTCCAACCGGCTTTGGATCACGCCCCGGAAATGCGTATTTCAGCTTATCCGCCCAACCGGCGTAGTAGAAAAAATGAGCAGCAACGAGAGGAAGATCGACATCGCGGCTTTCCTTTATCGGCTTGCCGCCGTCCATCGTTTCAAGAATCGCGAGCTCGCGTGATTTCTCCTGAATGATTCGGGCAATCCGGAAAAGATATTTCCCCCGCTCTGCCGGAGCCATCGGTCCCCACACTTTTTCGTAGGCACGGCGCGCACTCTTCACCGCAGCATCGACATCTCCGGCATCACCATTCGCGATCCGGGCATGACGTTTCCCCGTCGCGGGATTGACCGACTGAAAATACTTCCCCGCCTTCGGAGGAACAAACTTCCCATCGATAAAAAGCTCATACTTTTTCCGCATCGAAACCGGCGTCGTCTCCGGGGCCGGAGCATAGTCAAAAGCACTCCCAAATTTCAAATCACTCATCTCAATCTAAATCTCTCTTCCTTCTACTCCCTGCTTTCTCCTCCGCCCTTTATCCCTTCGAAAAGTAGTCCGCACTCTGGTAGTTCCCATCGACCAATTTCGCGAGCTGGAGCTCAACATCACCGAGGAGCGAACTCGCTCCGAATCGAAACAGCTCCGGCGTGAGCCAGTCATCTCCAATCGTCTCTTTGACCATGACGAGATACTGCAGGGCCTCTTTCGCGGTCCGGATTCCGCCTGCCGGTTTGACCCCGACTTTTTTCCCCGTCGCAAGAAAATGATCCCGCACCGTCTCCACGAGAATGAGGGTAACCGGCAAAGTCGCGGCCGGGGAAACCTTTCCGGTTGAGGTCTTGATAAAATCCGCTCCCGCCTCAATCGCAAGCTGACTCACAAGCCTGACATTATCATAAGCCTGAAGTTCACCGGTTTCGAAAATCACTTTGAGATGGGCCTCACCGCAGGCCTCTTTCACTGCTGCAATCTCATCGCTGACACGCCCATATTCCCCCTCGAGGAACGCCCCGCGACTGATTACCATATCGATCTCTGCAGCACCGGAGTTCACCGCATCTTTGACATCGGCGAGACGAATCTCGAGCGGGTACTGCCCGCTTGGAAACCCCGTCGCGACCGAAGCAACGGGAATGCCGGAACCTTCCAGCTCCGCCACGGCATGAGCGACCTGATTCGGGTAGACGCAAATCGCAGCGCAGGGAGGACACCCGTATCGCTCCGGCATCGGCTGGCGCGCCTTACGGCAAAGGTAGGAAACTTTCCCCTTCGAGTCGGCACCCTCCAGCGTCGTCAGGTCCATCATCGAGACGGCCATTTTCAGACCGACACGCTTCGCCTCGTTTTTAATCGAGCGCTTCGTGAATTGTGAGGCGCGCTCGTCGACGCCAACTTGATCGACAGCGGGAACGGGAAAATTCAAAGTGAAAGACATATCAAAAACAAACGTTTCAGCACATCTTCACCATATCTTTTACGAGTTGAAAGTAGAGATAAAAAAGCCCTTTCCACGAATAGCAGAACGTCTCCGCGGTCTCGGCCAATCGCAGCAATCCCAAATCGATGTTGTGGCGAATTTGCTGATCAGTTTCTTTCTCAATCATACTGAGAAATTCGCCGGTGTCTTCCGCAACAAAATCGTCGGAGACATAACCGAGGCCATTGAGCCAGAGCCGGTGCGTATCGAGCATTTCACCGAAGGTATCGGCAAAGGGCTCCTGCCGCAGCGTCACATGCGGAGCCGACTTCATCGGACTGCTGAAAGGAACATTCGTCGTCCGGAAAATGCGCCCGTCCGGCAAACGCGAAGAAAGCGTGAAACAGCCCCAGGAAACATCCTCCTGTTCGGTCAGACAAATCGCAGCCTGCTCGCGTTCCTCTTCGTTGTAGAAAATCCGATAGAACTGGTTCATGCCCTCCCAGTCCCAACCGCTGTCGGAAATGTATTCGAAGCCCTCGTCCTCAACCTCACCGGTCATTTCAGTGAAAGCCGGAAACCGCGACGAACCGGGAGGTGATTTTTTCTCGAGCTCTTTACTGATCGGCAAACGCATCGAGCGCACACGGGTCAGCAACTCAACCCAGGGAAGCAAAAACCAGGCTAAAAGACCGCCGACACCCGCGACAATGCTGCCGGTAGGGAAATAGACCGCTAAAAAGGTGGCCGCAAGAATGCCCAGCGCTCCCAGTTTCCCGAGAAAGCGAATTTGAAAACTCCGCAGCGCGAATGACAGAACGAGGACACCGAGGACGATAAACAACTGAGTCATAGAAAGGGCAATCAGTGTAATACGTGATTGCCGGCTCTGAAAGAGGAAATCATCTACCAAAACCCGGGATAATCACAGGGGTCTGCGACCCTCCGCCCCCGAAAACGCCTACGAATCCTTGCGCTTTAACTGCGGGAAGAGAACCACGTCGCGAATCGATTCGGCACCGGTCAGCATCATCATGACACGATCGATTCCGATTCCGATTCCGCCGGCAGGTGGCATTCCGTATTCGAGTGCGAGGAGAAAATCCTCGTCCACTTTCTGGATCTCCTCACCGGCCTGGTCTTCGAGCCGCTTGCGCTGAACGTCGGGATCATTGAGCTCGGAATAGCCGGGTGAAATCTCGACTCCGTTAATGATCAGCTCATAAACATCGACCACAGAATCGTCTTCGGTGTTCTGCTTCGCGAGTGGCACGAGCTCTTTGGACACATGTGTCACGAAAACGGGATCAATCGATTTCTCTTCGACAAGCTTTTCAAAAACCTGCTGGGAAACTTCGTAATCCTCCATCCCTGCAGAGATCTCGACACCGAGCTCTTTGCATTTCGCGACGCGACCTTCTGCGGTGAGATCCCACCATCCCGCACCGGCGGCATTTTCAACGAGCTCTTTGTAGGGAGCGCGTTTCCAGGGACGGCTCAGGTCGATCGTCTTAGTGACGTTCCCTTCAGCATCTTTGTGCTCGATTTTCAATCCACCACAGTATTTCTCTGCGAGGTGACAAATCAGGTCTTCGACAAGGTCGGCCATTTGCTCGTAATCGGCGTAGGCCCAGTAGGCCTCGAGCATGGTGAACTCGGGATTGTGGCGACGGCTGATGCCCTCATTCCGGAAGCTCCGGTTGAGTTCAAAAACTTTATCGAATCCGGCCACAAGAAGTCGCTTCAAATAAAGCTCAGGAGCGATCCGCAGATACATATCCATCCCGAGCGCGTTGTGGTGCGTTTCGAAAGGCTGAGCAGCCGCACCGCCGGGAACGTCCTGAAGCATCGGAGTTTCCACTTCGAAGAAATCACGCTCCTGCAGGTAGCGGCGGATCTCTGCGATCATGAGACTGCGTTTTTTGAAAATCTCACGGGACTTTTCGTTCGCGATCAAATCGAGATAACGCTGACGGTATTTGATCTGAGGATCGACAACCCCGTGCCATTTTGAAGGCATCGGACGGAGCGATTTGGAAAGAATCGTGACCTTGAGCGCTTTCACCGAAGGCTCGCCGACTTTGGTCGTGAACGTCTCACCTTCGATACCGATCCAGTCACCGATGTCGAGCTGCTTGTAGGCTTCCCAGTTTTCTTCGCCGATTGCTTTCTGATTCACAAAAATCTGAATGCGGCCATTGATGTCGGAAATATCGAGGAAATTGCTTTTTCCCATGTCGCGAAGCGCCGTAATCCGGCCCGCAATCGTAACTGTTTTTTCCTCCTCAAAATTCTCGCGGAGATGACCGGGAGTCTCGTTGGTTTCGAATTTGGCACCAAACGGATCGACTCCCTGCTCACGAAGACTCTCGAGTTTTTCGCGACGCACTTGCAAAAGGGCTCCAAGATCTTCAACTTGTGTCTCTTCGTTTTGTTCAGACATAAAATGGGTAAAGGCAGATATTAATAAACGGAAAACCGAAGAATGGGCGACACCCGCGAAAAATCAACCAAAGTTCCAGACTTAGATGCTGCCTACAAACAAGTTGCCCCCGGTGTCTTTCTAGATGGCCGCCTGGCCCTGCATCACCCCGGAGAGGGTTGGCTCGCGATTTCCGATCTGCATTTCGGCTACGAAGTGAGCCGGCGACGTGACGGCGGGCTCTGGCCCATGTGGGGAATGGAATCGATCAGCGGGCGACTGCGCCTTCTCGTCGAGGATCTTCAACCGGAAACGCTTATTCTCGCGGGCGACATCGTTGACAGCACAGCCGCAGCCCGTGAGGCGGTCGACTGGCTCTCCGGAATCCATGAACTCTGCGCCAACACCGTTCTCATCGAAGGAAATCACGATAGAGGCGAAGTGACGCGCCAATTTCCTTTCGTTCCCTCATTTGAAACGGGCTCCTTCTTTTTTCACCATGGTCACCTTCCTCTTTTTGAAAAACAGGGAGATTCAGCCATCGGGCGCATTGAAGTAACCGGTCACAGGCACCCGTCGGTCCGACTGCACGACGGAGCCGGAACCTCTCTGAAACTGCCCGCGCTGACGATGGAGGAACGTCTTGATCCATCCGCGAGCCGCTGGGTTCTACCCGCGTTCTCCCCCTGGGCGGGAGGCGTGAAATACCAGCCTGACAAAACAGCGATTCAGTTCAGGCAATGGGCCTGTTCCTCCGGTAGAGTATTCGAAGTTCCCACCTGATTACTTATGGCAAAACCCACTATCCTCATCATCGGTCACGGCTATGTCGGCTCGGAGTTGGCACGTCAACTCGACGAAGAAGGCTATCTCGTCACCGCCGTAAACCGGACCCTCGACGACACCCCCGCCCCCTTTCCTCTCGTGGAGGCGGATGTCAGCTCTCTCGATTCACTCGATTCTCTGCAAAGCGCAGTCGACTGGCCGGACTGGATCATTCACTGCGCCAGTTCCGGGCGCGGCGGTGCCGACGCCTATCGTTCTGTGTTCATCGACGGAGTCAAAAACATCCAGGACGTTTTCACCGAAACCCCGATCATACTCACGAGCAGCAGCAGCGTCTACGGTCAGGTTGACGGCTCGGTTGTCGATGAAAATTCAGAAACTTCCCCCGACCGGGAAACGAGCCAAATTCTCTGCGAAGCCGAAGCTCTCGTGACCGGGCAAGGAGGCATCGCCCTCCGCCTTGCAGGGATTTACGGGCCTGATCGATCAGTTCATCTGAAAAAAATGCTCAACGGAACCGCCACCATCGAATCGGGCGAAGTGAGCCGTTATCTCAATCAGATCCATCGCGATGACGCGGCCGGCGCGATCCGGCATTTAATCGAATGCGAAGGGACAGCCCATTGCGGCCGGGTTTTCAACGTCAACGACGACACCCCGATCACAATGCGCGACTGCTACGAAAAAATGGCGGCCTTTTTCGAACTTCCCGTTCCTCCCGAATCCGAACCCGACAGGAACCGGAAGCGGGCCTGGACCAATAAAATTGTCAGCAACGCAGCGCTGAAAGCAACCGGCTGGAATCCGACCTATCCCTCCTTCATCGACGCCCTTTCCGGCGATCCCCGCCTCGTCCCGTCGATCCGCGAGCAGATCGCGCAGGGGTGAATTCGAATGTTGCGGCCCTCCGAGGGCTCACCCCTTCTCCAACTCCATCACCTTGAACTGCTGCCCCATCAGCCCCGGGTGCGTCAGAGTCTGGAACTGGCGCAGCCGCGCCGCTGTCGCCTTATCGGGGGCCTGTCCCTCGATCGACAGCAGCCACGGCCTCGCCGCGTGAATCAAAAAGTGATGCTGATCCGTGAACTGCTTCAGCGCGAGCCCGCACCCTGCAGCGGCTTCTTGGAGATGAGAAAAATTCACATGAGCGGTGATATCGGTTTCCCCCACCGCTTCAAAGGGTTCCTCGGTTGCCTCGTGCTTGCGGTAACAGCGAAGCGTTCCGGTTCGCCGGCCCGGTGCATAATAATCGGCTGCTTCGTAACCGTAGTCGATCACCCACCACAATCCTTTGCCGGTAAAAAGCGTCGCGATATCCGGCACCCACTCGTCGATCGCGGGGCAGACCTCGGTTTCATAGCCTTCGGAAAAATTGTTCCCCAGCTTCACAGCAAACGGCTTCAGCGTATCCGAGAGTTCCCGGATTCCCCAGGCGAGTTTCTGCTCCGCCTCATCGATCGTGACAACTTTCTCAAGCCAGCGCCCTTCCCTGAACGTGATAATCTCAACCGGGAAAGCATCGAGAAGTTCATTGCAGAGAAAAACGCCCTGCCCCGCCTTCGCCCCGGCCTCAGACGCCACAACTTCGATCCTGTCTCTGAAACCCTCCTTCTCAAATCGCTCGCGAAGCGCAGCCCGGACCGGTTCCCGGGCTTCGATGATTCGATACCGGAGTTCACTCACGGAATCCTCCGATTGAGCGGAAATTTCATCCCATCCTCTTAAAATATCGATAGCGAGCTGCCCGTCGTGCGCGCCCTGCTCGATCACGAAAACCGGCTCTGACGCCTCAAACCGCGCCCCGATTCCCCCCCGAATCCGGTGAGCCAGGAGGAATCCAAAGGTCTCCCCGACGGAAACACTGGTAAAAAAGTCACCTTTTCTCCCGATTTGGCGTGTAGCCGGTGCCGAATAATAGCCGAACTCCTTATGGTACAAGGCTAAGGCCATAAAATCGGCGAAAGAAATCGCCATATCCGGACTTTTCGTAATTCTTTGAAAGACGATCTTAAAAAGAGGCGTATCTTGAGAACCCATAGGCTGTAGCAACTGCTGATGTAGTCGCGTGCAATCATCCTTCCTTCAACCTTTTTGCCACTTTCAATCCGTGTCTGACGACTTTGACGACATCAATTTCGACGCCGACGCCAGCGCTGAACCTTCGCTGACCAGCGAATCCGTGATCTCTTTGCCCGCTATTGGCGAAGCTGATGCGAAGCGCGCAAGACGGAGGAGACGAACTGTCTTCTGGCTGAAGTTTACCGGCTTCATGCTGGTGATCTTTCTCGTCGTAAGCCTTATTGGCGCAGCAGGTGCCTTTTTCTACTGCAAACCCCGGTACGATCTCGCCCATTCCTTCGAGCTCGATGATCTCAAGGACATCGAAGTCGCGAGCCGGATCTTTGATCGGAACGGCGAGGAAATGGGCCGGATTTTCGTCCAGAACCGCCGCCCTGTGAAACTGGAGGAAGTTTCCGCTCATTTCGTAAACGCACTTCTTGCCGCGGAGGACAGCCGCTTCTACGAACACAACGGGGTCGACTACTACGGTATTCTCCGTGCGGTTTACTACAGCATGCGGTCAAAAGGCTTCAACCAGGGTGCCTCAACCATCACCCAGCAGCTCGCCCGTAAGAGCTTCGAACTGAAAGACCGGACCATGAGCCGGAAAGTCACCGAAGTTTTCCTCGCTCAGCGCGTCGAAAAACACCTCGAAGCAATGCTGGGGAGCAAAACCAAGGCGAAACAGCGGATTCTCGAACTTTACATCAACCGCATTTATTTTGGCGACGGTTACTACGGCATCGCCTCCGCATCAGAGGGCTATTTCGGAAAAGTTCCCGAGCAACTCTCAGTGCTCGAAGCAGCAACACTTGCCGCCGCGATTCCCAACCCCTATCACCGCTCTCCCCGCAAGTTCCCCGAGACTTCGCTGCGCTGGAGAAATCACATCCTCAACCGGATGGAAGCCGAGGGCTTCATTGACAGTGACAAACGGGATCGACTAGCCAAAAGCAACGTCAGCACCGTCCCCAAAGAAAACATCACCGGTCGTTCCGCCTTCGTTTACGAAAAAGTGCGTCAGGAAGTGATCGAACTGCTCGGTTATGAAGCCGTCTCCAAGGGCGGATTCAGCATCCACACCTCCATTGACGCCGACCTCCAGTCCATCGCCGAAAAAGCGCTCCAGGAACAGCTCGCGAAAATCGAGCAGCATCCTGACTTTAAAGACACTACCCTCGCGGACTACAAAAAAGCAAAAGCTGAGTTCCGGAAATCCGCCCATCCCGACCAGACCTTCCCCGCCCCCACCTACTTGCAGGGAGCGCTGCTACTGATCGACAACAAGACCGGCACAACGATCGCCCGCGTCGGAAGCCGTGACTTCAACGACAGCATGTTCGACCGCGTCTCGCAGGGACGTCGCCCGACAGGAACGGCCTTCAAACCCTTTGTTTACGCCGCTGCATTCGAGGCCGGCTTTTTCCCGGGCACCCTCGTCGACGACACGCCCATGGACACACGACAGGTCATGGTCGGCGGAACCACCGGAATTCTCGGGGAATGGGGACCGGAAGACCGCGAGAACGTCTACGAGAATGTCATCACGGCCCGGCGCGCCCTCGCGACATCGAAGAATGCCGCAACGGTCCGGCTCGGACAGAAAGTGGGGATCGAACCCGTCGTCGCACTGGCAGAAAATGCCGGCCTCGTCTTCGAGGGCGATCTTAAAAAATTCAACGCGACCTTCCTCGGTCGTAATCCGAGTTCGCCCGAAGATCTCGCTCTTGCCTACACCATTTTTCCAAACAACGGAAAGCGGGCTGAAAAGGCGCACATCATCTCCAGTGTGCGCGATGGTCTCGGCAACGTCATTTACACACCGAATGTCGCGATGAAGAGCGGCCAGACGATCGACCGCTACACCGCCAACCAGATCAACAGCATCCTCTCGGACTCGTTTAAATACGGCACCGCTGAAAAGGCGCGAACGAAGTATGGTCTCGGCGACTACCCCGTTGCCGGTAAGACAGGCACCGAATACGATTTCACAGACAACTGGTTTGTCGGCTACACCTCGGAAGTCACCTGCGTCGTCTGGGCCGGCTTCGATCAGAAGAAAACGATCTACTACGGCGCATTCAGCTCGGACACCGTTTTACCCGTCTGGACGAAAGTGATGAACGCCGCGGCGAAGGAATTCGAACCCAGAGCGTTTCTTCCCCCTCCCGATGCCGAGCAGGTCGAGATTTGTCTCAAATCGGGAGAGCTCGCCTCGGACGACTGCTACGATGTCGTCGAAAAAGGAAACGGCATCTCCTCTCAGGTGCGGTGCACCTATATCGAGTATCTCCGCCCCGGAACCAATCTTGAGCACGTCTGCAGCATCCACGGCAAAGCGGGTGGCCGACTCCGTAATTTGAGCCAGCAGAAGCCGAAGAACGGACTCATCGTTCCTCAGTTTGTTGTCCGCGAGACCGCGGTGCCGGTCTTCCCCATCGCCCCGACAATTGCGAGCGAGGATGACCCCTACAATTCAGTGGCCCCTATCATTCGCGCCCGCGTAATGCCCGTAGTTGTCGAGGAACCCGACGCAGAAGCGGAGGAAAAAGAAGCCGAAGAAGTCGGATCCAACGGACTGATTATCGCCCGCCCTCTCATCAACGAAACCGAAGACGAGGAACTGCCTGCGCAGCGCGTTGAAATCCCGCGCCCTCGCGCAATCGAGTTTGATTGATCAGTGACAATTCCGGATTCCCTGCAGTAGGATCCGGCATGCTCACCATCATCAAGCTGCTCGTCTCCGCCGGCTTAATCTACGCAGTAAACGAGATCGTAATTGCGAGAAGCCGTCCTTTCCTAGGAAGTCTCATCGCCTCGCTTCCGCTCGTCTCCCTCATCACCTTTGTCTGGATCTATTTCGGGATGAAAGATGACCCCGCTGCGAGAGTGGAAAAACTCGCGGCGCACTCTTCCGGCGTTTTCTGGTTTGTGCTACCCAGCCTCCCCATGTTTCTGATTTTCCCGGTCCTGCTTCGACGCGGCATCGCTTTCTGGCCGACCCTGCTGATCTGCTGCTTTCTCACCATGCTGCTCTACGCGCTCATGGCAATTCTCCTGAAAAAGTTCGGCATCGAATTATGAAATCTCTTTTTCACCTTTTGCTCGGCGCCTTGCTCCTGCTGGCCCTGCCGGTCCGCGCCGCTGAAGATCCGAAGCGCCCGCCGAACTTCATCATCATCTTTTGCGACAACCTCGGCTACGGGGACATCGAGCCATTCGGCTCCACGATCCATCGCACCCCTCATCTCAATGAAATGGCCGCGAAGGGACGAAAGTTCACCCATTTTTGTGTCAGCGCTGGAGTCTGCACCCCCTCACGTGCCAGCATCATCACGGGTTGCTACGCGCAGCGAGTCGGGATGCACCTCAACCCGCGCGACTATCACGTCCTGCGCCCTGTCTCCCCCTACGGCCTCAACCCTGACGAAGTCACCATCGCCGAAGCATTGAAAGAGCTCGGCTACAAAACCGGGATGATAGGGAAATGGCACCTCGGCGATCAGCCTTCCTTTCTGCCAACCCGCCAGGGCTTTGATTACTTTCTCGGAGTCCCCTATTCCGACGACATGACCGAACGCATCTGGAATCGCGACGGCTCGCACTGGCCGCCATTGCCTCTGATGCTCAATGAAAAAGTAATCGAAGCCCCCGTGGAACGGAACGGCCTGACAAAACGCTATACCGAAGCCACCCTCGACTGGATTGAAAAGAACAAGGACGATCCTTTTTTCCTCTACCTTCCCCAGGCCATGCCCGGAAGCACTTCGACACCGTTTTCCAGCGAGCAGTTCCGCGGAAAAAGCAACAACGGGCCCTGGGGTGATTCGATCGAGGAACTCGACTGGTCGACCGGTGAAATCATGCGAAAACTGGAGGAACTCGAGATCGACGACAACACTCTCGTCGTCTGGACATCCGACAACGGAGCTCCCATTAACAAAGATCCGGAGGACCTCACACGCGGCTCGAACCTCCCTCTCCACGGACGGGGCTACACCACGAGCGAAGGCGCCTTCCGCGTTCCCACAATCATGTGGTGGCCCGGCACAGTCCCCGCAGGAACCACCTGCGACGAGCTGACCTCGACAATGGATCTCTATCCAAGTTTCGTCGGTCTCGCGAACGGAAGCATGGACAAAGCAAAGCGCGACGGGAAAAACATCACTGACCTCATCCTCGGAAAGGAAGGCGCGAAATCCCCTCACGAAGTCTACGCCTACTACTACCTCGATCAGTTGCAGGCAGTCAGATCAGGACCGTGGAAATTGTTTCTCCCTTTGGAGAACTTCGCCCAGCACCCTCACTTCACAAAAAAAGCAGGAGGCAACAAGCCGCTTCTCTTCAATGTCGTCCGCGACACGAGCTGCCAGTATAACGTCGCGGAAGAACACCCCGGAGTGATTAAAGAACTCACAAAACTGGCCGAAGGCGTCCGCGCCGATCTCGGAGACCGCGACGCCCCCGGACCGGGGATTCGCAAGGTCGGCCACGTCAACAATCCTCTTCCGGTGGTGATGATTCCGTGAGAACCCATTGAAAGCAATTCGCCTTTGAAACGCTATCCGACTGCTCGTTGATTCATGAATCGACGCTCGCCGCAGTTTCCGCCGTCACAATACCCTCAATCGATGCCTCTCGAAAAAGCCGCAATTCAAGCCGAAGAGCCAATACCACTACCGGTTCTAATTCTCTTCTGGGTCAGTGCGGCGGGGCTCATTGATGCTGCTATCTACGAGTACCTCAAGGCAGCCTACTTTCTGTTCTTCTCGCACGAGTTACCGCGCGGGGTGAATTGGCTTAACATCATTTTTCTACCGGTGGGGATCGGACTGATCAAACGGAGTCCTGATTCGAGAAGTTGTTTTCAAAGCTTGCTTGCATTGATACTCATTTTGTTTCTGGCAATGGTAGGATTTGAACTGTTCGGCTCCGAAGCAGTCGACATGGATAGAGGGCCGACTGGATGGTTTTTGGTAACGGGAATCAGTGTTTGGAGCATCGTTTTACTCTGGTGCTTCAATCGCTACGAAAGTTACTTCAGCAATCCAGTGCTCACTCCCGAAGCCCGGAAGAACGAAACAGCCCTTGTCTGGTTCGTTGTCATTTCTGCAATTCTCAGCAATCTAGCGATGGTTTCCAAGGAGTATGGCCATGAAAAGGAATTCGATGAAATCTTTGCAGTGAATCTCGAATTCTACCCGGTTAACGCGGAATCAGGAGAGCTGATCGAAAGGGCCATCTTTGATGCCCCATTCCCCGCATCCGGTCTAATTTCCCAATCGGCATCGTTCAGTGAGAATGACGGACTGGAAACGATTCGCTGGAAGACATCCGGCATAGCAAAAGCCCCCTTCACCGTCGGATTTTCAGCCCCCGGCTACATCAACAATAAACTGACCGTCACCAGGGAGATGGCCGAATCCGGAGAATCTGAAGTTGCCGTAAAACTAAGGCCCGTCGCCGAGCTCGTCCCGAAGCACGACAAAAAGCGGAAACCGAAGCAATAGCGAATCAAGCAGCAAAACTCTCTCCACACGAGCAGGTCACGACCGCATTCGGGTTCGTGACTTTGAATCCGCCCTGCTGGAGGTCGTCACTGTAATCCAGTTCCGAACCGGTCACAAAAAGGGCGCTCTTGGGATCGATTACGACGCGGACGTCGTTCGACTCGACCATGATGTCGCGATTGGCGGGCCCGTCGACGAGATCCATTTTATACTGGAGCCCGGAGCATCCTCCACCGATCACCGCAACACGGAGCGCCCCGTTTTCAGCGCGCCCCTGCTTTTCAAGGAGCCCCCGCAGCTTGTTGGAAGCGCCGTCGAGCACTTTAATCAGCGTCTCGTTGCCGAGTTTGAAATTGATTTCACTTACACTCACAGTTCAGAAAGTTCGATCATGACAGCCCGCACGCAAGGGGGAAAAGACGTCATTTAATCCCGTATTTTCACAAATTCAGCGACATCTCCCCGCCGAATCATTGTCCCGGCGCTCCACACCGCGCTATCAGCTGCCGGCCCTCCGGCTCTCACTACGCTTCGCACCGCCAGCCCTAAATCCAACTTCTCACACGCCCTGCAGCGGTCCCGAAGCCTATCGGACTTTTCACCTTTTACCTTTCACCTTTTACAGCGCGAAGCGCTACGAAGAAAGCATGTCCTTCATCTGCTGAAGGTAGTCAGCGACAAAATCCTCATCAACCGGCGCCGCCTCGATCGTTTCGTGGTCGGTCCTGATAATCTCCTCCTCGCTCATTTCTTTGAAAAACGAACTTGGCTGACAGGGCATTTTGTCACCGTAGCGTTTCCGGCTCTGGCACCAGCTGATCGTCAAATCCTCCATCGCACGGGTGATCGCGACATAGAGAAGACGCCGCTCCTCATCACGACTTCCCTCTTCAATCGAACGGGAATGGGGCAGCACCCCTTCTTCCACCCCGACCACGAAACAGACCGGGAACTCAAGCCCCTTCGCCGCGTGCATCGTAATCAGAGAAACGCCCTGGCCGCCATCGTCCTCTTTTTCCTTGTCCTGCATCAGCGCGACACTGTCGAGAAATCCCTTCAGGCCGCGCTTCGACTTCTCGACGTGGCTGTGCATCCCCTCGAGCAGCTCACCGATGTTTTTACGGCGGTTATCAACTTCCTCCGGCGTCTTGCAATTCTTCTTCACGAACTCAACGAAGCCGATCTCGGAGATGAGAGCCTCTGTCATTTTCGCGTAGTTGGCCGACTTGGTGTGTGCGGTGTCGCTGTAGCGAACTACGAACTCCGTAAACGCATCGATCGCCCGGTTCGCCCGTGTCGAAAGACGTCCGAGAAACTCGAAATCATTGAGCGTGTCCCAAATGCTCATTTGGTGCTCGATGCTGAACTCCGTCGCAAGAGTGATCGTTCCTGCACCGATTCCACGGGGCGGAGTCGCAATGACCCGAAGCAAACTCACGTCATCATCATGATTCGTGAAAAGGCTGAGATAGGCGAGAATGTCTTTGATTTCGCGCCGCTCGTAAAATGACTGCCCACCGATGAGCTTGTAGGGAATTTCATTTTCCCTAAGGTGCTCCTCCATGATGCGGGACTGAGCATTCATCCGGAAAAGAATTGCCATATCATCATAAGGACGCCGGTCAATACGGTGACGTTCCAGAATCTCGCTTATGACAAACTCCGCCTCCGTCTCAGCATCCGGCATCGAGATGACGCGAACCTTTTCACCCTCACCCCGACTGCTCCAGAGCGTTTTCTCTCTCCGGTCGATGTTATGTCGGATCACGCTGTTTGCGAGGCGCAAAATCGTATTCGTGGAGCGGTAGTTTTCCTCCAGTTTGATCACCTTCGGATTCGGAAAGAAGCGCTCAAACTCAAGGATGTTCGTGATGTCCGCACCGCGCCAACCGTAGATACTCTGGTCATCGTCACCGACCACACAGACATTTGACTCCTGCCCGACGAGATGACGAAGGAGACTCATCTGAAGATGGTTCGTATCCTGGAACTCATCCACCATGATGAAGCGAAATCGCCGCTGCCACTCTTTCTTAATGTCAGGGTTCTCCGCCAGCCCCTGAACCGCGAGAATCATGAGATCATCAAAGTCGACCGCATTGAGCTGCTTCAGCTCCTTTTGGTAGGTGCGATAGACCTCGCTGATCGCCGAGTCCTCGTTGTCACTCACCGGCGTTCCCGTGTTCTTCGCGGTGCTGATCATCATGTTCGCAAGCTTGGGATCAAGATTCTCATCCTTCCCTAACTTGCGCACAATAATCCGCCTCAACAGTCCCAACTGATCACTCTGCGTATAGATTGAGAAATTCTTTTTGTATCCGAGGCGTTCGATACAGGTCCGCAGAATTCGAACACAGAGACTGTGGAAAGTCGCAATGGTGACCTGCTCGACCTTCTCAGGCGGAATCATCGTCCCGACCCGTTCGCGCATCTCATTCGCGGCCTTGTTAGTAAAGGTCACCGCGAGAATCTGCTGAGGCGGGATGTCATTGTAGATCATCCCCGCGATCCGCGTCGTGACCACGCGCGTTTTTCCTGTCCCCGCTCCGGCCAGAATCAGGACGGGACCGTAAATATGCTCAGCAGCGGCACGCTGAGGCTCATTCAGCCCCAGAAGGCCCTTTTTGTGCGACATGGAAGTGTTTTAAGGAGGAACGCTAACGGGACAGTGCGGACCGGCCCTTGAAAAAAACTCAGCTGATGAGACGAAGAGCAAATGGATAGCGATAAACAATCCCCTTATTCGCCTCAATTCCTCCGAGGATGGCGAAAATCAGACTCGCTACGCTGACAGCCGGGAAAAGCAAAGCAGCAATACACTGAATAACCGGAATGAAGCTGAGAATCATCGCAACCCCGTAGGCAATCAAAACCGTGATCTGGAAATTAGTCGCCTCTTTCCCCTGATCATCGACAAACGGACTCTCTTCTTTTTTCAACAACCAGATAATAAGCGGCCCGACGACACAGGTGACCCCACCGAGAATATGAGCCAGAAGTGACATGGTGCGCTCATCACTTTCGCCCAGAGTGCCCTGTGAGAGACCAATACCGGCAGTGCTCGGCGCTTCCGTCGGGAGCGAGTCAGCGATAGAAGCGGCTGCCTTCCCAGCACCTTCAGCTGCTTTTTCAGCAGTTCCTTTTTCGCCAGCCGCTTCGATTGGTGGCGGCGCGTCCTCCTTTGAAGAGTCATCATCCATTGGCGGCGGAGTATCTTGATCGCTCATAGTATGAGATAAGACGCTTTCAAATCGAGTTCAAGCAAATTGGATCGCATGTCCTCAAAATTTCCCCTCGAAACACTCAGTTTTCGTACTCAGTCGGGTCCACGAGATTAGCCAGAGTAAAAGCCTCTTTGCGCTCCACGCAGGTGCCGCAAACGCCGCAGTGACGTTTTCCCCCTTTGTAGCACGACCAGGTCAGAGAAAAGTCGACATCCAGAAGAGAGCCCCGGACCGCAATATCCTCTTTTCGCAATGCGATAAAGGGACGCAAGACCCGCAGATCAACGTAAGTCCCCGCCGAAATCGCCTCAGCCATCGGAGCCATAAACGACTCCCGGCAGTCAGGATAAATGGCGTGATCGCCTGAATGCGCCGCAATCACAAGCCCCAAAGCACCCATACTTTCAGCAATTCCCGCAGCAATCGAAAGCATGATCCCGTTTCGAAAAGGAACCACGGTCTGCTTCATATTATCAGCTTCGTAATGCCCCTCGGGGATCTCACCGCCACTCTTGAGCAAATCACTTTTAAAAAGCTGATTCATGAAGCCGAGCTCCACGATTTTGTGCTCGATTCCGAGAGCGAGACAATGCTCTGCCGCGTACGGAATCTCGCGGTGATTGTGTTTCGAACCGTAATCGAAACTCACCCCTGCAACAACCTCATGCTCCTGTGCCGCATCGTAAAGTGCGGTCACGGAATCCATTCCGCCACTGACAAGGACAATCACTTTCATTCTACATCTTCAAGCCCGGCATCCGGAAAGGACGCCGTCGCAGTGAGCCGGATCCCGCCACGCGCTGAAAAACGTCCTTTCACCACCATGCGGCGGGGAGTCACGGCACCGGAAAGGTCATCGAGAATACGGTTCACGATATCCTCGTTAAACGAGGGAAAATTACGAAATGAGGCGAGGTAATACTTGAGCGACTTTGTCTCAATGCACTTCTCACCGGGAATGTAACGAATCGTAAGGTGAGCCGTATCAGGCTGTCCCGTGACAGGACAGACCGAACTGAACTCCGGATAATCGAGCTCGATCCAGTAATTTCGATCCGAGTTGCGATTGTCAAACACCTCCAACTGGGCCTCCTCAGGAGTCTGGGGAAGCCGGTTTTCGGAGTGACCTAAGAGGGTTAAGTCTTTGACCTGAGAGGGTTGAGTCATGCACGTAACAGATTCGGAGTGAAATGAAGAAAGACGGAGTGAAACGCAGTCAATTGAGTCGGGGATCCAACAGGGTTGTGCCCCAAAAGAAATCGAATCCGAAGTAAAGAACAGGAGGAACCGCTAGTCGTCCAGCGGAAAGGGAGACCTTCGGGGGCGCATCATTGAATTTTCAGCTGCCGCCGCTTTCCTCCACCGAATCACGTTCGATACAAAATCCCCGGCTATCCCCCTTTAACCTTTTCCCCTTCCCTGCTGCGGCGGGCTTCGGTGCGCCGGGCTCCGCTTTGAGATTAAGAAAAAGAGTGAGAAATCCTCACGGCTTTCTCACGACAATCTCGACCCGTCGATTCAGCGACTGCGCGTCCTTGTCCCCGTCGGTGGAGACGATGGGACGGGATTTCCCCATCCCGACGACCTTGATGTTATCAACGCCGATTCTGAGGCGCTCAATGAGCCACTGCCGCACTGCGGTCGCGCGCTTCAAGCTGAGCTCACGGTTGAATTCGTCCGCACCGAAGCTGTCGGTGTGGCCCTCGATAATGAAGGTCGCATCGGGATTGGTCTGAACGACGAAGGCGAGCTTCATCATGCTGAGACGGGCTTCCTCCTTCAGCTCGAACTCGTTGTATTCGAACAGAATATCGGTCGGAAGCGCGATTTTCTCCTCCCCTGTGGGAATCCCGCCGGTCCGGCCAATAATGCCGTCGAGCGTGGAATACCCGTTCACAAATTCATCCGCCTTCGTTCCAAAAGCCTTTGCTGCCGCTTCTTTGAAAAATTCCTCAGCATCGACATCGGAACCGATATCGTCACTCTGGGTCAGCTCCATGATGGGCTGGCTGTTGGAAACCGTCGCCGACGAATCGATGAGCTTGTTTCGCATTTCCTGGAGGTCTTTGGAAAGCACTTCCGCTGCCGAAATATCGAGACTGTTCGCAGCCACGGAAAGAGCCTCGCCCGGGGCCTTCGGTCCCCCGCCTGCGAAAATCTGGGGCTTCTCAATCGGAGACATCCGGATGACTTCATCCTTCATCTGCTCCATGAGATCGAATTCATCGAGAGAATTGTCGACCAGATCGAGATCGCTTAATTTTTCCGGCTCGATCGGCGTAGTATCTTCCGGAATGACCGCTTCCGAGAGGAGTTCATTGAGCTTATCCCGATCAATCGTAAGTTGCTCTTTGGTGCTGCGCCAGACGATTCCCTCGTTGGTGACAGCGGCGCTGCTGCGCTGGATCGTCCCGAGAGCAACGTAGAGCAAAACATGGATCAGCACGGAAACAAAGATTGCGAGAAGAACCCACCAACCGACATTTCGAGTCTCGACTTTGAAAACCGATTTCTCGTTTGTGCCGGGGTGCCAATTATATTCCGTAGCCATTAGAAGTGCTCAGGGTGATGATAATCCATATTTCCGGTTTCGGCAAAGGCGGAACCTGACTATAAAAAGACTCTTTAAAAACGTGAATCAGCTGAGTTTACATTCCATCTTCGGGCTCGATCTCGACAGGCATCGAATTGGCCGCTCCCTCATGATACGGGGGATGGGGGTGATTTATTTCATCGCTTTCGCCTCGTGGTGGTCTCAGGTCTCACTTCTCATCGGGGAAAAGGGTCTCATTCCCGCCAACGACCTCCTCCTTTTCATTGAAGGAAAAGTCGATGAACCGGGAATTTCCCGTTTTGGAACCCTTCCCTCCCTCTTCTGGCTCCTCGGAACTTCCGATTTTGCCTTCCATGTCACCTGCATGTTCGGCTGCCTCCTTTCCATCCTCGTTATCATGGGAAGGCTCAGCGGTCCCGCCCTCATCGGGCTTTGGGCGCTCTATTTGTCCTTCGTCAACGTGGGCGGGGTTTTCATGAGCTTTCAATGGGACATTCTCCTGCTCGAAGCCGGTTTTATCGCGATTTTCCTCTGTGACTGGAAACGGAGAACCAGCTGGAGTGATCCCCCGCCTCTGAGCGTCATCAATCGCATCGCACTGGTATTTGCGTGGCTTCTCATTGCCAAACTGATGTTCTTTTCCGGCTGGGTCAAACTGGCCTGGGCGAGCGAGAGCAATCCTGAATGGTGGGGCGAAGGGACCGCCCTGGCCTACCATTTCATGACTCAACCGATTCCCTCGTGGACCGCCTGGTATGCCCACCAGACGCCGACGTGGCTGCTGCAGCTCTCGCTTTTCCCGATGTATCTCATCGAGATCCTGTTCCCCTTTGCGATTCTCTTCGGTCGCTTTGGACGTCTCGTAGCAGCCTGTGGCTTTGTCTTCCTCATGATTCTGATCATGCTGACGGGAAACTTTACCTACTTCAACTGGCTCACGATAGTGCTCTCTTTTCCGCTCATTACCGATAGACTCTGGCCGGTTTTCTTCCGGAACTGGCTGAAATTTGAACCACTCGGCCTCACAGAACCGGAGGAAAGAAAACCACTCATGATTCGCCTCGGGCTTGTTACCCCCGCGTTTCTGCTCCTCGCCCTCCTCAATCTCAACACGGTGCTGCGCGATCTCCACACCGCGCCGAAACCGTTCTTCAAAACGGAGAAGACTCCGGAGTGGCTTTCCTCACTGGCTGCATCAGTGAGATCCTATCACTTCGTTTCCGGCTATGGCTTGTTCCGCACCATGACGACCGAGCGTCCTGAAATCATCCTCGAAGGAAGTCGCGACGGGGTGAGCTGGTTCGAATATGACTTCAAATGGAAAGCCGACGACCTCTCGGACCGGCCGAAATTTGTCGCCCCGCACCAACCGCGCGTCGCCTGGCAATTCTGGTTCGCTGCACTGGAGGGGGAATTTTCCTATCGAAGCTCCAACGCAAGGTGGCTCGAAGCCCTCGTTCTGAAGCTCCTCACCGGCGACCGTGAGGTCGAACAAATACTGAAGAACAATCCTTTTCCCAACGAACCTCCCGACTATATCCGGGGAAGGCTCTTCAAATACGAATTCACAACTCCGGAAGAGAAAGCACGCACCGGCGACTGGTGGAAACGGGTCATCATTCGCGAATACCTGCCACAAGTGAGCCGACCCGATTCCTAAATTCATTGCAAAGTGCCTATTCCCCTTCTACCGATCTTTTTCCATTTATAGATGAATTCTTTCTGGGCAGACATGATCGTCAAAATGTCCCTCCCGCTTGCGACTAGATGGGTCGAAAAGCAGGAGTCGGTCATTATGCGCGAAGGCCGCCCTCTCAGTGAATGGGAAACGATGTGGGCGCAGGATGTCGGCGTCAGCAAACCGGAGGAAGTCCGCATCCTCCCCGTCCCGAGAATCCCGACGCCCGGTTCCTGGATCACACGAATCTTCGGCGTCTTCGGTGAAGGGCCCACGGGCATGGCCGTTAATTACGGGATCTACCTCGAGGCATCCAACGCGACGAATCCGTCTCTGCTCGTCCACGAGCTAACCCACGTCGCCCAGTTCGAACGCATGGGCGGAATCGGAGCCTTCCTCGAAGAATATATCTACCAGTGCGTCAGCGACGGCTACTGGGACTGCGCCATGGAACAGGAAGCCCGCGACGCCGCCGCGCCGTTCTCAAGGCCGCCGGGTGGATAAGAGGACGAAAGTCATCCTCTTTTTCCCAACCTTACCCTCAATCACCCGGAAGCCCTGTTCTCTGGAACGCTCCCCCTCCCGCTATTCATCCTCAGGCGCCACATCAGGCTGCTCAACCTTGCTCTTCACCTCAACCGGGAGTGACTCCACGGGGACATCGACAGGATCGCCATTCTCCTGAACGGGGACCACTTTGATCTCCACATTCACAGGCACGGCCCGCAGGTCATTGATAATCTTTGCGAGCTTCCCGATCGCATCATCAGCGAGTGTCGCCGGCTGAGCGTTTCGTTCGCTCGCCGATTCGATCACGGTTTCGATACGATGCAATCCATCGGAAAATCCCGCGAGGCTTCCCACGACACGGCTTACCGGATCATTCTCACCGGCACCGCCCATGAGCAAATTCCGGCCGAAGCGTCGCTTGATCTCTTCCCAGCGCGTCAGATCATCTTCCGACTGCGTCCCTTCCATTTCACGGAATTTGAGAAGGTTGGATTCCGCTCCCGTCGTCAAGGTCTGCGACTCATTCTCGTAATGATCAACGATAATCCCTTCGACCTCGTCATCTGTCATCACGGGGAGAACCTTTTCAGTCATGCGATTCATGTTCCGGTAGGATCCCTGAAGTCGGAACGGAGGCTCCGTGCGATAGGCATCTTCCATCGCCGCGGAACGAATGTATTCGAGATTCACGCGGAGAACGCTGTCGCGAACCCGCATGAGCTTTTTCATCACACCGACCATCTCATCGATCTCCTGAACCGTGTAGTTCCCGTCAAAATCGACACCCTCTTTCGTCCCGTTTTCGGCGATCTGCATCACGGCATAGACATCCTGTTGGCTCCGGCTCGCGAGACGACTCAGAACAGGGTTCGAAGTCATCGCATTCTCGATGTAACTGGCTTCAAAGTCGGCAGAGTGCTCTCCGATGATGTCGCCCAAATTGTAGGTATCAGCGCGGTTCGCCAGCATGTCGGGAATCTGAAATTTTCCACCACTCTCGGTGTAGGGGTTACCTGCCATGACCACACAAACCTTCTTCCCACGTAGATCGTAGGTGCGGGGCTTGCCATTCCAAACACCCTCAATTTTCCGCTGCGCATCACAAAGCGAAATGAACTTCTGCAAAAATTCAGGATGGGTGTGTTGAATGTCATCGACGTAAATCATGACATTGTCCCCCATCTCGAAAGCGAGGTTCAGTTTCTGAATCTCCTCCCGTGCACTCGCATTCGGAGCCTCTTCGGGGTCGAGCGAAGTGACGTCGTGCCCAAGCGCAGGACCATTGATCTTCATGAAAGTAATCCCGAGTCGATTCGCGATATACTCCATCAAAGTCGTCTTTCCGTAACCGGGAGGCGAAATAAGGAGAAGCATGCCCATGCGATCTGTCCGCGTGTCTTCTCCCGCTGTTCCCATCTGCTTGGCGAGGTTGTCACCAATGAGCGGCAGATAAACACGGTCGAGAAGACGGTTCCTGACAAAGGCAGACATCACCTTCGGCCTGAATTCATCCAGTCGCATCTCTTCGCGGCGGGTCTCAATGAGGCGCACTTTCGTTTGCTGATACTCGACGAAGGCCGGCACCACTTCCGATTCAAAATGGCTGAGCCTTTCGACAAACTCCACATAATCGAGGGCGAGAGAGCCACTTTGAATATTTCGGTGCTGTCCGGTAAGCCCCTTCACCTCCTGAACACTTGCGACCTGACGAACCGCCCGCATTTCGAAAGAATCCGTCACTGCAATCCAGGCCGCTTCAAGAACAGGCCCATCGACATCAGCAACGCCGGTAATCGTAAGAACCCAATCCTGCGCCATTTCAAGCGCCACGCCCGAATCGGCACTCAGGCCGCTGATCGCCGCCCTGAACTCCGTGGAAAGTCGCTTTCCGGTGAGGGACTGAGAAAACTCCTGAAAAACTGCCGCCGCCGCCGGAGAAATCACGACAGGGTCTCCCGCGATGAGCTGGGCAAACCAATACCTCGCGGCCCGCCCCGCATTTGCAGAGCGGAGCAACGCGAGCCCATCTGACAAGGAGGCCCGACACGTTTCGAACTCCTGAGCCAATTCCCGGCAATACGAATCAGTGCGTTTTGAAATATCAAATTTCCCGGCAAGAATACCCATCGAGCCAACGCGCTTTTCAATCGCCTCGCGCCATTCCGCACTCGCCCTGCTCCAGGCGAATTGCGCAAGGATGCGGTCACGACTCGAATACTCGAGCAATCCCACATCGACCTCAATGGCAACGAGCACATCAATAATCCGAAGCGCATCCGCATCATGAACCCCTTTGGTGTAAGCCTCGTCGTAGCGGTTTGACATGAAAACCTGAAGCGCCTCCAACTTTGCCGCCTCATCCATTTCACTCCACGGCGAATCCAACCCGGCACGGGCCTCCGAACGAAAGTACCGCCATGCCAGATACTCCGCGCGATACACGTCGTCGTTCTCCGAGACAACGCTCATTTTCCCGATCGCTCCCGCCTCAAGCACAACCGGATCAGTGACCGCCTCGAAAAATTCTGTGCCGGCAAGGTGAAATGCCGGCCCCTTGTCATGAGGCACTATCGAAAGCTCAAGCTCCTGACGGTTCACCGTGAAACGATGCTCACCGAATTTGATGACATCTTTGCCATCGACGAAAAGCTCTTTCCTGTCCTTGAGCTGACGAACCGCATCGTCGCGGACCGTCTTTAACCGCGTACGAACATCGTCGGACTTCACGGTATCACCGAGTTCAGCCAGTTCCTCGATAATGTCGCGGACCTTCTCGACCATGAGATCTCCAGCGAGATAGCCGTTTATTTCAGAAATCTCTTCGAGCTGTCCAACGCGATGCTGGATCGTCGTTAGAATCCGCTCGGCGGAACGATGCAAGGTGGATGAACGCCGGTTCTGAGTCTCGAGCAATTGAACTTTTCGCGACTCAAAGGCGTTGTAAATCTCGTCCCGCTTCTCAACGATCTGCGTCACGTAGTCGTCAAATTCAGCAAACTTCCCTTCGAGCTCTTCGAGCTGAATCATCGTCCGCGAGAGGTAGTCGTCGCACTTCTCAGGCGTATTGCAGAGATCCAGAAAGTTGATTACCGACTGGCTCAGCAACTGCATCTGCGCGCCGAACTGCGCCTCGCCTTCCTGCTTTGCAAGTTCGAGACGGCGGTTCTTCAAAACCGACCTGACACTGTTCAACTTCGAATAAATCGCCGAGATATCGTCGATGATTTTCGTCGTCTCGGTGGCGTCCTCGATCCGGAGATTCCCCACGATATCGATGAGCATTTCAAGTTCGCTCCCCGCTTTGTCGAGTTCTTTGCGAACCTCTTCCGCCCGGGCAACTTTCTTAACCTTCCCCACTTCACCTTCCTGATCGGCAATGCGCTTTCGATAGGGATCGAGCGCTTCCTTTTTAAGGAGAAATTCCACGCAGTCATTCGAAACCCGCTCCGTCGCATCGACCACTTCGGCTTCGGCAGCCTCTATCAAATCAGAATCATGATACCGCAGATCACGAAGTGCAATGACCTCACCGCGAATCGTCCGGAGCTCGGACAGATTTTCGACGAATCCGAGAATATCGTCAGGCCGCAGGCTTCGCGCCCGGCGCGTGATATCTTTCGAACGGCCCACAACCTCTTTCGATTTATCAGCGGTTGAGCGGCGGAGGCTCGACACCTTCTCGAACTCCGCAATCGCTGAGTCAGCGGCGCCTTTCAGTTGCAAAAGCACCGCGCGAAGATCGTGAGCATTCTCATCCCCACACCAAAAATAGGTATCGATGATGTCACCGCTCTTTTTCGTGAGATCGAGGTAGAGCCCCTCGTAGCTGTCTTCCTTTTGGAGGAGGTTCAGCACCTCATGACACTCGGCCATGCATTTCACAATATCCGCATTACCGACCTTGTAGAGAAAGCTGTTCTCCTTGTCCGCGATGGACTTTTGCTCGGCTGTGAAAGGTGTCTGCCAGACTTGAAGCACGTGATGTTTCTGCGCCTCTTCGCCATCGCGAAAATAGACCATCTCACCGTCGTCAAAGATGGTGTAGCCATTGCAAACAATCGGATTCTCGACCGACTGATTGATGAGATTGTAGGGCATCAAAATGTAATGCCCCGAATTCCGGTTGTAGAAGAGATAGAGGTAGTCCTCGCCGTTCGGCGATGCGATGCGGCGCTCGAAAAGCATCTCCCGAAGCTCGCTGTCGAAACGCTTCGTTTCGCCGGTCTGCAGATAGTATCCGTCCGAGAAAATGATCCCGTGATCTTCGGGCAGAAGGACGCAGGCGTCGTTGATCGAATCGATCCGCGTCACCGTCTTCGTCTTTTCGTTGTAGACGAGATGCCGATAATCTTTCTCCTGATAGGGCAGGATTCGGAGAAGAATGAGGCTTCCTACAATCGCATAAAGAATCTCGGCATCGTCAAGCGTCTGGTCATCGTTCGCGACGACTTCCTCATAAATCCCCTCACCGGATTCGGTGTTATCCTCGATCTTGATCGTAAGATCACCGCCAACAGTTTCGACGAAGACGCGGTCTTCAATCGAGACATGGGGATGCAGCCCTTCACGGTACATGCCGCGATGCGCGCGCTTCCATTCGAAGTCCTGCTGAGGCGGAAAGCGATACTCGTGATCAAAACGGTTTCCGATGTAGCGAAGCTCGCCGTGCCCCTTGATGAGGAACTTGAAACACTTCACATCCTCAACCGATTTCCCGACCCGGAACGCCATGTAGAGATGCGCCCCGATCACCATGAACTTCACGAAAATGGTATCGCGATAGTACTTGTAGAGATAGGCAAAGTCCTCACGGAACTCGGGATCATCGAGCGGGCCACCTTCGAGCGCCCCGAAGTGATGCCCCTCGGCATCGTATTGATAAAAGCCGAACACATCCTCCACCCCGGTGACGGATTTCAGCCCCATCTGAACGTTGTAACCGAAGAGCAGTTTCCCGCCGCCAATCGCCACGATGTCGCGGGCAACACAATTGTATTCCGTCGAAATTCGCTCCGTGGCAACGAGGCTCGGCTCAACGGAACCGAAGACCTCCTGCCGGGAATGATTCAGCGAATCGAGCCGGGCCCGCAGCTCACCACCATGGGTAAGAAGCCGTCTCCGGAGCACTTCATAAGTGCCGCCTTCGAGCTGTTCTGCGGCCGGCGCTCCGGCGGCCGGCGTTCCGGCGGCAAGCGCTCCGGCCGCTTCCGTATTGTCGGTTACTTCAGACATTCTTCAGTGGATTGAACTCCACCAACGGATTGAGAGTTAGGAAATCTGCTTAAGCACCGTAGCGGCTTTCTCATCGGCAATACCGAATCGCTTCGCCGCACCTAACAAGCCCGCAATCTTCGTCTGCACGGCATTGTCCCCGGACTCCGAAGCCATCCGTGAAAGAAGCGCCGAGACCGAGAGATTTTTCAGATCCTCGGAAGTGATTCCGAAGTCTTCAATCCAGTTTCCAAGCTGGGACTTGAAATATTCCGGATCGCCATTGAAGAAGGTTTCTTTGATGTCAGTCAGGGTCTCGCTGTTAGCAACGAGACGATCAACTGATTTGCCCTGGGTAATCGCACCGGTGATGCGATCGAAAAACTCCGTTTCGCCACCGACAATGTCGATCTTCGCGGTCTTGAGCGCCTGCGCAAGAATCTCGGAATGCCTTGCCGCAATCGCTTCACGCACATCGATTTCGGCGAGTTCGACAATCTTCTCTTTCTCAAGCTCAAGCTTGAACTCTTCGTGTTCTTTACCGGCTTCGTTGAATTTCTTCATCGCGTCAGCCTTGGCCGTAATCCCTTTCGCTTCCGCATCCGCCGTTGCCTCGACAACGCGTGCTTCACCCAGTCCGGGAGCTGCAACCTCAGCGGAAACCCCTTCCGCAAGGGTCTTCTTCGCGATCGCAAGTTTCTCAGACGCGGCCTGTTCAGCTTCTGCCGAAATGACAACCTCTTCAGCACGCAGCTCGGCGGCCTTTTTCTCGGCTTCCGCCATCTTGACAACCTCGTAGAGATCCTGGTCAGCTCTCATTTGAGCCGCTTCCTTCGCCGCTTCAGCCTCTTTGATTTGTCTGATCAAAGCCTCTTCCGCTGCCTTCTCAGCGAGCGTCACCGCGACCTGTTTCTCACGATCCGCCCCCGCAAAGGCTTCGGTATCGAGAATCTTCTGCTGCTCTTCAACAACACTCTTCTCAACCGCGACCCTCTCGCGAATCACATCCTGAATCTCCTTTTTCTCAATCTCAACGCTCTTCTCTTTCTCGATCTCTTTCAGAGTCGTGACGCGCTCACGCTCGATTGACTCAAGCTCCTGATCACGTTTGACGCGCTCCTGCTCGACCACATCGGTGCGCTCCTTGTTGCGCATCGCAACGATGACCTCGCGCTCCTTGTTCTGAGTCGCGATTTCAATTTCCTCCTCCGTCGTGATGCGGGCGCGCTCCGACTTCAGTTTCTCTTCCTGCGCCACCTTGTTCGCTTCCGCTTCCTCGCGGGAACGAACCGACATGACCTCACGCAGCTGCTTCGCTTCGGCCTCTTCCTGCTGGCGCTCAAGCTCGAGAATCGCTTCACGTGCTTCGACGTCCTGCTTCTTAATGACGCGCTCTTTCTCCCGCTGAATCGAGTTGGAAAGTTTGGCCTGATCGGCAGTCAGCTCGGTGATCTTCTTAATACCTTCCGCATCGAGAATGTTATTCGGATCGAGGCTGGACATTGGAGTCTGCTCCAGAAAGTCAATCGCACAGTCGTCGAGAACAAAGCCGTTCAGATCAGTACCGATCACCTTGATGATTTCATCGCGGAAGGTGTCACGCTCCTGGTAGAGTTCGATAAAGTCGAATCGTTTACCGACCGTCTTGAGCGCCTCGGAAAACTTTGCATCAAAGAGCGTTCGAATCTCCGCCTCGCTCGAAGCTCGCTCACAACCAATCGACTGCGCCACCTTAAGAACATCTTTGTTTTCGTTATTCACGCGAACGAAAAACGCGACCTCGATATCGGCACGAATGTTGTCCTTACAAATCAACCCGTTCTCGGCCGTTCGCTTGATCTCAATTCGCTTGATCGAGATATCCATCTCCTCCATGCGATGAAGAATTGGGTATACCATGACGCCATCGAAGGCGACACGTGTTCCGCCGACACCGGTGACGACAACCGCGGTTCCCTTTTTTACTTTACGGAAGAAACTCGCGTAAAATATCCCGACTGCAAAAAGCAGTGCGACGATCGCCACAACGACGACCAAAACGACTGAGCCACCGAAATTCATGGCTAGTATTGGTAGGTCTGTATTCATAGATTTGTCTTAGTTAGTAGATACAAAATTCAGTGGAGGGGTCGAACTGTATAGGTCTCCGTTTCAGGTGTGTAGGACACCACGAGCACTTCAGTGCCTTTAGCGATGGGCTCACCCGAGGAAAGAACCGCTTTCAAAATGAGAGACTTCTCATCGGTCTCGACTTCAATCTGGCCAAAATCATTATCAAGAGTCGTGGAGCGAACCCGACCGCTCGACCCGATGATCTGAGTCGGCTTTTCAGAGGTTCGAAGCATGTCCATGAGCGGTCGCAGTGGCCGAATCAACAACCGGGTGATTACAAACGCGAGGATCACCACCGGGATCACCATGATGGTGGCAAAGGAAGAGGACTGAGCCGGGTTAAAATAGTGGTTCCCCGCGATGTTCAGGGCCCACAGGAAGACCGAAAACACCGATATTACAAAAATCAAAGGCGCATCAGAAGCACCCACCAACCGGAGAATCCCATGAAAAAAGGTCCCGCCGACTGAGGTATGATCCCCCTCTCCGGTGAGGTTGTGATTGTCACTGCCATCGGCTCCGTCGAGGCCGTCAGCATCGACGCCGTCAACGCCGTCCACTCCATCGACCCCGTCAATGCCATCGATGCCCCCTTCCAGATCGACCAACCCGAACAAGCCGACTACCCAGTAGAGAGCCACCGCACCTAACAGTATCGTGAAAGGCAAATTGAGCGGCGATATAGATTCTTGTAGCAGTTCCAGCATTGTCTTTACAGTTCCGGAGAAAGCTTGCTCCGGGTTGTGACTCACATTCAAGCCCAAAATCGATTACCTAATCTTTTCCGGACGCTCGAAGATTAGAGGGAGTTTTTCAATCGCTCGACTACAAAGCGGGGACATGATTGTAACGCCAATCCGCTTGTCAATGGGGTGCCTTTCGGGCACACTCCACCCCATGGAGTCGCATGAAGTACTAAAGGAGGCATTCGAAAGCCCTAACACCAGCCCAAAGGAAATCGCATCTGACCTCGGGGTCTCCCTGTCACTCGTCTATAAATGGGCACAGCCGAACTCTGAAACCGGTTCGGGGAGTCGGAATCCGCTCGACAGGATTGATACGCTCATGAGGCTGACCGGTCACACTGGAATTGCAGAATGGATGTGCCGTCGCGCCGGAGGTTACTTTGTGAGAAACCCGAAAAGCACCTGTGAACAGGGCTATCAGGTTGTTCCTGCGACCCACACCATCGTCCAGCAGTTCGCAGGACTCCTCGACGTGGTCTCCCGCGCCGCAGAGGACAATACGATCACCCCCGACGAATCCGCCGACATCCGCATCGTCTGGGATACCTTAAAATCTTACTGTGAAGGATTTGTCCGCTGTTGCGAAGAAGGGGATTTTGAGCAAATTCAGAAAGATCTCGATATCTCCTGACGTATGGGGTCTATCTCCATCTTCAAGAATGCCTTCCTACCTGACGCAAACTCCCCCGCCCCGGTGCTGGGTGGAAATCAATCTCCCGGCTCTCGCCCAAAACGCTGCCTTCTGCCGCGCTGAAGGAAAATGCCCCATCATGGCGATCGTCAAAGCGGACGCCTACGGCCATGGCCTCAAAGAAATCGCCCGTGAGCTCGCGCACGAGGTCGGAGCCTTCGGGGTCGCCAATGTCCGCGAAGCCCTGCGTATTCGTGAAGCAATTCCGGATCTCACTGTCCCCATCCTCATCCTCAGTCCGGCAACGCCTGAGGAAATCCCCGCTATCGTGGCAGCCGGCATTTCCGCCTCGGTCTCGACACCGGAAGAGGTTGAAATTTTCGGCGCTGAAGCCGCAAAGGCGCATCAAAAGGCCTCCCTGCACGCCGCCGCCGACACCGGAATGGGCCGGATGGGAAGCGCCCCCGAATCCTATGCCGCTCTCGTGGACTCGATCAGAAATCACGAAAACTGTCACCTCGCCGGGGTCAATACCCACTTTCCCTCCGCCGATGAAGAAGTGGAATTCACAAAGCAGCAAATCACGACATTTGCCAGGCTGTTGGAGCCGCTCGACCTTCCCGGGGACTGCATCGTTCACATCGCGAACAGCGCCGGATTACTCGATTTTCAGGAGCTCATGCCGTTTGTGACGATGAGCCGCCCCGGCCTCGCACTGTATGGCATTTCACCTCTCGAAAGTCATGCCGGCGAGCTCCAACCCATCCTCGAATGGAAAACCCGCGTCGCTCTCGTGCGCGAAGTCCCTTCGGGCACGACGATCAGTTACGGGCGCACTTTCGTCGCAGAAAAGCCGATGCGGGTCGCCACCCTCGGGATCGGATACGGAGACGGTTATCCCAGGCACCTCTCCGGAAATGGCGCGTCGGTTCTGATCGGGGGCAAACGCTGCCCCATCCTCGGCCGAATCACGATGGATCAGATCGTCGTCGACATTTCCCACCTCGATGGTCCCATCAAGAGCGGCGACGAAGCCGTCGTCGCCGGTTCTCAGGGCAATGAGACCATCACCATCGCTGAAATCGCGAAAAAAGCGGGGACGATCCCCTGGGCTGTTCTCACCGGGATTACGAGCCGGGTCGAGCGAACCTACCTCAGCTGATCGAAGCCTGATCCACCGAAAGCCGCCGCGCATCCGAAAACCGCTCGTCCATCCAGTCGAGATGCGTCGTCGTAATCAACTTCTGTGACGCCTCCGGCCACGCAGCCATGAGCGCATTTCTCCGGTCCGGATCGAGTTCACCAAAGACATCATCGATCAGTAAAATCGGAGGCTCCGGGCGCGCATCCACGAAAAGCTGCGTCTGCCCGAGCTTCAAAGCCAGAGCCACGGTGCGCTGCTGCCCTTCACTTGCAAACTTCGCCGCCGGCATCCCGTTGAGAGTCAGCAAAAGATCATCCCGATGCGGACCCGCAACCGTCTGGCGCCGGCGAAACTCTTCATTTCTGCGCTCCGCGAGCGTTGCGATGAGATCATCGTTTTCCCCTGAGGCGCTCTCGTAGCTGATTTCGAGACTTTCCCCCGATACGCTGATCTTTTTCTCCGCGTCCGCAGCACGGGACTGAAGCTGATAGACCAGCTCCCGACGGCAATCACTGATGATGCGCCCCTGAGCATGAAGAATCTTCGTGTAGGCATCAATCTGCGCCCACTGGGGACTCGCGTCCTTTTTAAGGAGGTAATTCCTCGATCGCAGCGCCTTCTCGTAGGTCTTCAGGGCCGGTCGATAGATCGGAAAAAGCTGCCCCGCCATAAAGTCGAGAAACCGCCTCCTCCCGTCACCGCCACCCCGAACGAGCGCAAGATCATCGTTCGCCATCCAGACCACGAGTGCGCTGTGACGCAGATAATCCTCCGAACGCCGCTGCGTTTCCCCGTCGACGAGCAATTTCCGCCCCGACTCACGGTACTGAAAGCGGAGTTCCATCGAATCGATCCCATCGAGCTTTCCTCCCACCGCGAACGCTTTCTCCGAAAAGCGGATGCACTCCGCCAGTTGCGAAGAACGCGGGCTCTGGAGCCGTAAAAGCACGCAGATGGCTTCCAGTATCGAAGTCTTCCCCTGAGCATTTTTCCCATGAAAAAGGGTCACGCCCGAATCGAGTTCGAGCCGGAGAGACTCGAAGCAACGAAAGTGATTCAGGTTAAGAGATCGAAGAAGCATACCCGCCGTCTACTCAACAGGATCTGGTCAATGATGCAACAGGGTATCACGCCCCACAGCCCCCTCTTTTCCACCCCCTCCCACCTTTTTCTTAATCACCCAAAAGCCCATCAACCCCCAACCCGACAAAAAGAGAAATCCTCACAGATTCCTCTACATCTACTCCCCCACCTTTTTCTTTTTCTTAATCCTAATCTTAATCACCCAAAAGTGAGGTGAGCTGAAAGTTTGGACCACGTGTTAAGATAATGACACGTGATGGAATTAGA
>JAYWLB010000078.1:0-3529 GCA_035967665.1 Verrucomicrobiales bacterium BCK34
GGTTTGTAGAGAAACTGCGTGAGCATTTCCCAGCAGAGCCTATCGGTTCCAGTTTGGTTTCGCGGTGAAAGAAATCCTCACGGATTCCTCTACGCTTGCGGTTTGTAGAGAAACTGCGTGAGCATTTCTCAGCGGAGACTGTCGGTTCCGGTCTGGTTTCGCCGTGAAAGAAATCCTCACGGATTCCTCTACGTTTGCGGTTTGTAGAGAAATTGCGTGAGCATTTCTCAGCGGAGCCTGTCGGTCCCAGTTTGTGTTCGCGGTGAAAAAAATCCTCACGGATTCCTCTACGTTTGCGGTTTGTAGAGAAACTGCGTGAGCATTTCTCAGCGGAGCCTGTCTTCTTCAGGTCCGAAGCTGACGATTCAGGGAGCGATCAACGGCCCTTGTCATTGTCCCAGGTCTTGCGCCGACCGGGTTTGGAAAGGATCTCGATGTAGATGGACCCATTCGTCGCTGCTGCCGCTGCGGTATCGATCGCCGCATTGATCTTTGAGACGTGTGCCGGACTGGCGGCCTCTTCGCTGACCCCCACGCGACAGTTGAAATCGATGAAGTCGACGTCTTCAGCCAGTTTTTTGCTCCGCTCGCGCTTGATATACTTTCTGACGTCACTCTTGATCGATTCGATGACACGAGCCGGTTTGTGACTGGATTTCTCCAATGGGAATGTTTTCTTCATTTCTCTTTGAGGGGATGACGCAGCACGCAGGTAAAACACCCGGGGGCCGTTGTAAGCACTACCTTTCGGTCGGCTGAACCGTCTCATTTGTCCAGCGGACAAGCGTCCTTAGGTGACTTTTTAGTTCGTCTTGAAATCCTCTTAATTTGACTGAATGAGGGGATGACTTGCAAAATTGAAACAATGTTCGATAGTTTTGCCATCAACAAGGACAGCCATCGCTGCCGGCTCACGTATTCTAATGAGCCGTTATTCAGTTAGACGAACAGTCTCGTCATCAGCCGCATCGGTCGATACAGTGGCATTCCTTGAAGCCAATAATGTCATTGGCATTACTCTATGGAAGAAAAAATCCTGAAACTACTCGGGCGGAAACGTTATCTGCCCTCCAATGTCCCCGAGCTTCTCAAAGGACTTAAATTACAGCCAGGCGATCAACAGCGATTGCAGGAATCTCTCAAGGAACTTGAGCGAGGCGGTCAGATTGCCCGCATTAAAGGAAACCGCTACATTCTGCCCAAAGAGGCGGATCTGGTAGCCGGTCGGATTCAAATCACTCGCGGTGGACGCGGCTTTCTTATGCCCGATGAACCGGGCGCTGCAGAAATCGCGATTCCAACCAGCGGCACCGGAACGGCGTTGAATGACGACCGGGTTCTCGTCCGCCTCGATGTGAAACCCCAGGGGCGGAGAACGAAGAGCGATAAAGCCGATTCGGGAACCGTCGTCCGGATTCTGGAACGTCGTCGCACCCAGATCGTGGGAACCCTGAAGAAGGGGCGTCAATATCTTTACGTGGTTCCCGATGATCCGAGAATGAATCACGACATCAACGTGCCTCCGGCCAAAGATGTCGGTCGTGAAGCGCGGGTCGGTGACAAAGTCGTCGTGGAGCTCAAAGAGTGGGAGTCCCGGCACACCAGTCCGGAAGGTATCATCACGGAAGTGCTCGGGCCGCCGACGGCAGAAGGCGTCGACATGCTTGCGGTGCTGAGGAATTACGATCTGCCGCTGAAGTTTCCGCCACAGGTTCTCGACGAAGTTAAGAATATAGGGGATAAAGTTCGCGAAAGTGAAGTGGCGGGGCGCAAAGATTGTCGCAGTCACGACGTCATCTCGATCGATCCCGCTGACGCACGCGATTTTGATGATGCCTTCTTTCTCACACCTGCCGGTCGTGACCGGTGGACGCTCTGGGTTCACATTGCTGATGTTTCGCATTATGTAAAACCCGGCTCCGCGCTCGACCGGGAAGCGAAGAAAAGAGGTAACTCCACCTACCTCGTTGATCGTGTTATTCCCATGTTACCGGAGGCACTCAGTAACGAGTTGTGCTCGCTGAAGCCGCATGTCGATCGACTATCCAAGTGTGTCGAGTTCCTCATTAACAACGATGGAAAGGTTCTCAAAGCGCAGTTCCACGAAGCGGTGATTCATTCGAAACGACGCTACTCCTATGAGGAAGCGTTCGAGGTTCTGGGCCGCAAGCCCAAGGACGAGATCGAGAATATGCTCGTTAATGCGGGTGAACTTGCCATGAAAATTCGTAAACGAAGGTTCGCAAATGGCGCCCTCGATCTCGATTTTCCCGAGACGAAGATTCGCCTCGATGAGGACGGGAAAGTGAAGCGCATCGAGAAAATCGACAACGACATTTCCCACCAGTTGATCGAAGAATTTATGCTCCTCGCCAATGAAGCGGTTGCGACGCGGTTGATCAAACTGCGCCGTCCGTCGATTCACCGGGTTCACGAGCGGCCGGATCCGAAGCGTCTTTACGATTATCGTCAGGAAGTGCTGAGTCACAATCTCCCCTGCGGAAATCTGGAAAAGGCTGCCGAGGTTCAGAAGCTGTTAAAACGCCTCGGGTCGATTGCGATCGGAGCGGCCCTTAAAATCGGTTTCCTGAAATCCCTGATGCGGGCGCGTTATGCGGTCGAACCATTGGGGCACTACGGGCTCGCCAAGGAGAAGTATGCACACTTTACGTCGCCGATTCGTCGCTATGCGGATCTGATTGTGCACCGGACCCTTTTCGAGAAAGCGAAGTCATCCGTCACCGAACTCACTCGTATCGCCGAGCACATTTCAACGACAGAACGGAACTCGGCTGATGCGGAGCGGGACAGTAAAGATGTCAAAATGTATGCCTATCTGCTCGAGCAAATCAATGCAGGGGCGCCACAGCAATACAAAGCGCTCGTGACTGATATCCGGAACTTCGGACTCTTCATCGATATCCCCGATCTCGGGATGAGAGGTCTTGTTCCGCTTTCCCGGATTGAAGATGATTTCTACGAGTTCGACCCGACCCGTGTCCAGGTGATAGGGCGTCGGAGCAATCGCGTTATCCGGCTCGGCGACGAACTCGATGTCGAAGTCGATAAAGTGGATACCTTCAAGAAGGAAGTCGACTTCCGCCTCGTTTCCAAAGGCGGCGGCAGGGGAGGCGGCGGAAAAGGTGGTCGCAGTTCCGGCGGACAGCGAAGAAGCAGCCGGGGCAAAAGCGACGGCCGTGATGATCGACGATCCGGTTCCGGTTCGAAACGTCGTTCGAGCGAGCCTACGGGGAATTCCGGGGATTCGGGGCGCTCCGGGAGCTCTCGACCTGACGGCGATAAGCCAAAGCCCCGCCGTTCCCGGAAAAGCCGGAAGCCTCAGGCTGGTGGAGGCAGCGGATCTCAAGGAAGTGCTTCTAACAGTCCCAAAGGTGTAAAAGGCCCAAAAGGGGATTCATCATCAGCACCGTCGAAGAAGCGGCGTTCTTCGAATTCAAGACGGAGACGCTCGCAGTCGAGGAAGAAACCGGAGTAGGGATTTAGGGATTTAGGGATTTAGGGATTTAGG
>JAYWLB010000079.1:0-1034 GCA_035967665.1 Verrucomicrobiales bacterium BCK34
CCGTTCCCAACCGCCCCTTTCGCGCGGGCGGAGACATCTCCCCGGAACAACGTCGAGTCATCCGCCCAGACGATTGCCGTTCCCGCATCGCCGCTTTCGAGAGCATCCACCCTGATCGTCGCTCCCTCCGCTACCGTCGTCGTCGTTGCGTTCTCAATCGTTTCATCCTTACCCTGAAAGCCACCGCCCACCTTAACCGAACCACCGCCGGTAGCGCCGCTTGCATCTATAACCGCCGATGAGGCCAAACTCACATTCGCGCCTTCGACCATCGCGGATCCACCGTTTCCAACTTCAGATGACACGTCAATCGCACCGCCAATCTCCACCGAATCACTCCCCGCAACCTTGACTGAACCGCCTTCTGCACGGATCGCGCCATCTACTTTTGCATAGGCGGCCTGAATCAAGACACTCGCAGAACTTCCCGCACCAGGTGCTGTCGCCCGGATCGATCCACTGTTTTCAACGCTGCCACCGACGCCATTCAAAAAGACACGTCCTCCGCTATTGGAAGCACCTGTCGCCCGGATCGAACCCTTATTGTTGATCGCGAGCGCATACATGTTGCCGTGCGCCTTCAGCTCGACCGCGGCCCCTTCAATCGAGCCGTCGTTCAAGATTCCCGTGCCACTCACGCCCGATCCCGCTGCGCGAACGAAGATCCGCTCACCGTTGGCATCCGCATTCGCTTTCAAAAGCACTTCTTCCCCTGCGGCGAGGCCAACAAGCCCGTCTCGCGCCGTGATCGTTCCCGTATTCGTCACCGTCTTACCGATCAAAAACACGTCTCCTCCGATCGCGTTAATCTTACCCATGTTCGTGACCCCTTCACCGGCTCCCTTGAAAACCATGTCTCCGCCCGCAAGGAACTCACCGTTGCTGACATCGAGAGTCGAAAGCGCAAGCCCGTGTACATCGATGACACCGTTCGCTCCCACGAGAATTCCGTTAGGGTTGATCACGAAGACATTGCCATTCGCCTTGAGCGCCCCGTGAATCGCAGAAGGGTTTCCTCCCGTGACCCGGTTCAG
>JAYWLB010000080.1:0-8320 GCA_035967665.1 Verrucomicrobiales bacterium BCK34
CCGTTCCATCGAAATGAGGGTCCCTCTTTTCACTCTTTCTATGAACCAAAATTCTGGCGAGGGTTGGGCCCATGGCCCGTTTCATCAGCAGGTTAAACATAAGGACTTTTCTATGGCTATTTCGCGATCGATTGCCGGAGAGTGATAAATCGAGTTCTTCGCTTTTCGTCATCTGGAAACTTTATGGGCCAGTCGGATCAATCCGGCATCAACGCCGAGCGAAGCATGACGCGTTTGTTTTAGATTTATGTTGAATGCCAGTTTTCCCGCTTCCTGAACGATATCCAAACAGGTTGCGCCGCCTCCCGATCCGCCCGGCCCGGCAACAGTGAGAACGCCTTCCGACCTCGCCACCATCTCCGCTATGAGGCCGACATCATCGCTGTTTTCCGCGTAGACGACGTGACAACGCCTCAGCGCATTGGAAGCGGTCGACGGTGTGATCTTAACCACCTTGACCTGCTTACCGTTTACGATACGGCCGGAGAATCGACTGAAAGCGGATCGAATTCCGTTTCCGCCCATGACACCTATGATAAAAAACGGCTGATCAGCGGCAAGCGCTGCGCGTTCAGGCCACCCGACAAACTTGGCAATACGAATCGTCAGCGCAGCCGAGACATCCCGCTCATCCGCAGCATGCGCCTGACTTGCAGTCATCCATACCCCGAGTATCAGCACCCAAAGGGCTGATACCATGACGCGGGATTGATGACGATTGAAAAACATATAAGAAGTTTCTTAGGCCAGGTGAAATGATTGAAAAGTTTCCGGTTACGAATTCCGGTCTTCAGAAACCGAAGCTAAGCCCCAGCGAGAGATTCCATTGCTCTTTGGGTTGCGGGCCATTCAGGTGTTGATGAATGGGAACACCACCGCCCAACTCGAAATAGCAATCTTCATAAACATCCTCTTTCCAGAGAAAGCGAAGTGAGCCTCCGACCTCCACTTTGCATCCTCCGTATGTATCGGGATCAGCCACGGGCGCAATGCGGGCACTCACCTCCCTATCGGCTCCGTCGAGACCATCCCAGCATTCACCGCGAAGAAACGTTCCCAGTTGAAAACGCGAACCGAGTTTCCGGTTCGCCCACAAAGTGGCCGAAAACTCATCTCCAAAACTGTAATCCCGGTCGTTCTCTCCCATTCGAAACGCGCCATCAAGCGTCGCTCCGAGTTGCCAATCACCTGCAGGAGCCGTCAAAGTAAGCCCCGGGTGCAACTCCCAGGTTCCGGAACCAATCTGCATTGCGTATGGCAGCTGGGTGCCTCTTCCCCTCGGCGTATTCCCCTTTTTGTCAATACTCCCCGTCGGTGCGGTAACCCCCAGGGTGAGAATGGCCGCAGTTTTTCCATGTTTGTAAATTGCATAGTTTGTCGCAAGAGCGAGATCGCCGAGCCCTTCGGAAGCCAATGTAAAAGGAGCTCCTGCCCGCCGAATGTGCTCCGTGGACTGATACACATATGGTAGTGTTAGTGTAAAATCAACAAGGTTCGAGAACCGATAATTAAGCCCGACAATGTGAGCTTCCTGACTGATCACAGTGGGTACAACCGGATAGCGCGCAAGAACTTCTGCGTTTGTTAGACTGCTATCCCCCTCAAGGTATCCTTCGAATCGAACTTGCTTGTATCGATACCAAAGGGATCCGGAGGAAGCGGAATCGAGAGTCTCAATCGCATCAGTGGTCGCTTTGCCTGAGGACTCGTTATTCTCATCCGAAGACGAAACGGATGAATCCACTGGAATTTCCAGTAACTCACTCAGTGAAATATCAGCGAGATCTCCCGGTGAACGCTGCCCGAACCCTGTTACGGGAATCAAACCCAGCACCAGAACCATCAATATGTATTTTTCATGCCCCCGCATCTACCAAAAAATATGACAGTTATAATAATTATCAAATCGTATTGAGATGATTATTACGCTGAAGACTCCGTAAGATCACTCAATCCTGCGACGGGCAGGATCGCTTCGAGCCGGGTTCCGGATTCCCCGAATAGCCCCGCAACAACACTTCCCTCAAGAGGTTATCCCGCGGTCCGGGTCAAACCGGGTTTCCGGCAAATGTCGCGCTCAGGACGATAGCTTCAGCCCAAGCACCCCCAAAATAATCAGAGAAATGCTGATGATCCGCCCGAAATTGGCGGGCTCCCCGAGAAGGATGATCCCGAAAATAACGGTTCCGACCGCGCCAATCCCGACCCAAACGCTGTAGGCGGTGCCCATCGGGAGGGTCTTCATCGCAAGCGCCATCAACCAGACGCTTAGGGTCATCGAAAGAATCGTCCACACGGACGGCCACAACTTCGTAAACCCTTCCGTATATTTCAGGCCGATCGCCCATCCCACTTCGCACACACCTGCTAGCAACAACAATATCCAGGCCATTCCAATTTATTCTGAGGATGGGGTCGTCCCCGATAAATAAAGTTAGAATACAAAGTCGTCCCTGTATTCCCGCGATCGATTCCTGATCGGCTTTTGTGAGACGCGGCTCACCCGTTGAACCTTACTCACAAACCGGAGAAAGCGAACGAATATGAACCTATGCCATATTGCCCCTACCCCACATAGAAAATGGCCGGGCGGGACGCAGCCCCCGGAGCGGTCGCGGCCCCATCCGGAACAACAGATTTCCCTATTCTATCGGGCCACAAAAAAGCCGGACCCGCTTTCGCGGATCCGGCTTCTTTGAATTGTTTCCTGAAAGCAGGGAAGCGGTCTGATATTACATCATTCCACCCATGCCGCCGTGGTCGTGACCATGGTCAGCAGCAACTTCAGGCTCTGGAAGGTCTGCGATGAGACACTCAGTTGTGAGGAGAAGTCCGGAGATAGAAGCGGCGTTCTGGAGGGCGCTGCGTGTCACCTTGGTAGGATCAACAACACCTGCCTTAACGAGGTCTTCGTAAACGTTGGTTGCTACATTGTAGCCAACGTTTCCTGACTCATTCTTGACGTGCTCAACGATGAGAGCGCCTTCGCGTCCTGCGTTGGCAGCAAGCTGACGAAGTGGAGCTTCGATAGCACGACGGATGATGTCAGCGCCAGTCGCTTCGTCACCTTCGAGACCGAGGTCACCAACGTTAACCTGTGCACGGATGAGGGCTGTTCCACCACCGGGAACGATACCTTCTTCCACAGCAGCACGTGTTGCGTGAAGAGCATCTTCAACACGGGCTTTCTTCTCTTTCATCTCAGTTTCAGTAGCAGCACCAACGTTGATCACTGCAACACCACCGGCGAGCTTGGCAAGACGCTCCTGGAGCTTCTCACGATCGTAGTCGCTTGTGGTTTCTTCGATCTGACGACGGATTTGTGAAACACGGCCGCTGATGGACTCGCTTGTTCCTTCACCTTCGATGATCGTAGTGTCTTCTTTAGAGATCTTGATAGACTTGGCAGAACCGAGGTCGTCGATAGAAACGTTCTCAAGCTTGATGCCGAGGTCTTCAGTGATGACTTTACCGCCGGTAAGGATCGCGATGTCTTCGAGCATTGCCTTACGGCGATCTCCGAAGCCGGGAGCCTTAACAGCAGCCACATTCAGGGTGCCGCGGATCTTGTTAACAACGAGAGTTGCAAGCGCTTCGCCTTCAACATCTTCAGCGATGATGAGGAGTGGACGTCCGCTCTGAGCAACTTTCTCAAGAAGAGGAAGCATGTCCTTAAGATTGGAGATCTTCTTCTCGTGAATGAGGATAAGAGCATTCTCAAGGTCGCAAGTCATCGCGTCTGTGTCAGTCGCCATGTAAGGGGAAAGGTATCCCTTGTCGAACTGCATACCCTCAACCACGTCGAGAGTCGTTTCGATTCCTTTAGCTTCCTCAACAGTGATCGTTCCGTCTTTACCAACTTTGTCCATCGCGTCGGCAATGATGTTACCGATCTCGGTGTCCCAGTTAGCAGAAACAGTTGCAACCTGTGCGATCTCTTTCGTGTCAGTCACCTCAGTGGAGATGTTCTTGAGCTCAGCAACGAGTGCTTCAGCTGCTTTGAGGATACCGCGCTGGAGACTGGTTGGGTTTGCACCCGCAGTCACGTTACGGAGACCTTCGCTGTAGATTGCTTCAGCAAGAACTGTAGCAGTCGTGGTTCCGTCACCTGCGATGTCAGAAGTCTTCGATGAAACTTCTTTGATGAGCTGAGCGCCCATGTTTTCGTAAGGGCAGGAAAGCTCGATTTCTTTAGCAACAGTCACACCATCCTTGGTGATCGTGGGGCTGCCGAACTTTTTCTCAAGGATAACGTTACGTCCTGCAGGCCCGAGGGTTGCCTTAACTGCTCTTGCAAGCTTCTTAGCGCCTGCAAGCAGTGCGTGACGTGCTTCTTCGTCGAATGACAATTGTTTAGCCATAGTGTTTTTTTAGTTTTGTATTTTAATAAATTTGTTCCTCTTTTGCCGGGGGCACCGTTGCCGGGGCATGGAGGATTCAACAGGGTTTGGTCAGTGACTTAACCCTGTCAGGTCGTTAGGAAATGATTCCGAGGATGTCGCTCTCGTTAACAAGAACGCACTCGTCGCCACCGATTTTAACTTCAGTGCCGCCATACTTGGAGATAAGCACTGTGTCGCCAACTTTGACGGAGAACTCAATGATATCGCCTTCGTCGTTCTTTCCGTTGCCGAGGGCAACAACTTCAGCTTCCTGAGGCTTCTCTTTTGCAGTATCGGGGAGGAAAATTCCGCCTTCAGACTTCTGCTCATCGAGCTCAATTCGCTTTACGAGAACGCGTGTTCCCAGTGGGGTGATGTTACTAGCCATTGAATAGATATGGTTTGTTTTTTAGGTTTAGGTTAGGTTAAAAATAGTTGGCGCTGCGCGCCGTAAAAAGTGAAAGGTAAAATGTAAAAGGTCAGATAGGCTCTGAGTGTTGAGTTCAAAAGAGGAGTCGGGATTCACCTGCAAAGGATTCTCTCGACTCTCTACTTTCTCCCCTCTACTTCTTAAGACTTCTCTTCGTCGACTTCCTCGAACTCAGCGTCGACCACGTTGCCTTTAGCGGCTTTGGGCTCGTCTGATTCGTCATCGGATGGAGCTGCTCCTCCGGCGGCAGCGGCTGCTGCAGCGGCGGCGGGATCTCCTCCGGCGGCCTGCTGGGCGGAAGCAGCGAGCTCAGAGAACTTGGCTTGAAGCGCATCCGTTGCCGATTTGATCTGCTCGGTGTCATCCGCTTTAATCGCCTCTTCAACATTCACAACTGCACTTTCGATGTCCGCTTTCGCGTCTTCGGGAAGCTGCTCGCCGAGTTCTTCGACTTGCTTGCGAACCGTGTAGACAGCGTTGTCGGCAAGGTTACGCACTTCGATTCCCTCCATGCGCTCTTTGTCCGCCTCGGCAAACTTCTCGGCATCCTGCTTCGCCTTTTCGATTTCTTCATCGGAAAGACCACTGGAACCTTCGATCGAAATCTTCTGCTCTTTACCGCTGTCTTTATCCTTCGCGGAAACGCTGAGGATACCGTTGCGGTCGATGTCAAAAGTCACTTCGATCTGCGGCAAGCCGCGAGCAGCAGGCTTGATCCCGTCGAGACGGAAGTTTCCGAGCACCTTGTTGTCCGAGACCAGCTTACGCTCACCCTGGCAAACAACGATGTCCACTGAAGGCTGATTGTCCGCAGCAGTCGAGAAAACCTGAGACTTCTTCGCCGGGATCGTCGTGTTGCGCTCGATCATCGGAGTCGCAATACCACCCATCGTTTCGATGGAAAGTGAAAGCGGAGTCACGTCGAGAAGAACAACGTCACCGAGGGAAGGATCTTTCGAAAGCACGCCGCCCTGAATCGCCGCACCGATCGCAACCACTTCATCCGGGTTCACACCCTGGTGAGGATCTTTACCGGCAAGCTTCTTGGCCGTCTCAATGACTTTCGGCATGCGGGTCATACCACCGACAAGAACGAGCTCGTCGATTTCACCGGCACTGACACCAGCTTCTTTAAGACAGGCGTTAACCGGCCCCTTGGTGCGCTCGAAGAGATGATCCGTCATCTGCTCCAACTGGGAACGCTTCAAAGTCTGCTGAATGTGCTTCGGTCCGCTCTGGTCAGCAGTAACGAAAGGAAGGTTGATTTCATAACTCTGTGAAGATGAGAGAGCAATCTTAGCTTTCTCCGCTTCCTCCTTAATACGCTGAAGCGCATCCGGCTGACCATTGAGGTCAATGCCGCTCTCCTTTTTGAATTCTTCAACGATCCACTTGATGATCGTGTTATCCCAGTCATCACCACCGAGCTGAGTGTCCCCGTCCGTGGCAAGCACTTCGAAGAAACCCTCGTCGATTTCGAGAACCGAGATATCGAACGTTCCTCCACCGAGGTCGTAAACCGCGATCTTCTCTTCGCCTTCTTTATCAAGACCGTAGGCAAGCGCCGCAGCTGTTGGCTCGTTCACGATACGCTTCACGTCGAGACCGGCGATTTCACCGGCAGCCTTCGTAGCATTACGCTGTGAGTCATTGAAGTAAGCCGGGACCGTGATAACCGCTTCCGTGATTTTCTCACCGAGCTTGGCTTCCGCGTCAGCTTTGAGCTTACCGAGGACCATCGCAGCGATTTCCTGCGGGCTGTAGATTTTCTTTTCTCCGCCAACTTCGACTTCGATATGAGCGTCGCCGTTCTTGGAATCAACAATCTTATAGGGAGTGTTTTTCTCTTCGTCTGAAAGCTCGCTGAACTTGCGACCGATGAGACGCTTCGCTGAAAAGATCGTGTTGCTTGGATTTGTGATCGCCTGACGTTTTGCAGCCTGGCCGACAAGACGTTCGCCGTCTTTTCCGAAGGCAACAACGGATGGCGTGGTGCGGGCACCTTCTGCATTTTCGAGAACAACTGGCTGTCCGCCTTCCATGACAGACATACACGAATTCGTCGTTCCAAGGTCGATTCCTAAAATTTTACTCATACTGTTTTCCTTTCTCTAAAGTGGTTGGAGGTATTTTGGTTTGCCCGCTCTATGCGCAATGCACGTGCCACCCGCCCAAACCAATTCACAACCAGTTAATTTAAAACGAGTTACAATCAAACCGAACGAATTATCAAAAGCAAAAACTCCACAAATCCGCGCCAAAATGGCACAAGAGAGCCAAAAAGGAGCGCCGATCTGTCGCATTGGCGTCCCATAACCGAGGAGGGACAGGCTAACTATTAATCTCCAACGGGGACAGACCCCATAGATGTATGGGGAGCAACGAGACGTCCAGAGAGGGACAGGCCCCATAAAAGCCAGATCATCGACCGAAGAGGGACACGACCGAAGAGGGACAGGTTAATCTTCACAAATCCGTCCGATTGGACAGAATTGTGCAGGCTCATGGAAATTGAACTATGACTTATGCGCGATTCTTTGGAGAAATTGATTTCTGCCGCGCCCCATGAAATAAAAAAACCACGCCGCCCCTCGCGAACAGATCTCACATCTCCGATCAGCCTCAATTATCACAGGGCCCTCGCATGAATTCCGCCCAATAAAGCCGGTCCGTCCCTCGTCCATCCATTGCTTTGGACTTCCTACCCTCCCCGTGGCGCCCGCGCCGCCCCTATCACTTCATTCCGCAGATCCCGTATCACGCACAGCCCTTCCCAATTGGCCTCACGCATCTCCCTCGCACCACTTTCGCGAGTCTTTCCAAACTTGCCTCGATTTCGCTCAAAGACCTCATTCACAAAACGCGCACTTCCGAGGACTGCGCCATCGGTCAAATACCTTACACGATGACGAATCGCCTCAGCCACTGGCATCTTTCCTTCGCGAGCTTCTTCCGCCTCCACTTCCGACCGGGAAAACCCCTTCTTACGATTAACTTTCCCCGCTTCGGGAATCTCACGCTCCTCCCCTTCGTGATATAGCCAGAGACGATACGTCGCGGCGGTTTCCGGCCACTTCTCCTCAAAATCCGTCCCGCTGACGTGATCTGAAGTTGTCAGAATTCTTCCGAGACCACGGCGGGCCCACTTGTTTCCTCCCACCGCAGAGGCGTAGCCACACCAGCGATAATCCTCCACCTTTGCGACCATGTTCGCGCGAATCGGATTGAGGTCGATATACGCCGCCATTGTCATGAGAGCCCTGGAATCCCCCTCCACCAAAACGCTCTTGTAGCGATCTTCCCAAAGCGTGCCCTTTCGCCCCTGCCTCCGGTTATGCCATTGGCTGAAACGCTGTTTAAGATCTTTCATAAACCCCGACAAATCCCCCATTCGGCGGCGGTAAGGATCGAGGATTTTCTCCTCCCGCTTCCCGTCGGCAGCATCGCGGGCCCGTTTCAATTCGTCCCGGACGGTTCTTACGGTGGTTGCGTCGTAGAGAAATCCGAT